>JBJDMS010000021.1:0-1052 GCA_044900255.1 Microbacterium sp. NPDC090218 | reverse complement strand
TGTATTGACCCGAAGCGTTGTTGACGCGGCTGACGGGCGGGAGTCCGCCGAGTGCGGTGTGGCAGCGGTGGTGGTTGTAGGTGTGGAGGAAGTCTGCCAGGGCTTCGGTGCGTTCGTCGTTGGAGGTGTAGGGCCGGAGGTAGGCCCATTCGTCGAGCAGGGTGCGGTTGAAGCGTTCGACCTTGCCGTTGGTCTGTGGCCGGTAGGGCCGGATGCGCTTGTGGGCGATGCCATGCGTGGTGAGGGCCTGGGTGAAGAGTCTGGACTTGTAGCAGGAGCCGTTGTCGGTCATGACTCGTTCGACGGTGACGCCGTGTCCCATGAAGAACGCGTGGGCCCGCTGCCAGAACCCGATCGCGGTGTGCTGACGTTCGTCGGCCAGGACCTCGCTGTAGGCGAGGCGGGAGTGGTCGTCGACGGCGGAATGGATGTAGCTGTAGCCGATCACCGGTTTGCAGCTCTTGCGCAAGTCAGTGGTGTTCTGCCGGTTCTGGTTGCCGGCTGTTCTGCCGACCGCGCGCCAGCCGCCGCCGTCAGGGATGTTGCCCAGCTTCTTGATGTCGACGTGCACCAGCTCGCCGGGACGGCTGCGTTCGTAGCGGCGTATCGGCTCGCCGGTCGGCCGGTCGAGCCAGGCCAGACGGTTCAGGCCGTGGCGGGTGAGGATCCGGTGCACCGTGGAAGCGGGTAGTCCGAGGATCGGGCCGATCCGGGCAGGTCCGAGCTTGCGGGTCTGTCGCAGATCACAGACAGCGGCTTCCGTTTCGGGCGCGGTGCGATGCGGGGTGGTGCGCGGTCGGCTCGAGCGGTCGAACAGTCCCGGGTCGCCCTCGGCCTGCCACCGTCGGACCCACTTGTGGGCGGTCGCCCGCGAGATCCCCATCTCCTCGGCCACATGAGCGACCGGGCGGCCGGAACGGACACGTTGAATCAACAACCGCCTGCCATGAACAGTCAGCCGGGCATTACGGTGGGACACGAAGACCTCCGTGTGGTGCAGTCCTAGACAGCTCCACCACACCGGAGGTCTTCGCCTTTGATCAAGACCCCCG
>JBJDMS010000020.1:0-1237 GCA_044900255.1 Microbacterium sp. NPDC090218 | reverse complement strand
ACTTTTCACCTTTCCCTCACGGTACTTGTCCGCTATCGGTCATCTGGGAGTATTTAGGCTTATCAGGTGGTCCTGACAGATTCACACGGGATTTCACGGGCCCCGTGCTACTTGGGATACTCTTCGCGCCAAGAGAGGCATTTCGACTACGGGGTTGGCACCCTCTATGACCGGCCTTTCAAGACCGTTCGTCTATACCTTCTTGTAACGCCGCCACCTCGGCAGAGATGACTGAAAAGTCCCACAACCCCCAACGTGCAACGCCTGCCGGCTATCACACACGCTAGGTTTAGCCTGTTCCGGTTTCGCTCGCCACTACTAACGGAATCGCGGTTGCTTTCTCTTCCTGTGGGTACTGAGATGTTTCACTTCCCCACGTTCCCTCTACCCGCCCTATATATTCAGGCGGGAGTCACTAGGTCGGCACGCCGCCCAGCGGGGTTTCCCCATTCGGACACCCTCGGATCAAAACTTGCTTATCAGTTCCCCGAGGCTTATCGCAGATTGCTACGTCCTTCTTCGGCTCCAGATGCCAAGGCATCCACCGTTTGCTCTTAAAGACTTGAAATCACATGAGTTTGAATCAGAATCGACTCCAGACTCGAAAGCCTGGAATGAAATTGACTAATGATCTTTAAGATCATCTTGTGCAACCGACCGAAGCCGGCTGCAAGATGCTCGCGTCCACTGTGTAGTTCTCAAAGTACGGGCGGTACCCCTCATCGCTTCCCACCACGGAGAAACAACGAAAGGCCCAGAGTAACCAAATGCTTCCAACCCGAAGGTCAAAGCGCATCCGGTCCCTCAGGACCCAACAGCGTGCAGGTGCGACATCCGCCACCCTCCCCGTTCCAACCACCGAAGTGGCGTACTGGAGAAGAACAACATCCTTCGCACCATGTCAAATGTTCCACCCATGAGCTCCCAGCGAAGAACGTATGCCTTCGAACTGGGTTCTGGACTCCGAAGAGTCAGATGCTCCTTAGAAAGGAGGTGATCCAGCCGCACCTTCCGGTACGGCTACCTTGTTACGACTTAGTCCTAATTACCGATCCCACCTTCGACGGCTCCCTCCACAAGGGTTAGGCCACCGGCTTCAGGTGTTACCGACTTTCATGACTTGACGGGCGGTGTGTACAAGACCCGGGAACGTATTCACCGCAGCGTTGCTGATCTGCGATTACTAGCGACTCCGACTTCATGAGGTCGAGTTGCAGACCTCAATCCGAACTGGGAC
>JBJDMS010000019.1:0-1267 GCA_044900255.1 Microbacterium sp. NPDC090218 | reverse complement strand
ACTTTTCACCTTTCCCTCACGGTACTTGTCCGCTATCGGTCATCTGGGAGTATTTAGGCTTATCAGGTGGTCCTGACAGATTCACACGGGATTTCTCGGGCCCCGTGCTACTTGGGATACTCTTCACGCCATCAGAACATTTCGGCTACGGGGTTGGCACCCTCTATGACTGGCCTTTCAAAACCATTCGCCTATATTCCTCTGTAACGTTCGCTGTTCGGCAGAAGCAGCAGAAAAGTCCCACAACCCCGACCATGCAACGCCTGCCGGCTATCACACATGATCGGTTTAGCCTGATCCGGTTTCGCTCGCCACTACTAACGGAATCGCTTTTGCTTTCTCTTCCTGTGGGTACTGAGATGTTTCACTTCCCCACGTTCCCTCTACCCGCCCTATATATTCAGGCGGGAGTCACTGGGTCACCTAACGGGCCCAGCGGGGTTTCCCCATTCGGAAATCCTCGGATCAAAGTTCGTTTATCAACTCCCCGAGGCTTATCGCAGATTACTACGTCCTTCTTCGGCTCCAGATGCCAAGGCATCCACCGTTTGCTCTTAGAAACTTGAAATCACATGAGTTTTAGAATCGATCGACCCACCCCCAAAAGGGCGGATCAGATTGACCAATGATCTACCAACACCCCCCGAAGGGAATGTTGTTTGATCTTGTGATCCGAGACAACGTCTCGAATCTAAGATGCTCGCGTCCACTGTGTAGTTCTCAAAGTACGGGCGGTACCCTTCCCGCGGCCCAGTCATGGCCAACAAGAAAAGGTCCAGAGGTTCGTTTCCCGCCCATTTCGGACGAGGCCCGGTCCCTCAGGACCCAACAGCGTGCACGTGCAAACCCTCCCAGCCCGAACCGTTCCAACTCCCGAAGAAGCGTACTTGGATCAAACCGATCAGCTCTGCACCAATGTCAATGTTCCACCCATGAGCTACCAGCGAGAACATTCGTCTCGATCTGGCGCCTGGACACCAAGCGTCTAACGACACCAGGTGCCAGATGCTCCTTAGAAAGGAGGTGATCCAGCCGCACCTTCCGGTACGGCTACCTTGTTACGACTTAGTCCTAATCACCGATCCCACCTTCGACGGCTCCTTCCACAAGGGTTAGGCCACCGGCTTCGGGTGTTACCGACTTTCATGACTTGACGGGCGGTGTGTACAAGGCCCGGGAACGTATTCACCGCAGCGTTGCTGATCTGCGATTACTAGCGACTCCGACTTCATGAGGTCGAGTTGCAGACCTCAATCCGAACTGGGAC
>JBJDMS010000018.1:0-1605 GCA_044900255.1 Microbacterium sp. NPDC090218 | reverse complement strand
CCCGGGAACGTATTCACCGCAGCGTTGCTGATCTGCGATTACTAGCGACTCCGACTTCATGAGGTCGAGTTGCAGACCTCAATCCGAACTGGGACCGGCTTTTTGGGATTCGCTCCACCTCACGGTATTGCAGCCCTTTGTACCGGCCATTGTAGCATGCGTGAAGCCCAAGACATAAGGGGCATGATGATTTGACGTCATCCCCACCTTCCTCCGAGTTGACCCCGGCAGTATCCCATGAGTTCCCACCATTACGTGCTGGCAACATAGAACGAGGGTTGCGCTCGTTGCGGGACTTAACCCAACATCTCACGACACGAGCTGACGACAACCATGCACCACCTGTTTACGAGTGTCCAAAGAGTTGACCATTTCTGGCCCGTTCTCGTATATGTCAAGCCTTGGTAAGGTTCTTCGCGTTGCATCGAATTAATCCGCATGCTCCGCCGCTTGTGCGGGTCCCCGTCAATTCCTTTGAGTTTTAGCCTTGCGGCCGTACTCCCCAGGCGGGGAACTTAATGCGTTAGCTGCGTCACGGAATCCGTGGAATGGACCCCACAACTAGTTCCCAACGTTTACGGGGTGGACTACCAGGGTATCTAAGCCTGTTTGCTCCCCACCCTTTCGCTCCTCAGCGTCAGTTACGGCCCAGAGATCTGCCTTCGCCATCGGTGTTCCTCCTGATATCTGCGCATTCCACCGCTACACCAGGAATTCCAATCTCCCCTACCGCACTCTAGTCTGCCCGTACCCACTGCAGGCCGGAGGTTGAGCCTCCGGATTTCACAGCAGACGCGACAAACCGCCTACGAGCTCTTTACGCCCAATAATTCCGGATAACGCTTGCGCCCTACGTATTACCGCGGCTGCTGGCACGTAGTTAGCCGGCGCTTTTTCTGCAGGTACCGTCACTTTCGCTTCTTCCCTGCTAAAAGAGGTTTACAACCCGAAGGCCGTCGTCCCTCACGCGGCGTTGCTGCATCAGGCTTGCGCCCATTGTGCAATATTCCCCACTGCTGCCTCCCGTAGGAGTCTGGGCCGTGTCTCAGTCCCAGTGTGGCCGGTCACCCTCTCAGGCCGGCTACCCGTCGACGCCTTGGTGAGCCATTACCTCACCAACAAGCTGATAGGCCGCGAGCCCATCCCCAACCGAAATTCTTTCCAGACGCAGACCATGCGGTCACGTCACATATCCAGTATTAGACGCCGTTTCCAGCGCTTATCCCAGAGTCAGGGGCAGGTTGCTCACGTGTTACTCACCCGTTCGCCACTGATCCCACAGAGCAAGCTCCGTGTTCACCGTTCGACTTGCATGTGTTAAGCACGCCGCCAGCGTTCATCCTGAGCCAGGATCAAACTCTCCGTAAAAAAGAAATGCATACGACACCGGGAAAACGATGACGCAGCGAGTTTGATGCTGACCAAAGAGACAAATTCATTGCTGACTTCATCCATTGCCAACCCCACAAGGAGGTTGGTCTTTGATCCAAAGGAATTCTCACCCAGCCGAAGCTAGACGAGGATAATTTGGCATTTGACAAGTGCACGCTGTTGAGTTCTCAAGGATCGGATGCTCCCACGACCCAGCCATCACAGCCAGGCCCG
>JBJDMS010000017.1:0-2865 GCA_044900255.1 Microbacterium sp. NPDC090218 | reverse complement strand
TAAAAGGAGTCCGGCGGTGTCCTACTCTCCCACAGGGTCCCCCCTGCAGTACCATCGGCGCTGTGAGGCTTAGCTTCCGGGTTCGGAATGTAACCGGGCGTTTCCCTCACGCTATGGCCGCCGAAACACTATTGATGTTTCAATCAAACACATAACAAAGTCATTGTTGTTATGCGGTTCTCGACCGTACATCGAGAACCACTCAGTGGACGCGTAGCACCAACAAACGGTGTGTTATCAAGTCATCGGCTTATTAGTACCAGTCAGCTGCATGCATTACTGCACTTCCACATCTGGCCTATCAACCCAGTAGTCTGGCTGGGAGCCTCTCACCCGAAGGTATGGAAATCTCATCTTGAGGCCGGCTTCCCGCTTAGATGCTTTCAGCGGTTATCCATCCCGAACGTAGCTAATCAGCGGTGCTCCTGGCGGAACAACTGACACACCAGAGGTTCGTCCAACCCGGTCCTCTCGTACTAGGGTCAGATCCTCTCAAATTTCCTACGCGCGCAGCGGATAGGGACCGAACTGTCTCACGACGTTCTAAACCCAGCTCGCGTACCGCTTTAATGGGCGAACAGCCCAACCCTTGGGACCTACTCCAGCCCCAGGATGCGACGAGCCGACATCGAGGTGCCAAACCATGCCGTCGATATGGACTCTTGGGCAAGATCAGCCTGTTATCCCCGAGGTACCTTTTATCCGTTGAGCGACAGCGCTTCCACAAGCCACTGCCGGATCACTAGTCCCGACTTTCGTCCCTGCTCGACCTGTCAGTCTCACAGTCAAGCTCCCTTGTGCACTTACACTCGACACCTGATTGCCAACCAGGTTGAGGGAACCTTTGGGCGCCTCCGTTACTTTTTGGGAGGCAACCGCCCCAGTTAAACTACCCACCAGGCACTGTCCCTGAACCGGATTACGGTTCGAAGTTAGATATCCAGAGTGACCAGAGTGGTATTTCAACAATGACTCCACACGAACTAGCGTCCATGCTTCAAAGTCTCCCACCTATCCTACACAAGCCACACCGAACACCAATACCAAGCTGTAGTAAAGGTCACGGGGTCTTTCCGTCCTGCTGCGCGTAACGAGCATCTTTACTCGTAATGCAATTTCGCCGAGTTCGCGGTTGAGACAGTTGGGAAGTCGTTACGCCATTCGTGCAGGTCGGAACTTACCCGACAAGGAATTTCGCTACCTTAGGATGGTTATAGTTACCACCGCCGTTTACTGGGGCTTAAATTCTCAGCTTCGCCTTGCGGCTAACCGGTCCTCTTAACCTTCCAGCACCGGGCAGGCGTCAGTCCGTATACATCGTCTTGCGACTTGGCACGGACCTGTGTTTTTAGTAAACAGTCGCTACCCACTAGTCTCTGCGGCCTCCAAACGCTTTCGGGAGTAAATCCCTATACGCCGAAGGCCCCCCTTCTCCCGAAGTTACGGGGGCATTTTGCCGAGTTCCTTAACCACGATTCTCTCGATCTCCTTGGTATTCTCTACCTGACCACCTGAGTCGGTTTGGGGTACGGGCAGCTAGAACCTCGCGTCGATGCTTTTCTTGGCAGCATAGGATCACCCACTTTTTATCCGCATCGTGTCTCAGCCTGTATGAATCGCGGATTTGCCTACGACTCGGCCTACGCACTTGCACCAGGACAACCATCGCCTGGCTTGGGCTACCTTCCTGCGTCACACCTGTTAATACGCTAACCGCACCAGAATGGGGTCGTGCGCTAGGCCCAGAGCGTCACCCCGAAGGGATCAGTCACTGGGATTCAGACACTTAGCACTACTGGATTAGCTTGGGCGGTTCTTCGCCGGTACGGGAATATCAACCCGTTGTCCATCGACTACGCCTGTCGGCCTCGCCTTAGGTCCCGACTTACCCAGGGAAGATTAGCTTGACCCTGGAACCCTTGGTCTTTCGGAGGACGTGTTTCTCACACGTCATTCGCTACTCATGCCTGCATTCTCACTCGTGTAGCCTCCACGGCTGGTTTACACCGCCGCTTCGCTGGCCACACGACGCTCTCCTACCCATCAACACGGCTGGACCACGAAGGCCTACCAATAATGTCAATGCCACAACTTCGGTGGCGTGCTTGAGCCCCGTTACATTGTCGGCGCGGAATCACTTGACCAGTGAGCTATTACGCACTCTTTCAAGGGTGGCTGCTTCTAAGCCAACCTCCTGGTTGTCAAGGCAACTCCACATCCTTTCCCACTTAGCACGCGCTTTGGGACCTTAGTTGGTGGTCTGGGTTGTTTCCCTCTCGACTATGAAGCTTATCCCCCACAGTCTCACTGCTGCGCTCTCACTTACCGGCATTCGGAGTTTGGCTGACGTCAGTAACCTTGTAGGGCCCATCGGCCATCCAGTAGCTCTACCTCCGGCAAGAAACACGCAACGCTGCACCTAAATGCATTTCGGAGAGAACCAGCTATCACGAAGTTTGATTGGCCTTTCACCCCTATCCACAGCTCATCCCCTCAGTTTTCAACCTAAGTGGGTTCGGTCCTCCACGACGTCTTACCGTCGCTTCAACCTGGCCATGGATAGATCACTTCGCTTCGGGTCTAGGACATGCGACTGAATCGCCCTATTCAGACTCGCTTTCGCTACGGCTACCCCACACGGGTTAACCTCGCCACATATCGCTAACTCGCAGGCTCATTCTTCAAAAGGCACGCTGTCACCCCTACTAAGGAGGCTCCAACGGTTTGTAAGCAAACGGTTTCAGGTACTATTTCACTCCCCTCCCGGGGTACTTTTCACCTTTCCCTCACGGTACTTGTCCGCTATCGGTCATCTGGGAGTATTTAGGCTTATCAGGTGGTCCTGACAGATTCACACGGGATTTC
>JBJDMS010000016.1:0-2983 GCA_044900255.1 Microbacterium sp. NPDC090218 | reverse complement strand
CGCGCTCGGGCTCTTCCGGAGCAGGTGCAAGGCCAGCGCTCCGCCCTGGGACCACCCGACGAGCGAGACAGAGCTCGCATCCTGGCGTGCGATCCATCCGGCGACACCACGGGCCACCGCGGACATGGCCCTGTTCCCCTGCGCCATGCGCAATTTCTGGCCGCTGAAGTCGGCCCACGCCCATCCCCGACCGGTGGCGGCCGGCCCACGCAGCGATGCGCCGACGGCTCCGGGTGGGATCGAGTCGAAATGCTGTGCCCAGTCGGTCTCGTCGTGGCCGAAACCATGCAGGAGCACGACGAGCGGACGGCCGGCGCGCCCCGTTACTTTCTTCGTGACCCGTTCGGCGAGCATGCTGGGCGGTGACGGCCTGCCGGGCCCGGCATGATTGCTGCCCCCTGTCCTTGATGATCTGGGGGGTGTTGTCACCGGGCCTGGTCGGCGGTGCGTGATCGCTGATAGGGGCTGGACCCGAGCACCTGCTCGAGGCCGTTCGTAACGTGGATGCCGAGACACACCGCCCGCGGACGCCGTCGGATGGAGCGGAGGACAGCGTGGTCAACAGCATCGACAGATACGACGACGTCGACGTATTCATCGGACTCGACGTCGGCAAGGGCGAGCATCATGCCGTCGCTCTCGACCGGACCGGGAAACGACTGTTCGACAGGGCGCTCCCGAACGACGAGGCCAAGCTGCGAGCGGTGTTAGCGCAGTTGCAGCAGCATGGGCTGGTACTCCTCGTCGTCGATCAGCCGGCAACGATCGGCGCGCTGCCAGTCGCGGTCGCTCAGGCTGAAGGCGCACTCGTTGGTTACCTGCCCGGGCTCGCGATGCGCCGCATCGCCGACCTGCACCCCGGTGAGGCGAAGACCGACGCCAGGGACGCCGCGATCATCGCGGAGACGGCGCGAACGATGCCGCACACGCTCCGATCGATCCAGGTCGCCGACGAACAGGTCGCGGAACTGTCGATGCTCTGCGGGTTCGACGAAGACCTCGCCGGGCAGATCACTCAGGTGAGCAACCGGATCAGAGGCCTGCTCACCCAGATCCACCCCGCGTTGGAACGGGTGATCGGCCCCCGGCTGGATCATCCGGCGATCCTCGACCTGCTGCAGCACTACCCATCGCCAGCCGCGATGCGCGCCGCGGGCGAGAAGCGACTCGGGAACCGACTCCTCAAGAACGCGCCCCGCAAAGGCCGTGTCTGGGCGGCGGAGATCATCACCGCGTTGGGCGAGCAGACCGTCGTGGTCACCGGCACCGCCGCCGCCGCGCTCGTCCTCCCACGCCTCGCCGAACAACTCCAGGCGCTGCGACGGCAGCGGGATGAGATCGCCGTCGAGGTCGAGAAGATCGTCGATGCGCACCCTCTTCAACCGGTCCTGACGAGCATGCCCGGAGTCGGCGTCAGGACCGCGGCCCGGCTCCTCACCGAGGTCACCACGAAGACGTTCCCCACCGCGGGGCACCTCGCCTCATACGCCGGGCTCGCCCCCGTCACGAGACGATCCGGGTCCTCGATCCGCGGCGAGCATCCCTCGAGGCGCGGGAACAAGATCTTGAAACGGGCCATGTTCCTCTCTGCGTTCGCCGCGCTCCGCGACCCGGAATCCCGTGCCTACTACGACCGCAAGATCGCTCAAGGCAAACGCCACAACCAAGCCCTCATCGCCCTCGCCCGACGCCGATCCGACGTCCTCTACGCCATGCTCCGCGACGGCACCCTCTACCAGCCGCAGGCTCGACAGATCGCCGCCTAGCGAGAAGCCTCCAGCGGGCGACTGTTTATCGCTCCGCGGCGATCCATCCGAATCGCTCGCGGAAGTCGTTGAAGCACTTCGGGCATACCCACGTGTAATCGTCGTCCGCCGTCACCCACGCTTCGTTGAAGTCGGCGTGGCCCGTCTGGTCGTCAGAAATCTCTGCCGAGCAGAAGTCGCAGTGGTCATGATCCCAACCAAGCCGATACGGCGTCCATCGCGCAAACCGCAAGGACCGACCGGCGAGATAAGACTCCTGCCCCATCAACCGCCAGTCCTCAACCATGCGCTCACACTACGCGCCGGGACACCAGACCTCTTGACGAATGACATAGGGGCACCCCCCCGGAATCTCCTTCCGAACGGATAATCGGCCGCAGGTCACCCGATTCTCCTTCCGAACGGAGAGCCGGGCGGCGTGTCGCGCGGAGACTCCTGTTGTACGCAACGCAGGACACCTCGCCCGACATGCCGTCCGAATCTCCTTCCGGACGGAGATGGTGGCCGAATGCGGCGCATTGTCCGTTCGGACGGAGAAGGCGGGCAGCAGCAGCAGCGCGCGTCAGGGGAGTGTCTTCTGCCAGTTGCCGGTCAGGGCGTGCGGGCGAAAGCCGAAGGCGTCGTTGACCGCGAGCATCGGGGTGTTCTCATCGGCGTTCCAGGTCAGCAGCCGGTGGATGCGCGGGGCCAGGCCGCCGAGGCGCCGCAGGTTCTCCAGCTTCACCAGCGTGCCGAGCCTCCTACCACGGTGGGCTGCGGCCACCAGCGTGTCGTACTGCTCCGCCTTGTCTCCGTCGTCCGGCACGGCGATCTCGGTGTACGCCGCCAGCTCGCCGCTCTGGATGTGCTGGGCGACCGTCACCAGCAGTGGCTCTCCTCGCCCCGACAGCTCGTCCTCGTGCTGACGGACGCGCTCCGGCGTCCAGGCTTCGTCGTCGAGTGCGATGCCGGCCTGCGGCACGTCGGTCGTCATCCGCTCTTTGAGCGCGGCGAACGCCTCGGCGAACTCGTCGGGGGTGCGCCGCCACCAGCTGATGGTCCGGTAGCCCCCGGAGTGGGCGACCGCATCCGCGAGCAGCGCGTCGGCCGTAGCGGACGGCAGCGGCAGCGTGAGCTGGCTCGATCGCTCGATCTGGCCGAGCCGGTAGCCGTGGGAGAGCGCGAACCGTACCTCTGGCGCATCCGCAGGCAGTCCGCTCGGCCCTGCCGCCGCGCGC
>JBJDMS010000015.1:0-4509 GCA_044900255.1 Microbacterium sp. NPDC090218 | reverse complement strand
GCATACACCGACAGATCCACCGGAGCCAGATCCAGCACACCCCCCACCGGAAAACCCGGCCCACGCAACGAGAACTGCTCCCACAACCGCCAACGGCGGCCCAGCAGCGGAGCGCCGTCGTCACTCATGGGCCACGCCCGCCGGGGTGTCCGCGAGCTCCTCGGCGACGATCTCCGCGAGTTCCTCCGGGGTGGGGTAGGCGAAGACGAGGGCGACCGCGATCTCGGTGCCCAGCGCCTCCTGGATGCGGCCGGTGATCTGGAACGCCGTCAGCGAGTCACCCCCGGACTCGAAGAAGTCCGCCTTCTCGTCGAGTCCTTCGTTGCTCAGTGCCTCCTGGTAGAGGCCGGTGATCAGTTCGGTCAGCCCGGCGGTGCTCCGCCGATCCCACGCGACGGTCTGGTCCTGAACGGTCATGATGACTCCTTTGAACGAAGAGGAAGGTGAAGAAGAAGCGGTGATGAGGGGAGCGTGCGTCACTGCAGGACGGACAGCGGTGGTACGGGGGACGGCGGGGCCGCAGGTCCCGCCTCCGCGGCGCCGCCCACTCCCATGGCGGCCAGGGCGGACGGCGAGTTGCCGCCGGAGACGACCACGGCCGTGCGTCCGTGGAAGCCGCGCCGGAGCGCGCCGGCCAGGGCGACACTGCCGCTCGGTTCGGCGGGCAGGCCGGCCCGGTGCAGCAGCTCCATGGCCCGGAGGATCTCCCCGTCCTCGACTGCGACCAGTTCGTCGACCCGCCGCTGGATGATGGGAAAGGTGATCTCGCCGGGCCGCTGGCCGCGCAGTCCGTCGGCGACGGTCTGCGAGGCGGGCACCTCCACCGGGCTCCCGGCCTCGAGCGATACGGCGTAGCGGCACGCCTGCCGGGGCTCCACGCCGATGACGCGCGGCGGGCGCGCGGCCAGGGCTGCCGCGAGGCAGCTGCCCGCCAGCAGCCCTCCGCCGCCGACCGGGACGAAGAGCAGATCGATGTCGGGCGCCTCCTCCAGGATCTCCAGGACGACGGTGCCCTGGCCCGCGACGACCAGTTCGTCGTCGGAGGAGGGCACCAGCAGGGCGCCGGTGTCCTCCGCCAGTTCCCGGGCGCGCTGGTCGCGTGCGGCGACGCCGCCGTCGATCGTGAGCACCCGGGCGCCCAGCCGACGGATGGCGTCGGCCTTGGCCCGGCCCGCTCCGGCGGCCATCACGACGGTGGCCTCGGCGCCGATCCGGCGGGCGAGCGCGGCCACCGCGATGCCGTGGTTGCCGGAGGACCCCGCGACCACGGTGACACTGTCCTGGCCGAGCATGGCGTTGGCGGCGCCACGCGCCTTGAAGGAGCCTCCGTGTTGAAGGTGTTCGGCCTTCAGCAGCAGTCCGCGCTGTCCGGGTCCGAACAGTGCCGGCAGGGCGTCGGCGGCCAGCAGCGGCGTACGCCGTACGGGTCCGCGGATCCGTACGGCCGCCGCCCGCACGTCGGCCGGGCCGAGGCGGGTTCCGGCGGCGGTCATGGCGTCCGGCCCGCGCTCTGCGGGGCGCGGGCCAGCAGGGCGGCCCGGTCGGTCTTCCCCGTGCGGGTGGTGGGCAGCCGCTCGATGCGCTGGAAACCGCGCGGCATCATGTGGGGCGGCAGAGTCCTTGCCAGATGTCTGCGCAGCTCCGCGTTGGTGACCGCGTCGAGCGAGCCGGTGACATGGGCTTGCAGGAACGTCTTTCCCCGCTCGTCCGGTTCGGCGGTGACCACGGCCCCGGTCACCCGGGGGTGGCTGAGCAGTACGCCTTCGATCTCGGCCGGGTCGACCCGGTAGCCCCGGATCTTCACCTGCCGGTCGGAGCGGCCCAGATACTCCAGTACGCCGTCCTGTCCCACCCGCGCCAGGTCCCCGGTGCCGTAGGCGCGGGCGCCCGGCGGCCCACCGGGGTCCGGCCGGAAGCGGTCGGCGGTGAGCTCGGGCCGCCCTCTGTAGCCGCGTGCCACACCGATGCCGCCGAGAGTGATCTCGCCGACCTCCCCCGGGGGCGTCTCCCGTCCGTCGGGGCCGGTCAGGGTGACCGTCATCCCGTCGATGGCGGTCCCGATCAGGTCCGTGGTGGTGTCCGGTTCGGGAGGGACCGCGTAGCGGGTCGCGGTCATGGTGCACTCGGTGGGGCCGTACTGGTTGACCAGGCTGCCGGGCAGCAGCCGGCGGGAACCGGAGCTGAGGAACGGCAGCAGTGACTCACCGCTGGCCACGACCGTGCGCAGTCCGCCGAGGCGCTCCTCGGCCCGGTCCTGCTGGGCGAGGAAGGTGAGAAAGGACGGGGTGACGCTGAGCAGGGTGTCGACGCCCTCGCGCCGCAGGATCTCCGCGAAGCTGTCGGCTCGCAGCAGGGTGCTCCGTTCCGCCAGGACCACGGTGCCCCCGGCGACCAGCGGGGCGAAGGTGTCGCGGATGGAGGCGTCGTAGCCGAGGGGGGCGACCTGGAGTGCCACGGTGTGCGGGCCGAGACCGTAGTCGCGGGCGACGAAGTGGAGATACGAGTCGAGGCCCGCGCGCTCGATCAGGACGGCGTTGGGGGTGCCGGTCGAGCCGGAGGTGTGGCTGACGTACGCCAGCTGCCGCCCGGAGACCTCCGGCCGTACGGAGGGCGTTCCGGCGGCTCGCACGCGGTGGGAGCCGTCCCAGCTGTCCGGTTCGCCCAGCTCGTCGAGGTCGATCACCGTTCCCTGGGCCATCAGCCCCGCGTGCCCTCGCACCGTGCCCCGGGTGAGCAGGGCCGTGGCGCCGGCGCTGCGGACCATGGCGGCCAGCCGGGCCGGCGGCTGTGTCACGTCCAGGGTGAGAAAGGCACCTCCGGCCCGGAGTACCGCCGCCACCGCGACCACGCTCTCCGGCCCGGGTTCCAGGGCGATCGCGCAGACCCGCTCGCGCACTATTCCCCGGTCGGTCAGGACGTGGGCCAGCCTGTCGATCCAGGCGTCGAGCCCGCGGTAGCTGATGGTGCGACCGGGGGCGCGCAGAGCGGTGGCCTCCGGCGTACGCACAGCGTGGGCCCGGATGGTGTCGAGGAAGCTCACCATGAGGGCACACCTCCCTGCCGGTGTTCCTGGTCGACGGCGACGAAGCGGAGTTCGGAGGTGTAGGCGTTGCCCTGGTCGTCGGTGAGCCAGGCGTGTTCCGGGCTCGGCAGCATCTCGGTGACGGTGAGCTTGGCCTGAGGGTCCTTCCGCGCCAGCCGCCGGGCGGCCTTGGCGAGAATGTTCACGTACACCGGGGCATCGAAGTCCACATAGAACGGACGCGGCTCGGTCGGCGACACCACAAACACATACCGCGGCAGACCACGCTCACCACGCCAGTTCCGCGCCCGCACATACCGCCGCGCCTCACTCTTCTCCTCCGCGAACTCCAGATCCCCACCCGTGAACCGCCACGACTCCCGGCTCACCACCAGCTTGTCCACCGCCACCCGAGGCACATGATCCGCGTCGATGCGGAGGGCGAAGCGGTCCATCACGCGGTTGGTGAGGGCGTGGCTGAAGACGTCCAGTACGTCGAACTCGCTGCCGTCCGGCAGGACGGCCGTGAGCCGGCCGTCGCGGTCGGTCACGGTGACCTCGGCGCTGAGCACGGTGCGGTCCCGGTGCGGGTCGCTGGTGTGTTCGGCGACGGCCACGAAGTAGTCCTCCGGGCGGTCCAGGGCGGGGCGGCTGCGTGCCGACCACTTCAGCGGCAGCTCCTTGGGCAGCATCGGCATCAGCCGGGGCCCGGGGAAGTCGCGGTCGGTCTCGGCGATCAGCTCCTCGACGGCCGGATGCTGGTTGACGAAGAGCGAGGCGGCGACGGTGTTCATGGCGATGTGCAGTTCGCCCAGGACGAGTTCGAAGTCGCCCCGTTCGACTGAGGCGGCGTCCTTGGCCATGATCAGTACGTCGGGGCTGACGTAGCGGGAGAGCGACCAGCCGTCACGCGGGCCGTCGAACTCCTCCCGTACCCGGTCGGCGATGTCCGCCGAGGACAGCTGTACCCGGCGGGCGCCTTCCGGGGCATCGATGATCCGGGCCCAGCGGTCGCGCAGCTCGGCACCGATCCGGTCCGCCTCCGGCATGGACGCCGCGTGCGGGGCCGGCAGGCAGGCGAACCAGAGCGAGGCGAGATCGGTGGTGGGGCGGTCGCCGCGCACACGGTCGAAGCTCTCCCGGATCCGGGCGCGCATGGATTCCGCGTACCGGCTGGTCAGCCAGCCCACGGCCGTCAGGCACAAAGAGAGCGGGGTCAGCTCGTCCAGGACGGCGGTGCTGAGCCGGGCGGTGGCGGAGCGCCGGGTGTCGGAGTAGACCAGCGAGCGGTTGGGCGCGGTGCGGGTGCCCTTGGCGCGCTGGGACGCGGTGTCGGTGATGCGGGTGAAGTCCTCCTCCAGCGCGGCGAGCGCCTCGCACAGAGCAGAGGCGTCACGGCCGGCCGCCTCCACCCGCTCACGGCCCCGCTCCAAAACCTCCAACGGCTCCAGCGCGCCCCGCCGCAGCTCCGGATCACCCACCCGCTC
>JBJDMS010000014.1:0-3206 GCA_044900255.1 Microbacterium sp. NPDC090218 | reverse complement strand
TGGGGTGATGGGTGGCTGGTCGTTGTTTGAGAACTGCACAGTGGACGCGAGCATCTGTGGCCAAGTTTTTAAGGGCGCACGGTGGATGCCTTGGCACCAGGAACCGATGAAGGACGTGGGAGGCCACGATAGTCCCCGGGGAGCTGTCAACCAAGCTTTGATCCGGGGGTTTCCGAATGGGGAAACCCGGCAGTCGTCATGGGCTGTCACCCGCTGCTGAACACATAGGCAGTGTGGAGGGAACGAGGGGAAGTGAAACATCTCAGTACCCTCAGGAAGAGAAAACAACCGTGATTCCGGGAGTAGTGGCGAGCGAAACCGGATGAGGCCAAACCGTATGCGTGTGATACCCGGCAGGGGTTGCGCATGCGGGGTTGTGGGATCTCTTTTTCACAGTCTGCCGGCTGTGAGACGAGTCAGAAACCGTTGGTGTAGGCGAAGGACATGCGAAAGGTCCGGCGTAGAGGGTAAGACCCCCGTAGCTGAAACATCAACGGCTCGTTTGAGAGACACCCAAGTAGCACGGGGCCCGAGAAATCCCGTGTGAATCTGGCGGGACCACCCGCTAAGCCTAAATATTCCCTGGTGACCGATAGCGGATAGTACCGTGAGGGAATGGTGAAAAGTACCGCGGGAGCGGAGTGAAATAGTACCTGAAACCGTGTGCCTACAAGCCGTGGGAGCGTCGCGCATCGAGCTTGCTCGGTGCGTCGTGACTGCGTGCCTTTTGAAGAATGAGCCTGCGAGTTAGCGGTGTGTAGCGAGGTTAACCCGTGTGGGGAAGCCGTAGCGAAAGCGAGTCCGAATAGGGCGATTGAGTTGCACGCTCTAGACCCGAAGCGGAGTGATCTAGCCATGGGCAGGTTGAAGCGGAGGTAAGACTTCGTGGAGGACCGAACCCACCAGGGTTGAAAACCTGGGGGATGACCTGTGGTTAGGGGTGAAAGGCCAATCAAACTCCGTGATAGCTGGTTCTCCCCGAAATGCATTTAGGTGCAGCGTCGTGTGTTTCTTGCCGGAGGTAGAGCACTGGATAGGCGATGGGCCCTACCGGGTTACTGACCTTAGCCAAACTCCGAATGCCGGTAAGTGAGAGCACGGCAGTGAGACTGTGGGGGATAAGCTCCATGGTCGAGAGGGAAACAGCCCAGAGCATCGACTAAGGCCCCTAAGCGTACGCTAAGTGGGAAAGGATGTGGAGTCGCAGAGACAACCAGGAGGTTGGCTTAGAAGCAGCCACCCTTGAAAGAGTGCGTAATAGCTCACTGGTCAAGTGATTCCGCGCCGACAATGTAGCGGGGCTCAAGCGTACCGCCGAAGTCGTGTCATTCATACACATATCCCCAACGGGAGTATGGATGGGTAGGGGAGCGTCGTGTGCCGGGTGAAGCAGCCGCGGAAGCGAGTTGTGGACGGTTCACGAGTGAGAATGCAGGCATGAGTAGCGATACACACGTGAGAAACGTGTGCGCCGATTGACTAAGGGTTCCTGGGTCAAGCTGATCTGCCCAGGGTAAGTCGGGACCTAAGGCGAGGCCGACAGGCGTAGTCGATGGACAACCGGTTGATATTCCGGTACCCGCTTTGAAACGCCCAATACTGAATCAGGCGATGCTAAGTCCGTGAAGCCGGCCCGATCTCTTCGGAGTTGAGGGTAGTGGTGGAGCCGACGAACCAGACTTGTACTAGGTAAGCGATGGGGTGACGCAGGAAGGTAGTCCAGCCCGGGCGGTGGTTGTCCCGGGGTAAGGGTGTAGGACGCACGGTAGGCAAATCCGTCGTGCATATA
Organism: Microbacterium sp. NPDC090218; assembly: GCA_044900255.1. GTDB lineage: Bacteria > Actinomycetota > Actinomycetes > Actinomycetales > Microbacteriaceae > Microbacterium. Next base: position 1,417 of record JBJDMS010000014.1, on the reverse strand, counting down.
AGTCTGAGACCTGATGCCGAGCCGATTGTGGTGAAGTGGATGATCCTATGCTGTCGAGAAAAGCCTCTAGCGAGTTTCATGGCGGCCCGTACCCTAAACCGACTCAGGTAGTCAGGTAGAGAATACCGAGGCGTTCGGGTGAACTATGGTTAAGGAACTCGGCAAAATGCCCCCGTAACTTCGGGAGAAGGGGGGCCATCACTGGTGATCCGATTTACTCGGTGAGCTGGGGGTGGCCGCAGAGACCAGCGAGAAGCGACTGTTTACTAAAAACACAGGTCCGTGCGAAGCCGTAAGGCGATGTATACGGACTGACGCCTGCCCGGTGCTGGAACGTTAAGGGGACCGGTTAGCTGACTTTCGGGTCGGCGAAGCTGAGAACTTAAGCGCCAGTAAACGGCGGTGGTAACTATAACCATCCTAAGGTAGCGAAATTCCTTGTCGGGTAAGTTCCGACCTGCACGAATGGCGTAACGACTTCTCGACTGTCTCAACCATAGGCCCGGTGAAATTGCACTACGAGTAAAGATGCTCGTTTCGCGCAGCAGGACGGAAAGACCCCGGGACCTTTACTATAGTTTGATATTGGTGTTCGGTTCGGCTTGTGTAGGATAGGTGGGAGACTTTGAAGCGGCCACGCCAGTGGTTGTGGAGTCGTCGTTGAAATACCACTCTGGTCGTGCTGGATGTCTAACCTGGGTCCGTGATCCGGATCAGGGACAGTGTCTGATGGGTAGTTTAACTGGGGCGGTTGCCTCCTAAAGAGTAACGGAGGCGCCCAAAGGTTCCCTCAGCCTGGTTGGCAATCAGGTGTTGAGTGTAAGTGCACAAGGGAGCTTGACTGTGAGACCGACGGGTCGAGCAGGGACGAAAGTCGGGACTAGTGATCCGGCAGTGGCTTGTGGAAGCGCTGTCGCTCAACGGATAAAAGGTACCCCGGGGATAACAGGCTGATCTTCCCCAAGAGTCCATATCGACGGGATGGTTTGGCACCTCGATGTCGGCTCGTCGCATCCTGGGGCTGGAGTCGGTCCCAAGGGTTGGGCTGTTCGCCCATTAAAGCGGTACGCGAGCTGGGTTTAGAACGTCGTGAGACAGTTCGGTCCCTATCCGCTGTGCGCGTAGGAATATTGAGAAGGGCTGTCCCTAGTACGAGAGGACCGGGACGGACGAACCTCTGGTGTGCCAGTTGTCCTGCCAAGGGCATGGCTGGTTGGCTACGTTCGGAAAGGATAACCGCTGAAAGCATCTAAGCGGGAAGCCTGCTTCGAGATGAGTATTCCCACCACCTTGAGTGGTTAAGGCTCCCAGTAGACGACTGGGTTGATAGGCCAGATGTGGAAGCCCGGTAACGGGTGGAGCTGACTGGTACTAATAGGCCGAGGGCTTGTCCTCAGTTGCTCGCGTCCACTGTGTT
>JBJDMS010000013.1:0-9137 GCA_044900255.1 Microbacterium sp. NPDC090218 | reverse complement strand
GTCGCGTCACCGAACGGGTCGTTGCCACGCCAGCCCACCGTCCACAGACCGAACGTGAACCTGTCCGCGGGAGTGGGAGTGAAGCGGTCCGTCATTGCACAGCCTCTTGTCGGCGTCGGGCCCGGACGGCATCCGCTGCCGGGCGCATCAATTTGTTTGCTTGCAGTACTAATACGCCATCCGGTCGAGGGTTTCTAGACCGTTTCCGTCACATGTCGGTCACGTGGCGCAAACATGGCAGATCCGGGGCTCTGTCAGGGGTTCCGCTTCTCGGGGCAATCCGGGAACTGCTGTCATGTTCCGGCCTTCTCGGGCGCATTTGTTTTGTGTACGATCAAAATCGAGAGGACCCGCAGCCGCGCTCGCCGCAGGCGCCCCGACGTCCCGCCCAGCACTCCCCTGATCGGCTAAGGACCACCCCCATGAAGTTCACCGACGGCTTCTGGCAGATGCGCAGTGGTGTGCACGCCTCGTACGCCACGGAAGTCCGCGACGTCCGCCTCGACGACGACCGCCTCGCCGCCTACGCCGCCGTCAAGCGCGTCGAGCGCCGCGGCGACACGCTGAACGCCCCCCTGATCACCGTGGAGGCCCACGCCCCGGCCGAGGGCGTCATCGCGGTGCGGCTCACCCATCACGCCGGCCGGCGCCGGAAGGGTCCCGACTTCGAACTTCCGGGCGCGTCACCGCAGTCCGCCGCCACGACCCGCACCCAGGGCGCGACCGCCGAGCTGACCAGCGGCCCGCTCACCCTGCGGCTCCCCACCGAGGGCACCTTCGGCCTGGAGTTCCTCGACGGGGACGGCCGGGTCCTGACCTCGGCCGGGCGCAAGGGCAGCGCGTTCGCCACCGTCGACGACGGCAGCCACCACATGTTCGCCCAGCTCGCCCTCGGCGTCGGGGAGACCGTCCACGGCCTCGGTGAGCGCTTCACGCCGTACGTGAAGAACGGCCAGACCGTCGACATGTGGCAGGCCGACGGCGGCACCAGCAGCGAGCAGGCGTACAAGAACATCCCGTTCTACCTGTCCTCCCGCGGCTACGGCGTCTTCGTCAACCACCCCGGCAAGGTCTCCTTCGAGGTCGGCTCCGAGGCCGTCGGCCAGGTGCAGTTCAGCGTCGAGGACCAGACGCTGGAGTACTTCGTCATCGCGGGCCCCACGCCGAAGGACGTCCTGTCCCGGTACGCCGCCCTGACCGGCCTCCCCGCGCTTCCCCCGGCGTGGTCGTTCGGCCTCTGGCTGACGACCTCCTTCACCACCTCGTACGACGAGGCCACCGTCACCTCCTTCGTCGACGGCATGGCCGAGCGCGGCATCCCGCTGAGCGTCTTCCACTTCGACTGCTTCTGGATGCGCGAGTACCAGTGGTGCGACTTCGAGTGGGACCCCGCCGTGTTCCCCGACCCGGAGGGCATGATCACCCGGCTCAAGGACAAGGGCCTGAAGATCTGCGTCTGGATCAACCCGTACATCGGGCAGAAGAGCCCCCTGTACGAAGAGGGCGCGGAGAAGGGCTACTTCGTCCAGACGCCGGACGGTGACATCTGGCAGTGGGACAAGTGGCAGGCCGGCATGGCGCTGGTCGACTTCACCAACCCCGAGGCCACCTCCTGGTTCCAGGCCAAGCTGAAGGTCCTCCTCGACCAGGGCGTCGACGGCTTCAAGACCGACTTCGGCGAGCGCATCCCGACGGACGTCGTCTGGCACGACGGCTCCGACCCGGAGCGCATGCACAACTACTACACGCACCTCTACAACAAGGCCGTCTTCGAGCTCCTAGAGAACCAGCGCGGCCAGGGCGAGGCCGTGCTCTTCGCCCGCTCGGCCGCCGCCGGCGGCCAGCAGTACCCGGTCCACTGGGGCGGCGACTGCTGGTCCTCCTTCGAGGCCATGGCGGAGTCCCTGCGCGGCGGTCTCTCGCTGTCCCTGTCGGGCTTCGGTTTCTGGAGCCACGACATCGGCGGCTTCGAGGGGACCCCCGACCCGGCCGTCTTCAAGCGCTGGCTCGCCTTCGGCCTGCTGTCCTCCCACAGCCGGCTGCACGGCTCGTCGTCGTACCGCGTGCCGTGGGAGTTCGGCGACGAAGCGGTCGACGTGGCACGGCAGTTCACCCGCCTCAAGCACCGCCTGATGCCGTACCTGTACGGCGTGGCCGTCGAGGCGCACCGCACCGGCGTCCCGACGATGCGCCCGCTGCTGCTGGAGTTCCCCGAGGACCCGACGGCCCGCACGGCCGACCGGCAGTACCTGCTGGGGCCGGACGTCCTGGTCGCACCCGTCTTCACCGACGACGGCGAGGTCGAGTACTACGTCCCCGAGGGCACCTGGACCCACCTGCTGACAGGCGACACGGTCACCGGTCCCGCGTGGCACCGCGAAACGCACGGCTTCGACAGCCTGCCCCTACTGGTCCGCCAGGGCGCGGTCCTGGCGCTGGGCGCGGACGAGTCCCGCCCGGACGGCGAGTGGCTCGACGACCTCGAACTCCGCGTGTTCGCCCCCGCCGGAACGGGTGACTTCACCCGCACGGTGACGGTCCCGGACCGCACCGGCGCGGTGGCCGCCACGTACGAGGTCGTCCGGGAGGGCGGCGAGGTCCGTGTCACGACGGACACGGACCGGCCGTACACGGTCACCGTCGTGGGGGAGAGGGACTGACGGGTCACCGGCACCCGACCCCTGTCCCGGCGGGCACCGGAGTGATCCCGGTGCCCGCCGCACCACGGCCGGGGCGGCACGCGCCGTAAGGACCGACCACGCCGGGGCGAGCCGCCCCGTGCGGGGCCGGATGGAATGGGATCGTGGGCCGGCGGGTTGCCACCAGTGGCACACGAGTACGAGTACGGCGCACAGAGCGGAAGCACCCATGGGCGAGTTGATCCTGATCCGGCACGGCGAGACCGAATGGTCCCGGTCCGGGCAGCACACGAGCTGGACCGACCTGCCCCTGACCGAGCTGGGCGAACGGCAGGCCCGAGCCCTCGTCCCGCTCCTCGCCGAACGGGAGATCGGGCTCACCCTGGTCAGCCCTCTGCTCAGGGCCCGCCGCACCGCCGAGCTGGCCGGACTGAAGGCACCCCGCGACACCCCGGACCTGCGGGAGTGGGACTACGGGGCCTACGAGGGCATCACCACGGTCGAGATCCGGCGCACCCGCCCCGACTGGAACCTCTGGACCGACGGCGTCGCCCCCGGCCCCGACGAGCACCCCGGTGAGAGCCCGCAGGAGGTGGGCGACCGGGCGGACCGGATCCTGGCCGAGGTCCGGGCGGCGGCATCCCGCCTGGGCGACGCGGACATCGCTCTCGTGGCGCACTCGCACTTCCTGCGCGTGCTCACCGCGCGGTACCTGCGGCTGACACCCGCGAGCGGTGAACTGTTCCAGCTCGCCACGGGCGCGGTCTCCCGACTCGGCACGGAACACGGCAAGCCGGTCGTCACCGCACTGAACATGTCCCTTCCCGAAAGGCTGTTCAACGCCATCAACTGACTCGGCGCGGCGCCGGCCTGAACCGATCCCCGCTCAGGCCGTCCCGCACCCCCGCAGCGAACCGTTCCCGAGGGCGTCGACGAAGCGTGTCCAGCCCGAGGCGGTGAAGGCGAGAACAGGGCCACCGGGCGTCTTGCTGTCGCGGACGGGGACGAGACCGGGGAGGCCGTCGGCGACTTCGAGGCACTCGCCGCCGTCGCCGTTGCTGTAGGACGCCTTACGCCAGACAGCTGTACTCAGTTCGGGCGTGGTGGTCATGGCGTCAAGAACTCCTTTGCCGCTGAGGCGATCCGGTCCAGGGAGGCCTCCGGCGACAACGCGGCAGCCCTGGCCAGATCGTAGGCGGAGCTGTGCTGCTCCACCAGGGCCGGTTCTTCGACGAGTTGACCGCTGTACGCGGCCTCCGTGTACACGACGGCAGGCGCCTCGGTGAACTGCATCAGGGTCATCGACGCGTGCAGGAGGGGGTGTGCTCCGGCGGCGAACGGGAGTACCTGAGTGATGAGCCGGGGGCGGGACGCGCTCTGTTCGGCAAGGTGGAGCAGTTGCTCCGCCATCACTCCCTTCCCGCCGACCGGGACGAGCAGGGCGGCTTCGTGCATCACCACCCAGAGCACGGGGGCGGTGGGGGAGTCCAGGAGCGATGCCCGCTCCATCCGGGTGCGGACATGCCCCTCGACGACCTCCCGGTCGGCGAACGGGTGCGCGGACCGGGTGAGTGCGCGCGCGTAGGACTCGGTCTGCAACAGGCCGAGGACGAGCATCGAGTTGAAGCTCCCGATGGACGACGCCCGCTGCTGGAGCTCCGCCGCATCCGCGAAGTACCCCGCCACCTTCGACGTCCGTGCCAGCCGGCACAGCCGCTGAAGGTGTTCGCCGCTCCCCAGCAACGCGTCGAGCGCGCGGGAGATCTCGACCTGCGGGCGTCGCTCGGCCGCCTCGAACAGGCCGATGTAGGTGCCGGAGCAGAAGGCCCGCTCGCCCAGTTCGTTCTGTGACAGCCCGGCGGCCTCCCGCAGGCGGCGCAACTCCGCACCGTAGAAGGCGCGGGGATTCGCGTACGGGTCCAGGTCCTTCGGCAGCGGCATGCTCCGCACGGTAACGGGTACCCCGCCCCCGTATATCGGGCATCGATCACGGTCACCCGGAAGAGTGGCGGAAGCCCTTACGTGCAAGGCGTTTACATGATCTGGGGTCGGCGTTAGCCTCCGATAATGGGAGCGCTCCCAAACTCGCACAGCATCCCGGCCCCACCCGGCGCCGCAGCGAAGGGACGTACATCGTGATCCATCTGTCCAGACACCGATTACTGGCCGGCACCCGCAGGAGAGCCTTTCTCCTCACCCTGCTCGCCCTGCTGACGACGGTCCCCGCCCTCGGGCTCGTCCTCACCACGGGGGAGAAGGCCGAGGCGCACGGCACCCCCATGAAGCCCGCCAGCCGCACCTTCCTCTGCTGGCAGGACGGCCTGACCGCCACGGGTGAGATCAAGCCCGTGAACCCCGCCTGCAAGTCCGCCGCGCAGCAGAGCGGAACCACCCCGTTCTACAACTGGTTCTCCGTGCTGCGCTCCGACGGCGCCGGCCGTACCCGCGGCTTCGTGCCCGACGGCGAGCTGTGCAGTGGTGGCAACACCAACTTCACGGGGTTCAACAAGCCGAGTGCCGACTGGCCGGTGACCCACCTGACCGAGGGCGCCACCATCGACTTCTCGTACAACGCCTGGGCCGCGCACCCGGGTTGGTTCTACGTGTACGTCACGAAGGACGGCTACGACCCGACCAAGGCGCTCACCTGGGCCGACATGGAGGCATCGCCCTTCCTGTCCATCGACCACCCGGCGCTGAACGGCAGCCCGGGCACGGTCGAGGCCGACTACAGGTGGACCGGTGCGCTGCCCGAGGGCAAGGACGGCCGCCACGTCATCTACATGGTGTGGCAGCGCTCCGACAGCCAGGAGACCTTCTACTCCTGCTCCGACGTGGTCTTCGACGGCGGCAACGGGGAGGTGACCGGGGTCAAGGACGGATCCGGCAGCACCCCGACCGAGCCCCCGCCCGGCGCCTGCACCGCCACCCGGACCACCACCGGCAGCTGGAACGGCGGCTACCAGTCGGAGGTGAAGGTCACCAACTCCGGCACCGTCCCCATGCTCGGCTGGATGGTGGAGTGGACACAGCCCACCGGGCAGAGCGTCGCCAGTCTCTGGAGCGGTGACATGACCACCCAGGGGCAGGAGGTGATGGTCCACAACGCGGGCTGGAACGGCTCGCTGGACCCCGGTGAATCCACCACCTTCGGCTATGTCTCGCAGGGCGGTGCTCCCGATTCCGCTCTCCGGCTCGGCTGCAGGGTGGGCTGACCCCGCAGTGTGAGGCGGACCGTGCCCCGCTGCCTGCGCGGGTCACCGTCCGCGGACGGCCGGCACCTCGCCCCCGAGGTGCCGGCCGGTTCCGTGCGGCGGTCCGTGGTCAGGCCGCCTGTTTCTTGAGCGACGTGAGGTGGGCGAAGACGACGACGTTGGCCGAGTAGCCGTTCTTCTTGTCGAAGCGCCCGCCGCACGTCATGAGCCTGAGCTCCGGACGGCCGGTCGCGCCGTACACCTTCTCGTCGGGGAACTTGTCCTTCGTGTAGGTCTTCACCTCGTCGACGGTGAAGACCGCGATCCGCCGGTCGGCCCGCGTGACCTTCACGGTGTCACCCCGGCGCAGGACGTTGAGGTTGAGGAAGATCGCCGGCCCCGTCGCGGTGTCCCGGTGGCCGACGATGAGCGACGTGCCCGCCTCTCCGGGGGACGGTCCCTTGCGGTACCAGCCCACCAGCTTGGGCTTGCTCAGCGGCGGGGCGCCGAGCCGGCCCTTCGCGTCCAGACCGAGGCCGGTGACGGGGGCCTCGATGTAGATGGCGGGCACGGCGACCTTCACCGGACGGGAGTGCACCAGCGGTGCGTGTGAGGTGGGCACCTTCTTCGCCGGTGCGTGAGGTGCTCTGCGGAAGGGCGGCGCCCCGCCGCCCGCGGCGTCGCTGCCGCGGGCGGCGGTGACCGACGAGGTGTCCTCGGACGAGTCCGAACTCGCCCACACGATGCCGGTCACCAGCGAGAAGGTCACGCACAGGGTCATCGTGAGCCGGCATGCACGGCTCGGACCCCGCCGCCGTCGGCCGCGCGTCCTAGGCCTCGTTGCGGGCACGACGACGTGCGGTTCGACGGACCATGATCAGCCCTGCGACGCCGGCGGCACCGGCGACCAGGGCGGCCGAGGCGCCCACGTTCGACTCGCCCTCGGAGCTGACGCTCTCCATGTCGGGGACGCCGCCGCCACCCGCGGGCACCGCGCCGGACGGCTTGTCGTAGATCTCGCCGGCGGCCTTGTCGCCCTTGTTCGCCGTCGCACCGGACTCGGACGAACCGCGGCCCTCGCCCTCCCCGCGGCTGCCGCCCTGGCCGCCCTCCCGCTCGGGCCGGGAGCAGTCGACCTCGAAGCTCTTGTTCTTCAGGGTGCCGGCGGTCCAGGACAGCGTGTACGTACCCTCCGGGAGCAGGTACTCCTGGCTGCGGGCCTTGCCGTCCACGAGCGGAAGGGTGTTGGTCAGCGTGTTGCCCGGCGGGCGCTCGGTGATCGTCCACACCAGCTGGGGGAGCTCGCCGAAGTTGTTGGCCACGAGGACGAACTGGCAGACCTCCACGCCGTTGCGGTCACCACGCGAGTGCCAGCTGACGGAACGGACGTCGATGTCGCCGCTCTCGCCGAGGGCGAAGGCGGCCGGGGCCCCGGCGGCCGAGACGGCGCCGGCGATGGCGACCGCGGCCGCCACCTTGGTGCCCGTGCGGACGCTGCGGGAACGGTGGGAAGCGGAAGTGCGCATGCTGGGCTCCTTCAAGCCGAGATGATTGTCGTACTGATCACCTGATCGCCCAAGAAATGACATGGATCTTCGCGAGAGTGCGTCGGGACACCACGAAACGCCAGGAAATACCCTGACTGGCCCATAGTGATCGGCGTGTGCCCCGGTGGAAGGCTCAGCCCGCTCGTCGGCGTCGCCGCAGGTACCCGGTCACCAGGACCACGGCCGCGACGGCGCCCACGGCGACCGCGGCCCAGGTCACCGGGTGAAGGCCGGACCGGTGGGGCGGGGCGGGCGAGGCTTCGAGCGGAATCGCCGCGGTGTCGTTGCCGGGGGTGCGGTCGTAGGCGCCGTACGTCCGGATGGTGCCGTGAGCCCCCGTCACCTGCCGGTCCACGCGGACGCGGAACGCGATGACGGTCGTCCCGTCGTCCTGCCGCGCCCAGGAGAACGCCTCGCTGTCGAGGTCGCAGACGAACGCCCCGCCGGGCCCCTTCGGCTGCTCGCAGCCCCACCTCCTGTTGAGGTCCTCGAAGGCGTACGGAATGGACGTGACCGTGGTGCCCTCCGGCGGGACCACCTCGAAGCGTCCCTTCGGCTCGTCGTTCACCAGCCTGCCCGGACCCAGGTCCCGCACCCCGAGCCGCACCTCCACGTTGTCGCCCACGCGCCCCCGGACCGTCCCGGTGACCGGCCGGTAGTCGGCCTGCACCGTGGTGTTCACCCGGACCGCGCCGCTGGGGCTGCCGAACTCCTCGTCCGCGGTGGCGGTCAGTGTGAGCGGGGCCCCCGTGCCGCGTACGGGGTGGCCGGCCGGCTTCTCGGGCGTCGACGACCAGCTGTAGGTGATCGTGCCGGTCAACTGCTCGTCCCGCGCGACGTAGGTGAGCGGCGCACGGGTGCGGTAGGCAGTCCTCGGCGCCGCCCCGGCCGGGAACAGGCACCACGCCGACGTGGGAGTGGCCGCGTCGTAGGAGCAGTTGCCGTGACGGGGTTCGAGGGTGAGGCCGCCGGCGGCCTCGACGCGCAGCGCGACGCCCCGGTCCGCGGAGAAACGGGTCCGGTTGGCGAACTTCGGCGTCAGCGGCGTGTCCCGGCCCGGGACGACACCGCTGACCTCCAGCTCCTCGTCCGGTGCACCGAGGGTCGGACCGCCGATGACCATGCGCGTGGTACCGGTCACCGGCGGGGCGTTGTCCGCGCTCGCCGTGTAGGTGACCGTGCCGCTGTCGCCCGGCGTCACGCCGTCCAGCCCGAGGAGCTGGAAGGGGGCGTAGCTCTCGCCGTCGTTCTGCGGGCTGCCGTACTCGCAGGTGTACACCCAGCCGCTGCCATTGCAGTTGCCGTCGTCCGCCACGCGGGCGATGCCCTCGAGGCCGGAGGCGTCGACCACGACCTTGAGGTCGAGGGCCGGCCCGCTCTCCGGGGGGTCGAGGTGGACAGGCACCTCGAAGTCCCGGCTCGTCGCCTTCGCGCCCTCGTCCGCGTTGTACACCACGAAGGTGCTCGGGACGTCGTCGAGGCTCAGCGCGACCTCGGCGGCGGAGGGGGCGGGCGCGGGTGCCGTGACCGGTGTGCAGGCGACGGTGAGCGCGGCGGCGACCGGAGCCAGACGCCCGGTGATCCGCGCCGGTATCCGTTTCCGTATCCATGACAGCATGCGCAGCACTATGACACCGGGGGCGGGCCCCCCGACGTAGGGTGGGGCCCCCCCCCCCCGCAACCCCGGTGGCCCGACCCGCGATAACGTGGGAGGCCGCCCCCCGCGCCCCGGGCGGGGGGTCCCCCCCGGTCATAGG
>JBJDMS010000012.1:0-11144 GCA_044900255.1 Microbacterium sp. NPDC090218 | reverse complement strand
ACGATCACTCCCTGGGATGTCGGGCGGATCCGCCCACGCTCATTCTACGATCGGCACGTATGCCCCGCTGCGCATGTGTCCGCCCCCTCTCTCCCGCTCCCCCCCCCCCCCCCCCCCCCCCCCGGGGGGGGCGCGGGGGGGGGGGGGGGGGGGCGGCCCCCCCCCCCCCCCCGCCCCGGTTCGTCCGCGTGCTACGCCTTGACGAGGGAGGGCTGCTCCTCCTCGCCGTCCCGGGCGTCCGGGACGTGCGGTTCGCCGCCGTGGGCGTCGTCCGTCATCGTCTTCTCGTCGAACGGGAGGGCGCCGGACAGGACCTGGTCCACCCGCTCGCGGTCGATCTCCTTGGTCCAGGTGCCGACGAGCACCGTGGCGACCGCGTTGCCCGCGAAGTTCGTCAGGGCGCGGGCCTCGCTCATGAAGCGGTCGATGCCGACGATCAGGCCGACACCGTCGACGAGCTCGGGACGGTGCGACTGGAGCCCGCCCGCGAGGGTGGCGAGACCGGCGCCGGTGACGCCCGCCGCGCCCTTGGAGGCGATCACCATGAAGACCAGCAGCGAGATCTGCTCCCCGATGCTCAGCGGGTCGCCCGTCGCGTTGGCGATGAAGAGCGAGGCCATCGTGAGGTAGATCGCGGTGCCGTCGAGGTTGAAGGAGTAGCCGGTCGGCACGGTGATGCCGACGACGGGCTTGCTGACACCCATGTGCTCCATCTTCGCGATCAGCCGCGGCAGGGCCGACTCGGACGAGGAGGTCGAGAGGATCAGCAGGAACTCACGGCCCAGGTACTTCAGCAGGGAGAGGATGTTGACCCCCGCCACCAGGCGCAGGATCGCGCCCAGGATCAGGAAGACGAAGAGCGCGCAGGTGACGTAGAAGCCGATCATGATGATCGCGAGGGACTTCAGCGCGTCCACGCCGGTCTCGCCGACCACGGCGGCCATCGCGCCGAACGCGCCGACCGGGGCGGCCCACATGATCATGGCGAGGATGCGGAAGACGAGGCGCTGGATGTGGCCGATGCCCCGGATGACGGGCTCTCCGGCCGAACCCATGGCCTGGAGCGCGAAGCCGGCGAGCAGGGCGATGAGCAGGGTCTGGAGGACCTCGCCCTCGGTGAAGGCGGACACCATGGTGGTGGGAATGATGCCGAGCAGGAAGTCGACGGTGGACTCACTGGCCCCCGAGGCCTGCTTCTCGCCCGCGGCGCGGGCCGCCTCGGTGAGGTGGAGGCTGGAGCCGGGCTCCAGGAGGTTGCCGACGACCAGGCCGATCGCCAGGGCGACGGTCGACATCACCAGGAAGTAGCCGAGGGCCAGACCACCGACGGCGCCGACCTTGGCGGCCTTCCGTACGGAGCCGACCCCGAGCACGATCGTGCAGAAGATGATCGGCGAGATCATCATCTTGATGAGGTTGACGAAGCCTGTGCCGATCGGCTTCAGCTCCACGGCGAAGTCAGGAACCACCAGGCCCACCGTGATGCCCAGCACCACGGCGGCGATCACGGCCAGGTAGAGATAGTGGGTGCGGTCCCGTCGTGCGGCTTGCTCTGCCACGGGGGTCTCCTCGGGTATGCGGCGGCTCCCCGTCCCTGGGGGCCCCGGTGACTATTCACTTCCCTGTGACGGCCGTCACCCTTGCGTTCATAACGTTCACAGACGCTTATCGGCCACCTTGGGCCGCCGGGCGCCTCCAGGCAGACTGGACGGCATGCGCCTGCCCCGTACCCTCCCCCGCAGCCTGGCCGGCCAGCTGTTCGCGATGCAGGCCCTGCTCGTGGCCGCGGTCGTGGCCGGGTGCGCCTTCTTCGCGTACGCGTCCGGCCGGTCCCAGGCCGAGGAGACCGCGGCCCGCCAGGTGCGGGCGGCCGCCCTCGCCATGGCCGAATCGCCGTCGGTTCGGGAGGCGATCCGTACCCCGGACCCGTCCTCCGTACTCCAGCCGTACGCGGAGCGGGTCCGCGAGGACACCGGGATCGCCTTCGTGACGATCATGGATCCGGACGGGGTCCGCTGGACCCATCCCGACCCCTCCCAGATCGGCAGGAGCTTCATCGGGCACACCGAGCGCGCCCTGCTCGGCGAGACGTTCGAGGAGACCTACACCGGCACGCTCGGCCCCTCGATACGTGTGGTCACGCCCGTCCGCGACGGCGACAGGATCGTCGGCCTGGTGAGTGCGGGCATCACCGTCGAGCGGGTGTCCACGCAGGTGCGCGAGCAGCTCGGCGCCCTGGGGACGGCGGCCGGCGTGGCCCTGGCGCTCGGGGCGCTCGGTACGTACGTGATCAACGCCCGGCTGCGGCGGCACACGCACGGCATGAACGCCCGGGAGCTGAGCCGGATGCACACGTACCACGAGGCGACCCTGCACGCGGTGCGTGAGGGGCTGCTGATGCTGGACGGACAGCGCAGGGTCGCCCTGATCAACGATGCGGGCAGGGAGCTGCTGGGGCTGGCGCCGGGTTCGGTCGGACGCCGGGTCGACGAGCTCGCCCTGCCCGCGCCGCTGACCGGGGCGCTCCTCGCCTCGGAGCCGCGGGTGGACGAGGTCCACCTGACGGCGGACCGGGTCATCGTCGTCAACACCAGCCCGGTGGTGGGCGGCGAGCGGCGCGGCACCGTGGTGACCCTGCGGGACCACACCGAACTGCAGGCGCTGTCGGGTGAGCTCGACTCGGAGCGCGGCTTCACCCAGGCGCTGCGTTCGCAGGCGCACGAGGCGGCGAACCGGCTGCACACCGTGGTCTCGCTGATCGAGCTGGGCCGCGTGGAGGAGGCCGTGGACTTCGCGACGGCGGAACTGGAGCTCGCCCAGGTCCTCACGGACCGGGTGGTGGGCGCGGTCGCCGAACCGGTGCTCGCGGCTCTGCTGCTCGGCAAGGCGGCACAGGCCCACGAGCGCGGTGTGGAACTGGTGCTCGCCGAGGACAGCCTGATCGACGACGGGGCCCTGCCCCGCTCGCTGGCGCCGCGTGACCTGGTGACGATCCTCGGCAACCTGATCGACAACGCGGTGGACGCCGCGTCCGAGACGGCGACGGGCGGCGCGGGCGGGCCCGTCCCCGCGCAGCGGACCGCGGCACGGGCGCTGGTCACCGTGACCGCGCGGACCGAGTCCGGCGAGCTGCTGCTGCGGGTGGCGGACACCGGCGCCGGGATCGGCCCGGACGACGCGGACGAGGTGTTCCGGCGCGGCTGGACCACCCACGGCACGGGCCGCGGCCTCGGGCTGGCGCTCGTGCGGCAGGCGGTCCACCGCAACGGCGGGGAGGTGACGCTGGACCGGGCTCCGGGCGGCGGCGCGGAGTTCACGGTGCGGCTGCCGCTGGCCGGCCGCACGGCGGCAGAGGCGGTGGCGCCGTGATCCGGGTGCTGGTCGTGGAGGACGACCCGGTGGCGGCGGACGCCCACCAGCTGTACGTGGGCCGGGTGCCGGGTTTCGAGGTCGCCGCCGTCGCCCATTCGAGGGCGGAGGCCGTACGGGCGCTGGACCGGACGGAGGTCGACCTGCTGCTGCTCGACCTCTACCTGCCCGACGGGCACGGCCTGCAGCTGCTGCGTTCGCTGAGGGCGGCCGGTCACGGCGCCGACGTCATCGCGGTGACGTCGGCGCGCGACCTGGCGGTGGTGCGGGAGGGCGTGTCGCTCGGCGTCGTGCAGTACGTCCTGAAGCCGTTCACGTATCCCACGCTGCGGGACCGTCTCGTGCGGTACGCCGAGTTCCGGGCGGCGGCGGGCGAGGCGAGCGGCCAGGAGGAGGTGGACCGGGCCCTGGGCGCGCTGCGGGTGGCCGACCCGGTCATGCTGCCCAAGGGGCTGAGCGGCCCGACGCTGGAGGCGGTGACCCGCGCCCTGCGGGAGGCCCCGGACGGGGTGACCGCGGCGGCCGCCGGGGAGGGGCTGGGGATCTCCCGGATCACCGCCCGGCGCTATCTGGAGCATCTGGTGACGGTCGGCCGGGCCGCGCGGCGCCCGAGCTACGGCCAGGTGGGCCGGCCCGAGCTGCACTACCACTGGGTGGCCGAAACCCGCTGACGGCACCGCGCGCCGTCGGCGAGCCGCCTAGGAGGATCATACGAAGGGTGAACTGATAGGAACAGCCTGTAGCCAGGCGGTTCCCGGCCTTCTACGGTGGGGCCGTGCACCCCACCCCGCCCTTCAACGCCCCCGCCGCGCGCCGCCTCCGCGAGGCGCTGGGAATGGCTCCCGGACATGTTGCGTACGGGCTCGGCGCCCAGTACGGCATGCGCGTCACGGCCGAGACCGTGATGGCCTGGGAGCGCGGCACGGCCTTGCCCGGAGAACGCGAACTGATGGCGCTGGCCGGTGTGCTGTGGTGCGCGCCGGCCGATCTGCTGGCCGCGGCGAGCACCTTGCGCGAGCACCGCGTCGCCCGGGACCTCACCGTCGACGACCTGGCCCGGACACTCGGCATGACGGCCTCCGCCTACCAGCGGATCGAGGAGTCGGGCCGCTGGCGCGGCAACGAGCGCCAGGCCGTGGCCCTCTGCGACGCGCTGGGCATGTCGGCGGCCCAGTTCCTGACGGCGACCGGCAGGAACGAGGAGCTGGCGGGTCTGCTGACACGGGCGGTCACGACCCGCTGGCAGGCGTACGTGCGGCCGGTGGACAAGCTCGTGCCGCTGGAGCGGATCCTGGTCCAGAACGTGCTGGAGCAACTGCACGTCGACTACCAGGCCCTGATGGTCTCCACCCTGAGCTGGAACACCACGGGCCGGGACCGGGCGGGGACGGCGGGCGACGAGGGGCGGGAGTTCCTGGACCAGGTGGTGGAGGAGTTCTGGCGGACGGCGGGCATCTGAGCCGCGCGCGTCCACGGACGGCCACCCCGGGGAACTGCGGCGGCCCCGGCCGTCCACGGGGGACGGCCGGGGCCGCACACGCTGTCGGGCCGGAGCTCAGAAGACCGACTCGGCCTCGTACATCCGGTCGCTGGGGACCGTCTTCAGCCGGGTCACGGCGTCGGCCAGCGGGGCCATCACGATCTCGGTGCCGCGCAGCGCCGTCATCCGGCCGAAGTCGCCGCGGTGCACGGCCTCCACGGCGTTCCACCCGAAGCGGGTCGCGAGCACACGGTCGTACGCCGTCGGGGTGCCACCGCGCTGGACATGGCCGAGAATGACCGGCCGGGCCTCCTTGCCGAGGCGCAGCTCCAGTTCGGCGGCGAGGCGGTTGCCGATGCCCTGGAACCGCTCGTGCCCGAACTGGTCGATCTCACCCTTGGCGTACGGCATGGAGCCCTCGGCCGGGTGGGCTCCCTCCGCGACGCAGACGACGGCGAACTTCTTGCCGCGCGCGAAACGCTCCTCGACCATCTTGACCAGGTCGTCGACCTGGAACGGACGCTCCGGAAGGCAGATGCCGTGGGCGCCGCCGGCCATGCCCGACTCCAGGGCGATCCAGCCCGCGTGCCGGCCCATGACCTCGACGACCATGACGCGCTGATGCGACTCGGCGGTGGTCTTGAGGCGGTCTATGGCCTCGGTCGCGACGCCCACGGCGGTGTCGAAACCGAAGGTCCGGTCGGTGGCGGAGATGTCGTTGTCGATGGTCTTCGGGACGCCGACGACCGGCATCCCCGCGTCGGACAGCATGCGGGCCGCGGTGAGCGTGCCCTCGCCGCCGATCGGGATCAGGGCGTCGATGCCGTAGCGGGTGGAGAGTTCCGCGCAGTGCTCGGCGGCCTCGCGCAGCCGGTCACGCTCCAGCCGCGCCGAGCCGAGGATCGTGCCGCCGCGGGCCAGGATGCCGCTGACCGCGTTCAGGTCGAGGGGCCGGAAGTGGCCGTCGAGCAGCCCCTTGAAGCCGTCCTCGAAGCCGATGACCTCGTCGCCGTGGCCCACCACGGCCCGGTGCACGACCGACCGGATCACAGCGTTCAGGCCGGGGCAGTCGCCGCCTGCGGTGAGAATTCCGATGCGCATCCTGCTCTGTCTCCTGCTCGCTCGTGACCTGCATTCCGGGGACCCGTCGACAAACCCCCGTACCGTGAGTCACGACGATTGTCCCACGCCCGGCCGGGCGCTCGCGCTTCCGGCTCAAGGGGCGGGGGCCTCACAGGGGCCGGAGGAGACCCGTCCCGGGCACTTCGCCCGGCGGGCGGCATACCTGCCCCGGTAGGTATCGTCAAGAGGACGAGGCCAGCCGAACAGGACGGGAGACCACGCGTGACGCGCAGCGTGTACGTGACCGGGATCGACCGGGGAGACGGCCGCCAGGTCGTCGATCTGGGAGTCATGGAGCTACTGACGCGTCAGGTCGACCGGGTCGGCGTCTTCCGGCCGCTCGTCCACGACGGACCGGACCGCCTCTTCGAGCTGCTGCGGGCCCGCTACCGGCTGTCGCAGAGCGCGGAGACCGTGTTCGGACTGGACTACCAGGAGGCCTCCGCGGTCCAGGCGGAGAAGGGCACCGACGAACTGGTCTCCCTGCTCGTCGAACGCTTCCACCAGGTGGCGCGCGACTACGAGGTCGTCCTCGTCCTCGGCAGCGACTTCGCCGCGACCCAGCTGCCCGACGAACTGGCCCTGAACGCCCGGCTGGCCAACGAGTTCGGCTCCTCGGTGATCGCGGTGGTCGGGGGCAAGGACCAGGACGCCGGATCCGTACGCGCCGAGACGCGCAACGCCTACCGCGCGTACGCCGGTCTCGGCTGCGACGTCCTGGCCATGATCGTGAACCGGGTGGCGTCCGAGGACCGCGCGGACATCGCGGAACGGCTGCGGACTCAGCTGCCCGTGCCCTGCTCGGTGCTGCCGGACGACCCCGCGCTCTCCGCGCCCACCGTCTCCCAGATCACCACCGCACTGGGCGGAACGGTTCTGCTCGGCGACGACTCGGGGCTGGCCCGGGACGCGCTGGACTTCGTGTTCGGCGGGGCGATGCTGCCGAACCTCCTGAAGGCCCTGACCCCGGGCTGCATGGTCGTCACCCCCGGCGACCGCGCGGACCTCGTCATCGGCTCGCTCGCCGCGCACAGCGCCGGCACCCCGCCCATCGCGGGCGTCCTGCTGACACTGAACGAGCGCCCAGGCGAGGAGATACTCCGGCTGGCGGCCCGCCTCGCACCGGGCACCCCGGTCATCGCGGTGACCGGCGGATCCTTCCCCACCGCGGGTGAACTCTTCGCGCTGGAAGGCAAGTTGAACGCGGCCACGCCCCGCAAGGCGGAGACCGCCCTCGGTCTCTTCGAACGTCACGTGGACACCGGCGCCCTGCTGGAGCGGCTCTCGGTGGCCCGCAGCGGCCGCGTCACCCCGATGATGTTCGAGCACGAACTGCTGGAACAGGCCCGCTCCGACCGGCGCCGGGTCGTCCTGCCCGAGGGCACCGAGGAGCGTGTACTGCGGGCCGCGGACGTCCTGCTCCGCCGCGACGTCTGCGACCTGACCCTGCTCGGGGACACCGACGTCATCCGCAAGAAGGCCGCCGACCTGGGCATCGACCTCGCCGGGACCCACGTCGTCGACCCGCAGACCTCCGAGCTGCGCCAGGGCTTCGCCGAGCGGTACGCCGCGCTGCGCGCGCACCGCGGGGTGACGGTGGAGCTGGCGTACGACGTCGTCTCCGACGTCAACTACTTCGGCACCCTGATGGTTCAGGAGGGCCTGGCCGACGGCATGGTGTCCGGCTCGGTGCACTCCACGGCGGCCACGATCCGGCCGGCGTTCGAGATCATCAAGACGAAGCCCGAGGCCTCGATCGTCTCGTCGGTGTTCTTCATGTGCCTCGCCGACAAGGTGCTGGTCTACGGCGACTGCGCGGTCAACCCGGATCCGGACGCGGAGCAGCTGGCGGACATCGCGGTGCAGTCGGCGGTCACCGCGTCCCGCTTCGGCGTGGACCCCAGGATCGCGATGCTCTCGTACTCGACGGGGACCTCGGGCACGGGCGCGGACGTCGACAAGGTGCGGGAGGCCACCGAGCGGGTACGCGCCTCCCGGCCGGACCTGAGGATCGAGGGCCCGATCCAGTACGACGCCGCGGTCGAGCCGTCCGTCGCCGCGACCAAACTGCCGGCGTCGGAGGTGGCGGGCCGGGCGACCGTGCTGATCTTCCCCGACCTCAACACCGGCAACAACACCTACAAGGCGGTCCAGCGTTCCGCGGGCGCGGTCGCGGTAGGCCCGGTGCTGCAGGGGCTGCGCAAGCCGGTCAACGACCTGTCCCGCGGCGCGCTGGTCCAGGACATCGTCAACACCGTGGCCATCACGGCGATCCAGGCGCAGAGCGAGGCATGACCGCCATGACCACCGACCCGACCAGCGGAGGTTCCCGCTCCATGAATGACGCCCACCGCGTGCTCGTGCTCAACTCCGGCTCCTCGTCGGTGAAGTACCAGCTCCTGGACATGCGCGACCGGTCCCGGCTGGCCACCGGTCTGGTCGAGCGGATCGGCGAGTCGTCGTCCCGGCTGGTGCACACCCCGCTGAAGGGCGGGGAGCCCCGCGAGCGCACGGGCAGGATCGCCGACCACGAGGAGGCCCTGCGGGCCGCCGCCGAGGAGCTCGCGGCCGACGGACTCGGCCTCGACTCCCCCGAGCTCGCGGCGATCGGCCACCGGGTGGTGCACGGCGGGCTGAAGTTCAGCGAGCCCACCGTGATCACCGACGAGGTGCTGAAGGAGATCGAGCGGCTCGTCCCGGTGGCCCCGCTGCACAACCCGGCGAACATCACCGGCATCCGTACGGCGCAGGCGCTGCGCCCGGACCTTCCGCAGGTCGCGGTCTTCGACACGGCGTTCCACACCACGATGCCGGAGCACGCGGCGCGGTACGCGATCGACGTCGAGACGGCCGACGCGCACCGCATCCGCCGCTACGGCTTCCACGGCACCTCGCACGCGTACGTCTCACGCAGGACGGCCGAGCTGCTGGGCCGGCCCGTGGCCGAGCTGAACATGATCGTGCTGCACCTGGGCAACGGCGCCTCGGCCTCCGCGGTGGCCGGCGGCCGCTGCGTGGAGACGTCCATGGGACTGACCCCCCTGGAGGGGCTGGTCATGGGTACGCGTTCCGGGGACGTCGACCCGGCCGTCACCTTCCACCTGAAGCGGGTGGCGGGGATGTCGACGGACGAGATCGACACCCTGCTGAACAAGAGGAGCGGCCTGGTCGGCCTCTGCGGGGACAACGACATGCGGGAGATCCGGCGCCGGGTGGACGAGGGCGACGAGCGCGCCGCCCTCGCGTTCGACATCTACATCCACCGGCTGAAGAAGTACGTCGGCGCCTATTCGGCGGTCCTCGGCCGGGTGGACGCCGTCGTCTTCACGGCGGGGGTCGGGGAGAACTCGGCCCCGGTACGGGAGGCTGCGCTCGCGGGGCTGGAGGGATTCGGCCTGGCCGTGGACGCGGACCGCAACGCCGTGCGGTCCGGCGAACCGCGGCTGATCTCACCCGAGGACGCGCGGGTGGCGGTCGCCGTCGTACCTACGGACGAGGAGCTGGAGATCGCGGGCCAGACCTTCGACCTGGTCCACAACTGAGCGGGCCCGCGCCCTTTTGTATCTTCCACCAGACGGAATATTCCGCAGTGAAACAAACCGATAGGATCCGCCTCATGCGCCGTTCCAAAATCGTCTGCACCCTCGGTCCCGCCGTCGACTCCCATGAGCAGCTCGTCGCTCTGATCGAGGCCGGCATGAGCGTGGCCCGCTTCAACTTCAGTCACGGCACCCACGAGGAGCACCAAGGCCGTTACGACCGCGTCCGCAAGGCCGCCGCCGAGACCGGCCGCGCCGTCGGCGTGCTCGCCGACCTCCAGGGCCCGAAGATCCGTCTCGGGAAGTTCGCCGAGGGTCCGGTCGAGCTGGTCCGCGGGGACGAGTTCGTCATCACCTCCGAGGACGTCCCGGGCGACAAGTCGGTCTGCGGCACCACCTACAAGGGGCTGCCCGGCGACGTCGTCAAGGGTGACCCGATCCTGATCAACGACGGCAACGTCGAGCTGAAGGTCGTCTCGGTCGACGGCCCGCGGGTCACCACCATCGTCATCGAGGGCGGTGTCATCTCCGACCACAAGGGGATCAACCTCCCGGGTGCGGCGGTCAACGTCCCCGCGCTGTCCGAGAAGGACGTCGAGGACCTGCGCTTCGCCCTGCGGATGGGCTGCGACCTGGTCGCGCTGTCCTTCGTGCGGGACGCCGAGGACGTCAAGGACGTGCACAAGGTGATGGACGAGGAGGGCCGCCGGGTCCCCGTCATCGCCAAGGTCGAGAAGCCGCAGGCCGTCGAGCACATGGAGGGCGTCGTCGCCGCCTTCGACGGTGTGATGGTGGCCCGTGGTGACCTCGCCGTCGAGTATCCGCTCGAGAAGGTCCCGATGGTGCAGAAGCGCCTCATCGAGCTGTGCCGCCGCAACGCCAAGCCGGTGATCGTGGCGACCCAGATGATGGAGTCGATGATCACCAACTCGCGCCCGACCCGCGCCGAGGCGTCCGACGTCGCCAACGCGATCCTGGACGGCGCGGACGCGGTCATGCTGTCGGCGGAGTCCTCGGTCGGCGCGTACCCGATCGAGACGGTCAAGACGATGTCGAAGATCGTCGTCGCCGCCGAGGAGGAGCTCCTGTCCAAGGGCCTCCAGCCGCTGGTGCCGGGCAAGAAGCCGCGTACCCAGGGTGGTTCGGTGGCCCGCGCGGCCTGCGAGATCGCGGACTTCCTGGACGGCAAGGCCCTCGTCGCCTTCACCAAGTCCGGTGACACCGCCCGCCGCCTCTCCCGCTACCGCACGGCACAGCCGATCCTGGCCTTCACCACGGAGGAGTCCACCCGCAGCCAGCTCGCGCTGAGCTGGGGCGTCGAGTCCTACGTCGTGCCGCACGTGGACAACACGGACGCCATGGTCGACCTGGTGGACGCCGAGCTGCTGAAGCTGAACCGCTACAGCGACGGCGACACGATGGTCATCACGGCCGGCTCGCCCCCCGGCGTCCCCGGAACCACCAACATGGTCCGGGTGCACCACCTGAGCGGCGAGCGCGCCTGACGCGCCGCACACCCGTGAACGGCCGTGGGGGGGCCCCCCCCCCCCCCCGGGGGGGGGGGGCCCCCGGGGGGGGCGGCCCCCCCCCCCCCCCCCCCGGGGGGCCCCCGGGGGGGGCCCGCGGGGGGGCGG
>JBJDMS010000011.1:0-26746 GCA_044900255.1 Microbacterium sp. NPDC090218 | reverse complement strand
GCCGCCCGGCCGCGCCCCCCCCCCCCGCACACGCCCCCCGCCGACCCCCCCCCCCCCCCCCGGGGCCCCCCCCGGTCGTCGGAACGCGCGTTCCGACGACCGGGGCGCTCCCGCGTTCCCGGCCCCGAGAAGTTTCTGCTGCACGGGCATTGACCGGGGGAGTGGGCCGATTTACGTTCTTCGCGTTGCCCTTCGTATGTCATATATGAGACGCGATATGAGAGCCGAGCGCCCCATGCAGCCAGCCCCGAGCCCTCTTGCCCGGCGCCCCCGTCACCGCGGGAGACGCTGAGGCTCCCACCCGTCCGCCCCCGTCCGCCCGTCCCCCCTGACTCGCGCCGGCCCACCGGTTTCCTCCGGCTCCGCAGGACCGCCGGAGCACTTGCTTCCCCGAAGCACCTCCACCCCGCACGGTTCACGCCGCGGCGCCCTGCTGCCCGGCGTCCCGCCGGTGAGCACTCAGAGAAGAGAGCCGACCATGATCAAGCCCCGCAACAGCCGTCTCGCCGCAGCGATCTCCCTGGTGTCCGCCCTGGCCCTCACCGCCACCGCCTGCGGCGACGACGGGAGCGGCATGACCGGCGCGAAGGGTGCCGAGGGCCCGGGAACCGGGAAGATCGTGTTCTGGGACGAGAACGGCGGCGTCCGCACGGCGATCTGGAAGGAGATCATCGCCGACTTCGAGAAGGCCAACCCGGACATCGACGTGCAGTACGTGGGCATCGCCTCCACCGAGGCCCAGTCCAAGTACGACACCGCCATCCAGGGCGGCGGCCTGCCGGACGTCGGGGGCGTGGGCGCCGCGATGGTTGCCGGGATCACCGCGCAGGACGCCCTGGAGCCGCTCGACGACCGGATCGCGGAGAGCTCCCTCAAGGGCAAGCTCAACGATGCGATGGTCGAGAACGTGCGCAGCGCCGCCGGCCGGGACGAGCTGTACACGGTGCCGATCTCCGCCACCAACGGCGTCCTGTACTACCGGACGGACCTGTTCGAGAAGGCCGGGCTCGACGAGCCGGACACCTGGGACGAGTTCTACGGGGCCGCCGCGAAGCTGACGGACAAGAAGAAGAACCAGTTCGGCTACACCATCCGCGGCGGCCCGGGTTCCATCGCCCAGGCACTGGACGCGATGTACGGGCAGTCCGGCATCGACTCGTTCTGGGACGAGTCAGGGACGAGGACGACGGTCAACGACCCGAAGAACGTCGCGGCGCTGGAGAAGTACGTCGGGCTGTACAAGAAGTCCACCCCGGAGGCCGACCTCAACAACGACTTCACCAAGATGGTCGCCCAGTTCGACTCCGGCGGCATCGCCATGCTCAACCACAACCTGGGCTCCTACCAGGACCACGTGAGTTCGCTCGGTACCGACAAGTTCCGCGGCATCCCGCAGCCGGAACTCGCCGACGGGACCCGGGTGATGGTCTCCAACCCGGTCTCGGGCCTCGGCCTGCTCAAGTCGTCCGAGAACAAGGCGGCGGCCTGGAAGTTCATCGAGTTCGCCGCGTCCCACGCCTCGAACTCCAAGTTCAGCGAGTCCGCCGGCCTGATCCCGGCGAACAAGGAAGCGGCCGAGGACCCCTGGCTCGACAAGGCCGAGACCACGAAGCTCGGCGCCGAGGCGCTGTTCTCGGGCAACACCAAGATCGTCCAGCTCCCCTACTACCTGCCGGACTGGAACACCTTGTCCAAGGCCGACAGCGAGCCGGGCTTCCAGAAGGTGATGCTCGGCAAGACGAGTGCCAAGGACTTCCTGGACACGCTCGCCGAGAACCTCGACGAGGCCCAGGCGGAGTGGAAGGAACAGCAGCAGGGCTGATCCGGGGCGGGGCCTGGACCCTAGTCCAGGCCCTCCTCCCGCAGTTGGTACATCAGGAGGAACGTCCGGTAGGTCTCCGAGGACACGTCCAGGCACACGTCCGGCCGGTTGGTCCACGTGGAGAGGTTGTCGAGGGCCCGCCGGCAGGCGGCCTCGGTCTCCGTCCTGGACGGGATGTTCGAGATGAACGCGGCGATCAGCAGGACCACTGCGAGGACGACCACGCCGATACGGATGCGCATGGTCTCCCAACGACCGGCCGGCCGGGCCGGTCACTCGGGGCAGGTCACGGGCTCCCGGATCACTCCGACTCGTCGGTGAACGGCGGCAGGTCGGGCTCGATGAACAGGCCCGCGTACTGCGGCGAGGGCAGCGGGGCCGCGGCGCCCGTGTCGACGGTGGTGGTCGCGCTGTCGGCGTGCCGCTGGATCGTGCGGGAGGGCATGTCGGTCATGTCGGCTGTCCTGTACGTAGGTGTGGTGAGAGCCCCGTGACCGAGCCGCCGCGTCGATGCCGCGCCGGTCCCGACCGGTACGGCGACGATGTGCCGCTACCGGTCCCGCGCCGCTCCGGGGGCGTCCGGATCATCTGTGCGGCGGTGTATGCAGACTGTAACCCTCCCGGCACGGCTTTCCGCAGGTATTCCGGGCCCGGCGTCATGTCAGTGCGGCGGCGCGGGCTCGATGTTCTGGTTTGCGTGGAACAGGTTGTGCGGATCGTACGTCCGCTTGGCCTCGGAGAGCCGGTCGTAATGGCCCCGGTAGGTGGCCTTGACCCGGTCCTGGGACTCGTCGGTGCCGATGAAGTTCACGTAGCCGCCGCCCATGGAGTGCGGGTGCAGCGCTTCCCAGTAGCCGACGGCCCACTCCCGCAGCGCCGCCGCGTTGGCCGGGTCGGGGTCGATGCCGGCGATGACGCCGGACCAGTGGGCGTCGCGGTAGGCCCACGCGGTGTCGTCCGGGCCGACACGGCCCGCGGCCCCGTCGACCGGGTACAGGTGCATGGTCGACAGGCCGGTGGGGAGCCTCTCGGCGAAGGAGGCGTGCACGTCGACGGCGTCGTCCGTGATCCGGTCGAAGAAGTCGCCCCGCCAGTACCACTGGAGGCCGGCCGGCATCAGCGCGTCGAACATGCTCTGCAGGGCCGGGTAGGGCATCGGCGTCGTGAAGTGGAAGGCGGGCGTACCGGGTTCGTTCACGACGGCGAGGGTCTCGCCCAGCGCTTCCGGGTCCGCCGTCGAGGACCAGACGACCCCGCACATCTTCCGGCCGTGGATCTCCTCGGGGAAGGGCGGGCCCGGCGGGACCGTCAGCGAGGCGAAGAAGCCGTAGAGGTCGTCCGGCGCCTGCGGCAGGAAGTCGCGGTACCAGCGGATGACGTCGTGGAAGAGCTCCAGGGGCCACAGGGTGACGGCGACACCCACCGTGTCCACGGGGTGCAGCTCGAAGTCGAAGGACGTGACGACGCCGAAGTTGCCGCCGCCGCCCCGGAGCGCCCAGAACAGGTCGGAGTGCTCACTCGGGTTGGCCGAGACGAAGGTGCCGTCGGCCAGGACCACGTCCGCGGAGACCAGGTTGTCCACGGAGAGGCCGTACTTGCGGGTCAGGTAGCCGTGTCCGCCACCGAGGGTGAGCCCGCCGATCCCGGTCGTGGACATGATCCCCGCCGGGGTGGCGAGTCCGAACGCGTGGGTGGCGTGGTCGAAGTCACCCAGCGTCGCACCTCCGTCGGCCTGGGCGGTCTGGGTGGCCGGGTCGACCCGCACGCCGCGCATGGGGGAGAGGTCCAGGGTGACCGCGCCGTCGGAGAGGCCCAGGCCGGGGCCGCTGTGTCCACCGCCCCGGACCGCCACGTCCAGGTCGTTCGCGCGGATGAACTTCACGGCCTCGATGACGTCCGCCGTGTCGCGGCACATGACCACGGCCGACGGTTTCTTGTCGATCATGGCGTTGTAGACCGTACGGGCCTGCCCGTACTCCTGGTCGTCCGGGCCGATGACCGGTCCGCGCAGAGTTGTTCGCATCGTCTCGAGGAGGGCGCCGTCCATGATCGTCTCCTAGCGCGCACATGCGTCCGGGCCTGCTCCGGTACCACCCGTCGCGGAGGGGTTCACCGGTCGGCGCCGGCACCCGGGGGCGCCGGGCGGACGGGACGGACGCCGAAAAGTTCTCATGTCCAGCGTCCCGCCGCTCCGGGGGCGGCGCAATCGCGGAGCGCCGCCTCGGGTCGGGCGTGGCGCGGCCGGGGAGGCCGGGGCTGGGCGGGATGCCGGATCCGGGGATGTGGATACTCCCGTGGGCGCGCCGCTCCGTGACCCAACTCCTCCTGCATCACCCTCTGTTGGAGTTGCGATCCACTCGGTTCGACTCTTCCGGGGAGAAGGGTGCGGGGGTGCGGCGGCCAAACATGGTCGGAGCACCCTCCTGGATGACGTAGAGTTGTACTCACAACGACGCGGGGTGGAGCAGCTCGGTAGCTCGCTGGGCTCATAACCCAGAGGTCGCAGGTTCAAATCCTGTCCCCGCTACTGAAGACAGAGGCCCGGATCCTTCCAAGGATCCGGGCCTCTGTCGTATGCCGTCGCCGCACAGGTGGCGTCGGGCTTGACCTTGACGCTGCGTGAAGATCTAGCGTTTCCGGCATGGAGTGGTCCATACAGGAAATCGCCCGGCGGGCCGGCACCACGAGCCGGACCCTGCGGCACTACGGAGACGTCGGTCTCCTCGAGCCGAGCCGCAAGGGCGCCAACGGCTACCGCTATTACGACCAGGAGGCCCTGGTCCGGCTCCAGCGCATCCTGCTGCTGCGGGAACTGGGGCTCCCGCTGCCCGCGATCAAGGACGTCCTGGAGGGCCAGCGGGACACCGCGGCGGCTCTTCGGACCCATCTGCGCCTGCTGGAGCAGGAACGGGAGCGCATCGGGCGGCAGATCGCCTCGGTGCGGACCACTCTGCGCAGGACCGAGGAAGGGGAGGAACTCATGGCCGAGGAAGTGTTCGACGGATTCGACCACACGGCGTACGAGGAGGAGGTCACCGAGCGTTGGGGCCGGGAGGCGTACGAGCGGAGCGGCCGGTGGTGGCGCGGGCTGAGCGAGGCCGAACGCGTTCGCTTCCAGGGCGTGCACGAGGAGATCGCCCGGGACTACGGGGTGGCCAGGGCCGCCGGTCTGGAGCCCGGCGGCGAGGCGGCGCAGGACATCGCGCGGCGGCACTGCGCGTGGCTGTCGGCGACGGCCGAGGTGACCCGCGCCTATGTGACCGGGCTCGGGGAGATGTACGTCGCCGATCCGCGCTTCGGGAGGAACTACGATCGCCACGGGGACGGAACCGCCGTCTTCGTACGGGATGCACTGACGATCTACGCGCAGCACCGGCTCTCCGACTGACCCCCGGAGAACCAGGCCCCGGGCGCGCTCGTCCCTTCGGCCCATGACGCGTCGCCCTTCGGCGCGGCTCCGGACGGCCGGGTCGGGGCGCGATACCGTCCGCAGCCGTGGGTGGAGCGGGCAGGAGTACACAGGTGGGGAAGCGGGACGGGCGGCGTAGGGACGTGGGCGGGGGCTCCCGTTCCCGGCGGTTCGTGCGTGCGCTGCCCGCCCTGATGATCTGTGCCGGGGTGGCCTTCGACCTCGGGACGCCGGCCGAGGTCACCGCGGTCCCCCTCTTCACCGCGGCTCCGCTGATCGCCGCCCCGTTCTTCTCGCTGGCCGGCACCGTCAGGGTCGGCGTGGCCGCCGTCCTCGTCGTATTCGTCCTCCGGTCGTCCGACGGCGCGCTCGCCGGGGTCGTGTCGATCACGGATCTGCTGACCCTGGTGACCGTCGTCGCGCTCTCCCTCGTCATCAACCGCGTCGTACGCCGCGGGAACGAGCAGCTGGCCTCGGCGAGGGTCATCGCGGAGACCGCCATGCGCGCGGTCCTGCCGACGCCCGAGGACCGGATCGGAGGGCTGGAGGTCGCGGCACGGTACGAGGCGGCCCAGGCGGACGAGTTCGTCGGCGGTGACCTGTTCGCCGCCGCGGACACCCCGTACGGGGTGCGACTGGTCGTCGGGGACGTCCGGGGCAAGGGCCTGGACGCCGTGGCGGCGGTGGCCGTCGTGATCGGGGCGTTCCGGGAGGCCGCCGAGCAGGAGAGATCGCTGGAGGGGGTCGCCCAGCGGCTGGAGCGGGCGCTGGCCCGGGAGGGCTCGCGGCGGGGCGGGCTCGACTCGATGGAGGGTTTCGTCACCGCGGTGCTGGCGGAGATCCCGGTCGGCTCGGACACCCTGAAGGTCATCAACCGCGGCCACCCCGAGCCGCTCGTGCTCCACCCCGACGGTTCGCTCGACGTGCTGGTGCCGACCGAGCCCGCCCTGCCGCTCGGGATGGGGCTCGGAGCGTGGCCCGACCGGGCCGACGAGTGGACGCTGCCGGCCGGGGCGATGTTCCTGGCGTTCACCGACGGGCTCTCCGAGGCGCGGGACGTGAAGGGGGCGTTCTACGACCCGGCGGACCGGCTTCGTGGCCGGCTCTTCCCGGGGCCCGAGGAACTGCTGTCCGCGCTCACGGACGACGTACGGCTGCACACGGGTGGCCGGTCGACGGACGACCTGGCGCTCCTCGCGGTCGCCCGCCCGGCGAGGGGTCAGCAGGGGCGCCGGACCACCGTGAAGATCGTGCGACGGGACAGTGAATGAACGGTCACCACCGTCGGTAGTCGAAGGACCCCGCTCCGCATAACATTTGACGCACCGTCAGAAACTGACGGCTGGAATATGCGCGCTCAACTCGCCCTTTTGCGCCCGATTGACCCCTGTAAGTCCAGGCCAGGGGCGTCAATGATCTATGGGAACAGCTTGGAATCAGGCCCGTGTGTCTATTAACGTTCGATAACGCAGCGCGGTTGTACCTGCCGTCGCAAGAGGCGGCACCGTGCGCAGCGCCGAATTCCGCAAGGGAACCGGGGAACCACCTACATGGGGTGAATCGGACACCTGTGTCTCGCGAGAGACGAAGGGGTCCGTAGGAGACCTTCCTGCTCCGAACCCGTCAGCTAACCCGGTAGGCGAGAAGGAAGGAAAGGAGTGCGCCCACGTGGCGTCCAACCAGCCTGCCCCCGAGGCCCCGTCACCCTTCAGGTCCGACAGCTTCGGAGACGAGGGCAGGACGTGGGAGGAATGGAACCCCACCGAGGAGTCCATCCGTCCCGTACGCGGCCGGCATCGCGTAGCCAAGCAGCGCGGCCTCGCCCGTAGCTCCACCGTCCTCGGCGTCGGGGTCATTGCGGCCGTCGGTGCGGGTGGCATGGCCACCGCGCAGAGCAAGCCGCCGGTCTCCATCTCTCTTCCCGATTCCATCGCGGACAATCTTCCTGACGCCAAGTCCCTGCCCGGCGTGGGCGCGTTCATGTCCGGCGACTCCGACTCGGACCACGAGACGGTCGCCGCTTCCTCCCCCCTCACCACCGCGGGCATCACCGCGGCCGAGGCCGAGGGAGGCGCCACCGACGCGGGTGAGGCGCTGCGCGCCCGCATCCTCCAGCAGGCCGAGCAGCAGCAGGCCGGAGCCGACGCCGAGGCCAAGGCCGCCCAGGAGAAGGCGGCGGCCGAGGCGGCCGCGGCCCAGGCGGCGAAGCAGCAGAGCGTGGCCGAGGCCGAGGCCGCCGCGAAGAAGAAGGCGGCGGAAGAAGCGGCGGAGAAGAAGGCGGAGGCCGAGCGCCTCGCCAAGCTCGCCGCCAGCTACGCCGTACCGACCTCGTCGTACTACATCAGCTCGACCTTCGGCCAGGCCGGTTCGATGTGGTCCTCCGGGCACCACACCGGGCTGGACTTCGCGGCCCCGACCGGGACCCCGGTCAAGGCCGTGCACAGCGGCACGGTGAAGTCGGCCGGCTACTCCGGTTCGTACGGCTACCGCACGGTCCTGGAGCTCGACGACGGCACCGAGATCTGGTACTGCCACCAGTCCTCGATGGACGTGTCCGCCGGGCAGAAGGTCACCACCGGCCAGACCATCGGCCGGGTCGGCGCCACCGGCAACGTGACGGGTGCCCACCTGCACCTCGAGGTCCACACCGCGGACGGCACGGGCATCGACCCGATGGCCTGGCTCCGCGGCAAGGGCCTCACGATCTGATCCCACGCGCCGGCGACCGGCGCGGCAGAACCCCGGCGGCCCTGACGCACGACCCCCCGACGTCAGGGCCGTCGGCCTGTCCGGGGCCGTGGCGGCCGGGAGCGGGCGGCGGTGGCCGGGCACGCCGCAGGCGGAACGGAATAGTCGCCTCCGCCGGCTGGTTGTTCCTGGGCATGACGTCTTTGCGCCCGCTCGGTTCATCGAGCCTTCAGGTCTTTCCCCTCGCCCTCGGCGGCAACGTCTTCGGCTGGACCGCCGACGAGGAGCGGACGTTCGCCGTCCTCGACGCGTACGTCGCGGCCGGCGGCAACTTCATCGACACCGCCGACTCCTACTCCGCCTGGATCCCGGGCAACGAGGGTGGTGAGTCGGAGACCCTCATCGGCAAGTGGCTGGCGGCCCGTTCCCGCCGCGACGACGTCGTCATCGCCACCAAGGTCGGCGCCCACCCCTCGTACAAGGGGCTCTCGCCCACCACGATCAAGGCGGCGGCCGAGGCGTCCCTGCGCCGGCTCGGCACCGACCACATCGATCTGTACTACACGCACTTCGACGACGAGAGCGTCCCCGTCGAGGAGATCGTCACCGCGCTCGACCAGCTGGTGAAGGCGGGGACCGTGCGCGAGATCGCCGCCTCCAACATCAGCCCCGAGCGGCTCCGGGCCTCCCTGGAATTCTCCGAGCGCGAGGGCCTGGCCCGCTACGTCGCGCTGCAGCCGCACTACAACCTCGTCTCGCGCGACACCTACGAGGGCGCCCTCCAGGACACGGCGGCCGCCGCCGGTCTTGCCGCGGTCCCGTACTTCGCGCTCGCCGCGGGCTTCCTCACCGGCAAGTACCGGCCGGGGACGACCGTCGAGAGCGCGCGGGCCGAGGGCGCCGGCAAGCACCTGGAGACCGAGCGCGGCCGCAAGGTGCTCGCCGCGCTCGACCGGATCGCCCAGGAGCACGACGCCGAGATCGCCACGGTCGCCCTCGCCTGGCTGACCTCCCGGCCGACCGTCACCGCGCCCATCGCCTCCGCGCGTACCGTCGAACAGCTGCCCGCGCTGGTGGCGGTGGCAGGCCTCCGGCTGAGTGAGCAGGAGCTCGCGGAGCTGACCGAGGCATCCGCCTGAAGCCACCCGCGGGACGACCTCAGGCGGGCGGCGGGGTCCGCCGCCCGCCGTCGTCCATGTACGGGTTGGGTCCGCCGTAGTGCCGGTGCGGCGCGGGGAGCTGCTGCGGCTGCGGGGGCGGACCGCCGCGGGGGTACTGCCGGGGAAACGGGGGCGGTACGGGCGGCCGGTGGGCGCGCAGCCGGCCGGTCGCATGGGCCGCGTACGTCAGGGCCGGTCCCGCGATCTCCCGGCGCTGCCAGAGGTGGTGCAGCAACTCCTGCTCGCGCAGGGCGAAGTCCTTGCCCGCCCCGTCGTGGCGCGCCCTCCGGCGCAGCATGGCCAGGGACGTCGCGAACGACTCGTACTCGGCGACGGCACGGGCCGCCGCCTTGCCCCGGGCGCGGTCGGGGTGGCCGTTCCAGTGCCTGGCCATGTCACGCGCCATGCCCCGCGCCCGCATCGAGGCCAGCGCGAGCGGCTCTGCGGGAGCCAGCCAGCCGGCCGCCGCGTACACCGGCAGCTCGGTGGAGAGCGTGCGCAGCTCCCGCTGGCGCGACCAGATAGCCAGCCAGGTCACCAGACCGAAGGACGGCATCATGAAGACGCCGTACACCAGGTAGAAGCCGTACGGGCCGAACGCCGACGAGCCGTTCCACAGGGCGTGCATGCCCATGGCGAGGACGAGCCCCACCAGGGGCAGGACGACGCGGCGTACCCGGTGGCGTGCCCCGCCGAGCGCGGCGATGCCGAAGCCGATGCCGGAGAGCACGGTGAACAGGGGATGCGCGAACGGCGACATCACCACGCGGACGAAGAACGTCCCGGCGGTCACCGAGGCGAAGCCCGTGGTGCCGAGCTGCTGGTCCTCACCGAAGGCGTTGCCCAGGTAGAGGATGTTCTCGGTGAAGGCGAAACCGGTCGCGGTGAAACCGGCGACCACGATGCCGTCGACGATCCCGCCGAACTGCCGTCTGCGGAAGAGGAAGATCAGCAGGACCGCGATGGCCTTCGCGCTCTCCTCGACCACCGGCGCGACGAGCGTGGCCCCGAGCGTGTCGGCGCTCGCCGGATCCGCGGTCGCCGTCGCTATCCACCGGGTCGCGAAGGAGTTGGCGATGATGGCCACGAGCGCCGCGGCGCACGCACCCCAGGAGAAGGCGAACAGCAGATTCCGCCATGGCCCCGGTTCGACCCGGTCCAGCCAGCGGAACGCCGCCATCAACAGCGGCACGGGCAGCACCGCCAGCCCCAGACCCACCAGGAAGCCCTCGGTGCCCGTCTGCTGACGTACCAGCGCCAGGATCACCAGACCGCACAGGGCGAGCACCGTGATCACCGCACCGGCACGGAACGCCTTGCTGCGCCAGACCATGCCGACGCGGCGGGGCCGGTAACGCCACTGGCCTCGCTCCGGGACGGCGCCCAGGAACTCGTCGAGCTGCTGCCCTTCGAGAACCGGGACGGCCGGCTGCTGGTGCTGCACGGACCCCTCGGACATCCGACGACCCTAACGAGGGCGACTGACACCTGGCCACGCAGCCGGGGCCGGGGCGCCGGCCCATGGCCGATCAGCGACGGGTGAACAGCACGTCGTGCACGACGTGCCCCTTGTCCAGGCCCTGCCCCTCGAAGCGGGTCAGCGGCCGGAACGCGGGCCGCGGCGCATAGCCACCGTCCGCCTGGGTGTTCTCGAACAGGGGGTGCGCCGACAGGACTTCCAGCATCTGCTCCGCGTACGGCTCCCAGTCCGTGGCGCAGTGGACGAGCGCGCCCGGCTTCAGCCGCTGCGCCACCAGGTCGAGGAACTCCGTCTGGATCAGCCGCCGCTTGTGGTGCCGCTTCTTGGGCCACGGGTCGGGGAAGTACACCCGGAGCCCGTCCAGAGCGGCCGGTTCCAGCATCTCGCGGAGCAGGATGATCGCGTCGCCGTTGGCGACACGGACGTTGGAGACCCCCGCCCGGTCCGCGAGGCCCAGCAGGTTGCCCTGGCCGGGCGTGTGCACGTCGACGGCCAGGATGCCGGTGTCCGGGTCCTCGGCCGCCATCTGGGCCGTCGCCTCGCCCATGCCGAAACCGATCTCCAGGACCACCGGGAGACCGTCGAACAGTGTGGGGAGGTCGAGGACACCGCGGCCGTCGATGTCCAGGCCCCACTTGGGCCACAGACGCTGGAGCGCGTCCTCCTGGCCGGCGGTCACCCGGCTGCGGCGCGGCTGGAAGCTGCGGATCCGGCGCTCGTGGTGCGAGCCCGCCGGGTCGGCCGCCGGACCACCGGGGAAGCGGGGTTCCTGGCGCAGTCTCCGCTGGCGCTCGAAGGAGGCCGCACGGCGCGCAGCCGCGTCCGCCTCGGCGTCGGTGGCTGCCTCCGCGCCGGAGGGGTCCGGTGCGGCGTCGAGGCCGGGGCCGGGCGCGGAGTCCGGCGCCGAGCCGGGCGTCTCCGGGGCGGGGCCGGGCGTCTCTGGGGTGGGGTTCAGGGGCTCAGACACAATGACCCGATTCTACGGCGGGAGGCGTCCACCCCGTCGCGCGAGCCCGCAGCAGGGCCCGTCGCGCCACCTCCCTCCCGATGGGCAGGGACGCGGTGGCCGCGGGGGACGGGGCGTTCAGCACGTGCACCGTGTGCGGTGCGTCCCGGATCAGGAAGTCGTCCACCAGGGTGCCGTCGCGCAGGACCGCCTGGGCCCTCACACCGGCCGGAGAGGGCCGCAGGTCGGCCTCCGTCACCTCGGGCAGCAGACGCCGCACGGCCCGGGTGAACGCGCTCTTCGACAGGGATCTGTGCATCTCGCCCGCCCCGTACCGCCAGTGGCGCCGGGCGATCCGCCAGGAGCCGGGCCAGGCCAGGGTGGCGGCCAGCTCGCCCGGACGGACGACGGTGCGGTCGTATCCCTCGCGTGCCAGCGCCGGCACGGCGTTCGGTCCGACGTGGACCGAGCCGTCGACCCCCCGCGTCAGGTGCACCCCGAGGAAGGGGAACGCGGGGTCGGGCACCGGATAGACGAGGCCGCGCACCAGCTCGGGTCTGGCCAGCTCGTAGTACTCCCCGCGGAAGGGCACGATGCGTGCCCCCGGCTCGTCGCCCGCGAGCAGCGCGACCCGGTCACTGTGCAGTCCCGCGCAGTTGACCAGCACGCGGGCCCTGACCACCTGGCCGTCGGCCGTGCGCACCGCGACACCCCAGGGACGCCGGTCGACGGCGACGACCTCCGCGCCGTAACGGATCTGCCCGCCGGACACGGTCACCTCGGACGCGAACCGGACGGCCACCGCGGTGAAGTCGCACACCCCCGTGGTGCCCACCCGGATCGCCGCCAGGCCGCGCACGTGCGGCTCGTACTCCGTGATCTGGGCGGGTCCGAGCTCCCGGACCGGCAGGCCGTGCGCCCGGCCGCGCTGCACCAGCGCGTGCAGCCGGGGGAGCTCCGCCCGGCCGGTCGCGACGATCAGCTTCCCCGTCACCGCGTGGTCGATCCCGTGCTCCACGCAGAAGTCCACCAGCTCGGCGGCGCCCCGCACCGCGTAGCGCGCCTTGAGCGAGCCCGGGGCGTAGTAGATGCCGCTGTGGATCACCCCGCTGTTGCGCCCGGTCTGGTGCCGGGCCGGGCCCCACTCCTTCTCCAGCACCGTGACCCTGGTGCCGGGCGCGGTGCGCGTGAGCGCGTACGCGGTCGACAGACCGACGATTCCGCCACCGATCACCAGCACATCGCAGTCGTACGCCGCGTGCGTCATCATCACGCCACCTCCCACCCCGATAGTGCACTGACCCACTGACAACGCGCTCAAACCAGGGAGGGCGCCAGCGTGGCGAAACGTTTCGCACCCGGATCCGGCGAAACCGGGGCGTACCGGTGGCGCCGGGGCCGGCCGCGATTCAGGCGGGGGAGACGAGGAGGGGCCGGGCGCGCTCCCGCAGTTCGGCCACCCGGGGCTCGTCCCCGTACGGTTCCAGGCGGTGCAGCAGGTCGCGCACGTACTCCGTGGTGCGCGCGGAGGAGATCCGTCCCGCCACCTCCACGGCCCGGGTCCCCGCCGCGCAGGCCGCGTCGAGGTTGCCCGACTCCAGCTCGGCCACCGCGGACACGACGAGCCGCAGTCCGTGCGACCGGACGAACTCGTCGGTGGGTTTCGACAGGGCCTGTTCGGTGAAGCGACGCACCTGGCGGGGCGCCTTGAGGTCGCGGTAGCACTCGGCGGCGTCGGCGGCGAATCTGTCGTACGAGTAGAACCCGAGCCACGTCGGGTCGGAGTCACCGGTCCGGGAGCGCTCCAGCCAGCTCTCGGCGGCTCTGAGCGCGGCCCCCGCGGCCGGTGCGTCGCCGGCCTTGGCATGGGCGCGCGCCTCCACGAGCCGGAAGAAGCTCATGGTCCGTGCGGTGGCCAGCCCGCGGTTGCGTTCGACCGCGGCCTGGGCGAGATCCACGCCCTCGTCGGCGAAGCCCCGGTAGGTCGCCTGAAGAGACATCGACGCCAGCACGTAACCGCCCAGCGGTACGTCGGCGGCGGCGCGGGCCAGGCGCAGCGCCTGGATGTAGTAGCGCTGCGCGGCCTCCTGCTGGCCGGTGTCGAAGGCCATCCACCCGGCGAGCCTGGTCAGCTCGGCGGAGGCGCCGAAGAGCGCCCGGCCCACCTCGTCGCTGTAGGAGCCCAGCAGCAGTGGTGCGGCGTCGACGCGTAAGCACTCCGGAACCATGGAGGAACGCCAGTCGCCCCCTCCGTACTTGGAGTCCCACCTGCGCGCGTCCTGAGCGGCCTCGCGCAGCTTGGTCACATCGCTGTGGCCCACGCGCAGGAGCGTGCCGTCGGCCGCACCCGCGGTGTCCGGACCCGGCTGGACGGGAATCTGCGCCCCTGGTGCGCCCTCGGGGGCGAGGATCGAGGCCTGGGCGGCCGCCGGGGCCCGTGCCACCGACGGGTCGGCGGGGGTTATGAGCCACCGGGACGCGGGGGTCGCATAGGCGCTCACCGCGAAGGAGCCCGCCAGTGACTGCCAGATTCCGCCGCCGCCCCGGCGGCCCGCGAGATCCAGCCGGTACAGATCGGTCGCCGACCGCACCGCCTCACCCACGTCGCGGGGGAAGGCGAGGCCGACCTCCGGCGCCGGATCGGCGTCGGCGAGCCCGATCTCGTGCAGCGGCACGGGACGGCCGAGTTTGGCCCCTATCGCCGCCGCGATCAGATGCGGCGCCGCGCCCTGCGGCACCATGCCCTTGGCGACCCACCGGGCCACCGACGTCTTGTCGTAACGAAGGGTCAGACCCCGCTGCGCCCCGAGGTCGTTGACCCGTCGGGCAAGCCCGGCGTTGCTGATTCCCGCGAGGGCGAGAACCGTGCCGAGCTTCTCGTTCGGCCCGCGTTGCTCCCTGGACATAGCCACCCCTCGACACACAGACGGCTGCCGCGTCACCGTCGGGCGCGCGGCATTCGTACCGTGTTCTCCCCAGCTACGGTCCCGGGCACTCCGGCCGCACACGCATTTGGCCAGGCCCCGTGGAATATGCCGCCCTGCCGAGAACATCGGTAAACCCAGCGTAGTTCGCCGCATCCCCACCGTTAAGGGGCAGACCTCCGTATGGCGGGAATGTTGTCCGTGCGGCGCGAGGCGCGGAGGTGTCGTGCTCCTGATGTGTGGCCGTGCGCCCGGCCGTGCGCTCTGCCCCGGCCGAATCGCAAGCGCTTCGATGGGTCCTGCGTGGGTCGGCCCGCCGAACTGGACTCGGCGGGCTGGGGGAGACCGCCGCTCCAATCCCCGCGGGCGGCGAACCGGTCCGGGAGGTGATGACACCTCCCGGACTGTGCGCCGCACGGGCGGGGATTCGGTAGGGCGGACGTGCGGACCGGCGCACCGGGGGGATGCGCCGGCCCGCACGCCGCGGCACCGGACGGATGGGCCGCGGGGCGCTCCGGCGGTCCCGGGGGAGGGCCGCCGACGGTCCGGGGGACGTGGCGGCGGGTGTGCCGCGCGAGCTGCCGAAGGCGAAACGCGCGGTTCCCCGGCGATCGGAAAATGGCTGGATAGCGCCGGTCGGACGGGGTGTGGCGAGGCCGCCCGACTATGGCCGGATTACACGGGTTCCGCGGCTCGGCCGGGGCAGGGACCACCTCAGGGGCCGATCGCCGTAACTCGCGGAAGATCCCGTTCTGTTGCGAGGGCACCCGCGGAGCCGTGGCCAGGCCTTTGCCAGGGGCGCATGCGCATCCTGTGTGCGCCGCCCGTACCCCCTCCCGGGCGCCGTTGTCGTGGCAGCATGTCCCGCGACGGCGTTCCCGTGTCCTGGCGCGCCGGTTCGTCCACAGCCTGTGGAGGCGGCGATGCGTTGGTTGGTGGGGTGGAGCAGTATCGCCGCGAGCTTCGGCACCGTGGGCGCGGTCGGCCACCACGGGGAGGGACGCACCGTGCACCCGGTCGGCTCCCAACTCCTTTGGGGCGACCCGGATCCGCTCTGGGCCGTGGGCGACTGGAGACCTGACGAGATCCGCGTCGTCACGGTCGCGACACCCGAGGGGGCGCCCACCACCCGCCTCGCCGTCCTCGGCTGCTGCGGGGCCACCGACGAGCAGCTCCGCGTCGGGCTGCTGGCCGCCCGAGGCGGGGCACTGCGCCATCTCACCGCCTGGCCCGGCAGTTACACGGCGGTCGTACAGATCGGCCGCCGCATCACCGTGGCCGGGGACCTCGCCGGTGCGCGCCCCGTCTTCCACACGCCCTGGGCCAACGGCACCGCCTACGCCACCGCGGCCCTCCCGCTCGCCGACCTCATCGAGGCGCAGCTGGACATCGGTCACCTCGCCGCATTGCTGGCCTGCCCCGAGACCCCCGAGGCGCTGGGCGACGGCACCCCCTACGCCGGGGTCAAGCGGATCCCGCCCGGGCACGCGCTGATCCTCCGGGAGGGCTCCCGCGAGATCACCGGATACGAGGCGGTGGCCTCGCTCGCCGTCGCCGCCCCCCAGGCCGACCCGGTGAGCGCGGTCGAAGGCGTACGCGACGCGCTCGTCGAAGCCGTACGCGCGCGGCTCACGGCCCCGCGCCACGCTCCGGAGACCCTGCCGCCCGACCCGGGGCCCGTGCCCGGCATGGGTCCCGCCGAACGCCGTGCGGCCCGGGGGGCGCCCGTCCCCGGTATCGGCGCCGACCTCTCCGGCGGCAGTGCCTCCGCCACTCTCGCGCTGCTCGCCTCGGGACTGCCCGGGCTGCCGGGCACCGTGCTCGGCCACGGGACGGGCGCGGGCGAACGCCTGCTGGCCGTCACGTTCAACGACCTCTCCGCACCGGGCCGCGAGGACGAGATGGAGCGGGCCAGGGCCATCGCCGCCAACCCCCGTCTGCACCACGTGGTCGTGGCGGCCGGCGAGGAGGCGCTGCCCTACGCGTCACTGGAGAGCGGCCCGCTCACCGACGAACCCGCCCCCTCCCTGGTCGTCGCCGAACGCCACCGCCGCCGGCTGTCCGCGGGCAGCGCGGACCACTTCGTCGGCCACGGCGCACGGCAGGTCCTGGACGCGCACCCGGCACGGCTGGCCGACCTCCTCATGGACCGGCGCAGACGTCACCTCCTGCGGCCCGTCGCCGCGCTCGCCCGGGCCGAAGGCCCCTCCACCCACTCCCTGTTCGTCCCGCTGGCCGTCTACCGGGCGGCCCGTCGGCTGGCCCGTACGTCCTACCGCACCGGGCTGGAGACGGCCGCGTCCCTGCTGCCCGACGCCAACCGGGACGCCCCCGACCTCGACACCCCGGCCGATGCCTCGCTCGCCTCCCTCGCCTGGTCACGGCCGGGGCCTGCCGCCCGGTGGCTCACCGGGGAGGCCCTCGCGGAGGTATCGGTCCGTCTCCAGGAGGCGGCACTCCGGCCGGCCTTCGTCCAGCGCCCCGGAGAGGCGAGGGCCCGCGCCGCACTCGCCCGGCACGCGGCGGACCAGCGGATCCTGGAACAGGCGGCGGAGATCCGCAGCCAGCGCCTGCACGCCCCGTACCTCGACAACCAGGTCGTCCGGGCGGCCCGCGCCCTCCCGGAGTCGCTACGGGTCCAGCCGGGGGCCCGGGCCGCGATCCTGCGCCGGGTCCTCGCGGGCGCCGGTATCCACGACCTGCCGCCCGGCTGGGGCACCCCGTCGCAGGCCACCTCCACCGCGGCCGGGCGCATCGGCCTGCGTACCGCCCTGCCCGAACTGATCGCCCTCTTCGACGCCCCGCTGCTCGCCGACGCGGGCCTGGTCGAGGCCCGCGTGGTCCGCAAGGCGCTGCGCGCGGCCTCCGAGGGCGAACCCCTCCCCCTGGACGGCCTGGCCGAGCTGGCCTCCACGGAACTGTGGCTCCGCCGCCTCGTCACCCGCCGGGGCACCTGCTGGACCGGCACGGCGGCCCCACGGCAACGCGCCGTCGCGGGCGGCGTCGTCCCGGCCCGCCGCACCCTCCAGCCGTAGCCGCCGGGCCGACGGGCCCGTCGCGGAGCGCCAGGGGGCGCGGCCTGACACCCCAGGACGTGATCGGGCTCCTGACCGGCGTAACCCGGGAGTTCAGCGGCAGCTGATGCGCGACTCGGCCCAGTCCGCCAGTGCGACGTCGCCGAGCGGGCCCGAGGGCTCCACGACGAGCCGGATCGTCCGCAGGCCCTCGATGCCGACGCTCAACGGCACCGCAGGCTCACCGCCTCGCACCACGGGGGACTGCCACAGCCGTGCGCCCTCCCCGTCGTACACGGAGAAACGCACGGCACCGAGTCCCAGCGTCAGGTCGTCGACCCCGACCAGCGCGTCGTAGCGGGCGCACGTCCGGTTGAGCTGGACGGTGACGGACGAGCGGGAGGGCGCGGTGACCCCGTGGGCGTACGTCGTCGAGGCGATCGACAGCCCGCCGCGCTGCCAGAACACACCGCTGCTCCGGCCGAGCAGGATCTCGGGACCGGTGTGGTCACCCGTGAGGGAGTACGCGAGCTCGTTGACCTGGTAGACCTCCGGCGCGGGCTCCTTGGGGGCGGGCGGCGGCGTGGGGCTCGGTGTGGGTGTGGGTGTGGGTGTCGGCGGGGCCTCGGGCGGGGTGGGCTCGGGGGTGGGTTCCGGTGCAGGCGGCTTCGGCGTGGGCGTCGGCGCCGGTGCCGGCTCCGCCGCGGGCGGTGCCTCGGACGTCGGTGACGCGGGCGGGGCCGGCGGCTGCGGGGCCGGTTCCGGTTCCGGCGGCGGAGGCGTGGGGACCACGGGCGCCGTGACCGGCGGTTTGGCGACCGGCTTCTGCTCCGGCGCCGGCCGGTCCTCGCCGACCAGGGCCCATACGAGACCGGCGGCCGCCACGGCGACGGCGGCGGCGATCCCGGCTTTCAGCGGTGCGCCGAGCCCTTCCGACGCCGCGGCTCCGCCGGCCGCCGAGCCTCCTCCGGAGGACGCGCCGCCCGTCGCCGCCGCGGCGGCTCCGGCACCCGCCGCCCCCATGGCTCCGCCCGCCACGACACCGGCCGCCTTGACCGCGTAACCCGCCGCGAACCAGCCGATGACGGCGACCGGCAGCAGAGCCGGGATGCCGGCGTTCACACGGTCCAGCTCACCGGCGGCGACCCTGCACCGCGCGCACGTGTCGAGATGTTCGCGCAGTCCGCGTTCGGCCCGGGTCCGCAGACCGCCCCGGGCATGGGCGCCGAGCCGGTCGGCGTACTGCGCGCAGTCGCCACCCGCCGTCAGCGACCGGCTCACATGGGCCTGCAGATAGGCCTGCTTGAGCCCTTCACGTGCCCGGACGGCCAGGACCGCCGTGGCGTTGGCCGTCAGCCCGAACAACGGGGCGACCTCGCTCGGCGACTCCTCCTCCACGGTGGTGTGCCAGAGCACGGCCTGCCAGCGTTCCGGCAGGCTGCGGAACGCCTGCATGGCCATCGACCGGTCCGCCTCGTGCATGGCCAGCACGTCGGCGCCGAGATCGAGGGTGTCGGTCTCCGACAACTCGGCGGAGCGGGTGGCCTGCGCGGCGAACACCGCGAAGTCGTCGACCAGGTGTTCGCGCTTCGCGCTCCTGGTCCACGCGGCCGCGACGTGCCGGACAGCCGTCATGAGGTAGGCCCGGACGGCCTCCTGAGGCCCCTTTCCGCCGCGCACCGCCTGCAGGGTCCGGGCGAACACCTCCGCCGTCAGGTCGTCGGCGGTGTGCGCGTCCCGGCAACAGGTGCCGGCGTAGCGGCGCACGGCCGCCGAGTGGCGCCGGAACAGCTCCTCGTACGCCCGGTCGTCCCCCGCACGCATGCGCTCGATCAACTGGGCGTCGGAGGGGCCGAGATCGGCGGACCCCGCGCGTCCCTCACGCTGGAGCGGAACCGCGTGGGCCGAGTCCGTCTTCGCGCCGGTCTTCTGTTGCGTCCCGCCGTCGGTGGACGCCGCCGGCCAGGGTCCGGGCAGCACCGTGCCGCCCTCGATACCGTCGGCCGGCTCTTCCTGCTGCGCCTCACCGCTCATCGCGGAAGCCCCCG
Organism: Microbacterium sp. NPDC090218; assembly: GCA_044900255.1. GTDB lineage: Bacteria > Actinomycetota > Actinomycetes > Actinomycetales > Microbacteriaceae > Microbacterium. The sequence continues at coordinate 7,255 of JBJDMS010000011.1, read as the reverse complement.
TAGACACCCTCGGACCCGAATACGGGGACAGAGTGCCACAGAGCCGTGCCGCGACGAACCCCGAGCACCGGCAACCACTCGTCCGGGGTGTCTTCCCCCGTCCGGGGGGCGTGACGTCACCCGCACGGGGAAGGAGCAACGCCCCCCGGCCGTACGGGTGTCCGGCCGGCGGGGGGTGTCCCACCGGCCGCGGCACCGGTGTGCGGAGCACGTGACCGCCGCGGCGGTCACACGGGGCGGGAGCGGAGACCCTCCAGCAGGATGTCGAGCAGCCGGGCCGAAGCGGCGGCCTGCTGAGCGGGATCCGGCAGGGCCGGCGCCGCCGTGGCGATGACCAGCAGCACATCGGCCACCGTCACATCGCTCCGGAGCTCACCCGACTCGCAGGCCCGGTCCACCAGCCTGCCCACGACCTCGAGCAGTTCGGCCGCTCCCGGATCGCCCTCGAAACCCTCCTCGGTGGCCGGGTGCCGGGTGTCGAGGAGCGGACCGGTCTGTTCGGCACCCTGCCTCTGATGCGGGACGCGCGTCTCATCGTCCGCGGTCCCCGGACCCGCTGCCGGCGGCTGCTCGTCCCGCTCGGTCCTGACGCGCAGCACCTGCGGCGGCAGCAGCCGCCCCGCGCCCGAAGCCACCGAGGTCCGCAGGAAGCGGGAGAGCGCCGACCAGGGCTCCTCCTCCTGGCCGAGGGCCGACCGGGCCTGGTCGGTCAGCCGTGCGGTCTCCTCCTCGGCTATCCGGCGCACCAGCACGTCCTTGCTCGGGAAGCGCCGGTAGACCGTACCGACGCCGACCCGGGCGCGGCGCGCCACGTCCTCCATCGGTGCGCCGTATCCCAGCTCGCCGAACACCTCCCGCGCGGCGCGCAGGACGTGTTCGAGATTGCGCTGTGCGTCCACGCGGAGCGGTGCCGAACGGGCGGCGCCGCCCGTCACTCCGGCCGCCACGGTCCCGACCGTGCCGACCGCACTCAGCCGCCCACGGTCCTCGACCGAAGCGGCGACAGCGCTCGGCCCCTGCAAATCCTGAATGTGCATTGCTTCCCCCGGTTATGACGTCTCCCCCCGGAGACTTCCCCACCCGTGTCTCTCGGGGTGTGGACCTCAGTCCGAATCCGACACCCCGACGGGGTACGAACATAGTTGAGCCCGGGTCAATTCAGAAGGGGGTTGTTCCGCACGGAGCGCCCCCCGATCGGAGCAAGGACCGGCCTGACCCTGATCCGACCCCTTCGGGCCGACCCGGCCGCCACCCTTGACCTGCGCAGCTCCGGGGCAGGAGAGGGGCGGCGGGCCACCGGATGATCGAAGTGCTCCGGTCACACAATTCGTCAGGCCTGTGGACAAACGCAGGACTCCGTTGCGTCATGGGATGGTGATGGGACCAGATTCCCGGGGAGCGCTCCCCGGCACCCGGCCAAGTGTGCGCATTCTCGTCGTCGGCGGCGGCTACGTCGGGATGTACACCGCCCTGCGTCTCCAGCGGAAGCTGCGGCAGAGACTGAGAAGCGGTGAGGCCGAGATCGTGGTGGTCACGCCCGAGCCCTACATGACGTACCAGCCGTTCCTGCCCGAGGCCGCCGCCGGTTCGATCTCGCCGCGTCATGTCGTCGTGCCGCTGCGCCGGGTCCTCAAGCACTGCAAGATCGTCATCGGCGAGGCGGAACGCGTCGACCACGCCAAGCGCACGGCGACGGTCACCACGCTCGCCACGGGCGAGGACGGTACGGGCGCCCTCGAGATCCCCTACGACGAGATCGTCCTCGCGCCCGGATCCGTGTCACGCACCCTTCCGGTCCCCGGACTCGCCGAATTCGGCATCGGCTTCAAGACCGTCGAGGAGGCCATCGGCCTGCGCAACCACGTCATCGAGCAGATGGACATCGCCTCCGCCACCCGGGACCCGGCCGTCCGCGACGCGGCCCTCACCTTCGTCTTCGTCGGCGGCGGGTACGCGGGCGTGGAGGCACTCGCGGAACTCGAGGACATGGCCCGCTACACCTCGCGGTACTACCACAACATCAAGCCCTCCGACCTGCGGTGGATCCTGGTCGAGGCGACCGGGCGCATCCTGCCCGAGGTCGGCGAGGCGATGGGCGGATACGCCGTCAGGGAACTGCGGGGCCGCAACATCGACGTACGGCTCGACACCCGGCTGGACAGCTGCGAGGGCCGGATCGCCGTGCTCAGCGACGGCTCACGCTTCCCGACCCGCACCCTGGTGTGGACCGCGGGCGTCAAACCCGCGCCGGTACTCGCCTCCACCGACCTCCCCCTCACGGACCGGGGCCGGCTCCGCTGCACCGCCACGCTCTCGGTCGACGGCGTCGAACACGCCTGGGCCGCAGGCGACGCGGCGGCCGTCCCGGACCTCACCTCGTCCGAGCCGGGCACCGAGACCGCGCCCAACGCCCAGCACGCGGTGCGCCAGGCCAAGGTCCTCGCCGACAACATCGTGGCCACGCTCGCCGGCCGGCCGGCCGAGGACTACCGGCACTCCTACGCCGGGTCCGTCGCCTCCCTGGGCCTGCACAAGGGCGTCGCGCACGTCTACGGACGCAAGCTCAAGGGCTATCCGGCCTGGCTGATGCACCGCGTCTACCACCTCAGCCGCGTCCCCACGTTCAACCGGAAGGCACGTGTCCTCGCCGAATGGACCCTGGCCGGGCTCTTCAAACGGGAGATCGTCTCCCTCGGCTCGCTCGAACACCCGCGCGCCGAGTTCGCCCTCGCCGCACGTGGAGACGTGCATCCAGGGCCTGTCGGGGACGCCCCGCCGAAGGACGAGAGGCCCCCGGACACGTCGGATTGAGCCACGGCACACGGCGTCCCGGCAGGCCCGGTGAACGGCATTGATTCAGCCGATGGACCGACTGCCGTAGGCCAACTGTCAGTACGGTCGGTCACACTGGACGTGTGACCATAGGTGGGCTCACACCTGCACAGAGTCACCCGGCAGGCAGTCACCTACAGTGACCGGCAGCGACGACCGACAGCACCGACAGGCCAGGCAGCGCGTTCCCGGAAGCCCGGCCCCGGAACCCCGGACCGGAATGACGACCGGCAGGGGGGACCGGCCCCCCGGACCAGCAGAAGAAGAAGCTCGCCCGAGCGGACCAGACCGACACACGAGGCCAGAAATTCCGTGAACTTCACGCGCTGGAGCGCCCGCTTTCCCGGAACGCAGCGCCGAGCCGCCGCGCGGGACGACCACAGTTCCGTGCCCGCCGCCCGCGCCGAGTCCGTAAGGCCGAGGACCGCGGCCGGGGCGGCGGACGACACTTCGGAAGACTCCGCCCAGGGCCCGTCGCCGGAGGCGCTGTCGGCCGGCGAACTCCTCGGCCGGCTCCCCGCCCCGGTCGCCCTGCTCCACGGCCCCGAGCACCGCATCACCTACGTCAACGCCGCCTACACGTCGGCCTTCGGCCCACGTCCCTCCGGCGTGCCCGCGGCCGAGGCCATGCCCGAGCTCGCCGAGCTCAGCCTGCTGCCCCTCATGGACCAGGTCCTCCGCAGCGGCACGCCCCGCACGGTCAAGTCCCGCAAGGTCGTGGCCGGTAACTCCTACACGGTGACCTGCACCCCCGTGGCCACCGGCGACCCGGACGGACCGGACGGGGAAGCGGGTGTCCTCGTCTACGCCACCGATGTCACCGACCACGCCGAGGCGGCGGAGCGGCTCCGCGCCAGCGAGCGCCGCCACCGCGAGACGGCCGTCACCCTCCAGCGTTCCCTGCTCCCGCAGGACCTCGAACAGCCCGACGACCTGCGTATCGCCGCCACGTACCAGCCGGGCGGCACGGACGCCGCGGTCGGCGGCGACTGGTACGACGTCATCACCCTGGGCGCCGGCCGTACCGCGCTCGTCATCGGCGACGTGATGGGGCGCGGGGTGCGGGCCGCCGCCGTCATGGGGCAGCTGCGTACCGCCGTCCGCGCCTACGCCCGCCTCGACCTGCCGCCGCACGAGGTGCTCCAGCTCCTCGACGTCCTGGCCGCCGAGATCGACGCCAGCCAGATCGCCACCTGCGCCTACGCCGTCCACGACCCCAACGAGGGACATCTCGTCTACGCCTCCGCCGGGCACCTCCCGATCCTCGTGTGCGACGAGGACGGCACGGTCCACCGCGCCGAGGACCCGACCGGGCCGCCGCTCGGTACGGGCGGCTGGGTCCACACCTCCGGGACGATCCCCCTGCCACCCGGTTCCACGGCCGTCCTCTACACGGACGGCCTGGTCGAACGCCGCAGCGAGGACATCGACGAGGGCGTCGCCGCGCTGGAGCGCGCCCTGTCCGGGGCCAAGGGATCTCCGCAGGTGGTCTGCGACCGGCTCATCCGGTCCCTGGGCGTCACCGCGGAGCACGACGACGACGTGGCGGTGCTCGTGGTCCAGCACCCCGCCCGCACGGGTGCGAGCGCGGAGCTGTTCCACAACGCCTCGCTCGAACTGCTCGGGGGCATCGAGGCGGCCCCCAGGGCCCGCGCCTTCGCCACGGGCGTCCTGGCGTCCTGGCGTTTCCCCATGGAGCTCTGCGACCTGGGGGTGCTGGCCGCGAGCGAGCTCGTGGCGAACTCCCTGCAGCACGGCACCCCGCCCATGCGCCTGGGGCTGCGCCGGACCGACCGCCGCCTGATCATCGAGGTGACGGACGGGGACGACCACCTGCCGCGCCGTCGCCGCGCGGAACCCGCGGACGAGGCGGGACGCGGCATCTCCATCGTCGCGACCATCGCCACGTCCTGGGGCAGCCGCCGCACCCCTGGCGGCGGCAAGGCGGTCTGGTGCGAGTTCGCGCTTCCCGGCTGAGCCCGCCCGGCGCGCGTGGGTAGAGGCCGGGCCCGCCCGGCGAGGGGCGGTGGGACCGAGAGCCGCCTCAGTGCACGACGGTAGGAGCGGTGACCGGCTCGTTCCCCGGCACCGACACGGCGACCACGCGCGACGGCGCCGCCGCGAGCGAGGGCTTGTCCTGCACGGGGCTGAGGTGGCGCCCCAGCCTCAGCGCCAGCACGCTGATGCCCAGCGAGAACAGCACGAAGGTGACGATGTACGGCCCGTGCAGCGACGCCCCCATCGGCCCGCCCACGGCAGGCCCGACGGCCAGCGCGAGCTGCTTCACCAGCGCGAACGCCGAGTTGTACTGACCGACCATGGACTCCGGCGCGAGGTCCGCCACGAGCGGTGCCACCGTCGGCGAGAGCATGGCCTCCCCCAGTCCGAAGAGGGCGTACGTGGAGATCATCGCCGCCGTCGCCATGGTCTGGCTGCCGTGCCCGAGACCCGCGTACCCGGCCACGATCCAGGCGAAGGCCCAGATCAGACCCACCCACGCGATGACCCGGCTGCGACTGCGTCGTTCCACGAGCCTGAGCACGACGAACTGCGCGACGACGATGACCGCCGTGTTGGCGGCCAGCGCGACACCCAGGGTCGACGGGTCGATGCCGGCGGCCTCGGTGCCGTAGGCGGCGAGGCCCGACTCGAACTGCCCGTAGCAGGCGAAGAAGATCACGAAGCCCAGCACGCACAGCTGCACCATCGCCCGGTGGGAGAGCAGCACACGCAGTCCGGCCTTGGGTGCCGCGCCGTCGGCGGGCACCGTCCCGGCCAGGGAGGGGGCGCGCGGCATGCGCACCGTGGCCGCGACAACGCCGAGCACCACGAACATCGCCGCCTCGATGAGGAACAGCAGGGTGAAGCTCGAAGGGCGGTCGACGTCCACGAGCTGCCCGCCGACCAGGCCACCGATGCCGAGTCCGAGGTTCTGCAGGAAGAACTGCATGGCGAAGGCACGGGTGCGGGTGGCGGCGCTCGAGCACCACACCAGCATGGTGGCCAGTGCCGGCTGCATGACCGCGGTACCCGCGCCGAGGACGGCGGCCGACAGCACCGCGGACGTCACGCCGTCCGAGACACCCAGGGCACAGGCGCCCACAGCGGCGGCCCCGGCGGCGACGATCAGCACGGGCAAGGGCCCGCGCCGGTCGATGGCCCGGCCCGTGAACGGCAGCACGGCCAGCGCCGCCATCGCGAAGACGGCCAGCACGACGCCTGCCGTACCGGCACCGAGATCCCGTACCTGCGCCACGTAGACGTACAGATACGGGACGGTGAATCCGAGGCCGAACGCGCTCAGCGCGCTCCCCAGCTGGATCCGCCGCAGCGCTGCGCCCATCTCCCTGGTCACACTCACCTACCTCAAGAACACGAAGAACCTTCAAGTACACAGACTCATAGACTTTAGCACTAAAGTTAGAGAGTGAACTCTTCAGCCTGAAGGACTTCGACGGTGATGTGGAGCGTGCGATACTGCCCGCCATGTCTGACACCACCGAGCAGCCCGAGCTCCAGGAGCCGAGCCTCGACGAGCAGATCGCCGCCTACCAGCGGGAGTTCCGGGATCTCGACCCCCAGGTCGAGCAGATCGTCTCCGCGCTGGGCAGGCTGAACCGCCGGATGAACGTCGCCTACGGCAGGCAGGTCGCCACCCTCGGCATCAGCAACGCCGAGTGGGAAGTCCTCAAGACCCTCGTCCTTTCCGGCACTCCCTACCGGCTGGGTCCGGGCGAGCTCGCGAAGCGCCTCGGGCTCACCCCTGCCGCGATGACCCACCGCATCGACCGCATGGCGGGCGAGGGCCTGGTCACCCGTGACCGGGACGAGAACAACCGGGTGCGCGTCATCGTCGAGCTGACGGACGAGGGGCGGACGAAGTGGCTCGAGGCGATGCGGATGGCGACCACTTTCGAGGAGGACCTGCTCCAGGACCTCGCGGGCGACGAGCGCGGAGCCCTGGGCGAGATCCTGATCCGACTCCTGCGCCGCGTGGAACACGAGCAGCCGGATGCCGGCGGCCGGCTCACCGACCTGGGGTGAAGGGTCCGGAACCGGGCCGGGGGCGGTTCCTGGAACGGGGGGAGAAGCAGGGAAGGGCGGGGTTGACACGCCCCCCTCGCATCCGTAAGGTTCTTCGAGTTGTCCCGGAGCCACCATGGTCCGGCGGCAGCCGATCCCGCCGCTCAAGCGGCAAACAAACTCTGTACGACCTCCCACCGGGGAGAATTTCGGCATGCCGAAATTCAATTCGCCGACTCGATTATGAGTCGCCGGGAGAATCCGCTAGAGTTTGAGACGTCGGAACGGCCCAACAGCCGGGAAGACGAACCCCGCTGACTGGGAATCAGGCCCGAAAGGATCTGATAGAGTCGGACTCGCCGGAAAGGGAAACGCGAAAGCGAAGAACTGGAAAGCGAAA
>JBJDMS010000010.1:15996-32485 GCA_044900255.1 Microbacterium sp. NPDC090218 | reverse complement strand
GGCATCACAGCTGAGCGCCCTCGGCGAAGTCGGTCGTACGCGAGAGGGCCTCCCACGCGCGGATGTCCTCGTCCACGGCCGTGCGCGCGGCGGTGGGCATCACCGTGACGGGCACGGCGAGCGACGGTGAGGAAGCCGTCGAGGCGTGCGCGCGGCTGCGCCCCGACGTGCTGCTTATGGACATCCGGATGCCGCGCCGCGACGGCCTGTGGGCGCTGGTCGAGCTGGGACGCCGGAGCCTGCTCGGGCCGGGGCGCAGCCGGGTGCTCATGCTGACCACGTTCGACTTGGACGCCTACGTCGACGATGCGCTGGCGGCCGGGGCATCCGGCTTCCTGCTGAAGAACAGCTCGTACGAAGAGCTGACCGGGGCCGTGCATGCCGCGGTGGCCGGGCACAGCGCGCTGAGCCCGGCAGTGACCCAGCGGATCATCGAGGGCCATCTCAGAGGCCGGCGCCGGCCCAGCGACCAGGATCTGGCCCGGCTGCGGGACCTGACCGAGCGGGAGATCGACGTTCTGCGTCTGATCCGGGACGGCCTGAGCAACGCCGAGATCGCCGAACGGCTCGTGGTAAGCCTGCACACGGTCAAGCCGCACGTCAGCCGCGTCCTCACGAAGACCGGCTGTCAGAGCAGGGCGCAGGCGGCGGTGCTGGCCAGGAACACCCTGACCTGACCTCGGTCGGAGGGCGGGCCGGCGTGGCGCCGTACCTCGCGAAGTCATTCCTTGGAGTGAGCCCGCGCCGGTGGGAAGCCCGCCTTCGAGCGATGTGCCGGCAATGCGCCACTGACTGAATGGATGGTGTTCGCGGGACCCGCCGAACGGCCGCCCACCAGGCGGTCGCCCGGTCCCTCGACGCACACAGCACATCGTCACGCGCCGAAGGGAACTTCCCATGTCCGCACCCACACTGTCCGCCGCCACCGAATCCGCCGCGGAGCGCTGACCATCGCCTTGACTACCTGCCTGGGCGCGGCGCTCGTGAGCTGCTCGGACGAGGCCGAGTCGGCGGCCGGGCAGAGCACGGCGGCGAGCCCGGCGGACGACGCGCGGCTGGCCCGCCTGGCGCAGCAGGCCGCCGACACCGGCTCCCTCGGCGTCATCGTCCGGGTCGACTCCGGCAACGGCAGGCCCGTCGAGATTGCCAAGCAGGCCGCCTGGACCAAGGACGACCACCCCATCGCCGCCGGCGACCGGTTCCGGGTCGGGTCCAACACCAAGACGGTCACCGCGACCCTCGTCCTGCAGCAGGTCGCCCAGCACAAGATCAGCCTCGACGACAGGGTCGAGAAGTGGCTGCCCGGCCTGGTCAAGGGCGGCGAGGACATCACCGTACGGATGCTGCTCAGCCACACCAGCGGCCTGGGCGACTTCCTGCTGACCCCGCAGTTCCTGCCCTCCCTCACCGGCCAGGAGCAGCGCACCTGGACGCCGCAGGAACTGCTCGCCATCACCCCCGAGCAGGACCCGCCGGCCGAGCCCGGAAAGACGTACTCCTACAGCAACGCCAATTACGAGGCCCTGGGGCTGATCCTCGAGAAGGTCACCGGAAGCAGTCTGGCCGAGCTGATCGAGCAGAAGATCACCAAGCCGCTGGGTATGAAGGACTCCTACCTCGCCACGAACGCGGAGTGGGACACCGGCAAGCAGCACGTCACCGGCTACGAGCCGGACGCCGCGCGGCTGAAGGAGATCCTGTCCGCAACCGTGGCCTTGCCCGACGGCGTCGGGTTCGCCGGACCCGAACGTCCCGACGACAACGTCGACACCGCCGCCATCGACCCGAGCTGGTCCTGGGCGGCAGGCGGCATGGTCTCCACCGCGGCGGACTGGGAGACCTTCCTCGCCGCGCTGAACTCCGGCGAGCTGCTGCCGAAGGCCCAGATGAAGCAGATGCGGACCACCGTGGATGCGCCCGAGGAAGGCGGAGGTTACGGTCTGGGGCTGATGCGCGTGGACACGGCCTGCGGCACCGTCTGGGGGCACACCGGCGGTCTGCCCGGCTACTCCAGCGAGATCTACACCGACGCCGCCGGCACCCGTAGCGTCACCGTCTTCACCAGCACGAACTTCGGCATCAAGGAAGAGAAGGCCGCCACCACGAACAAGGCCCTCGTCGACGCCGCAACCTGCCAGATGCTCGGCAAGCCCCAGCCCTCGGTCAGTCCGGCTGGTTGACGGCCGCAGACACCAGCCGCCTCCGCCTGCGGCGGCGACCGCCTCGCTGCCGACCTTTACGTGACGTGGGCCATTACGCGCGTTCTGCACGAGAGGCCGGACGAGCCGTCTCGCGCGACCTCCCGAGGCCTCGGCACCGGAGACCGGCACCGGCGGAACGGACGGGTTCGTTCACTTCGGGCGAATCTTGGTGGAAGAAACCGCCACGAACTGCGAGCCGGACGCCCTCACTCCGCGGTCACCGTCGCCTGCCACGCGCCCGGGCGCATGCCTGTCGCCTTGCGGAAGAAGACCGAGAAGTTGGATGCGTCGGGGAAGCCGAGTACGTCGGCGCAGCGGGCGGCGGTGAGGCGATCGTGCGCGAGAAGCCGTTTGGCCTCCAGGACAATCCGTTCGACGATGTACGCCTTCGCGGTGCGGCCGGTGGCCTGCTGCACCGCTCTTGACAGGGTGCGGGGCGCGTAGCCCAGCGCTCGGGCGTAGTAGCCGGCGTCGTGGTGCTGCCGGTAGTGCGCTTCGACGCTGGAGCGGAACAACCGGAACACCGCAGGGGTGAGCCGTGCTTCGGCGTGCGGTGGGTGCAGCCGGGTGATGAGCGCGGAGAGCAGGATGTCGCGTAGCTCGGTCAGGCCGTCCCTGGGCGGGGCGGATGCTTCGAGGAGGAGATGGCTGCGCGCCGTGTCGACGAAGGGCCAGTCGGCGTCGGGAATGCTCCAGTGCGCGGCAGGGTCTGGGGAGGCGGCCAGTTCCCGGGTGTCGTGGGTGACCGGCGCGGTCGGCACGAACAGCACGAGATGCCCTGTCATGTCGGCGATGTCATTCCACTGGTGCACGGCGCCAGGTGGAATCCACACCGCGGACCGGTCTTCGAGCGGGTGGCGGCGGAAATCGACGGTGACCGAGCCGGGCCCGGCGTCGACGACGGCAAGGACGTGGAAGTCGGCGCGCTGCGTACCGCCGTCGTTCAGCTCTCGAAGGCGGCCGAACGTCATCGTCTCGACCGAGACGGCGCGGCGTCCCACGGGCTGGTAGGTCATCTGCCTGATCACGCTCACGCGTCCATTTTCCACCATCGGGTGACCTATGACGCCGATGCCCCGACCGGGCGCAGAAGTTTCAATGAATGCACGGGGCAATCGCTCAGAACATCGATCGGGAGGAACTGTCATGGATACGGCGCAGCAGACGCTACTGCCCACTTACGACTATCGACCGGGGACCGGACCGACTCTGGTGTTCCTGCACTACTGGGGTGGTTCCGCCCGTACCTGGGACCTTGTCGTCGACCGGCTGGCGGGGCGCGACGTGCTCACGGTCGACTTCCGCGGGTGGAGCCGGTCGAGCGCTCTGCCCGGTCCCTACACGCTCGGTCAGCTCGCCGATGACACGCTCGCCGTGCTCGCGGACGCCGGGGTCACCGACTACGTCCTGGTGGGGCATTCGATGGGCGGCAAGGTCGCACAGCTGGTCGCGGCCACCCGGCCCGCCGGTCTGCGGGGCATGGTTCTCGTCGGCTCCGGCCCGGCAAAGCCCGCTACCCAGGTCACTCCCGAGTACCAGGAAGCTCTGTCGCACGCCTACGACTCCGCCGAGTCCGTGGCCGGGGCGCGGGATCACGTCCTCACCGCGACCGAGCTGCCCGCGTCGGTCAAGGCGCAGATCGTGTCCGACTCGCGGTCCGTCACCAACGCCGCCCGCACCGAGTGGCCGCTGCACGGCATCGTGCAGGACATCACCGAACACGCGCGCATGATCGGCGTACCCGCTCTCGTCGTCGCCGGGGAGAACGACCAGGTGGAGCCCGTCGACCTGCTCCTCGACAACCTGGTGCCCTACCTCTCCCACCCCGAATTCGTGGTGGTCCCCCGCACCGGTCACCTGATCCCACTGGAAGCCCCGGCCGATCTTGTCGAGGCCATCACGGCGTTCACGCCGACAGCGTGACCGTCCCCACGGTTTCCGGGCAGACCGCGGCCATGGGGAGCCTGTTGTGACAGCGGAGCTCGCGCTGGGCACCTACCGGTGCCGCGCCGGAGGCGGCCATCCGTACGGCCGCTTCCGGCGCGCAGCGGATGGACACCACCCCCAGCTACGCCATCGGCCAGGCAGATCGGCGTCTTCCTCGCCTATGCCAGCGCTCGTGGGCGCACGCCGATCGATCGCCGCCGGTATCTACCCACTGCACGGACCGATGACCGGGAACGCTGCCGAGCCACGGGCATCGACGACACGGTCGTCTTCGAGACGAAAGTGGTCACCGCCAAAGTGATGGCCCGCCGGGCGATCACCGACAGGATCCCGTTCGGGTGGGTCACCGCGGACGCCGCCTGCTGGGCCGCGTCACCAGCCCCGACCCCTCCGGCCAGGAGACGAACCCCTACCTCTACGCCGAGGGCGGCCCCGTCAACCGCATCGATCCGCAGGGGACCCTCAGCTTTGGTGGAGTCCTTGAAGGGTACCCGTCGAGTTGTACGTCTTGTGGCTGCTGACCGCGGGTGACGACGGGGCAACGGCTGGGGATGTCTTCCGGGCAACAGGGCTCTGATGCCCCTGGACGCCGTGGCCGCCACCTACAGGATGGAGATGGGCGCCCAGACCCACGAGGACACCTTCAACACCAACCGCCCGCAGGAAGAGCGGATCACCGTGTGGAAGGCCACCCGGATTCCGGTGAACGCCCTGGGCCCGACTGACAGCACATCGGGCCTGTATCTGGACGCAGAGACAGGCAGCCTGGGGCGCGGTTGTCCCGCTACAACGAAGGCCCAGATGAGGCACTCAACACGGCCGAAGTTCGGTGATCCGTCGCCCATCTTGTCGGTGAACAATTGGGTGCACTGGCTGCCTGACGTCACAACCGGCAGTGGGAACTGGATACGGATGAGCCGCTCCGCAACCCTCAGCCTGTTCATGACGTCCGCCGGGACGCTCCGCTCGAACGGCGGCCGGGTCGCGTCGCGGGGCGCCCAGGAGAGTGGCGCCCCGCGACAGCCGATCCCACGGGCCTTCCAGCGCGGGGAGCGGACGAGGTCCCCGTCCCCGACGGGAACCCCATCGTGTGCGGCCTCTCCTCCGAACAGCCGCGCACATCTGTTGTTCGCCGCCGCCGGGGCGCCGGATTGGTCGGCGCGGCCAGCAACGTTCGTGGTGGGTACATCCGGTCCCGTGTGTCTCCCGTCGCGCGCACCTCCACCCGGGCCCGGCCCCCGGACGAATTTTTCTCCGTCCCGGACCAATCCGAAGCCGCGGCGGCTCCGGATAGCAGACATGACGATCAGAACGGCACGGCCTGTCAGGCTCTCGGCGGGGGTCCCCCCGGAGCCGCTTCGCGGAAGACCGCACTGACACCGTCCGTTCGCACACCCGATGTCTGCTCCGGCTCAACACCACGGGATGCAGAAGCAACGAGTTGATCAGCCCGCTCGGTCCACCCGCAGAGCAACCGACGAACACGCAGGAGAATTCTCGTGAACGCCTTCCGGATCCGCCGTACCGCCCTCGCCCTCACCGCCGCCGCCGTCCTGCCGCTGACCCTCACAGCCTGCGGCGGGGACGACAGCTCCTCCGACTCGGCGGCGGACAAGGCGGCGAGCTCCGCTCCGGCCAAGGAGGAGTCGAGCGCGCCGGCCGAGGGTACCGACCCCATGGCGGGTCCCTTCGGTCCGGGCTGTGCGTCCGTCCCCGAGGAGGGCGCGGGTTCCTTCGACGGCATGGCCCAGGACCCCGTCGCCACGGCCGCCTCCAACAACCCGGCCCTGTCCACCCTGGTGACCGCGGTCAAGAAGGCCGGCCTCGTCGACACCCTCAACAGCGCCGAGAACATCACCGTGTTCGCGCCGACCAACGACGCGTTCGCCAAGATCCCGAAGGCCGACCTGGACAAGGTACTGGCAGACAAGGAGATGCTCACCAGCATTCTCACCTACCACGTCGTCGGCGAGAAGCTCACCCCCAAGCAGCTGGAGGGCGGGACCTACGCCACCCTCCAGAAGTCCAGCCTCGCCACCAAGGGCTCCGGTGAGAACTACACCGTCAACGACACCTCCAAGGTCGTCTGCGGCAACGTCCCCACCGCCAACGCCACGGTCTACATCGTCGACACCGTCCTCATGCCCAAGAGCTGAGACCCGCAGCCCGCGCCCGTGACCGGGTCGCTCCGGGAGTGACGCCGCCTCGCTGCCGAACCGGCCGGGCACGAGGAGGCCCCGAGTCATCTTCACGACTCGGGGCCCTTTCTCGTGTACGACGCCATTCAAGGGCGGACGGTGCACAGGGCGAGCAGGCAGAGGTTGAACCCCTGGGTGTTGCTGGGCCCCGGGCTGCCGCAGGAGTCGCCGACCGTGCACCGGGCCAGCAGGCAGAGGTTGCCGCCCTGTACGCCCCGGTAGAGGGCCAACGGGCCGGGGGAAGCTCCCCCGGCGGGCGCGGCCTGCGTCCGCCGGGGCGTGGCATCGAGGGCCGAGGCCGCCGACGCCACGGGGGCCGAAGCCAGGAGTGCGGTGCCGATCAGGGCTCCCACGACGTGCCGGCGCAGGACGGGTACGGAAAGCTTCACGAGGTTCTCCGTTGCTCGGTGGGGACAGGAAGTCCGAACAGATGCCCGGACACTGTCGTCTTCGAGACTGTGCCCCGCACCGGATGGGTCTCCGGCACAATCCCGCCAGCCGATTGGCTGATACGCGGCAGCGAACTGCAAAAGAGATCGTCGCCCACGTGCCGTGCGTCAAAGGAGCAATCCGGGGCTGGTGTGACTTCGAATTACAGATGTGACAACCCTCCTGGGGAGGACTCAGCTCCGCGAAGGCAGTCAGCTGCACCAGTCCACCGAACGCAAATCCTTCACGATCGCGACGCGCGCACACCGGAGTACGCACAAGCCCCTCCGTTGCCCACTCCGACATGAACTCGGACGCGCACCGTCTCCCGCACCGGGCGTTTCTCATCGGCCCCGCCCAGCCTGCTCCGCGCCCACGCGCCTGACGCCGCAGGTCTCCCCTACCGAGGTGAACTCTCGTGACCGACGTACACACCGGAACTCCGACGGACACGGTGCGCCTGACCGCCGCTCAGCAGGGCGTCTGCTTCGCGCAGCGGCTCGACCCGGCGGATCCCGCCTACAACATCGCCGAGTACGCGGACATTCCGGGCCCGGTCGATGCTGAGCTTCTGCGCCGTGCCGTCAACCACACCGCGTCCGAGACGGAAGCTCTGCGCAGCACCTTCGGTGAGCGGGACGGGGTCCCCTTACAGCGCGTACGGGAAAGTGCGTCGTTGGCCGTGTCGTTGGTGGACCTTTCCGGCGAGGAGGACCCGCACGGTGAGGCTCTGCGGCGTACGCGGCTGTGTCTGGCGGAGCCGGCTGACCTGTCGGCAGGTCCGCCGGCCCGGATGACCCTCCACCGGCTCTCCCCGTCACACCATCTCTTCCACCAGCAGGTGCACCACCTGGCGCTCGACGGCTATGCGGCGGTCCTGGCGCTCTCCCGCATCGCGGAGATCTACACCGCTCTCTCCCTCACCCCGAACACCCCGCCCGCGCTGCGTCCCGCCGGCTCACTCGCCGCGCTCGTCGACGAGGAGGAGGCCTACCTCGCCTCCGAACGGGGCGCCGAGGACGAGAGGTTCTGGACGGACCACCTCGTCGGAGCCCATCCGCCCGAGGTGTCCTCCGGCTCCCGGCCGGGAAAGAGGTACGGCACCGTGTCGGTGCGGCGTGCCTACAGCCGGGCAGAGACGGAACGCCTCAAGGCCGCAGCCAAGCGGGCCGGAACCGGTTGGCCGGCCTTTGTCATGGCGGCGCTGGCGCTGTGCCTGCAACGGGAGCAGGGGGTCGGTGAGGTCCTGCTCGGCCTGCCGGTCACCGGTCGTCGCACTCCGGCGGCACGGTCGACCAGGTCACCGATGAGTACCGGCTCGGGGACGTCTCCCAGCATGGTCCTCTTCACAGCGGATGCACTTCCTCTCGTTCGGGTTGTCATGTCAAGCCCCTTCGGGCGTCCCGGCAGCCTGCCGAGCAGAACACTGGGGCCGGTGCCGAGATCGGCGGCCAGCGTGCCGAGCGGGTTCAGCGCCTCCTCGGCCGGTGTGTTCGACTCCGTCCGGTAGACGACCAGTTGCTGAGCAGGTGCGCTGTTCACGCCGGGCCACTGCGCGGTTCAGGACCCGAGGCGCATGATGTAGTGGGCGTGGTGGAGGACGTCGTCCTTCCACTCTCCGTAAGCCCAGAAGCCGAGGTCGTCCAGGTAGTCGATTCGGTCGCCGTCGATCCAGAACCTCCCCTGGTAGGCGTGCGGGCGCCCGCCGCGGGTCTCGTCGTAGCGGCCGTCGGCCTGGAGCTCCTGGTGCAGAAAGTCCGTCTCGTCGATCCAGACGCCGACCCGCGGGTGACCGGTCAGACCGGGAGAGGCGGGGATGCCCGGCTTCGGAGCGGTGGGCCTGTCGGGGGCGTCGTCGCCGTTCCACAGGACGGGCTTGCCGTCCGCGATGAGCGCGCGGACCTGGTCCGGGTGGGAGAAGAGAGTGCTCACAGCCGTCGGTGCATCCGGGGCGAACTCGTCGGGCACCACCAGGAAGTCGGTCTTGTTGCCCGGGGTGAGGGTGGCGATGTAGTCCGAGCGGCGGCTGCGTCCTCCAGCCAGGGCTGCGGCGTCCAGCACAGCGGGAACGATGGTCAAGCCGGTGCAGTCCACGACGATGGCGTTGTCGTCCTCCGCCGCGGTGATGAGACCGGGGCCGACCCCCACGATCAAGGGGCCGAGGAACAGCAGATCGGCGCCGGTCATGGTCCCGAGCATCGGGTCCATGGTGACGATCCGGGCGTGGGTGAAGAGCACGATCCGCTCGTGGCCCTGCGTGAGGATCTCGTTCAGGGCGTCGGAGTTCCAGGCAGCGGCGCGCGTGTCCGTGGTCATGATTCGTCTCCTCAAGAGTTGGTCGATCAAGGTGCTGGAAGTGCGGCCGCCGTTTCGCGCCTGCCACGTCAGTCGGGGTGACTGCACCCGGCGAGGGGAGCCGCTGACCGTTCCACGGGTGCTTGCTTGACCACCACTTTCCGCGAGCTGCGGAGGCAGAACCAGGCTGCCGACTGCCTGGGTGTCGGGCACCCACCCTCCGGCCGCTGAGATCAGCCCGCAGGCCTGCTCGCGATCGAGGCCCGGGCACTTCGGGAAGTTGACTTCCTCCATGATCGGAATGACACGATCGTCGAGTCGGTCCGTCTCGACGAGCAGGGGCACGACGTGATGGCGCTCCTGGACGAGGACTTCGCCGACGCCTGGCTCCGCAGCAACATCGGCGACTACGTACACGCCGTCGGGACGTGCCGCATGGGCCCCGCCGACGACCCCCTGCCGGTCGTGGACACCCACTGCAGGGCGCACGGCCACACCCGGCTGCGGGTGATCGATGCGTCGATCATGCCGGACGTCCCCACGGCTAACACCCACACGCCCACCGTGATGAGCGGCCGAACCGTTCACGCCGCCGGTGCGGCCGCGAGACGTGCCCGCACCGGCGGCATAGTGCGCGGCATCGCCGTGCCCCACAGCTCGGTGGCGTCGAGCCACGAGGCGGCGTCGACCGTGAGGCCCTTCTCGCCGCCACGGTTGCGGTTCCTGGTGAGGCGGTCGGGTGAGGCGAGTTCGTTGCGCGCGGCTTCGAGGCTGGTATGGCGGCCTTGGGCTTCGCCGAGGCCTTCCATTGACGCGTGCCTCCTCGATGCGGTCACCGAGGTTGCGGATGATCTCTTCCAGGCATCGGGGGTTGGGTTCGGGTGTGGTGTTGGGTGGCGTGGAGAGAGCCGAGGAGGCTGAGGGCTCGGGCGCTGAGGCTGGCTGGTTCGGCGTGGTAGATGATGAGTTGCTGGCCAGGGGCGTCGCGGACGTCGAAGGCCTGGTAGGTGAGGTTGAGGGGTCCGGTTTCGGGGTGGTTCAGGTTCTTGGCGTCCCGGCTTTTGCCTCGGACGTGGTGGGCCTTCCACAGGCGGCCGAATTCTGTGCTGTGCCTGGTGAGTTCGGTGACGAGGCGGTGTAGTCGGGGGCTGTCGGGGTCGAGGCCGGCGCTTTCGTGGAGGTTGGCGACGGCGGCCTGGGCGGCGCGTTCCCAGTCTGTGTAGAAGTGGCGCCCTGCGGGGTCGAGGAAGATCATGCGGGCCAGGTTGTCGGCCGGGTCGAACGGGGTGAAGAGCGCGTCGGCCAGGGTGTTGGTGGCGAGGATGTCCAGGGTGCGGCCCAGGACGAATGCTGGGGTGTGGGGGTAGCCGTCCATCAGCTGGCGCAGCGCCGGGCTCACCGCGGCTGCCGTGTGGAGGGTGCGTGGCGTTCCGGGTGAGCTGCCGGCGAGGCGGAATAGGTGGGTGCGTGCATCGCCGTCCAGGCGCAGGGCGCGGGCGAGGGCGTCCAGGACCTGGGGGGAGGGGTTGCGTTCGCGACCCTGTTCCAGGCGGGTGTAGTAGTCGGCGTTGACCCCCGCGAGGACCGCGACTTCCTCGCGGCGCAGTCCGGTGACCCTGCGTGTGCCGTGGCTGGCCATGTCGACGTCCTGCGGTGTGAGGCCGGCCCGGCGGGCGCGCAGGAAGGCTCCCAGGTGGTTCCTGTCCATGCCTACAGGCTAAGCAGCCGTGCGGTGCGCTGCCTGGGTGTGGCGCACCCAGGCAGCAGCCGTCCTGGTCCATGCCCGCTGCCCCGCACGGATTCGGTGGCGCCGTCAGCCGACCGCGGAAGCGTCCATATGCGGGAAGGACGTCGTCATGACGCAGACCGGCAAGGTCCTTCTGGTGACCGGCGCGAGCAGCGGGATCGGTGAGCGACGGCCATGCGCCTGGCCGCCGACGGCCACCGGGTGTGCCTGGGGGCGCGCCTCACCGACCGGCTGGAGAAGCTGGCCGGTACGGGCGGATCGCGAAGACCGAACATCTGCTGTGTGTGTGGGGGGGTGACCCGGTCGACGACGCCTACCGGCGGCAGATGAACCGGCAGCTCACGTGCAGTAGTCCCGCCACAAGCTCGCCCGCGACGTGGCCACGGCAAGCGCGGCAGCATCCACCAGGCGTACCGGGAAGAGATGGAGGACCAGCTCGGCGCGCTCGGCCTGGTCCTCATCGCCATCGTGCTCCGGACGACGAAGTACCTCGACGCCGCCGCGCCCAACTCCGCGCAGAGGGCCACGAACTGCGGGACGAGGACATCGCCCACCTGTCCCCGCTCAAGCACCGCAACCTGAACCTGCTCGGCCGCTACAGCTTCACCGCCAGAGTCCCGGCCGCCGGCGCGCAGCGCGCCCCGGACACGCTCGAGCTGGACGAGGACGACGACGGGAGCTGTCAGGAGTGATGGGCAGGACCTGGTCGGCGGCACGCGGCGCGCGGCCCCCGGCTCAAGGTGCCTGCGGGGCGCCGTGTCGCAGGCCGTCGAAGAGGAGGGCGGTGATCTGCCTGGCCTCTACCAGCCAGCCCTCCGTGGCGCGCATTCCGCAGATGCCGCCCAGGGCACGCAACAGAGTGGGCCCTGTGACGTCGTCGCGTACGGTGCCGGCCGCACTGCCGGCTTCGAGCAGCAGGGAGAGGGCGCCGGCCATACGTGTACGGGCGTCGTCGAAGACCGGTGAGTCCGTTGCCATGATGCTTTCCAGCACTCCGGACATCCCCTTGCCCACCGCCGCGTGGTCCACGAGCAGCAGCAGGAAGCGCCGCAGTGCCTCCTCCGGCGCATGTTGGTCCAGCAGGGCGCCGGGCTCGGTGCACAGGTCGTCGACCTCTTTGCGGTAGACCTCCTCGATCAGCGCGTCGCGGGTTTCGAAGTGGCGATAGAGCGTTCCGACGGCGACGCCGGCGCTGCGGGCGATGTCCTCGACGTGCGCGTCGGTGTCGCCGCCGAGGAACGCCTGGCGGGCCGCGGACAGCAGTGCCTCGCGGTTGCGTCGCGCGTCGGCACGCAGCGGGCGTGATTGCGGCAAGGGAACCTCCATAAGGTGAGTCCGGTTCCGTTTACGTGTACCTTTTCCGGAGTCAGGTTCATCTTACGGAGGAGAGACCCCATGCCCATCACGGACAACAGCCTCGACGGCCTTCGTGTCCTGGTCACCGGCGGCAGCCGGGGCCTGGGCGCGGCGACCGTGCGCCGCTTCGTCGCCGCGGGCGCGACCGTGCTGACGGCCTCCCGCAGCCGGCCCGAGAAGGACAGCGGTGCCACATTCCTCGCAGCTGACCTCTCCACGCAGCAGGGAGTGGCCGAACTTGGCCGCCGCGTCGTCGAGCAGGTGGGCGGTGTGGACGTGCTCGTGAACAACGCGGGCGCGGCGAGCGCCCCGGCGCCGACCCTGAGCCGGTCGGACGAATCCTGGCAGGCGGACCTGGAGATGAACCTCCTCAGCGCCGTGCGTCTGGACCGGGCCCTGGTGCCGGGAATGGTCGAGCGGGGCTCCGGCGTCGTCGTGCACGTCTCCTCGATCGCCAGCCAACTGCCCCAGCGCACCGAAGCGTCCTACGCCGCCGCCAAGGCCGCGCTCAACACCTACAGCCGCGAACTGGCCACCGAGGTCGGCGAGCATGGCGTGCGCGTGGTCTGTGTCCTCCCCGGCTTCGTCGCCACCGAAGGCGCCACCGCCCACCTGAAGCACATGGCCGAGAAGCAAGGCATCACCACCGAGGAGGTCACCCGGCAGATCGTGGACCACCTGAACGTTCCCATGGGCCGTCCAGGAGATCCCGAGGATGTCGCCGAGATGATCGCCTTCCTCGCTTCCAGCCGCGCGAAATGGCTCACCGGAGCACAGTTCCGCGTCGACGGCGGCATCATCCCGACCGTCTGAGCAACCCCCGACAATACGAACAGGACACCCCCATGCCCATCACCCTGGCCTCCGTGATCATCGACGCCGCCGACATCGAGAAGGAAAGCTCCTTCTGGCACCGGCTGCTCGGCGGTTCTGTCACTCACACGCCGACCCACCACTTCGTCCAGGCTCCTGGCCTCCCGGTGATCGTGGTCCAGTCCGCCCCCGGACACACCGCCCCGAACTGGCCGCACGGCACCTCCCAGCAGATGCACCTCGACTTCGGCGTCGACGACCTCGCAACCGCCGACCGCACGGCCACCGACGCCGGCGCCACCCGACTGCCCCCCACCGACGAGATCACCCCGGAAATCCGCACCGGCAACCGCATCTACGCCAGCCCGGCCGGACACCCGTTCTGCCTACGCCTGGCCTGAGCCAGGCCGCCGAGCACCGAGCCGCACCTGTCGTCAATCGAAGACCGGCTCGAAGAAGGGCAGCACATCAACGCCGCATACCGTCGCGCCGCCGAGTCATCCGCTCCGCCGGCCTCGGCCTGAGACGACGAAGACCTGTACCTGCCCAAGTTGCTTCGTGGCTGGCGCCCGCGCCTACTGTCCGGGACGCTTCGGCGTCCCGGACAAGGTCGTCTTCATGATGGCTCCGACCTCGCCCGGAGTGTCATGCCGAGGCTGCGGCGGCCGCTCCGTGCGGGGTGGGCGTGCGCGGGTCGGGCACCGTCATGCTAGCCAGCCTGGCGCTGGGAGGGCAGGGGCCGTTTACGCGGCCGGGTTGAGTTCGGCTTGGCCGAACAGCAGGGCCCAGCCGGTGGGGAGCTGGTGGAGGATACGGGTGATGAGGTCGGGGCCGGCATGGGCGGTGACAGCGGCGAAGACGGACCCGGTGTCCCAGCGGGTAGTGGCCAGGGAGGCGCCGGAGCGGGCGGCGAGGTCCTTGACGAAGGCCCAGCCGGTCAGCGGCTGGGTGTCGGGAATCTGTGCGGTCAGGACGCGTGCGGCCTCCAGGGGCAGGCAGGCGGCCAGGTCGACGCGTTCGTCGCCGGTCAGCTGGCGTCCCAGCCCCGAAAGGATCAGGCGGACGGCTTCCTCAGCTCGCTCGCGGGTGGGGTAGGCGCCTTCGTAGCGGACCTTCTCCAGCATCTGCTCGTACGTTGACGAGTACGGCTGGTGGTGCTCAAGCGGTACGCGCACGTCGGTGATCACTGCGGTGCATGCCTTTCGTCAAGCCAGGGTGGGATGGTGCCGGTGTGCGGCACCGGTGGTCAGATGGGTTGGGGGCGGCCGAAGAGGAGGTCGTAGCCGACCGGGAGCTGGAGCAGGATCTGTCTCAGGAGGTCCTCGCCCGCGGTGTCGGCGACCGTGGACAGCACGGCACTGACGTCCCAGGTCGCGGTCTGCTCGGTAGCGCCCTCGATCCAGGCGGCAGTCGCCCTCAGGAACCGCTCCGGGGGCAGCGGTTCGGCGCTCTGGAGCGGGTTGAGCAGAATCAGGGCGAAGCCCTCCGGCAGGCGTGCCGCGAGCTGGGCGCGGACTTCGCCGACAAGGTGCGCGCCGAGCAGGGCGAGGACCACGCGGGCCGCGCGCTCGGCTTCGTCGACAGTGCCGTACTCACCGCGTTCCTTCACGTGGTCGAGGAACGCTTCGCGTCGCAGAGTCATCTCGGCGCCGCCCTTCTGGTTCTTCGGATGCCTGTAGGGGTGCGGAGGGCGGGGTGAGGGGGAGAGCAGGTGTCCCGTCCTCCGCACCTCCTCCGGCCGGTGTCAGCCGGAGATCTCCTTGTGGCCGGTTCCGACGCCGATGGAGATCTTGTGGGGCTTGGCGCGCTCGGCGATAGGGATGCGCAAGGTGAGCACGCCCGCGTCGTAGTCGGCCTTGATGTGCTCGGTGTCGAGGGTGTCGGCGAGCACGATCTGGCGGGAGAAGACGCCCAGCGGCCGTTCGGACAGTTCCATCTGCGCGTCGTCGGCCTTCGCCACCGGCCGGCGCTCTGCCCTGACGGTGAGCATGTTCCGTTCGACGTCGATATCGATCGCGTCCGCGGTGACACCGGGGACGTCGAAGGCCACCACGTACTCGTCGCCCTCGCGGTAGGCGTCCATCGGCATCGCCGACGGCTTCGACCATGTACCCGGGCCTACCAGCTGGTGCGCCAGCCGGTCCAGCTCACGGAAGGGGTCAGTGCGCATCAACATCGTGAAACACCTCCAGCGGGTTGTAGGCAGTTGCTGCCAATGCGCTGCACTGACACCGTTGTAGCATGTCATCCAATGGATGACAAACATGGTGTCGTCGACTTGATGACAGCTGAGGGAGGTGGCCGTGACCCCGGCCGACCAGCCGTCCACGATCGGCACCGACGCCCACAGCCCGGCGTCGTTCCTCGCCGCCGCGGCGGCCCTCAACGCCAGAGACGACGCCCTACGCGAAGCCCAGCAGGAGGCGTCGAACCCTTCCGCTGCCGGGCCGGGCCCGGAGCAAGGCCCTGGCCTCACTGATGCTGTTGCGGCAGGTCCGCGAGCAGCTCGCCGGATGGGAGACCGGCCTGATCGAAACCGCCCGCGACGCGGGCGCCAGCTGGGCCGATCTCGCCCCGCCCCTCGGCGTCGCCAGCCGCCAGGCCGCCGAGCGCCGCCACCTGCGCGGGCGCCCCGGACCCGGGACCACCGGCCAACAGCGCCGGCTCGCCGGACAGACCACCGCACTCACCGACCTTCCCGCCGCGGCCCGCCGCTCGCTCAGCGAACTCCACGCGGCCCTCGCCCACGACGATCCCGCCGACCTCATCGGCCCCCTGACCGCCGCCCGCCCCACCTGGTCGCCGCCCACCCAGATCTCGCCGCCCGGCTCGACACCCTCACCGCCCCGTAGTGCGAGTCAACGACCCAGCCGTCCGCAGGCGACGCCGGGCCTGCGGTCTTCAGGATGCCGACCCGGCCGCACCGGCCCCCGCCGACCGTGCGGGTTTCCCCCCCCGGGCGGAGTGCGGGGGCTCGGCAGCGTGGCCACTGCATCGGCGAGGACGAGGTAAGAAGTTCGTATCCATGAAACAGGAAACGTGAAGCATGACCGGGGTGCGGCGGAGGCCTCCCGTCTACTCAGGGGGCGCGTTATGCCCAGTTCCTGCATCGCGGTGGAGGGTGGGCCGCCCTCGGAGCGTTCGATCTGGTACCCCTTGACGCCTGCCGAGAGTCTCCGTGGGTCGACGGCTTCGCGGGAGCACCAGTTTCGTAGAGGCCTTCCGGCTGGGCGTCGCGGTCGTGGGGCAGAGCAGCCAGAACACGCGGCGCCGGAAAGCGCTCTGTCGCCCTTCACCACTGCTTCACTCTTACTGCCCCACCCAAGCAGAATCCGGACACGGGTGTTTCTTGAACAACCCTCTGATATCGAAATCGGACGCCTATCCGGAACCTGTTGAAGGGTCGACGCACGCACGACAGGGGCGGGGGGGGGGGGGGGGGGGGCCCCCCCCCCCCCCCGCCCCCCCCCCCCCCCCCCCCCCCCCCCCCCCCCCCCCCCCGC
>JBJDMS010000010.1:0-15989 GCA_044900255.1 Microbacterium sp. NPDC090218 | reverse complement strand
CCTATAAAAAACAATCACCCCCCCCCAAGCGCTATTTGTTCCGGGGCCCCCCCCCCCCCCGGGGGGGGGGGGGCCCCCCCGCCCCCCCCCCCCGCCCCTTGCGAACGCGCCACGCGATGAGATCAGTGGTGTCCGTGAGCGCTTGCGGACGCACCCCCGAAGAGCCGTGCAACGGCCCGGAAGGGAAGTGTGACAACAGTGGCAATCGCTCCGCCAACGGCTCGCAGAACGTCTGCAACGGCCTTCAGCATGTTGGACCTCCTGGCTGGTTCTTGCTGTCCTGTATGTCGAGTCGAACACTCCTGTGCAGCCTGTGCCTGTCGCTTGCCCCTCGGCCGACGGCGAAAACGTACAGATCTCGCTGTGGTCCGGCACGATCGGCCAACGTGACTGGGGCCCGTCCTCGCTTCCTCGCTGCTCTTGCAGGCCGCCCGAAACCGCCAGTCGAAACCAAAGCGGCCGAGTACAGCGCTGTCTTGGCCCGCAGATCTCGGAGGACCGATCGGACAGTTCCTCTCAACGGATCGCGACCACTTGGCCCTGGCCACAATCGCCCTCGGCGCCGCCTCGCGGCCGCGACCCTCTCCTGGGCAGGGCCGAAGCGTGGCAGTGGAGAAACCGACCACCAGGCGCCCGGCCCGAACGTTCCTTCGCCAATGCATGAGCCGGACCGAATTTCCAGCCTCGCCCTGCCACCGGCTGAGATCTGCACGCGTATCGGAGCTTCTCACTGACTCGTCTCGGCAAGCCGGGCAACGGCGTGGTGTGCCACAGTGGCGCACCAACCAGCACCGCACCTTGGTGCACATGCTTCGCTCCGGGGGCAACGGCTCGTTGAGCGTTGTTTAGTGGGATGCGTAGGAGAAAGGCGGTGGGCGCTGCGTCCCAAGCAGCTTTGGACCCGACGCCCGTCAGATGGATCGAGGAGTACGTCATGCCTGCTGGATCCAGCAAGAAGCGCGAGCGGCAGTACGAGCACATCAAGGAGGGCCAGGAGGAGCGGGGCGCCTCGGAGGGCCGAGCGAAGGAGATCGCGGCCAGGACCGTCAACAAGCAACGCGCCCGGTCCGGCGAGTCGAGAACGGCGAGCAGCACCTCGACCCAGGACAAGAAGTCCGCCTACGAACGTGGTGGCGAGCGCTCCCACCAGGGCGCACAGGGCCCGACGCGGGACCAGCTCTACGCGGAAGCGAGGAAGAAGAACATCGACGGACGTTCCTCCATGAACAAGGAGCAGCTCCGTAAGGCCCTGGGGCGCTGACGTGCGCAGGAGGTTCGGCGTCGGACGTCTGCGAGGACTGCCCCACAGGGCAGACACTGCGGCGCGCAGTGGCCGCTGCCCGATCCACTCAGCGGGAGTCAGGATGATGAGCGAGACCGCCCCGGCACCGGTCCCCGCTCCAACCCCCGGGCTGATTGCTCAACTGTGCTTGCTGGGTGCACTCTGCTGCGTCAGCTTCCCACTTCGCTGGGAGGGCGTGTGCCTCCTCTCCGGTGTAGCCACCTCACCCTGGAGGGGCAACGCTGAAAACGCGCAGTGATCGCCCTTCACGGCCCGCGCCGCTTACCCCTCGGTGCGGCGCCACGCCCCGGAGAGGGCCATGTCCCTCAGCTGTGGGATTCCGAGTGCCGGCTCGTCGCGACTCGCGGGCAGCTTGAAGGCCCTGGCGTTGAGTGCTTGGACGACCACACGGAACCCGTCCGTGCGGAAGGTGTCGACGGTCCACACCACGGCGCCACTCCCCCCGTAACGGGAAGGAGTCTTGTCAACCCTGACACGGGTTCCGTCAGCCAGCGTCTCCGCTGTTCCGAATACCTCCCGCATGCGGGGGTCGTCACGATCCCACTGTTGGACGTTCACGCCAACCAGGGATTTGCCGTGGCCGTCATCCACCACCGCGTGACCAAACCCGTCTGAACTGCCCTGGTCGGACACGTGCAGGTTCGAAGGGGTTAACGACGCGATCGTCGCGGCCATCTGTGTGCCCGTCATCGCGTCTGCGTTGGTCTGGGGCTCGGCCGGTGGCTCCGGCATCCTCGAGAGCACCGCTTTCCACTCGCCTGATGCCGCGATGGTAGAGAGGTGTTTGCGGGTCAGAGGGCCCGGGGCGCGCACCGAAGCGGCTGCACCCGCGGGCCGGACAGCGGACTGCCGGACCACGACCTGCTTGCCGTCCTTGTACGTCAGTCGCGCGGTGAACACCACGGCTCCGGACGGATCGGAGTCGTTTTCGGGGGACTGATCGAGCACGAGGACCGCTCCGCCGGACAACTTGCTCTCGGTGCATTGGCTGTAGGGCGAGTAGGCCGTGTCGGGGCACTGGAGTGTGAATTGCGGAACGGGAGCGGCCCATCGGTACAGGGTCACATCGACTTCTGATCTTCGCCCGTCCTTCTCGAAGGACAGGGCCGCGGAAGGAGGCGAGCCGGAGCTCTTCTCGGCTCCCTTCCCGCGCTGCTCGGAAACCGTTCCCGACGGGAGGGCGGCTTCGAGGAGACTTATCATCCTTTGGGTGGAAACCAGCTCTGCCGCACCGGGCGAGTGGGGCGGATCGCCCGTATCCGGAGAACCGCAACCGACCAGTGCGGTGGCGGCCAGTCCCAGCGACACCAGCATGCGAGTCGTCGTGGGAGCGGACTTCATCTTCCGCGGACCGGAGGGACGGCAACGCTTCACTACTCCACCACCAGGTTGTTCGCGACTTCTACAGCAGGGCACCGGACCGCGGGCCTCATGTGCGGAGCGGGTTTCAGCAGGCACCGACCTTCCACGATGAGAGCTTGTCCCCGAAGCCCGCGGAGTTGAGGTTCGGATAGAGCTTGTTGAAGCCGACAAGGAACTTCGCGCCGGTGTAGTTGGTGCCGTCGAAGAAGCAGTAGGAGAGTGACGAATTACTGACGACGGAGGATGCCTTGTCGTTCAGGTTCTCATTCTGCGACGGTGCGTAGAATTTCGGGATGTCGCCGTTTCCGACGATTCCGAACATCTCTCCCTGGAACGAGGTGTGTTCGTACACACACAAGGTTGCGTCGCTGCATGTGGTGAGAGTGCCGTCCCCTGCTCGAAAGACAGCTATGACATCTGCGGACGCCGGCGCGGGAAGTGCTGCCGTCACCGCGACCGCGGATGCAGTCACTGCCACCACCCGAGTCATCACTTTGCGAAATATGGACATGCCAGATACCTTCCTGTGGAAAAGAGCCGAGGGGTGGCGGCCGGCGACCCCTCATCCCCCTGTCAGCTGTGCGGGCTAAACACACGTCCCCGGATGCCAGGAGGTAATGATGTCGTTCATCCCTATCTCCTTGAGATTAGGGAAAAGCCTCCCGAACCCGACGACGTGCTTGCGACCCGTGTAGTAACTGTCCTCGTAGAAGCAGTACGACTGGGAGGAGTTGTTGATGATCGACGATGCCTGGTCGTTCATCGGGTCGCTGAAGCCGCCTCCCAGGTTGAGCGAAGGCGCGTACGTGTCGACGTCGTAGCCGTACATCGTGGACGCGAACGACGTGTCCTCGTAGATACAGAGTTTGAATGCCCTGCATGTGGTAGTGGTGCCGTCCCCCTGCCGCTCGAACTTCGCGGCCGACGCATCGGTCGTCGTGGCGATCACCGCCACGACGACGCAGGCGGAAGCCGCCACAGCCCGCAACGCTTTCCTGACGGTGCGTGGTCTCATGTCAAGTTCCTCGATCCAGTAGATGTACCGCTGTTCGGTGGGCGGCCGGTGGAGGCGAGACCGTGATGGCCCGGTCCGCCGGAATCCTCTCCGACTCCGTAGCCGTGGCATAGAACGGTGGCGCCTCCCCATAGAACGCCAGCGCCTAAGAGCCGTCCCGCCTGCTCTTGACATAGGCGGCGGGCGTGGTCCCGTAGGCTGATTTGAAGTGCCTGATAAAGTGGCTCGCATCCGAGAATTGCCAGCGCGCGGCAATCTCGGAAACCGTGACCGCGCTGCCCCGTTCCATCAGTTCAGCATGGGCTCGCCGTAGACGCTCTCCGCGGATGAAATCCATGATGGATTCATTTGATTCAGAGAAAGACCGGTGCAACGTACGCAAGGGTATCCCGACCAGTCGGGCGACCACGGCGGGCGACAGGTCGTGCCGATCTATGTGTGTCTCGATGACATTCTTCGCAGCTCTCACCCTGGCCATACCCGGAATTTCAGCACCCTGTTCCGAGCGACTGCGAAGAATTCCTGACAACAGGGTCGCGCAGGTGTCCTGTGCGATCTCCTGCGCGGCGGCCGAACGGTTCAGATACCTACTGCTTCTGTCGACCGCCGCCAGGAAGTTGGCGAGGAATCTGACCTCCGGGGCGGTCACGTCCGCGATGTATGCCCGATTGAGTGACGTGGTTGACCCGATGCGTGGCAGTACGGCGCTCCGAGGGATGGTCACGGCGCGCACGCGGGTGGCCGGTTCGCAGCAGAAGTTCCAGGAGGGGCCCGTGTCACGGATGAGGATCTGGCCCGATGTGGCAGAACTATGCTCGTTCTTCCTCGCGTAGGTGATCCGGCCCGAGGTCACCAGATGGGCGACGACCGGGTCCTGGTCCCTGTCGTTCCCGGAGACCCCGGTCAAGGAGTCGCAGTACACCTTCGCGGACAGCAGGCCGTCGAAGAGGTGCCCGGTCGCCGAGAATCTGAATCCGTGATCGGCCGCCGGGTGCGGTATGGCGAGACCTGTGAGGTGCGAGAGCGGTCCGTTTTCCCACTCCCGGAACGGATGGTTCGAACTCTTGATCTGGAGAGCCGACAGGTACATTGTGGACTTGAACTGAGTCCCACTTCCTGCCTCCGGTAACGAGTCCGGGGCTATTTCCCACTCTTGGTCGGTCATCTGCGCTCTGTGCCTCCTGCATTCGTGAGGTGGATTCCTGATACTTGATCACAAAAACGGAAAATGCTCCCGACCATCACGACGGGACTTGTTCAGCGTCGTGCCAGCTGCAACCTAAGGGGCAATCTCCGGATGGGAGAGCGTATCTCCGTACCTACCCACCAGAGGCGGCACCACTGGTCAGTGAGGTCTCTCCGGCCTCACATCAAGACGTGGTGAAGGACAATGGCCCGCCTTCGTGATGACGGTGATCCGGTTCGTGCTTCAGCGGAGCTTCCGGAGGAAGAGCCTCGCGGCCACCGGTACCAAAGGCTGGCGGACCGCGCTTGAGCGGGTGGGCCGATGTCTTCGACGTCATGGCCACCACCCGCCACGACACCGTCGTCACTCGCTGGGCCACGGACCACCCCGTCCACGACCTCTTCCCCGGCCTGCTGCGGCAGAAATGGAAGCGCCGTTCCTGCGGCAACGGAGCCCACGGATCACGCATCTACGACTGGGCGAGGGTCGAGGGGTAGCCACGAACAACGTCGAGATCGCGTACACACCGACCAACAGCTCATGGCTCAACCGCATCAAGGCCCAGTTCACGGCTCTGCGCTATTTCACCCTGGACGGCACGGACCACGCCGACCACAAGGAGCAGGGCAGCATAATCTGCTGCTACATCATCTGGCGGAACAAGCACGCCACCGACGAGAACCTGCGGAGAGTTGTGCGCAGGGCGAATGTCGCCTGACGTGCAACACCATCATGTGGTTACAATTCCTGGCTCGCCGTTGACGAAGCCGAGCCGTCGGTTCATGCCAATGGCCGCTGCGTTGTCAGGGTGGTGGAAGGTCCGCAGCCAGTGCATGCCGTGAGAACGCGCGAAGCCGATGGCCAGGAGCTTCATGGCCAGCGAGATTCCCCTTCCCCGGTGGCCGACCAGCAGCCCGGTCATCTCGCTGAGGGCGTGCCCTTCAGGTTGGAGCGACGTGGTTGCCATACCGACCCACGACCCGCCGTCCAGGGCGAGAACGACGCCTTGGGGATCGTAGGTCGGAGTCTCGATGCGCTGAGCGAGGTACTCGTCGAACGTGTAGAACCCCCCGCTCCGGGATGTCGGCGGAGCACGTCTTGTTCAGGTTGTACAGCGCATGCCGATGTTCAACCGTGTCGCCGGCAGCTGCCATGGTCGTGAGCTCGATACCAGTCTGCTGGCAGCGTCGGAGGTAAGGCTCGAATCGGGCATCGTCGAACGCATCAAGGTCAAGCTTGAGCCGAACCCACTCGATGGCCATGAAGGCACCTCCAGGATCACCAGCCTGAACACGTTCTCGAAGCCTATCGGTCAAGGGCACGTCACATCACAGCAGGCCGAGCGTTGTTAGATGCGGCACTAGCTGCGGCGGTCCCGCACGCTGGTTCCGGCGAAGCTGCCGGAATCTGACTTTCCGAGCGTTCGCAGGGATACCGATCGAACTGGCTAACCGGCAGGCCAATGTGGGTTCGGTGTGCCGTCATCGCTCATGTGCGCCCGTCGCCAGATTTCGTTCCAGTTGAACGGGGTCTCCGGCACGAACCGGTGCCGCTGCCCGCATGGACATGGCGCCAGCGCCCGCGCGCACCTACGGCACAGCTCGACCCAACCGTGCCCGGTCGAGCTCAGCACTCGTGGTCCCTCATCCCCGCAAGCCGGGCAGCCGGGCGGCTCGGCGCCGTCCAGAATCGCGTTCTGTCGCCGGACGTACTCGGACAGACGCAGCGACGGGTGGCGAAACGGGTCTTCGTACCAGGCACGGTCGGGGCTTTCCCACCAGCTCTGCAGCCACCACGGCCGAGGGTTCGGTACTGCCCGCCGCCCAGCCTGCTTCTCCGCCCGGCGCTGCGCGGCGTATTCGTCTGCCCGCAGGAGCCACAGCATCCGCGCCTCGTGCAGTTCCTCCACCGCCCGCGCCAGCGCGTCCGGGTTCGCCTCCAACCGACGGGGGATCGCGGCGCTGAGCGTGAGGTGGTGGTAGGTGGCCCGCAAGCCGTAAGGAGCGAAAACGGTGAGGCACGTGCGCAACGCGCTGTGCCGCCGGTGGAGGGGAAGCCGGGCGTCGTGCACGCGTGCTCGGTGGGTCAGGAAGCTGGTCATGGTGTAGGCGCCAGGTCCAGTGCCCTTGCCAGAGCGGCAGTGACGGCGGCAGCGTGTGTCGGCAGGTGTTGTTGAGCCCAGGTTTCGGCAAGGTTGAGGAAGTCCTGCAAATCCTGCTGGGCGCCGGTGACGAGCGTGCGTATCTGGTCTACCGACAGCTCGATCACCGGGCTGCTGTCCGTCTCGTGGGCGTCGAGCGTCAGCCGGACGATGTCGCCAAGACGTTCGGCCATCGAGGACGGATCGTGGCCGAAGTAGGAGAAGCCGGTGCCATTGAGTACCTCCAGCCAGTCGCGCCAGGTCTCCAGGCCGTTACAGCAGCCCGGCTCGACGAAGACGGTGTCGGTGGCGTTGTCGGTCACCCGGAACCCTCCGGCGGCGAACAAGTCAGGCATGGTGAGCAAGCCGTGCAGGAAAGTGCCGAGCGGGTCGTTCGGGCACGGCCCGTGCTCCTCCTGCGGCTCGAGGTCGTTGCAGACGGCGATCTGCATAACCGCCGTGCCGACCTCCGCCGGAGTGAGCTCGCCGTTCAGCACGAGGTAGCCATATGACTCGTGCTCGCCAACAGGCGAGAGCGCGAAGTCGTCGGCGGCGGAGATCTCCAGAACGGGTTGCATCACAATCACATGGGGATGATGCCGGACCCACTCCCACACCGCCACGGGCTTTCAGCTGGCATGGGGCCCGGAGCGGGCCCGCTACCTGGGCAGTCTCGCGGTGCGCTCCGGGCAGGCGGCGCCGACATAGCGCATGGCCTGCATATCGGGCGACCGCCTGAGCACGACCTGCGCCGGATCATGGACGCGGTGTTGTACGTGGACCGCACCGGGATCCCCCGGCGCTATCTCCCCCACGACTTCGCGCCGTGGGAAACCGTCGACGGATCGCCGCCTGGCAGAAGGACGGCGTGTTCAACCAGCTCAACGGCCTGCTGCGCCGACTTGTCCGGGAGGCCGCAGGCCGGGACGCCGAACCGAGCGCATGGGCCCTGGACGCCCAGAGCATCAAGAGGTCCGCCAACGTCCCGACCACCGGCCAGGGCATCGACGCGGGCAAGAAGATCGCGGGCCGCAAGCGCCATATCGGCGTCGACACCCTCGGCCTCCTCCTCGCGGTCTGCGTCACCGCGGCCAGCATCTCCGACAATGCCGGCGGGATCCACCTGCTCTCGCGCATCGCCAAGGCCCACCCCAGAATCACCAAGGCGTGGGCCGACAGCGGCTATCGAACCAAAGCCATCGACCACGGCGCCCCCCTCGACGTCGAAGTCACCCACCGCGACCCTGGCCAGAAGGGCTTCAAGGTAATCCCCCGGCGCTGGGTCGTCGAGCGGACATTCGGCTGGCTCATGAATTACCGCCGCCTCGCCCGCGACTACGAAACCCACCCGCACCGCTCCCAGGCGATGATCCGCCTCGCGATGATCGACCTGATGAGCCGCGGGCTCACACGAGAGTCGACCCCGAACTGGAAAGACTCAAAGCCGCCGAGCCACACTGGCCCGCGCGTCCTCGCCCCTCAACGCCTGCGGCCAGCGGCCATCGATGACACCCGCCATATCCTGGCAGGCGCCACAGGCGTTCTCCCGCTCCGGCAGCCACCAGTAATCCGACGGTGACATGCCGGCTACCTGGATTCCGCACAGTGTCCTGTCGAAGATGCCGAAAGCATGGGAGACGTCGGCGGTGAGGCCATCCGCGACGGCCCGCTCCCAACGCATGTCAGCGTGCAAGTAGGGCGGCCGCGCGACCTCGAACCAGTGAGCCTTTTCAACCTGGTCTGGCAGGGTGGCAGTTGGGCTGAGGGCGGTGTCCGGACGTGAAGAAGCTCCTGTTAGACGAGTTCACGACCAAGATCATGGCTCCAACAGGAGTCTCTGCGTGCTTGTTACCCGTCCGGCATCGATGTGTCCACATCGCCCCTGCACTTCCTGCCGCCCGCCTGCGGGCCCGCCGCGAGGAACGTGGAACACTGTGACGCCGCCTCGCGAGCCGCCAAGCCCTGCTTTTCCTCGCGCATCTGCGCTCCGGCCATACCTACGCCCAGCTCGCCGCCGGTTTCGCGTCGGCACCACCACCGCTTCCCGGCATTACGCCGCGCCCTCCGGATTGCGGAGGTTCGTCGGACGCGTCGACCGCTTGTGCTAGCCATCGTTTGACGACAGCAATGCAACAGTGCCGCCCGTCAGCCTTGTCGGCAAGGAGGACGGGCGGTCCGCGCGGCAGCGCCAGTTTCAGGCGGAGTCGTGAGCGTGCTCCGGGGCGTTCGCGGAACTCTCGCAACTGGTCATTTGCGCGAGCGAGATCAATCAACGGCCGTCAGACCCTCACCGAACCCGAGTCCGGTCGCAGAGCCCGTTCTCACCCGGAAGTGGGGCTGATCCCCTTTCGATTGGTGCCCGGCTCGGGCGTCGTTCTGCGGTTCGCCGAACCATTGGGACAGCGCGGATCGCAGGCCGCTGACGTCGTTCGGTTCGGTTCCGGTCCAGGCTATGTGGCAGTCGGGGCGTAGCAGGAGACCTGTCGCGCTCGTGCCGTCGGCCTTGCCGCTTATGACGTCGACCCGGTCGTGCCAGGGCTGCGCGGCCCCGGCGAAGTCGCCGCTCAGGTCCAGCAGCAAAGAGCGGCCGGTGGTGGTCACGTCGGCCAGTCGGCGGGTGCCTGCGTCGGTGTGGATCACGAGGTCGGGTGCGAATCCCTCGGTGGTGCCGGCGAGCAGATGGGCGATGTGTTCCGTTCCGCCCGGTGTGGCGAGCAGGGCGCCGAAGACGGTCCGCAGCGCTCCGACTTCCGGTCCGGGGCGCATCAGCGCCGACTGGGACAGGGTCGAGGCCACGACGTGTTCTGCGACCGGCCGGCGTTCCTCGTCGTAGGTGTCGAGCAGACCTTCGGGGGCCCACCCGTGCACGGTGGCGGCCAGCTTCCAGCCGAGGTTGAACGCGTCCTGCAGACCGAGGTTGAGCCCGGGGCCGCCGATCGCGGAGTGCACGTGGGCCGCGTCGCCCAGGAGCAGAACCCGCCCATCCCGGTAGCGTTCTGCCAGCCGGGTGTTTCCGCCGAGCAGCCGTCGAAGAAGGTGGGGCCCCTCTCCCTGGGGCGGAGCGAGCGGGACGGGTACGCCCAGCACGCGTTCGGCGCTCGCCATCATCTCCTCGAAGGTCATCGGGGTGGTGTACTCGTCCGGGCTGCCGGTTTCGGTGGTGTTGAGGACAGGCACTCGGTCGGGCAGCAGACCCCACGCGATCGTGCCGTACTCTGTGCGCACGTAGAGCAGGGGCGGCAGGGTGCCGTAGCCGGGGACGCGCAGGCTGCCGTCGGGGCCCAGGTGCTCGTCCGCCACGGACACGTGCGCGGAGCGGGTGATGAAGTCGTCGGTGGTCACGCCGGGGAAGTCGATGCCGGACAGGCGCCGCACCATGCTGTGGCCGCCGTCGGCCCCTACCAGGTAGCGGGTGGTGAACGTCTCGCCGTCGGCCAGGGTGATCCGGACGAAGTCGTCCTCCTGCTGCACATCTGTCACCTCCTGGCCCCTGCGGAGATCGACGCCCAGTTCCACGGCGCGTTCGGCGAGAACCTTCTCGATGTGCTCCTGGGGCGCCGGGAGGAGGCATACGGGGTTGCTGTCGCCGAGCCCCGTGAGGTCCAGCGTGAATGCGCCGAACATGTATCGGGGTGCGGGGCGGGGCGGCTCCTCGGACTCACTGATGCGCGCGTAGAGGCCGCGCCGGTCGAGCATGCGCACCACCTGACCGACCAAGCCATTGGCGCGGGCCTCGGTCTTCGGGCCGGCCAGACGCTCCAGCACGACCGGGCGCACCCCGGCCAGTGCCAGCTCGCAGGCGAGCGTCAACCCGTTCGGGCCGCCACCGACGATTACGACATCAAGCATGACAATTCACCTTTCCAGGGCGTGGCGGGGCAGAGGCTGCGGGCAGCAGCCCCTGTTCAGAGCGAGAAGGGGGATTTACGGGGTGGGGAGTCCGGCAGCCACCATGCGCAGAGCTCGGGGCAGCAGAACCTCCATCGGCTCGCCCGTGCCGCCCTGCACGAACAGTTCGAGAGCGACATTGCTTGCGGCCATCACGCTCGCGGCCACCAGGCGCGGGTAGAGATCGGTCCCGAGGTTCATGCCTGCGCGGTCGGCGATCGCCTCGGCAAGCTCCTTCTCCGCGATCTTGCCCGCGCGCAGCATCTCGGCCTCCAGTGCGGGTTCGGCCAGCATCACCCGCAGGCCGGCCGCCCACTCGTCGGGGCCTTGAGGCGGCATGTGCTCCACCTCGGGCCCAGGCTCCAACTGTCGCAATGCCGCGCGCATGATCGCCTCCCACAGCGGCTCACCGGGCGGTCCTTGACGCAGCTCGGCCGCGAGCCGCAACGAGCGCTCAAGATGCCGGAAGGCGATCGCTTCGGCCTTGCTGGAGAAGTAGTTGTTGTAGGTGCGCGGCGACACGCCGACCGCCGCGGCAATGTCTTCGACCTTGACCGCACTCCACCCGCGCTCGGCGGTGAGCCGGACTGCGGCCCAGCTCAGCGCCGCGCGCGTGGCTTCCTTCTTGCGTTCCCGTAGACCGCTCATACCGTTCACGCTAACAGAAGATGCGTGGCGCGCAAAAATACGTGCCACGCATTTTTCTGGGTCGGAGGTGAGTCGTCGTTCGGCGACGTGCCGAGATCCCGTCGTCGGGTTGCGGTGCTTGAGCGGGGACAGGCGTGCGATGTCCTCGTCCCTGATTTCGTGGCCCTCGACGCGGAAACCTCGGACACCGACAGGACACGCCAATCGTGGCCGTCCTCTCGGGCATAGGGGAAAGGGTCGTCGCTGTTCGGGCGTACGGCGATACAGCCCTCTCCGGGACGTGTCAGGCGCGTCCCGAAGGCGAGGAGCACCGCCGCCTCGCCGTCCGCACCGCCCGCGATCTGCTCGACGATCTCAGCGGACGGCGACCGGGGGCGCCCGGTCGATCGAGCCGTCGTCGTGCCGCCTGGCATAGAGCCGGGCCCCTGACATGGCGTTGCCGATCCACGTCGAGGGCTAACCGGTACTCCCACGGTTCACCGCTTGAGCGGAGGTGAACCGCGATCGACGGCACCCGGCTGGACACTGGCGGCGAGTGCGAGAACTGCAGCACCGTGGTGTACATCCGACGAGCCCGACGGGCGAAGACCGCTGCGCAGATCGACCTGGATCTGCCCGGCCTGAGCGACGCAAAGCGCCGTCCCCTCATCGAGGAGCAACTGCGTGAGCAGACTGCTCGCGAAGCCGAAGTGTCCGCGGCGCGCCAAGACGAGACTCGCCCGCAGCAGGCCCGGCGCGATGAGGCCCGTGCGGCTGACCGGGAGCAGGCGAAGCGCGAGCGTACGGCCGCAGCCGCCGCTGACACGGCTCGTCAGACGCTGGCGTGCGAGGACTGCGGGCTGGAGCAGACGGCCGGGCGGTGTGAAGCGTGCAGCTACCGGCGCCGCACCGAGGCCCTGATCGCGAAGGCCGGAATGGTCGTGGCCACCTGGTCGGCCGACCTGACCGACCAAAACGTCGTCGCCACACAGAGGCCCGGCACGCCGACCGACGCCCTCGACCTCTCAAACCGGCTCTCCGGAGTCTGACCGAGGACCGCCGAAGGCCGCCCCACGCCGCTCAGGCAGGGGCGGCCTCGCCGACCACAAGCGGCAGCGGTCTGACGGGCCCGCCACGGCGGTCTACCCGGCCGTCTCCTCGGGAGAACGACGGGTGATCTTCTTACCCGCTTCGGTCTCCACCAGGGTCACCGCACCGATCCAGTCACCATTAGTTGGCTGGGTCCTCCAGGACCGCCGGAAGCTGATCACGAGGCACCAGTTCCCCGGACTGGAAGCCCTTCTCCCCTGACGGGGACGTCCACGGCGCGACTCTACGAACCTCGATCCACCCACGATCGACGAGAGTCAGCAAGATCCCCGCCAGCTCCTTCACGGGCCGGGACTGATCGGTATCGTCGAGATCTCCCCAGACACCAGCCAGGATGTCGATCTCATACGAATTGACCATGAACGCTTCCTCGGACTTGGTCAACGCCTGCCACTCACGCTCGCTCATTCACCGATCATCGTAGGACACCCCGGTGATCGTTTCCGGTCACAGCGCTAGCCACACCTCCCAGGGTCGCTGATTCCGTGTCAGCGCCAATGGCTGCAGCTGTGCCACCTGCAGCGGCCCCACCCCATAGCCCAGCTGTTACACCTCCGGCGGCGACACAAGCTGCCCCGGCGGTCGCCCCGCAGGCCGCGCCCACAACGAGCGCCGCCGCGCCGATGCCCACCGCTGCTCCAGCAGTGAATGCAACACATTTCCAGTCGAAGAGACCAGTGGGGTCGATGTTTCCTCGAACGTGTCGGCAGTGTTCCCGTACCCAGAGCCTGGTCTGGACTCACTCTGCGGCGCTCCCCGGGGTGCCCGCACATGAGTGGTCCCGGCCGCCCGGGGAGCGGCGGTCAGCGGATGTAGACCTCGATGCTGGTACTGGACGGCAGGTGGAGGGCGTCACCGGCGAACGACACGGTGTAGGTGATGTAGCCGCGGGTGGTGGCGCGGTCGGTGAGGGCGAAGGTCTCGTCTGCGGCAAGAGTGGTGGGCGGGAGCTTCACCGGCTTGGTGGCGCCGGGATCCAGGCGGGTCACGGTGGCGGTGGTGCCGGCGGGGAAGGGTAGGTCCGAGGCGAGACGGCCAGTGAGGGAGCGGGTACCGGAGGGAGTCGTGGAGGGGATGTGCAGCACAGCCTCGGTGGCGGCCTTGCCGGGAGTGGTCAGCACCCGCAGGATGGCCGGAGCGCCCTGACGCTCCTCCCGGGTGACGGCAAAGAGGCGGCGGTTGTCCGGCGCCCACCCAAGGCCGGCGGGCAGCAGCAGCGGAGAGGAGTCACCCGAGGCGAATTCGAAGACGCCGTGCGAGAGACTGGCGCCCGGCTTGAACATGAAGACGTCCGAGCCGTACCGGCTGTCCACCCCGGCCGCGACGGCTCCGTCGGCGGCGACGGCCACCGCGTTGGAGTAGGCAGCGGCGGGGTAGCGGCCCGCGTCGGCGAGGTCGGAAGTGCGCAGCACCTGGTGGTAATAGGGGCTGCCGCTGGCCAGGATGACGTTCTTGCCGTCGGCGGTGAAGGTCAGGTCCTGGGTCTCGCCGGCCTCGTGCAGCCGCCGCTCGGCCGTACGGCGGGCAGTGGGGGTCCGCACGTCATACACGGCGAAGGCGGCTGAACTGACGTCCCGCTCGCCGGCGACCAGGACGCCCGGGGCGGCCGGCGTCCGCCACCGTCGGCGGCAAACGGTCCGCCCGCCTGCCGCTGGCCTGGTCCGTGAACTCCAGGCCCTGGAAACTAGGCTGCGGCCACGACTACGTCACCGCCAAGCAGCCCACCAGGCCTCCCGGTCCTTCGCCGTGGACCTGGACAAGGGCCGCCCCCTCGCCCGTACGGTCGCCGGGAACGACTCCGGCACACCGATCCCGGCCGTGCGCACGCCCTACCGAGTCTTCGCGACGGACCCCGAAGTGCTGCTGGTCACCGCTGGCACCTGCACGTGCGACTGCCTCTGGTACCACTGGTCCTCCCCGGGCCGCATCGGCACCGTCCGCATCGACGACTGCGGCCGCCCGTTCCGCACCAGCGCCATCAAGGGCCTGCCGCGATACACGTACGACGCCCTGAACCGCCGGCGGGAACCCTACAGCTAATGACCTGTCCGAGATTCGCTGTCGCAGCAGGCTCCGCACCATCGCGGACCGCCCGGCAACCGGTCACCTGATCCCGCTGGAAGCCCCGGCCGACCCTCGTCGACGCCATCACCGCACTCGCTCCCGCAACCTGACCGTCCCAACGGCGACTCGGTGCAGGCGGCGTCGGTGACGGACGGCGAGTCGGTCATGAATCCCCGTACCGACCTTCGTCACTCCAAAGAGCCACTTCACGTCACCCCCTGTACGGAGGATCAGACCTTATCCGTCGCAGACCCGGTTGACAGCCTGAGTGCTGACCTTGACGGCGCCGACCCAGGCGGTGCGCGCCACATGACTGAGCTTGGGGACATCCCCTCCTGCGAGCCTCTCCTCAATCGACGTGGTAACGATAAAAATCGACACTGTGTAGACTTTTCGCCGGATGGGGCGGTCAGGCTCCTCGCAAGACTTGCTGGAGGAACAGTGCAGAAGCAGAACTGGCTCATCACCGGCGTGAGCACGGGCCTGGGGCGCGCTTTCGCGCAAGCCGCCCTGACTGCCGGGCACACCGTGGTCGGCACCGTCCGCTCCGAGAAAGATCTGCGGGGCTTCGAGGAACTCAGGTCCGGGCACGCTCACGGCCGCATCCTGGACGTGACGGACGGTGATGCCGTTTCCGGCGTGGTCGCGGAGGTCGAGCGCAGCGTCGGTTGCCTGGACGTCGTCGTCGCCAACGCCGGCTACGGCCTGGAAGGAACCTTCGAGGAAACACCTCTGGCCGAGGTGCGGCGGCAGTTCGAGGTCAACGTGTTCGGGGCGGTGGCCACCCTGCAAGCAGCGCTCCCCCACATGCGCGCACGCCGCCGCGGACATCTGATGGCCGTCACTTCCATGGGCGGGCTCATGGCCGTGCCCGGCATGTCCGCCTACTGCGGCAGCAAGTTCGCCCTGGAAGGCATCCTCGAGGCCCTGGGCAAGGAAGTCGCGCAATTCGGCATCCACGTGACAGCGATCGAGCCCGGCTCCTTCCGCACCGACTGGGCCGGACGGTCCATGACACGCGCCGCGCGGACCGTCGACGACTACGACGAGCTGTTCGCCCCCATCCGCGAAGCGCGTCAGAAGGCCAGCGGCAACCAGCTGGGCAACCCGGCCAAGGCCGGAGACGCTCTCGTGCACATTGCTTCGCTCGAGCGCCCGCCGGCCCATCTCGTCCTGGGCTCCGACGCCCTGCGACTGGTCACCGCCGCGCGCACGGCCGTGGACGAGGACATCCGCGCGTGGGAGGCCCTCTCGCGTACGACCGACTTCGCCGAGGGCGCTCAGCTGTGATGCC
>JBJDMS010000009.1:0-34400 GCA_044900255.1 Microbacterium sp. NPDC090218 | reverse complement strand
TTGCTGGATGTGGAGCGGGAGTGGGTGCGGGGTGAGCGGGTGCGTCGTGCGGGGGTGTCGTCGTTCGGGATCAGCGGGACCAACGCGCATGTGATCCTGGAGGAGGCACCCGACGACGACACCTCCCCCCGGACCGAGGCGGAGACCCTGTCCCCCCTGCTGCCCGTCGTCGTCTCCGGGGCCACCCCCGAGGCACTGGCCGCCCAGGCGGGCCGGTTGCGCGCGGTCGCCGACGAGCGGATCGCCGACCTCGCCCACTCACTGGCCACGGGCCGCGCCGACCTCACCCACCGCGGCGCGATCGTCGCCCGTGACCGGGACGAACTGCTGGCCGGACTCACCGCGCTGGCCGACGGTGCCACCACCGACCACGTCGTGCGCGGACGGCCCGTGGCCGGCCGCACCGCCTTCCTGTTCACCGGGCAGGGCGCCCAGCGGACCGGTATGGGCCGGGGCCTGTACGACACCCACCCGGCCTTCCGGCGGGCCCTGGACGAGGTGTGCGACGCCCTGGACGCCCATCTGGACCGGCCGCTGCGCGAGGTCATGTGGGCCGAACCCGGCACCGACGCGGCCGAGTCACTCGATCACACGCTCTACACCCAGAGCGCCCTGTTCGCGGTGGAGACGGCGCTGTACCGCCTGCTGGAGTCCTACGGCATCCGCCCGGACCGGCTCGCCGGCCACTCCATCGGCGAACTGACCGCCGCCCACGTCGCCGGTGTGTGGGACCTCGCCGACGCGGCCCGGCTGGTGACCGCCCGCGGCCGCCTCATGCAGGCCCTGCCCCCCGGCGGCGCCATGCTCGCCGTGGACGCGGCCGAGGACGAGGTGCTGCCGCACCTCGGCCCCGACGTGTCCCTGGCCGCCGTCAACGGCCCCCGCGCGGTCGTGGTCTCCGGTACGCGGGCGGCGGTGGACGCGGTCGCCGCCGCCTTCGCCGACCGCCGTACCAAGCGGCTGCGGGTCA
Source organism: Microbacterium sp. NPDC090218 (assembly GCA_044900255.1). Taxonomy (GTDB): domain Bacteria; phylum Actinomycetota; class Actinomycetes; order Actinomycetales; family Microbacteriaceae; genus Microbacterium. The sequence continues at coordinate 33,430 of JBJDMS010000009.1, read as the reverse complement.
GCCACGCCTTCCACTCGCCCCTGATGGAACCGATGCTGGCCGAGTTCGAGAAGGCCGCCCGCGAACTGCGTTACGCAGCGCCCGCCATTCCGGTCGTCACCGGTACGCACGCCACCGAGGACGAGCTGTGCGCGCCCGAGTACTGGGTGCGCCATGTGCGTGAGGCCGTCCGCTTCGGGGACGCGGTCCGCGCCCTGGAGGACGACGGCGTCCGCACCTTCCTCGAACTCGGCCCCGACGCCGTCCTGTCGGCGATGGGCCCGCACGCACTCGCCGACCCTGAGCGGTCTGCGTTCGTACCGGCCCTGCGCCGCGACCGCGTCGAGGAGGTGACGTTCGCCGCGCTCGTCGCCACCGCCCACGTACGCGGCCTCACCGCCGACTGGCAGCGGATGCACGAGGGAACCGACGCCCGGCGCGTCGATCTGCCGACGTACGCCTTCCAGCGACAGCGGCTCTGGCTGGACGACGGGCCCGGGGCGGTCGCCGACGCCGGAGGGCTCGGCCAGTCACCCGCCGGGCACCCGATGCTCGGCGCCGCCCTCACCCTGGCCGGCGCCGACACCGTCGCGCTGACCGGCCGCCTCTCCCTGGCCACCCATCCCTGGCTGGCCGACCACGCCGTCGCGGGAGTCGTGCTGGTGCCCGGCAGCGCCTTCGTGGAACTCGCCCTCCAGGCCGGTGACCGCGCCGGCTCCGCGCACCTGGAGGAGATCACCCTGGAACGGCCGCTGGTCCTTCCCCCGCGGGGTTTCGTGCACCTCCAGGTGACCGCCGCGGCTCCCGACGCCGCCGGCCGCAGGCAACTGGCCGTGCACGCACGGCCCGAGGACGCCTCGGGCGACTGGACCCGGCACGCCACCGGAGTACTCGCCCCGCCGGCCGCGCCCGAACCCGCCCCCCTCGACGTATGGCCGCCCGAGGGCGCCGTCCCCGTCGAGGTGGGCGGCCTCTACGACCACCTCGCCGAGCAGGGGTACGGCTACGGTCCGCTGTTCCGCTGCCTGCGCGCCGCCTGGCGGCTCGGCGACGAGGTCTGCGCCGAACTCGTCCTCCCCGACGCCGACGCGGCCGACGGCTTCGGACTGCACCCGGCGCTCCTCGACTCGGCCCTGCACGCCATCGACCTGCTGGACGGCCAGGACCCGACCGTCATGACCCTGCCCTTCGCCTGGGAAGGCGTCACCCTGCACGCCACCGGGGCCACGGCCCTGCGGCTGCGGCTCACCCCGCACGGCACCGACCACATGACCCTGGGCCTGTACGACGTGTCGGGCGCACCGGTCGCCGAGGCGGCGTCACTGCGCGTCCGCCAGGTGACGGCCGAGCAGCTGAACGCCGCCGCGCCCGCCCCCGGCGACCTGTTCGCGCTGCGCTGGACCCCGGCGGAGGTGACCGCCGACGGGGCGGCGTCCGAGCCCCGCACCCTGACCGTGACCCTGGACGACACCGCGGACGGCGACCTGCCGGCCCGGGCCCGCGGGGCCGCCGTGCGCATCCTCGCCGCGCTTCAGGAACACCTGGCCGAACCGGCGGACGGCACCCCTCTGGTCGTCGTCACCCGGTCCGCGGTCGCCGTCACCGCCGACGCGGCGCCGGACCCGGCCCAGGCCGTCGTCTGGGGCATGGTGAGGTCCGCCGCCGTCGAGCACCCCGGCCGGTTCGTGCTGGCCGACACCGACGGTGACGACGCCTCGGCCGCGGTCCTGCCGGCCGCCGTCGCGACCGGTGCGCCCGAACTCGCCCTGCGCCGAGGGGCGGTGTACACGCCGGAGCTGACCCGGATCGACGGACCAACGGCTGCGCCCGCCGTCCCGCTCGACCCCGAGGGCACCGTCCTCATCACCGGCGGCACCGGCAGCCTCGGCCGCCTGCTCGCCCGGCACCTGGCCGAGCACCACGGCGTCCGGCACCTGCTGCTGGCCGGCCGGAGCGGCCGGACACCGGACGCCGAAGGGTGGGAGGAGCCCGTCGCCCCCGGCGCGCGGATCACGGTCGCCGCCTGCGACACCACCGACCGTGCCGCGCTGGCCGAACTGCTGGCCTCCGTTCCCGAGGCCCATCCGCTGACCGCCGTCGTGCACGCCGCCGGCGTCCTGGACGACGGCCTGCTCACCGATCTCACCGCCACGCGCACGGAGACCGTGATGCGGCCCAAGACCGATGCCGCCTGGCACCTGCACGAACTCACCCGCGGCCTGGACCTGGCCGCCTTCGTCCTCTTCTCCTCCGCCGCCGGCACCCTGGGAGCGGCGGGACAGGCCAACTACGCGGCGGGCAACGCCTTCCTCGACGCGCTCGCCGCCCGGAGGAACGCCGAGGGGCTGCCCGCACTCTCCCTGGGCTGGGGGCTGTGGGACACCGGCGACGGCATGGCGGCCGGCCTCGGCGAGGCGGAACTGCGCAGGCTGGCACGCGACGGCATCCTGCCGCTGCCCGCCGATCGGGCGCTGGCCCTGTTCGACCGGGCCCTGACCACCGGCGGTCCGTCGCTGCTGCCGATCCGCGTCCAGGTCACCGAGGACGCCCCGGCCCTGGTCCGCGCCCTGGAACCGGCACCGGCCCCGGCCCGCCGGGCCGTCCGGGCGGTGGAGGCCGCACCGGAGGAGACGGAGCCGCTGGCACGGCGGCTGGCCGGGCTCGGCGCCGCGGACGGCAGGCGACTGCTGGTCGACACGGTGTGCGGGCACGTCGCCGATGTCCTCGGACACGGCTCCGGGGGCGCGGTCGACGCCGAACGCCCGCTGGGCGACCTCGGCGTGGACTCGCTGGCCGCACTGGAGCTGCGCAACCGCCTCGGCGCCGAGACCGGGCTGCGGCTGTCCACCACGCTCACCTTCGACTACCCGACCTCCGAGGCCCTCGCCCAGTACCTGTTCGAGGAGATGGGCGGGGCCGGGACCGACGAGGAACTCGTCGACGTGGAGGCCGAGGTGGTACGCCTGGAGACGCTGCTGGGCACCGTGCTCGGCTCCGACGGGCTCGACGACGAACGCCGTGCCCGGGTGGCCGTACGGCTCAGGGCCCTCACCGCCCGCTGGGACGGCTCGGCGCAGGTGACCGACCCCGGAAAGGCCGGCGACACCGGGGAGAAGGGGCTGGAGGCGGCCACGGCCGACGAGCTCTTCGGCATCCTCGACGGCGAACTCGGCAGCTTCGGCTGACCGCCGGACGCCAGGACGGGCGGGCCCGGAGCGCATGCACCGCGCTCCGGGCCCACCCGTCCCCGTCCCCGCACCGCTTCGCCGCTCACCGTGCCGGTGTCCGGAGGCCCCTCTCCCGTACTCGTCCGGGCGGGCGTGGCCCGCCCGGACGGCAGAACGGCCCCCTCCGGAGCCCGTACGGGGACTCGCGAAGGGGGCCGTGCGACGGGGGAAGGTGCCGGAGGGTCAGCCCGCCGAGGAGTGGCCGGCCGCCCAGCGGTCGGACAGCTTCGGGATGCGGTGCTCCAGCATCTTCGGCGGCAGCTCGGAGCGGCTGGCCACGTGCAACTTGCGGTAGACCCTGGTGAGATGCTGCTCCACCGTGCTGATCGTGACGTGCAGCCGGCCGCTGATCTCCCGGTTGGTGTACCCCAGCGCGGCGAGGCCGGCGACCCGGCACTCCGCGTCGCTCAGGATGGCCGAACCCTCCGCCTCCGACCCCTCGGACTGGCCGGGATCCTCCAGCAGGTGGGCGTCGACCGGTGATTCGACGCTGCACGCCTCCGCCTCACGGGCCGCCTGGCGGGCGACCAGCCGGGCCCGGGCGTACTCGCCCAGTTCGTAGTGCGCGGCGGACAGGTCGGCGTAGGCCTGGGACAGGGTGTGCTGGTCGCCGCAGAGCTTGAGCAGGTCGATCGCCTCCCGCAGCAGCAGGGCCCGGCGGTGCGGCTTGCTCGTGGCGGCCAGCATCCGTAACGCCATCGCGCGTGCGCGGGAACTGTGACCGCCGGGCAGCCGCAGCTGCTCCTCGGCGCACTCCCGGGCGGTGCGGGCCTTGCCGATCCGCAGATTGGCCAGGGCCAGGTCGGACCGCCAGGGAATTCCCTTCTGCAGGCTGGAGTTCCCCTGCCGCATCAGGCCGCTGCACGTCTCGAAGTCGTTGAGCGCGGCGAACGGCCGGTCGGTGACGAGGTAGTGGTGCCCCCGGGCCCGCAGGTACTGGATGCCGAAGACGGTGCGGAACATCGGCTCGGGGACCTCCCGTTTGAGCACCCGCTCGGCCTCGTCGTAGGCGCCCATGGCGGTGTGGGCGAAGATCGCCGTCGACAGCGGGAGCCCGGCGAGGACTCCCCAGCTTCCGTCGTGCAGACTGCTCAGCGCCCTGTCGGCGCCCTCGGCCGCGGTCGTCATGTCTCCGCGGAGCAGCGCGATCTCCGCGCGTACGCTGCCGAGCAGCGCCTGCCACGTGGTCGCCCGGCGCTCGACCGCGGACTCCAGCAGCGCGTCGCACGCCTCGGCGGCGACCGCGGGACGGTCGGCGTGGGCGATCGCGAGGAGCGCCATCGCCACCAGTTCCAGGTTGAGGTGGTCGAGTTTGCGGCCCTGCAAGGCCTGGGCCACGGCTGCGGCGGAGTCGTCCGTCGCGACCCCGCCGACCAGGACCGCCACCTGCGCGGCGAGCCCGCCGTACCGGTCGGCCGGAGTCCGCCGGCGCAGGTCCCCACCGGCGCTCCGCGGACTCCTGGCGGGCAGCGCGACGCCGTAGAACCACTGCCGTACGAACTCGACCTCGACCAGGATCTGCGCGTCGCCGGGGGAGTGCGCGGGAACCAGCGTGGCCACGGTCTCGGCGGCCAGCTCGGTGTCGCCCTGCCACAGCATGTGCCGCAGGACGGTGGCGGTGTCGCGCATGCTCAGCTCGCCGTCCAGCGCAGGCCGGCGCAGCGGCTCCAGATGGGCGGACGCGGCAGCGGGGTTGACACGCCACTCCGCCCGGGCGAGGGCGGCCGACAGGGCGTTGCGTTCCCGCGGATCCGTGCAGTCGCGCAGCATCAGGTTCAGGTAACTGCTGCACAGCTCCACGTCGTCCGCCGCCAGGGCCTGCTCGGCGGCGGCGCGCAGCACCCCCGGGCCCCACGGCTGCGGGACCCGGTCGGCGGCGCGCAGGTGCCGGGCCATGTCGCCCGCCGGCGCGCCGCTGCGGTACAGCAGATCGGCTGTGCGCGCGTGCAGGGTGGCACGCGCGGTGGGGTCCATGTCCTCGAGCACCGCGGTCGCCGCGGCCGGCAGGCGGAAGGCGTGGCCGTCCAGCAGCCCCGCCGAGTTCAGGGCCTCGACGGCCTCCTCGACACCCGCGGGTGTGGTGTCGGCGAGCTCACCCAGGACGCCGGCGGAGGCCGGTGCTCCGAGGGCGGCGAGCGCCCGGATCACCCGTAGGTGCCGTGGCTCGCCGCGGCGCACGACCGACAGCACCGCCTGGCGGTAGGCGGTGCCGGCGATGGGACGGTCCATGTCGCGGCCGAAGCGGGTGCTGTCGTCCAGCAGGGCGTGCGCCAGCAAGGGGTTGCCGGCGGTGGCCCGGTGGAAGGCGCGGCCCGCCACGGCGGGCCGCGGGGCCGTCGACTGGGCGGCGATCAGTTCGCCGATGCCCCGCTCGGACAGGGGGCCCAGACGCACCCGGCGGTGCGGCCGGCGGATCAGTTCGGCGTGGGATGCGGAGTGACCGCTGCCCGGATGGCCGGATGTCGTGCACACCACGAGGACGGGACGGAAGCGGCTCCTGCCGAGCAGGTGGACGACGGCGTCCAGGGAGGCCTCGTCCATCAGGTGGGCGTCGTCCACGGCCAGCACCAAGGGGCGCTCGCCGTCCGCCAGGCGCAGCAGCGCCTCCGTCGTCGCGATATCCGGATCGCTGAATTCCGCGCCGGGCCGCCGATCGGAATTCCGGGCGGTCGGTTGTGTGTTTCCGGCGGTCAGTTGTGCGTTTCTGCCCGTCGGCCGGCCGGTGCCCGCCGGAACGGGCAGCACCTCACCGTTGCGCAGCAATTGCCGCAACAGGCTCATCGGCCGGTCGCGCTCGGCCGGGTGTGCCGTCCCCTGGAGTATGCGTGCGCCCGACCGATCCGGAGCGGCCAGAAATTCGTGCAGAAGCTGGGTCTTCCCGGAACCGGGACCACCGGTGACTATCACGAATCGCCCGGATCTTCGGGTGCTCTCGGTAAACGCTTCGTTAAGTATGTGTAATTCTTTGGAGCGGTCGAAAAGGCGCAAGGTGTTCCCCCTGTGTCCAGTTAACGCCCGTGGATTCGCGCCCGTCTGGGTGAAGTGCTGTTGCACGGGATCGGTCCGAGTCCCCGTTTCACCTGCATTTATTCTGTTCGAGAGCTGTTACCGCAGTGCTGAGGGGGCGGCCCTCGATCTCGCGGGCCAACCCCCTGAGGCTGCTCTCGGTGTGAGCGCAGCAAGAATGAAAGCCAGTCATTCGTGACTTGATTCGATCGGTTCGGCAGGTCTTTCCGGAGGGAGGAAAAATAGCTACTCGATCAAACAAACAGCGAGGTTATAGCGCCATGTCAACGTTGTCAACCAGGTGCTTGTGGAAGTTACTTCTCACTCACGATGCCGGTCCGAGGCGACTTTCTGCGGTCAGTTGATTTACCGGTAAGTAAAGAAAAGAAGCGGGCCGCCGCACGTGCGAACCGGGCGCGTACCGGTGCCGTGCCGCCCGTTCGGGCACGTCGTGCCGCTGCCCGCGTGGCCGTTCACGGCCCCTGGGGGCCGTAGGGGTATCAAGCGCATCCGTCCCCTACCTAGCCTCCGTCAACGGAGGGGGAAGCGGACCGGGATCCCGTCCGGAGACAGTCCGCAGGACCGAGGCCCACTTTCGATCCCGATCGGATGGCGCGCTGGTGAACAACGAAGAGCAGCTGCTCGACTACCTCAGGCGGACGACCGCGGACCTGCGGGAGGCACGACGCCGGCTGCGCGAGAACGAACAACGCGCACACGGACCGGTGGCCATTGTCGGCATCGGCTGCCGCTACCCGGGCGGTGTCACCTCGCCCGAGGACCTGTGGAACCTGGTGGCGACGGGGACCGACGCCGTGTCGGAGTTCCCCGGCGACCGCGGCTGGGACGTGGAGGCCCTGTACGACCCCGACCCGGACCGGCCCGGCACGACCTACGCACGCACCGGTGGCTTCCTGTACGACGCCCCCGACTTCGACTACGACTTCTTCGGCATCAGCCCCCGCGAGGCCCTCGCCATGGACCCGCAGCAACGCCTGCTGCTGGAGACCTCCTTCGAGGCGTTCGAGCGGGCCGGCATCGTGCCGGCCTCGCTGCGCGGGAGCCGCACCGGGGTGTTCGCCGGCGTGATGTACAACGACTACGCCACCCGGCTCGACAGCGTCCCCGACGACCTCGACGGCTACCTCGCCAACGGCAGCGCCGCGAGCATCGCCTCCGGGCGCATCGCCTACACCTTCGGTCTGGAGGGCCCGGTCGTCACCGTCGACACCGCCTGCTCCTCCTCGTTGGTCGCCCTGCACTGGGCGGTGCGCGCGCTGCAGGCCGGCGAGTGCTCCCTGGCGCTGGCGGGCGGGGTCACCGTGATGTCCACCCCGGAGACGTTCGTCGACTTCAGCAGGCAGCGCGGGCTCGCTCCCGACGGCCGCTGCAAGGCCTTCTCCACCGCCGCCGACGGCACCGGCTGGGGCGAGGGTGCCGGCATGCTGCTCGTGGAACGCCTCGCCGACGCGCGGCGCAACGGCCACCCGGTGCTCGCCGTGGTGCGGGGCACCGCCGTCAACTCCGACGGCGCCAGCAGCCGGCTGACCGCGCCCAACGGCCCCTCCCAGCAGCGGGTCATCCGCCAGGCGCTGGCCGGCGCGGGCCTCACCGCCGCCGACGTCGACGTGGTGGAGGCGCACGGCACGGGCACCTCGCTCGGCGACCCGATCGAAGCCCAGGCGCTGCTGGCCACCTACGGCCGCGAACACCCCGCCGACCGGCCGCTGCTGCTGGGCTCCGTCAAGTCCAACCTCGGTCACACCCAGGCCGCCGCGGGCGTCGCCGGAGTCGTCAAGATGGTCATGGCGATGCGCCACGGAGAGGTGCCGCCCACCCTGCACGTCGACGCCCCCACGGACCAGGTCGACTGGGACGCGGGAGCCGTCGAGCTCGCCCTGGAACGACGCCCCTGGCCCGACACCGGCGCCCCGCGCCGCGCCGCCGTCTCCTCCTTCGGCATCAGCGGCACCAACGCCCACGTGGTGCTGGAACAGGCCCCGCCCGAGGAGGAGGCCACCGCCCCGGACACGGAAACGGCACCGGCCGTCACGGCGGCGGCCACGCCCGTGCCCTGGATCGTCACCGGCCGCGACCCCGAGGCCCTCGCCGGCCAGATCGCCCGGCTGCGCGAGCACGTCACCGGACGCGAGGACGCCGCTCCGGCCGACATCGCGCTCTCCCTGGCCACCACCCGCACCCACTTCGAGTACCGCGCCGTGGCCGTCGGCAGCGACACCGGCACACTGCTGGACTCCCTGGGCACCGCGACCCCGCTCACCCCGGTCGGCGGCAGAACCGCCTACCTGTTCACCGGACAGGGCGCCCAGCGCCCCGGCATGGGCCGCGAACTGCGCCGCGCCTACCCGGTCTACGCCGAGACGTTCGACGCCGTGTGCGCCCTCGCCGACCCCCGCCTCGAGCGTCCGCTCGCCGAGGTGGTCGACGGCGACCCCGAGCTGCTCACCCGTACGGACTACGCGCAGATCGCGATCTTCGCCACCGAGGTCGCCCTGTACCGGCTGCTGGAGTCGTGGGGCGCGGTGCCGGACCACCTGGCCGGCCACTCCGTCGGCGAACTGGCCGCCGCCCACGTCGCCGGAGTGCTCTCCCTGCCGGACGCGGTCTCCCTCGTCCTCGCCCGCGGCACCCTGATGGCGGCGCTCCCGGCCGGTGGCGCCATGGCCGCGCTGCGGGCGACCGAGGAGGAGGTCACCCCCCACCTCGACGAGCTGGTCGGGCTCGCCGCCGTCAACGGCCCCCGCTCCGTCGTGGTCTCGGGGACCGAGGCGGCCGTCGACGCCCTGGCCGCCCGCTTCGGAGGGGGCAAGCGGCTCAAGGTCTCCCACGCCTTCCACTCGCCCCTGATGGACCCGATGCTGGAAGCGTTCGCCGAGGCGGCCGCGCGCTGCGAGTACCACGAGCCCCGGATCCCGGTGGTCTCCACCCTGACCGGCTCACCCGCCGGGCCCGGCGAGCTCACCACCCCCGGCCACTGGGTGGACCACGTCCGCCACGCCGTCCGGTTCGCCCCCGCCCTCACGACCCTGCACGACCTGGGCGTACGGACGTTCCTCGAGGTCGGCCCCGACGCGGCGCTCACCGCGCTGGCCGCCGAATGCCTGCCTCCGGACAGTGTCTGCCTGCCCGTCATGCGCCGCGACGGCGACGAACCGCACGACCTCGTCACCTCCGTGGCCCGGCTGCACGCCGCCGGGGGGACCGTCGACTGGGCGGCCTTCCACGCCCCGCACCACGCCCGGAACACCGACCTGCCCACCTACGCGTTCCGCCGGACCCGCCTGTGGCTCGAGAACGCCGCGGGCGGCACCGGCGACGCCGACGGACTCGGCCAGCAGGCCACCGGCCACCCGCTGCTCACCGCGGCCACCGAACTGCCCGACACCCAGGGCGCGGTCCTCACCGGAAGGCTGTCGCTCTCCTCCCACCCCTGGCTCGGCGACCACGCCGTCCACGGCACCGTCCTGCTGCCCGGCACCGCCTTCGTCGAGATGGCCCTGCGGGCCGCGGCACAGACGAACTGCGACACCGTCGGGGAACTCACCCTGCACGCCCCCCTCACCCTGCCCGAACAAGGCTCCGTGGCCGTACAGGTCGCCGTCGACGCGGAACGGGACGGACGCCGTGAACTGACCGTCTGGTCACGCCGCACCGACACCCCCGAGACCCCGTGGACCCGCAACGCCGCCGGCGTCCTGACCGTCGCGCCCGCCGACGCCGGACCGCCCGCCGGCCCCGCCGCCTGGCCGCCCGCCGGTGCGCGGCCCGTGGACCTGGAAGGGCTCTACGACCGGCTGGCCGGCACCGGCTACGGCTACGGCGAGGTCTTCCAGGGCCTGCGCGCCATGTGGCGCCGGGGCGAGGAGCTGTACGCCGAGGCCGCCCTGCCCGACGGAGCACGCACCACCGCCGGCGCCTTCGGCCTCCACCCGGCCCTGCTGGACGCCGCCCTGCACGTCAACCTGCTGGACCTGCCCGGCGGACAGGCCGTGCTGCCGTTCGCCTGGAGCGGCGTCACCCTGCACCGGGCCGGCACCGACCGGCTGCGTCTGAGCCTGTACCCGGAGGGCAACGACGCCGTACGCCTCGACCTGGCCGACGGCGACGGAGCGCCCGTCGCCACCGTGCGCGGCCTCGTGGCCCGCCCCGTCACGGCCGAGCAGCTCACCGCGGACGCCGACGACCCGCTGTACCGGATCGACCTCGTCCCGGCCCCCGGTGCCGCCCGTACGGCCCTGTCCGACCTGGCCGTCTGCGGCGCCGACGCCGGCCTCGACGCACCCCGGTACCCCGACCTCGCCGCACTGGTGGACGCGGGAGACCTGCCCGGCACGGTCGTCCTGGCCGTACCCGCCGACCCCGGCACCGGCGAGGGCCTGCCGGAGCGGGCACGTGACCTGGTGGGAACCACCCTGGACACCCTGCGGCTCTGGCTCGACGACGCACGCTTCACCGGCCGCAGACTCGCCGTACTGCTGCGTGGCGACCACCTCACGCACGCCCCGCTGTTCGGCCTGGTGCGAGCGGCGGCGGCCGAGAACCCCGGCCGCTTCCTGCTGGTCGGCACCGACGGCAGCGCCGCCCCGGACTCCGCCCTCGCCACGGCGCTGGCCTCCGACGAGCCCGAGACCGCGGTCCGCGACGGCGAGGTACGCGTGCCGCGCCTGGCACGCGCCAAGCCCGGCGGCCCCCACGTCTGGGACCCCGACGGCACCGTCCTCGTCACCGGCGGCACCGGCGGCCTGGGCGGCCTGATCGCCCGTCACCTGGTCATCGGACACGGCGTACGGCGTCTGCTGCTGGCCGGCCGGCGCGGTGCGGACGCCCCCGGCGCGGCCGACCTCCGGGCCGAACTCGCCGCACTCGGCGCCGAGGTCACCCTCGCCCGCTGCGACGTCGCCGACCGCGCCGACCTCGCCGCGCTGCTCGGCGGGCACCCGGTCCGCGCCGTGGTGCACGCCGCCGGTGTCGTCGACAACGGCGTCCTGGCCTCCCTCGACGCGGACCGGGTCGAGCGGGTCCTGCGGCCCAAGGTCGACGCGGCCTGGCACCTGCACGACCTGACCCGGGACGCGGACCTCTCCGCGTTCGTCCTGCTGTCCTCCACCGCGGGTCTGCTCGTCGGCGGCGGCCAGGCCAACTACGCGGCCGCCAACACCTTCCTCGACGGTCTCGCCGCCCACCGCCGCTCCCTCGGGCTGCCCGGCGTCTCCCTGGCCTACGGCCTGTGGGCATCGGGCGGCGGCATGAGCGCCGGCATCGAGGCGGCCGACCTGGAGCGGCTGCGCCGTCTCGGCCTGCCGGCCCTGGCTCCCGCCCAGGCCCTGCGCATGCTCGACGCCGCACTCGGCGCCGAGGACGCGCTCGTCGTCCCCGTCCGGGTGGACGGCGCCGCCGTACGGGCCCGGCCCGACGGCATACCCGCGCTGCTGCGCGGACTCGTCCGCCCCGCGGCCCGCAGGACAGGGGGCGGGCCCGCCGAGGGCACCTCGTCCGACTCCTGGCGCGAGCGGCTCGCCGGCCTGCCCGACACCGAACGCGACCGCGCCCTGCTCGACCTGGTCCGCACCCATGTCGCGGGCGTCCTCGGGCACCCCTCACCGCAGTCGGTGGACCCCGGACGCGCCTTCCAGGAGATGGGCTTCGACTCGCTCGCCGCCGTCGAACTGCGCAACCTCCTGGCGGGCGCCACCGGCCTCGCCCTCCCCGCGACGCTGGTCTTCGACCAGCCCTCGCCCCGCACCCTCGCCGCCCACCTCAAGACCGCACTGGTACCGGGACCGGCCGACCTCACCCGTACCGCCCTGGCCGACGTCGACCGGCTCGAGGCCGTGCTGCTCGGCCTGCCCGACGAGGACGGCAGCCACACCCGCGTCACCGCACGCCTCGAAGCCCTCCTCCGCGGCTGGCAGGACGCCCGCGGCGGCGACGCCGCGCCCGCCCCGGCGCAGGACTTCGGCGAGGCCAGCGACGCGGAACTCTTCGCGACGATCGACAACGAACTGGGAGCCCTGTGATGGAAGACCCGGCAACGGCCGACAAGCTCCGCGACTACCTGAAGCGGGCCACGACCGAGCTGGAGCGCAGCCGGCGCCGCGTGAGGGAACTGGAGGAGCAGGACCACGAGCCCGTCGCCATCATCGGTATGGGCTGCCGCTACCCCGGGGGCATACGCACCCCCGAGGACCTGTGGCGCATCGTCGACGAAGGCGTCGACGTCGTCTCCGACTTCCCCACCGACCGCGGCTGGGACGTCGACGCCCTCTACGACCCCGAGCCCGGGGCGCCCGGCAAGACCTACGTGCGCCACGGCGGATTCCTCTACGACGCCGCCGAGTGCGACCCCGCCTTCTTCGGCATCAGCCCGAAGGACGCGCCCGGAACGGACCCCCAGCAGCGCATGCTGCTGGAGGTCACCTGGGAGGCCTTCGAGCGGGCCGGCATCGACCCCACGGCCGTGAAGGGCACGCAGACCGGTGTCTTCGTCGGCCTGATGCACCACGACTACCTCGGCGGCACCATCTCCGGCAGCATCGTCTCCGGCCGGATCGCCTACACCCTCGGGCTCGAGGGCCCGGCGGTCACCATGGACACCGCCTGCTCCTCCTCCCTCGTCGCCCTCCACTCGGCGATCCAGTCGCTGCGCAAGGGGGAGTGCTCCCTCGCGCTGGCCGGCGGCGCCGCCCTCATGGCCAGCCCGGAGATGTTCGTCGAGTTCAGCGAGCGCCGCGCCCTGTCGCCCGACGGCCGCTGCCACTCCTTCTCCGACGACGCCGCCGGAGCCGCCTGGGCCGAGGGCGCGGGCATGCTCCTCGTCGAGCGGCTGTCCGACGCCCGCCGCAACGGCCACAAGGTGCTCGCCGTCGTCCGCGGCAGCGCCGTCAACCAGGACGGTGCCTCCAACGGGCTGACCGCGCCCAGCGGACCGGCCCAGGTCCGGGTCATCCAGCAGGCGCTCGCCGACGCCCAGCTGGCCCCGCACCACATCGACGCGGTGGAGGCCCACGGCACCGGCACCACCCTCGGTGACCCCATCGAGGCCCAGGCCGTCATCGCCGCCTACGGGCAGGACCGCCCCGAGGGCCTGCCGCTGTGGCTGGGCTCCATCAAGTCCAACATGGGCCACGCCCAGGCCGCCGCCGGAGTGGGCGCCGTCATCAAGATGGTCATGGCGATGCGCCACGGCACCCTCCCCAGGACCCTGCACGTCGGCACCCCCAGCACCGCCGTCGACTGGAGCGCGGGCGACGTCGAACTGCTCACCGAGGCCCGCCCCTGGGGCGGCGACGGGCGGCCGCGCCGCGCCGGCATCTCGTCCTTCGGCATCTCCGGCACCAACGCGCACACCGTCCTGGAGGAGGCACCGGCGACCGAGGACGACGGGAGCGCCCCGCCCCGCGCCGGCCTGCCCGTCGTGCCGTGGCTGCTCTCCGGCAAGGGCGCCGACGCCGTGCAGCGGCAGGCGGAACGGCTGCTGGCGGCCGCGGGAGACCTCGACCCGTACGACGTCGGCCACTCGCTGGCCACCACCCGCTCCCTGTTCACCCACCGTGCCGCCGTCACGGGACGCGACCGGGACGAACTGCTGGCCGCCCTGCGCGAGGTCGCCGACGGCACCCGGGCACCCGTCGTGGCCCCCGAACCCGGCCGCCTCGCCGTCCTGTTCTCCGGGCAGGGCTCCCAGCGCCCCGGCATGGGCCGCACCCTGCACGCCGCCTTCCCGGTGTTCGCCGCGGCCTTCGACGAGATCTGCGCCGCCTTCGACGAACACCTCGACCGGCCGCTGCGCGACGTCATGTTCGACGAGGACGCCGACGGCGCCGACGCGCCGCTGCACCGCACCGTGTACACCCAGGCGGCGCTGTTCACCTTCGAGACCGCCCTCCACCGCCTGCTGGAGCACTGGGGCGTCCGCCCCGACCTGCTCGCCGGACACTCCATCGGCGAGATCGTCGCCGCCCACGTGGCCGGCGTGCTGGACCTGAAGGACGCGGTCACCCTGGTCGCCGCCCGGGGCCGCCTCATGCAGGACCTGCCGGCCGGCGGCGCGATGGTGTCCCTGCGCGCCACCGAGGCCGAGGTCCTCGCGCTCCTCACCGACGGTGTCGACATCGCCGCCGTCAACGGCGCGCGCTCCGTCGTGGTCTCCGGTGACGAGGAGGCCGTCCTCGCCGTCGCGGCCCAGGCGGAGAAGAGCACCCGGCTGAAGGTGTCGCACGCCTTCCACTCGCACCGCATGGACCCCATGCTCGAACCCTTCCGCGAGGTGCTGGCCGGCCTCACCTTCCACGAGCCCGCGCTCCCGGTCGTCTCCAACGTCACCGGCCGGATCGCCGACGACCTCACCGACCCGGAGTACTGGGTACGCCACGTCCGCGAGGCCGTCCGCTTCCACGACGGGGCCACCACGCTCGCCGCCGAGGGAGCCACCCGCTTCCTGGAGATCGGCCCCGACTCGGTGCTCAGCACCATGGCGCAGGACGTGGTCCCCGACGCCATCGGCACCCAGAGGCGCGACCGGGCCGAGGACGCCACCCTGGTCGACGCCCTCTGCCGCCTCCACCTCACCGGCACCGGCCCCGACTGGCGGACGGTCTTCGCCGGCGGCCGCACCGTCGACCTGCCCACCTACCCGTTCCGCCGGGACCGGCACTGGGAGGACGCCCCCATCCTGCAGGCCGAGCGCCGGGCCGGATCCGGCGGCGAGGCCGCCGACCCGTTCTGGGACCTGGTGCGCGAGCAGGACGTGAGTGCCGTCGCCGCCACCCTCGGTCTCGACGACGAGAGCTCCGTCGCCGCCGTCGTGCCCGCCCTCGCGACCTGGCACGGCCGGCGGCAGGCGCACGCCGCCGCGGACGGGCTCCGCCACCGCGTCACCTGGGAACCGCTGGCGCCTCCCGCCACCCCGGCCCTCGGCGGGGCCTGGCTGGCCGTCGTCCCCGCGTCCACCGCCGGGGACCCGTGGACCCGCGCCGTGACGGAGGGCCTGACGGACAACGGGCTGCGCGTCGACGTCCTCACCGTGCCGGACACCGCCGACCGCGCCGCACTGGCCGACGCGCTCACCGGCCGGACCTCCGCCGACGGCATCCTGTACCTGCCCGCCCCGGCGACTCCGCCGGCCGCCCTCGCCGCCCTCGTCCAGGCGCTCGGGGACGACGGAGCCGACGCCCCGCTGTGGTGCGTCACCCGGGACGCCGTCGCCCACGGGCCCGGCGCCACCGTCACCGGCTTCGCCCAGGCCGCACTGTGGGGCCTCGGCCGGGTCGCCGCCCTGGAGCACCCCGACCGGTGGGGCGGCCTCGTCGACCTGCCCGCCGAGGCCGGTCCGCGGACCGTGGCCCGCCTGGCCGCGCTGCTCGGCGACGCCGGCGGCGAGGACCAGGTCGTGATCCGCGAATCCGGCGCCCACGGACGCCGGCTGGAGCACGCCCCCGCCCGCGCCGGCGCACCCTGGAAGCCGTCCGGCACCGTGCTGGTCACCGGCGCCACCGGCGCGATCGGCGCGGCCGTCGCCCGCCGGCTCGTGGCCGAGGGCGCCGACCACCTGCTGCTGACCTCCCGCCGCGGCGCCGACGCACCCGGCGCCGCTGACCTGGTCCGTGAACTCACCGCCACCGGTACCGGCGTCACCCTGACCGCCTGCGACGTGGCCGACCGGTCCGCCCTGGCCGGCCTGCTCGACTCCGTACCGGCGCGGCACCCCCTGACGGCGGTCGTGCACCTGGCCGGTGCCCTCGACGACGGCGTCCTGGACGCCCTGGACGCCGACCGGTTCGCCCGCGTCCTCGGCCCCAAGGCGGACGCCGCCCTCCACCTGCACGAACTGACCGCCGGGCTCGACCTGTCGGCGTTCGTGCTGTTCTCCTCCCTGACCGCCACCGTCGGCGGCGCCGGCCAGGCCAACTACGCCGCCGCCAACGCCTACCTGGACGCCCTGGCCGAGCACCGCCACGCCGCGGGGCTGCCCGCCACCTCCGTGGCCTGGGGCCCCTGGGGCGGCGACGGCATGGCGGCGCACGGCACGGTCCGCGCCTCGGCCCGGGCGATGGGCATGTCCCTGCTCGACCCGGACACCGCCCTCACCGCGCTGGGCCGCGCCCTGGACGGCGGCGACACCACCGTCACCGTCGCCGACGTCGACTGGTCGGTGTTCGCCCCCGCGTTCACCTCGACCCGGCCCAGTCCGCTGCTGTCCGCACTGCCCGAGGCCCGCCGCACCACGAGCGGTCCGGACGGCGCGAACGCGGCCGACGGCTTCGCCGAGAAGCTCGCGGGACTCACCGGCGGGGAACGCGAGCGCGCCCTGAACGACCTGGTCTGCGGCCAGGCGGCCACCGTCCTCGGATACGGCGACGCCGGCGCCGTCGAACCGACCACCGCCTTCCGCGACCTCGGGTTCGACTCCCTCACCTCGGTCGACCTGCGCAACCGGATCAGTGGCGCCGCCGGGGTGCCGTTGCCGGCCACGCTCATCTTCGACTACGCCACACCCGCCGCCCTGGCCAAGTACCTGGGCACCGAACTCGCCGGCGCGGACACGTCCGTTGACTCCGTGGTCGCCGAGCTCGAACGGGTCGCCGCCCGGCTCGGCGACCTCACCGCCGAGGACCTGGAGCAGAGCAGGGTCACCACCCGGCTGCAGACCCTGCTCAAGGACCTGGACAAGACCCTCGGCCAGGATGCGGCAGCCGTCACCGGCCGGCTTGAAGAGGCCTCCGCCGACGACGTCTTCGCGTTCATCGACAAAGAACTCGGCTCGGCGTGACCCGGTACTCCCACGACACCCCGGCCCACCCGCAGCCCACCTCTTCGCACAGGAGTGGCGACACCCGATGACCAACGACGAAAAGCTGCTCTCCTACCTCAAGCGGGTCTCCGCCGATCTGCACCAGACCCGCCAGCGGCTGCGTGAGGTCGAGACCCAGGACCGGGAACCCATCGCCGTCGTCGCCATGAGCTGCCGCTTCCCCGGAGGTGTCACCACCCCCGAGGAGTTCTGGCAGCTGATCCACGAGGGCACGGACGCCGTCGGGGACTTCCCCGGGGACCGCGGCTGGGACGTCGACGCGCTGTACGACCCGGACCCGGACGCCACGGGGAAGACGTACTCCACGCGCGGCGGCTTCCTGCACGACGCCGCGGGGTTCGAGCCGGACTTCTTCGGGATCAGCCCGCGGGAGGCCGTCACGATGGACCCCCAGCAGCGACTGCTGCTGGAGGTGTCGTGGGAGGCGCTGGAACGCGCCCGTATCGCTCCCGACTCGGTGCACGGCGCCCGGGTCGGGGTGTTCGCCGGGACCAACGGCCAGGACTACCGGGACCTGCTGGCCCGGATGCCGCACGATTCCGAGGCGGCACTCGGCACCGGCGCCCTGGCCGCCGTGATCTCCGGCCGGATCTCGTACACCCTCGGGCTCGAGGGCCCCGCCGTCACCATCGACACCGCCTGCTCGTCGGCGCTCGTGGCGGTCCACCTGGCCGTGCAGGCCCTGCGGGCGAAGGAGTGCACCCTCGCCCTGGCGGGCGGCGCCACGGTCATGTCCACCCCCAACTCGTTCGTCGCCTTCAGCCGTCAGCGGGGCCTCGCCCCGGACGGCCGCTGCAAGTCCTTCGCCGACTCGGCCGACGGCACCGGCTGGGGCGAGGGCGCGGGAATGCTCCTGCTGGAGCGGCTGAGCGACGCCCGTCGCCACGGCCACGAGGTCCTCGCCGTCGTCCGGGGCTCGGCCGTCAACCAGGACGGTGCCTCCAACGGCCTGACCGCCCCCAACGGTCCCTCCCAGCAACGGGTCGTGCGCGCCGCCCTGGCCGGCGCGCGGCTCACCCCGGCCGACGTCGACCTGGTGGAGGCGCACGGCACCGGCACCACGCTCGGCGACCCCATCGAGGCACAGGCCCTGCTCGCCACCTACGGGCAGGACCGGCCCGAGGACGCACCGCTGTGGCTGGGCTCGGTGAAGTCGAACATCGGCCACACCCAGGCCGCCGCCGGCGTCGCCGGGATCATCAAGGTCGTCATGGCGATGCGGCACGGCGTGCTGCCGCGGAGCCTGCACGCCGAGGAGCCCTCCGGCAAGGTCGACTGGAGCCAGGGCAACGTCCGCCTGCTCACCGCCAACCGCCCCTGGACCGACCCGGGGCGTCCGCGGCGGGCCGCGGTCTCCTCCTTCGGCGCCAGCGGCACCAACGCCCACACCATCCTGGAGGAGGCCCCCGCGGAGGAGCCCTCCGAGGACCCGGCCGCGGAACCCGCGCCGCGCACCGCGCCGCCCCTGGTGCCGTGGGTGCTGTCCGGCCGCACCGAGCGGGCCCTGCGCGAGCAGGCCGCCCTCCTGGCCGCGGCCGTCACCGAGGCCCACCCGGTGGACGTGGCGCACTCGCTGGCCGTCACCCGCACCGCCCACCCGTACCGTGCCGTGGTCCTCGGCGCCGACCGGGACACGCTGCTCGACGCCGTGACCCGCCTCGCCGAGGGCGGCCGTGCCACCGCGCTCGGCCGCGTCCGCAAGGGCCAGACCGCCTTCCTGTTCACCGGCCAGGGCTCCCAGCGGCCCGGCATGGGCCGCGAACTGCACGCCCACTTCCCGGTCTTCGCCCGCGTGTTCGACGAGATCTGCGAGCTGTCCGGTGACGGCGAACTGCGCGAGCTGGTCCTCGGCGACGATCCCGAGCCGCTGAACCGCACGGCCCGCACCCAGATCGCGCTGTTCGCCTTCGAGGTCGCCCTGTACCGGCTGGTGGAGTCGTGGGGCCTCACCCCCGACCACCTCGCGGGCCACTCCGTCGGCGAGATCGCCGCCGCCCACGTCGCGGGCGTACTGGACCTCGCGGACGCCGTCACGCTGGTGGTCGCGCGCGGCCGGCTGATGCAGGCCCTCCCGGAGGGCGGCGCCATGATCGCCCTGCGCGCCACCGAGGAGGCCGTACGCCCCCTGCTCACCGACGGGGTCGGTCTGGCCGCCGTCAACGGGCCGGACTCCGTCGTCGTCTCCGGCGACGCCGACGAGGCCGAGGCGGTCGCCGCGCACTTCGCGAAGAGCCGCCGGCTGAAGGTGTCGCACGCCTTCCACTCGCCGCTGATGGAACCGATGCTGGACGCGTTCCGGTCCGTGGTGTCGTCCCTGACCTTCCACCGGGCGACCGTCCCCGTGGTGTCCAACGTCACCGGCCGGCTCGCCACGCAGGACATCGGCACCCCCGACTACTGGGTCCGGCACGTGCGCGAGGCCGTCCGGTTCCACGACGGGATACGCACCCTCGCCGCCGAGGGCGTCACCCGGTTCCTGGAGATCGGCCCCGACGCCGTACTGACCGCCATGGCCCGCGAGTGCCTGGCCGCCGGCGACGAGGCCGGGGGCGACACCGTCCTGGCCGCCGCCACCCGCCGCGGCCGGGACGAGACCGAGACCCTGCTCACCGCCCTCGCCCAGCTGCACACCGGGGGCGCCGGCCCGCGCTGGGAGGCCCTGTTCACCGGGGCCCGGACCGTCGACCTGCCCACCACGGCCTTCCAGCGCGAGCGGTTCTGGCCCGAGACGGCCGCCCCGGCCGGCGACGTCGGCTCCGTGGGTCTGGACTCCGCCGACCACCCGCTGCTCGGCGCCGCCACCGTGCTCGCCGACTCCGACGGAGCCGTCCTGACCGGCCGGCTGTCGGTGCGGACCCACCCCTGGCTCGCCGACCACGTCGTCGGCGGTTCCGTGGTGATACCCGGAACCGCGATGGTCGAACTCGCGGTCCGCGCCGGCGACCAGGTCGGCTGCGGCCGGCTGGAGGAACTGGCCCTGGAGATCCCCCTGGTGCTGCCGCCCGCCGACGGCGTCCGGGTCCAGGTCGCCGTCGGCACCCCGGACCCGGCCGGGGCCCGCACGGTCCAGATCTACGCGCGCGCCGAGAACACGCCCGCCGACGAGCCCTGGACCCTGCACGCCTCCGGTCTGCTCGCCGACGGCACCGCCCCTCCCGGAGCACGGCTGGACGCATGGCCGCCGCAGGACGCCGAGGAACTCGACCTCACCGGCCTGTACGAGCGGCACGCGGCCGCCGGCCTGGACTACGGGCCCGCCTTCCGGGCCCTGACCGCCGCCTGGCGCGACGACGACACCGTCTACGCCGAGGTGCGCCTTCCGGAACGTCCGGCGGCGGACGCCCCCCGCTTCGGCCTCCACCCCGCGGCCTTCGACGCCGCCCTGCACTCCCTGGCCCTGCTCGGCGACGGCTCCGGCGACGACACGGCCCGGCTGCCCTTCATGTTCGCCGGCGTCACCCTGCACGCCGTGGGCGCCTCGGTCCTGCGGGCCCGCATGACACCCGCGGGCGACCACACCTTCGCCGTCGACCTGGCCGACGCCACCGGTGCTCCCGTCGCCACCGTCGACTCCCTGGCCTCCCGCCCACTGACACGGCTGCGCGGCGAGCAGGACACCGCGGGCGAGGCCCTGTTCGTCCTCGACTGGCAGCCGCTGGCGCTCGACCCCGACGCCCCCGCAGCCGACCACCGCCTGCTGGAGATCCCGGCCGGCTCGGACGCCGGGACCGTACGCGCCGCGCTGCGCACCGCGCTCGCCGCCCTCCAGGACGACGACGCCCGGCCGCTGGCCCTCGTCACCCGGGGTGCCGTCGCCACCGCCGGCGAGGGCGTGCCCGACCTGGCCGGCGCGGCGGTCTGGGGCCTCGCGCGCTCCGCGCAGTCGGAGAACCCCGGCCGGTGCGTCCTCCTCGACCTCGAACCCGGCGCCGACCCCGGCACCCTGCTGCCCGCGGTCCTCGCCACCGGCGAACCCCAGGTCGCCGTCCGCTCCGGCACCGCCCGTGCGGCCCGGCTGGTACGCGCCGAGCCGCTCGAAGGCGCCGCGGCCCCCGCCCTCGACCCCGAGGGGACCGTGCTGCTGACCGGCGCGACCGGCGGACTCGGGCCCGTACTCGCCCGGCATCTGGTCACCGCCCACGGTGCGCGCCACCTCGCCCTGGTCAGCCGCGGCGGCCGGGCCGACGCGCTCGTGGCCGAACTCGCCGCCCTCGGCGCGAGCGCCACCGCGCACGCCTGCGACGTCGCCGACCGCGACGCCCTCTCCGCCCTGCTCGACGGGCTCCGGCAGGAGCGTCCGCTCACCGCAGTCGTCCACGCCGCGGGTGTCCTCGACGACGGCGTGGTGGCCTCGCTGACGCCCGAGCGCCTCGACGCCGTACTCGCCCCCAAGGCCCTCGCGGCCCTCCACCTGCACGAACTGACTTGCGATCAGGACCTTGCGGCGTTCGTGCTGTTCTCCTCCGTCGCCGGCACCGTCGGCGCCCCCGGACAGGGCAACTACGCCGCCGCCAACGCCTGCCTCGACGCGCTCGCCGCCCACCGCGCGGCGGACGGCATGCCCGCCCTCTCCCTGGCCTGGGGCCCCTGGGCCCCGACCGGAGGCATGACCGGCGCCCTGGACGAGGCAGACCTCGCCCGCATGTCCCGCGGCGGCATGGTCCCGCTGTCCGCCGAGGAGGGCACCGCCCTGTTCGACCGGGCACTGGGCACCGGCCGCCCCGCGGTGGCCCCCGTACGCCTCGACCTGTCCGCGCTGCGTGCCCAGGGCGGCGAACTCGCCCCCGTGTTCCGTGCCCTGGCCGGGCGCCCGGTCCGCCGGGGGGCCGCCACCGGGGAAACCGGGTCCGGATTCGCCGAACGCATGGCCTCCCTCGGGGCGACGGAGCGGGCCGAGGCCCTGCTGACCACCGTCCGCTCCCATGTGGCCGCCGTGCTCGGACACGCCGGACCGGACACCGTGGAGACCGACCGGGCCTTCAAGGACCTCGGCTTCGACTCCCTCGCCGCGATCGAACTGCGCAACTCCCTGTCCGCCGAGACCGGGCAGCGGCTGCCCGCCACCCTCGTCTTCGACCACCCCTCGCCCGACGCGCTCGCCACGCACCTCGGCACCCTCGTCGCCGGGGCCTCCGGCTCCGTACGCCGCACCCGGCGCACCGGACGGGCGCGCGCCGACGAGCCGCTGGCCATCGTCGGCATGGCCTGCCGCTACCCGGGCGACGTCCGCACCCCGCAGGACCTGTGGCAGCTGGTCGCCGACGGCACCGACGCCATCGCCCCGTTCCCCGCCAACCGCGGCTGGGACGTCGACCGCGTCGTCGACCCGACCCGGCAGCGCCCCGACACCTCGTACGTCGGCGAGGGCGGGTTCCTGCACGACGCGGGCGAGTTCGACGCCGCGTTCTTCGGCATCAGCCCCAAGGAGGCGCTCGTCACCGACCCCCAGCAGCGGCTGCTGCTGGAGGCCTCCTGGGAGGCGCTGGAGCACGCCGGAATCGACCCGCACTCCCTCAAGGGCAGCCCGACCGGTGTGTTCGCGGGCGTGCAGTACCACGACTACTTCGGCAGCTTCGGCTCCGGCAGCATCATCTCCGGCAGGGTCGCCTACACCCTCGGCCTGGAGGGCCCCTCGCTGTCCGTCGACACCGCCTGCTCCTCGTCGCTGGTGGCGCTGCACCTGGCCGGGCAGTCGCTGCGGCAGGGCGAGTCCTCCCTCGCCCTGGTCGGCGGCGTCGCCGTCATGGCGACCCCGGAGACCTTCATCGAGTTCAGCCGGCAGGGCGCCCTCGCTCCCGACGCCCGTACCCGGGCGTTCGCCGACGCGGCCGCCGGAACGGTGTGGGGCGAGGGCGTCGGCGTCCTGGTGGTCGAACGCCTCTCGGACGCCCGCCGCAACGGCCACCCGGTCCTCGCCGTCGTCCGCGGCACCGCCGTCAACCAGGACGGCGCCTCCAACGGCCTGACCGCGCCCAACGGCCCCTCACAGGAACGCGTCATCCTCCAGGCCCTGGAGAACGCCCGCCTCACCACGGCCGACGTCGACGTGGTCGAGGCCCACGGCACCGGAACGACCCTCGGCGACCCGATCGAGGCGCAGGCCCTGCTGGCCACCTACGGTCAGGACCGGCCCGAGGACCGGCCGTTGTGGCTGGGCTCGGTCAAGTCCAACATCGGGCACACCCAGGCCGCGGCCGGTGTCGCCGGTGTGATCAAGATGGTCATGGCGATGCGGAACGGCAGCCTGCCCAGGACCCTGCACGTCGACGAGCCGTCGAGCAAGGTCGACTGGGACGCGGGGCAGGTGCGCCTGCTCACCGAGGAGCGGACCTGGCCCGACGCCGGCCGGCCCCGCCGGGCCGGGGTGTCCTCCTTCGGGATCAGCGGCACCAACGCCCACGTCATCCTCGAACAGGCCCCGGCGGCAGCGGAGTCCGCGGCGGAGCCGGGCGACGACCCCGCCACGGGACCCGTCGTCCCGTGGCTGCTCACCGCGAAGTCGCCCGCCGCGCTCGCCGGACAGGCCGCCGCGCTGCTCGGCCACCTCGACGCGCACCCCGGGCTCGACCCCCGAGACGTCGGCTGGTCGCTGGCGACCGGCCGCGCCCACTTCGCGCACCGTGCCGCCGTCACCGGCACCGACCCCGCCGCACTGCGCGGGGCGCTCGCCGCACTGGCCGACGGCGCCACCGCCCGCAACCTCGCCGTGGGCACCGCCGCCGGACGGGCCCGCCCCGTCTTCGTCTTCCCCGGACAGGGCTCGCAGTGGTCCGGCATGGCCACGGAACTCCTCGACGAATCACCGGTGTTCGCGGCCCGCATGGCCGAGTGCGCCGCCGCCCTGGAGCCCTGGACCGACTGGGACTTCGCCACCGAACTGCGCGGCGGCCTCGACCGGGTCGACGTCGTCCAGCCCCTGCTGTGGGCGGTGATGGTGTCCCTGGCGCACACCTGGAGCGGATACGGCGTCGCCCCGGCCGCCGTCATCGGCCACTCCCAGGGCGAGATCGCCGCCGCCTGCGCCGTCGGCGCGCTCTCCCTGGCGGACGGCGCGCGCGTGGTCGCCCTGCGCTCCCAGGCCATCGCCGAACTGCTGTCCGGCTCCGGCGGCATGATGTCCGTGGGCGAGGGCGCCGAAGCGGTCCGCGGCCGGCTCGCCGCCTGGGACGGCCGGCTGTCGGTCGCCGCGGTCAACGGCACCGCCTCCACCGTCGTCTCCGGGGACTCCGACGCCCTCGACGAACTCCTCGTCCGGCTGCGCGCCGAGAAGGTCCGCGCCAAACGGCTGCCCGTGGACTACGCCTCCCACAGCGCCCATGTGGAGACCCTGCGCGAACGCCTCGCCCAGGACCTCGCGGGCATCGAGGCCCGCAGCACCGACGTGCCCTTCTACTCCACCGTCACCGGCGCCCCGATCGACACCGCCGAACTCGGCGCCGAGTACTGGTACACCAACCTCCGCGGCACCGTGCTGTTCGAACAGGCCGTACGCGGTGCCGTCGCCGCGGGCCACACCCTGTTCGTGGAGTCCAGCCCCCACCCGGTGCTGACCGTCGGGATCCAGGAGACGGACGACGCGGTCGCCGCCGTCGGCTCGCTGCGCCGCGACGAGGGCGGCCGGGACCGGCTGCTCGCCGGCCTGGGCGAGGCCTTCACCCACGGCGCGGTCGTCGACTGGGCCGAGGTCGCACAGGGCCGTCCCGCCCGCCTCGTCCCCCTGCCCGCGTACGCCTTCCAGCGCGAGTGGTACTGGCTCGACAGCACCGCCACCGGAGCCGACGTCACCTCCGCCGGCCTCGCGGCCACCGACCACTCCCTGCTCGGCGCCGCCATCGCACGGGCCGGCAGCGAGGAGGCCGTCCTCACCGGCCGGCTCTCGGCGGGCACGCACCCCTGGCTGCACGACCACCGCGTCGGGGACCGGCTGCTCTTCCCCGGCACCGGACACCTCGAACTCGCCCTGCGCGCGGGCGACCAGGTCGGCTGCGGAGACCTGGCCGAACTCACCCTGCACGCCCCGCTGGTCCTGCCCGACCACGGCGCCGTGCAGCTCCAGGCCGTCGTCGGCCCGCCCGACGGCGGGACCCGGCCGCTGACCCTCTGGTCCCGGCCCGAGAGCACCGACGAGGAACTCCCCTGGACGCGGCACGCCGACGGCCTGCTCGCTCCGACCGGCACCCTCCCGGCCGTCGTCGAACCGCTCACCTCCTGGCCGCCGCGTGACGCCGAACCGGTGCCCCTCGACGGCCTGTACGACGAACTCGCCGCCCTCGGACTCGGCTACGGCCCCCTGTTCCAGGGGCTGCGCGCCGCCTGGCGCACCGAGGACGCCGTGTACGCCGAGGTCGCCACCGAGGCACCCGTCGACGGCTTCGGACTGCACCCGGCCCTCTCCGACGCCGTCCTGCACACCGTCGGCCTCACCGACGCCGCCGGCGACCAGGCGCTGCTGCCGTTCGTCTGGTCCGGGGTACGGCTGCACGCCACCGGGGCCACCGCCCTGCGCGTGAAGGTCCGCGCCACCGGTGAGGGCACCGTCGCCCTGACACTGGCCGACCCGGCCGGCGCACCCGTCGCCACGGTCGACTCCCTCACCCTGCGCCCGCTGCGCACCGACCTGGTGGACGCGGCCGCGCGGTCCGCCCGGTCCGGCGCGCTGCACCGCGTCGACTGGGTCCCCGCGCCGGCCGCGCCGGGGACCGGGACCACGCCCTGGGACGGAGAGGTGCTGCGCGCCCCGGCGGGTGTGGACGCCGCCGGGACCCGCGCCGCCGTCGCCACCGTCCTCGACGGGCTGCGGGACCGGCTCGCCGACGAACAGGGCGGCGACGGCACCCTCGTCGTCGTCACCGGGACCGACCCGGCCGGCGCCGCGGTCGGCGGGCTGGTCCGCTCGGCCCAGTCCGAGAACCCCGGCCGTATCGTCCTGGTCGAGAGCGGGACGGACCCCGGCCCGGACCGTCTCGCCGAAGCCGTCGCCGGCGGCGAACCGCACCTGGCGCTGCGCGACGGCACCTGGTACGTGCCACGCCTGGCCCGTGTCCCGGACACCGACGAAGCCTCAGCCGACAGCACGGGAGCCGACGCACCGGATGCCGCGACCCCCGAAGGCGGCCTCGGCTCCGGCACCGTCCTGCTGACCGGCGCGACCGGCGCCCTCGGCGGGATCATCGCCCGCCACCTGGTCGGCCACCGGGGCGTGCGCCACCTGTTGCTGCTCAGCAGGAGCGGCGCCGACGCCGCCCTGGTCGCCGAGCTGACCGAGCTGGGTGCCGAGGTCACCGGCGTCGCCTGCGACGCCGCCGACCGCGACGCCCTCGCCGCAGTGCTGGCCGGTCTGCCCGCCGACCGGCCGCTGACCGCCGTGATCCACGCGGCCGGTGTACTCGCCGACGGCGTGCTCGCCTCCCTCACCCCCGAACGTGTCGACGCGGTCTTCCGCCCCAAGGTCGACGCTGCCTGGAACCTGCACGAACTCACCGCGGACCTGGGCCTGTCGGCGTTCGTGCTCTTCTCCTCCTCCGCCGCCACCCTCGGCTCCCCGGGCCAGGGCAACTACGCCGCCGCCAACGCCTACCTCGACGCCCTCGCCGCCCACCGCCGCTCCCTCGGCCTGCCCGGGCACTCCCTGGCCTGGGGCCTGTGGGCCCAGGCGAGCGGCATGACCGGCACCCTCGACGAGACCGACCGGGCCCGCATCGCCCGCGGCGGTGTCGCCCCGCTGCCCACCGACGAGGGGCTCTCCCTGTTCGACGCCGCCCTGCGCGGCACCGACCCCGTGGTCCTCCCGGTCCGGCTGGACACCGCGGCGCTGCGCGGCCAGGGGGACGCACTCGCCCCGCTCTTCCGCGGCCTGGTGCCCGTACGCCGCGCCACCGCCGGCCACGCCGCCGCCGGCGGCGCCGACTCGCTGCGCGACCGGCTCGCCGGGCTGCTGGAGCCGGAGCGCGAACCGTTCCTCACCGAACTCGTGCAGAGCCGGGTCGCCACCATCCTCGGCTACCGCTCCGCCCAGGACGTCAGCCGCACGCTGCCCTTCCGGGAGCTGGGCTTCGACTCGCTCGCGGCGGTCGAACTGCGCAACGGCCTCGCCGCCACGACCGGACTGCGGCTGCCCGCCACCCTGGTCTTCGACCACCCCACCCCGGCCGAACTCGCCCGGTACCTGCTGGGTGAGCTGACCGGTGCCCTCGACCGGGCCGCGCCCGTCACCGCCGTACGCGCCGCCGCCGACGAACCCATCGCCATCGTCGGCATGGGCTGCCGCTTCCCCGGCGACATCTCCTCCCCGGAGGAGCTGTGGCGCCTCGTGGCCGAAGGCCGCGACGCCGTCGGGGAGTTCCCCACCGACCGGGGCTGGGACGTCGAGACCCTCCACGACCCGACCCTGGACCGGCCGGGCACCAGCTACACCCGGCACGGCGCCTTCCTGTACGACGCGGCCGACTTCGACCCGGCCTTCTTCGGCATGGACGAGGAGGAGGCCCTCGTCACCGACCCCCAGCAGCGGCTGCTGCTGGAGACCTCCTGGGAGGCCCTGGAGCGGGCCTCGATCGACCCGGCCACCCTGCGCGGTTCCGACACCGGTGTCTTCGCGGGCGTCATGTACCACGACTACTTCGGCAGCTTCGGCTCCGGCAGCGTCGTCTCCGGCCGGGTCGCCTACACCCTGGGCCTCGAAGGCCCGACCCTGTCCGTCGACACCGCGTGCTCCTCCTCGCTGGTGGCCCTGCACCTGGCCGCCCAGGCGCTGCGCCAGGGCGACTGCTCCCTCGCCCTGGCCGGGGGAGTGACCGTCATGGCGACCCCCGGCACGTTCGTTGAGTTCAGCCGGCACCGCGGTCTCTCCAGCGACGGCCGCTGCCGCCCCTTCGCCGACGCCGCCGACGGAACCGGCTTCGGCGAGGGCGCCGGTGTGCTGCTGCTGGAGCGGCTCAGCGACGCCCGGCGCAACGGCCGGACGATCCTCGCCGTGCTCCGCGGCACCGCCGTCAACCAGGACGGCGCCTCCAACGGCATCACCGCCCCCAACGGCCCCGCGCAGCAGCGCGTCATCCGCCGTGCGCTGGAGGCCGCGGGCGTGGGGGCGGCCGACGTCGACGTGGTCGAGGCGCACGGCACCGGCACCACCCTCGGCGACCCCATCGAGGCCCAGGCGCTGATCGCCACCTACGGCGCGGAGCACACCGAGGACCGCCCGCTGTGGCTCGGCTCGGTCAAGTCCAACCTGGGCCACACCCAGGCCGCCGCCGGTGTCGCCGGTGTCATCAAGATGGTCCAGGCGATCCACCACGAGACCCTGCCGGCCAGCCTCGGGATCGACACCCCGTCCCGGCACGTGGAGTGGGAGGGCGGCAACGTCCGCCCGCTGACCGAGTCCCTGCCGTGGCCGGACCCGGGACGTCCGCGCCGTGCGGGCATCTCCTCCTTCGGCATCTCCGGCACCAACGCCCATGTGATCGTGGAGGCTCCGCCCGCCGCCGACCAGCCCTCGGACACCACGCCCCCCGCGGTGGACGCCGTGCCGTGGCTGCTCTCCGGCAGCACGCCCCAGGCGCTGCGGGCCCAGGCCGGCCGGCTGCTGGACCACCTGGCCGGCCGGCCGGACGCCGACCCGCACCGGACCGCCGGCGCACTCGCGCACGCCCGGACCGCACTCGGCCACCGTGCCGCCGTCGTCGGACGGACCGGTGAGGAGCTGACCGCCGGGCTGCGGGCGCTGGCCGAGGGGCGCACGCCTCCCACCGGCGCGGCCGGCCCGGCGACCGACGGGAAGCTCGCCCTGCTCTTCTCCGGCCAGGGCTCCCAACTGCCCGGCATGGGGGCCCGGCTCGGTGCGGTCTTCCCCGCCTTCGCCACCGCCCACGACGAGATCCGCGGCCATCTGGACCCGCTGCTGGACCGGCCGCTCGGCGACGTCCTCGACTCCGCCGCACTGCTGGAGCGCACCGAGTTCACCCAGCCCGCGCTGTTCGCCTTCGAGGTGGCCCTGTTCCGGCTGCTGGAGTCGTTCGGCGTCAGGCCGGACGTCCTCGCCGGGCACTCCGTCGGTGAGATCGCCGCCGCCCATGTGGCGGGAGTCCTCGGCCTCCAGGACGCGTGCCGGCTCGTCGCCGCCCGCGGCCGGCTGATGCAGGCGCTGCCCGAGGGCGGCGTCATGATCGCCGTACGCGCGGCGGAGGACGAGGTCACGCCGCTGCTCGGGGACGGGGTCGGGGTTGCCGCCGTCAACGGACCCATGTCCGTGGTGGTCTCCGGCCCGGCCGGCCCGGCCCGGGCGCTCGCCGCCCGTTTCGACCGGACCAGGGAACTGGCCGTGAGCCACGCCTTCCACTCGGCCCTGATGGAACCGATGCTCGAGGAGTTCCGCGAGGTCGCCGCGTCGCTGTCGTACGGATCGCTGCGCCTCCCGCTGGTGTCCACCCTCACCGGCGCCCCCGCGGCCGCCGACGAGCTGTCCACCCCCGACTACTGGGTGCGGCACGCCCGTGAGGCGGTCCGCTTCGCCGACGCGGTGTCCGCCCTGCACGACGCGGGGGCCCGCCACTTCGCCGAGGTCGGACCCGGCAGCGCGCTCACCGCGGCCGCCGGTGACTGCCTGCCCGAGGACGCGGCCGTCGTCGCACTCCAGCGCAAGGACCGCGAGGAGACGGAGGCCCTGGTCACCGGACTCGCCGCGCTGCACGTGCACGGCGTCACCGTCGACTGGACGGACCTGCTGCCCCACCGCGACGGCGCGGACCTGCCCACCTACGCCTTCCAGCGGGACCGCTACTGGATGACCGGCGACCCGGGTCAGCCCGGGCCCGCGATCGGCCACCCGCTGCTGGGCGCCGCCGTCGAACGCGCCGACGCCGATGCCGCCCTGCACACCGGCCGGCTCTCCCTCTCCGCCCAGCCGTGGCTGGGCGACCACCGCGTGGGCGGCGTACCGCTGCTGCCGGGCACGGCGTTCGTCGAGATGGCCCTCGCCGCGGGAGCCCGGCTCGACTGCCCGGTGGTCGAGGAACTGACCGTCTCCGAACCGCTGGTGCTGCCCGAGCAGGGCAGCGTCCGCCTCCAGGCCACGGCCGGCGAACCGGACGCCACCGGTGCCCGGGACTTCACCGTGTACGCGGCGGCCGACGACGACCCGTGGACCACCCACGCCACCGGCGTCCTGCGCCCGGCGGACCCGGTACCCGCACACGACCTGACGTCCTGGCCGCCGGCCGGCGCCGAAGCCGTGGACCTGGACGACGTGTACGACCGGCTCGCCGCACTGGGGGCCGAGTACGGGCCCCGCTTCCAGGGACTGCGCGCCGCCTGGTGCCTCGGCGACGAGGTGTACGCCGAGGTCGCCGTCGAAACGGACGGTGCCCCCTTCGGTCTGCACCCGGCGCTGCTCGACTCCGCGCTGCACGCCGTAGGACTGCGCGCCGGAGCCCCGGAGCGGATGGCGCTGCCGTTCGCCTGGAGCGGCGTCGAACTGCACGCCGCGGGCGCCACCGCCCTGCGGGTGCGGATCGCACCGCTGGACTCCGGCGCCGTGCGCATCGACGCCGCCGACGCCGGCGGCAGGCCCGTCGCCCGGGTCGCGTCGCTGGCGCTGCGGGAGGTCGACCCCGCGCTGATCGCCGCGGCGGCCGACGGCGGGCACGAGGACCTGTTCGCCCTCGACTGGGTGCCCGTCGCGGTACCCACCGCCCCACAGGCGGGCCGGTGGGCCGTCCTCGGCTCCGGCCACCAGGAGCTGGCCTCCGCGCTCGGCGGGGAGATCGCCGAGGTCACGACCGTCACCGGACTGTCCGAGGCCGCCGTCCTGGCCCCCGACACCCTGGTCGTCCCGCACTCCGGCGGACGGAACCCCCAGGAGATCCGGGCCGGCGCCCGGCGGATGCTCGCCGTGGTCCAGGACTGGCTGGCCGACGAGCGGTTCGCGGACACCGGCCTGGTCGTCACCACCCGGGGTGCCACCGGCCCCGGTCCCGCGGCGGTCACCGACCCCGGTGCCGCCGCCGTGTGGGGCCTGATCCGCTCGGCCCAGTCGGAGCACCCCGACCGGATCGTCCTGGCCGACCTCGACGACACCGACGCGTCCCGCCGCCTGCTGCCCTCCGCGGTCGCCTCCGGCGAACCCCAACTGGCGCTCCGGGAGGGCACGGTGAGCGCACCGCGCCTCGTCCGCGCCCCGCGCCGGGAGGAGCACGCCCCCGCCGACTGGACGGGCACCGTGCTCATCACCGGCGGGACCGGAGCCCTCGGCCGGGAGGTGGCCCGCCACCTGGTCACCGAGCACGGCGCCACGGAGCTCGTCCTGCTCAGCCGCAGTGGCGCCGAGGCCCACGGCGCCGGGGAGCTACGGGAGGAACTGACCGCCCTCGGCGCCCGGGTCACCCTCGTCGCCTGCGACGTGTCCGACCGTGCCGCCCTCGCCCGCGTCCTGGACGACCACCCCGTCACCGCGGTGGTGCACACCGCCGGTGTCCTCGCCGACGCCGTCCTCACCTCCCTCACGCCCGGGCAACTGGACACGGTGCTGCGGCCCAAGCTGGACGCCGCCTGGCATCTGCACGAACTCACCAAGGACCGTGCGCCGGCCGCGTTCGTACTGTTCTCGTCCGCGGCCGGACTGTTCGGCAGCCCGGGCCAGGCCGCCTACGCGGCGGGCAACGCGTTCCTCGACGCCCTCGCCGCCCACCGGGGCTCCCTGGGGCTGCGGACCGTCTCACTCGCCTGGGGCGCCTGGGCGGGCAGCGGAGGCATGGCCGACCGCCTGGACGACGCCGACGCGCGCCGCATGGCGTCCGGGGGCGTCCTCCCCCTCGACACGGCGGCGGGCCTGGAACTCTTCGACACCGCGGTGGGACGCGGGGAACCGGTCCTGCTGCCCGCCCGTCTGGACCTCGGCACCCCGAGGGACGCCGGCCGCGTCGCCCCGCTGCTGCGCGGTCTGGTCCGCGCGCCCCGTCGCTCCGGTGGCACCGCGTCCGTGGCCTCGGCCGCGCTCCGCCGCGACCTGGCCGCCCGTACGCCCGAGGGGCGTACCGCGCGGCTGCTCGAACTGGTGCGGGACGAGGCCCGACAGGTGCTCGGGACCGAGGAGTTCGAGGCCGAGCTGCCCTTCAAGGACCTCGGCTTCGACTCGCTGACCGCCGTCGAGTTCCGCAACCGGCTCAACGAGGCGACGGGACTGCGCCTGTCCGCCACGCTCGTCTTCGACCACCCGAGCCCCGCCGCCCTCACCGACCACCTCGCCGCCGAGCTCGCGCCGTCCGTCGCGGACGGCCCGCGCGAGGAGGACACCGTGCGCGCCGCCCTGGCCGCCCTCCCGGTGGCCAGGCTCCGGGAGGCCGGACTGCTGGACAGCCTGCTCGAACTCGCCGGGCTGCGGCCCGAGCGGGAGCAGTCCGCGAACGACGAGTCCAGCCGCCCCTCGATCGACGCCATGGACGCCGAGAGCCTCATCACCCTGGCACTCGACGACCTCGTCGGCGACGACGACGCCCTGTGAGAAGGAAGAGAACCATGGCCGAGTCCGAGAAGCCCGACACCCGGATGGTCGAGGCGCTGCGCGCCTCGCTCAAGGAGATCGAGCGGCTGCGGGAGCGCAACCGGGCGCAGACCGCCGCGGCCCGGGAACCGATCGCGATCGTGGGCATGGCGTGCCGCTACCCGGGCGGCGTCCGCTCGCCCGAAGACCTCTGGCGGCTCGTCGCCGAGGGCCGCGACGGCATCGGCGCGTTCCCCGACGACCGCGGCTGGGACCCGGACCTGCACGACCCGGAACCGGGCACCCCGGGCCGCTCCTCCACGGGCGAGGGCGGATTCCTCTACGACGCGGGGGACTTCGACGCCGCGTTCTTCGGTGTCTCCCCGCACGAGGCCCTGGTGATGGACCCGCAGCAGCGCCTCCTGCTGGAAGGGTCCTGGGAGGCACTGGAGCACGCCGGCATCGATCCGTCGTCGCTGCGCGGCAGCTCCACCGGGGTGTTCGCGGGCGTCATGTACCACGATTACTTCGGCAGCTTCGGCTCCGGCAGTGTCGTCTCGGGCCGGGTCGCCTACACCCTCGGCCTGGAGGGCCCGGCCCTCACCGTCGACACCGCCTGCTCCTCGTCCCTGGTCACACTCCACCTGGCCGCGCAGGCCCTGCGCCAGGGCGAGTGCACCCTCGCCCTGGCCGGCGGGGTGACGGTCATGGCCTCACCCGGTACCTACGTCGAGTTCAGCCGGCAGGGCGCCCTCTCCCCGGACGGCCGGTGCCGGTCCTTCTCCGACGACGCGAACGGCACCGGCTTCTCCGAAGGCCTCGGTGTGCTGGTGTTGGAGCGGTTGTCGGATGCGCGGCGGTTGGGGCATCGGGTGTGGGCGGTGGTGCGGGGGAGTGCGGTGAATCAGGATGGTG
>JBJDMS010000008.1:0-37529 GCA_044900255.1 Microbacterium sp. NPDC090218 | reverse complement strand
ACCTGCGATGCAGGCCGGGGTATCAACATATCTGGCGTTGACTTTTGGCACGCTGTTGAGTTCTCAAGGAACGGACGCTTCCTTCGGTCCCGTTTTACCGGGGCCCTCCGGGCGCTTCCCTTCGTTCTTGCGTTTCCGACTCTATCAGACTCTTTCGTGTCCGATTCCCGGTCGAAGCGGGTTACTGCGGTACTACTTTTCACTTTCCAGTTCTTCGCTTTTCGCGTTTCCCTTTCCGGCGAGTCCGACTCTATCAGGCCTTTTCCGTGTCTCTGACCGGGGTCCTCGCGAACATGCGGGGTCGCCGAACAGGGTTACAGTCTGGGCTTGGGAGTCGCTGCCGATCCCGGACTCGAAGTCGCTTCGGGGTCAGGCAGGGGTACGACAGTACAGGCGACGGTGGGACGAGGCAAATCGTTTGCGGTGCACCTCTAGGTCTGTCAACCGGTAGCTCTCGGGCGGAACCGGGACTTCATATGACTTACGCTGCTGATCAGTACGCCGCCCCCGATCAGCCGTGGCGGTGACCATCAGGATCCCCACCCCTGGGAGGCTCTCCATGACCACAGTGACGTCCCCTCTTGCCGGCCGCGCCATCGGGCTCACCGCGGTTCCCGACCCCGTCTTCTCCGGAGCGATGGTGGGACCCGGTACCGCCATCGACCCCGTGCGGGAGCCCTCCGAGGCCGTGTCACCGGTCGACGGCATCGTCGTCTCCCTCCACCCGCACGCCTTCGTCGTCGTCGACGACGAGGGGCACGGAGTGCTGACGCACCTCGGGATCGACACCGTGCAGCTCAACGGCGAGGGCTTCGAGCTTCTCGTGAACAAGGGTGACACCGTGACCCGTGGTCAGGGCATCGTCCGCTGGAACCCCGCGGGCGTCGAGGCAGCCGGCAAGTCCGCGATCTGCCCGGTCGTCGCCCTGGAGGCCACGGCCGAGTCCCTTTCCGACGTCCGCGAGGACGGCGACGTCAAGGTCGGCGAGACGCTGTTCGGCTGGCAGTGACACCCTCGGCGCAGGGACGAGCCAGTCGGGCATCCACCGCGGCGGTGCGACCGCCGCACAATCGGAGCAGGTGAAATGGAGACAACGCTGCGAGGCGTCGGCGTGAGCCACGGTGTGGCGATCGGCGAAGTTCGGCACATGGGTACGGCGGTGCTGGAGCCCCCGGCCAAACAGATTCCCGCGGACGAGGCGGAGCGCGAGCAGGGGCGTGCCCGCCAGGCGGTGGAAGCCGTTGCGGCCGACCTCGTCGCACGCGGCAACCTGGCGGGCGGCGAGGCCCAGCACGTGCTCGAGGCCCAGGCCATGATGGCCCAGGACCCCGAGCTGATCGCCGATGTCGACCGCCGTATCGCCGTCGGCAGCACCGCCGAGCGCGGTGTCTACGACGCGTTCGCCGCGTACCGCGCGCTGTTGGCCAATGCCGGGGAGTACCTGGCGGGCCGTGTCGCCGACCTCGACGACGTCCGCAACAGGATCGTGGCGCGGCTGCTCGGAGTGCCGATGCCGGGTGTGCCGGACAGCGACGAGCCGTACGTGCTGATCGCGCGTGACCTGGCTCCCGCCGACACCGCGCTGCTCGACCCCACGCTCGTCCTCGGTTTCGTCACGGAGGAGGGCGGCCCGACCAGCCACAGCGCGATTCTCGCGCGGGCGCTCGGGGTGCCGGCCGTCGTGGCTCTGCCGGGTGCCGGTGAGATCGCCGAGGGCACGGTCGTGGCGGTGGACGGCAGCACGGGTGAGATCTTCGTCGAGCCGAGCCAGGAGAAGCGCGCCGAGATGGAGAGCGCGTCGGCGGCCCGCAGGGCGGCGCTGTCGGCCGTGACCGGTCCCGGTGCCACCTCGGACGGTCACAAGGTGCCGCTGCTCGCCAACGTCGGTGGCCCCGGTGACGTTCCGGCGGCCCTGGAGGCGGGTGCCGAAGGCGTCGGACTGTTCCGTACGGAGTTTCTCTTCCTGGACGACAGCAAGCAGGCGCCGTCCGAGGAGAAGCAGGTCGAGGCCTACCGCGCGGTGTTGGAGGCGTTTCCCGAGGGACGCGTCGTCGTGCGGGTGCTGGACGCCGGTGCCGACAAGCCGCTGGAGTTCCTGACGCCCGCCGACGAGCCGAACCCCGCGCTCGGTGTGCGAGGACTGCGCAGTCTGCTGGATCACCCGGATGTTCTGCGGACCCAGTTGACCGCCCTGTCGCGTGCGGCCGAGGGGCTGCCCGTGTACCTCGAGGTCATGGCTCCGATGGTGGCCGACCGTGCGGACGCGAAGGCGTTCGCCGATGCCTGCCGTGAGGCGGGGCTGCAGGCGAAGTTCGGTGCGATGGTGGAGATTCCGTCCGCCGCGCTCCGGGCCCGCTCGATCCTGCAGGAGGTCGAGTTCCTGTCGCTGGGCACGAACGACCTGGCGCAGTACACCTTCGCGGCCGACCGTCAGGTGGGAGCCGTGTCCCGGCTGCAGGACCCGTGGCAGCCCGCGCTGCTCGACCTGGTCGCGCTCTCGGCCGAGGCCGCCAGGGCCGAGGGCAAGAGCTGTGGTGTGTGTGGTGAGGCCGCTTCGGACCCGCTCCTCGCGTGTGTGCTGACCGGTCTGGGGGTCACCTCCCTGTCGATGGGCGCGGCGTCCATTCCCTATGTGCGGGCGACGCTGGCGAAGCACACGCTCGCGCAGTGCGAGCGCGCGGCGTCCGCGGCGCGTGCGGCGGACTCCGCCGACGAGGCGCGGCTCGCGGCGCAGGCGGTGCTGTCGGGCGAGTGACGGCGTCCGCCGTACGCGGTCGTGTGTGAAGGGGTTCCCGCCGGTTCAGGCGGGAACCCCTTCGGTCCGATCGGGGTCAGCGGTGGGCCTCCGGCTCGTCGGTGCCGAGGTCGAACCCGGCGCAGTACTCGACACCGGATTCCGGGGACACGGGCTCGCCCGTGTCGGCGTCGGTGCAGTAGGCGTTGAACACCTCGCCCGCGGTGAGCGGGAGGAGGCTGCCCCGGTGCAGACGCCATCCGTGCACCCGGTCCGGATGTCCGGGCGTGGTGGTACGCAGGACGACGCCTCCCCGGGTCTCGAGCGCGACCCCCACGGCGAGCACGGTGGCGAACTCCGCACCCTCCGAGGACGGGAGCCGGGCCTGGCCGTCCGAGTCCTGGGTGGTGTGGAGGACGGCCAGAAGCTGTTCGTCACCGTTGGGTGTGCTGCAGACGATGTGATGGCTGCCCGGTCCCGCCGTCTCCAGCAGACGCATCAACAGGTGCGACGCCCGGTCGAAGGCTGCCCGGCCGATGTCCTGTCCGCAGTCGGCGCAGTCGCCGAGTCCGGAGAGCAGCATGGTGGCGTACTCCCAGGTCGCGCGGCGGACGGCCCGCGAGACGAGGAGCGGGATCAGCGTGTCGATGGTCTGGCCGGCGTAGGCGACCGTGGCTCCGGCCGCGGCGATCTCGGCGGTGAAGCGGCTGCGGCTCGTGCGCGCGTCGGGATCGAGGTCCGACTCGGCGCAGAACTCCGCGTAGTCCTCGGGGTCGAAGAGGGCGACGGTGGTGTGCACGCCCTGCGCCGTGAGCGTGCGCAGCAGCCCCTCGACCTGTCGTAGGTAGACGGCGTGGTCTTCGAAGGTGAAGCTCCGGTATCGGCGCATGGCCGCGAAGTCCTCGGCGTCGACCAGGAGGCCGACGGTACTGGGTGCTTCGCGGCGCAGTGCGCGTCGCATGGACGGTGCGGAGCGCCGGTGGCTTCGCCCGGTCGGTTGGATGTGCGCCATGAGTCCCCCTGTGCACTGCGAACGGTTGCTCACTCAGCGTAGCCAGAGGGACTGACAGTGGTCGTGCCGGCGGCCGGGTCAGCGGCGCTCGCGGGCGAGCTCCTCGTAGAAGTGGAGGAGTTCGAGGTTGTCGATCGACCCCGGGTTCACTGCCTTGGCCAGTGCTGTTCCCTGGAGGAGTCGCTTGACCGGAACCTCGATGCGCTTGCCGGTGAGGGTGTGGGGGATGCCGGGGACCTCGATGACCTCGTCCGGAACGTGACGGGGCGACAGGTTCTCGCGGATGGTCCGCTTGATGCTGTCGCGCAGCCGGTCGTCGAGCGTGGCGCCCTCGGCGAGATGGACGAACAGGGGCATCCAGTAGCCGCCGTCCGGCTCTTCGAGGCCGATGACGAGGGACTCGCGGATCTCGGGGAGCCGCTCGACGGCCTCGTAGATGTCGGCGGACCCCATCCGGACGCCCTGCCTGTTGAGGGTGGAGTCCGAGCGGCCGTGGATGACGACGGAACCGCGGTCGGTGAGGGTGATCCAGTCCCCGTGGCGCCAGACGCCGGGATACATGTCGAAGTAGCTGTCGTGGTAGCGGCGGCCGTCGGGGTCGTTCCAGAAGCGGACGGGCATGGAGGGCATGGGCGCGGTCACGACCAGCTCGCCGACCTCACCGGTCAGCGGTTTGCCGGCGGGGTCCCAGGACTGGAGGTCGGTGCCGAGGCAGGGGGCCTGGAGCTCACCGATGTGGACCGGCAGGGTGGGGACCGCTCCGGCGAAGCAGCTGCAGACGTCCGTGCCGCCGCTGACGGAGGCGATCCACAGGTCGGCGCCGCTCTCGTGGAACTCGTCGTGGAGCCAGCGGAAGCCGTCGGGCGGGAGCGGGGAGCCGGTGGTGGCGACGCACTGGACACGGCTGAGGTCGTGGTCGCGCGCGGGGTGGACGCCCGCCTTCCGGCAGGCCATGACGTACGCCGCCGATGTGCCGAAGAGGGTCGCGCCGGTCTGCTCCGCGACGCGCCACTGGGCGCCGACGTCGGGGTGGCCGGGGCTGCCGTCGTACAGCACCACGGTGGTCCCGGTGAGGAGGCCGGAGACGAGGAAGTTCCACATCATCCAGCCCGTGGAGGTGTACCAGAAGAAGCGGTCGTCGGGGCCGAGGTCGCAGTGCAGCCCGATCTGCTTGAGGTGTTCGAGGAGGATGCCGCCCTGGGACTGGACGATCGCCTTCGGGAGGCCGGTCGTGCCGGAGGAGTACAGCACCCACAGGGGATGGTCGAACGGCACCTGCTCGAAGACCGGTTCGGTGCTGGAGGCGGTGAGTTCCGACCACTGGAGGGCGCCCTCGGGCGCGTCGGTGCCGAGCAGCGGGATGTGGACGACCGCGCGCAGGGTCGGGAGTTCGCGGCGGAGTTCGGCCACGGTGTCGGTGCGGTCGTGTTCCTTGCCGCCGTAGCGGTAGCCGTCGACGGTGAAGAGGACCACGGGTTCGACCTGCTGGAACCGGTCCAGGACGCTTCGCGCCCCGAAGTCGGGGGCGCAGGAGGTCCAGACGCCGCCCACCGCGGCGGTCGCGAGGAACGCGACGACGGCCTGCGGGATGTTGGGCAGGTATCCGCTGACGCGGTCGCCGGGGGTGACGCCGAGCGCCCGGAGTTCGGCGGCCAGCGAGGCGACCTGGCGCCGGAGCTCGGACCAGCTGACAGCTGCCTGGGTGTGGGTCTCGTCGACGTACAGCAGGGCCGGCGCGTCCGCGCGGAGCGGGTCGTCGGCGGTGCGCAGCGCGTGTTCGGCGTAGTTGAGGGTGGCGCCTGGGAACCACCGGGCGCCGGGCATGGCGCGGTCGCCGATGACGGTTTCGTACGGGGTGGAGAAGCGTACGTTGAACCAGTCGGCGACGGCCTTCCAGAAGGTGTCGAGTGCGTCGACCGACCAGCGGTGCAGTGCCGCGTAACCGCCGTCGGCGGGCGCTCCGTGGTGCTCGGCCGCCCATCGCTGGAAGCGGGTGACTGCGGCTGCCTCGACACGTTCGGGCTGGGGCTGCCAGAGGGGGGCTTCGCCGGCTGCTGAGGTCATGGAGGCTCCCTGGCCTTTCGGGGTGTACGCGAGGTGTGCGTAGGTCGCGCGCACGGGCTGGGGTGTGCGCGTGAACGGCTGTCACGGACGATGTCATGTGATCGTCCTGCACACCAGGGTCCGCCCGCCATGGTTGCGTGTCCGGGTGTGTGGTGGAGCCACAGGTGAACGGAAGCTGAACGGAGCATGCTTGTGTCCGTGCTCGCGTCCGGGCGGATGGCAGGGTGGCCGCATGGATGGTCGTGACCTGGTGCGCTCGGTGAAAATGGTGGGTTCCGTGCAAGGGATGCGTGCGGTGCGCTCCGCCTGGCGGCACCGGCGTGCGGATGCCCGGGGACTGGTGCCGCGCGGTGCGGAGCGGGCCCGTGTGCCCGGGCTCCTGGTGGGCGCGGAGCCGGGGCCGGGCGGCGGAGTGGTGCGGTTCGCCCGCTCGGAACTGCTCGTTCGGGTGGCGGTGGGCGGTGCGGTGTTCTGGTCCTGGGACGGCGCCGGGCAGCTTCCCTCGTACGCCTTGCCGGGGGCCGGGCCGGAGGCGGATCCGCGGGCGTGCCTGGAGCCGGACACCAACGGCGGCTGGCAGGTGGTGTCGGAGCGGCTGACGGTGGTGGTGTCGCGGCACGGTGCGGTGGAACTGCGGACGCCGGGTGGGGTGCTGTTGCGCCGGGAGCTGCCGCCGCGCTGGTGGGAGCCGGTGGAGGGGGGTGCGGCCCGGTGGGTGCAGCGCTCCGAGGTACCGGCGGACGCACGGTTCTTCGGGCTGGGCGGGCGTTCCGGGGGGCCGAGGCTGAGGGAGGGCACCTACCGGTTGTGGAACACCGATCCCGGGGGGCGTTTCGGTCCGGGAGACGATCCGCTGTATCTGACGATGCCGGTGCAGGTGGTCGTCTCGGACGCGGGGACGCATCTGGTGTTCCACGACAACTCGTGGTCGGGCGGGGTGACCCTCAGGGAGGGCGAGGAGGGCGCGGGTTCGGGGCATGACCGGCCCGGTACGTGTGAGGTGCGGATGGACGGCGGTCCGCTGCGCTGCTGGGTGGTCGCGGGGACGCCGGCCAGGGTTCTCCAGGGCTGGACGGGGCTGACGGGTGCGCCTGCTCTGCCTCCGTCGTGGGCGCTGGGTCCGCAGCACGCGCGCTGGGGGTTCGGCAGCGAGCAGGAGGTGCGGCGGGTGGTCTCGGGATACCGGGAGAGAGGGCTGCCGCTGTCGGTGCTGCACCTGGACATCGACCACTACGACGCTCATCAGGTGTTCACGGTCGACCCGGAGCGGTTCCCCGGTCTCCCCACACTGGCGAAGGAGCTGCGCGAGGAGGGCGTACGGCTGGTGTCGATCGTGGATCCGGCGGTGCGGGCCTCGGTGGGCAACGCGGTGTTCGACAGCGGCATGGAGGTCGGTGCGGAGGGTGCCTTCGTCCGGGATCCTCAGGGGCGGCCGGTACGGGGTGAGGTGTGGCCGGGTGAGTGTGTCTATCCGGACTTCACTGATCCGGATGTGCGGGAGTGGTGGGGCGGGCTGTACGAGGAGCGGCTCGGTCAGGGGTTCGCCGGGGTGTGGCACGACATGAACGAGCCGGTGTCGTTCTCGGCCTTCGGGGATCCGTCGTTGCCGCGTTCGTCGAGGCACGCGCTGGAAGGCCGGGGCGGAGACCATCGCGAGGCTCACAACGTGTACGCCCTGGCCATGGCGAGGGCCGGGTACGAGGGCCTGCGCCGGCTGCGTCCCGGGGAGCGGCCGTTCCTCTTCTCCCGTTCGGGGTGGGCGGGGATGCAGCGGTACGGGGGCACGTGGTCCGGTGATGTGGCCACAGGATGGCCGGGGCTCCGGGCGTCTCTGGCCCTGGTGCTGGGGCTGGGGCTCTGCGGGGTGCCGTATTCGGGGCCTGACGTCGGGGGCTTCGACGGGTCGCCGTCGCCGGAACTCTATCTGCGCTGGTTCCAGCTGGGCGCGTACATGCCGTTGTTCCGTACCCACTCGGCCATCGACGCGGGGCGCCGGGAGCCGTGGGAGTTCGGGCCGGAGGTGCTCGCGCACGCCGGGCAGGTGCTGGAGGAGCGGGAGCGGCTGCTTCCGTATTTCGTGACGCTGGCGCGGCTGGCCCGGCTGACGGGTGCGCCGTACGTGCGGCCCCTGTGGTGGGGTGCGCCGGGGGACCGTGAGCTGCGGGACTGCGAGGACGCGTTCCTGCTGGGTGACGCGCTGCTGGTCGCCCCCGTGCTGGAGGAGGGGGCCGGCCGCAGGACGCTGCGGCTGCCGCGGGGCCGTTGGTACGACACGGCGACCGGGCGCGCTCACGAGGGCCCGGGGCAGGTGGTGGTGGAGGCGCCGCTGTCACGGATTCCGGTGCTGGCCCGGGCCGGTGCGGTGATCCCGGTGCGGAGCCCGGAGCGGGGCCTTGAGCTGGAGGTCTGGGCTCCGCCTGCCGGGCGTACCGGGGGCGGGCTGGTCGTGCGGGACATGGGTGACGGGTGGGAAGAGGCCGAGGTGGAGCGCTACACGTCGCGTCTGGGTGCCGGACGTGTGGTGGTCGAGCGGGACGGTGAGGAGGAGGCGGTGCCGTATCCGGTGCGTGTACGGGGGCTGCCGGGCCCCGCTCAGCCGTAGTCCCCGGCGAACCAGGCGCGTACGGCCCGGGTGTGCAGGGGGAAGGCGAGTTCGCCCGGGGTGCGCAGGACGGCGTACCCCGAGGTCTCGTCGGTGGGTGCGGAGAGCGGCAGTTCCCCGGCGGGGCGCGGCGGGAGCAGTCCGAAGAGCAGCAGGTGGCCGTCCGGGGAGCTGAGGGCGTCGGCGAGGCGTACGTCCGTCTCGTCGGCCCGGATGCCGGTCTCCTCGCGCAGTTCGCGGACGACCGCGTGGCGCCAGTCCTCGGACTCGTCGATGTAGCCGCCCGGCAGCGCGGTTGCGCCGCGGTGCGGCGGGATGGCGCGGGTGATGACGACGAGGCCGGTGCCGTCGGTCCCGGTGACGGGCAGCAGGGCCACGGCGACGGGCAGCGGGTTGCGGTAGGCGGTGCCGCCGCAGGCCGTGCAGGTGCGCGGCCAGGTACCGGAGGCGTACAGGGCACCGCAGTTGCCGCAGTGGGAGTCCTTCACGGGCGGACTGTATCCCGATCGCCCTTCTCTTGCGGCGCCGAAGCTGATAGACGGTGTGCCCATGACAGGAATTGCTCGCGCTCTCCGTACCCTGGCCGCCGCCGGCGCCGCTCTGCTCGCCGTGACGGCCGCCGCCCCGGTCGCCGCGGCCAGGCCCGAACCAAAGGCTCCGCCGGAGTTCGTCGACCTGCGCTCCGTCGATCCGACGATCATCACGGAGATGCGCTACACGACCGCGCACAACTTCATGGGTGAGCCGGTGGACGGCTACCGGCAGCCCGTCTGCATCCTGACCCGGCCCGCGGCTCTCGCACTGCGCACGGCCCAGCGGAGCCTTCTGCGCCAGGGCTACTCGCTCAAGGTGTACGACTGCTACCGGCCGCAACGCGCCGTCGACCACTTCGTGCGCTGGGCGAAGGACCTCGACGACCAGTCCATGAAGGACGAGTTCTATCCGCAGGTCGACAAGACGCGGCTGTTCGAGGACGGTTACATCGCGGAGAAGTCCGGACACAGCCGGGGCGGCACGGTCGACCTCACCCTGGTCAAGCTGCCCGCGTCGCCGACCCGGCCGTACGAGCCGGGCGAGGAGCTGGCGCCGTGCTATGCGCCCCGGGGTGAGCGCTTCCCGGACAACTCGGTGGACATGGGAACGGGATACGACTGTTTCGACACCCTGTCGCACACGGACGACCCCCGGGTGCAGGGGGTACAGCGCGCCAACAGGCAGTTCCTCAAGTCGACGCTCTCGGCTTCGGGCTTCGTGAACCTCGCCGAGGAGTGGTGGCACTTCACCTACAGGCCCGAGGTCTTCCCCGACACGTACTTCGACTTCCCCGTGGCGCGCCGCTCCGTCGCGGGGCACTGAGCCGAGGACGGTGGAAGGGCGACCGGGACCACCCCCGTGGGCTCCGGCCGCCCTTCTTCTTCTCGGACGCCGAACCGGCGTGTCCGGTTGCCGGTCGAGCCGTTACGGTGCCTCCATGTCACAACAGACGTTCGAGTCGTACGAAGAGTTCTGGCCGTACTACGTCGCCATGCACTCCAGGGCGGCGACCCGTTGGGTGCATCTGACCGGGACGCTGACCGGTCTCGCGCTCACCACGTACGGTCTGGCGCGCGGCCGCAAGCGGTACGCCCTGGCCCTGCCCCTGATCGGGTACGGGACGGCGTGGCCGGCGCACTTCCTGATCGAGAAGAACAATCCGGCGACGTTCGGGAACCCCGCGTGGTCGCTGCGCGGCGACGCGCAGATGATCCGGATGATGCTCGCCGGCCGGGACGGCGAGCTCGCCGACACCGCGGCCCGGTGGCTCGCCGAGAACAGGTGATCTCCTGGTGCGCACAGGGTTGACGGGCCGTCACTCCGGGTGAAGACTCCTTCCACGCCCGCCCCCCGCACCGTACGCGCGGTCCGTACCCCAGTCGGCGGGGGTACGGACCGCGTCCGGTGCCGTCAGGTGGCCGCGGGCTCCCTGACCCGGTCGGCGTGCACCATGGCGTGCTCGACGACCGCGACGAGGACGTCCCGTACGGCCGCCTTGTCGCGCGCGTCGCAGATCAGCACCGGCACCTCGGGGTCGAGGTCGAGTGCGGCCCGCACCGTCTCCACCGGGAACTGCTCGGCGCCCTCGAAGAGGTTGACGGCGACCGTGAAGGGGATCGCCCGGCGCTCGAAGTAGTCGACGGCCGCGAAGCAGTCCTCGAGCCTCCGGGTGTCCGCGAGGACCACCGCCCCGAGGGCGCCCTGCGCCAGCTCGTCCCAGAGGAACCAGAAGCGGTCCTGCCCGGGGGTGCCGAAGAGGTAGAGGACGAGGTCCTCGCGCAGGGTGATGCGGCCGAAGTCCATCGCCACGGTGGTCGTGCTCTTGCCCTCGACCCCGGCGACGTCGTCGACGGGGCGGCCCGCCTCGCTCAGCCGCTCCTCCGTGCGCAGCGGTCTGATCTCGCTGACCGCCCCGACCAGGGTCGTCTTGCCCACACCGAAGCCGCCCGCCACCAGGATTTTCAGGGTAACGGGCTCGACGGGCCGCTTTCTGCGGCTAGAGCGCCCGAAGGCCATTGATCACCTCGCGAAGAATGCTCACGTCCGGCAGCTCGGCCGGCGGAACGGGACGGGTGACGTGCACCAGTTCGTCCTCGACGAGGTCACCCACCAGGACCCG
This sequence comes from Microbacterium sp. NPDC090218, assembly GCA_044900255.1. Taxonomy (GTDB): domain Bacteria; phylum Actinomycetota; class Actinomycetes; order Actinomycetales; family Microbacteriaceae; genus Microbacterium. Next base: position 26,464 of record JBJDMS010000008.1, on the reverse strand, counting down.
GACCACCCCGACGGGTAGGTCCAGTCCGGAGGCGAGTTCGGCGATCGACTGGGGCATGTCGCTGCACAGTTCGACGATCTCCACGTGTTCCGGGGAGAGCGTCTGGTCCCTGCCGGGATCGTCGGCCGCCGGTTCGGGGACGACGATCGCGATCAGGTCGAGACGATGACGGGACGCGCTGCTGGTACGCCCCCGGGTCATCGCGTAGGGCCGGACCACCGGACCCGCTTCGGCGTCGTACCAGCGAGAGGATCCCGCTTCGGCGGGAGCGGGCGGTGATCCGGGCGCGGCGTCCCGGACGGAGTCTGCGCTCATCCCCTCGCCTCACCCTCCGGCGGACAGACCGGTGGTCCGGGGTGCGTTGGCCAGGTGGACCCCCACGCGCTTGACCATCAGGGTCATCTCGTACGCCACCTGTCCGACGTCCGAGTCCGACTCGGCCAGGACGGCGAGGCAGCTGCCGTCACCCGCCGCGGTGACGAAGAGGAACGCCTCGTCGAGTTCGACCACGGTCTGCCGGACCCGGCCGGCGTCGAAGTGACGGCCGACCCCCTTGGCCAGGCTGTGGAATCCGGAGGCAACGGCAGCCAGGTGCTCGCTGTCCTCGCGGGTCAGGTCCTGGGACGTTCCGGTGGCGAGGCCGTCGCTGGAGAGGACCAGCGCCTTGCGGATGCTCGCGACGCGCTCGACCAGTTCGTCGAGGAGCCAGTTGAGTTCGCCGGAGCCCTGGCGTGCGGCGTTGTGTGCTGCTGCGTTCGGTGCGGTCATCGACCGTCCCCTCCCGGAGTGGTTCCTGGTGCTGTCTCGCCGGGGCCGGTCACGTCCTCGGCGTTCTGCCGACGGCCGCGCTGCCAGCCGCGTTGTAGCGAGGCCATGCGATTGCGTACTTCGTCCGCGTCACGTTCGAGGTCGTCGTCGGTGCCCGCGGGGGCGTGGCCGGAAGTCCGTCCTGCGGAGTCCTCCCGGAGCTGTGGGGCGAGGCTGGCCTGCCGGACCCTGCGCGGGAGGCCGCCGATCGTGTCCGGCGCCGCCGGCCGGGGTGCGGACCTGAGCCGTACCGGGGGCTCGTCGGCAGGGGCCGCTCCCTGACCGGACCCGGCGGCCGTCCCGCCCGAGCCGCCGTCCGGGGGGAATCCGTCGGCCGCGCCGTGGTGGGCACGGCCCGCGTCGCCGATGCGGCGTCCCTGGTCGGCGACGAGCGTCGGCGGCTTGCGGCGCGGCAGGGGGACGGGCCCCGCGGGCCGCATCGGCCTGACGTCCGCGGTACGGCCGTCGGACGCCTGCTGGTGCTGCTCCCGGTCGGCTTCACGGCGCAGGTCACGGGCCCGGAAGATGCCACCGCGCTCGCTCTCGGTGTCCTCCAGGTCGGACACACCGTCCAGGACGGGCCCGAGAGCCGGATCGAGCTCCCGGTCCCGTGCCGGGTCGGTGAAGCCGAGTGTGCCCACGGGTCCTTCGAGTTCGACCGGGCCGTTCAGCACGGACGGGTCGGTGAGACCGGTGGGGACCGGGGAGAGTCCCGAGGGCCTGCCCGGGACGTCGGTGTCCGCGATACCGTCCCTGCGGGCCTTGTCGCTGCCGGGCGCGTTCCTGCCCGGCCGCCCGCCGCCGATCGCCTTCTCGGCCCGCCGGTCGAGGCGGAAGCCGGTGCCGTGCGTGTCGGGGGCGTCGGTGAGCAGTTGCGCCGGGATGAAGACGACCGCGGTCGTCCCTCCGTACGGTGAGGTCTGCAGCGACACCCTGACGTTCTGACGCTGGGCGAGCCGGCTGACGACGAAGAGGCCGAGCCGGTCGGTGTCGGAGAGCTCGAAGTCGGGCGTCTCCGCGAGTCTCAGATTGGCGTCCAGGAGGATTTCCGGCGCCATGCCGAGGCCTCGGTCGTGGATCTCCAGGGTGAAGCCGTTGGCGACCCGTTCGCCGTGCACCTGGACCGCGGTGTGCGGGGGCGAGAACACCGTGGCGTTCTCCAGTAGTTCGGCGATCAGGTGGGTGAGGTCGGCGACGGCCGGACCGCCGACGCCGATGCGGGGCAGGCGGCGGACCTCGATGCGCTCGTAGTCCTCCACCTCCGCGACCGCCGCCCGCACCACGTCCATCAGCTGGATCGGCTTGCGCCACTGGCGGGACGGCGCCGCCCCGGAGAGGATCACGAGGCCTTCCGCGTGGCGGCGCATACGGGTGGTGAGGTGGTCGAGGCGGAAGAGGTCGGCGAGTTCGTCGCCGTTCTCGGTGCGCCGTTCCATGGTGTCCAGGAGCGTCAGCTGGCGGTGCAGGAGAACCTGGTTGCGGCGTGCGAGGTTGACGAAGACCTCGGACACCCCGCGGCGCATGTCGGCCTGCTTGACCGCGGCCTCGACCGCGGCCCGCTGCAGGGTGTTGAGCGCCTGTCCGACCTGGCCGATCTCGTCGCGCTCGTAGCTCAGGTGGGGGGCTTCGGTCTCCACGTCGACCTGTTCGCCCGCGGCCAGCCGCCGCATGACGCTGGGGAGCCGCACCCCGGACACCTCGTGGGCGTCCTTGCGCAGCCGGGAGAGGTCACGGACGAGCTCGCGTCCCACGCGTACCGAGACGAAGACGGAGACGAGCAGGGCCACGAATCCCAGGACTCCGGCGACACCGGCCCGGATCAGGACCCGGTATCCGGCGGGTTCCGCGCGGTCCTGGAAACGGACGGACATCTCGGTGCCGTCGTTCGCCAGGCGCTCCAGGACCGGCGGGGCGACCTCCTCCCAGCGCGCGGAGTCGACGGCGCCCGGCTCGGTGATCGGCCCCGCCGCGATGAGCTTCTGCTCGGTGGTCCGGAGCGGCTCGGTGTCGGGGCTGTCCCAGTACTGCTCCATGCGCGTGCGTTCGCTCGCCGGCAGGAGTTCGAGGTTGACCTCGTACAGGAGCTTGCGGCTGGCGGCGAGGTCGGAGACGGCGCGGAGTTCCGGGGCGCCGAGGCGTCCCGCGATGAGGCCGGAGGCGATCAGCGCGTCCTCGCGGGAGAGCATCTCGCGGGCCCGGGAGACGCCGACCAGGGCCCGGACCTGCTTGTCCATCGAGACGTTCTCCATCGTGTGGAGACCGTTGAGGAAGCGGTAACAGGGGTCGACGAGACCGTTGTAGAAGGCGAGCGTCCTGGTCCGGTCGATGGTGCGCCTCTCGACGGATCCGCGCAGCGCGTCCAGACCGTCGATCTCACCGAGGATCGCGTCGAGCTGGGCCTCCGACTCGGGACTGAGCTTGTCCCGGATGTCCTTGCTCCTCGCGCTCTGCCTGACGTCGGCCACGACACGGTCGGTCACGGCGCGCCGGCGGCGCAGAAGGGGAAGGGCGTCGGAGGCACGGGGGTCGGCCAGGAAGACGAGAGTCTGGCGGCGTTCGCCCTGGACCGCGCGGATGGTGTCCTCCAGCGGGTGGCCGACCTCCTCCACGATGGCACTGGCGCCCATCAGCTCGCCGGCTTCCCTGCCGGTGACGTAGGTGGCGAAGACCCAGAGGCCCGTGAGGGAGGCGAGCGGCACCAGGAGCAACGCCACGATCTTCCTGCGGATGGACTTCCCGCGAAAGCGCATGGCCTCCCCCAGCTCGGCCCCGCACCGCGGGGGTGTTCGTGTCGGCGTCCCGGGCGGTTCCGGCTGCCCGGTCTTCCTGCGTGTTCCGGCGTTCTGCCGCGGTCCACCGGGCGCCTGCCCCGTGTTCCGTCAACAAACGGCGCGAGCCTACTACTGACTCCCCGGTAACTCGAAGGCGTGTCCGGACGATTTCCGGCCGCTCTTTCCTGCGGTTGTTCACCCGTTGTCCTGGTATTCCCTGCGAAGAAGTTCGCGAAAGCGACAGAGAATCGCTGGAGGGACGCGGCGCATCCACACAAGGCAGTTGGCTGGAATTCTTCGTTCCGTGACCTTTCAGGGCTGGTTGATGCCTCTTGGCGGGAATCTTCACCGCCTTGCGTTCGTCCGTACGTACGGGGCAGAAGAACCTCACGGGGGCGTGTGCGACGGACGAACCGCTCGGTCCGCGTAGAACGGACGCGAGGCGGGAAGCCACCCCTTGTGCCGGACACTGATGGGGAGTTGAGGTCCTTGGACACGGACAAGCGCCGGGGGACGACGGCACCGCCGGCGACCGGCGCACCACCGGATGCCGCGTCCGCGGCCGGTGCCAGGATTCCGCGGCAGTTGTGGGTCGAGGAACCCGCGACACGGCGGAGAATGCCGGACCCGGTGAGAACAGCGGCCGTACGGGCCGTTCTCATCATGTCGCTGACCATCATTCAGGCCTTGGTGGCCTTCCTGTGCACGATGGCCGGGTCCTGGCTCGCCTTTCCCATGGTGCTGGGTGGTGTGGCGAGCACGGTGGTGGCCACGTGGTCGGTGCTGGACGTCTGGGTGACCCGGCAGGTGTGGAACCAGCGCAACGGCGTGGTCTCCGTACCCAGCAGCACGGCGCGGCGTATGCGCCGGGAGCGGCGGATCGCCAGGCGCGGCGCCCGGGCGAGGGCGCGCGGGGAGGCACGGATACGACGCCGGGGCGAAGGCAGGCTCTCGCGGGCCTGACCTCCGCCCCGGCTCCTAACGGCCGTCGGAGGCAGGTGCGGGGTCCAGGTGCGCGTCCGGGCGCGTGTCCGTCATCTCCGTGCGCATCTCGGGGACGGCCGCCGCCGGAGCGTTCCCGCCCGACCCGCCGGTCCTCTTGAACATGCGCGTCGCGGTGATCTCGCCGTGGACGGTCTCGCCCTCGGGGTCCTGCTGCGGCAGACCGGGCCTGAGGTGCTCCTCCACACTGATGTACTTCAGTCCCGCCCTCAGGTCCGCGTCGTTGCGGAGGCGGATGACCAGCGGGAACTCGGCGAGCGCCGTGGTGTCGAACAGCCCCGTCGTGTACAGCAGCTGGACACCCAGCGCGTCGGAGACCGCGCGCTGCAGCTCGAGCAGGTACGTGGCGTTGGCCCGGCCGATGGGGTTGTCCAGGAAGAGCGTGCCGGCGTGCCGGTGCCGGTCTCGGCCCCGGTCGTTGCTGCGCAGGGCCGCCATCGTGCAGTACAGCGCGATCGCGGCGGTGAGCAGCTGCCCGCCGGAGAAGACGTCGCCCATCTGTCCGACCGGGACGCGCTCGGCACGGAGCACCGCGTCCGGCTTGAGGATCTCGACGGCGATGCCCTTGGGCTGCAGTGCCGCCTGCACACCGCGCAGCAGCAGGGACATACCGTCCCGGCGCAGGTCGGAGTTCTTCTTGAGGGCCGCGTGCGTGGCCTCGTCGATGACCTCGCCGAGCCTCTCGGTGAGCGTGGCCTGGTCGGGTTCCTCGAAGCGGATCCGCAGGAACTCCTGGCCGGACCACTCCCCCAGCCCTTCGGGGAGCCGGGAGAGCCGCTGCGCGGAGCGGAGCGTCGTGAGGGCCGACTCGACCAGGCCGCGGAGCCGGTCGACGATGGACTCGCGGTTGCGCTCCAGCTGAGCCAGCTCGTCGGTGAGCACACGCAGCCTGGGCGCGAAGGCCGCGGCCCACTTCTCGGCGTGGTCGGGCAGTGCCGCCGCGGGGAGTTCCCTGATCTGCTGCCGCGCCGGGGTGCGGACCTGTTCGTACCGGGTGGAGTTGGCGTGCCGTACGAGGACGTCGCTCGCCTCGCGTACGGAACTCTCCGCCGCCGAGAGGTCGGTGGCGCAGCCGCGCAGTGAACGGCGCGCCTCGGTGGCGGACTGCCTGGCTTCCTCGAGGGTCCCCGGGTAGGGGTCGGGGGACTCGGTCTCGTCGTCCGGGCCGTGGTCCCTGAGCAGGTCGCGCAGAAGTGCGGCGGTCTCGTCGAAGCCGCTCGCGGAGTCCTCGGCGGTGCGGTGGGCCCGCAGCAGTTCGGCGTGGGCCGCACGCGCGGTGTCCAGCGCCTGGGTGGCGGAGGCGAGTTCGGCCGTCGCCGTGCGGAGCAGGGTCTGCGCCTGGTCGGCGTCGGCCGGGGCGAGATCGGCGGGCAGCTCGGTGTGGTGGGAGGCCTCGTCCGCGGGGGCGAGCCGTTCGGCCTCGCCCCGCAGCCGGCCGAGCTGTTCGCTGGCCGTCGACGCACGGGTCTCCAGGAGCTGGACCAAGGACTCGGCGCGGGCGGAGGCGGCCTGCCGGGAAGGTCCGTCGGCTCCGTCGGTCCCTTCGAGGAGCTGGGCGGCGCGGGTGCGGACCTTGTTGGTCAGCCGGTCGAGTTCGGCGAGGGCGGCGCTCTCGTCGCTCTCGGCGCGCGCCTGCTCGGCGCGCAGGTCCGCTCCGACGCCCACCTTCTCGTACAGGCGGGAGGCCGCCCGGTACGCCTCGCGGAGGGCGGGCAGGGAGGTGCGTGCGGCGGAGGCGTCGGGCTCCGGCAGGGATTCGGGGGCGCCCGCGATCTCGGCCCGCTCGGCGCGCAGGGCGCGGGCGGTGCGGTGGGCGTCGTCCGCGGCACGCTGGGCGGCCCGGCGGTCCTCGTCGGCGGCGCGTGCCCGCTCGAGGTACGACGTGGCCCGTGCCTCGGACTCGGCGGCCTCGTCGGTCAGTTCACGCAGACGCGCCTGCCAGCCCGCCCGGTCGCGGAGCCGGTGGGCGAGTCCGGCGAGCGCGTCCGCGGCGCGGCGTGCGCGCTGCGCCGCCTCCTGGCGTTCGTCGCGGACCCTCGCCGCGTCGGCTGCGGCCTCGTCGGCCTCCGCTCGCACGGTGCGGGCCTCGGCCAGCTCCGCTTCGGCGGTCTCCGCGGCGGCCCGGGCGATGCGGGCGGCTTCACCGAGCTCGGCGAGCATGCCGGGCGGGCAGTCGGCACGCCAGGAGCCGATGCGGGCGGCGAGGGAGCGGTCGGCGGTGAGCCGGGCGGCGAGCGACCTGATGTCCTCGTCGCGTGCCGCGGCCCGCTCCCTCAGCGCCTGGCGCTCCTCGTCGGCGGCGTGTTCGTCGTGCATCGCGGGGTTGGGCGGGACGAGGAACACGCCGTCGTCGCCGCCGGACGCGGGTACGGGCGCGAGGAGGGCGGTGGTGGTGCCGACGGCCACGGCCGACCTCGGCAGCAGGGCGGCGGCGGCCAGGACCTCGCGGGCGCGGGTGTGCGCGTCCGGGTCGGTGATGACGACGCCGTCGACGAGCTCGGGCCGGGCGGCCAGGACCGCCGCGTGGTCGGCGGGGTCCACGGCCTGCGCGAGGTAGCGCCAGCCGGGCAGGGCGGGGATGCCGTGCTCGCCGAGGTATTCGACGGTGGCGAGGACGTCCGGCCCCGGGGGCAGCAGTCCCCCGTCGCCGAGGGCACCGAGGATGCGGGAGTCGTCGGCGGCGGCGGTGCGCAGGTCGAAGAGCCTGCGTTCGGCCGCGGTGACGCCCTTCTCCAGGAGCTCCTTCAGCTCGTCGGCGCTGTGGTCGAACTCCTCGGCGGTGAGGGGCCGGGCATCGCCGGAAGCCGCTTCGTGCGGGCCGTCGGTGGTGGCGTCCGTCCCGGCGGCGGGGCTGCGGGGGTGGGGAACGCCTGCTCCGGCCGCCGCGGGCAGACCCAGCAGGTCGGTGAGCCGGTGGTCGGCGGCGATCGACTCCGCGGCCCTGCGCTCGGCCTCGTAGGACTGTTCCGCGGCCCGGGCGGCGTCGGCCGCGCGGGCTGCCGCGAGCTCGGTGCGGCTCTCCGCCGCCCCGGCTTCCCGGGCCTGGTCGGCGGTGGCCCGGGCGGCTTCCCGCGCGGTGTCCCAGGCTGCGACAGCGGCCTGTTCGGCGTCGTTCGCGGCGAGGGCCGCGCGGGCCGGGTCGGCGTCCGGCGCGGTGTCGTCGAGCCAGCCGGCCCGCACGGCCTCCGCGGTCTCCTGCTCGACCTCGGAGAGGCGCTGGCGCAGGTGCCCGGCCTCGCTGCGGGCGCGCTGGGCCTCGGTGGCGGCGGTGGTGGCGTCCCGGTGCGCCGTCTCGCCGGTGGACTGGAGGATCGCCGAGCGCTCCTCCTCCTCCTCGGCCACCCGCTCCCCCGCCTCCGCGGCGGTGTGCAGGGCGCGTACGAGGTCGGCGGCGGCCGTGGCGCGTGCGGCGAGGGCGGGGGCGGCGTCGCGCTCGGCCTCCCGGATCGCCACGGCGACGCGCGCGGAGCGGTCCGCCGCGGCCCGGTGGCGCAGGACCGCTTCGGCGGCCTGCCACGCGGAGTGCAGGGTGCGCGCCTCGACCAGCTCACGGCGCTGGGCGGCAGCGCTCTTCTCGGCGGCGGTCAGGGCCAGCGAGGCGTGCCGGTAGGCCAGTTCGGCCGCGATCAGACCACGGTGGCCCCGGGTCGCCTCGGCCTCGGTGACGGTGTGGGCGGCGGCGGTGACCTGCTGGGCGAGCTCGCCGGTGCGGCCGCGTTCCTCGGCGGCCCGGCCGGAGAGCCTGCGGGCGAGGGTACGGGTGCGCCGCTCGGCACCGGCGTGGACGTCGCGGCTGCGGGCCCTGGTCGCGGTGGCGTCGACGATCCGGCCGAGCAGGTCGACGGAACCGGCGGTGAAGTCGCGTTCGGCGGTGAGCTCGGCGCGGCGGCCGAGTTTGTTGCCGAAGCCGCTGACGAGGTCGGCGAGGCCGTCCGTGTCGCGGGTGTCGGTGACGGCCCGCAGCAGCAGGTCGGTGAAGTCGGAGTCCTTCTTCACGGCGAAGAGGCCGGCGGCCTCGCCCTCGTCGGCGTTCATCTCCCGCTGGTAGCGGAAGAGTTCGGGGTCGAGTCCGAGGTCGCCGAGGTGTTCGTTCCAGCGGTCGTGGATCTCTTCCCAGTGCACGTCGAGGTGCGGGTAGAACTTGCCGGCGTCCGTGAGGGCGTCGCGGAACCCCTTCATGGTGCGGCGCCTGCCGCGTGCCGCCGAGGCCCCTTCGGCGGGCCGGCCCACCGCGCCGGCCTCGGAGACGGGCAGGCTGTCGAGGCTGAGCCCCGGGCCCGGACGGAAGGAGTACCAGGCCTCGGCGAACTTGCGCGGGTCGTTGGAGACCTGACGGCCGCGCCATTCGCTCACCTTGCCGACGACGACGCACTCACCGGTGAGCGTGTGCTGCCACTCCAGGGCGACGTGTCCGCAGTCGTCGGCGAGCAGGAACTTGCGCAGCACGCCGGAGCTGGCTCCGCCCAGCGTGTTGCGGTGCCCCGGCAGCATCACCGAGAAGATCAGCTTGAGCAGGACCGACTTGCCGCCGCCGTTCTCCAGGAACAGCACGCCCGCGGGCGCCGGGCGCCGTGGTGGGCCGACGGGCTCGTCCTCGAAGAACTCGGCCTGGGCCGGGGCGGGCCTGGGCACGGGCTCACCGACTCCGCGCAGGTCCAGCACGGTGTCGGCGTAGCGCGCACCGGCGGGTCCGATGGAGTAGAGGCGGACCCGGGACAACTCGTACATGGCGGCGGACTCTCGTCGTTCAGGCGGGGCGGGCGGCTGCGGCTGGGGCGGTTCAGGAGTGGAAGGGGAGGCCCGCGTCGGCGGCCAGTTCCAGGCCCTCGGTGTCGGGCGGGGGCAGCAGGGTGGCCGAGCCGTCCGTGACCGGGACGACTCCGAGCTCCAGCAGCTCGGCCATGGCGGCGCTGCCCGCCATGTCGCGTACCTGGAGCTGGTATCGGGCCGTAGTGCGGTAGGCACCGCCCGCGTCGTCCCCGGTGCGCTGGAGGAAGCCGGAGTCGGTGAGGAAGGCGACGGCCTTGCCGATGATGCCGGTCGTCGAACCGGCCAGCCTGCGGGCGTCCTTGGTCGCTCCGGTGGCACTGCGGCGGGCGTAGATCCGCCATCCCGATTCCAGGCCGGGGGCGTCGGTGGCGGGGTCGGTGTTGTCGCCCTGTTCCTCCGCGCGTTCCTCCAGCCGGTGGCACGCCTGCCGGACGAAGGCGTCGACGCCGTTGACCGTGATGCGGCCGATGTAGGAGTCGTCGGCCAGGTCCTCGGGCCGCGGAAAGGCCATGGCGGCGACGGCGAGGTGGGCCAGGCCGTGCAGGAAGCGGTCGGCGGAGTCGGAGGAGGCGCGGCGGGCGTAGTCGCCCATCCGCACGGCGAAGACCGAGTCCTCGCCGGCGGTCACGGCCATACCGGCGCGGGTGGAGACCTCCAGGACGACGAGTCCGAGGCCGGTGGCGACGGCGTCGGCCAGCCGGGCGAAGGCGGGCTCCTCCCGGTAGCGGCGGAGCAGCTCGGTGTATTCGGCGTCGCGGGCGGGCATCAGCTTCGGCTGCAGCCCGAAGGAGACCAGCCTGGCCGCGTCCGCCGCGTCCGCCGGGGTGACAGCGGCGGGAGCGGCCGGCCGCGCGGCGTCGGCCGCGTGCGTAGGGGACGGGTCTCCCCACGCGTCGGTGTGCTCGGCGTGCTGCTCGCTCAACTCTGTGACTCCTCGGTGCGGGTGCCGCGCTCGGGCGGCAGGGGGTGGGGGGACGGGCCGTGGACGCTCACGACGCGTCCTTGCGGTCCGCGGCCATGCCCGCCGCGTCCAGCAGGGCGGTGCCCACTATCAGGTCGGCTCCGCCGAACTCGTGGTCCTCGAGCGGGGTGCCGTCGTCGACGGCGAACAGCAGCCGGCGCTCGCCCTGGCGGTAGGCCGTGCCGACCGGCGGGCTGGCGGCGTGGACGGCGAGCAGCGCGACCAGGTAGGGAAGCTCGGGGTCACGCAGCCGGGCCTCGGCGAGGAGGCCGGAGAGCCGCCGCGGGACGTCGTGGTCCAGGTCGAGCAGTTCCATGGCGGCGGAGAGCTGTTCCTCGCTGAACCGGCTGTCGTCCGGGGTGGCGATGAGGTCGGGCTCGGGCATCTCCGCGCCCAGGTGCTCGCGCTCCACCGGGGGCATGAGCAGCAGGTCGACGAGGTCGCCGACGCGGACGGACGTGGGGGTGCGCAGCCCGGTGCCGTGCGCGAAGAACGCGTCGGTCGCCCGGGTCGCCTGCTCGACGGGGAGCGGGAGCAGCGGTACGACGAGCTGGCCGTACAGGTCGAGGCCCGTGCGCGCGGTGGGGGTGGCGAAGGCCTGTCTGTCCTGCTCGGCGCGGAACAGCGGCCCGGCCTCCAGCAGCCGGGACTGGAGCTGGGTGTGGCGGCGGATGCAGTCCTTGACGATGTCGACGAGTTCGGCGGCGCGGCGCTTGTTCTCGGGTTCCTCGGCCTCGTCCCTGGCCTTGCGGATGTTGGTGAGGATCGCGTTCTCGTGGCGGTAGCGGTCGGCGACGTGGTCCAGGGCCTCGGTGATCATGTCGGGGACCGCGTTGAGCCAGTCGACGGCGCGGACGTTGCGCCGGGTCGCCTCCAGGGTCCTGCGAAGCGTCTCGGCGTACTGCACGGTGCGGTAGCGGGCCTGCTCGGCGGCGAGCTGCGCGTCCGCGAGGCGGCCCCTGCTGACGAGGACCTCCAGCTTCACCTCGGCGGCGATCTGGGCGCTGGTGACGTCCGTGTCCAGGGCGCCGACCAGGACGTTGACCGCCTCGTCGGTGGCGCGGAGGTAGACGGTGCCGCCGTGGCCCGGGACCTCCTCGACGAGCTTGAAGTCGTAGTCCCGGCGGACGTAGACGCCGTCGGGCCCGAAGGTGCCGTACACGGCGCGGAAGCCCCGGTCCACGCTGCCGACGTTGATCAGGTTCTCCAGGACCCAGCGCGCGACCCGTTCGTGCTCGGCGACCGGCCGGCCGGGCGCCTGGGCCGCGACCCGCGGGAGGATCCGGGCCACTATCTGGTCGTGGTCGGCACCGGTGTCGAAGTCCATGTTGAGCGTGACGAGGTCGATGGCGGCGAGGGCGACTTCGGCCATGGCGTAGACCGTGTACTCACCGGCCAGATTGGCCTTGCGCACGTCGAGGTCGTGCAGGGGGGCGGTGCAGGCGAGCGCGCGCAGCCGACGCGAGAGCCCCTCATCGGCGGCGGGTCCCGGAGCGGGCCTCGGTCCCGCGCTGAGCTGGGGCGCAGCGGTCTGGGTGTCGGCAGGCGAAGTCACGCTGCACAGATTAGGTCCTCACACCGACAACGGTCGAAACGGCGCAGAAGCGACCGGTCACGGGCGGCCGTAGCCACCGCCTCCAGGGGTGCGCAGCACGAGGACGTCCCCGGTGTCCAGTGCGGCCGTGTCGCACCCTTCGAGGGGGGTCACGGTCCTGCCGTCGGCCCGTTCGACGTACTGCTCACCGAGGGCTCCGGGGCCGCCTCCCGCCATGCCGTACGGCGGGACCCGGCGGTGTCCCGACAGCAGGGCCACGGTGACGGGTTCGAGGAAGCGGATCCTGCGTTCCGCCCCGCTGCCGCCGTGCCAGCGGCCCGTACCGCCGCCGGCCTCGCGCACGCCGAAGCTCTCCAGCAGCACCGGGTAGCGCCATTCGAGGATCTCGGGGTCGGTGAGCCGGGAGTTGGTCATGTGGGTCTGGACCGCGTCGGCCCCGTCGAACCCCTCGCCCGCGCCGGAGCCGCTGGCGACGGTCTCGTAGTACTGGATCCGGTCGTTGCCGAAGGTGAGGTTGTTCATGGTGCCGGACCCCTCGGCCTGTACGCCCAGGGCCGCGTACAGGGCGCCGGTGACGGCCTGGGAGGTCTCCACGTTCCCCGCGACGGTCGCCGCCGGGTGGACGGGAGCCAGCATCGATCCTTCCGGGACGCGGATGTCCAGGGGCTTCAGGCAGCCGCTGTTGAGCGGGATGTCCTCCTCGACCAGGGTCCGGAACACGTAGAGGACGGCGGCCGTGACCACGGACCGGGGGGCGTTGAAGTTGCCGCTCTGCTGGGGCGAGGTCCCCTCGAAGTCGATGACGGCGCGGCGCGCTTCGCGGTCCACGTCCACCCGCACCGCGATGACCGCCCCGTTGTCGGTCTCGTAGCGGCAGGAGCCGTCGCGCAGCCCGGCCACGATCCGGCGTACGGACTCCTCGGCGTTGTCCTGGACGTGGCCCATGTAGGCCTCGACGACGTCCTGGCCGAACTGCCGGGTCATGCGGCGCAGTTCCGTGATGCCCTTCTCGTTGGCCGCGATCTGGGCGCGCAGGTCGGCGAGGTTGGTGTCGGGGTCGCGGGAGGGGTGGGCGGCGCCGGTGAGCAGGCGCCGGGTCTCGGCCTCGCGGAGCGTGCCGTCGCGCACGAGGAGCCAGTTGTCGAACAGGACGCCCTCCTCGTCGACGGTGCGGCTGAAGGCGGGCATGGAACCGGGGGTGATGCCGCCGATCTCCGCGTGGTGGCCGCGCGAGGCCACCAGGAAGCGCAGCCGGGCCCGCTCCCCGTGCGCGGGCTCGTCGAACACCGGGCTGACGACGGTCACATCGGGCAGGTGCGTCCCGCCGTGGTACGGGTCGTTGACGGCGTAGACGTCGCCGGGCCGCAGGGTGCCCGCGTTGCGCCGGAGCACCTCCTCGATGGACTCCCCCATCGACCCGAGGTGCACCGGGATGTGCGGGGCGTTGGCCACCAGGCCGCCGTCCGCGTCGAACAGGGCGCAGGAGAAGTCCAGGCGCTCCTTGATGTTGACGGAGTGGGCGGTGTTCTCCAGTCGTACGCCCATCTGCTCGGCGATCGACATGAAGAGGTTGTTGAACACTTCGAGCATGACGGGGTCCACCCGGGTCCCGACGGCCGTCCGGCCCGGTCTCGGTTCGGCCCGGCTCAGCACGAGGTGCCCGGCCGTCCCGGCCGTGGCCTGCCAGCCGGGGTCGACGACGGTGGTGGCGTCGTCCTCGGCGACGACGGCGGGCCCCCTCACGACGTCCTCCGCGCGCAGTGTGTCGCGGCGGTGCAGCTCGGCGTCCCGCCATCCGTCCCCGGTGAACATCCTGACGGTGCCGAGGGGCCTCGGCGGCCCCTCCCCGGTACGCACAGCGGTCCGGGGCTCGGTGTGCGGGCCGGCGGTTCCGGTGGCCTCGACGGAGACGGCCTCGGCCACCAGGGGTTTGTCCATGGTGAAGCCGTACCGCGCCCGGTGTGCCTCGGTGAACTCCCGTGCCATGGCCGCGACGGTGCCGTGGGCGACGGGCAGGGAGGCGTCCGTCCCGGCGTACCGCAGGAGGATCCGTGCCCGGGTGGTGACGGCGCTGTCGGGGATGCCGTCGGCACGGAGCTCCGCGCGCGTCCGCTCCGCCAGGTCGTCGCGGACCGCGCGGACGCGCCGCGCCGAGTCCTCGTCCAGGGCCGCCTCGACGGACTGTTCGCGCATCGCGGTGGCGTCGGCGAGGCCGATCCCGTACGCGGACAGGACGCCGGCCAGCGGCGGTACGAGGACGGTGCCGACGCCCAGGGCGTCGGCGACGGCGCAGGCGTGCTGTCCTCCGGCGCCGCCGAAGGAGGTGAGGGCGTAGCGGGTGATGTCGTGGCCGCGCTGTACGGAGATCTTCTTGACCGCGTTCGCCATGTTCAGCACGGCGATCTCCAGGAACCCGGCGGCCACCTCGGCGGCCGTGTGTCCGCTCCCCGTGGCGGCCGACACCTCCTCGGCCAGGGCGTCGAAGCGCTCACCGACGAGACCCGCGTCGAGTGGCTGGTCGCCCCCGGGCCCGAAGACGGCGGGGAAGTGCTCGGGGCGGATGCGGCCGAGCATCACGTTGGCGTCGGTGACGGTGAGCGGCCCGCCCCGGCGGTAGCAGGCGGGGCCCGGGTCGGCCCCGGCCGAGTCGGGGCCGACCCGGTAGCGCCGTCCGTCGAAGTGCAGGACGGACCCTCCGCCGGCCGCGACGGTGTGGATGCTCATCATGGGCGCGCTCATCCGCACCCCTGCCACCTGGGTGCCGAGTTCGCGTTCGAACTCGCCCGCGTAGTGGGAGACGTCGGTGGAGGTGCCGCCCATGTCGAAGCCGATGACCCGGTCGTGGCCGGCCTGGGCGGACGTGCGCACCATCCCGACCACGCCGCCCGCGGGACCGGAGAGCACGGCGTCCTTGCCCCGGAAGTGCGCGGCCTCGCGCAGCCCGCCGTTGGACTGCATGAACATGAGCCTGATCCCCGCGAGTTCGGCGGCCACCTCCTCGACGTACCGACGCAGGATCGGTGAGAGGTAGGCGTCGACGACCGTGGTGTCGCCGCGCGGGATCAGTTTGATCAGCGGGCTGACCTCGTGCGAGCAGCTGATCTGGGTGAAACCCGCCCGCGCCGCCTCCTCCGCCACCGCTCGCTCGTGGTCCGGGTACCGGTAGCCGTGCATGAGCACGACGGCGGCGCTGCGGATGCCGTCCCCGGCGACGGCTTCGAGCCGTTCGGCCACGACGGCGCGGTCGAGTGCCCGTACCACGGCTCCCCGCGCGTCGGTCCGCTCCGGGACCTCGACGACCCGGTCGTAGACGGCCTCGGGGAGCAGGATGCGCCGGTCGAACAGGCGGGGCCGGTTCTGGTAGGCGATGCGCAGGGCGTCCCGGAAGCCTTCGGTGATGACCAGAACGGTCGGCTCGCCCCGTCGTTCCAGGAGCGCGTTGGTCGCGACCGTCGTGCCCATCTTGACGCCCGCGACCCGGTCGGCGGGGACCGGGTCGTGGGGTCCGAGGCCGAGCAGCAGACGGATTCCGGCGACCGCGGCGTCGCGGTGGCGTCCCGGGTCGTGCGACAGCAGCTTGCGGGAGACCAGCCGGCCGCCGGGGTCACGTCCCACCACGTCCGTGAACGTGCCGCCGCGGTCGATCCAGAACTCCCAGCGTCCGGTCATCCCTCCATTCTGGCCCGGGGGACGGACCCCCGCAGAAACGGCGTACAGGGCAATCCGTCCAGCGCTTCGCGCAGGGCCCGCTCCGCCCGCGCGTCGAGCTGCCGGCTCGTGCCGCGTGCCCGGTGGCCGATCTCGGTGGTCGCGAGGCCGAGCAGTCGGGGCAGCAGATCGGTGCTGCGCCTGGCGAGCCGGCCGGTGCCCTCGGTGGCCGGCCAGAGCACCGCGGCGGCGCGGGTGGGCGTGGGCTGCCGCGGCTCGCGTCCCGGCGGGGATCCGAGGGCCAGGTCGCGTTCGGCGAGCAGCCGGTGGAATCCCGCGGCCAGTCTCCGGTGACCCCGCTCGCCCGGGTGGAGCCGGTCCACGCTCCACAGTGAACGGTCCTCGGTCCAGGCCCGGTCCGAAGGCAGGCGTGACGAAGTTCGCGAGCCGCACGATCCTGAGCCCGCCGGAGGCCTTCCCGGTCATGCGGCCACCGCCGTCCGGCCGCCGAGGACCTCGTCGTAGTGGCCCAGGAGCTGGTCGCCGACGGCTTCCCAGGTGCGGCCCTCGACAGCGGCCCGCGCGGTCCGGCCGAAGGCCCGGGAGCGCGGGGTGTCCGCGACGAGCGCGGCGGCGCCTCGCTCGGTCCGTCGCCGACGACCACGACGCGTACCCCCGGCAGTGAGCAGGCGCCGGCGAGGAGTTCGACGTGCTTCTCGGGGGCGAGACGTCCGGCGTATCCGATGATCTTCTCCCCGCCGGGGGCGAGGGCGCGGCGGAGGGCTTCGTCGCGCAGTCCGGGGCGGGACCGTGCGGTGTCCACTCCGCGCAGCCACAGTCGCACCCGGGGGACTCCGTGGTCGGTGAGGTCGCGCTGTGCGGCGGTCGAGGGGGCCAGGGTGAGGTCGGCGGCGCTGTGCACGGCGCGCATCCGGCGCCAGGCGGCGCCCTCCCCGGTGCCGAGGTAGGTACGGGCGTAGCCGGCCAGGTCGGTGTGGTGGACGGCCACGGCGGGCAGCCCCAGCCGGGCGGCGACCGCCATGCCGCGCACCCCGAGGACGAACGGGTTGGCCAGGTGGACGAGTCCGGCGCGGTGCCGGGTGAGCGCGGCGGCGAGCCGCCGGCCGGGAAGGGCCACGCGGACCTGCGGGTAGCCGGGCAGGGGCAGCGAGGGAACCCGGACCACGGGGCAGGGGTCGTCGGTGGACGCGGAGCCGGTGGGTGCCGTCGCCCCGGCGGGGGCGATGACGAGCGGCCGGTGGCCACGGGCGGCGAGGTGCCGGGCGGTCTGCAGGGTGCGGTGGGCCACGCCGTTGACGTCGGGCGGGAAGGATTCGGTGACGATGACGACACGCATACGGGTGTTGTCACCGCATGGGGCGTGTCCCTGCCGACTTGGATCTGTCCGCCCGGGGAACGTCCCGTGAGCGTTTGCCGCGCGCCCCCGGCGCGCGGCGTCCGGACTCCGTCGGTCTGCGGAGTGCCGGTTCAGACGGCGGGTGCGTCCGGGCCGATCCTGCTGCGTACGGCGGTCTGGACCTCGGCCTCCTCGGCCGGGTCGGCGGCGAGCCGCCTCAGCCGCTCGGCGACGCGAATGTCCCCGGTCTCGGCATGGTGTGCGGCGAGTTCCCGGGTGGTCTCCTCGCAGTCCCAGAGGCACTCGACGGCGAATCCGCTGGCGAAGGACGGGTCGGTGGCGGCCAGCGCCCGGGCGGCGCGGCCGCGCAGGTGCGAGGAGCACGTCTCGCGGTACACATGACGCAGGACGGGTGCGGCACAGGCGATACCCAGCCGGCCCGTGCCGTCGACCAGGGTCCACAGCCGCGGGGCGTCGGGGCCCTCGCCGCGGACCGCCTCGCGCAGTGCGGCGAGGACCAGCGGGGCGTCCTGTGCGGCGCCACGGCAGGCCAGGACCCCGGCGGCCGACGCGCCGAGGGCGTCGGGCCGGTGGGCCCAGCGCCGCGCACGGCCGACCGCCTCCTCACCGCACATGCGCTCGAAGGCAGCCACGGCCGCCTCGGCGACGGTGCGGGAGGCGCCGGCGACCGCCTGTTCGACGAGATCGAGCACGGCGGGGTCCCGGGCCTCGGCGAGGTAGTGCAGGGCGGCGCAGCGCGCGCCCTCCGGGCCGCTGCGGGCGGCCTCGACGATCAGGGGGCGGTCCTCGGTGCCGGCGACCGCCGAGAGGCAGCGCGCCGCGGGGACGTGGAGCGCGCTGCCGCGCTCCAGTCCTTCCTGGGCCCAGTCGAAGACGGCCTGGACGCTCCAGCCCGGGCGCGGTCCGCCGGGCCTCATCTGCCGCTGCCACCGGTCGAAGGAGCCCTGCTCCGTCGCGGACCTGACACGGGCGCCGACCGTGTCACGCGGGTCGTCGGCCCAGAGCCGCCAGGGGCGGGGCTCGAAGGCGTCCCGCACGGTCGCGGCCAGTTCCGCGGTGCCCTCCGGGGTGGCGGGGAAGCGGGCGAGCACCGCCTCGGCGAGGGAACGCAGCCCGGTGTCGTCGTCGCGCAGGGCCAGCTCGTCGAGCGCCCAGGGCCAGTTGGCCCCGGTCGCGGCGTACCGGCGCAGGAGCACGAGGGCGTCGTCGCGCCCGTAGGAAGCGAGGTGCCCGAGCACGGCGAGTGCGAGGCCGGTGCGTGAGTCGTCGGTGTCGAGGTGGTCCTCGGCGTCCCACAGATGGCGCTCGATCTCCTCGGTGCCACCGTCGAGGTCGAGGTACAGGCGGGCGTAGTAGAGGGAGCGGTTCTCGACCTGCCAGTCATGACGCGGATCGCTCAGGACGCAGTGGTTGAGAGCCGCGAGGGCCTCGGAGCGGGGGGCGGCGAGAGCGTGGAGCGTGCCGTCGCCGCGGCCCCTCTGCAGCAGGCCGAGCAGTGTGCCGCTCGGCGCTATGAACGGATCGAACATGGGGAAAGCCTCACATCAAGCTGTCGACGCAACCGGGACTGTGCTGTTCCATGTGCCGGGGTGACATCCCCTAGGCCGCGCAGCAACATGATCGGCCGACCGCCGTCTTCTGCCTGGTGTTCATCTTCCTCTGCCTCTCGTCGGTGGCCCGATTCGGACCCGCGACGTCATGATGACCCAGCCATTTCGCCGACGCGACCACATTTACGACGCACCGGTCGGTACGCGGTCCGGGCCGCCGCTCAGCGCGCACCGAAGAGTTCCAGCAGGTCGTCCTTGCCGAACATGCGCGCGGTGTCCACGGCGGAGGGTGTGCCGGCGGCCGGGTCGGCGCCCGCGGCGAGCAGTGCGTCGATCACTTCGCGCTCGCCCTTGAAGACGGCTCCGGCCAACGGGGTCTGCCCCCGGTCGTTGGCCCGGCCCGGGTCGGCGCCGCGGTCCGCGAGCGCCACGACGGCGGGGGCGTGGCCGTGGTAGGCGGCGAGCATGAGCAGGGAGTCACCCCGGTCGTTGGTGAGGTTCGCGGGGACGCCCGCGTCGACGTAGGCGGCGAGCGCGTCGCTCTCGCCCCGGCGGGCCAGGTCGAAGACCTTCGTCGCCAGCTCGACCACCTCGGGATCGGGGGTTTCGCTCATCGGGGCGGTCCGCCTTTCATGGCCTTCGCGGCCGTGGCCGGCCTGGTGGGGGTACGGCGAGGGCCGTACGAGTGAATCGACAGAGTACTGCTCGGGACAGTCGTGAGCCTTCCCCGCAGGGGCGGAAGATCACGGTGCCGGGGCCGCTTTTCCGGCGGGGACAGGGCCGCAGCGGCTCCCCCCGGGCAGCGGGGTGGCGGCCGTCCACCCTCCGGTCGGGTGAAATCACACCTTGATCACTCAGTTGCACCTTTAATCGTATAGATACATCTTGTGATCCTGGAAGTACTCATGGTGACTGTCCCCTCGACCAGGAGAACCGCTCATGATCCTCTCCATCTCGGGCGTGGTGCTGCTCGGCATCATCGCCTTCCTGTTCTTCAAGAAGGACGGACTCAAGGCGTCCCACGCCCTCGTCTGCTCCCTGTTCGGCTTCTACCTGGCCGGCACGGCGATCGCCCCGAGCATCACGGCCGGCGGGGCGAGCCTCGCCAGCATGCTGGGCGGGATCAAGTTCTGACGCCCCCCGACCGCTCCCACCTCTCCAGGAGACCGACGTGGCCCGGCGACCACTCCCCCGCATCCTCAGCAGCGGCAGCGCTTCGATCACCCGCAGTCGCGAGATCGCGCGCACGGCCGCCGACAACGCCACCGACGTCCTCCATCCGCTGATCACGGTCACCCGTGGCATGCGGTTGCTGGCGGGAGCGGGGCGGCAGAAGTGGACCGCGACACCCAGGGACCGGCGCGGACACGTGCTGTTCCTCGTCGCGGCCTGCGTCCTGGCGGTGGCGCTCATCCCCTACGGGCCGCTGCTGGCCCTCATCTCGGTGATGGGCGCCGCCGCATGGCGGGGACGCGACCGCACCCCCGCGAGGACCGGCCCCGACGAGGCGGGGACCGCACGGCTCCAGGCCCTGTACGAGGCGCTGGTCCCGCACTTCTCCGTGCCCGACGACCCCGCGCCGCTGTTCTCCCACGGCGGCGACTGGGAGAAGGCCTTCGGCACCTCCTACGTCTTCGACGCCGACGGCCGCCTCACCCGGCTCCAGGTGACCTACCCGGCGTACTTCACCGACGGCGACCCCGCGGCCCGCTCCCGGGTCGAGCAGGTGCTCCACGCCAAGTCGGGCCGGGGCCGCGAGTACCACTTCGCCTGGGACGAGGAGAGCAACCAGCTCCTCATGACGGTGCTCCCACCCCTGCCCACCACCATCGCCGCCCAGCGGTTCGTCACCGCCCCGGGCGAGACCGTGCTCGGCTTCACCGACGCCGACGCGGTCCGGCGGACCGTTCCGGTCGAGGACGGCGACGTGACCCGGGACGCCTCCCCGGTGATCTGGCGGACCGGGGGCCGCTCCACCGAGCCCCATCTGCTGGTGGTGGGGCACCCCGGCAGCGGCACCACGACCCTGATGCGTTCACTCGCCCTGCAGGCGCTCCAGCAGGGCGACGTCCTCGTGGTGGAGGGCGGCGGAACCGGCGAGTACGGCTTCCTTGCCGGCCGGGACGGAGTGCTGGCCGTGGAGCGCGGTCTGGCGGGAGCCCTCGCCACGCTCGAATGGGCGGCTCACGAGACCGAGCGGCGGCTCATCGCCGCCAACCGGGCCCGCCAGTCCGGGCATCCGGAGCCCGAGGACATCGGACGCCCTCTGTGGATCCTGCTCGACCGCCCGAGCGCGCTCGGGCACCTCGCGGCCGCCGACGGGCGGCAGGATCCGCAGGAGCTGCTCCGGGTGCCGCTGCGGCACGGCCGCGCCGCCGGGGTCACCGTCGTCGTCGCGGAACAGTTCGACAGCCTGCACGCCCTCGACGAGACCGTGCGGACCCACACCAGAGCACGCGTCGTCCTCGGCCCGGCGGACCGCGACGAGGTCGAAGCCGTCCTCGGCGCCCAGCCGCACACCACACCCACTCCCGACGTCCCGCCGGGCCGCGGGTACACCCGGCTGGGCGGCGGACCCGTCCTGCGGCTCCAGGTACCGGCCACTCCGGATCCGTACGACGACGCCACCAGCGAGGCGCACCGCACGGCGGTGCTCGACCTGCTGCCCGGCGGGGCGCCGGCGGTGGAGGCCGTGCAGGAGGCTCTTCCGGAGCCGGAGCCGGAACCCGAGATCGTGTCCACGCACAAGGAGCAGCTGATCGGGGCACCGGCCACCGCGGAACGCTGAGGCGCGGGTCCTCAGGCGACGAAGGTCCGGGGGGCCTCCGCCCCCACCCCCGCGCCGGAGGCGACCAGGCCGGCGGCCGTGGCGAGCCGCTGAGCCGCCTCGTCCGCCACCGCGCCGCCCACCGTGAAGGGCAGCCGCACATAGCCCTCGAAGGCCCCGTCGACCCCGAACCGGGGCCCCGACGGGACGCGGACGCCGACACGTTCGCCCGCCACGGCCAGCCGGGAGCCGGACAGCCCGCCGGTGCGCACCCAGAGCGTGAGGCCACCGCGCGGCACCTCGAACTCCCACGCGGGGAGCTCTCGTCGCACCGCCCGCACCAGGGCGTCCCTGTTCTCCCGCGCCTGCTCACGCCGGACGGCCACGGCCTGCTCCCAGCCGCCGGTCCGCATCAGCCAGTTGATGGCGAGCTGCTCCAGCACCGGGGTTCCCATGTCGGCGTACGCGCGGGCCGCGACCAGGCTGCGGATCACGTCCGGCGCGGCCCGGACCCAGCCGATGCGCATACCGGCCCAGAACGCCTTGCTGGCGGATCCGACGGTCAGGACGGTGCTGCCCGCGGGGTCGAAGGCGCAGACCTTGCGCGGCATGTCCTCGCCGGCGTCCAGGTCCAGCTCACTCATGGTCTCGTCGACGACCAGCACCGTGCCCGCCGACCGCGCGGCTTCGACCAGGGCGCGGCGCTGCTGCTCGTCGGCAAGGGCGCCCGTGGGGTTGTGGAAGTCCGCGACGACGTAGGCCAGGCGCGGCGCCGCGTCCCGCAGAACCTGCCGCCACCGGTTCATGTCCCAGCCGCCGAGCCCCTCCTCCATCGCCACCGGCACCAGCCTGGCGCCGGTCTCACGCATGAGCTGGAGGATGTTGGCGTAGCTCGGGGACTCCACCGCGATGCGCTCGCCGCGCCCGGCGAAGAGGTGGCAGATGGCGTCGATGGCTCCCATCGCCCCGGTGGTGACCATGATCTGTTCCGGCATCGTCGGGATGCCGCACCCGGTGTAGCGGTCCGCGATCATCTGCCGGAGGGCGGGCAGGCCGGCCGGGTAGTCGCCGTGGGTGTGCGCGTACGGCGGCAGTTCCTCCAGTGCCCCTTGGACGGCCCTGGTGAGCCACGGTTCCGGGGCGGGCAGGGCGGCGCAGCCGAGGTCGATCATCGAGCCGAGGGATTCCGGCGGCAGCGGTTCGAGGCCCCGGGCCGGCAGCGGGTTCCCGGCCGGGACGGCGGTCCAGCTGCCGGCACCGCGGCGTGACTCCAGGAATCCCTCCGCGCGCAGTGCCTCGTAGGCGGCGGCTACGGTGGTGCGGCTGAGGGACAGGGCGAGGGCGAGCTCACGCTCGGCCGGCAGCCTCGCGGCGACCGGGACCCGGCCCTCCAGGACGAGCAGACGGACCCCGTCGGCGAGGGCGCGGTAGGCGGGCGGTTTGCGGGTGCCCGGCGCCAGGGGACGGGCCTGCTGACCCTGGAGCTGGCGGGCGAGCTGCGCCGCGCCGACGGTCGAGGTCCACTGCACCATGAGAATCAGTCCACCTTCCTCGGATTGGCCATAGTTGGCAGCCAATCCCCTGCCACAGAGTGACACGGAGCAGTCCACCACCACCACACAGGGGGCACCACCTTGTCCGATCCCACCGCGCGGAGCGGCACCAGGCTCACCCGGCGGCTGACCCATCTGTACGTCGGTCTGGCTCTGTACGGGACCAGTTCGGCGCTCCTGGTGCGCGCCGGGCTGGGACTCGAACCGTGGGGGGTGCTGCACCAGGGGCTCTCCGAGCGGACCGGTATCTCCATCGGGGTCGTCTCGATCATCGTCGGGGCGGTCGTCCTGCTCCTGTGGATCCCGATCAGGCAGCGACCGGGGCTCGGCACGGTGTCCAACGTCTTCGCCGTCGGGATCGCGATGGACGGCACCCTCGCCCTGGTACCGGATGTGCACGGCCTCGGGGCGCAGATCCCGTTGACGGCGGCGGGCATCGTCCTCAACGGCGTGGCCACCGGCCTCTACATCTCGGCGCGCTTCGGTCCGGGTCCCCGCGACGGCCTGATGACGGGCCTGAACCGGCTCACGGGCCGCTCCATCAGGCTGGTGCGCACGGCGATCGAGGTGGCGGTGGTCGTGACCGGCTTCCTTCTCGGCGGATCCCTGGGCGTCGGCACCGTCCTGTACGCCCTGGCCATCGGCCCGCTCGCGCAGTTCTTCCTGCGCGTCTTCGACCTCTCCGCGCCGGATGCCCGCACCGTGGCCGGTACCGGACCGTCACCTCGGGAGGCGATACTTCCGCGGTGACCGCAGCGAATTCGGGGCGCCACCCCTACCTGGACCATCCTTCGACGATCGCCTTCGCCCACCGCGGCGGGGCGGCGGACGGCCTGGAGAACACCGCAGCCGCGTTCCGCCGGGCGTCCGGCGCCGGCTACCGCTACTTCGAGACCGATGTGCACGCCACGTCGGACGGGCGCCTGGTCGCCTTCCACGACCCGACGCTGGACCGGGTGACGGACGCCCGGGGGCGCATATCCCGCCTCCCCTGGAGCGAGGTGCGCCGGGCGCGGGTGGGAGGCAGTGAGCCACTGCCCCTGTTCGAAGAACTGCTGGAGGAGTTCCCGCACGCCCGCTGGAACGTGGACATCAAGGCGGAGCCCGCCCTCGTGCCGCTCGTCGACCTGATCCGCAGGACCGACGCCTGGGACCGGGTCTGCGTGGGGTCGTTCTCGGAGACGCGGGTGGCCCGGGCCGCCCGCCTCGCGGGGCCGCGGCTGGCCACCTCCTACGGGGTACGCGGGGTGCTGGGACTGCGACTGCGCTCCTACGGCATCCCGGCGCCGCTCCGGGCGGGCGCCGTCTGCGCGCAGGTCCCCGAGAGCCAGAACGGCGTCCGTGTCGTCGACCGCCGGTTCGTCCGCACGGCACACGCCCGCGGCCTGCAGGTGCATGTCTGGACGGTCAACGAACCGGAACGGATGGCGGCGCTCCTGGACCTCGGGGTGGATGGCATCATGACCGATCACATCGAGACGCTGCGCACGGTGCTGAGCGGGCGGGGGGCCTGGGCCTGATGCCGGGACCGGCCGCGTCCGCACGGGACGAACGAGGGGGCGCGGTGTGAGCACCGAAACCGCAGGGACCGCGGATCCGGCCGGGCAGCCGGCCGGGACCGACGAGCGCAGGCGCGAGCAGCGCGGCTGGTACTTCTACGACTTCGCGTGCTCGGTGTACTCCACCAGCGTGCTGACGGTCTTCCTCGGCCCGTACCTGACGTCCATAGCCAAAAGGGCCGCGGACGCGGAGGGGTTCGTTCACCCGCTGGGCATACCCGTCCGCGCCGGTTCGCTCTTTGCGTACGCCGTGTCGGTGTCCATCGTCGTGGCGGTGCTCGTGATGCCCGTCGTGGGTGCGGCGGCGGACCGCACGGGCCGGAAGAAGCCCCTGCTCGCGGCGGCCGCCTACACGGGCGCGACGGCGACGGCCTGCATGTTCTTCCTGGACGGCGACCGCTACCTCCTGGGCGCCTTCCTGCTGATCGTGGCGAACGCGTCGATCTCCGTGTCGATGGCCCTGTACAACGCGTATCTGCCCCAGATCGCCACCCCGGAGGAGCGCGATGCGGTCTCCTCGCGCGGCTGGGCGTTCGGGTACACCTCGGGGGCGTTCGTCCTCGTCCTGAATCTGGTCCTCTACACGGGCCACGACTCCTTCGGGCTGTCGGAGTCCGACGCGGTACGGATCTGCATCGCCTCGGCCGGCGTGTGGTGGGGGGCCTTCGCCCTGGTACCGCTGCGGCGGCTGCGCGACCGGCGGGTCGAGGCGGGCGGCGACGGAGCGGTCGGCTCCGGATGGCGGCAGCTGCGGGCGACGCTGCGCGACATGCGCCGCCATCCGCTCACGCTGTCCTTCCTGCTCGCCTATCTGGTCTACAACGACGGCATCCAGACGGTGATCTCGCAGGCCTCCCTCTACGGCTCCGAGGAGCTCGGCCTCGATCAGACGACCTTGATCACCGCGGTGTTGCTCGTGCAGGTGCTGGCGGTGGCCGGGGCCCTGGGCATGGGACGACTCGCCCGGGTGTACGGAGCGAAGCGCACGATTCTCGCGTCGCTGGCGGTCTGGACCCTGATCCTCGCCGCGGCCTATGTCCTGCCCTCCGACGCGCCGGTGTTCTTCTACGTCCTGGCGGCCGCCATCGGGCTCGTGATGGGCGGCAGCCAGGCTCTCTCGCGGTCGCTGTTCTCGCACCTGATCCCCCGCGGGAAGGAGGCGGAGTACTTCTCCGCCTACGAGATGAGCGACCGGGGGCTCAGCTGGCTGGGGCCCCTGGTCTTCGGTCTCGGCTACCAGCTCACCGGCAGCTACAGAGATGCGATCCTGTCCCTGGTGCTCTTCTTCGCGGTCGGCTCGGTCCTGCTGGCGAGGGTGCCCGTGCGGGCCGCGGTGGCCGCCGCGGGCAATCCCGTTCCGGAGCGGATTTAGACGTCGAAGTGAAAGGCCGGTAGTGTACGCCTTTGGCCTGCCCGGAGGACCGTTACTGCGAGTGGAAGACGTCGAACCGTTGGGTGACAACGTCGAACATAGGTGACAAACCGGGCACCGATGGGTAAGCAACCCAGACCAAGCAGCGGCACGACGGGCGACGCATGACCGGCGACGGGAATCTTTGCCGCCGACCGGACGTTGACCGGATGACGACGACAGCGACACCTGTCCTGTGGGCGACAAGCCCGGGAGGCACGATTCATGAGTGAGCGAGCTCTCCGCGGCACGCGACTCGTGGTTACCAGCTACGAGACGGACCGCGGCATCGATCTGGCCCCGCGCCAGGCGGTGGAGTACGCATGCCCGAACGGACATCGATTCGAGATGCCGTTCTCGGTAGAGGCGGAAATTCCGCCGGAGTGGGAGTGCAAGGCGTGCGGCGCCACGGCACTCCTGGTGGACGGGGATGGCCCCGAAGAGAAGAAGGGCAAGCCTGCGCGTACGCACTGGGACATGCTCATGGAGCGGCGCACCCGCGAGGAGCTGGAAGAGGTGCTGGCCGAGAGGCTGGCGGTTCTCCGCTCCGGTGCCATGAACATCGCCGTGCACCCGCGGGACAGCAGGAAGTCCGCCTGACCGCGCCACACCGCACAGATCAAGAGCCGCGGGGGGGGGGGGCCGGGGGGGGGGGGGGGGGGCCCGCGCGGGGGGGGGGGGGGGGCCGCGGGGGGGGCCCCGGCCCCGCGCCCCCCCCGCCCCCCCCCGGCG
>JBJDMS010000007.1:0-136821 GCA_044900255.1 Microbacterium sp. NPDC090218 | reverse complement strand
GAGCGGGTGGGTGATCCGGAGCTGCGGCGGGGCGCGCTGGAGCCGTTGGAGGTTTTGGAGCGGGGCCGTGAGCGGGTGGAGGCGGCCGGCCGTGATGCCTCTGCTCTGTGCGAGGCGCTCGCCGCGCTGGAGGAGGACTTCACTCGCATCACCGACACCGCGTCCCAGCGCGCCAAGGGCACCCATACCGCGCCCAACCGCTCGCTGGTCTACTCCGACACCCGGCGCTCCGCCACCGCCCGCGTCGGCAGCGAGGTCCTGGACGCCATGGCACCCCTGGACCCGTTGATGACCAGTGCCGCCTGGCTGATGGCCCGGCTCGGCGCCCGGGTGGAGGAGCGGGCCACCGAGGTCTACGAGAAGCTGGCCGCCGCCTCCGGCGGGGACCGGGTCAATCTCGCCGACTTCTGGTTCGGCTGCATGCCGATCCTGCACGGGGCCGCCGTCACGGACGCCCAGGAGGTGCTGGAGGAGTTCCAGCGCCGCTGGGCGCGGATCATCCCCGTCCCGGACGGCGCGCGTCAGGTCCGGACGACGCACGCCGCGATCGCTTCCCAGGTGGCCGAGGCGTTCCCCCCGGCCCCCGCGGCCTGGACCGCCGCCCGCTATCTCAGCCCCGATGTGCTGATCGTCGCCCGCGACACCGAATCGGTCGGAAGGGGCGACTTCGAACTGGTCCTGGGCGAGCTGCATCTGGCCTCCAACACCGTGGGCGCCTCGCTCTTCGTCAGCCAGCACCCGGAGCCGGCGGAACTCCTGCGGATCACCGGGCAGGACCACCCCGGCCCCCGGCTGCTGCCGCTCCTGCCCAAGGAACACAAGTCGCGGCTGTCCGTCAGGGTGCGCAATGTGCTGGTACGGCCGGAGGACTACTACATAGCCCTGCTGGAACTCACCGCCGACCCGCACCGGGACCGCACCGTGCTCAGCGCCGACGCCCATGTCACCCGACGCGGGGACCGGCTGGTCGCACTGCTCCCGGACGGTGGTGAGTTCGCCGTCACCGACGTGTTCGGCCATGTGCTGACCACCCTGGCCATGGACATGTTCCGGCTGTTCCCCGACGCGGATCATGTGCCTCGGGTGGCGGTGGACAAGCTGGTGGTGAGCCGGGAGTCGTGGCGGTTCACGGGTGGGGATCTGGAGTTCGCGGAGGAGAAGAGTGAGGCGCGGCGGTATGTGCGGGCGCGGAACTGGCGTGATGGGCGTGGTCTGCCGCGGTATGTGTTCGTGGTGTCGCCGACCGAGCCGCGTCCGTTCTACGTGGACTTCGATGCCCCGGTGTACGTGAACATTCTCGCCAAGGCCGCCCGGCGGCTGGCGCGGAAGGATCCTCAGGCCAAGCTCACCGTCACCGAGATGCTGCCGAGTCCGGAACACGCCTGGCTCACCGACGACCAGGGCAACGCCTACACCTCCGAACTCCGCTTCGTCGCCGTCGACCAGCACCACTGACAGCGCGACACCCTTCGACGGGGTGTCCGGCCGTACCGGCCGGGCACCCCGTCGTCGTCGTGCCCGCCCCGGCCCGCCTCGACGGCCGGTCCGGCCGGCCCCGGGTTCGTACGACGTGCGTGCTCCTCGCCGGACCGGCACGAGGTCCCCCGGCTCCTGCCCGCGGACAGCGCGAAGCCCGGCCGGAAGGGTCCGGCCGGGCTCCTGACTGTCCTTCCGCCCCGTTCAGTCCAGCAGTGCGGCCAGGGTCGCGGCCAGGGACGTCACATGGGGGAGACGCATGACTCCGAAGTGGTCGCCGGGGACCCGGTGGGCCTCGACGTCGGCGTTCAGCTCCCGCCAGCGGTTCAGATACTCCTCGTAGGTCTGGCCGAGAGCCACCTCGTGCTCACCACGCGCGAGTTCGTCGCTGATGATCAGATGCAACGTGCCGGGGAAGTAGCGGTGCCGGTAGGTGAGCGTCATCTCCATCACCTCGCGCCAGATCCGGGCCGACGGGAGCCAGACACCGGCCCCGTTCCGCTCGGGCAGCACGATCCCGGTCTCCGGGTCGGCGTCGTCCACCAGATGGTTCAGCAGGCGCAGGATCTCGTCGCGCAGCGCACCCGTGTCCTCCTCCGGACCCGCCGCGGCCAGCTCCTCCAGCTTGGCTGTGCAGCTCTCGATCAGCCTGAACTCCTCCCACAGCCCTTGCCGTTCGTGGCTGTCCAGACCGGGGTCGAGCAGGATGAACGTCACCTCCTCGCCGTCCCCCCGCAGCCGGTCCGCCATCTCGGCGGTGATGCCGCTGCCGCCGCACCACCCGAGCAGCCGGTAGGGGCCGTGCGGGCGGGCCCGGCGGATCTCGGTGACGTACCGCTGCGCCATCTCCGAGGCCGTGGGCACCGGCCGGCCGGGACCGGACTGGAGGCCGGGCCACTCGAGGGCGGCGACCGGCAGATCCTCCGCCAGGTGGGGGACCAGCCGCTGGTACCAGTGTGCGCTGCCGCCACCGGGGTGGACACAGAAGAGCGGTGCCTGGCCGCCCTCCTTGCGCAGCCACATCAGGGCACTGCGCGAGGCGTCCCCGGTCTCGCCGCGTTCGGCCGCGGCCGCGACGGCGTCCAGGGTGTGGTGCTCCACGAAGGCCCGCACCGTCAGCTCCAGGCCGTGGCGTTCACGAAGCAGCGCGATGGCCCGCAGAATCAGCAGGGAGTGCCCGCCGAGCAGGAAGAAGTCGTCGTGCGCACCGACCTGCTCGAGGTTCAGGACCTCCGCCCACACCTCGGCCATGGCGCGTTCGGCGGCGGTGCGCGGAGCCACCGTCTCACCGCCGGTGTCGACGCCGCCCGGCTCCGGGAGCGCGGTGCGCTCCAGTTTGCCGTTGGCGTTCAGCGGCAGCTCGTCCAGCCGGACCCAGGCGCTGGGCACGAGGAACCCCGGCACCCGCTGACGGAGGGCGGTCCGCAGCGCCGAAGGGTCGAAGGCGGTGTGCTCCGCCGGGACGACATAACCGACCAGCTGCTTGTCACCGTCCGGGCCCGGACGTACGGCCGCCGCGGCCTCGTGCACGCCGGGAAGACGGTTCAGCCCGGCCTCCACCTCGCCCAGCTCGATGCGGTGGCCACGGACCTTGACCTGGTGGTCGCGACGGCCCAGGAAGTGCAGGACTCCGTCCGGGTCCTGGCGGACCAGGTCGCCGGTCCGGTAGAGGCGTCCGCCGGGCCGGGCGCCGGTGGGGTCGGGTACGAAACGGTCGGCCGTCAGATCCGGCCGGCCCAGGTAGCCGCGGGCCACCCCCGGTCCGCCAAGCAGCAGTTCGCCGGTGACCCCGTACGGAACGGGGTTGAGGTCCTCGTCGGTGACCAGCGTGGTGGTGTGCGCGATCGGCGTGCCGATGGGGAGGGGCCGGTCCGTCTGCTCCACGGTGAGAGCGTGCTGCCCGGTGGCGAAGGTGGTGCACTCGGTCGGCCCGTACATGTTGCTCACCCGCAACCCGTGACCGAGCGCGGTCCGCACCCGGTCCGGGGAGAGCACGTCCCCGCCGGCCAGCAGCGCGCGCAGACCGGTCAGCGCCTCCGGGCAGCTCTCCACCATGAGGTGGAAGAGGCTGGTCGTCAGGAACGCCACGGTCACGCGTCGTTCCCGCAGCACCTCGGCGATGCCCGCCGTGGTGGGCGTGCCGGGCGGGGCGAACGCCAGCCGGCCGCCGTTGGCCAGCGTGCCCCACAACTCGAAGGCGGAGGCGTCGAAGGCCAGCGGGGAGACCACCAGGACGGTGTCCCTCGGCCCGATCTCCGCGTGGTTCTCGCCGTGCACCAGGCGTACGACGTTGCGGTGGGTGATCTGGACGCCCTTGGGGCGCCCGGTGGATCCCGAGGTGTAGATGAGGTATGCGGTGTTGTCCGGGGAGGTGCCCGCTTCCGGAGCGGTGTGCGGGTGCGTCTCCAGCTCGCCTCGTCCGGCGTCCAGCAGTACGGTCCGGATGCCGCCCGTGAGCAGGCCGGAAAGACGGTCGGCCAGCGCGGCATGGGTGACCAGCAGCCCGGCGCCGGAATCGGCGAGCATGTAGCCGATCCGCTCCTCGGGATACTCCGGGTCGACCGGTACGTAGCAGCCGCCCGCCTTGACCACGCCGAGCAGGGCGATCACCGTCTCCGGGCCGCGCTCCAGGCAGACCGCGACGGGGTCCTCGGCGCGCACCCCACGGGCCCGCAGCAGGTGGGCGAACTGATTCGCCCGGGCCTCCAGTTCGCCGTAGGTCACGGTCGAGTCGCCGTCGATCAGCGCCACGTCCCCGGGCCGGGAGTGGCGGGCGATCAGCTCCGCCAGGGTCACCTCGGGCGGCGGCGGAACGTGCGCGGGGGCGACGGTGGGCCTGGCCAGCGCAGCGGCGCTGAAGGCGCCGGGGGCGGACTCCGGCCGCTCGGCCATGGCCCGCAGCACCTCCACGAAAGCGGTGGCCATCGCCTCCAGCCGGTCCCGGCCGGCCCAGCCCGGACGGCAGGTCATCCGCAGTTCGCCCGGGAAGGTCCACACGTCGAAGGTGAACTCGTTGGGGCTGCTGTCGGTGACTGCCTCCGGGGCGGAGCCGGACTGGTCCAGCACGTGGAAGTCGAGATAGCCGAAGACCACGTCGACCAGCGGGGTCCCCGTACCCCACTCGCGCTGCATGGCGGGCAGCGGATAGCGGCGGTGCGGCCAGACGGCGGCCTCCTCGGCGAAGACCGCGCGCAGCAGTTCCTCCCAGCTGGGTGCGTCCAGGTCCACCGCGAACGGCACGGTGTTGAGGTACATGCCGCGCACCTCGTCGCCGTCCGGCAGCTCGGGGCGGCCGTTGCAGACGGCGCCCGCGAAGAAGCGGCGCTGCCCCGAGATCAGCCCCAGCAGGGTCAGATGGGCGGTGTAGAGCACCGTCTTCAGCGAGGTGCCGGTACGGGCGGCGAGTCCGCGCAGCGCCGGGTCCAGCCCGGCCCAGGAGACCCGGACCTCGTGGGCGGGTCCGCCGGATTCCGCGAGCGCGGTGGGCGCGGGCAGCTCCAGGCGGGGGAAACCGCTGATCCTGCCCTGCCAGAACGCCCGGTCCTCCGCCGAGCCGAGCGCCTGCCGCTCCAGCGCGATGAAGTCGGCGTACCGGGCTTGCGGCGGCGGGGTGACGGCGCAGTCGGCGTCCTCACGGATGCGGTCGTAGTCCGCGCGGATCTCCTGGATCACCGAATGGTGGCTCCAGCCGTCCAGGATGGCGTGACACTCCGTGTGTGTGAGGGTCCAGGTGCCCTCGCCGGTCCGGTGCACGTGGTAGCGCAGCAGGGGGGCGCGTTCCAGATCGAACGGTTCGCGCTGTTCGGCGGTACGGAACTTCGCCATCGCGGCGCGCTGTTCGGCGGGAGCCAGCCCTCGCAGATCGGTGAACCCGACCTCCGCCTCGGCCTGCCGGTGCACCAGCTGGAGCGGTGCGGAGAAGCCGGAGAGCCGAAAGGAGGTGCGCAGGATCTCGTGCCGGTCGACGAGCCGCCGGATCGACTCGCGCAACGCGGGCAGGGAGAACGGCCCGTCGTCGGTGAAGTGGAAACTGCTGACGTTCTGGTAGGTGTTGGCCTCCGGGTCGGCCAGCAGCTCGTAGACCATCCCCGCCTGGACCTCGCCCAGCGGATAGGCGTCGGCCAGCCCGTCCGGCAGCCGCTCCCGGTCGGCCGGGTCCAGCTGGACGAAGGGTGCGACCAGCTGGTGGCCCTGCCCGGTGCCGGCGGTCTCGGTGGCGACGGTGGCCAGTCCGGCGACGGTGGGGTGGGTGAACAGATGCTGCACGGACAGC
Source organism: Microbacterium sp. NPDC090218 (assembly GCA_044900255.1). Lineage (GTDB taxonomy): Bacteria > Actinomycetota > Actinomycetes > Actinomycetales > Microbacteriaceae > Microbacterium. The sequence continues at coordinate 131,072 of JBJDMS010000007.1, read as the reverse complement.
TCCAGGCCCCGGCCCCGGAGAGCGCCCACCGCACGGATCGCCCGGATGGAGTCGCCGCCGAGGTCGAAGAACCGGTCGTGGACACCGACCTGGTCGAGGTCCAGTGCGACGGCCAGCTCCTCGGCTATCGCCCGTTCCACCGGACCACGGGGAGCCGTGTACTCCCCGGCCCGGCTGTCGCGGCTGCGGTCCGGGGCGGGCAGTGCCTTGCGGTCGGTCTTGCCGCTGGCGGTCAGCGGCAGGGCGTCCAGAACCATCCAGTGTCCGGGCACCATGGCGTCCGGCAGCCGCTCGCGCAGCCAGACCCGGATCGCGCCGGAGTCGGGCGAGGCCTCTCCGGGGCGGCCGGTGAGATAGGCCACCAGGCTCTGCTCGTGCACCGTGACGGCTGCGGCGGCCACCGCGGGATGCTCGTGGAGCACCTCCTCGATCTCGCCCAGCTCGACGCGCTGGCCACGGACCTTGACCTGGTGGTCCAGGCGGCCCAGATAGTCGATGGAGCCGTCCGGCAGGTAGCGGGCCAGATCCCCGGTGCGGTACAGCCGTCCGCCCTCCGCCCCGCCGAAGGGGTCGGGGACGAAACGGTCGGCGGTCAGCGCCGCCCTGCTCAGATAGCCGCGAGCCAACTGGACCCCTCCGAGCAGCAGTTCACCCGGGACCCCGACCGGAACCGGCCGCAGCGCCGCGTCCACGATGTAGGCACGTGTGTTGGCGATCGGCTTGCCGATGGTGACCCGCTGCCCGGGGACGCACGGGGTGCTGGTGACGTCCACGGCGGCCTCGGTCGGGCCGTAGAGGTTGTGCGGGGCGATCCCGAGACGGTTCACGGACGCGGTGACGAGGTCCCCCGGCAGTGCCTCCCCGCTGCACACGACACGCCGGAGCGACGGCAGAGCGGGGACCGGGCCGGCGAGGAAGGCCCGGAGCATCGACGGCACGAAGTGCAGGGTGGTGACGGACTCCTCGGCGATGGTCCGCGCCAGATAGACCGGGTCCCGATGGCCGCCGGGGCGGGCCATGACCAGGGTGGCGCCGGTGGCCACCGGCCAGAAGAACTCCCAGACCGAGACGTCGAAGCCCATCGGGGTCTTCTGGAGCACCCGGTCGGTGGCGTCGAGGCCGAACTCCCTCTGCATCCAGTGCAGGCGGTTGACGATCGCCCGGTGCTCGACCAGGACCCCCTTGGGGCGGCCCGTGGAGCCGGAGGTGTAGATCACGTACGCGGCGTCGCCCGGTCCGGGAGCGGCCCCGTCCCGGCCGGGAACCCCGTCGGGCAGGAGCCCGCCGCGTGCCAGCGGCAGGACCGTGACGTCTTCCGGCACGCCGGCGGGTCCGGCCCCGGTGTCGGTGAGCAGGATCCGGGCCCCCGAGTCCGCCAGCATGTACTGCCTTCGCTCCAGCGGGAGTTCCGGTTCCAGGGGCAGATAGGCGCTGCCCGCCTTGAGCACGCCGAGGAGCGCCACCAAGAGGCCCCGGGAGCGTTCCAGGCACACCCCGGTGACCGTGCCGGGGCCCGCGCCGCGGGCCCGGAGCGCGGCGGCCACGGCGTCCGCGCGGTGGTTCAGCTCCGCGTAACCGAGCGTGCCGTCCTCGTCGGTGACGGCGACCGCGTCCGGTGTGGCCGCCGCCTGGGCCTCGAACAGCCCGTGCAGCGTTCCCGCGGGGAACGGGACGGCGGTGTCGTTCCAGCGGTGCACCACCTCGTGCAGCTCCGGTCCGGACATCAGCTCCAGGCCGCCCACCGGGGCCTCCGGGTCGGCGACCGCGGCGTCCAGCAGCCGGGTGAAGTGGCCGGCCATGCGGGCCGCCGTGGCCGCGTCGAACAGGGCGGTGGCGTAGTTGAGCCCGCCGGAGAGCGAGCCGTCGGGCTGCTCGGTGACGCTGAGCGTCAGATCGAACTTGGCGGTCCTCTCGCCGACCGCGAGCCGCTCCACCGCCAGCCTCCCCGCACCACCGTCGTCGGTCTCCCGGGAGGCCTGTCCGTCGGCACCCTCCCAGAGAAACATCGCGCTGAAGAGCGGTGTGCGGGAGGGGTCGCGCTCCGGGGCGAGGGCGTTCACCAGCCGCTCGAAGGGCACCTCCTGGTGGCCGTAGTCGTCGAGCGCGCCTTCCCGCAGCCGGGTCAGCACCTCGCCGAAGCCGGGGTCACCGGAGAGATCGGTGCGCAGGACCAGGGTGTTCAGGAAGAGCCCGAGCATCTGCTGCGCCTCGGCCCTGTCCCGGCCGGAGACCGGGGTGCCCACCGCGATGTCGGTGCTGCCGGTGTACCGGCTCAACAGCACCTTGAACGCGGCGAGCGTGGCCATGAACGGCGTGGCGCCCCGCTCACGCGCCAGCCGGGAGAGACGGGCGGCGACCTCGGCGGGCACGGTGAACGGGGCGACCGCCCCGGTGTCGTCCCGGACCGCCGGACGCGGCCGGTCGGTGGGCAGTTCCAGCGGTGCGACCCCCGCCAGCCGTCGGCGCCAGTAGCCGAGGCCGTCCTCCAGCCGATCCTCGCCGAGGCGTGCGCGCTGCCAGACGGCGAAGTCCGCGTACTGGAGGGCCGGCGCCGAGGGCTCCGGGCCGGCCGGCCGCCGCAGCCGTTCGGTCAGCTCGCGCACCAGCAGGTCTTCCGACCAGCCGTCCGCCGCGATGTGGTGCACGGTCACGAAGAGCGTGTGCTCCTCGGCCGCGCACCGGGCCAGTACCGCACGGACCACGGGCCCGTCGGCCAGGTCCACCGGCTGCCGCCCCGAGGTGCCCAGAGCGGCCAGGCGGCCGGCGCGGTCCTGAGGGTCCAGCCCGGTCAGGTCCTCCTCCGCGAGGTCCACCGGCGCGGGCGCGTCGATGACCTGTACCGGGTCACCCCCGACGACCGGGTAGCGGGTACGCAGCACCTCGTGCCGCGCGACCAGCGCGTCCAGTGCGCCACGCAGCGCCCCGGTGTCGAGGGGACCGCTCAGCCGCAGCGCGGCCGTCATGAGATAGGCGGTGGAGCCCGGGCTCAGCTGGTCCAGCACCCACAGCCGCTGCTGTGCGAAGGAGAGCGGCAGCGGGCCGCCGCGCGGCGCGCGGGTGATGCCGTCGGAGGGGGCGGTGGCGGCCGCCCCGCGCAGCCGCTGCCTGAGCAGCCGTGCGCGGAGTGCCGCGGGGTCGAGCGTCTGGTGCGTCATCGTGCGCCTTCCGGGCTCAGCAGTTCTGCGACCTCTGCGTCGGAGAGCTGGGCGATAGCGGCCTCGACGGCCTCGGTGACGGCCGCCGCGAGGGTGGCGACGGTGGTGTTCTCGAAGAGCCGGCGCAGCGGGATGTCCACCGCGAAGGACTCCTGGATCCGGGCGAGCACCCGGGTGGCCAGCAGGGAGTGGCCGCCCAGGGCGAAGAAGTCGTCCTCGGCCCCGACCTGTTCGAGGCCGAGGGCCTCCGCCCATATCGCGGCGACCGTCTCCTCGGCCGGGTCCCGGGGCGACACGAAGGCGCGTTCGGTGCGGGTGGCCGGTGCGGGCAGCGACTTGCGGTCGATCTTCTGGCTCGACGTCATCGGCAGGGTGTCCAGGGCGGTCCACAGGGCGGGGACCATGTAGTCGGGCAGCCGCTCGCGCAGATAGTCGCGCAGCACGTCCGGATCCGGGGCGGGGGAGTCGTCCCGGCCGGTCACGTAGGCGGCCAGCTGCCGATCGCCCGGGGTGATCTCGGGTGCGGTCACGGCCGCCGCGCCGACGCCGGGATGTCCGGTCAGGGCTGCCTCGATCTCGCCGAGCTCGATGCGCAGCCCGCGGACCTTCACCTGCTGGTCGATCCGGCCCAGGAACTCCAGGGTGCCGTCCGGCCGGTACCGCACCAGGTCGCCGGTCCGGTACAGCCGCTCGCCCGCCCCGCCGAACGGGTCGGGCACGAACTGTCCGGCGGTCAGCTCGGGGCGCCCGTGGTAACCGCGGGCCAGCCGGACGCCGCCGACGCAGAGTTCGCCGGGGACGCCGACCGGGACGGGACGCAGACGGGCGTCCAGGACGTAGGCCCCGGTGCCGGCGAACGGGCGGCCCAGCGGCATGGACGCGGTGCCCCGCTCCCCGTCGTGACCGGCCGCCCCGGTGTGCAGCAGGCAGGTGACAGTGGCCTCGGTGGGGCCGTAGCAGCAGACGAACCGGCCGGGCAGCCCGCTCGCGGACCACTGCCGCGCGTCGGCGACGGTGACCACGTCGCTGCTGAGGTTGATCAGTTTCAGCCCGGTGAGCACGCTCGTGTCGTAGGTCATCACCTCCCGGTAGTAGGCCGGGGTGGTCTCCATGACCGTGACGCCGTGTTCGGCGAGGCGGGCGGGGAGTTCGGCCGGGCTCCAGAAGAGCGGATCGGCGATCACCACGGCGGCACCGGTCAGCAACGGAGCCGCGATCTGCTCCATCGAGACGTCGAAGGTCAGCGAGGAGAGCTGCACCACGCGTTCGCCGGGGCCGATGCCGTAGGCGTCGGCAGCGATCCGGCAGTGGTGGGCGTAGGCGCGGTGGTCGATCATCACGCCCTTGGGGCGCCCGGTGGAGCCCGAGGTGTAGATCATGTAAGCCAGATTCTCCGGGGCCGCCGGGACGTCCGGCAGCGCTTCCGCGGGGTCCGCGGCGCCGTCGAGGGCGTCCACCGTGAGCACCTGGTGGCCGTCGCCGGTGAGGGAGTCCGCGTGCTCGGTGGTGGTGACCACGAACCGCGCCCCGGAGTCCTCGACGGTCCGGGAGAGACGCCGTCGCGGATGCCGGGGGTCGAGCGGTACGTAGACGGCGCCCGCCCGCAGCACACCGAGCAGGGTCACCACGGCGTCGATGCCGCGTTCCTGGCACGAGGCGACCACGGTTTCGGGACCGGCGCCCAGCGCCCGCAGCCGCCGGGCGAACCGTGCGGACCGCGCCTCCAGAGCGGCGTAGTCCAGCTGCTCCGCACCGAAGACGAGGGCGGTGGCGTCCGGGGTGCGGGCGGCCTGTCGGACGAACAGCTCCGGCACGGTCAGGTCGCGTTCGGCCTCAGGGACGATCTCCGGCAGCCGGGCGGCGTACGGGTCGGGCCAGCTGCCGAGCAGCTGCCTCCGTTCGGCTTCGGGCATCAGCTCCAGAGCCGCCACAGCGGTGTCCGGCGCGGCTGTCACGGACTCCAGCAGCCGCAGGTAGTGGGCGGACATCCGCTCCACCGTGGCACGGTCGAACAGGGCGCTGGCGTACTCGAACCAGCAGTGCATCCGCCCGTCCGGGCGCTCCTTCACGGTCAGGGTGAGGTCGAACTTGGCGGTCCGGGGGCCCGCCTTGAGCGGCTCGGCGCGCAGTCCGCCCAGGGTGGTGGTCAGCCCGCCCATGTGCTGGTGCTCGAACATCACCTGGAACAGCGGGTTGCGCGAGAGATCGCGTTCCGTTCCCAGCTCTTCCACGAGCTGCTCGAACGGTACGTCCTGGTGCGCGAACGCCTCCAGGCAGACCTCCTTCACCCGCGCCAGCAGCCCGGAGAAGGCGGGGTCGCCGCCCAGATCGGTGCGGATCACCAGGCTGTTGACGAAGAGGCCGAGCAGCCCCTCCGTCTCCTCCCGGGTACGGGCGGCCACCGGGACGCCCACCGCGATGTCGGTGCGCCCGGTGTAGCGGTGCAGCAGCACCTGGAACGCGCCGAGCAGGGTCATGAACGGGGTCGCGCCGTGCCGGTTGGCCAGCTCGGTGACCGCCCGGGCGACGGACTCGGGCACATCGACGACGACGGTGTCACCGGCGGCGTCGCGGGTCGCCGTGCGGGGCCGGTCGGAGGGCAGCTCGACCGGGGTGAGACCGTCCAGGCGCTCCAGCCAGTGCTCGAGGTGGCGGCCGTTCTCCGGGCCGTCCTCCCGGCCCCGCTGCCAGGCGGCGAAGTCCGCGTACTGGACCGGGCCGGGGCGCAGCGGCGTCGGCCGGCCGGCGGCGAGGGCGGTGTAGGCGGTGTCCAGGTCACGCAGGAACACCTTGGTCGACCAGGCGTCGAAGGCGATGTGATGGGCGGCCAGCGCCACCCAGTGGTCCTCGGGGGCGGCGCGGATCACGCTGACCCGCAACGGGTGTTCGGCCGAGAGGTCGAAGGGGGCGCACAGCGCCTCCTCCAGCAGCTCCCGAGCGCGGGCGGCCAGGTCCTTCGTACCGTCGCCCGTGCCGGTGAGGTCCACCAGCCGGAACGCCACCGGCCCCGGCGGGTCGACGAGCTGCACCGGGTCGCCGTCCCGGTCGGCGTACCGGGTGCGCAGCACCTCGTGCACCCGGGCCACCTCGTCCAGAGCGCCTCTGAAGGCGGCGGTGTCCAGCGGCCCGCGCAGCCGCAGTGCCAGCGGGATCAGATACTCCTCGCTGCCCGGCTCCAGCCGGTCCAGGAACCACATGCGCCGCTGGCCGAAGGAGAGCGGCAGCTCGCCGTCCCGGGGCACGGGGACGATGCCGGCGCCGTCACGGTCCTGAGCGGCCTCCGCCGCATCGGCGGCTCCGACGGCCCGGTCGATGCGGGCGGCGAGGGCGGCGGGGGTGCGGTCGGCGAAGAGCTCGGCCACCGTCATCTCGATGCCGAAGGCACGGCGCAGCCCGAGGACCAGCCGGATGGCGAGCAGCGAGTGGCCGCCGAGCGCGAAGAAGTCGTCGTCCGGTCCCGGCTCGGGGACCTCCAGGACCGCGGCCATGGCCTCGGTGACGGCACGCTCGGTCGCCGTACGCGGTGCGGTACGGTCCGTCGCCGTCGCGGCCGGCGGCTGCGCGGCCTCCTCGGGCCCGGGCAGCGCACGCCGGTCCACCTTGCCGCTCGCGGTCAGCGGCAGGGCGTCCAGGAGCACCAGCCGGGACGGCACGACCGCGGCGGGCAGCCGTGCGGCGAGGTGCGCCAGCAGTTCCGCCCGCAACCGCGCGTCGGCGCCCCCGGGGGCGGAGGGGACCGCGTAGGCGGTCAGCTCCCGTTCACCGTGGGCACCGACCCGGGCGACGACCGCTGACGCGGCGGCCCCGGGGTGCGTCAGCAGCAGGGCTTCGATCTCGGCCGGTTCGACCCGGACACCATGGATCTTCACCTGGTCGTCGGTCCGGCCCAGGAACTCCAGGGTGCCGTCGGTCCGCCAGCGCACCAGGTCACCCGTGCGGTACCAGCGTCCGCCGGGAACGGCGGCGTACGGATCCACGCCGAAACGCTCGGCGGTCTGTCCGGGGCGGCCCCGGTAGCCGCGTGCCAGCCCCGCACCCCGTACGCACAGCTCCCCCGGCACACCGACCGGTACCAGCACGTCGGCCCGGTCCACCACGGAGACGCCGACGCCGGGCAGCGGAGCGCCGATGGACACCGTGCCGGAACCGGGCAGTCCCTCGCCCGTCCAGCGGTGGGCGGTCGAGTCTATGGAGCACTCGGTGGGGCCGTAGGTGTTGGAGATCTCCACCCCGGGCACCACGGCCCGCAGCCGCTCGCACAGTTCGGTGGTCAGCGGCTCGCCGGCCGAACTGACCAGCCGCAGCGCCGTGCAATCGGAGAGTGCCGGCTCCTGGACCAGCAGGCGCAGCACGGAGGGCACCAACTGGAGCAGGGTGACGCGGTGGCGGGCCATGGCGGCGGCCATCACGGACGGGTCCCGGTGCGCGTCCGCCGGGGCCATCACCACGGTGCCGCCGGAGACCAACGGGGAGAGGAACTCCCACAGGGACGCGTCGAAGCCGATGGTCGTCTTCTGAAGCAGCCGGTCGGCGGCGGTCATCGCGTACGCCTCCACCGACCACAGCACCCGGTTGCGCAGCCCGCCGTGCGTGACCACCACTCCCTTGGGGGTGCCGGTGGAACCGGAGGTGTACACGAGGCAGGCCGCGTCGTCCGGGCCCGCCGGGTAGGGGAGGGTTTCCGGCGGCCCGCCCGGGGCCGTCCTGGCGGCGGACCACTCACCGTCCAGCGCCCGTACCCGGGGGCTGTCCCGGAAGAGGTCGCGCAGCGCCTCCTCCGTGAGCACCAGTTCCGCCCCGGAGTCCGTCAGGAGGAAGTCCCGCCGGACGTCCGGGAGATCCGGCGCCAGCGGTACATGGACGCCGCCGACGGCCAGCACGGCCAGGATCGCGGTCACCAGCTCAGGGCCGCGGTGCAGGCTGACCGCGACAGGGTCGCCGGGGCGTACGCCCTCGGTGTGCAGCCGTCCTGCCAGCTGTGTCACGCGCTCGGCCAGCCCGGCGTAGTCCAGGTGGCCGCCGTCGTCGGCGACGGCCGTCGCCCGAGGAGTGGCGGCCGCCCGGTCGAGCACCAGCCGGACCAGGCCGTGGCCGGATCTGTCCTCCCCGGCCGGGCGGGGCGTGCCCTGACCCCACGTGGTGAGCGTGGCGCGCTCCGCCGGGGCCGTGAGCTCCAGCCGCTCCACCGGGGTGCCGGGCGTGGTGACCGCCTGATCGAGCAGATACAGGAAGTTCTCCGCCATCCGCTCGATCCGGTCCCGGTCGAAGAGCGCGGTGGGGTAGATGAACTCCCCTCCCATGGAACCGTCCGGACGCTCCGTCAGATGCAGGGAGAGGTCGAAGGCGGAGCTGCGCGTTCCGCCGTCCACCCGGGTGACCCGCATGCCCGGCAGTGCGAACGGGCGGCGGTGCGCGTTGTGCAGGGCGAACCCCGCCTGGAAGACCGGGTTGCGGCCCGCGTCCCGTTCGGGGGCGAGGGCCGCGACCACCCGCTCGAAGGGCACCTCCTGATGGCTGTAGGCGTCCAGGGTGGTGTGCTTCACCCGGGACAGCAGCTCCCGGAAGTCCGGTGCGCCACCCAGATCCGTACGCAGCACGACCGTGTTCAGGAACAGACCGATCAGCCGCTCGAGCCGGGCGTCGTCCCGGTTGGCGAGGGAGACCCCGACCGCGATGTCCTCCGCGCCGGAATAGCGGGCGAGAAGCAGCTGGTAGGCGGCCAGCCCGGCCATGAAGACGGTGGTTCCCTGCTCCTTGGCGAGCGCGGAGAAACGGGTCGCCAGCGATGCCGGCACGGTGAACGCCACCGTGTCCCCCGAGGCGTCCCAACGCGGCGGACGCGGACGGTCGGTGGGCAGCTCCAGAGGCACCGCTCCCGACAGCTGCTGCCTCCAGTAACGGAGTTGTTGATCCATCAGTTCCGGCTGCGCCGACCACCACTCGCGCTGCCATTCCGCGTAGTCGGCGTACTGGAGCTCCACGGGCTCCAGGGGTTCCGGCGTCGGATCGCGGTCGGAGGCGAACACGCCGTACAGCTCGCGCAGTTCGTCGGCGAGAAGGCCCCAGGACCAGCCGTCGAAGGCGATGTGGTGAAAGGTGAGCAGCAGGGCCCAGTCCTCCGGTGCCAGACGGACCACGGCCACCCGCCAGGAATGGTCCCGGCGCAGGTCGATCGGCGTGCCGGCCCAGCTCGCGCCGAACTCCCGCAGGCTCTGCTCGCGCCGGTCGGCGGGGACATCACCGAGATCGGCGAACTCAGGTTTCACCGGCTCGGGTTCGTCGATGACCTGGACGGCGACGCCGTCCTCGTCGGCGTACCGGGTGCGCAGTACCTCGTGCCGGGCGGCTGTCTCCGTGAGCGCGGCGGTCAGCGCCCCCGTGTCCAGCGGTCCCCGGATTCTGAAGGTCTCGTGCATCAGGTACTCGGCGGCGTCACCCGACCTGAGCTGGTCGAGCAACCAGAGCTGTTCCTGTGCGAAGGACAGCGGATATCCGCCGTCGACGGGTGCCATCGGTCGTGTCTCCCTGGGCATGTGGTGATGGGGCGGTAGGTATACGGGAACGGACGGAGGGTCAGCCCCGCTCGACCGGTCCGCTGGAGGGCTCGGCCATGGCGACGGCGATCTTCCGAGGGCCGGTGAACGGCTCCCGGGCGTGCGCGGCGAGCATGTTGTCCACGACCAGCACGTCTCCCTGCTGCCAGTCGAAGCGCCGCTGTTCGGCGCGGTAGCAGTCCCTCAGATGGCTCACCACCTCGTCCGGGACCGGGGCGCCGTCGCCGTAGTACGTGTTGGTCGGCAGGTCCGGCTCGTCGTACATCTCCCGCAGCGCGGCGCAGAGATCGGGCCCCAGCGTGGTGACATGGAAGAACGTCAGGTGGTTGAACCACACCCGCTCCCCGGTCACCGGGTGGTGATGCACCGCCTCGCGGCGGGCGCGCGTCCGCAGGCCTCCGGCGGTCCACTCGGCGACGACCCCGTTGCGCGCGCAGTAGGCCTCCACCTGGGCCCGGTCCTCGGTGTTGAAGGCGTGCTGCCACGGGACGCCGAATCCGTCCGTGAAGTTGCGCACCACCATCCAGCCGCGGGCGGCGAACTCCTCCCGGACCTCCGGGGCGATGGCGGCCAGCACCCGCCGGGTGTCGGCGAGCGGGGTGGAGCCGAGAGTGTCGGGCGGGGTCACGCAGGAGAAGAACAGGGTCAGCGGCCAGGTGGCCTGGTAGGAGTTCTCGTTGTGCAGGAAGATCTCCTCCGAAGGCGGATAGTCGGTCGAGGTGTACACCTGGCCCTTGATGGTGGACCGGGGAGAGGAGCGCTCGGCGTACGTCAGCGGCTCGCCACCGATGGTGCGGACCGTCTGCTCGAAGCCGTCCACCCCGTCGTGGCCGAAGCCGCGCAGCAGGACGGCGCCGTGCTCGCGCAGCCGGGCGCGGATCTCCTGGCGGGCGGCGGTCAGCTGGTCGGCCGGGGAGTCCTTGCCGGTTGCGGCGGTCATCAGATGGGGCAGCGTCTGTCCGGACGCCCGAGGCCCGCCGGCCGCCGGCGCGAACAGCGCTGAAGGGTTCGCAGTCATACCCGTCAGGGTCGGCGCACCACTCCCCGTCGGGCAGAGAACATCCGGCGGAGTCGTCGGCACGGCAGGTGCGCGCCTTTCTGCGCGTCCTTCCCTGGGCCGCCCGTCGCTCGCCGGGCACGCTGGCGGCACCGTGCGCTCGGCCGTCCAACCGGTGTGCCGGGCATCGTGTGCGGTTGTCGAAAGGATTCCCCATGTCTGAGTGGAGAGCATGTCCATGAGCAGGGTCGCCGAGGACGCGGGTGTCGTTCCCGCGCCGCCGCCACTGCGGCGCAACCGGGATTTCATGTTGTTGTGGAGCGGTTCGGCGGTGGCGATCATCGGCTCCACGGCCTCCACGGTGGCCTATCCGCTGCTGGTGCTCGCGGTGACGGGCTCGCCTTCCGCCGCCGGGGTGGTCGGCTTCGTCGTCCTGCTGCCCGCCCTGCTCTTCCAGCTTCCGGCCGGGGTCCTGGTCGACAGCTGGAACCGCAGACGGGTGATGATCTGGTGCGACGGGCTGCGGGCGGCCGGCGCGGCCACGGTGGTGCTGGCGCTGCTCGCCGGTGAACTGCGGCTGGCGCACGTGATGGTGGTCGGCTTCGTGGAGGGCACCCTCACGGTGCTCAACGGCCTCGCCTCCACCGCGGCGGTGCCCAACGTGGTGCACCGCAGCCAGCTGTCGGCGGCACTCGCGGGGAACGAGGCGCGCGGCCGGGCCGCCACCATGATCGGGACCCCGTTGGGCGGCATCCTGTTCGGCCTCGGCCGGGCGGTGCCGTTCGTGCTGGAGACCTTGGCCTATCTGGTGTCGCTGGCGACGCTGCTGGGCATCCGGAAGGAATTCCAGGCGGCACGTCCCGGCGAACCCGCGCCGGCCGGGAACGGCCCGGGCGGCGACGCCGCGACGGGCAGCCGTCGTGACCGCGCCCTGCGGCAGGCGGGCCGGATGGCCGAAGGGCTCACCTGGCTGTGGCGGCGGCCCCTGCTGCGGACCACCGCGCTCCTGGTGGCCGGCAGCAACCTGCTCTTCCGCGCCCTCTTCCTGGTGATGATCGTGCTGCTCGCCGAGGAGGGCGCCGGCCCGGCCGCGATCGGCCTGCTCATCGGCGTGGCCGGCGGCTGCGGCATGCTCGGTTCCCTGGTCGCAGGCTGGTTCGGACGCACCCTGAGGCTGAACGCCCTGGTCATCGGCGCCAACTGGGTCTGGGCGCTGCTGATGTGCGTGCTGGCCTTCAGCGGCGGGCTCTGGCCTGCAGCGATCGCCTACACCGCCATGTGGTTCGTCGGACCCATCTGGAACGTGGCGGTGGGCAGCTACCAGCTGACCGTCACCCCCGACGATCTGCGAGGCCGGGTGCTCAGCGCATCCAGCCTGCTGGCCAACGGCGCCCTGCCGCTGGGCGCCCTCGTCGGCGGCCTGCTCCTGGACGCCTTCGGGGTACGGGCCGCGGCGACGGTCCTGGCCGGGTGGATGGTGCTGATGGCGCTGGCCGCCACCCTTGCCCGCCCGGTACGCCGGGCGACCATGACCGCGATCAACGACCCGGCAGGTCCGGCCCCCGCCGAGTCCCGGGCGGTCCCCACGACCGCCGCCGACTCACACTGAGACGACCGCCCCCATCCCCGCCCCCGCCCGACACACGCAGGAGACCACGCCATGTTCCGCACCATGTTCAAGTCCAAGATCCACCGTGCCACCGTCACCCAGGCCGATCTGCACTACGTCGGATCGCTGACGATCGACGAGGACCTGATGGACGCCGCCGACCTGCTCCCCGGCGAGCAGGTCCAGATCGTCGACATCACGAACGGCGCCCGGCTGGAGACCTATGTGATCTCCGGGGAACGCGGCAGCGGCGTCATCGGGATCAACGGAGCGGCGGCCCGCCTGGTGCAGCCGGGCGATCTCGTCATCATCATCTCGTACGCCTCCGTGGCGGACGCCGAGGCCAAGGCGCTCGTGCCCTGCGTGGTCCATGTGGACCAGCACAACCGGCAGGTGTCGCTGACCGGTTCGGACCTTGCCGAGCCGGTACCGGGCAGCGGCACCGTCCGGGGCGACCTCCTCCGTCCCGGGAACTGAGAACCGGCCCGAGGACCCGGGAAGGGCGCCGGCCCGGCGCCCTTCCTCAGGCCACCGGGCGGAGGCGCGGGCCGGTCAGATGAGACCGGCCCGCACGGCGCGTGCCACCGCGTGAGCGCGGTTGCGCACCTGGAGCCGGGCCATCAGCTCGTAGATGACGTTCTTGACGGTGTGCTCCGAGCAGGACAGCGCTCGGGCGATCACCGCGTTGCCATGGCCCTCGGCGACCAGGGTGAGTACCACGGTCTGGCGCGGCGTGAGCGGAGCAACCGCCTGCTGCGCACGGGGGACGCCGGGGGCCGGCGCCACGGGCCGCTGTGCGGTGCCCAGCAGACGTACCAGGACGCCGTAGGGCACCCGGCCGTCACCGTGGTGCGCGGAGTGCACGGCGGCCACCAGCTGCTCCGGGTGGGCGTCGGCGGTGCGCAGGATGGTCCGGGCCCCCACCCGCACGGCGCGCAGCACGCTGTCGGGGGAGACCAACTGGGCTGCCACCAGAAACCCTCGGCGGTCCGGGTCGTCCGGAGGCGAGCAGGAATCCACCGCCTCGTCCACGGTGCGGCCGGCGGCCAGCAGCACGACCCCGGGGCCCGGCTGCGAGTCCTCCGCGAGCGGGATACCGGCCCTGGTGAGCCGCTGGTGCCAGGACCGGCGCAGGCCGTCGTTGGCGGCGCGCACATGGACGCGTACCGGTGCGGGGCCGTAGGACGCGGGGATCCCCGGGACGTGGTGGCCGGGCAGTCTCGCGGGGCTCACAGCAGACCCGCCCGCAGCACGTAGGCGACCGCGTGGGCGCGGTTCTTCAGCCGGAACCGCTGCGTCACGTTGTGCAGGACCGTGGTCACCGTCCGCACCGAATAGCAGAGTTCGTCCGCTATCGCGCTGGTCTCATGTCCGTCGGCGACCAGCCGCAACACCGCGCGCTCCCTTTCGCTGAGCCCCGCGGCACCCCAGGAGTCGGCGACGCCCGGGTCGGCGCCCTCCGCGCGCTGCTCCAGGAGCCCGTCCAGCAGATCGGGCGGCACCGCGCAGTCACCGCCGGCCGCGGCCAGGACGGCGTGGGCCAGGCGCGGACCACTGGTCTCACGGCGGCGCAGCAGGCCCCGGGCCCCTGTGGCGATGGCGTGCAGTGCCTCCACCGGGCCCAGTTCGGTGGCGACCAGGACGACCTCCGGACGGTGCTCGGCGGCCCGGGTGCGACGCAGCAGGTCCAAGACCGGTTCGGCCACCCGGTCGACCACGACCACCGTCACATCGGGCCGTTGCTCCCCGACGACAGGCCGTACCTCCGCGAAGCCGTCCAGCGCGCTCAGAGTGCCGGCCTCCAGCACCGGGTCCAGAGCGATGACGCTCACCCGCACCGGATTCCTCATGGATCCTCCTCGGTTCGTGCCGGCTCTCGCCGGCACCACCGAGCATCGTGGCCGCGGCCACGCGGGACATCGGTGCGCGGCACCCAGATTTGTGCCGTACCCCGCCCCCTGCCCGTCCACCGGAGTCTTCGCCGCCCTACGCCCGGGCGGACGCGTCGGGCAGAACCGGTTGTTCCCCTTCCAGGCCGCTCTCGTCCGACCGGTCCTCCAACCCCGTGCTGACCTGCCCGGGAGCGGTTTTCGGACCGAGGTGGGGACGCGCAGGCGAAATATGGGGGGCCGTTCCCCATAGATCTTCTCGTCCGGCGCCCCACCTGGGGCACCGGACGAGAAGGGCTGCCCGCTCAGCCGGAACCGGTCGCCCGGGGCTCCGGCAGGAAGCCGGTGATCTCGGTGCCCACACCCGCTGCACGGGCCCGGCGGAGCACCAGCCCGGCCAGCGCCAGGTCCAGCACACCGAGTCCGAACGGCGAGAACAGCGTGATGCGTCGCGGGTCGCGGTGGCCCGCGTCCGTCTTCCGCAGGAGCTCCCCGAGGGTGCTGTCGATGAAGGACCGGCTGCCCGACCGGGTCTCCGCCAGGTGCACGGAGGTGGCGGCCCGGCAGACGTGGTCGGGGTCGTCCACCACGTTCACCGCGTCCAGCACGCCTTCCACCGTGACGTCCCGCAGCGAGACGTGCAGTACCAGGGTGCCGGGACGACACGCGCGCAGGTCCAGGTGCGGCACGGTGGCCGTGGTCGCCAGGCTCACCAGCCGGTGCGTGCCCAGCGCTTCCTCGGCGCTGTCCGCCACACGCACGACTCGTCCGGCCCCGCCGAACTCCGAGGCGCAGCGCTCCCGGAACTCCTCTGCCCGGCCGGCGTCCAGATCGAAGACGGTGACGTCGGTCAGCTCGGGCCGTACCACCAACAGGAAGCGAAGAACCTCGAAGTTGATCACACCGCAGCCGATCAGCGCGACACCGGTCTCCTGACCGCCCTCGGCCGGGAGGCTGGCGGCGGCGAGCGCGGCGCTCGCCGCAGTGCGCCGGGCTGAGATGGTGGAGCCCTCGACCAGAGCCACCGGCTGTCCGGTACGCGTGGAGTTGACGATGATCGCGGCGGAGGCGCGCTCCAGGCCGTCGGCGACATTGCCGGGGAAGGAGGCGATCCACTTCATTCCGGCCAGGGGCTCCGGCCCGCCCAGATAGGCCGGCAGCCCGATGATCCGGTTGCGGGTGTCGTCCGGGAAGCGGAGGAACACCGAGTGGGGCAGCGACGTCTCCTCGTCGGCATGGCGCAGATACGCCTCCCGTACAGCGTCCAGCACCTCCCGCTCCCTGCCGTCCAGAAGCCGCCGGACGTCTCCGTTGCCGAGCGTCAGCACGGTGCCACCTCGGTCATCTCGCTGGTGTCGGCCACGTCGGCCACCTCGTCCTTCCACAGGTGGGTGACCTCGCCGAACTGAGCCTTCACCCACCCGTCGTCGTAGATCGTGTTCAGATAGCGTTCGCCGCGGTCCGGCATCAGCAGCACGCACGAGGAGCCGTCCGGAATGCGTCCGCTCAGCCGTTCCAGGGCCGTGGCCACCGCGCCTGACGAGCCGCCCAGCAGCAGCCCCTCGCGTAGCGCCAGGCGGCGGCAGCCCACCAGGCTGTCCAGATCGCTGACGTGCACCACCTCGTCGGCGAGACCGCCCCGGTAGAGCGGTGGGCGCACTGCCGCACCATGACCGGGGATCAGCCGGCGAGCGGTCGGCGGCCGGAAGATCGCACTGCCCTCGGCGTCCACGGTGATCACCCGGGTGGGAAGCCGGTGGTCGCGGATCAGGTCACCGCAGCCACGCAGGGTGCCGGAGGAGCTGATCGTGCAGAACAGGTAGTCGGGTGCCTGGCCCAGGTCCTCCACGATCTCCGTCATGGTGATCCGGTGTGCCCAGGCGTTGCGGGGGTTGGCGTACTGGTTGGGCCAGTACGCCCCGGGCACCGCCGCGACCAGCTCCCGCACCCGCGCGATCCGCACCGGCTGGAACTCACCGGTGACGGGGTCGCCTTCGTCGACGGTGTGCACCTCGGCACCGAGCGCTCGCATGATCGCGATGTTCTGCGGATTGGTCCGCGGGTCCACCACACAGATGAACCTGAGATCCATGGCACGGCACATCTGCGCCATGCCGACACCGAGGTTTCCGGAGCTGGACTCGACCACGGTGCCGGTGCCGGGCACCACCGCGCCGGTGGCGACCGCGTGGCTCAGCATGGTGTAGGCGGACCGGTCCTTGATGCTGCCGCCGGGACTGACCGACTCCAGCTTGGCCCAGACCCGGAACCGGGCACCGGGCAGCAGCCGGGTCAATTCCACCAGAGGTGTCCCGCCGACGGCGGACAGTGCCCCGGTGCGGTCAGCGCCGTACGCGGTGGGCGCGGGTCCGGACGGATCGGTGGCGTCGGGTGGTATGGCTTCCTGGTCCGCCCGCGCTACGGGCGCCGGCCTGTATCTCGGCTGGGAGACGGAGTTCATCGCCGGGTTTCCCCTCGGTGTCGGTAGGCGGATCAGACCGGGATGCTCTGTCGTCCGCCCTGACCGCCCGCCGCCCCGGCGGCATCGCTCTCCATCCGGCGGCGCAGACTGGCGGGACGCATGTCCGTCCACACCCGGCCGATGTGCTCCAGGCACTCCTGCTTGGTGCCCTCGGTCCCTTCGGCCCGCCAGCCCGCGGGCAGTTCGCGGTCGGCCTGCCAGATCGAGTACTGCTCCTCGTCGTTGAGCACGACGCGGTAGACGCTTTCGGTGTGGTCGGACATCGCCGTCCCTCTTCGGTAGGTGGGGGCGCAGGGATCGATACCGCGCCAGAGCGAGCGTCCCTTTTGACGACGGCCGGACGTAGAGACAAAAGGGCAGCGGTGACGGCGACGGCGGGCCGCTGTTCCTTCCCCTGCCAAAACGATCGGCGTGTACCGCTCGACTTCTCGGAGGGACGTTCGTCGGTCGATGTCTGTTCCTGCTGCCGTTGATGCCGGCTGATCCGAGGTTGCCGTGCCGCACGGCCGTGCAGCAGGATCGGGTCATGTCCCGATCAGTAGGACCGCACACCGCTGACCCATGTCCCCGGTGCCTCGTCGAAGCGGTCCGTCCGGGCTCCCCGATGACGGTCGAGGGGCGCGATGTGGTCGGCTACCTCTGCGAGCAGTGCACGCACATGTGGAACCGGCCGGTCGAGGGCGATCTGGAGGTCCACGACGTCGTCAGGGTGGATCTCCCCGGCGCCACGCTCTACGGCACCGTTCGGCAGGTGGAAGAAGACCGTGTCCAGGTACGCGTCCAGGACGGTCAGCGGCTGCTGTGGGCCGAGCGTTGGCGACTCATCCTCCACTGACCGACAGCCGACGCCATGAGCCGGGTATGCCGGGGCAGGGCTGCCGGTCGCAGACCGACTGCCTGCTCCATGGTGGAACTGCCGCTGTCCGCGATGTCACCCTTCCCGGCGCAGCGTCAGCATCCTGCTCGCGTAACCGCCCCGCGGGAGCTGAGCCGACAGTCCGTGCGCCATCAGCGCGGCACCGCTGCGCACGGTGCCCGCACGCGTGATCTCGCTGTCGTCGTCGACGCGGTACACGGCCTCGGGAACAAGGCCGCGCAGCCGCAGGCGGGGCAACGCCGCGCGTTCCTCGGGCCCTGCCCGCCACTGGAAGACCACGGACTCGTCGCCGTCGCGCGCCACGTACTGCACGGCGTGGGAACTGTCCGCCGGGGAGCCCAGCCTGTACTGCCGGCCGGTCTGGACGGTGGACCGCACCGTCTTGTACAGGGCTACGTACGCCGCCGTCTCGTCCAGTTCCGCCTCCGGCCAGCGCGTCAGGTCGCCGCCGATACCGAGCGCCCCGGCCATCGCGCTGTGCAGGCGGAAGCGGAGGGGCACGGTCCGCAGGGTGATCGGGTTCGGGCTGTCCGTCACCCAGGCGCCCATCACCTGCGCGGGATAGAGCTGCGAGAAGCCGTACTGGATGCCCAGCCGGTCGACCGCGTCCGTGTTGTCCGACGTCCACGCCTGATCGGTGCGTGCCAGGCTCGCCAGGTCGACGCGTCCGCCGCCGCCCGAGCAGGTCTCGATCCGCAGCGCCGGCCGCGCGGCCCGCAGCCGGTCCATGACCTCGTGCGCCCCGAGGGCGTGCCCGACGAACACCCTGCGTCCGTCGGGGTGGCGACCGGCGGAACCCGCCTCCGTGAACGACCGGTTGAAGTCCCACTTGAGGAAGTCCACAGCGAACGCGTCGACGGTGCGCAGCAGCCAGGTGAGCGCCCAGTCCGTCACCTCGGGCCGCGAGAAGTCGAGCACCAGCTGGTTGCGCAGGGTGTGGGCGGTGCGGTCGGGCAGGTGCAGCACCCACTCCGGGTGCGCGCGGAACAGATCGCTGTCGGGATTGACCATCTCCGGCTCCACCCACAGCCCGAACCGCATGCCCAGCCCGTGGACGTGGTCGGCGAGCGGGCGCAGCCCGTCGGGGAAGGCGCCCGGCCGAGGGGTCCAGTCGCCGAGACCCGCGCGGTCGCTGTCGCGGGCCCCGAACCATCCGTCGTCGACCACGAACAGCTCGGCCCCGACGCGCGCGGCCAGGTCCGCCAGTTCCCGCTGCCCGTCGAAGGTGACGTCGAAGGCCGTCGCCTCCCAGGAGTTGTAGAGCACGGGGCGTGGTTCGTCGGGGGCGGGCAGCACGTATCGCCGTACGTAGGAGTGGTACGCCCGGGACGCTCCGCCGAACCCCCCTGGCGCGTACAGGCCGGTGCTCACGGGAGTGGTCCAGCTCGCGCCGGGCGCGAGGGTGATCTCCACGCCCTCGTGACCGCTGCCGCCCAGCACCCCGCACCGGCCCTCCGCGGACCGCACCGCCGTCATCCGCCAGCTTCCCGCGGTGGCGAGGGCGACCGTCCAGACCTCGCCCGTCTCCTCGGTGGCGTCCCCGGCGTCGAGGGCGAGCCAGGGGTTGCTCTGGTGACCCGTGTGACCACGCCGGCTGCTGACCGTCGTCTCGCCTACGGCGAGCGGGGTCCGCCGCAGCTGGAACTCGCCCGCCCACTGCCCGTGCACGGAACTCATCCGGTACGCGGGCAGGACCGGCAGATTCCACTGGGCGGCCGAATGCCGTACGAGCGAGAGCGCCGGCTCCTCGCCGGGCTCCGCCGGCCCGGGGCCCGTGTGCCGGAACACGGTCCAGCGTTCGATCACCGGGCAGTCCTGCCGGACGCGGTAGTGCAGCGTCCACGCGAGCGGGCGGCCGTGGTCGCGGAGCCTGACGGACAGCTCCGAGCTGTCGCCGTCCCGCCGGACGTCGTAGCCGTCCACGACGGGCTCGACCGCGCTGGTCCCGTCCCCGTACCGCACATCGAGTGCGGGCGGGGCGAACCGCACCTGTCCGTCGACCGCCAGTTCCTCCGTGCCGTCCAGGGGGCTGCGGAAACTGTCCGTAGCGGGGTCCGGCTCCAGCAGCGAGCGGGCGTCGTCGAGGGAGAGGGAGGCCCCCCAGTGGAGCGTGCGCACGGTCCCGGTCGCCGTGTCGACCCGCAGGACGTAGCTGGTGTCGGAGGCGCGGAGCAGCACGGTCCCCGACGGGCGGTCGATCTCGATGTGGGGCATCAGCGGTCTTCCTCGCGGTGTGGACGGGCGGGTTGCTCTGCGGTGCCGCCTTCCCGCAGGACGACGACATCTCCTGCCGGGACGACCACGGGCCCCGGCGGCACCGAGCCGTCGAGTCGTGTACGGCCGTCGAGAGGCACGCTCACATCCTCACCCGTGTGGTTGATGAGGAAGAGGTACGAGCGGTCGTCAGCCGCTCGGCGTACCGCTTCGACCCCGGCGGGTACGGACGCCGCGGGGGCCGCTCCGGCTTCCCGGCACACGGCGTCGATAAGGTCGCGCAGGGCGGGCGCCGGCAGCGTGGCGGCCGCGTACCAGCCGGCGCCGTCACCGTAGGAGTTCCGGGTCACCGCGGGACCGCCGGGGACGGGGCCGCCGTCGGGGCCGTCCGCGAACCGCAGCCGGACGGTGCAGCCGCGCGACTCGACACGCTCGGTCCACAGCCGTGCGCGGGAGCCGTCGGACAGCAGCACCGACTCGTCCTCCCGCAGGGGGATGTACTCGTCGACGACGAGGCCCAGGAGGTCGCGGAACGCGCCGGGGTGGGCCCCGGGGTGCATCCGGTCGTAGGCGTCCACGGCGCCGCTGAACGGGCCGAACACGGCGTGACCGCCGCCGCGCACGTAGGTGTGCAGTGCCTCGGCGTCCGCGGCGGAGACCAGATAGAGGCTGGGGGCGACGACGGCCGCGTAGGACGTCAGATCGGCGTCGGGTGCCACGAGGTCGCAGGTGACGCCGAGGTCCCACAGCGCCACGTACCACTGCCGGACCGTGTCCAGATAGCGCAGGCGCTCGGAGGGGCGTGCCTCCAGCTCCAGTGCCCACCAGGCATGCCAGTCGAAGAGCAGCGCCACGCTCGCCCGCACCCGGGTGCCCCGGACCTCGGCCAGGCCGGCGATCTCCGCGCCGAGGCCGGTGACCTCGCCCCAGGTGCGGGCCGCCGTGCCGCCGTGCGGAAGCATCGCGGAGTGCCACTTCTCCGCTCCGGCACGGGACTGCCGCCACTGGAAGAACATGATGCCGTCGGCGCCGCGCGCCAGGTGGGTGAGGCTGTTGCGGCGCATCTCGCCCGGGCCCTTGGGAACGTTGACGGGCTGCCAGTTGACCGCGGAGGTGGAGTGCTCCATCAGCAGCCAGGGGCGGCCGCCGGCCATGCCGCGGGCGAGGTCGGCGTTGAGCGCCAGATCGATGTGGTTGGAGGGGTCCGCGGCGACGAGGTAGTGGTCGATGGAGACGATGTCGGAGTGCCGGGCGAAGGAGTGCCCGTCCACCTTCTTCTCCAGTGTGCCGAGGAGGTTGGTCGTGACCGGGATGCCGGGCGCCAGCTCCCGCAGCAGAGCGGTTTCCGCACGGTGCCGGGCGAGCAGGGCGTCGGAGGAGAAACGGCGGTAGTCCAGCTCCTGGCCCGGGTTACGGAAGGCGGTGGTCTCGCGCGGCGGGTCGATCTCCTCCCAGTCGCCGTACCGCTGGCCCCAGAAGTCGGTGCCCCAGAGCTCGTTGAGCTCGTCGAGGGTCCCGTACCGGTCGCGCAGCCAGGTGCGGAAGGCGGCGGCGCTGGCGTCGCAGTAGCAGAGGGCGTTGTGATTGCCCCACTCGTTGTGGACGTGCCACATGACGACGGCCGGGTGGCAGGCGTACCGGGTCGCCAGCGCGGTGACGACGGCGTCGGCTGCGCGGGCATAGTCCGGGCTGCTGGGGCAGAACGCCTGCCGGCTGCCGTGGGTGAGCCGGGTGCCCGAGGCGGTCCGGGGCAGCGAGGTCGGGTGGGCCTTGCTGAACCACGGCGGGGGAGCGGCGGTGGGGGTGGCGAGGTCGACCGCGATGCCGTGGGTGTGCAACAGGTCGAGGACCGTGTCGAGGAGGGTCCAGTCGTACGTGCCGGGGCGGGGTTCGAACCGGGACCAGGAGAACACCCCGACGGTGACGAGGTTGACGCCGGCCTCGCGCATGAGGCGTACGTCCTCGTGCCACACGTCCTGCGGCCACTGCTCCGGGTTGTAGTCGCCCCCGTAGGCGATCCCGCCGAGACGTTCCGCGAGCGCGTTCCAGGGGTCGGTCATGACTTCACCGCACCGGCGGCGAGACCCGCGCGCCAGTAGCGCTGGAGCAGCAGGAAGGTGATCACGATGGGGACGACGGAGACGAGCGCGCCGACCAGGGTCAGCGTCTGGAGCTCCGGTGCCCGGCTGGTCTGCGACTGCCAGGTGAACAGGCCCAGGGTGACGGGGTACAGCCGCTCGTCCTGGAGCATGATCAGCGGGAGCAGGAAGTTGTTCCAGATGACGACGAACTGGAAGAGGAGGACCGTCACCAGCGCCGGCGACATCATGCGCAGGGCGATGCTCCGGAAGATCGTCCACTCCCCGGCCCCGTCGATACGGGCCGCCTCGACGACCTCCCCGGGTATGGAGGCCGCGGCGAAGATACGGGACAGATAGACCCCGAACGGGCTGACGATGCTGGGCAGGAACACCGACCAGAACGTGTTGGTGGCGTCCACCTCCGCGAACAGCAGGAACAGCGGCAGCGCGAGCGCGGTGGCGGGGACCAGGACTCCGCCGAGAATGACCGAGAAGACCGCCTCCCGCCCCTTGAACTCGTAGACGGCCAGGGCGTATCCGGCCATGGCGGCGAGCAGTGTGCCGACCGCCGCCCCGGCGCCGGCGTACGCCAGGCTGTTGACGAGCCAGCGCACGTACACGCCGTCCTGCTGGGTGAGGAGCGCGCTGAGGTTGTCGCCCAGATGCCACTCGGCGGGGAGCAGACCGGGCGTGTCGACGAGGTCGCTCTGGCTCTTGGTCGCCGAGACGAGCAGCCAGTAGACGGGCAGCAGCATGTAACCGGCGACCAGGACCATGAACACGAACACCGGCACGGTCGACAGGCGCGGCGCGCGGCGAGGGCGTACCGGCGAGGGGGCGTGCGCGCCCTCGGTACGGGTGAGGAGGGTCATCCCTGCCTCCTGGCAGTGAAACGGAGGAACAGGAAGGACAGCGCGAAGGTGGCCACGGCGAGCAGCACCGACAGCGCGGCGGCCTCGCTGTAGTGGTCGCCCGCCGCGAGCGAGTACGCGGCCAGATTCGGCGTGTACGTGCTGGTGACGCTGGTCGAGATGGCGCGGAAGACCTGCGGTTCGGTGAACAGCTGGAACGTGCCGATGAGCGAGAACACCCCGGTCAGCACGAGGGCCGGCCGGATGACCGGCACCTTGATACGCAGGGCGATCGTCCACGGCCCGGCCCCGTCCACCCGCGCGGCCTCGCTGAGATCGGCGGGCACGGCCTGCAGCGCCGCGTACATGATCAGCATGTTGTAGCCGGTGTACGTCCAGGTGACGACGTTCCCGATCGACCAGAGGATGGCGTCGGGGCCGAGAAGATCGACGTCGAGGTGCACCGAGCGGAGCACGTCGACCACGGGGGACAGACGCGGGTCGTAGAGGAACGCCCACATCAGCGCGGCGACGACGCCGGGAATGCCGTACGGCACGAAGTACACCAGCCGGAAGAACCGCTTGAGGCGGGCGACCGCCGAGTCGAGCAGCAGGGCCAGGGTGAGGGCGAGCGCGATCATCACGGGGATCTGCACCAGCGCGAAGAGCGCCACGCGGAGCAGGCTTTCCATGAAGAACGGCTCGGACATGACGTCGGCGTACTGCTGGAACCCGGCGAAGACCGTCTCGGTGCGGCCGAAGGTGCCACCCGTGCGCTCGGTCTTGTGCAGGCTCTGCCAGAAGGCGTAGCCGACGGGGACGAGGGTGAACAGTACGAACGGGATCAGGAAGGGGGCGAGGAACGCGAGCGGAGCGGTGTGACGGCGGCGGGGCGCCGCCGTCACCGGGGTCCGGCTGCTCGCCACTGTGCGGGTGGGCGTCACGGGTGACCTTCGGGTTGGGCCGTTCCGGCGGAGCGGGGTGGCGGGGAGGAGACCGGCGGCAGGGTCAGTCGGTGACCTTGAGGGACTGCTTGCGCAGCGAATCCGCGCTCTGGGCGTCCGTGTCCTTCAGTACGTCCCCGAGGGTGCTCCCGCCTCCGGTGGCCTTCGCGGTGCCGTCGCTGAGGAAGCGGTAGGTGTCGGTCATGGTCGGCCCCCAGGTGAACTCGGTGTCCACGTCGGCCGATGCCTCCGCGAAGACGTCGAAGATCTCCTGCTTGCCGTAGAAGTCGACGGGCTGCTGGAGGGCCGGCATCGTCAGCCCGTCCTTCGCCGCCGGGTAGAGACCGCCCTCGCGGTTGAGGATCTCCAGCGCCTTCGCGTCGGAGTTCAGCCACAGCGCGAACTTCGCGGCTTCGGCCGGGTGCTTGCTGCCGGCCAGGACCGCGGTGGTCGAACCGCCCCAGTTGCCCGCCTGCTTCCGGCCCTTCTCCCACTGCGGCATCGGGGCGACGGCCCACTTGCCCGCAGTCGACTTCGCGTTGTCGCGGATGGTGCTGTAACCCCAGGCGGCACTGATCCAGGTGACGACCTCGTCGTCGTTCCACGCCTTGTACAGCGCGGGGGAGAAGCCCTGGAGGTCGGTGGCGACGAGCTTCTCGTCGATGAGCTTCTGCCAGTAGTCGGCCACCT
The DNA here is from genome assembly GCA_044900255.1 of Microbacterium sp. NPDC090218. Taxonomy (GTDB): domain Bacteria; phylum Actinomycetota; class Actinomycetes; order Actinomycetales; family Microbacteriaceae; genus Microbacterium. The sequence continues at coordinate 106,729 of JBJDMS010000007.1, read as the reverse complement.
GGCGGCTCTCGGGTCGGTCGACGCTCACCTTCCAGTTCTCGCCGTCGCGCTCGAACATGGTGGCCTTGTTCTGCCACAGCAGTCCGGTGAACCAGTTCGGGTCGGTCTGCGAGAAGTGGGTGATGTACTGCCCCTTCTTCGCCGCTTTGATCTTCCGGGCGTCGGCGGCGTACTCCTCCCAGGTCGTGGGCGCGGTCAGACCGAGCTTGTCGAAGATGTCCTTGCGGTAGAACAGGGCCATCGGACCGGTGTCCTGAGGCACCGCCCAGACCCCGTCCTTGCCGTCGGCCCCGAAGTCGACCTGGGACCAGGTCCAGTCGACGAACTTCGGCTCGGCTTCCGTGACACCGGCACACTTCGCGATGTCCGTCAGCCCGCCCTTGAGCCGGAAGCTGGCCAGCGAGTCGTACTCGATCTGGCCGAGGTCGGGAGCCTTGTCGGCCTTGAGCGCGTTGGACAGGTTCTGGTACGTACCCGCGTTTCCGGACGGCGTGGTCTTGAGCGTGACCTGGATGTCGGGGTTCTCGCCGTTCCAGACGTCGACGGCCTTCTGCATGCCGGCACCCAGGACCAGTAGTCGAGCGTGACCTTTCCCGAGGACGGCTCACAGGCTGCGCCCGCAGCCGAGCCGGACCCGTCCTCGGAGCCGCCACCACCGCAGGCGGTCAGCGCTGTGAGGGTGAGAGCCATGCCACCGATCAGGCCACGCCTGACGATCGAAACGCGCTTGTGAACTGCCATGAGGGTGCTCCCTGAGCCGAGGGACGTGACGCCCGAGTGAGGCGAACGCGTCACCTTCACAACAGGGGTCAACAGAAGTCAACAGTTCTGGCGAACTTCGGTGCGTAAAGCGACCGTTCCGTGATGTGACGGGAGGTGGCCGAGGCGAGAGAAATACGGCTCTGACCTGCACGTATGGACGATCTGCCGTGACGCGTCACGTGTTCGCATCGGGAGACGTAATCGATTACGCATCAGGCGGTGCGCAGCGGCGCCACTTCGTCGTGTCGCCATCCGGAGCCGGAGGGGAATCGGAGCACCGCGACCACCGCCCGAGCCCGGGCGGCACATGGCTCACGGTCCTGTTCGGACGGTTCCGCGCGAGATGAACTCCGCCTTGACGTGCACGGTCCTTCTCACGGACCGACCGTCGAGGCGCTCGATGAGGAGCCGCGCCGCGGCCTTTCCCACGTCGGCGGCCGGGTATCTGACCGTCGTGAGCCGAGGACGAACCAGCGACGCGAACGAGGCGTCGTCGTGGCCGATCAAGGCCACGTCACCCGGGATGTCGATGCCCAGTTCCTCCGCCTTGTCCATCGCGCCGATCGCCACGACGTCGTTCGCGCAGAAAACGGCGTCGGGGCGGGGTCTGATGCGCATGAGGCGCTCGAAACCCACCGCTCCGGCCTCCCGGGTGTGCTCACCGCGCACGACCAGCCGACCTGGCAGCGCGGTCCCGAACTGGGCGGCCAGGGACCGCAGCAGATTGAGCCGAGGATCGCCGCCGGTCGCGTCCCGCGGGCCGGCGACCATGGCGATGTGTCGCCGGCCGGCCTCCGTCACCTCGGTCAGCGCCGCGCGTATGGCGGCCCGCGCGTCCGGCGTCACCAGGTCGTTGTCCCCGAAGGGAAGGTCAGCGCTGACGACCGCGGGAATGCCCGCCTCGGACAGGACGAGGAAGTCCTTCGCCACCAGCCGGAACGGCGTGATCACGACCCCCGCGAACCTCTGCTGGACGGCCTCCCGCAGGAACGCGCGTTCCTCCTCCCGGTCGGCCTTCGTGTCGCAGACCATGACGTGCAGGCCGAGAACACGCAGTTCCTCCTGCAGGGAGGCTGCCAACTGAGCGAAGAAGGGATTGGAGAGATCAGGCACGACCAATGCCACGATGCTCGAGCGCCCGGTGCGCAGACTTCGCGCCACCGTGTTCACGCTGAAGCCCAGATCGGCGATCGCCTTCTCGACCACGCGCCTGGTGTGCTCGGCGACCGGCCGCTTCCCCGAGATGACGTAGGAGACGGTTGCGGAGGACACTCCGGCCGCCTGGGCAACATCTGCCATGGTGACCCGACCTAGCAACGCACACGCTCCCTCCGTACGGCTCGTCACCCTACTTCACGCCATGGTGGGGAGGGGGCCGGCGATGGTGCGGACAGGTGCGAGCGCTGTACGCGGCACGGCGCGACGCCGTACAGACCTCTTCAGTTCGTAAGTCCATGTCCGTTTCCGGTGCTTCCTGGCTGACGGCGTGATCACTTGGCGCTGCTCGGCCGGGTCGCCTTGTCAGTGCCGCTGCATAGGGTGCACCCGACGATCACTTGCTTCTGGGGAGGGGCGAAGACGTGCGCGACGGGATTCGGTGGCTGGTCGATCTGGAGCACTGGATGTCCAGCGTGGTGTTCGCACGCGGGATATCCGCGCAGGAGCTGGCGGTACGCATGGGGGGCGATCGGGACGCCGCGACCGAGCCGATCACCGACGCCGAAGCCTGGGGCCTCGGTGAGTGGTACCGACCAGGCGAGGACGGTGACGGTGTCGTACGCGTCGGAGAGCAGGAGGGCTGGGCGTTCGCTCTGGAGTACGGGGACTCTACCGGCGGGGACCGTTTGGCGGAGATCTCCCAAAAGGGCATCGAGGCTGTCCACTACGTGCCGATGCAAGAGCACCCGCCGGCCACAGTTTTCCATGCTCGTGACGGCGTGGAAGTGTGTGGCTTCGGGCTGCGCGAGGAAGTATGGCGCTGGGGCCGGGAGCCTGACCTCCTGCTTCCTGACCTCATTGGCGGGCACGTGCTGCAGCCCGATGGGAAGACAAAGACGCGCGGCGCCCCCGAAACCGAGCACTACACGGATGCCTACCGGCGCACCCTCGGCGTCATCGAGCAGCGCTTCGGGCTCTCGCTCTCCCCGGCCTACCCGAAGGAAGCCCGCCTGCCGGCGTATGCAGTTCGCGGCACACCGGACATGCATGTCTGAGCGATCGCAACCGTCGCCAACCCATATCTGCTCACCCGCCAACTCGGCAGCGAGCTCGGAGACGCCGTGCTGAACGGCCTGTCCTGGCCGTCCATCACGGGCCGGGAGCCGGGCGACAACGCCGTCGCCGCGGTGGGAGACGAGGACGTCCGCAGTGGCAAGCCGACGGCGACGGTGAAAAACGCTGTCCCATCACCGGAGCACGGTGGTAGAACAACCGGCGTGGAAAAGAATCTTGACTTCCCCGACCTGTTGCGACTGATCGATGAACGGTCGACCGCCTTCCGCGCCGTGGTCGCCGCCGCGCCCGGCCTCGACGCGCAGGTGCCGACCTGTCCTGGGTGGACGCTGTTCGATCTGGTGAAGCACCTGGGCGGGGGAGACCGCTTCTGGGCTGCCATCGTCGGCGCGGGGTCCGCCGACGCACCCCCGGCCGAAGCCGTCGCCGCGCGCGCGGCGCTGGAAGTGCCGCGGGAGCGCGAGGCCCTGATCGCCTGGCTGGACGCGTCGACGCAGCTTCTGCTGGGGGCCCTGCGCGCGGCGGGACCGGAGAGCGGTTGCTGGACGTGGTGGCCCGCGTCGCAGTCACCGCAGACCGCCGGCGGCACCGCCCGGCACCGGGTGCAGGAGACCGCGGTGCACACCTACGACGCCCAGCTTGCCGGGGGCGTCCCGCAGCCGCTGCCGGTAGAGCTGGCACTCGACGGTGTGGAGGAGTTCCTGTTCACCGTGTGCGCAACGCCGAGTGCCTGGCCGCACAAGCCGACGGCCTTCGACTTCCACTCCGCCGAGGGCCGCTCCTGGCGCCTCACCGTCGACGGCGACGGCGCACGTATCACCCGTATCCCCGCGCCCGCCGCCGCGACCGGCGAGGACTCGGACGTAGCCGGCGCCTCCGTCCATGGCACGGCCAGTGAGTTGGTCCTCTACCTGTACGACCGGATCCAGGCCGACTCCTTGCACGTGGACGGAGACGTGGGGCTTCTCGACCTGCTCCGTGCCTGGGAGCCGGAGGAGAAGTAGCACGTAGCGTGGGCGGTTGGCCGCCTCTCAAGCCGGTAGCACACGACTCTTCGCCACATCCCTGCGGGCAATGACAAGGTCACCGATGCACTCGGCCGGCGCTACCAGGACGTCGCGCCCTTCAAGGCTGCGGCAGCCGTTCAGATCGATCATCCCTCGTTTCCCGTGGACCAATGAAGGCAAGCCCTACATGCTCACCCGTCGGGTTCGGAACCGCGATCGCCTGCTCCAAGGCAGAGGACCGCGAGATTCTCTGCACCGACATCGAGCCGGCCGAGGACGCACTGCCCGGCCTGGTGAAGAAGCGGTGGCCCGCGCACTGCGCTGCGCCGGGATCACATTTGCCGCCCTGGCTACGCTCACTGCGTGCGGCGGGCGTCCGGAACCCTGCCCAGCGCTCGATCTCATCCCGCGGGTCGGCGTGTCCTGGCGGGCCGAATCCCTGCCCTACGACGCGGCCACCACGTACCGGTTGTGCGCCGCACAAGTCTGCACGACGGGTGGATTGCAGGCGTACGGCGACCAGGCGCATGTCTCGGTGGATCTTCCGGAGGGCTTTGACGACCGGACACCGCAGGTGACACTTCGGCTGTCGGACGATTCGGGCACGCCGGTCCTGAACGCCGCACGAACAGTCACTCTGCAACAGGCGGAAGACGGCTGTGAACAGGCCCTGACCGGGACGTTGCAACTCACCGCGGGCGGTGAGTTGAAGGACGTGCGCTGAACCATGCCGGGCGGGGACCGAGGGCGAGAACGGCACACCACCAGGTCGCCATCGACGCCCGCATCCGCATGGTCGGCGTCGGCCGGCCGCGCACCGGGAACCGAAACGACTGCAAGGCGTGGGAGGAATCCGGCGCCACGGCCGCAGCCGGCAGGACCCTGACGATCGCCGACGGCGGCCACGCGGGCACCGGTCGTGTCATCCCGCACCGCCGCAAGCGCGGCCAGAGCCAACTCCCGGACCGGAAGGAGGAGCACAACACGTTCCACAAGCAGGTCCGGCCCCGGGTCGAGCAGGCCTTTGCGCACATGAAGACGTGGGAGATCATTCGTGACTGCCGCCCGTGCCCGGCATCGCCCGCATGCATAACCTCACCCTCGCCGGATTGGCGAGGGTGGCCGTGCCGCCGACCTGCCCCGCCCGAGGCGACCCAAGGATTCTTCAGGGGACAGCCCTATCAGTCACCGGCCGGGGCGGTCAGTGTCCAGGCCCGGCCGGATTCGGCGGGCCTCCAGTGGTCGGTGTATTCGGCGTCGTCGTCGATGGGCCCTGAGACACGGAACACCGGGTGGACGACATCGGGGTCCTCGTTCACCTGGAGGGACTGTTTCTTCCCCTTGCCGTCGATGTAGTCCACCCGGAGGTGGTACTCGACGTACTCCTTGCTCAGGAGCTTCGACTCCACAGCCATGACGAAGCCGTCGCCCGGTTCGAGCACCTGCGACTTCCCGGTGAAGTAGGGCTTGCCCTCCTGGGTGAACCTGGGGTTCCGCTCGCCGAGGTCCAGCTCCGCGGGGATCGTGTCCTCGGCCACGCCTCCCAGCGGTTCGATCATCGTGGCGTCGAGCGCCGGGGTACGCCGCGTGATCACGGGGACGATGTCCACCACGGTGACGGGTGCGGACGATGTGTTGGTCACGGACAGCTTGTAGGCGGTCTTGATCAGGGAGACCGCGCCGACCTTCCGGAACAGACGGTCCAGCGCCGCCTGATCGTACGGTCCCGTCAGCACCGCACGGTCCGCTTCGCTGACCCGTTGCCCCGAGACCAGGAACGCGCTGCTTTCCCCGGGCAGGACCGCCACGGCGACGGCCGACGAGGCCTTCGACACCGGCCGGGCCGTCGCGGCGGGCTTGTCCTCACCGAACAGGGTGTCGGCGACCAGCCCTTGCAGCGACGAGCCCAGGCCGGTGATGAGGCTGACGACGACGGCGGACACCCCGGTCAGGACCGCGGCCATGAGGACCGTGCGGGCCGAGGTCCTCTGGACCTCCGGCTCGGAAGAGACCGGCCGACGACGCTCCGACACCCTCCGAAGGTGTTCCCGCCCGCCCGTGCGCCTCACCATGCTGCCCCCGCCCGCATCGCTATGGTGCGCGAAGAGCACATGCGCACCCCACGACCGGCGATCAGCCGATCCCCACCCGCGACCGGCCGATGGTCGCGACGTCGTCAAGTGGTGCCCCCGCACGATGACTTGTCGATCCTAGTCCTGGATCGGACCGACGGGCCATCGGTTACCGTGCGGACCGTGACTGGACCGCAACGGTCAACGGACTTGGAATCGCGGCGTCGCCTGAGCGCTCTCACCCGAGCGCCTGGCACCCCGCCCCGCCCCGCCCAGAGCTACGCCGCCGCGTACGTGTACGCCCGCCCCGCCCCCGCCACTCCACCCACTGCGCGCCTGGTCGAGCAGCCGTCCCGCGTCCAGGTGACCGGCGGCCCGTGCCCCTCACCGTGCCCCTTAAGTCGGCCCTGCCTGTCTCCTGGTCCGTCTCCAGGGCCGCGACGGCTTTCCGTGTCCGGTCCCGTACTCGCGGCCGGAAAGCGCCAGGTGGGGGCGAGACGGTGCAGGTGGGTCGCGCGGAGTACCATCCCTGCGAGGTCTGCCGGTCGGCGCTCGCCCACAGATGGCTTTTCCACCCGCGCACTTCGGGGCTTCAGCGACCGGCACCGACGCTTCGAGCGGTCTCACCCGCGCTGGCGCAGTCGCGGGGACATCCGAGCAGGGAGGGCAGAGGAGAATGACTGTCGAGGAGAGCTGGTCCCGGGTGATGGGGCTGCTTGAGCAGCATGCCCCCGGTGATCACGCGGATCTTCCCGGGCCGGCTACGGAGAACATGCTCGTGGCCGCCGAGGAGCGCATGGGCGTCGTCCTCCCTCAGGACCTGCGGGCGTGGCTGCTGCAGAACAATCTGGATCTTCCTGAGGAAGACGTGGACGAGGACGTCGAATGCTCTGGCTACGCCGGATTCCCGGACGAGGGCAGCTTCTTCCTGGGTATCCGATCCATCGAGAGCCTCTACACGAACCGCTCCAGGCCGGGTGGGTTCGACCCGCCGGACCAGCCGGACAATCCGTTCTGGCGTAATGAGTGGATCCCCTTCCTGTCCGACCAGGACGGCTGGGCCGGGAAGTTCATCGACACGCGGGACGGGCGGATCGGCAGGTGGTTTGTCGGGGAGATCACCGTCACGGGTGAGTACGAATCACTGGCCCAGTATTTCGACTCCCTGGCAGAGATGCTGACGAAGATCGCCGACGGAGACCACCCGGTCTGCAAGGTCGACGAAGGGCGACTCCTCTGGTTGTGACGTGAGGCACCCCGGTCGGTCGTCGGGGCACTTCACCCTGAGCGTCGCGGCGTCGCCGGAGCATCACCCAGGAGGTCATGACGCAGTCGTGCGGGAGGCGCGTCCTTGGCACGTCGCCGCCGCCGCGAGGGTTCGGGAGACAGAACAGGAATGCCCCCACGGTCAGCCGTGGGGGGCATTCTCACTTCAGTTCACTTCGCTGCTACGGCGTCGGTGCGGTGAATCCGTCGAGGTCCAGCCAGTAGTCGTCGTCCTCCATCAGACGCTCATTGCTGATGAAGGTCCCGAAGGGCTGCATCGACTGGGTGTTGACCCAGTTCGACATCGACGACCGGCCGCAGGGCTCCTTCCAGGTGGGTGCCGGTGCGTCCGGGCGCAGATTCAGGCTCATGCTGTCATCGGGATTGCGCCTGAGATAGGTCTGCACGCATTCTGCGCCGCTGTACGAGACGGGGTTGGGGCCGTTGACGTTTCCGCCGCTCTGCAGGGAGTTGGCGAACGTGAACTCGTCGCAGCTCTTCTTGTCGGTGATCGGCTTTCCTGCGTCCGCGGACCACATGTCGCTGAACAGGCCGGTGTCCTTGTACGTCTTCCACCGTCGCTCACAGATGAGCTGCCGGTTGCGGGCCTGCTGCGTCTTGGTGGGGTCGTCGGTCGCCATCTTGTTACCGAGGTAGGTGAGCGGCTTGCCCCCGTTGTGATTGCCCCAGTTGATTTTGGTCTTCCGCCACATCAGGTCGATGTGGGCGGCGGCGCCTGGGAACTTCTTGGAGTTCATCACATAGGTCGGCGTGTAACCGGGGAACACGCAGCCGGTTCCGGCATTTGTGATCGAGTTGTCGCAGCGAATGTCCAGCTTCGACTTTTCGACTTCGGTCGGAACGGGCATCGGAACGCCGTTGCCCGACCCCCCGAAGGTCCAGTAGGGAGTGATCACGTTCTTCGTGGTGCCGGCGCTCGGTGTCCACTTGAACCGGGTGGTGATGGTCCTGACCACGGTGTCACCCTTGGCGAACACCTTGGACCCCGACCAGTTGACGCTCGTGACGGTGCAGTATCCGCGGCACTTGGCCTGGTAGTCCATGGTGACCGTGTTCAGCGCGCCTGTCATCGACTTCAACACCATCGTGGTGACCTGAGAGAATTCATCACTCCGGGCATCGAGATAGATGGTGTTGTAGTAGTCGAAATATGACCTGCCCGATGGTGCGCCGTCCGTGAAGAATGTGGTCGTCACCTCGTCGTGAATGCATGCATTGGTGCGCTTGCGGGTGATCGAAACCGACACGATGGAGCACGATGCGCTGCTTCTGGCTGCCTTCGGGGTGGGCGAGGCGGCCCCGGACGAAAGCAGGGCCACTCCGGGATAGAAGTCCTCGGCGATCTCGTCACCGGGCTCGACCGGAGCCGGGTCAGGGGCAGTCAGGTCGACCGTCATGTTGCCGGTCATCTTCTGGCCGTTGTACGTACCGGGGACGAACGCCACCGCGTCGAAGGCGATGTCGGCCGAACCGTCGCCGCCGTTGAAGTTGTCGAGCCGGACCTCGGGGGCTTGGTCACCGAAGTCGTAGGCACCCAGGTCGACCCATTTGTTGGACTCGTTGGCGGTCTGCGAGACACTCACCTCCTCCTCGCCGTCGACGGTCTGTATGCGGTAGACCGCATTGCTCGTCTGGGCGCCGTGGTCCGGAATGTGCGCGAAGACCTTGGCCTGACGCGTGGTGTTGGTGAGCGGCGCGTTCAGCTTCCACGCGCCGGTGACCTTCATCCTGTTCGCGTTGGCCGGGTAGGACTCGGGGGACCGGGTGTGGGCGAACCAGAAGTGATTGCCGTATCCCGCACCGATCTGGTGTGTGTCGATCTTGCCCGGATAGGTCGTGACGGTGGTCGGGTTGTCCGTGTCGTCGTCCGTGAGGTCCATCTTGGTGTCCCACGGGACGAACGTGAAGTTGAACGTGCCGCTGGATTTCACCGCGCCGCATCCGCGAGCGGTGTCGACTCCCGCCGGTGTGACGCCGTCGGGCAGATCATCGACCACCAGGGCGTTGGTGGGCAGGGATCCGATGGAACAGTTCGGCGGGTAGGAACCTGCGTCGGCCTGCTCACCGTAGGAGGTGCTGAAACGGTGCACCCCGTTGCCGCACTCGGCGAGTCGCTCGCAGTCCTTCCACTGCTCCTTGGTGATCTCCTCGTGCCACCAGCAGTGCAGCCAGTGCGGATTGGTGTCGCTGTTGCCCGCGTCGAGCGAGCAGGCACCCATGCCAGGATCGTTGGAGTCGTTGTCGCCGATCTTGGAGGAGACGCAGCTGTTCGACGAGTCGCAGAACAGATCGACAGGAGGCTTGGCGTTGGCTCGGTCCCCATTGGTGGTCCACCACGCGGGACGGTAGCCCGCCTGGAAGTCACCCGGGGCGAACATCGCCGAGATCGGGCGGGCTGCCCAGCCGATCACCTTCTCCTGGTACGGCCAGTCCTGCGGATGCGCGGCATGGCTGTAGTCGTCCCCGGCGTTGTTGGTGGCACTCTGCAGGAACGGAACCCGGTTGGCCTTCCACAACGGGTTCGCCGGGTTGTTCGTCCAGCCGACGCCCCAGTGACCCGCCGAGTCGACGGAGTCGTAGAAGCCGGAGTTGTAGGCCCACAGGGCGAAGAACCAGTTCTCGATCCACTTCGGGTGGCCGCCGTTGATTTTCATGCCGGCGCTGTAGGTCTGATTCCACTTCTCGGACAGGATCCGCACGCCGGCCGCGACGTTGGCCGTGTAGTCGAGGGCAACGGCCTCCTGCGCGAGCGTGGACAACGCGGTCTCGCCCGGCTTGGTCTTGCCTGCGAGACGCATGCCGTCGGTCGCCTGGGTGATGCCGTAACCACAGTCGGCGTCAGCCCAGTTGATCTTCCAGGGGTCGAGCTGCTCGCCGTCGGGAGCGTAGTCGACGCCGTAGTAGTTGCCGATCAGGGAGTTGGATGTGACGCCGGGTACGGCGAAACGGGTCGCCTGCCACATGTTGGACTCCTGCGCGGTGATGCCGAGCATCACCTGCGCGGGAATGTGCCACTTGTCGGTGACATCGGGGTCCTCGTTGTCGAGGGTGCCGTTGGGATCACCGGCGAGTACGGTGGCGGGGAAAAGGCCCTGGGGCTGATAACCGCCCGTGCCGGTGTTCTTCCAGTTGCTCGAACGGTAGAAGTTCAGTTCGCCGACGACGGCCTGATTCACCGCCCACTCGACCTGGCGGGGTGTGGGCTGGAACGCCTGCTTCTTCGCGTCGTTACGGGCTACCGCACAGTAGCGTTCCCCGGTGCCCTCGCTGGGGCTGTCGGACTGTGCGGTGAGCGCCTGGGTGCGGAAGCTCTGCGTGGAGATGCCCTCGCCGGCCTTGTCCTCACCGGCCTGGCCCGTCGCTTCCGACCCGTAAGGACCGGAGGCGAGCGGGCCGCCGCCGGGCAGAGCGGGGGAGAGCGCGTGGCCCTCAGTCACCTTGCTGACACGGTTGACGCCGGGACGCAGGTCGAGCGTCACCGACGTGCCCGAGTCCAGCATGCGCAGAGTGGTGCGAGCCGGGCGGGGCTTGGCCGCGTCCTCCGGGTTGACCAAGGTGGTCTTCCCGTCGGACCACGTGGTGGTCAGCGCGGCCTGGGCGTTGCTGGAGATGGCCGCGCCCGTGGGGAGCTTGCCGGGGTTGTGTATGCGTGCGGGCAGTGTCTTGGACGTGGCATTCCCGGTCACGAAGACCTCGCCGCGCGCCGAACGGGTCAGATCCCAGGCGTTCAGCCGGCCGGTGGCCACCGTGACGGGTTCCGCCTCCTTGCCCCGCGCGACCGCGGTGGGGGCCAGGTGCTCGGCCCAGCTGGTCGGCGTCCTGGAGGCGTCCTTGTCGAGCTCGCGGTCGATGTAGGTGATGCCGCCCTCGGCATCGGCGGTGATCTGAAAGGGCACCGCCCTCGTGGTGGCCAGTGGCTTCTCGGTCCTGCCGTTGATCCGCACCACCTTGTTGCCGTGCGCGGCAACGATTCCTTCGGCCGTGGGGATCGCGGAGGTGACCTGCCCGGCGAGCGTGACCGGCTGCCGCTGCTTGCCGGTCGCAGCGTCGACGGATATGAGGCGGGTCTGCTGCTTTTCGTCGCCGTCGTGCGTGAGCTGTGTGAACACGGCCTGATCACCCTGGCCGCAGCCGGGCGAGAAGTAGGCCAGCGACGACTGGAACGGCAGCTTGGTCACCTTGCCCGATTCCAGGTCCACCACCGCCGTGAAGGCGCCGCGAACCATGAGTTCCGGCTTGTTGGTGAACATGCGCGGGGCGTACGAGACGGCTGCGTACCTGCCGGACCCGGTCACACAGTGGTTGCCGATCCATGTGTCCGAGGCGAAGCCGTCCTCGAACAGGCTGGCGACGGTTCGAAGCTGGTAGCCGTCCTCCTCCTTACCCGCGAGCACGTGGAAGCCGGTCCCGTCGCCGCTCGTGGTGACCGCGGTGTCGGAGGACTTCTCGTAGTCCTCGCCGAGTATTCGGACTCGGTCCTTCACCGGGATCGCGGACGGCTTCGGAGAGAACTTCTCCTGGCTGCGGGTGGCATCACTCCACCCCTGCGCCGCGTCTGCCGGCGGTTTCGGTTCCTCGGCCTGCGCGGGCAGACCCAGCGGTATCGCCAGCGCCGTGGCCACCATGAGGGTGACCGGCGTACGCAGACGGATACGTCTCTTTCTCAACTTTCTCTTCTCCTCGGGTTACCTACTTGACAGCCTTGGCGGCTGTGAGGACGTCCCTCGTGCGCGTCTTGACGACGTCGAGCTGGTCCTTGTTCTCCTTGATCAGCCGCTTCTGGACCGCCGACTCCTCCTTGAACCAGACCTCGATCAGGCGGGTCTGCTCCTTGCAGTCGATGTCGTCCAGTGCGAGCGCGATCGAGTCCTGGGTGTCGGTCTCGACGAGGCCCTGTTCCATGGCCCGGTACGGATCGGAGGCCTTCCGGCCCTTGTCCCTCATGCACGCCGACCACCTCTTGACGGCCTGCTCGACCGACTTGTGGGGGCGGGTCTCGGAAAGGCCTGTCGACGCGAGCTGAGTGACGAAGCCCGCATCGGACTCATTCAGCTCGAGCTGTCGCTTCGACCATCCGGAACAGCCGTCCTTGTGCAGCTTCCTGCCCTTGTACTCGGCACGAGCAGGCTTGGTGTTCTCGCCCACCCCGGAGTAGCCGACGTCGCTGCCGGCGGGAGCCTCGACCGGTTCCGGCTTGGTGTGCCCGGTGAGAACCTCGACCTGGATTCCTGGCAGGTCGGGAGTCTGCTGCGCGGTGTACTTCTGCTGCTCGGGCGAAAGCAGGTAGCCGTACTTCTCCGCCTCGGCGCGATCGGTGATGCCGTATCGACGCTCGATGTTCATACTGTTGCTGCTCGCCGGCGGATGCACGCCCGGGCGCGGCAGATTGACGGTGAATCCGTACGTGGACATGCACTCCGTCTGGAGATCGCGAAGAGCGGAGTCGATGACGACCTGATCCGAGTACGGGACCATGTAGCTTTCGAGCGGCAGTGCCATACCTTTGGTCAGGCCGGAGTTGGGAACATCCTTCGGCCACCTGCTCTTGTCGACGTGTGCCTCCCCGGTGGTCACGCCAGGAGACGACGGTCCGGACGGTGAACATGAACCGAGGGTCAGTGCTGCAAGCGCGGCGGCCGCGGCAGCAGACGCCTTCCTGAGGACGTGCACAAGTTCTCTCTCTAGGTGAAGTGATGGAACGCGGACATACGCGCATATCTGCTTCCGCTCGACCCGGCTGCTTTCCCCCGGGGTGAGCGGCCTGAAGTCGGGACCAGCCTCTTGGGCGACGGTCTTCCAGGGGATCGAGCGGCAGATCCGGACCAATGAGGAGTCGGTGAAGGTCGGCAGCGGGCGCCGGCTCGGACGATGTCCTCGAGGAAGGCCGCGAACCACCGACAGGCCGCAAGCCCGCTGCGCTGCGTGACGGTCCCCGCCATCGCCCCGGATCCTGCGAGCGCCTGTGCCGCCGTACCCACCACGTCGGCGGCTACGGAACGCCGACCGTTCGACAGCGCCGCTCTGCACGGAAGCAGTGGTGGAGGCTGGGCCGGGAGCATCGGGACGTTCTCCACGGACGACCGCTGCTGCGGCTCTGCCCGCGCCGACGGGCTCCGCGAATGCTCCGTCGGACGGCGGCGTGACGCCGGCCGACCGGTCCAAGCCGTGGCGGGAGACGTCCTTCGCCCGTCTATGCGGCGATCGACGATCGCCTTTGCCCTCCAGGAGGCCGCCGGGGCACCTGCTGGAGGGCACTTCAAAGCTGGTTTCCAACTTCAACTCTGCTAAGACGCAAGAGGTGTTGCTCTCACGGCCACCGGGCTGCGGAGCGATGTGTACTCCAGCGGCCGTGATGCCTACCTTCCGGGCGTACCGCTCCTTCAGGTGGTCCAAGACCTGCAGTCGGTCCAAGACCCGTGAAGGTCCTTGAGGGTTCCACTTGTTCGGCGAAGAGGTCTTGCGGCCGCAAGTGACCGTCATCGGCACCGTGGCCAGGGCTCCCAGGGTGCGGTCCTCGTGGTCAGCCGACCGCGGCCGGATGGCCGATGGTGCCCACACGACGCTTCCCCCCGTCCTGCCTCGGCGCTGATGTCGAGTCTCGATGCGTACGTCCAACTGGGCGCGCTGTCCTGGATGGAGAAGCCTGCAGGCACGGTGGACGGGACGCGTGCGGGCCATACGCGACGAGTGACCGGAGCCCCTGGACACGCGCCCAGTTGGCCCCTTCCGCCGTTCCCCCCTCGCCTGGCCCAGATCCCCCCGTGTCAACGCAGCTTCCCCGTGCGCGCGTCATTCGGAAGCCGAAAGCAGAGTGCGCAATGGAGACCGTCTGCGTGCCCTGGCCATCGACTTGGGCATTAGATCATCAACGCTTCTCCGCGAAGTGGGCATTCCGTGACCTAGTCGACTGTCACGAATTCATCTCTTTCTCACTTGCGAGATCGAGCTCGTGTGCCGTATGTGCGGATGGTGGGCGGGTGAATCTTTCGTCGGAACTCGGTTACAAACGGGCTCAACTGACTGACGGTCCGGGGAGTGGGGCTTTCGTGAATGAGGCGGCGATCTCGAGGGATCTGCGAGGGGGATGCCCCGATCGCTGCGGCGACGGAGACGGTGGCGGTGACGGTGACGGCGGCAGGCGATGGACGTGGGGCGAGATCAGCGTCTGTGGCGGAGACGAGGTCCGCGTGCTCCCGGTGCGCCGTGTGCACGGAGACAGCGCCATTTCGTCGGCGGACTGTCGGCGCTGCTTCTGCAGTCTCCCCACCCCGAGGCCATAGTCGCGGTGTCCGCCCATCCGGGCTCCGGGGCGACCTCAGGGGGCGGCTCCAGCGCACCAGCACCTTCCTCACCACCACGATGCGCGGCACAGCCGACAGCGCGTGGTCGGCCCGTGAGCGAGTCAGAGCTGGGCATGTCCGGAACCACGGTGTGACCGACGAGGGCGTGCCCTACCGGCTGACGCCCCCTTGCGCTCACCGAGTACCTCCTAGCGGTCGTCGGTGCCACGACGAGGCTCCCCTTCTTTCCCGAGGGCCTCCTCGACGACGGCCCACGTTCATCCCGCCCATCCGATCGCTGAGCCGACCGCCCCGACCGATCAGCTGGGAACGCGACTCGCGTCTGGACGGTGACGTCATCCAGCCGCCGCGCGGTCGGCCAGGACGTGGTACGTCGGCCGACCGGCGTGCGAGGGGAAGCCACGACGCTCTGGCGGCAAAGGCTGGCCCAGCATTTGCCCCCGGGATATGGCGGTCATGGTGCGATGACGATGTGGCAAAGCCTGGCCGGACATGAGTCGACACGGCCCGTCGGACTTGGCGGGCGCCCCAGGACGATCTTGATCAGCCCAGGAAACTCAGCCGCACCTGCCGGTCCCTGTTGTCGACGTTGGTGTCCACAAGACAGACCGATTGCCACGTCCCGAGTTCCAGCCTCCCCCTGATCACCGGCAAGGTGGCGTGCGGCGGGACCAGGGCGGGGAGTACGTGGTCGCGCCCGTGGCCCGGCGTGCCGTGGCGGTGACGCCAGCGGTCGTCGGCGGGGAGCAGGGTCTGCAGGGCGGTGAGGAGGTCGTCGTCACTACCGGCCCCGGTCTCCAGGATGGCGATTCCGGCCGTCGCGTGGGGTACGAAGATGTTGAGCAGGCCGTCCCTGCCATGGGAGGCGCGGGCGAGGAACTGCGTGCAGTCGTCGGTCAGGTCCAGGACCGTCTCGGTCCGTCCCGTGGTGACGTTCAGTACGTGCGTGGTGAAGGTGTCGGGCATGACCCCATTGTGTCGTCGGCCCGTGCTGTCGGCCCGGTGGATAGGGCCCGGGAAGATTCGGAGCCTTTCACGGGTTGGTAGAACCGTGAACTATTCCAGGACGCGCGAGCTCGACGTGGTGGTCATCGGTGCCGGGCAGGCGGGGCTGTCCGCCGCCTACCATCTGCGGCGCATCGGGCTCCTGCCCGGCGAGAACTTCGTGGTCCTGGACCACGCGCCCCGGCCGGGTGGAGCCTGGCAGTTCCGGTGGCCCTCGCTCACGTACGGCAAGGTGCACGGTATGCACTCCCTGCCCGGTATGGAGCTGACGGGCGCTGACGACGACCGCCCCTCCTCCGAGGTGATCGGTGCGTACTTCGAGGCGTACGAGCGCCGCTTCGACCTCCAGGTGCACCGTCCCGTAGAGGTGAGCGCTGTGCGCGAGGGCCAAGAGGGCAGGCTGCTCGTCGAGACCTCCGAGGGCACCTACGCCTCCCGCGCGCTGATCAGCGCCACCGGCACCTGGGACCGGCCGTTCTGGCCCCGCTATCCGGGCCAGGAGACCTTCAAGGGCCGGCAACTGCACACGGCTGACTACCCCGGGCCCGAGGAGTTCGCCGGCCTGAAGGTGGTGGTGGTCGGCGGGGGCGCATCGGGCACTCAGCACTTGATGGAGATCGCCGAGGTGGCGGCGGAGACGTACTGGGTGACACGGCGTCCTCCGGTGTTCCACGAGGGACCGTTCGGCATGGAGCAGGGACGCGCCGCCGTGGCCATGGTGGAGGAGCGGGTACGCCGTGGACTCCCGCCACAGAGCGTGGTGAGTGTGACCGGACTGCCACTCAACGACGCCGTCCGGCGCGCCCGCGAACAGGGGGTACTCGACCGGCTCCCGATGTTCGAGCGGATCACCCCGGACGGGGTGGCCTGGGCCGACGGCCGGTCGGTGGAGGCCGACGTGATCCTGTGGGCGACGGGCTTCCGGGCCGCCGTCGACCACCTGGCGCCGCTGCGACTCCGCGAGCCCGGCGGGGGCATACGCGTCGAGGACACGAGGGCCGTACGCGACGGGCGCGTGCACCTCGTCGGCTACGGACCGTCCGCCAGCACCATCGGAGCCAACCGTGCCGGACGGGCGGCCGCGCGTTCGGTGAGCCGGCTGCTGGAATCGCACGGCGTGCCGGCCTGACCGGCAGCCGGGTTGAGCGACCCAGGCAACAGAGTCGGGCGGCCCACGTGCTTGGCCGCTCGGCCGAGCAGCACCAGGTACCACCGCATCACCGGAACACGGAGGCGGATGCTCGCCCGAAGATGTCTGCGTTCCAACTTTTGGTGGCCCGTCCCCCTTCCGGCGGCTGATGCTTACCGAGGGCGCACGAGCGGCTATAGAACGCTACGGCGCATGTCTCACAGATGCACCACGCAGCAGGTGTATTGATCACGAGCGTTGTTGACACGAGGGCCTTGATCAAAGGCGAAGACCTCAGGTGCGGTGGAGCCGTCCAGGAGGGGACGCCGCCGGCAGCCGGGGCAGCGGCAAAGCCCACCGTGAGCAGGGCGTGGCAGCTCGCCGGCGTACCTCCGTTTCACGCACCGAGTACCCACAAGACCGCTGTACCCCATGTGATGAACTGTGTTCCGGTTTCGAGGCTTTGAGCCCGTACCGAACAAGAGAATGGGAGGGACCGTGGACCTTGGTGGGGGGACGTGGCGGCGACTGACCGCCGTGGCGCTCGTCATGGCAGTGGCGGCCGGGTGTACGAGGCAGGGCGAAAGCGCGGGCGGTGGAAACGACGAAGACCTGCTGCGGAACCACGACTGGACGCAGATGCCGGGCACCATCGCGCGGAACGACATCCTGCGGATCAGCGCATTGGATCGGCACATCGTGGAGCAAGACTCCTCCGGCGGCCAGCCCAACCCCCCGCTGAACCTGGCGGGCCCGCATCTCAGGTCCGACGGCGACTTCACCGTCACCGCGCGCATGTCCGGGGTGGGCGACGGCGGCGGCGACTCATGGCTGCGGCTGTACGGACAAGTACCCGTCATCTACGACGAGTGGCGGCAGGAACGGCCCTCACTCCGCGTCGGCGTGACCGCCGATGGACGAGTGAAGGTACAGATATGGGACGGCGAGGGCGATGAGCCGGTCACCTCCAAGGAATTCGACTGCGGTTGCTCCGGGACGGTCACGGTCGCCGTGTCGAGCATCGGTGACACCTTCCGCGTGAAAGCCGACGGGCGGCGGCTGGGAACCGTGCAGGACCCGGGAGTGTTCGCCGAGGGCACTGTCTGGTTCGGCCTGGAGGCAGACGCGAGCACACACGAACGCCGCGAGGGATGGCGTCTGACACAGCTGATCGCACGGGCAGAGAGCGGTGACTCGCTCCGCGTGATCAAGGCGCCGCAGCTACGCCAGGAGCAGTCCGACGACTCGCTGCGTGCGCGGGCCGCAGAAGTAGGGCGGCCGTTCGACGTCGGCACCGCGCTGGCCGAGAACCCGCTGCTCACCGACTCGCGCTACCGGTCGCTCGCGGGCAGTCAGTTCTCCATGCTTACTCCGGAGAACGCGTTCAAGCCACAGTTCCTCCACCCACGCCGGGGCGTCTACGACTTCCGTGACGCGGACCTACTCGTTCGCTTCGCCCGCGCAAACGACATGAAGGTGCATGCGCACACCCTCGTCTGGCACGAGGCTCTGCCCGACTGGATGCGGGAGAACGACGACCCCGAGGAGGTGCGCCGGACCATGCTCCGGCACATCGCCACGGTTGCGGGGCACTTCAAGGGAAAGGTCGCGGAATGGGATGTGGTCAACGAGCCCATGTCCGACGACGAGAAGAGCTACACCAACGGGGATCTAGGTCTGCGCTCCGAGCAGAGCCCGTGGTTCGAGGCCATGGGGGAGGAGTACATCGACGAGGCGTTCAGGGCCGCCCACCGGGCCGATCCGCAGGCACGGCTGTTCCTCAACGAGTACGGGGTCGAGGAGGAAGGCGAGCGGTGGGACGCCCTCTACGATCTGGTCACGCGGCTCAAGGAACGCGGCGTACCGATCGACGGCGTGGGTTTCCAGAACCACGAGTACGCACCCGGCGACCGCATCGACCCGGAGACCTTCCGCAGCCATGTACGGGATCTGGCGGAGCTCGGGGTTCAGGCGCGGGTGTCGGAGATGGACGTCCCCGTAGGCGAGGACGAGGAGGACGGGCGGCAGATCCAGGCTGATGAGATGGCGGGCAAGCTGCGGGTCTGCCTGGAGGAGCCGAACTGCACATCGTTCTCCACATGGGGATTCACCGACCGGTACGGTTCCACCGCCGACACCAAGATCTACCCTCCGCGCACGGCCGATTCCCTGCCGTGGGACGCGGCCCTGCGGCCGAAGCCGGCGTACGAACGCCTGCTCGATGCCTTTGACGAGGCGTGAGGAACTAGATACTCGGGGCCTCGACCCGCCCCCACTCTCAGCCCGCGTCACGAAAACGGTCCACCGACACTGCTGCCGGCGGGCCTCACCAAACTTCGAGGTGAAAAGTTCCGCGTCAAGGGCGGTGGCACCCTGGCGGGTGCTGCTGCTCGGTGCGGCCGGCGAGGCCAGAGCTGGCGCTTCCGGCGGGTGAGGTGGGGGACCGAGGCACATGGTCTGCCACCCCTCGTTTGGATCACCGCGCTGAGCAGAGGAAGATGCCGCGATGTGGAGTCCAGCCAGTAGATGATCGCGGTCTTCTCGTAGCGGGTGGCGATACCTCGCCACTGTTTCAGGTTGATGCAGCGTTCGACGGTGGTGCGCTGCTTGTATGCCTCGCGGTCGAAGGGGTCGGCATTGGGCATCGGAGGCCAGGTGGATTTTGGTGGTCAGCCCACCCCGGGATCGGCCGATGGCGTGGTCTGACGGCTCGTCCTCCGGGGCCCCTTTTCGCGGGCGCCAGCCGCGTGCTGGTGTGCGCGCACCATGGTTGAGTCCACCGAGACGGTCCAGTTGAGATCACCGTCGGCGTCGGCCTGCGCGACCAGCTCGGTGAACACTCGCTCCCATGTGCCGTCGACGGCCCACATCCGCAGGCGGTTGTAGACGCCTCGCCATATGCAGTACTTCTCCGAGAGGTGCATCCACTGCGATCCGGTCTGGAGCTTTCAGGCGATCGCGTCGATCACTTCTCGGTTGTCCCACCGCCGGCCACCCAACTCACCATCAGCACTCCCGCGCAAGCCGTGACCGGCGACGCGGTACCGCGCTCCCGTCCTCGCCGACCACGCCTACATCGGCCCCAGCCGTCCTCACCCTGGAGCGTCCACGCTGAAAAGGCTCAGTGTGCCGACAGGCCCAGGCGTACGTGCTCAGCCGAAGGCCGTCTGCACGCACGGGTGTTACGCATCCGAGTGATCAAGTACGACGGACCGTTCGGACCTCGTCGAGTTCAGCCGCAGGCTGACTAGTTGGGGCCTCATCAGGCTGTTGCGGGCATTCGACTTCAGCCTCGACACCAGCGGCACGCAGCCGGTCGACGAGAAGAGTCATCTCGGGCATCGTCCCTGCGAACATGCCAGCTCGGATCTGCTGGAACGTCCTCTTCGTCTGAGCCGGAACTCCGCCGAGTTCGGTGCGAAGAACCTTCATCACGAGGGCCGGAACGGCGAGAGGATCACTGAGTATGAGCTGTGCCTCGCCGTGCTCGGCCAGAAGACGACGGCGCAGGTCATTCGGTACGGAGCCCTCTCCTGGCCCGCACTCGTACACAGCGTCACCGCAGTCGGAGCAGTGGTAGCCGATGTCCCATTCAAGGCTCTGCCCGACCAACGCCTGAACGCCGACGCACTCCAGCTCCGAGCCGCAACCCGAACACTGCGCCGGGTACCTGACAGACGCGATCAGCACGACATATCCCATCCAGTGGCCCGAACCTGACGACCCAGACTCCCGGGCCCCGAGGTACAAAGGCAAGCTAGCGAAGCGAGGAAGGTGGCGTCGGTGCAGGCCGGGCCGGTGGTGGCGCGGGCCCAGTCGCCTGAGGTGACGCCGAGGTGGTGGTCGCGGCCCATGTTGTCGGCGCGGTGGATGCCCAGCAGGTCCAGGGCCGGGGGCGCTGGGAGGCGGGGAGGCGAGGACGGCGGCCTCGTGGACATCGGCGTCGTTCAGCGGGTCGTTGTCGGGGCTGCTTGATGAGGGCCCATCGGAAGTCGGCCAGGGTGAGTGCGGCGGCAAGCGCGTGGCCGAAGCCGCCGGAGGGGGTGACCATGTCGGTGACGGGTGTGCCGAGGGCGTCTTCGAGGCGGGCGCGCAGGTGCGTGGGGACGTCGGTCCATGACGGACGGCCGCTGGTGGGCGGTACTGACACGGCTTCCGATCGGTCAGCGGTGGCGGATCTTCTCCAAGGCGTCGGCGAGGGCGGCGCGGGTGACCGGGAGGGCGCGGTGGTCCAGGCCGAGCAGTTCCTCCTCGTCGGCCAGCAGCTCGGTGAGTTCGGTCGCGGCGCGGGACGGTTCGCCGGCGGCCGTACGCCAACGGGCCAGGTCCATGCGGGTGCCCAGGGTGTGAGGATGCTCCGGGCCTATCACGCGCAGGCGGTCGACGAGGAGCGGCCCCAGTAGGGCGACGGCCTGAGCGGGGTCGCCCTCGCGTCCGGTCCAGTCGGCGATGCGGGCGCGGGTGGCGAAGGTGTCAAGACCTTCGGGGTCGTCGACCTGTTGGACTTCGAGGAGGTCCCGCAGGGCGGCGAGCGCGCTCGCTACGTCGCCGAGTTCTCCTCGGTGGTGCATGGCGGCCGAGCGGGCGCGCAGGACGTCCGGATGGTCGGGGCCGAGGCGGGCCTCGGCCCCGCGCCAGGCGGCCTCGTGCAGGGCCAGGGCTCCGGCGTGGTCTCCGGAGGCCGAAAGGAAGTTGGCGAGGTGGTTGCGGTTGCTGATGGTGTCGCGGTCGGCGGCCCGTCCAAGGCTGATGCGCAGTTCGTACAGGTACTTCAGTTCGGTGACGGCCGCGTGAGGGTAACCGGCCGCGCCCTGCCAGACGGCGGCGCTCTGGCGGGTCTGGAGCAGGCTGGGGTGGTCGGACGGATACAGGCGGTCCTGGTCCGCGTAGAGAGAGGCGTAGGCGCGGGCCGCGCCGGCGGGGTCGCCCGCCTTGGCCTGCCACCAGGCGAGGTGTCCCCGGGTGTCAAGGCTGATCTCGTCGTCCGGTGCGAAGCGGGCGTCGACGACTTCGTGCAGGCGGCGGAAGTGGCGCAGCGCCGCGCTCGCCTGGCCGGAGTCGCCGAGGCTGTGGCCCATGCGGTAGAGGACGGGGTGGGGCACGGGGGTGAGTAGCTCGTCCTGGGCGTGGCCGGCGAGGGCGAAGGCGATGGCGCGCAGGGATCGGTCGAGGCGGGCGGATAGTTGCGGGGCCCGCCAGCCTTCGACGAGGGCCTGGGCGGCGGAGCCCGCGGAGGCACGGCGTTCGGGTGGGTCCAGTAGGTCACGGGTTGCGTGTTGGGTCAGGGAGTGGATGCGTATCGCCTTGCCGGCGAGCGCGCCGACCGGGTCGGCGCCGGATTCTGGCTCCGTGCGGGGGGTGGCGGTGGCGGTGGTGTCGACGGAGAGCAGGCTCAGACGTCGCAGATTGTGCACCGCGTCGTGGACCTCGTCGCGGGCTGCGGCCTCGGAGGGGTGAGGGGCGAGTGCGGACAGGGCGGGGGGTGGCGAGGAGCTCACCGGGGACGCCGGTGCCGTCCAGGAGGCTGAGGACGTGCATGACGGGTCCGGCGACGCCGCTGGGGCGCAGTTCGTCGGCCCGTCGGGCAGATAGGGCCCAGGTGGCGGAGAGGGGCAATGGGTAACCGTCGGGGAGTGCGCCGTCGGGTACCAGGTCCGCGAGCCGGGCGCCTTCGCGGGCGAGGCGGGTGCGGTATTCGGCCGGGCTCATCTCGTTGTCGAGGAGGAAGGTGGCTGCCTGCGCGAGTGCGAGGGGCAGGTGGCCGAGGTCGTCGGCGAGGTCGTCGAGGACCACGCACCAGGTGCGACGGGTGCCGGCCAGCCAGCGTTCGAGTCGGGCAGCGGTGAGTTCGGCGTTCGGCCCGGTGCTGCCGGTGAGTTCGGCGGCGGCTTCGGCGAGACCGGACACGATGTCCTCGCGGGTGGTGGCCGTCACCCAGACGACGAGGTCCATGTCGCCGGCCGTGAGGCATGCGCGGACGTGCTCGGCGGCCGTCTGAGTATTGCCGACGCCGCCCGCTCCGGTGAGCAGGAACCGTCCCGGGCCCGGGGGCACGCGCAGCGCGGGCCGGGCCAGGAAGGAGTGGGCGGGTTCGGGCAGTGGGCCGAACCGGCGCGGCCAGGTGCGGCCCTCGGAGGCGGCGCGGGCGTCCACGGCCGAGCGGGTGCCTCTGCGCCGGTCGGACTGGAGATCCAGGAGGTGTTCGTAGTCGCGCTCCCAGTCGCGCAGTTCGGGTCTACCGGGCAGACCCTGTCGTTGGTGCAGCGCAATCACCAGGTTCTGGACGGTCTCCAGGCGTGGGGTGCGCTTGCCGGAGAAGGCGTCGCCGAGCGTCGATTTGGCGACGCGCAGGTGTGCCTGTTCGGTGGCCACCACAAGGTCCTCGTACGAGCCTCCGCCGCGCTCCTCGATGTGGGCCCGAAGCAGTCCGGCGAACCATTCGCGGGGCGTCTGGCCGGGGGACGGTCCGCGGTGCGGGTCTCGGCCGTTCTCTTCGTCGGTCACGGGTCAATCGTAGGAACGGCGGTGCACGGGGGCATCGCCGTTCCGCCGAATTCTGCGCCGTCGTTCAGTCTGCGCCGCCGTTCAGTCGGCGACGGTGGGGCGGCTCGTCCCGGTGTCCGGGGCGCGGCGTGCGTTCAGCCGGCGGCGGCCCGCGCGGGCGGCCCGGCGTACCGCGGCCACCGCCCCGCCGGCTGCGGCGACGAACTGCACGTAGGGGACGAGATCGGTCAGATGACTCAGCAGGGCGTCGTACAGATGAACCAGGTCCATCACGGGGCTCCTCCCGGGCGGTATGCGTCCCGGACGGTCCCCGGCGACGTAATCCAAGGTTGGAGGCCTGCCGGGTGTCCGACACCGAACTCGGACGGCCGTCGGACGCGGGCGGAATCAGCGGGCGAGTTTGCGCCTGCCAGGGCCAGGAAAGTACGGGGTGGCGCCCGTACAGGGCGGGCGCACAAGTGTCGGGGGGAGTGGGCCATGGCAGCCGACATCACGGCGGAAATGTTCCTGAAGGCCTTCAACAGCGTGGGTGGGGACAGCAGCGCGGCGGCGCGGGCGGTGACGAACTACAAGACCCTGTCGGGTTGGCGAGCGTCCCAGATCGCACAGGCGGCGGCCGCCGGCGCGGCCGCGATGGCGATACCGGTCGCCCACATCGCCACGCTGGCCGCCGACTTCGCCGTCCTGCTGCGCAAGATGGCCGTCTGTGCCTGGGGCATCGGCCACAAACTGGGCGCCGTGGTGGAGGCCGAGGAAGACCTGGCGATCATCCTGGGACTGTGGTCGGGGCGGTGGAACGGGATGCCCTGAGCGTCACGGCGGCCGCCTCGGGCGGCGCGGCGGGCCTGATCGCCCTCAACACGGCCTACCCGACGTTCGCGCAGGCCGTGATGACGCAGGTCCTGACGCAGGGCGGGCACACGGTGGTGACCGCGGTGGCCGGGAAGGTGGCCGGAAAGGGTGGGGCAAGATGGCGGCGAAGCTGACCAAGCCGCTCCTTCAAATGAAGGCGCACGCGACAGCGCTGAAGTTCTCGCTGATGCTCGGCTCAAAGGCGGTCACGGGCATCGTGCCGTTCCTCGGAGCGGTGGCCGGGGGCGCGATCAACGCCCACTTCGTCAACAAGTTCGCCGACGCCGCCGAGACGTACTACCGGGCCAAGCTCGCATACCCCGGCGGGCCGGCCGGGGACGTTCGCGTCCCGGTGTAGACGGCGTGCTGCCGCCCGCGCGAGCTTGGCGACGGAAAGGGGCGCCCCACCCGTGACCGCGCCCGCAGTTGATCGTTGCCCAGCCGTAATGGCGGCCGTAGCCGTGGAGGCCGACGAACGTGGACAGGACAGAGAAGCTGATGAATGTGGATAGGTCAGCCTGTCACGGGCAACCGCCCGTGCCCCCCGGCCCCGGAACGCTCGCCCACTCCCGCGCCTTGCGGTTCTGGCTCGACCCGGCCAACCTCGACCAGGCGGGCCCGGTCGTCCGGACCAGGACCGGCCCGGCGACCGCCTACCAGGTCAACGACCCGGCACTGCTGCGCAAGGTCGGTAGTGATGAGAGCACCTTCCGGTTCTGGGGCCCGGACCCGAGCCTGCGCGACTTCACAGAGAACGGGGTGGTCGGCATCGAGGGCGCCGCCCACAGGGAGCGGCGCACCGTGATGAGGCCCGCGTTCACCGCGTCCCGGCTCACCGCTCTCGGGCCCGAGGTCCAGGCTCGTACCCTGTCGCTTCTCGCTGACCTGCCGGCCGACCGACCGCTCGACATGCGGGTGGAGATGAGCCGGCTCGCCTGCGGGCTCCTCGTCAGCTGCATCCTCAACAGCGAGCTCGCTCCCGGCACCCTGTCCAAGATCGCGGCCGCCCGCTCCACACTGTCCGGCGGAATCTTCTGGCGCTACGCCCTCGCACCCTGGCCCTGGGTGCCTGTGCCTCGGCGCCGCGCCAGCAGCCGCGCGCTCACCGAACTGGACGAGGCCGTCCACGAGGTGCGAGACCGTCACCGGCCCGACCCGGACGGCCAGGACCTGGTGTCCTTGCTCGAAGCTGCCGCTCCCGGGAATCCCCACGTGGTGCTGCGCGACATTCGCGCTCTGCTGATCGCAGGTATGGAGACGAGCGCCTCCACCCTCTCCTGGGCCTGCTACGAACTAGGCCGCTACCCGCACTACCAGCAAGCGCTCCAGGACGAGGTCGACGCCGCGCCCGACACGAGCCGCCTCCAAGCGGACCAGCTACCGCTCGCCACCGCCTTCGTGCAGGAAGTCACCCGCCTCCACGGCATCCCGTTCCTGGTCCGCCGCACCCGCCACGAGACCTGCCAGGGCGGTGTACGGATCCCGGCCGGAGCCGTGGTCACCCTGCCGCTGGGAGCCCTCCGTCGTGACACGAACCGCTACCCCGACCCGGACGTGTTCGACCCACAGCGCTGGCTCCCCAACGCCGAGCCGCCATCAGCCCCTGCCGCGCTGCTCGCCTACGGTCTGGGTCCGCGATACTGCCCCGGCGCAGCCGCGGCCGATGCCATGCTGCCTGTCGCCCTGGCGACCCTGGCCAGCTCGCGCACGCTGCGCCCGGCGCGGCCGGGCCGCAGGATCGGCGTGAGCCTGGAACTCACGCCGACGCCCAAAGGCCTGACCATGTACGCCACACCACGCGAACCCCGGACCGCTGACACCAGACCGACGCCCGGGGCGAACATCGATTCCCCTTCCGGGGTGGTTTCCACCACGGACGGACAGGCGTGACCCACGCCCTTCGCACAGTCTCTCGCCGATCACCGGGCCACTGCGTCGACTCCGGTGCCCCGGGCGTGCAGGGGCGCCTGCCGGACCCCCGGAGCCATTGACGCAGTTGGTCGTAGTCGTCCTCCGGCCGGTCCGCTCACCACTTCGCCGGCCGCGACGACGTGCCCGCGGCGGGAGCGGACAGGCGTGATTCGGCGGATAAACGGTTCGAGCTCAAGGGCTGCCGCCGCTTACGGCGTGCCCGCTTGAGCGCGAGATCATCGGGCGGTCGGTCGGTTCCGTTGCCACCGCCAGGTCCACAGCGCACCCGCACGGTGGTCGTGCTCGAAGCCCGGACCGAGCTCCCCCACCCGGTCGATCGCCTCCGCGGTCCGGGGGTCGTCACGCAGAACGAGACCGTACGCCGCTTCGAGCCGGATCAGCTGATCCTCCTCGTCGAGCAGATCCGCCAGAGTGTCCGCGACGGTCGCCGAGCGACTCGACGACGACGGCCGGATCAAGGCCGACTACATGTTCCCGGGGGTCTGACCCGCCTCAGCAGAGGCCGCTGCTCTGGCGGCGGCCGTGAGAGCCTCGGCTGTCGCCGGGTCCGCCGGCAGGAACGCCTCAAGCTTCAGCTCGGAAAGTGTCACGTCAACGGCGGTGGCGAAGGTCGTCACGGTCGTCATCAGGTTCAGCTCGCCGTACGAGGACTGAAGGCGGAGTGGAACTGCGAAACCGAGCAGCCCGGTGCACCGCTCCAGCTCGGGAACGTACCCCACGAGCTCGGCGTGCAACTCCTCCAGGTGGCCGAGGCGGGCCAGGATGTGGCGCGCCCATTCGGCGAGGTTGCGGATGCGGGGGGCTAGGCCGTCGGGATGCAGCGCAAGGCGGTAGATGTTCCTTCCCGGGCCCACCAGCTCGGCGGCCGCACCCTCTGTGATCAGGTCGAATGCGGTGTTCGCGGCTATCAGGTCACCGGCCCCGTCCACCACCAGCGCCGGATACGGCAGATGCCCGCGGAGGATGTGGTCGATCGCTGCGCGCACGGGGGCCAGCGCATGGTCGTCCAGTGAGCTCTCGGGGTAGGCGGGCGCGTATCCGGCGGTCAGTAGCAGTTCGTTGCGCTCGCGCAGCGGCAGCTCCAGAGCCTCGGCCAAGCGCACGACCATGTTCCGGCCGGGGTCGGACCTGCGGGATTCGATGAAGCTGAGGTGCCGCTGGGTGGTGCCCGCCCGCAGCGCCAGATCGAGCTGGCTGAGGTGACGGCGGGTACGGAGTTCGCGGAGTGCACGAGGGAATTCCACTGGCCTGTTGTAGCGGCGGGAGAGGGTTCCAGGCCATTCCCTGCAGGGAATTGTCGCCACCGAACCCGTCGTGAACATCTGCGGCACGGCCAGGGCATTGCGCCCCGTCCGCGATCCGGACTCCTTCGAGGACGACGTGGACGTCGAAGGCTGACGAGGACTACACCTGGGCACCCCGGTCGGGTTGCTCTCTACCTTTTCGGACCTGGGCGCCCATCATTCTGACCTCGTTGGTTGGTCCGAGTCCGCGGCTCATACCTGACGGTGTTCCGGGTTGGGCGTACGGATGCCGTTTTCGAGTGTGCGGATGACGGCGGAGACGATGCCGTGCCTCGGCAGCCCGCAGGCCTCGGCGTCCTGATACCCGGTGTACACCAGCGACCAGAGCACACGTTGGATCCAGGCGGGAGTGACGTCCGGGTCGAAGGCGCCTTCGGCTTGCCCGCGCTTGATGAGAGCGATCACCGGGTCATCGAGAGGCTCCGGCGTATCTGCTGCGCCGCGGCCTTCCAGAACCGCGGCTGACTCCTCCCGCGCCGCGTCCTCCGGCCTTGGGCCCGCTCGCACGCCCGGAGATGCCCGGCCGTGGCTGTCCTCACGACTGTCTGGTGGGAGTGCGGGACGCTTGTACCGCCTGCTGGTCGTGGCAGCGGAACCGGTCGATGTGCTGCCCGCTCTAAAGCATGGTTGTCCAGTGTGGGCGCGCTCCGGGATGGCATTCACCTTCGCCCGTTCCTTGGCCTTCGTCAGTGCGTTGTCGCTCGGTCCGCGCCGAAATGCTTCGGTTCGAGCGACTGCGCGTCCCCTACGAGTTGAGCAAGGTGATCTGCATAACCGCCCCGAGCTCTGGCGGCCAGACGCGCGGAGGTGAGAACGGGAAAACGCCTGGTGCGCAGAACACGGTAACGATGCGCCTGCAGGGCGGCCACCAGTGCGTGATCCTCTCCGGTGGTGCGGGAGGGGAACCCTCCGACGCTCAGATACGCATCCGCCCGCACCCCGAGGTTCGCCCCATGGACGTGCGGGTGAAGGCTTGAGGGGTGTTCCGTACTGCCAGCCGTTGCGTACGCACGCACATGATCACTCATCACGCCCTCGAGCACGGGCGGCCACCCTTGCGGACGGATCGTGCCCACCACCGCGTCCCAACCCCGATCCGCGCACACGCGTTGATGCGCAAGCCAACGAGAGGGAACTTCGCTGTCCGCATCGGTCGACGCGATCCACACGGCCGCCGGGTCCACGCCGAGAGTGTCCAGAGCCAGTCGCGCACCAGTGGCTCTGGCCTCACCCGGACTGCGCGCGTCGAGCGCCGCGACCACAGCACCCTCCCTGACGGCCACCTGGATCGTCCGGTCGGTACACGCGTCGGCAGCGACCACCACGAGCTGCCTGACCGACCTGACGGCCGGATGACGTGTCGCCCGGCGAACAGAGGCGAGGGCTGCCGACAGAGGAGCCTCTTCGTTGTGTGCCGGAATCACTACGGCGATGGCGGCGAGGCTGGTCACAGGAGCCCCTCGAACCCGGCGGGGGACAGCGGAGGATCCTCACCCGGCAGAACCCGGCTGAATGTCTGCAGAACGAAATCCTCCTCCGTGTGATCGACGTCCAGGACTAGCCCGGGTTCGCGCGACAGCCGCTCAGCGAGCTGCGCACCGGTGTAAAGGTGCTCTTGCACCGGGTGGTTCCAGTGGACCGTCACCAGGGTTCCGCCGGCGTCGAGGGAGGCGGTGGCCCGTGAAAGCAGTTCGTCCAGTTGCCGTCCGTCGAAGTAGTAGAGGAGTTCAGAGAGCACGATGAGGTCGAACGTTCCCTCCGGCCACTCCTGCGGCACGGTGAGGCGACTTACCGCGACATGGCTGAGGTCCGCTGTGCGGCGGCGGGCGGTCGCGACGGCGGATTCGACCCGATCTGCGGCGACCACTTCGTCGCACCTCTGTGCGAGAAGGCGTGTCAGCTGTCCGACAGAACAAGCAGGTTCGAAGGCGCGCCGAAAACGCGGTCGCGGCAGCGACCCCACGGTCAGCGCGTACTTCCGATGCTCATACCAACGCTCCTGGAGATGCCAAGGATCACTCCTGCCCGCGTACATACCCTCGAAATACTCGGCCGGAGTGCTCACTGAAACACCACCTCACGCGGGCGCAGATGATGGGCGATCTCCTCGGGCGGCAAAATCGCCGCATCCTGAGCCCCCGGCCCCAGAGGCAGGATCTGCGAGGCAAAAGCATCGACGGCGTGCCGCTTACGCGCCTGGACCTCGAGGTTGAGCGGCAGCTGCGCGGCCCGGCTCCACGGCACACGAGGATCGCCTGGCTGGGCCCAGTGCCACAGCCAGATCGGGTACTCGACAAAGGAAGCGCCAACCGCTTGGGCTGCTGCGCGGGTGGCGCGGCCGGCTGCCTCGTGGTCGCTGTGCATGTCACCGCTCCACGGAGCGGCCACCAGAGCTGCTCCGCGACATAGCGGAGCAAGCGCCTTGCACAGGTCATCCTCGTATCGCGCTACCTGGGAGTCCGGAATGTGCAGTTGCACGACATCGGCGTGGCCGGCGCCCAGCCGGCCCAGAGCGGCGCGGGTCTCCTCTGAACGGATGGCGGCGAGTTCGTGGGGCCGTAGCACCCTGCTGTGCGGGTGGGATCCCTCGCCGTCCGTCACGGCTACAACAGTCATCTGATGCCCGAGGTCCGACAGCCGGGCAAGGGTGCCACCGAAGCCGAGCACCTCATCGTCCGGGTGTGCGGCAACGACCACCACGCTTCCGGCCGCCGGGAGTGGAAACTCATGCATGGCATCCCAACCCGACCACGCTGCCCAAAGGCCCTCGGCCGTGCCGGGAGCCTGAATCGGATTCGCGTAGGGAGGCGGATCGTCGGAGCGCGTGCTCACAGGCCCTCACCCTCGCTGAGGAGAGCACCGAGCTCGGCGAGGTTGCGCTCCGCGTGGTGCTGGCGGATGTACACGGTGAGGTCGGCCACGTTGCGCGCGTGGCGCTGGTCATGGCACAGCGGCCCTGCGCCGGTGGCGCGGCCGACGTGGTCCAGCGTGCGCCCACAGACGGCCTCGACAAGTCCTCGGACACGCAAGCTCAGCTGTCGAGCCTCGCCCTTGGAGTCCAGGGGATCGGTGTCGATGGCGGTCGCCGCGGCATTCAAGGTCAGTTCTGCTGCGTGCACGTCGATGTCCACCGCGCCGAGGTGCGCTGTGGTGTGCGGATCACTCCCGCGAGCCGCCGCCGCGTAGAGCGGACGGGCCACTGCGCGCGCTCCGCCGAGCCAGCAGGCGGCCACTCCGATGCCCCCGTGCTGGAAACCGGGCCGGTTCACGTAATCCTCTACGGCACCTACCGGCTCGGCCGGGGCTTCATGAAAGCGCACATCCGGCGTATCCGAGCCGGCCATACCCAGTGCCCGCCACGTCCCCTCGAGCGGTTCGTAGGAGGTGTCGCTCAGGGAGACGGCGAAGAGGCGTCGACCGTCCTTGACGCGTGCGGTGACCAAGGCGTGTGTGCAGCTGTGCGCCCCAGAGCAATACTGCTTGAGCCCGCTGATTGTCCACCCGCCGTCGGGTTGACGGGTTGCGGACAGACCCTCGCCTGGTGGTTCGGCAGCCCACACGCCCCAGCGGCTGCCCGGCTCTGCGGCGGGGCCGTCGAGTTCGGCGAGAATCGCCACAGCGTCGACATGTCCCTCCACCAGCCTGGCCAGGCATAGATCGTCCTCTGCCACCGCCTTCAGGGCGGCGAAGCGTTCGGCGGTTCTGCCGCTGCCAGGGAGCGGGAAAAGCAGGCGCCCGCTCTCCATCGCGGCGACCGCCCCGGCGAAACGCGCCGAGGTCTCGGCCCGAAGCGCACGGGCTTCGAATTCTCCCTCGTGGCCCGGAGACACGGGCCTCTCGGGCACGACGAGGCGTCGTTCGGTACTGCCTGTCACGGGAAAGTCCCTTCTTGATCGTCGGCGGGGCCCGTCTGCAGGAAGGGGCTCTCGCACTGTTTGGGCGCGCGGCCGGGTCGGCGTGCGAGGAAGACTGCGGCGCCCTGAATACGGCTTGTCTTCACCCAGACGACTGCGGTGTACCAAGCCTGCGGAGGCGGGCATAGAGCTCGCGGCTGTAGAAATCGATGAACATAGAGTCCGGGCCGGCGTTCTGCATCACGACCCGGCCGAATCCCGCGTCGAGGTAGCGTTGCACCGCCTCCACATGCTGAGAGGGATACGGACCGCAGGGATCTTTCCCTGATGTTTTCCATTCGGCCGTGCTCGTAGCCGACTCGAAGTGCGCCGGATTCGGCAGCGCTCATGACCGTCCACCCGGTCAGCGCTTACCTGGAGGTTTTCAGGGCGGCCCGCGCTGCAGTCTCTTCGTCCGGTGCCCAGGCGACTGGAACCTCGGCATATCGAGGCCCAGTCCCGCCTGCGTCTCGGTACTGCTTGACGATTCAAGGCCGGTCCTCCGTCACGAAGAGCCCGTCCCCAAGCTCGGCCGCCAAGACGGCTGCGCGCTCGCCCCCCAGGGGCTACGGCAATGCCAGGGGGAGTGTCGGGCAGGTCGAATACGCGGGCGTCGGACAACCGGAGGTATGTACCGTCATACGACTGGTAGCCCCCATGCCACAACAGTTCAATGATTTCGATGGCTGCATGAAGCTTTTCCTGCCTGGTGGTCACCGTGTCGGGGAAGCCGCGGCCCACAACATGCTCATTGAGTCGCTCGCCTGACCCCGGCCCCAGGGTGAAGCGCCCTTCGGACAACAGAGCCATGGTAGCTGCGGCCTGCGCGATGATCGCCGGATGGTAGCGCACCGTCGGACACGTCACGCCCGTTGCCAATCCGATCCGATCGCTCCGTGCCGCGATGGCACCAAGCAGCGTCCAGGCGAAAGGAGAATTCCCTTGGTTGCCCAACCATGGATGGTAGTGGTCACTGACCTCGATACATCGAAACCCGCCCGCTCTGCCGTCACAGCCTGACGCACCAGTTCACCCGGCCCGTAGGCCTCAGCGGCAAGTTTGTACCCGATCTGCATAGCCCTTGACTCCTGCCCGCATTTCCGGAACGCCATGCCTGCTCCTAAGGGAAGGCATGGCGAGAGGGGAAGCGCAATCATCTGCCTGCCATCGCGTGCCCAGGCTTTCGGCATATAACCTAAGCGCGGAGTATCGTCCGAGTTGGGAGCCACGTCCTAACGATCTCGTG
Organism: Microbacterium sp. NPDC090218; assembly: GCA_044900255.1. GTDB lineage: Bacteria > Actinomycetota > Actinomycetes > Actinomycetales > Microbacteriaceae > Microbacterium. Next base: position 74,203 of record JBJDMS010000007.1, on the reverse strand, counting down.
CGCGATTAGCGCTGGTACGTTGAGGATCACGGTGGGGCCCCCGGAGTGATGTGCCAGCACGTTCGACCGGTTCGGGGGGCGTAATGCAAGTACAAGGGCGTCATGATCACCGACGCTGCGCGGGGCTTCGCCTCCGCTGCACTGACCCCTATGCCCCTGCTCGCTGCTACTCCGGTCCAGGCTGCGGAGATCACCACCCTCGCGGAGGGTGTTCGAGCGCTGCCGCTGGCTGCGGAGTCCCGCACCGGCGATGAGCGCTCGTCCTTCAAGCCCCTGGGTCGACGCCGGTTCCCAAGCCCATCTACGACAAGGGGGAAGGCAAGACCTTCGAGGTGACTCGCTTCGAGCGTGCCTTCGCCCGGCTGGTCCACAACGCCGAACCGGGCGAGGACTTCGACCCGTATTACAAGGAAGCGGGCTTCGTGACCGTCGACAGCCCTGCCTGATCGATGCGTGGGCGGTGCCGCGATGCGGCACCGCCCGAACCGTATTCGCGCAGGGCGTGCGAGCCGTACCTCTACGCCAAGTTGGCGGCCGCCGTCTCCAGTACGGCGCGCTGGCGGGTGCCGATGGGCACGTCGGCCTGGCGCAGCGAGCGAAGCGTGGATCCCTCGCCATACAGCCTGCACAGCCCCATCAGCCGGAACGGACCGGCCCCGGTCAGCCTGGTCGCCGTCGAACTTCCGCTGGACCGCGCGCCGCACGAAGAACTCGTCACCGCCGTCCTCGCGTGGAAGGAGCCGAACCTCACCCCGCGCGACTACGAACAGACGTGCTCCAGCTGACCGGGCACGCCCACGCAGTCGCCGCCGACGTCCAGCGCCACGCCGCCGCCCTTCCGAGGAACGACGGCCGCGGCGCCCTCGCCGAAGTCATCCTCCGCGAAGCCGCCGGCCACCTGTCCCAACCGATACAGGGCACCGCCTGCTGCGCCCAGAACCGTGCCCGGCTCGTACGGGCCCTCTACGAACGCCTCGACCGCCTCCAGGCAGCGCCCGACCGCACGCCGGCTGGCAGCACCTCGTTCAACACCGCCCTGAAAAACAGGGATGAACCGGAGCCCGCGTTTCACCTCTGACCTGCGAAACCGACCGCCACGCTCACAGCAACGGGCCGCGGACCTCCAAGAGGCCCGAGGTCCGGTCACGGCACAGGAGGGCGGTCAGAGGCTGTCCGAGGTGGCCTGGGGGGATCACCACTCCTCCCTCGGGCGCGGCTCGACGTGCCCGCAGTAGTGGCAGGTCGCCCCCGCCGAGCCTCAGCTTCACGGTCCCGTTCGACGTATGACCGTCGGAGAAGTCGGGCCGTGAGGCGGTGAACCCGGTCGGCTTCCGCCCCTCCTGCTCGTCGCCTTCGTCCAGGCGGCGCTGCCGGTCCGCTTACGACCGGAGAACGTCGCGCGCCTTGTCGGAGGTGCAGTCCAGTGCGGCCGCCACCTCCTGCCAGGTCGCCCGCCCCTTCGGCGCCGAATGTGACACGGATGGTCAGGATTCGCCAGAGTCTGGATCAGCGTCAAGGGGGCTGCAGGCATCGTTGCGCCAGGGGCGCGTGTCGGCCTAGATCGGCGGATGCCTGCCGAACGTCGGCGCGCAGCGGTGTGCCTTGCGCGAGAGGGTCATCCTGCACAAGGCCGACGACCGACGGCCGAGCGGGCGGCTGCCGAATCACTGCGAGCCGCTCTGAAGCCCCTATCTTGCCGCGGTGGGACGAGAACCTTCGCTGCCCTCCCGTGGCATTTCGGTGGCGTGGGGTAGCCGGTCGTGGTGAGGTTCGGCCAGTCGAGGAGAGGAACGTCTTTCATGCGTGCTCGGAACATAGGCGCGTCAGCCGCCGCCGCGTTGGCGCTGGTGGCCGCCCGCGACCTTGTGCAGAAGAAGCACGCACTGCTGAGGAACTTCCCCGTGGTGGGGCACGCCAGGTACTTGCTGGAGAAGATCGGCCCCGAGTTGCGGCAGTACGTTGTGACGTCCAACGACGAGGAGCGGCCCTTCAGCCGTGACCAGCGCAGCTGGATCTACGCGTCGGCGAAGGAGGAGAACAACTACTTCGGGTTCGGCACCGACAACGACGTCGAGCACGTGCAGGGTCACGCGTACGTGAAGCAGCGCACGTTCGCCGGTCGGCTGCCCGATCTGCGCGACGCACAGGCGCCGTTGCCCTCGGCCAAGGTGCTCGGCGGACCACGAGGCCGCGCGAAGGCGTTCCGGCCGGCGAGTGTGGTCAACATCTCGGCGATGAGCTTCGGCTCGCTGTCCGGCGCGGCCGTCACGGCGCTCAACAAGGGTGCGGCGCTGGCCGGGACGATGCACAACACCGGTGAGGGCGGCCTGTCGCCTTACCACCTCAACGGTGGGGAACTCGTCCTCCAGATCGGTACGTCGTACTTCGGCTGCCGCAACGAGGACGGGACGTTCAATCTCGACAAGCTGAAGTCCGTGGTCGCGAGCGGGCCTGTCAAGGCGATCGAGATCAAGCTCTCGCAGGGTGCGAAGCCGGGGCTCGGCGGCATGCTGCCGGGTGTGAAGGTGACCGACGAGATCGCCGGGATCCGCGGCATCCCCGCGGGCAAGGACTGCGCGTCGCCGTCGCGGCACACCGCCTTCCACGACGTGGACTCGATGCTCGACTTCGTGGAACTGCTGGCCACGGAGACCGGATTGCCCGTCGGGATCAAGAGCGCCATCGGGGAAATGGGCTTCTGGGAGGAACTCGCCACCCTGATGGAGCCAGGTGATCGAGGGGTCGACTTCGTGACCATCGACGGAGGCGAGGGCGGCACCGGGGCTGCTCCCCTGATCTTCGCCGACTCGGTGTCCCTGCCGTTCCGCATGGGCTTCTCCCGCGTCTACAGCGTGTTCGCCGAGCGCGGGCTGACTGACGACATCACCTTCATCGGCTCCGGCAAGCTCGGTCTGCCCGAGAACGCTGTCGTCGCGTTCGCCCTCGGCGTCGACATGGTCAACGTGGGCCGTGAGGCGATGCTGTCCATCGGCTGTATCCAGGCGCAGAAGTGCCACACCGACGCATGCCCCACCGGCATCGCCACGCAGGACCCGTGGCTGACGCGCGGCATCGACGCACCCTCGAAGGCCATCAGGGCCGCGATGTACCTGCGCACCCTGCGAAGGGAGTTGCTGAGGGTCTCGGGCGCCGTCGGCGTCGCCCACCCCTCGCTCATCACCCCCACCGACATCGACATCCTCAACGGTGACTACGAGGCCCGCACCCTGGCGAGCGTCTACGACTACAAGGACGGCTGGGGCTCGCTCGGACCCAAGCTCGCCGATGAGATCGCCGAGCTGCTCACTGCCTGAGCACGTCCCTGCCCCCTCGTCGGGTAAGCGGAGATACGGCTGCGGCCTGATCAGCACGCGACGTCACGAGTGTGTGCAGTCCTGTCCGGGGCGGCTCGGTGTCGGGAGCCACTCGTCCTGAACGGTGGGGCGTGACCGCCTCAGGGATCTTTGTCAGCATCAAGCGCCGGCCACGGGGCTGGCGTGGTCTCTGCGCTTCGGACGCGGCGCCTTACGGCATGCTTTCCCCGCGGGTGCGTCCCGCAAGGCGCCTCTTCCCCTGTCTGCTACGCCTGAATTGTGGACCAGTTCCGACGGGTGGAAGATGCCGCCCCGGCCCGTCAGTTGATGTTGGTCATTCCCTGGTGTTGGCTGCGGGAACCCCGTCGGAGGTCGCGCCGCGCATGCCGTAGGAGTCGCCCTTGAGGGAGATCACTTCGGCGTGGTGGACGAGTCGGCCGATCATTGCGGTGGCGACGGTGTTGTTGCCGAAGACCTCACCCCAGCGTCCGAAGGGCTTGTTGCTCGTGACGATCACGGACGCGTGTTCGAAGCGGCCGAGATGAACTGCAAGATCAGGTTCGCGGCCTCAGGATCGAAGGGGATGTATCCGATCTCGTCCACGACGATCAGCGGGATCCGGCTGAGCCGGGTGAGTTCGTCGGCCAGGCGGCCGTTGGCATGAGCGTCGGTGAGGCGGGTGACCTACTGGGCGGCGGTGGCGAAGCGATGACCGGCCTGGCAGGCCCTGATCCCCAGCACGGGCGCCAGATGGGTCATGCCGGTTCCGGGCGGTCCGAGGAAGATCACGTTCTCCTTCCCGACCACGAAATCGAGCGTCCCGAGGTGGGAGATCGTCTCTCGCTTCACGGACCTTTGATGGTCGAAGTCGAAGTCTTCCTGCGACTTGCGGGAGGGGAGCGGGGCGGCCCTGATCCGTCCCCCAGCGCCAACGCCGGTCGTGGCCGACCTGGTGACCAACAAGCGGATGGGCTGGAGACCGCCCTTCACCCAGTTCAAGGCGCCTATCTCCACGCGCTCTATCCGGCCGGTTTCGGTGCCATGCTGGTCGCCTCGGCGGTCTCGATCACCGCCTTCCTCGGCGCGTTCGGGCCCTACGCGCAGGCGTTCTCGACCTTCCTGGCGTGCGGGCTGTCGCTTGTGCTGTGTCCGCTGATCGGCTGGCTGACCAAGGGCCGCTTCCACCTGGAGCGGACGAACACCGTCAACGGGCCCGGGGCTGGACGTGCCTGACGTCACCTCACCCCACGAGTGCGTGGTGTGCCGCACCCACTACGCGCTGCCCGACATCACGGACTGCCCGGCCCACGACGGTCCGATCTGCTCGCTGGACCGCCAGTGCGGGGACGTGTGCCGCAAGGAGCCCACTGCCGGGCCCGTCCTGCTGCCGGTGCCCCAGCTGCGGCCCTCCTCGGGGCGGGGCGCTGCGCGCGAGGCGTGACAGCGGCCCGGGCAGCGCGGCCCGTACGGGAGACGGGCCGCGCCGCGCGGGCGTATCAGAGCGCCGAGTCGAGGTGCCCGAGGTGCTCGATGAGGTTCATGTTCTCGGCGTAATCCACCGGGCAGTTGATGATCGAGACGCCCGGGTCCGCCAGTGCCTCACGGAGCGTCGGCAACAGGTCCCCGGCGGATTCGATGTGGTAGCCCTTCGCGCCGAAGCTGCGGGCGTACTGGACGATGTCCGGGTTGCCGAAGTCGGTGTTGGAGTTCTCCCCGACCTCCAGGTCCATCTTCCACTTGATGAGCCCGTAGCCGTTGTCCTCCCAGATCAGCACGGTCAGTGGGATGTTCTCGCGGACAGCCGTCTCGATCTCCTGGGAGTGCATGAGGAACGAGCCGTCGCCGACCGCCGCCAGTACCTTCGTCTGCGGCCTGGCGAGCTGGACCGCGAGCGCCCCGGGCAGCGAGAAGCCCATGGTGGACAAGCCGTTGGAGATGATGCAGGTGTTCGGCGCGTACGTCGGGTAGAGCCGGGCCATCCACATCTTCAGCGCACCGGTGTCGACCAGCACGATGTCGTCGCGACCGAGCGCGGCGCGGGTGTCGGCGATGATGCGCTGCGGGGCGAGCGGATAGCGCTCGTCCGCGGCGCCCTGCGCGAGTTCCTTGGCCAGCAGCGCGCGGGTGGCCGTGGTGTCCTCGTCGTCGATGGTCCAGCGCAGGCCGTCGAGTGCGGTGGCGAGGGCGTCGAGGGAGGCGGAGATGTCGCCGATGATGCCGACATCGACCGAGTAGCTGTCGTCCACCTCCGCCGGGAAGCGGTGGATGTGGATGATCTTCTTGTCACCATCCGGGTTTATCCGGGACGGGTCGAACTCCTGCAGCTCGTAGCCGACGGCGATGACGACGTCGGCCTCCTCGAACCCGAAGTTGGTGTAGTCGCGCCGCATGAAGCCGAACGTGCCGGTCGCGCACGGGTGGTCGTCGGGCAGGACGCCCTTGCCGTGGAAGGTGGTTGCCGTCGACACGTCGAGTGCGGTGGCGAACGCCGTAAGCGACTCCCCGGCGCCGCCGCGCGCCGCGCCGTGTCCGGCGAGGAGCACCGGCCGGCGGGCCTCCCGCAGCAGTTCCACCGCCCGCTCGATCTGCTTGGGGGACGGCGCCTCAGGCTGCACGACGTCCCTGCGCAGCGGGCGCAGGTCCGAGCCCTCCGTCGCCTCGTCGACATCTTCGGGCACGGCGAGGTAGACGGCGCCGGGCCGCTCGGACTCCGCGGTCTTGAACGCGCGCCGCACCATCTCTGGGATGGCCTGGGTGGCCGGGACGTCCGCCGACCACTTCGTGACCGGCGCGAACATGCTCACCAGGTCCACGAACTGGTGGGACTCCTTGTAGTTGCGCTCCTTGCCGACCTGCGCGGTGATCGCGACGACGGGCGTGCTGTTCGTCATGGCGTCGGCGACGCCCAGCATCAGGTTGATCGCGCCCGGCCCCAGCGTTGCGGACATTACACCCGCCGTGCCGGTGAGCCGGCCGTGCAGCTCCGCCATGAAGGACGCGGCCTGCTCGTGCCGGGTGAGGACGTAGCGGATCTTCTCCGAGCGGGCGAGGGCATTGGTGAAACGGATGTTCTCCTCGCCGGGCACGCCGAACACCACCTCGACGCCCTCGTTCTCCAGGCAGCGCACCAGGAGTTCGGCCGCTCCGTCGGGGGTCTGCTTCCGGTGCTCGGCGTCGCTCACGCTGATCGTGTCCTCTCCTGGGTTTGGGCCTCGCCGATGGGCCGGGCCGGTCAGCCGTCTACCCCGGCCGGCCGCCCGGACGCCTGCGGACCGGGTCTTACGAGCCAGACCCCTTGGAGGGGGTCAACTTTCAGGTGCCGTTTCCGCCGCATCGTGCCCGCCTTTCCCTCACTCGGGTGATCAGGTCGAGGGTGGGCTCGACGGAGTTGAACTGGGCGACGATGTGGCGCACCCGCTTGTCGTGCGGGTCCGGTGCGGCGTGTGGGGCGATGGTCCCGGTGATTAGGCGGCGGACCTCGGGGCCCGGGGGCCGACTACCGCCTCTACACCGCCCGGTGCGCCCTGTCCGAACCTCCCCGCGGGCCGCCGCCCGCCCGCCGTGCCCGGCCAGGACCGGCGACCCCCGGCCGATCCCGGCGAGCGGGCTGGACTCCGGTCCCCGGGTCAGGACGTGGGGGAGTGAGAGATCCCGCGCGTCCCGCTCCAGTACGAGCGCGCCGCTACGCTGCCACGTACGTGTGCGCCCGCCCGCCTCGCTACTCCACCCATTCCGGTGCAGCAGCTGCTTCGCGTCCGGGAGCCCGGCCCGGCGCAGGAACTCCAGGACGTCGTGATCGTCGTAGGCGAGTCCGGCGATTCGTCCGCATATGGTGACCTGACGCCCACCGGCGGGGGAGGGGCGGTGAATGACGATCGGCGCGCTCATCTTTCCAGGGTGCGACTCCACGCCGTTCACAGCATGCCGGGGCGGGCTCCCGGAGTCGCGCCCTGCGCGGGGCGTCGTCCACCGGGTACATGAGCGAGGAACAGACGGCGTGGCATCCGGGCGAGATCGTGCCGGAGAGCGGGATCTACGCGTGTGACTTCGGCGCGGGTCACCACTGGAGTACCGACGTGAAGGGGCCAGGCCGACTCGGCGACATCGTCGCCGCGAGCGGGCCGCTCGCTGATCGGCACGGCTCCGGGGCAAGCACTTCGGAGCCCGTGTCGCACGCAAGGGCGTCGAGTCCAGCGGGCGGCTCGGCCGCCGCATCTGGGTCATTGAGCGGCCCATGTCCTGGCTGACCGGCTACTGCAGACTCAACCACCTCTGCGAACGCCGTCCCTGCAACTATCCGGCCTTCCTCGGCCTCGCCACCGCCCTCTGCTGCCGCGAACGATTTCCCGAACTGACCATGTGGGTCGTGGTCTTAAGTCCGAATTAAAAGCGTCTTAAGCGAACCGAACCTCAGAGGGCCTACCGAAGTAACCGCAGGTCAGGGCCATTTCTCGGTGAGCGCCATAGTTGGTCGCGCCGATTCGTCTGCGTAGCATCGGGCTCCGTCGGCGGGTGGAAGCAGCACCCCCAGGAGCGCTCCCGCACGTCCTTCCGCGTGTTTCCGCCGACATCACGTCCTGCCTTCCCACAGACAAGGTACGTAGCCCATGGCCGCTCACCGCGCACGCAGATGGTCTCTAGGCGGACTCGTCCTCCTGCTCTCCGCCGTGCTCGCCGCCACTTTCCTGGTCAGCACGACCGGTCCTGCCACCTCTCGGGCGAACGCTGCCGGGCCACAGGTATGGGCCGACGAGTTCGACGGTTCCGCGGGCAGCGCGCCCGACCGGTCGAAATGGACTCTGGAGACCGGGGGTTCGGGTAACGGGAACAACGAACTGCAGTACTACACCGACGACTCCCGGAACGCGTCCCTCGACGGCAGAGGGAACCTGGTGATCACTGCCCTGAAGAACTCCGACTCCGGGCTCCGCTGCTGGTACGGAACCTGCCAGTACACTTCGGCCCGACTGAACACCGCCAAAACCTTCACGCAGGCGTACGGCCGCTACGAGGCGCGCATCAAGATCCCGCGCGGCCAGGGCATCTGGCCGGCCTTCTGGATGCTCGGCGACGACCTGGGCAGCGTCGGCTGGCCCAACAGCGGCGAGATCGACATCATGGAGAACGTCGGTCACGAGCCTGGCACCGTCCACGGCACCATCCACGGCCCCGGTTACTCGGGCGGTGGGGGCATCACCGCTTCCCACACTCTGCCGAACGGCAAGGCCTTCGCCGACGACTTCCACACCTTCGCGGTCGACTGGAGCCCGAACGCGATCACCTGGTCGGTGGACGGGCAGACCTACCAGACCCGCAAGCCCGACGATGTGAACGGCAAGAAGTGGGTCTTCGACCACCCGTTCTTCATCGTCCTGAACCTGGCGGTGGGCGGCAACTGGCCCGGCAGCCCGGACGGGGCGACCTCCTTCCCGCAGACGATGACCGTCGACTACGTGCGAGTCTCCGCGTCCGACAGCTCTGACGGCGGCTCCAGGACCGGCGCGATCAAGGGCATCGGCGGCATGTGCGTCGACGTCGCGGGCGCGTCCGGCGCCGACCGCACCCCGATCCAGCTGCACAACTGCACCGGCGTGGACGCCCAGAAATGGACGCTGGGCAGCGACGGCACCGTACGCGCCCTCGGCAAGTGCCTTGATGTGCAGGGAGGTTCGACCGCGGCCGGTGCCGTCGTGCAGCTGTACGCATGCAACGGCACGAAGGCCCAGCAATGGACCCACACCACGGCCCGCGATCTGACCAATATCGGGGCGGACAAGTGCCTCGACGCCAAGGGCAACTCCTCGGCGGACGGCACTCGGCTCCAGACATGGACGTGCACCGGCGCCGCCAACCAGAAGTGGACCGTCGGCTGACCGCCCACGCCGTGGCCCCCGCACGTCCCCCGCTCCCTCCAGGAAAGTGAACCCTCACATGCCCCCTCGCCACCAGCGCAACCTCTCCCGCCGCAAGCTGATCACCGCTCTCGCCGCAGCCGCCGTGGCCGTCCCCGCCGCCGCCGTGATCGCCCCGCACGCCCTGGCCACAAAGGATCCCGCGAAAGGAAACTCGAAGGCCGCAGGCGCACTCCCGCTGACGATCGTCAACAACTCCGGCTCCTTCGCCAACACCTCGGTGCGCGTCTACGTCGTGGGGAACCAGGACGGCCGTCAGGTCCGCCTCACCCCCGAAGGCACGCTGGCGCCGATATCACTCTCGGACAACGGGGCGGACGGATTCACCGACTACTCCATCCCACTGTCCGGGAGCGGTGAGACCACACTCTCCCTGCCCTACATGTCCGGCCGCATCTACGTCGCGCTCGGCGACAAGCTGAAGATCAAGGCAGTGGCGGACGGCAACGGCAACGCCGCACTCCAGTACCCCGCCGGCTGGGTCACCTCGGACCCCAACTACACCGTGCTGCACGACTGCGCCGAGTTCACTTACAACGCCGCCGGCATGTTCTGCAACACCACCATGGTCGACATGTTCAGCGTCCCCATGAGCATCGGCCTCACAGGTGCCAAGAACCAGACCACGGGATCCCTGCGCGACGGCGGGCGCGCCCAGGCCTTCGCCGCAGTCTCCCGGATTCCGGAGTTCGCAGACCTCGTGCTGGACGACCGACGCATCGTCGCCCCGGGCCACGGCCTGGACTCGGGCATTTTCGCCGAGGACTACTTCGACCCGTACATAGACGAGGTGTGGAGCACATACACGGGCAAGGACCTGACCGTGACCACCAACGCGGGCACCTTCACCGGCCGGGTTCGGGGCGACCGCTTCGTCTTCGACGGCCCGGCGTCCGTGTCCTTCGACAGGCCCTCCACCCGTGACGTGCTGTTCTGCGACGGCAAGCTTGCCGCTCCCAACGACGGGACCACCGGTCCGGTCGCCGCGGTTCTGGGCGCAGGTTTCAATCGGTCCACCCTGATCAGCGACCCCGCGCAGCCCACGGCGGACCCGGCCGCCTTCTATCGGTCCTCGCAGATCACCAACCACTACTCCGCGGCGATCCACGCGGCCACCGAGGAAGGCAAGGCTTACGGCTTCGCCTTCGACGACGTGGCCGACTTCGCCTCGTACATCCAGGACACCGCACCCAAGGGCGCCCGGCTGACCCTGACACCTTTCTGATCTCACCGCAGGCCACGGGTTCCGGTCTGCCGGCCGTCGAAGCGCTATCCCCAGGGAGAGCCTGGCTGACCAGACGGTCTGCCGTCGGCAGCACCGACGCGGCCGACCGGACCCGGCCGTCCCTTCAGTCCCAGGCGGAAGGCCGAGCTGCCCGCGGCACCGTCAGCGGCGAGACGACCGCCAGACTGAGATCGAAATTGGTACGGAAATCGCCCAGAAGAATGCGTACGAGGGCAAAACAACCATCGACCTCAGCTGTGGCGGGCGCGGGTGATTCAGAGAACCCGTCACCTTGGGCAAGCCAGGTGACGGCTAGAAGACGGCCTCCAGCAGCAAGCGAAGGACCATGTGGCACGCCGCGACGGTGGCGACGCCCACCACCTCGACGTCCTCCTCACCGCGGGCGCAGCCCGTCAGCCAAGGGCGTGACATGTGAGTAGCTCCTTCGAAGCCGCTCCAGGAGACGCCGCATGCGCCCTCGCAGAAGCGGAGTCGACCTTTTCGCTGGTGAGGGTGGGGTGAGGGTGAGGGTGAGGTGGGTGGGGAATCCGGTGCCCTGGTTTCCTGCCACGCAGAGGACGGGCAAGCTGCTCCTGGTGGCCAGATTTTCGGAAAAGTGGCTTCCGGGGTTCATGTGGTGATCCCTGGCCGCGACGAGGCGTCGGTAGTCGCTGCCGACGATCTGCTCCACCGTCAGACTCCTGATGCTTCGTTGGGCCGTCACCTCGGCCAGCGACGTCGCCGCGCCCTTGTCGTTCACGTAAGCCTCGCCGAGCCGCCGTCCAGACCTGGTGATCGCCTCAGCCCGCCTTGTTCCCGGAAACAAGGCTGACGCCCACGCCTGGCGAGAGTCGGACCTGCCCGCCATGCGGTTGGGACAACGGTCATCGCCGACGGCGCCTACCTGGGAACCGGGCTGATCGTCGCACACCGCAGAAGAGCCGGACACCCACTCCTGCGTGACCAGGAGGAAGACAACGCGGAACACTGGCGAGTCCGCGCCCGCCTCGAGCACACCTTCGCCCGGATGAAGAACTGGAAGATTCCTCCGCGGCTGCCGCCAGAAAGGAGACGGCTTCCACCACGCCGTACAAGCCGTCGCCACCATGCACAACCTCGCCATGACCGGCTGAACCAGCAGGTCAAACGCCACACCGACCTGCCCACACCCACCCTTCTGCAACAACCTTTGGTAGGTCTGGCCTGTAGCGGCCGAGTGCAAGATCACCACGGCTGGTGTTGGTCTTCCACTGCCCAGTTGTCGCCCGACTCGCGACGGGGTATCTCGAGCGCGGCGTCCGCCTGCCGCGTGAACAGCTCCCGCTCTTCCTTGGGCCACGGAGGCGGGTCCGGTGGGTAATCCCAGTCGAGCGACGACTGGTACCACTCGGCCAGTCCTGCCAGTTCGTTCTGCGTATCCAGAGAGATCGGCAGCCTGTCCAGCTCACAGGGATATCCGCAAGGACTGTCGAGGAGCTGAGGATCGCCGGACGGGCCTGGCCACAGAGGGGTGTCGACGCCGCACTCGAAGAAGAACCGCAGGTGATAAGGCATCCTGCACCTGTTTTGAAGATCGTTTCCCTGATGGGTGGAGATCGTTTCTCAGGTCCGTGCTGACCTGTCCGGTTGTCGGTGGCGGCTGCGATCATCCGTTCATGACTGTGATTCCCGTGGACCGGTCCTGGCAGCGGATCGAGACCTGGCTGGCCGAACACGCACCGCGTACCTTCGATTCCCTGCGACCGCCTGCCTCGGCGGAGGCCATCTCGGCGGCTGCGGAGGAGTTGAGAATGAAGTTTCCCGCTGACCTTGTCGAGTCCCTACGCTGCCACGACGGCGTCTCACCGGGGCACGGTCTCTTCCAGTTCCCTGGAGGGGATTCGCCGTTGGGTATTGGAGCCATTCTGCGGCGCGGTCGGATGGACCAGCAAGTGTGGAACAGGGTCGGCGAGGATCATCCGGATGAGACGTACTGGCATCCGGAGTTCCTGATGTTCGCGGACAGCAATCCGCCGGACGGCCTGGTCCTCGACTGCCGGGAGGGTGCCACGTTCGGCGCAGTGGGAACACACCTCAAGGGGGGAGGCACGAGCTTCGGGCGGTGGCCTTCGCTGGCAGCTTTCCTGCACGAGCTCGCGGGCGGCCTTGAGCGCGGGCTTGCGATGGGGTGGTGGCGGGAGTTCGTGCCAGTCGTCTGGCAGGAGACCCTGCTCTGGGAGGAAGAACCTCAGCCACTACCCGTCCCCCGGTCACTGCGGGAGATTGCGGCAACTGTCTCCGCACCCGCCGCACCTGAGGTGGGCCAAGACCCTTTGCCCGTGGTGGCGGAGGAGGGGTGGGCGGGAGAGTATGCCTCGTTCTGCCTCAGTTTCGTGCAGGGCCTGGACGAGTCGGAACTCCTGCGCCGTTTCGGAGCCCTGGCCGACACCCACCGCCCCCGCTCACGCGGACAGGCACAGGCAGACGCCCAGCGATGGACGGCCGGCCTCCTCCCGGTGGTCCGGGCCGGGCGCTGTGGTCAGTGGGCATTCGGAATCGAGGAAGGGCATCGGTGGGAGGGCAACCGGAGCGAGGTTTTGCGTCGTCTGTCCCGAGGTACTCAAGCGGTATCCCTGTCGTTCTCCGGGGCCACCACGATGTCCTACTACGAGGACGGGGAAGTCGTCACGGTCTACGACACAAGGCGGTCCTACCAGCAGCCTGGTGAAGGTGATCCGTTCGACATCTTTCCCGAGTTGCCCGCACACGGCCCGGCCGCGGGCCGGCTCCTGCCAGACGGACGGATCTCGTTGGGCAGCCTGGAAGTGCCGACGGAGCGGACCCCTCTGCTCCAGCGTGCAACTCTCCGGGCGGTTTGCAGAGTTGTCTCCGACCATTTCGGAATCGACCTGCCGCCGGGCGCCCTGACCGGCGAGTTGGCCAGTGCCCAGGTGCTACCAGTACTGCCAGGAGTGGACGGGCGATACCGTCCGCCGACCGAACTTGCCGAGCACATCACCACGGCCTCCGAGGCGCGCTTGCGCACCGTGCTGGCAACACAAATGTGCAGTCTGGCTGCCGAGACCGGCCTCGATACCTACCCCGAGGTCATCGAAGCTCTTCATCGAGCGGGCCAGGACGAGTGCCACGGTGTGGACGACGACTCACCACTCGGCATACGGCTGCGCACAGTCTTTGCGGACGCGGCGGCAGCATGGAGCCTGCCCCGGGACGACGACGGCCATCTTCTGATCGACCTCAGCGAGAGGGACGCCTGGCAGCACCGAGCCAACGCGGCGGGCGCGTTGGCCGATGCACTCTCCCTGCCGGCTCGCGAGGTCATCGGCAGCGTCCTCCACCAGCGCCGGAACCCCGACTGGCGGGCGGAATTCACGGAGCAGCTCGGCGAGGCCCTGCACGAACACCGCGGCGCGCCACCTCACCAACGTCAGGTCCGAACGCCGACGGCGCATGCCCGGAGGCGAAGGTCGACGCAATAGCGGAAGCCCGATGCGGGCAGCGCCCGTCTCAGCGCCATCTCCGGAGCGGTGTTCCGATTCCTCTGGCCGGTCCGACACGGGCTGCCGCGCTTCCCGGCGGCGGCAGGCGGGCTTTCATCCGCTGCCCACCTACGCGATCGGTCGGCCCTGGCTGGTGCGGCCCAGCGCGGCTCCTTCATCGACGTTTCGTGTCCGTTGGGCAGGTGGGATGCAGCACCGCCGGCGAAGTATGGCGCGTAACCGGCGAGGACGTTTCCGCGTGCACGGGATGCCGGCGGGACTTCTTGCTCAGCGTGCTCGACTGAGGGGGCTGTTCTGGGCAAGGGTAGGCTCCGGATTTTATGAGTGCTATACGGCCCTGGGGCCAGGCCAAGCTTGCGGGCGGGCATGTGGCTGCGATCGTCGTTCTTGTCGACCTGCTGGTGTGTGCCGTGCTACTCCTGGCATCCGTAGGAGTCATCGGTACGGAGCCGACCACCCGGGCGGAGGAGACCGCTGCTTGGCAGTCTGCCGGCCAGCTGTACTTCGGCTGGCTCGTGGTAGGTGCGACGTCTCTCGCCTTGCTGCGCATGCCGAAAGCTCTGCTCGCGCACGTGTCGACGATGTTGCTCTCGCCCATCGCTCTGTTCGTGCTGCTGTTGCTGCTCTCGTCTGGTCGCGGTTGACCCCGGGCATCCAAGCGTGGCTCGAAGTAGCAGGCCCGGCGATCACCGCCTTCGCGAACCCCGTCACAACCTCGGCGCGTTGCTCCTCACCCAGGTCCGAGGCGGTAATCAGAAGCAACGATGCCTCAGCTGTCGATCGGCCAATCCGCTGACGCAGGCGCCCGTTGCCGGGGCGCTGAGGTCGCGGCGCGCGAGCTCCAAAGAGGTGGGCCGGTGTGCGCGGTTGCGGAGGAAGGACGTGACCCAGCCGGTTTCCACGGGCTGGGTCACGGCTCCTCCAGCTCACCAGAGATTCCGCGCTGTCCCTCCTGCGGGTGCATTCCTAGCCACGAATCCTTCCAGCCACTCCGTGCGGGTGATGTCGTGTCAGTTCCCCTCTTTGCCGTCCGAACCGTCACATCCCGCGCCTGGCGGCGCCTGACGAAACGCTGGTGACCGGTCATGTCCCTAGTTGACGGGCTACGTAGCCCTCACGCCCCGCTACGTCGGTTGGCCCGCGTGCTCATCGCCTCGGCCTGGCATCAAGTCCTCGGCCGTTCTCCGATCGGCTTCGCCTTCACCCCGCTGGCCCTCAAGGACCGCGACGCATTCACACGCTTGCTCGACCCCCACACCACGAGCTGGTTGCTGATTTCCGGCCGAGTGCCGATGCGTCCGGCAAGAGGAGGAGTCCATGCTGACCATGCTCCAGCCGATCTGGCCATCGGCGTCGGCGTTTGACTGGATGGCCCGCAAGATCCCTTCCCAGGTGGCGTTGGCTGACCATCTGCGGTGGCGGTCGTAGACCGTCTGCCACTTTCCGAAGCGGGGGTGGCAGGTCCCGCCACGGCAGGCCAGTAAGCTGCCGCAACAGGATCCCGTTGATCAGCCGGCGGTGACACCGCTAGCGCCCACCCCGACCCACATTCCTCGGTAAAGGCGGCTCCCACTGACCCCATTCGGCGTCAGAGAGATCACCCCGCCCCATGCTGACCGCAACGATCCTTCACGGGCCGAGTCACGCGACCCATCGGGCAGGCCCTAGCGGTTCAGGGTGAGGGGGAGTGTTTCCAGGCCGCGTAGCATCATTGTGTTGCGCCAGCGTAGGTCGTGTTCTTGACAAGCGAGGGTTATTCCGGGGAAGCGGGCGAGGAGCGCGGTGAGCGCGATCTCGGTCTCGAGTTTGCCGAGCAGGGCGCCGAGGCAGCGGTGGATGCCGCCGCCGAAGGCGAGATGGCCGGTGTCCTGGCGGTTGAGGATGAGGCGGTCGGGGTCCTGGAATCGTGCCGGGTCGCGGTTGGCCGCGCCGAGGGACAGCAGCACGAACTCGTCCTGCGGGATTTCTACTCCGCCGATGTCTACCGGCTGGGTGGTGAAGCGGGTGGTGGCCATGCAGATGGGGGAGTCGTAGCGCAGGAATTCCTCGACGGCCATGGGCATCCGGGTGGGGTCGGCGCGTAGCCAGGCGGTCTGGTCGGGGTTGCGTAGCAGCGCGAGGCAGGAGGTGCCCAGCAGGTTCACGGTGGTCTCGTGTCCGCCGATCAGCAGCAGGGCGACCATGCCGACGATCTCGTCATCCGTCAGCTCTCCGCGTTCGCGGGCCGCCAGGAGATCGGTGAGCAGGTCGGCGGGGCGGTCGTTGCGGCGGATGCGCTGGTCGGCGATGGCCAGGACGTACGAGCCCATGTCGTGGACTGCTTGCTGGAACGCCGTGTGGTCGCCTTCCTGGGTGACGATGGCGGTCGACCATTCCCGGTAGAGGTTGCGGTCCTGGGGCGGGAGGCCGAGCAGTTCGCAGACGACGAGGATCGGGAGCGGGAAGGCGAAGTCGCGTATCAGGTCGACCGTGGCGGTGGCGGTGGCGGTGGCGGTGGCGGTGGCGGTGGTGGTGCGGGTCGTGTGGCGCGCGGCTGCCGGGTCCAGTTCGTCGAGGAGTTCGAGGGTGATGCGCTCGACCATCGGCCGCATCTCCTGGACCCGCTTGCGGCTGAACGCCGCCTGGACCACGCGGCGGAGGCGGGTGTGGTCGGGCGGATCGCTGCTGAGCATATGGGTGATCTCGGCGCCCAGGTTGACGCCCTCGACCCGGCTGTCGGCCAGGGCCTGGGCGCGCCGCACATCCTGCGCGAAGCGGTGGTCGGAGAGTGCGGCCCGGACATCGGCGTAGCGGGGGACGATCCACAGCCGTAGGCCGCCGTCGCTGTGCAGCACGGAGACCGGGGCCGATTGCCGCATCCTGGCCAGGGTCGGGTACGGGTCGCTGAGGAGCGTCGGCGGGTTCCGGCGCGGTTTTGTCGTCGCGGGCTCGTCCGGCCGGTGTTTGTCCGGCGGGGGACTGTCGGGCCGGTGGCTGTTCGGCCGGGGTGCTGCCGTAGCTGTGGTCATGGTGTTTTTTCTGTCCTCACCGGTACGGCGGGCGCCGTAGCGGGGTGCCGGGCGTGGCACCCCGCTACGGCGCTGCTCGGGTTCACTGCAGGGGCGGCTTCTTGTCCGCGTTCTTCTTCGTGCGGGTGGTGCAGGTCCGTGCCGGGGCGTTCGGCTGGACCGGAACCGCCTTGTCCAGGGAGGCCTGGGTGTCCGGGTGGATGATGATTCCGCGCTCCCGCTCGGTGGCGCTGATGGGGTCGATGCGCAGTCCGTGACGCTTCATGGGGTTGGCCTTTCTTCGGTGTGGTGGACGGGGTGGTGCAGGCCGGTCCGTCCGCTGGTGCGGCGGCCGGCGGTTTTGGGGGAGGCGCGCAGCGTGTCGTCGGCGTAGCGCACCATGGCGGCCCAGGCGGCGGCGTGTCCGGATGGGTCACGGCCCACGTCGTGTCCGCCGCCGAGCCAGCGGATGCGGTGCGGGACGTCGCGGTGCCGCAGCGCGGCGAGATAGCGCTCGATCTGTTCCGGAGGGCACTTCTCGTCGTCCGCCGAGGCGGCGAGGAAGAGCGGGCCGCGTACGCGGCCTACATAGGTCATCGGGCAGGCTGCGCGATAGCGGTGCGGTACCTGCTCGGGGGTGCCGCCGAAGAGGCGGTCGTCGACCTCCCGCAGCGCTGGCGTCGTCGCCCTGTACGCCGCCGTGTAGTCGGCCACCGGGGCGACGGCCAGCCCCACGTCCCACAGCCGGGGCTGGACGCCCATCGCCAGCAGCGTCAGATAGCCACCCCAGGAGTAGCCGCACAGGCCGGTACGGCCCGGCTCCGAGACTCCGGCGTCGATGAGGTGGCCGCGTACCGCGGCGAGGTCTTCGAGCTGGGCGAGGCCGACCCGGTGGCCGAAGTCGTCGCGCCAGCGGGGGCCGTAGCCCGTCGAGCCGCGGTAGTTGGTGCGCACCACAGTGAATCCGGCCCTGACCAGGGCCTCGGTCCGGGTGTCATAGGCGTCCCGGTCGTGGGTGTGGGGCCCGCCGTGGACGAGGAAGACGGTCGGCCAGGGGCGGTGGTCCGTTGTGCGGCCGGGCGGGGTGGCCACAAAGCTGTGGATCTGCCCGTACGGCCGACGTGTCCACAGCTTGCGGCGCCTGGATCCGGTGGTTCCGCCGGGCGCCGTGCCGTGTGACGCCGTCGTGGAGCGGTCGGAGTGGCCGCATTGGCCTGAGCGGTCGGAGCGGCCGGAGTGGTCGGGATGTTCCGGGGGTTCCGGGTGCTCCGTACTTTCCGAGCCTTCCAGGCTTTCCGGGGGGCAGATCAGTGGCCGGGGCGGTTCGCCGTCGCGGCTCCACAGACAGTGGACCGTGCGGTCGGGCGCGCAGGAGAAGTCGATGATCGTGCCCTCGGGCGTGGGAAGCACCCTCGTCGTACCGCGGTCGAGGTCGGCGCGGAGCAGCCGGCTGCGTCCCGCCCGGTCCTGCTGGACCAGCGCCGTGCGGCCGGGCCCGTACCAGCAGGCGGTGATCTCCGTATCGAAGTCGAGGGCGGAGCCGGGACCGTGCGTACGGATCCCCTCGCCCTGCAGCCACGAGGCCAGGGTGTAGCGGCCCGCGCGTTCGAGGACGAGCAGCAGTTCCGGCCGTGCGGTGGTGAGGTCCGGGCGGAAGCCCAGCGCCCATATCGCGCCGCCGCCGCCGTCGTCGTCCCCCGCTGCGCCGGGGATGGTGTCCACGAGGGTGCCGGAGGCCGGTGACCACAGCCGGACCGCGGCCGGTCCGGCCTGGTACCCCGCGGTGGCCAGCAGCCGGCCGCCGGGGGCCAGGCCCACCACTGCCCCGTAGCCGGGCTCCTCAGCCACCAGGCGGGCGTGCTCGCCCGGTCGGCCCAGGTAGTACTCCGAGTGGTCCGCGACCCCGACGCCGACGGCGGCGAGGCCGCTGCGGGGGTCGAAGGCCAGGCCGTGCATCCGCCCGGCGGGTACGCCGTCGAGCGCCGGGCGCGGGTGCCCGCCCTCGAACGGCCCGCGCAGCCAGCTGCCTTGACCGCCGGCAGAGGCGTCGAACCACCACAGGCCGTGGCCGTCCGGCTCGATGGCGGCGGTCTCCACACCCAGCGGTGCGGTGGTCGCCTGGCGGCGCTGACCTGTCGTCAGGTCCCAGGCCACGATCTGGGGGAGACCGTCCACATACCGGGTCTCGACCGCTCGCCGTCCGGCGCGGGCGGCGAAGGACGGGACGTGCACCGCCGTTCCGATACCGCTGCTCATCGCCGTCCCCCTTCCTTCGTTGGTGTCCGCTTTTGCCGCCGGTGGCCTTGGCTGTGGTGGGCTCCGACGGCCGTCACACTGCCGGACGGGCGGACCACGTGGCAGGGAAGGAAGCGCAGCGGCACCGGCAGTGAGCTACTGCTGGTGCCGCTGCGCTTTTTTCCCTGGCACCGGACGGTGGGCGGGCGACAGGGTGCGGGGGCGACGACATGGCCCGGACCCACCGAGGAGAAAGGGGCGACCCGATGACGTTCGCGGCGACCCGGCCCGGCGCAGCCCCCGTCCCACCCGGCGGAGCGCCGAACGGCACACCGGGTGGCAGGCCGAGCCGTGCGCTGACTGCGGTCTATGCCGCGGGCGCGGTGACAGCGTTGGGCACCCAGATGACCATGCTCGCGCTGCCCTGGCTGGTGCTGGAGACCACCGGCTCGGCCACCCAAGCGGGCCTGGTCTTCGCGGCCCAGGTGCTGCCCATGGCGCTGCTCGGCTTCGTGGGGGGAGAGGTCATCCAGCGCCTGGGCGCCCGCCGGACCATGGTCGTCTCCGATCTCGCCCGCGCTCCGGTGGTGGCGCTGGTCCCGCTGCTGCAGACCCTGGGCGCGCTCAGTCCGGCCGCCCTCGTGATGATCGTCGCGGCGCTCGGTGCGCTGGCCGTTCCCTACCACGCGGCACAGCGGGTGCTGGCGATGGAACTGCTGAGCCCGCACGCCCGCTCTCTGGCCCGTGCCAACAGCGCGCTGGAAGGTGTGCAGCACGGCTCGGCGTTCGCCGGACCGGCGCTCGCCGGCGTGCTGATCCCGCTGATGGGAACCACATCGGTGATATGGCTGGACGCGGCCACGTTCGCTTTCTCCGGGTTGCTGCTGCTGCGCTTCGTCCCGGCAGGGTCCGGCGGGGCCAAAGGGTCTGCGGCTGGGCCCCGCGGCCTGTGGGCGGGGGTGCGGCATCTGTGCGGCGACTGGTTCCTGAGCCGGGCGATGCTGTCCACCGTGGTGTTCGGGTTGATGCTGCGGACCCTGATGATCACCATGCCGGTGCTGGCGTTCGTCCGGTTCGAGGGGGACGCCAGGGTCGGGGGCCTGCTGATCGCCGTCCTGGGCGCCGGTGGCCTGGTGGGCTCGGTGGCCGCCTATGTGCTGGCGGCACGGGTCGCCCCCGTACGACTCGCCTGCACGGCCCTGGTCTGCGTCGCTCTGCCCCTGTGGACGCTCCTGGTGCCCGTGCCGGCCGGCGTGCTCGTCGTCGCCGTCGGCCTGTCCTCGGCTGCCGCGCCCCTGGCGAACGCGCCGCTGATGGGCCTGCTCACCGCCCGGCTGCCGGATGGCTTCGGGCCCAAGGTGTTGCAGGCCGTCGTCACGATCAGCACCCTGGCAGGGCCGCTGGGCTTCCTGGCTGCGGGCGCCGTGCTGGACCGGGCCGGTGTCGAGGCAACCTTGTGGGGCGTCGCCGCGCTCGCGACGTTCGGCAGCGGCAATCTGATCCTGGCCCTGCGCCGCCTCCAGGCCACCGGGAACCTGGACTGACCTGGTCTTCGGAGAAGACCCCGGTGGACGAGGGTCACGCGGCGGAGTTCACCGGACGTCCTCCTCGCGGTACTCCGCGTCCGGGCCTGCCGCGGTGGCTCGCGCAGCACACCGTGGCCGGCGCGAGAGCACCGCCCGTGGTGGTCGCACAGCGCCCCTCGTCGCCGCCCGGGGCGCGGGCCTGCAGGTCGCGGACGAACTCGACGACCAGCCGCTGCTTCTCGCCCTCGGCGACGAGGTCGTCGCCGCTTTCCTGCAGATGCGAGAGCAGTCTGCCGAGGCCGTGTTGAACTTCCCCGGCACGGGCCCGACGAGCGCCTTCAGCGAGAGCCCGGCCGGCTGCCTGGCGAGGAAGAGGGCCCGCTGCGGGATCCCGGCTCAATCCTCGCCTTGAGGAGTTCCGCATTCCCCTTGAGCTCACTCTTCACCGCACTCAGCTCGGAGAGCCGGCCGCGGGCGGAGTTCAAAGCGGCGGCGTGCTCAGCCTCCGATACCTGCGCCGCGCTCCGAGCATCGGACCGCACCTTCTCGCTCTCTGCCCGCGACTGCTCGAGCTGCGCCGCCAGCTTCACCTGAGTCGACCGGCTCTGATCGAGCTCACGCTTGCCCGGGGGCACACGAGCCGCTAGCGAGGGCGGGGTCTTCTGTCTGATTCCGGCCGTGACCAGAAGTGATCTTCCGATGACGTGTTGTCAGTGGTTGCTGCTTTGATGGATCGGCCGCGCAAGGGGGCGCGGTGTGGTGGGGGAGGGGGTTCGTCATGCCATGGGTGAGGCCGTACGTACGCAGGGACGGCACGAAGGTCCAGGGGCATTCGCGGTGGGCCGCGGGTGGGCGTCGGGAGATGTCGATCGTGGTCATGCGGTCCAGGTCGGCGGCGCCGGCGACAACGGGGCGGACGTGAAGGCCACCGACCCTTACGGGCGACGCTGGGTCATCCAGTGCAAACACCGCCGAGCCGGCCTCGCCGGAGCAGCGGTCGGGACACCCGACCTGCACGTCCTCAACGGCACCGGGCGCCCTGTCCACAAGGGCGACGTCATCGTCCTGGTCACCAACGGCCGCTTCACCAAACCGGCGACCGAGTTCGCCCGCTCCCAGCGTCTGCACCTCGTCGACCGCCACACCCTGGCCACCTGGGCCGCCGGATCCCAACCGTTGTGGGAACTCCTGCGCGCGGTACCACCGCCCCGCGGACCGACCACATTGTCCTGAAAGGCTGGCTACCGCCCTGCCCGCCGAGGGTCCGATCGGCCCGCTCTTGCACGCGGACAAGCAGGCCGGCGGAGCCCTCCTCGATCGGGTGGAGTCTCCCTGATCGAGGATGCACCCAAAATCGAGCACATCCTCCAGAGGGGCAGTGCGAGAGCTGGTGCGCCGTCGCGCGCTGGGTAGCCCCTGGCCAAGCCACCCTGATTCCCGTGAGCCGAGTCGAGCAGCCCTTGGCCCCGGACGGAGAAGGACCCTGGGCCGCCCTGCGCCCCGGGGTCCTTCTCGCCGGTCTCACCGCCACTGCTCACCAGTCGTCAGGCGCGCTACCCACCCCCGCGATCGGCCGGCCCTTGCTGGTGCGTCCCCAGTGCGGCTCCTTCATCGAGGTCTCATGCCCGCCGGGCAGGACGCAGATTCGCCCCCAGCGGCCGTGCTTGCCCGCACCGACCCCGCCGGGCCGGGCGGCGTCACCCTCCGCCATGGCATATGGTCGTAGCGGTCCTGGAACGGCTGGAGGCGGGCGCAGAGCTCCATGCGAGCTCCGTCTCCGACACCTCCAACTAGGGCCTGTTGCGGAAGTGGATCTTGATTGTGGATGATCGCGTCTCGTGGGACGTGGGGATCTGACGAACAGCCAGTGGGCCCGGCTAGAACCGCTATTGCCGCAGGGCATCAAGCCGGGCCGTCCGCGGTTGTGGACGCGTCGGCAGTTGATAGACGGCATCCGGTGGCGGACCCGGACCGGGGCTCCGTGGCGGGACGTGGGCCGTGGGCCGTGGGACCGGGTCTATGACCTGTTCCGCCGCTGGCAGCGAGATGACACCTGGGCCGGGATCGTCACCCATCTCCAGGCAGAGGCTGACGTGAAGGGCCTGATCACCTGGGAGGTGAACGTCGACTCCACCGTCTGCCGGGCCCACCAACACGCCGCCGGCGCAGCGAAAAGGGGGATCTGCAAAAGGAGCCGCCCGGCGGGACCTCAGTCGAGCCGGCCGACCACGGCCTCGGACGCTCCCGGGGCGGGCTGACCACCAAAATTCACCTCGCCGTTGAGCAGGGCCAAAAGCCACTCTCAATCGTGATCACGGCCGGTCAACGGGGTGTCTCCCCGCAGTTCGAGGCGGTCCTGAACGCGCTCCGAGTACCACGACTCGGCCCTGGACTGCCTCGCAGGACACCGGATCGCGTGCGCGCCGACAAAGCGTACGACTCTCGCCGCAACCGGGCCTACCTGCGCAGACTCGGGATCAGAGCGACCATCCCCGTCCCTGCGGACCGCGTCCGCAATCGCCACAAGCTCGGCTCCCGAGGAGGCCGGCCTCCGAGGTTCGACAAGGCCGATTACAAAGCACGGCACGCGGTCGAGTGCGGGATCAATCGCCTCAAGCGCCACCGGGCCGTGGCTACGAGGTATGACAAGCTCGCCGTCCACTTCGAGGCCACGGTGCTGGTCGCGGTGATCAACGAATGGATATGAGTGGCTCCGGCGTGTCCATGATCGCTAGCCTCACCAGCTATGAAGCAGCGCCACCAGAAGAAGTTCTCCCGCCGCCTCTTCGAGGCAGTTCTGGCAGGTGATGTCAGGACAACGAACGCCCTGTTGCGCAGTGGAGCATGTCCGGAGCGAAGGAACAGCGACGGCACGACACCCCTGTACCTGGCATCGGTGCAGGGCGAGGCCGAAATAGCCCGCCTGCTCATGGACGCCGGCGCGTCCCCCGACACGGAAAGCGCCGGTCTGGGCTCGGAGGGCACACCACTGTGCGCAGCCTCGTGCTGGGGGCACACCGAAACGGTCCGGCAGCTATTGGCACATGGCGCCGACCCCAACCTCCGCGAAGACCACGGCACAGGCAGGACCCCACTGGAGTGGGCGGATGGCGGACCCCACCCTGCCACTGCCGAAATCCTCCGGGCAGCAGGAGCACGACCGACGTCATGAGCCAGAACGGCCTCAGCACTCACTTTCGCAACAGGCCCTAACTTGATCTTTAACCTGTGCGGCGTGGTCGCGGGGTCGTTGACTTCTTCGTGCGCCGCTTCGCGTGGCCCGGTCTGCCAACTGTGTGCACGTCATAGCGGGTAGCGGGTTGGTTGTTCTTGCGGCCGGGTGGGCGTCCTGGGCCGGGGCGGGCGGTTTTCGGTGCTTCGGCTGGGCAGGCGGGAGGCTGTCGCGCAACTGCTGTCCGGCAGTGGTCAAGAGCTTGTTCTGGCCTTGTGGTCGAAGAGTTTGCTGAGGTTGTGGACCGTCCCGAGAAGTTTGATCTCGGTGTCCACGCCGTCGCGTCCGCGGTAGTTGAGCCGGCGTCCAAAACGTTGGAAGAGTTGGGCGAATCCGGGCTCCACCAGGGCACTTCGTCTCGGTACTGCTGTCGGCCCAGAGGTGTGGCGAGGCGGGCTGCCATCTTGTGCTGGCCTTCGCGTTTCGCTTCGAAGCCTGCCTGGTGGGCCTCGCTGGTCACCGAGACCAGGAGTGGGAGATCAGCGAGGGCCTCGAATGCCGAGGTGGAGGCGTATCCGCTGTCGGCGAGCCAGAGCAGGACGGGATGCTCTATTCCGGCGGCAAGGCGGTTGACCTGTGTCTTGTTCACCATAGGGACGAGGGCTGTCATGTCGGAGGGGTTGTCCTGAACCTCGATCGCCAGGAGGAGCTGGCGGCGGGCGCAAGCTATCTGGATGTTGTAGCCCTGGATGAACCCGCCGCGCTTGCTGAGCATCATTCGTGAATCAGGATCGCTGAGCGAGGCCCGGGCAGTCGGTGAAGGAACGGGTCTCGGGCTGCGCGCCTGCTCAAGCCATGCCTGGGCTCCAGCCAGTCGTGCCCGCTGCCGGACGATTGCGGTTTTGTGCTCCATCGGCACGGGCGGCCGGCCGTTGGCCCCGCGGCGGCCCGCCGCCAAGTCCGCACTGGTTCGCGCCGCGTACTTCGCCAGCTTCTTCTGATGGGCCTCAGATGCTGCGGCGAGTCGCTTTTCAGCCCGGGCCACCATGCGCTCGGCGGCCTCGACCTTGAGCCGAATCTCCTCAGCCGAGGGAAGAGCCCGCTCGAACAGCCTCTGTCTGGCCACGACTGCCCGGTTACGCCGGTCGATTAACCGCGAAAGCCGTGGCCACTCATTCGGCGCCATGTCGCTGTCCGCGTCTGTACCCCGTTCCGCCTCACAGGACCTGGTGAGTTCCAGTGAGTGGTCCACCATCGAGTCGACCTCGGCTTCGCATTGCGAGATGACGCTCTCAAGCCGCTGCTGGCGCTGATTGGAGTTGCGTGCGGCGTTCGCCTCCATGGGAGAGCCGTCCACCGCCACAGCCGCAAGGTTCACCAGACCCTGTTGGCGAGCACACACCGCCAGGACCTGCACAAACAACAGCTTCAAAGCCGCCCGATGACGTCTGATGAACCGGGCGAACGTGGAATGGTCGACCCTTCGGTTCGCGGTAGTGATCCGGCAGCCCACGTCATCGAAGCACGCCTGCTCAATCTTGCGAGAAGACCGGATTCCCTTGCTGTAGCAGTACAGAAGCAACGCGATCAGAGCCTGTGGAGGGTAGGCCGCCCGCCCCTGACGGTCATCGCGGTAGCTGTGCACGAACGCCGTCAGATCAAGTTGGTCAACAACGTCGAGCACCTTCCAGCACAGGTGGTCGGGAGGCAGCCACTCCCGCACGTCATGCGGCATCTCAAGAACACGGTCACGGTCACACGGGAGAAAGTTTCGCCCCACAGATCGAGGTTCCGAGGCCCTGCCCAAGACCGGAACCGAACATCGACTCGTACTTGACGACCAGCGAGCAGCAGTTGCGCGACAGCCTCGCGGCCTTCGGGCGGAGGTGCCGAAAGTGGCGGCGGACGCGGGCAGGGGTCAGCCTGTCGGGCGGGGTCGGTTTCTCCCACGGCCTGCGGAGATCGGCTGCCAGTGGGCGGGCGAGCCGGAGCTGGGTGAAAGCGGCGAGGATCAGCCAGGTCCAGCGGTCTGCGGCTTCGGGGCTGCGGATCTTCGGGCAGGTCCAGCCCAGGGTCTGCTTGAAAAGGTGGAAGGTGTGTTCGATGTCGAAGCGTCGCAGGAATGCCTGCCAGAGCAGGTCGACGGCGCCTGCGGTGGCGTCGGTGCCCGACCACCACAGCCAGACCGGCTTCGGTGTCGCACCGCTGGGCAGGTACTCGACTTGGAGACGGATCACGGTGCCCTCGATCACCGGTAGGGCACCCAGCTCAGCAGTCCAGGCGGAGCGGTGCGTCAGTCTCGGGTGGAGCCGGTCCCAGCCCCTGGCGGTGGCTGTCCCGTAGAGGCGGGTTGTGGTAACCGTCTGAATGTCGGGGGTGTTCCAGGTGTCCGGGTCACCGAAGACGAACTCGTCACCGTGGCGGGGTGGGCGGCCCAGGACACCGGGCTCGCGGGGTCGGACCGCGCGTCGTAGGACGCGGTCCGAGCGCATCCGGCCCAGTACCTGCACCGGCAGGTCCTTCAGAAGGAAGGCCAGACGTGGCACGTCATATCCGGCGTCCACCACGATCAGGATCTCCGGGTCGGCGTCCTTCCACTGGCCGGCCGCGACCAGCCGCTCTACGAGTTCGCGTATCTGCCGGGCGGTGACGGTGGCGGCATCGTCACCCGGTGCCAGACGCAGTGCGTCCAGCGGTGCGGTCCAGGAACTTCGGCCGGTCTCCAGCGCGCAGATAACCGAGTACGGCCAGCCAGGAACGGGAATGTGCTGGTCCTTGCCCCGCCCATAGGTGTGGCACAGGATCCGCTGCGGCGAGGTATGTGCACTGGGCCGCAGCCAGCAGGTGAGGTCGGCGGCCAGAACAAGCCGGCCGTCCGCGGCCCTCGGCAGCGGTACCGTCGCCAGGGCCCGCCGCAGCCGGGCGACGTCGGCCCGGCCCGCGGACAGGGCGTCGTAGAGCCCGCCGTGTCCCCGCCGGTGTTCGCCCACCAGCGACAGCTCCACCAAGGACCGGACCGGGCCGTCCGCGCACAACACCGCGTCCACGAGTTCGAACAAGGCGTCCGCACGCCTGGTCAGACAGGAGTAGAACTCACCCCGGAAGCGTGACAGTCCCGCAATCGGATCCTGCCGGACGACGTGATGCGACAGACTCATCCCCACGGCCTTCGTGCTGAGCGTTGTGTGTTCCTTGGTCGGATCACATGCTCAGCCGAAGGCCGCCCGCACGTACGGCAGTTACCAGTCTGAGCGATCAAGTACGACGAGCCGTTCGGACCTCAAGGTTAAAGATCAAGCTAGGGCCTATCCGGAAACGGGCGTCACGCCATGGAGAACTTGGCGACGTACTCGTCGAAGGGTTCGATGCCGACTTCCGCACGGAGTTCGTCCATGCGCTCGGGTTCTTCACAGGGCCACGGAACCGGTGACCTGTCCTTCACGCCGGCGATCTGAGTGCCGTAGACCTGCTTGCGGCCCTCATTGACCGGCGTGCCGTCGTGCAGGAAGGCCAGCTCGCGTGGGCTGGCCGACCCGGCCGACACCGCCTGCCGCATCAGCTGGAGGGTGCGACGCTGAACGTCGAGCTGCCGGTCACCGTGCCGAGCGGACAGCCGCCGCCACGCCAGCTGCTCGGCGGGATCATCGCTGTTCGCGCGGACAGCGGACTTGTGATCGGCCGCAGCCATGTCCGTGAGTTCCACCGCCAGCGCGGCAACGTCGTGCGCCACTCTCAACTCCCAGGTCGGATCAATGCTTTGGGTCTGCCCGCAAGCCTAGAGGTACAAATCGGATGTAAAGATCATTCCGGAGGACGGTGACAAACGTCTCGCCGCATCGGGATAATGGATCTACCCCCGGAGACAGAGCCGGATCGCGGCGACGGTCACGGTGCCCTGGAATACGTAGACACGCTTGTCGAACCTCGTGGCCACGACCCGGCAGTTGTTGAGGGCGTTGATCGTGCGCTCGACTTCGTTTCTGCGCTTGTAGATCGTTTCGGGGCCACGGTCGCAGGGTGCGTCGCCGACCCAGTGCAGCCGGTTCGGGGCGCCAGGCTGTCCCTCGTAGTGGGCGCGCCCGCTCGGCCCGTACGCACCCTGCTCGGTGATGAGCGCCGCGCCGTCCAGCAGCTGCTGCACACTCCACCCGAGGGTATCGAGGCGCTGCCCGTCCAGAGGCCCGCCGATCAGCGCCGCGTACCGGTGACCGGCCACCTCGACGTCGGGCTCGCCGGGCTCCCTGCCCTAGATCCTCATCCGCACAGCCTCGCGGCGGCCGGCCACGCCGCGGGCGGGTTCGGGAGCTCCCCGTGTGCGGCGCCACCGCCACCATCACACCCGACGGACAGACCGCACTCACCCGCAGCCGCTGGAATGCGACCCTGTAGACACCACCCGAGACGCGTGGGACGAGCCGGGGGAGTGTGACCCCGGGACAGCGGCCATTTCACCTCACCTACCCTGAACCTTCTTGGCAACGGACGCAGCGACGGGGTCACAGCTGGGGCCACAGGTCCAGGGCGTACCGGATCACCTCCCGGACGGCGCCGGAGACGGCCCCCTGCACGGTCCACTTGCCCAGCGTCTTCGTCACCCGGACGGTCCGCCTTTCGGCCGCCTGCGGCTGCCGTTTCTGTGCCTGTTTCGCGTACTTCGTCATCGGTTACTCCCTCGTCGTGGTTGTGCTGACGAGGACAAGAAGGCCGCAGAGCAGCGCTGTTCAGCGACGGTGCTGAACAGATGAACAGGCCATCGGGCCAGGCCGGAGCAGGTCAAGATAGTGTTCGGCGAGGGGTTCGGACTGAACGGGGAAGCCCATGGAGGAGACGTCGGCATGCGACCGGCTGGCCGCGGATCTGCGCGTGCTGCGCGAGGCCTCGCGCCTGACCTACAACGCCATCACGGCGCAGGCCAAGAAGCAGACGCCACCGTTGAAGCTCGGCGGGAGCAAGCTCAGCGCCTGGTTCTCGGGCAAGAACGTCCCGAAGAAGGATGATGACGCCGCGTTCAGGTACCTGATCCAGCTGCTCGAGCCCCGGGCAAAGAAGCACGGCGTCACCTCGAAGGGGATCGATTGGTGGCGCGCCAGGCGCGATGAAGCGGCCGCAGAACGCACCCCGCCCGCAGCGCCGATCAAGCCTGCTCCTCACCCCACCCTGCCCGCCACCACCCTGCCTGCGGCGCCTCCGCACGCCGGTGACACGGCCAAGGCCGAACGGCTGCTCCGCCTTCTCCCGCTTGACGGTCCGTGGCTGGGCTGGCTCGAGGACGCCCAGACGATGCTCAAGGTCCCGCTGACGGTGAGCGACCTGGTATGCGACGCGCACCGCCCCCTGGAGAAGGACCTACCCGACTACATTGACCCTGAGCTGCATGACGCCCATGGCGCTCTCGTCACCGCCCTGGCAGCCCTGTGCTGGGAGCTGAACGGGATGAACGACATCTCCGACGAGGGACAACCCGTCTTGGAGATCAGCCACCCCGGCACCAGCGCCGAACGCAACGAGCTGAACCGGCAGGCATGCCAGGCCCGAGACGGCTTCATCCCCGCCTACCGCGCCATGGTTAACCTCCTCAACCGCAAGAACCTGTTGCCTCCCGCTTCTCTCAGCCCCGACGCTCTATCGAGGCAGGCGGGCCCCGAGAGGACACCGTACGCGCGCAGCGATGGAGCACGCCTGAGGGACACGACGGCCGAACCTCATCCTCGTACTCCGCGTATCGGCCAAGGTATGCCCGAGCGGGCCCGGGAGCTGCGCCAAGCCCACCAGGCCCTTGCCCATCAGGGACTGGGCGAGCCGGCGGATGAGGCGTGGGAGCACGGGACCACAGCCCTGCAGGACTTTCACCACACCGACTCTGGCGAGCCCGACTGGGTGCTGTGCTTGGCGGACGACCACCCGCCGGTCGCGGTCGCGGCCCCCATCTGGCAGGCGATCATCGACGCGGGCCGCGCCGACCCCGGCCAGGATGCGCTCGCGGCCATCGGCTTCCCCGTCCCGCCCGCAGGCGATGGAGCACCCTGGCTGATCCAGACCGACCTTGAGTCGCTGGACCTCGCTGGCGGACACTGGGGCGACGGCCGCCTCACCCGCCGCCGCAACGGCGACTGGAGGTGGGAGCCGCGACCGAGGTTCAGCTTCGAACAGGGACGCTCCGCCACGGCATGGACGAGCGGACAGACACCAGCGCTGCGTCTTCGTGTCGTGCTGAACCTTCCCTGGGCGAGCACGGATGGACTGGAGATCACCGCACAGCGGCGACGGGACCTGGAGCGGAAACTCCCATACAGCCAACTGGCCGGTGCGATGACCATGCTCTCCAAGCGCCGCGCCGCGGACCTACCCGCAGCACGATGGACGCGGACACCGTCGTGCAACTCTTCCCGGTCGCTCAGCTACCAGTGCACTCTCACCACGACGGACGGCGCGCCCGCACTGCAGGCTGCCGCCATGCTCTCCCTGCCGGGGACCATAGAAACCTCCGTTACCGCGTGCGCCGAAATCCTCATCGACGACAGGGACGCGTGGGCAGCACTCCTTCAGCCTGACTGGCCCACCCAGCTGACCCTGGAAGAGGCCCAGGCAGTACTCCTCGGCGCCTGGGAAGCAGCCGCCAAACTGCTCCCCGAAGCAATCGGTGCCCCGCAGCTGCGGTGGTCCTCGGCGCCCACCATCGAGCTGCGACTCAGCAGCGAGCGGTGCGGGCCGAACGGTGTCCTGCCTCCCCTGGCACAGGTACTGGACCTGACCTCGTTCGGTGACGGCGACGATCACAGGCCGGTTATGGCTGTCACGATCACTGCCGCACCCTGCTTGGCTGCCGAGGATCGGCGGAACCTGCTGCGCCAGGCCCTGGTCCACATGGGCCGCGCGTTCGGCTACGTCGACGCCGACCTGGACGCATTGCACTACTGAGGTTTTCAGGGTGGGGTCGGTGGTGTGAGGTTCAGGCGGGTGGCGCTGAGGCAGCCGTCGATGAGGCGGGGCTGGAGCTGGATTCTGCGTAACTCGCGGCGGAGTTTGCGGTCGAGGTCGTCGGGTGTGGTGAAGGCGGTGTTGGCCATCGCTCTGCGCACGAGTGACCAGACGGCCTCGACGGGGTTCAGATCGGGCGCGTACGCGGGGAGCCGGACGGTGGTGAGCCAGTCGTGTTCGGCCTCATACCGTTTCAGCCCGGCCGCCAGGTGGGTGTTGAGGTTGTCCCAGACCACCACGATCGGTCCTCCGAGCTGAATGCGTGCCCGGACCAGCAGGTCGCGGTAGTCCTTCCAGGAGAAGCTTTTGCGTGCGCCCTTGAGGAGAAGACGGGTGCGGGGCCGGTGGATGAGACGGCTCGGCTCGCCGGGCTTGTAGCAGCACAGGGCGGCGACCGAGGTCCTGCGGCGGGACCGGCCTCTCACCCGGATGACGGGGGTGTGTCCGCGCCGGCCCCAGGTGCGGGCGCGCGGCGGCGTCATGGAGAATCCGGCCTCGTCCTCGAAGACGTTCCAGCCCTCACACGCCGCCGCGAGTCTTTTACCCGGGGCCACACCTCCTTCTTCCACAGCTCCACGGCGTGCTCGTCACGCTCCAGTGCTCTGCGGGCAGGCGCCTGCCAGGACCAGCCTTGCCGTTTCAGCAGCCGCCACACCGTCGCCACCGACCGGGTCACTCGCAGCCGCTGGCGGATCACCACCTGGACCCGGGCCAGGGTCCAGCGTTCGTCTTCGAAGCCGTGTGCCGCCGGGCCTTTGCCGAGTTCCTCCTCCAGCACGGCGAACTGAGCATCGTTAATGGTCGGTGAGTTCGCCGGACCCGCGGAACGCAGGCCCTCCATCCCGCCCTCGCGCCAGGCACGGCGCCAGCGTTGAAGCCGTTGTTGCCGGTGGCGAAGCTGGGACGGCTGCCGTTGAGCCAGCGGAGGCTAATCGACGGGATCCGGTGGCGGGTGCGGACCGGTGTTCCGTGGCGGGATCTGCCGGCGGAGTACGGTCCGTGGCAGACGGTCTACGGTCTCTTTCGACGCTGGCAGCGTGACGGCACCTGGTTCGCCCTGCTGACCGGGCTACAAGCGCGGGCGGATGCGGCCGGGCTGATCACGTGGGAGGTCAACATCGACTCCACGATCTGCCGTGCCCATCAACATGCTGCAGGCGCCCGCCATGACGGTCAGGCCCAGAAGGAGCCGCCAAGCGGCGCCCGCGCTGAGCCGGACGATCACGCCCTGGGCCGGTCCCGTGGCGGCTTCACCACCAAAGTTCACCTAGTCTGCGAGTAGGGCCAGCGGCCGCTGGCCCTACTGGTCACAGCAGGTCAGCACGGCGACAGTCCCCAGTTCGCCGCTGCCCTGGACAGCATCCGAGTGCCCCGTATCGCGGTGGGTCGTCCCCGTATCCGCCCTCTGCGAGTGCGGGGCGACAAGGCGTATTCGTCCCGGGCCAACCGGGCCTACCTGAGAAGGCGCGGGATCCGGTGCACGATTCCTGAACCCGCCGATCAAGCGAGCCACCGTAAGCGCCGCGGGAAGGGCGGCGGGCGACCTCCGGCTTTCGACGCGAGGACTACAAGGCCCGGCCCGCGGTCTAGAGCGGAATCAACCGCCTGAAGCGGAACCGGGCGGTGGCCTGCCGCTTCGACAAACTTGCGGTCCGCTTCGAGGCCACCGTCCTCGTTGCCACGATCAACGAATGGCTGTGACCAACTGATGGTCATTGACCGGCGCAGGCCGGAACCGGTGCTCACCGCTGTGATACGTCGTAAGCCTCGCGGATGTACGAAGGGATGCGCCCATGGTCGTTTACTAGATGGCCGTTGGCGCGTGCCCAGAGACGTATCGGCTCATCTTCCGGACGGGCGTCGAGTCTACGGGGTCTGGCGGGCGTGCCGGGGCCTCTCCAGTCGCCCGAGGGCACCCCTTCCAGTCGGTCCGCTGTCTCTTGGAAGAAGGCGAACAACGAGGTGTAGACGCCTTCTTCGGGACCATATGCCTCGTCCCAGGTTCCGATGGTTCCGGTGAGTGTGTCCAGGAATGTTCCGTAGAGACCGTCCCGCTCTGCGGCTATGGGCACCCACTCACGACGCCAGAACGGATGGTCGGGGTCTGCGGACGGCTCCATCTCCTCCAGACTCATCTGGCTGAGGTAGACCCGCTGGATGTCTGTCAGTCCGAGAAGAAGATGGCCGCAGGGGATGTCTATCTCGCACCCCAGCCCCACCAAGCACGACTGGGCATCGGGTTGTCTGTCGGCATCGATGTCGTTCGCCAGCAGCCACCGTCGCATCTCCGCCGGCAGGTCCCGACCCATGCGTATTTCGGCTTCCCTGATGGCCGCAGGACTTCCCGGCCCGCCGAGTGCAGCGAGAGTCTCAGGGTCGTTGCGTCCAAGCCACGCGGTTACCCGGCCCCACGCCTCTCGTACGTCTCCTGTCTCATGCATCGGTGTTTCACTCACGCGTGTCCACCCCGGCAGGCGGCGAACATACGTGGATCATGCCCACCCGTCTCGTCGGTGCTCAGGGGGCGTTGCCCGGTCTCCCGGCCTGTAAAAGTGTCCTCTTGGCAAGGTAATGACCGCTCATGACTCATTGGAGAACCGTACGTGGGACCACTGACAGTGACTGGCGCGGAGCGAGTTTCTGCATACTTGCGGCGCTCAGCTGGCCAGCTGAGCGCGCCACTGCCTTCTAAAACACTCCCATCCCTTAGAGGGTGTTTCGTCCGTTGTTTCATCCCTGATTGCGCGGTTGCGGATGGTTCATGCTCCGCGCCATGTTGGGGTGGATTCGGCGGTGAGTCTGCGGGTCATGAGGTTGATCATCGCGAGGTGGATCATGGCTTCGGACCGGTGTGGGTGTGCTTCGTAGTCGCGGGCCAGGCGTCGGTGGTTCATGAGCCATCCCAGGGTTCGCTCGACGGTCCAGCGGCGGGGCAGAACGGTAAACCCCCTGGTGGTGGGGTCGCGGCGGACTATGTGCATGTCGATGCCGAGAGTGGCGGCGTGCTCGACGAGGTGCTGGCGGTAGCCGCCGTCGACCCAGGTTTTGCGGATGGTGGGATGCTCAGCGGCGATCTGTTCGATGAGGGTTCGGCCGGCGGTCGAGTCCTGCACGCTGGCCGCGGTGACCAGTACTCCGAGGAGGAGTCCGAGGGTGTCGATGACGATGCTCCGCTTGCGGCCGACGATCTTCTTGCCCGCGTCGATGCCTTGCCCGGTGGCGGGGACGTTGGTGGAGGTCTTGATGCTCTGGGAGTCGATGACGCAGGCGGTTGGTTCGTCGTCCCGGCCTTCCTGCCTGCGGACTTGGCGTCGGAGGAGGCTGTTGAGCTGGTCGAATACGCCTTCTTCCTGCCAGCGTGCGAAGTAGGCGTAGACGGTGTTCCAGTGCGGGTAGTCGTGCGGCAGGTAGCGCCAGGGGATACCGGTGCGGTTCACGTAGAGGACCGCGTCCAGCAGGCTTCGCAGATCGTGATTCGGTGGCCTGCCGATGTCCAGCCCGCGGCCTCGGCGCTCTGCCCGCCATGCGGTCAGGACCGGCTCGACCAGTTCCCATCGGGCATCGGAGAGGTCACTTGGATAGCGACGGCGCTCAGTCATGATTCTGGAGTACCGGCCAGCCATCAGCCCGGCCCAGGCGTATGCATCAGGCGCACGAAGCGAACGGTGCACGACGGCGCGTCCCGGGATGAAACAGGAGGAGTGCGGGCGAGACCACGGCGTCAGCACCCCACCAGCACCACCAGGAGCTCGAGAAGCCCTCATTTCATCCAAGCCGAGACACATAGCACCTGAAACCGCATCAAGAAAGTCGTAAACACCCTCTTAAAGGTTGTTGCAGAAAGCCTAGGATAGGGCATTCCCCCTCTATGGGTGGGGTGTTGCGGGCTGAGCCGTTGTGGGTGGAGACGTTCACTGGCTTGCGGATGGGCCGGTTCGAGAAGTTGGTGAAGGTAGTACGGGAGCGGGGAGGGAACGGTCCCGGCGGTGGGCGCCCGTGGTGCCTGCCGCTGGCGGACCGGGTCCTCCTGGTGGCTGTCTACTACCGGACCAACCTCACGATGCGCCAGCTCGTCCCGCTCTTCGGGATCTCCCCGGCCACCGTTTGCCGGGTGATTCATCGGCTGCGGCCGCTTCTTGCGCTGGAGCCGGCGCCGCGGCCTGTCGCGGATGTCGAACGGTTGTGGATCGTGGACGGAACCCTGGTCCCGGTCCGCGACCGCAGGGTCGCCGCGCCCTCCCGTAACTATCGGTTCTCGGCGAACGTGCAGGTCATCATCGATGCGGACAGCCGCTTGGTGATCGCCTCAGCCCGTCCCGTCCCCGGGAACAAGGCTGACGCGCATGCCTGGCGGGAGTCAGGCCTGCCCGCCATCGCGTCCGGGACAACGGTCATCGCAGACGGCGCCTACCTGGGCGCCGGTTTGATCGTCCCGCACCGCAGACGAGCCGGACGCCCACTCCTGCGCGGCCAGGAGGAGGACAACGCCGAACACCGACGCGTGCGCGCCCGCGTCGAGCACACCTTCGCCCGCATGAAGAACTGGAAAATCCTCCGCGAATGCCGCCAGAAAGGAGACGGACTCCACCACGCCGTCCAAGCCGTCGCCACCATGCACAACCTCGCCATGACCGGCTGAACCAGCAGGTCAAACGCCATCCCGGCCTGCCCACGCCCACCCTTCTGCAACAACCTTTACGAGCTCGTGCACGGTTAGCGGTGAGACGTCGAAGGGCCGGGGGCCCGGTGCTCACGTCTGCCAAGCCAGGATCCGGTCTGCGGTCTGTTGCTGGGACAGTAGGCCTGCGATGGCTTGGATGGTGTCGTCCATGTGCTCGCGGCGGCCGAGGTGGCGGGCCAGTGCCCGCCAGTTCTTCAGGTGGGCGATGCCGTGTTCGACCCGGATACGGCGTGAGGAGTGTGCCTTGCGCTGGCGCTCGTGCATCTCCTCGTACCAGTCCGGGGCGTTCTTCTTGAACTTACGGTGCGGGGGCGTCACGACGCGTCCGCCGGTCTGCGCTCCGAGTCCTTGGTAGCCGGCATCGGCGAGGATCTCGACCGCCGGCCCGTCGGCCAGGAGCTTGACCAGCCCTAACTCCCGGGCGTGGGTGATGTCCGCGCAGCTTCCGGGTCTGGTCCGGCTGCAGAACAGCAGTCGCCCGTCCCCGTCGCTGAAGACCATGGCCTTCACGGCGTTCTGCTTGTTCTTGCCGGAGATGAACTTGTCCCGGCCCTTGTGGCCGACGGCCGGGCGGCGGACCCGGATCTCGGTGCCGTCGATGATGCCGGTCTTCCCGGCCTGGCCGAGATGGTCAACGACTTCGGCGAGCGTTCGCAGCCGCACGTCAGGGCTGACCGTGCATCCCCGCTCCGCGAGCAGGGGCCGCACCTCGCCGATGGCACGGGTGACGGTCGAGCGGTCCACGCCGAACCAGCAGGCCAGCACATCATGAGTAACCCCGTGGCGAAGGTGCACGAGCGTGGCCAGCAGCCGATCGACGAAAACCATGCGGTGCTTCGCACCAGCGCCAACCGCACGCTTCCGCGGCCTGGACGCAAGCCTGGCCTGGTGCCGTTCGTGCCACAACGGGCCCACCTCGGATACGAGTTCAGCGAACACAGCGGCTGACAAGCCCGTGATCCTCCGGTCGCCGATGATCGCTGTGCGCGTCACGTTCCCCACCACGTAGCCATGATCGACGATCCAGAGCACGATGTCCTACCGCTAACCGTGCACGAGCTCGTTAGGGCGCCGCCCCAGGGGCAGCCGAGGTCTGCGGCCCTTCAGGCATGGCCGGCCCTGTCTTCCACGCCCGGTCTCGTGCTTGGTACGCATTCCGTACGTCATATGTACGCTCACGGTCGCCTCGGCAGCGCAGCCGTGCGCTTGGGCGGTCGAGGCGTTCGCCTCAGGTCCAGCGCATGCCGATGGCGGCCAGCTGCCACTGTCCGCCCCGGCGCCGGGGCAGGCCCAGGGGGCGAAGCGGGCTTCCAGGTGGCCGGCTTGCACTGCTGCTGGAGCCAGCGTCCGATGTCGCCGACCATCAGCATGCCAGGCTGAAATCTCGGGCAAGACATACTTGCCGCGGCGAGCAGTCATGCTCTGACCAGGATTGCGGTTGCGACGCCTCGGGTGATCTCATGCGTGCCCTTCTCGCCGCAGCGCCCAACACAGTTCCCTGGCGGATGAGCACAGCCGATTACCTTGCGGCCTCGCCACACGGCGCCGGCCCACTGCCCCTGCAGGAAACCGACGCTCTGTGGGGTCCATACCTGGTGCGCACGGTGCTGGAACACTTCGCCCCGCCTACGAAGAAGGCCTCCACTCAGCGCTGCCCGGCGACATTACGTTGGGCGCTCCACGCGCTTCCGGATCGTGATGGCTGCCCATCTCGTTTTGCAGTGCGCGGCGGACGCATCAGTCGGACAAGAGGCAGGCCAACCGGGCGCCGATCAGTCCGGGGGAGTCCGTCTTCTGCATGCCGCAGGAGGCGAAGAAGGCCATGCGCCTTTCGTACCCGGATTCTTGCGGATCCGGGTAGAGCACCAGGCTGTCCAAGTGGGCCGACCGGGCGTCGGCGACGAATTTCCGCACGAGCGCGGTGCCGACACCCCGGCGCCGGAAGCGTGAGGAGACGATCAGTTTCATGATGCGCGCTCTCGGGGCTGGGTATCCTCCGCCGGGCTCGCTCACGTCCACAAAGGTCCCCTCGAGGAAGCCCACGACGTCGGCGTCTGTCAGGGCGACGTAGAGCTTCTCGTAGGGGCGATACCGGAAGTCGATCAGGCTCAGCGCATCGTGTGTGCATTCCTCCGCGACAAGCAGCGCACGCAGCCCAGCGTCGTGGACGTCGTCCAGCTCGATGACCGTCGCAATCATGGGCGTCACAGTAGAGCAGCGAGCGATGAAGTCGCGCTGGACAGTGCTGGAGTTGGCTCATGCCGGCGTGAGGAGGCCGGCTTGCGTTGCAGTGAGTGGATTGTTCAGGCGGCGGTGGGTGAAGACGAGGTCGCGGAGGCGTTGCACCTCGTCGGGCGCGATGCGGGCAGCGCATCTTACTGACGTTGCGTATCGGACCCAGGCATGGTCACGCTGGTGAACTGCATGGACCCAGTCGCTTGGTTGCTGCTGGTTCCGGCATCGGAGCGGGGCTTGCCGGACCCGCGCAGTGATTTAAGTAGCCCGAGTGGCCACCTACACCCGCTTCCCAACCAGCAGACCGCCAGCCACGCTGCGTGAAACTGACCGACCTGCTGGCCGGGTGTGGCCGTGCCGGCGGCCAGCGTGCGCTGTCAACCGAGAGCAGGCGGTTGCCAGCGGCCGGAGGGCGTGCCGTCGGGCTCGAGCCCCTATGGGCACAGGTCCCGCCACGTGAGTTCCTCGTCCCAGTTGAAGCTGTGGATAAGGTCAACGCGTGCCGTGTTGGCTGCTTGCCGGCATACGGTCAGAGCGCCAGCCGTATCGTGGACCTGCCGTTTTAGGCGTATCACGACCAGGAGGTGATCTTTGTAGCCGTGTTCGGCAGCATGTCGGTGCCAGTGTTCTGCCGCGGTTAGATCCCCGGAATTCTCCAGTTCCCAGGCCAGCAGTGCCGCGGCTTCTGGGTGTCCTGCTTCCACCGCTTGGAAGGCGAGAGCTGCTGCGGCAGTCGCGTCTCCGGCCTCGGACTTCGCGATGGCTAGCTGGTACAGCGCCTCTGGATGTTTGGCAGCTGCTCCTGCTTCGTATATGCGCAGTGCGGCTTCCTCGTTGTCGGTCAGGAACCACAGAGAGGACAGATAGCCGTGGGGGTCGGCGTAACCGAGGTCGTTGGCCTTTTGCCCCAGCCGTGCGGCCCCTGCTTCGGTCCACGACTCCTCGGTCAGCGCGGTCAGGTAGTCCACTACGCTGGCGTACCCTGCGGCGGCTGCCTCTTCGATTTGTTCGGCTTTCCCCCTTTGCTTGTCTGCTGCCCGTTGCGCTTCAGAGGTGTTCTCTGCCTCGGTGCGCAGGAGTGCGACGATGTCGCCAGCGTCGGCGGCTCGCTTGTCGATCTGCCGGGCAGTCTCGTCGTCACCGACCCGCTTGTGCTTCCAGTACCAGTCGTTCATTCCAGCGGTCGAGCCCGCGTCCGCGGCTCGTTTGTACATGGTCTCGGCATGCTGATCATTGCCAAGGATGTCGTGGATGCGGGCGAGTCCCAGCAGCGCCTCAGGGTGGCCAGCTTCGGCCGGAGTCCGGAAAAGCTGGGCAGCGGTATGCAACCGCCAGCGCAGTCGGGCCGCTTCGCCAAGAGCTACCCGGTCGTCGGGTGCGGTGAGGCCGCATGCTGCGCGCCAGAAAGAGGCTGGAGGACACAGCAGACTGCGCTGGCTGCGTCCGTGCTGTTCGAGATAGTCGGCGAGCCGGTAGGCCGGTGCCGGGCTGCTGGGGAGGTTACGTGAAGAGCGGGGACGGATACGGCGCAGTGGGGCTAGATCGCCGTGGACGGGACGGCCGAGATCGGCGAGAGCCTGCTCAAGCCAGTTGTCGTCTAGTGCGTCGTACTCGTCTTCGGTGAGGTAGTCCTCCGTCGCTGTTTCGAGGAAGGGCAGGAGATGGTGGAGGCCGGAGCCCAGGCGGCGGGCGTCCGACGCTGCGTCCAGAATCGCCCGGGCCGCTGGGGAAGCGGTCTTGTAGCGGTGCAGTAGCGAGGGTGCTCCGGCGAGGAACTGCGTGACCCGTCCGTCGCGTGCGCTTTTCAGGGCGTGAGCCAGTTGGAGGTCACCGGCATCGGCCAGAGCCTTCACCGAGGCCTCAG
Source organism: Microbacterium sp. NPDC090218 (assembly GCA_044900255.1). Classification (GTDB taxonomy): domain Bacteria; phylum Actinomycetota; class Actinomycetes; order Actinomycetales; family Microbacteriaceae; genus Microbacterium. Next base: position 34,574 of record JBJDMS010000007.1, on the reverse strand, counting down.
CGTCTCTGTCGAAGCTGCCCGGCAGGTGGATCAGCCGGTCTGCCAGGAGCTCCCGTGCCTGAGAGTGTGGATCCTCCTCACCCGCCATGACGATTTTGGTGAAGACGCCGGCGTACTCGGGCCATAAGGTGCCCAGCACCAGCACCGGACCACGCGCTGGGTCGGTGAGCAGACCATGTATGGCGGCGGCGATGCGCTCGCCCAGTCCGCGACCGGCACCGAGGTAGTGCTGCGTCTCATTCAGCCATACCACGGTGTGCGGACCGACAAAGGCGAGATCGGCGAGGGCTGCCTCGGCCCGGGTGGGGTCGAACGGATGCCATAGGCGCCACCCCGCCTCGGCTAACGGCCGTACCGCTTCCCAGCAAGCGCGCGTCTTGCCTGTCGAGGATGAGCCGACCAGCACAGCCATCCTGCTGCGCCCGTCTGCCGCCGTGGCGGCAACTAGGTCGGCGAGCTGCGTATCGTGCGGTCGTCGGACGTAGGCAGGCAGAGTGGCTGCCCGTTGCTGCCTGGCGGAGGAAGCCAGCGGGCTTCCGCCCTCTGGAGGCGGAGGAGCGGCGGCTGGGTGGACTTCGAGATCGTGAGGGTTCCACTCGGTGATCGGCCGCCCGACCGAAGTCTCACTCTCATCCACGGCAGAAGTCCCACCGACGGCAGCGGCACGCAGTTCCAGCAGAGGGCCGGGATCCAGATGGAGGGCACGAGCCAGGGCTCCCAACGTTTGTGCTGACGGCGCATCGGCTGAACTGCTGAATGCCTCGCTCACGGTCGTACGGCCCAGCCGTGCCCGGCGGGCCAGCATGCTCTTACTGAGATGCACGGCAACTAGTCCGGCCTCAAGACGAGCACGCAGCTCCGCGAGCGCCGCCGCCGGGTTCTCGAAATTCTGCCTGTTCACTCGCTCGTCGGCCCTCCCCTTGTGCTCTTCGCCGGTGTTCATCTTCAACCGCCCGCCCCCCAGCGAACACCCGCTTCACGAAACTCGGCGACGACAACTCGCCCTGGTCGAAAAGGAGCGACACTGATGTCCGACCGTACCGCCGTGATCACGCTCGCCCGTCTGACTCTTCCTGTGGGCGCCATATCGCGCAGATAAGTGCTCGTGCAGCGCCTTCCACAGCCCGATGAAGGCCTGGCGGGCGGTTTCGGGGCCGAAGCACTCGGCGACGGATCGGATTTCGGGGGCTGGCTGCCCCGCTGCCCCCGAGCTGTGGGGTGGATCAGGTGTCCGGTCGTCCGGTCCTCGCCGCGCGGCGATCGCGTCCCGCAAAAACTCATGATTGCGCGCTGCGGTGCCACGGATCCCCGGCAGTGATGTAGATCCACTCGATTCGGCGGGACAGTCGCATAGACCGCAGTCAGGATGTGGCCACCGCGCGAGCCTGTCCCAGGTCCATGGTGGTCAGGTCAGGAGGGGGCGATGACGCTGGCTGCGGTGGCGGCGAGGGTGATGACCGTAGCGAAGGCGACGGCGGCGCGAGTGAGTGCGGTGGGGTAGGTCGCGCCGTCCATGCGGGCGAGTTTGCCCGCGCCGGCAGCGGCCAGTAGCGCGACGACGATCACGAGAGCGGTGGCGAGGAGGATGAGGGCGACGGTCACGGCAGACTCCCAGTACGTGAATGAGCTTTGACGTAGACGAAGGTCGCGGAAGTGGTGTTCGCCGGGGTTCGCCGGGACGAAGATGAACACCGGCGAACACATCACGGCCCGGGGACAAGCACGTGCACAACGAACACAACGGCGACAGTCCGGCACTCACCAACCTGCGCAGACGGCTGGAGGCCGGGCGGGCCCGCATGCGGCTGAACAAAAAGGATCTGGCCGCCCGGGCGGGCCTGGGGCGTACGGTCGTATCGCAGGCCTTCCAGACCGATGGGCCGCGGCCGTCGGCGGAGACGGTGGCGGCGCTGGCCCGCGCGCTGAGGCTGCCGGTCGGCGAGTTACTGGAGCTGCAGCGGGATGCGGTCGGGGGCGTTGAGCGGCCGGATCCCGGCCGGTTGATCGGCGAGTGGGAGCCGCACGATCTGGAGGTCCATCCAGCCGGGCACAGCAGCAGCATCGGCGACGGCTCGGATGCGCCCGGGGCCCGGGCGCTGCCCGGGTATGTGCGGCGCGAGCATGACCGGGTGCTGGCCGAAGCGGTTAGGGATGTGGTGGCCGGCCGCAGCCGGATCGTGGTCCTGGTGGGTTCTTCGTCAACGGGGAAGACCCGGGCGTGCTGGGAGGTCGTGCAGCCGCTCGCGGAGCGGGGATGGCGGTTGTGGCATCCCTTCGACCCGACCCGCGCCGAGGCCGCCCGTCGCCCGGACCAAACGGGGAAGTGGCCGAGTGCGCTGGATCTGCGGTGATGCGACAAACCTTCCACCGCTGCAGGTTGACCTTGCGACGATGACAGCGAACGTCGCCCAGGAAATCGCTGACCCGCAGACGTGGCAGCAGACCCTACGAGGAGCTCACGAAGCGCTGCGACCCGGCGGGCGTCTGATCTTCGAGACTCGCGATCCGGCCAGGCGGGCCTGGCAAGAATGGACCCGCGAGAAGTCCTACCGCGTGACCCAGGTTTCAGGGGTCGGCTCCGTCGAGAGCTGGGTCCAAATCAGCGAGGTGAGCATGCCCTTGGTGACGTTCCGCTGGACCTACAGGTGTGCAGCGGACGGACAGGTGCTGACATCGGAGTCGACGCTGCGCTTCCGCGAGCGGGACGAAGTCGAGAGGGACTTGGATGCGCACGGATACGTGGTGGATGACATTCGCAATGCGCCCGACCGCCCAGGAAGAGAATTCGTCTTCCTGGCGCGACGTCCGTGACCTTGGTGATCCATGCGATCAATTTTCGAGCGCGCAGGACATCCCGTCAGCGACGAGGCCGTAGCCACTCTGCGCGACGGCTCTTGCGCGGCAGGCCTGACGACCTCCGCCGGGCCTGACGGCCCGGTGTTCTGTGGAGGCACCGGGCCGGGGCGTTGACGTCCCGCCGCCTGCGGGGCGGTCCGCTGCGCTCCCCGGCCCGTCGCAGCGCTCCGGACCGACGGCGGGGCCGACGACCAGGCGGCGCTCCCGTGGCCCTTCTCCAGCTGCGAGGCCGGCCGCTGCGCCTCGTCTTGGTCCTCGGTGATCTCGGTGGCGTACGTGGTCCGTGCGTCGGCAACGGCCCGCTCCCACGTGCTCGCGCCGCCGCCGTGCGCCCGGATTAGCCGCGCGGCCATGCCGCGTTGGTAGCCCCCTGGCCCGGCGCAGCTCCGCGAGCGCGATCTCAACGGCCTGAGCGCGCTTCTGGAACATCAGACGCCCCGCGCCGCGCCCTTCGCCCTTGGGCCCGCTCGTGTGCCCAAGGGCGAAGGGCCGTGGCTGTCGTCACGAATTTCTGGTGGGAGTGCAGGACGCTTGCACCGCCTGCTGGTCCTGGTAGCGGAAGCGATCGATGTGCTGCCCGCCCTAAGCTCAGGGCATGAAGATCACTGTGTGGTCGGCGAGCGAGTCGGACCTGCCGAAACTGCTGACTCTACGCTGAGTTGAACCCGGACGACGCGCCGTTGCCGCGGGTATCCGCACATGCCGTCTGGGCGGCAATATCGGAGCAGAACGGACGAGACATTCTGGTAGCCGATGCTGGTGGCACGCTGGCCGGAACGGCGGACTGCATCGTCATACCGAAGCTGACTCGTGGTGGTCGAGCCATCCTGTTTGTGGAGAACGTCGTGGTAGCTGGCTCGTTCCAACGCCGGGGGGGGGGCGTCAGCTGATGGAAGCCGCAGCGCAACTGGGAGAGTCGGCAGGGTGCTACAAAGTCCAGCTCCTGGCAGCGGATGACGCGTACGTCCACACCTTCTACGAAGCGTGTGGCTTTGCCGCCCTCGCACAGGGCTTCCGCCGCTACATCCCAGAGAAGCCAACAGGACCGAGCGGCCGAGGTACCGCAGGTCAGACCACGGATTTTCGTCGGTGAGTGCTCAGACTCCCCCTCTTCTTCCTGGCTGCTCGGCTGTGGGGTGGTGGGCGTGGTGGCGGTAGGCGGGCGTGGGCTTGGGGAACCGCACGGCGCTGTGCTGGCCCGTTTTGTGTGGCCCGTCGCGGAGCTCTGAGCTGATAGCTGCGATCCGGCAGACGTCAACGACATGCCCCCGCTCACGCCTCTCGAAGTTGCGTTCTGTCTGAGTGTCAGGAGTGGGGATGCGACGGTCGCACCACTGCAGGATCGACTGCGGATCATCTCGCTGCCGCGTGGCGGGCATCCTACGAGCCCGCGCTGGATCACCAACGTGTTGATCGTCGTAACACCTCACGGCACTGAGCCGTTTCCAACCTGCACGCACTGGTTGCATGTTGGACAGATCTGCGGAAGTAGACGGGTTCACGACCAAGATCCACCGCCCGCCAAGAGCTTCGTGTGCTCGCCTATCCGTCATCGATCAAGCTGTCCAATCGCACCCCTGCGGTACCTGCCCGCACGACTCGTTGCCCGGCGAGAGGAGATCGGGACCCGGTGGCTGTGCCTTATACGCCGGCCGTCAGGCCCACCTCTCCCAGGCCCATCCGCGGTGCGGTGGCACCTACGCCCAGCTCGCCGCCGGGTTCGGGATCGGCATCGCGACGGCAGCGTTCAGCGCCGACGTGTGACAGGACCACGGGGTGTGGCGCCACCCGCCGCGCTACGAACGGCTCCGCCTCGACGCCAGCGAAGCCGATGTCCTGAATACAGGGCTGCCTGATCTTGGCCCGCGCATACGGCGACGACGCGACGTTCCTCGCAATCGTCGCCCGCACCGAGCAGCACCTGCTCGGTCCCACTCGCTGAGCCGACACCCCGAACCGGCCTCAGCCACGCGACCGCTTCGGCCCGCTTGCTGTCGTGGCTGCTGGTTCGTTACCGGCGGCTGATCGCTCGTGAGATGCCGGTGGCGGCGGTCGTGGCCAGGATCCATCCGGCAGCCGTCAGTGCGTAGGCGAGCCATTGCCCACTGCCTCGTGGCGCGAAGGAGGTCTCCTGTCCGAAGGCCGTGATCGGGATAAGCAGGTCGAGTGTGTAGAAGACGGCGCTGAACGGAGGTGCCTTCGCCGCTTCGAGGGGTGCGGGAGGATGCGCTCCGAAGAAGAGAGCCCCGCAGGCGAGCAGAGCCATGAGCCAGAGGCCGGCACGGAGCGGCCGGTATCCGTAGCCGACGGTCGCGTCTTGAAGGTAACCCCAGACGCGGATGTGCAAGGGGAGCGTGGAACGGCGGTGGCGTTGCTTGGCGAGGAGGGCCGTGCGTGCTTCGTCCTCGTGTCCGAGTCGCCGGTAGTCGGCTGCGAGCTGCTCGAACGGCTGTGGGAGGTAGCCGTTGGTGCTGCGCCGGAGCCAGCCGAGCCGTTCGGTGGCGGTCAGCGGGGAGGCGAGGGCGTCGTAGGTGGTCCCGGTCAGCCGGAGGTCGGCGGGCCAGGTGGCGGGGGCGTCGTACAGGGTGCCCAGCTGGGCGTGACTCGCGTCGACGGTGCCGTCGATTGGTTGATGGGTCCGGAGATCAGTCTCCCGCGCTTGTGTCAGGCGTAGGGACAGGGCGGTGCCGCCGGGGTTCGTCAGCGTGGAGTTCCGGAAGCTGAGCTGCGTACCGATGCGGCTGCCGTCGAGTTTGATGCCGCCGTTGACGCTGAGGCCCAGGCCGAGGTCGAAGTTGCGGGCGACGTTGACGTCGACGGCCTCCAGCGCGATGTCGCTGGCGTTGTTCAGCCGGGCGCCGCAGAAGCCGATGGCCGCCGCGACCGTAGCGCCGGAGAGGATGATCCGCCCTTCAGCGCTGAAGCCTGGATGGAAGGTGAAGTCCTCGGTGACGTGAACGTGGTAGGCATCAAGGGCGTTGCCGCCCGGGTTGCTCAGCGAGGCGCTCTCCAGGTCGAACTCGCCGGAGATGGTGGCGCCAGAGTTGCGGAATGTTCCCTGGACGGCAAGGTTGGTGCACAGCACGTCGCCGCCCACGGTAAGGCGAACTGCGGATATCGCCTCGGTGCCGGGCACGGTGATTACGGTGTCGCGGAGGTCCAGGTTGCTCGCGGATCTTGGAGCCCTCGAGTAAGGGCACTTCGTCGAAGTGGCACTCGTCTAGCCTCGATCTTTCGTGACGGTCCGTCGGATTGTCCGGCGGGCCGTTTCGGTGTCGTGGCTGGTTGCGGGTGCGGTGAGGGCCCGGCTGTCGCGTCGGGTGGGCGCCGGGTTCCACGATTTCCGGCAGGGTGATCAGGCTTGTTGGGGTGGGTGAAACCGCTGGTCAGCCGGGGTTCGGGAGAGCCGCAAGTCGCTGCGCGTTGGTGATCACGTCGGTCCAGGGCCAGTGACGGCCGAACCGAAGGTGCCGGCGGCGGGCGGTGGTGACAATCTGGGCGGCGGCGGAGAACAGTCGCAGCCGCAAGCGGCGGGGCTCCCAGAGCCGGGGTTTGCCGGTCAGGGCGAGCATCGGAAGCCAGGCCAGCAGGTCGAGGGCGAGCTGGACGATCTCCAGCCAGATCTGGTTCTGCGCGGTGTCGTGCAGGGGCAGGTTCCGTAGACCGGTGGCCCGTGCGGCCCGTATGCGGTCCTCGGCCCTCGCGGGCTGACGGTGCCGCAGCTCGAGGTCGGTGATCTTCCCGTCTGCCGTGTTCGTGGCGAAGGCGGTGAGCCGCAGCCCGTCGGCGTCGGTGAAGCGCAACTGGGCGCCGGGATGGGGTCGTTCCTTGCGGACGATCAGCCGCATCCCCTTCGGCCAGCCCTTGAGGACATCTCCGTCGAGCTCGGCGGTCCAGGCGCCGTCGCGGATCTCGCCGCCCGGTTCGACGGCGGGCGTCCAGGCAGAGGCGGGGACCTTCAGGGCAGCCTGGTGAATCTGCTCGGTGATGGTCATCCCGACCGAGTACGACAACCACCTCCCGCGCTGGGCGAGCCAGGCCACGAACTCGTGGGTGCCGCCTGCGGAGTCAGTGCGGATCAGTGTGGACCGGCCGCGCCTATGCCGCTGGGGTTGGGCCAGGGCGAGCCGGGTGGCGGTGATGTGGTCGGCGGCGGTGTTGGAGCCCGCGTTCCCCGGCCGCAGCAGGGCGGCCACCGGCTCCCCGGTGCCGCCGCGTCCGTGATCGACGAAGCCCATCAGCGGATGGTGCCCGTAGGTCTTCTTCCAGGTGGCGGCGGCGTCCTGCTTCTCGGAGTGCGCCAGTACCAGCACGCCGTCCAGGTCCACGATCACGTGGCCGTCCCTATCCGGCGCCTCGCTCCGGGCCAGCTTCCATACGTACTCGCGGGCATCGGCCCGAGCGGTGCGGATCGCGTCCAGGGCCTTCGGCCCGGCAGCGGCGAGGTGGTCGACCAGACGGGAGACGGTCGGTTCCGAGGCCACCGGCCCGAACACGGCAGGCTCGGCCCGCAGCATGCCGACATCGGCCAGACAGTCTCCGCCCAGCGCGACCGCGAGCGCCACATCCAGCAGGATCTTGCCCGGATCGTGCACCGTCCGAGGGCGCCGCCGGGGCACGAGCGCCGCCGATATCGCGGTATCCAGGCCGCTCTTGCGGGCGGTCTCGACCAGCAGCACACCCCCGGCCTGGGAGACCACCCCGTGACCGCCACTCTCGATACGGACACGCGGGTACGACGCGCTACGCTTCCTCACCTGGAGAGTGCCTCTCTTTCGGGCGGACAGGACCCTAGACAAGCCCTATCTTCCCAGTTCAGAGGCACTCTCCGGTGATCTGACCGGCGCTTGGACATCAGCTCGCACGTGTCACAGGACCCAGGATCCAGGCAGTTCCAGCAAAGTGTCGCCGACAATCAGAAGCGGTCGCCGCGAATGCCACCGTGCATCGTCCGCCTGGCCGTGCAGCGGCACGGTAGCCAGTTGGAAGCGGGCATCCAGCGCGTCGAGCTCCGCCTGCCGCGCGGCCCGAATCCTGTCGGTGAACACGGGCCATGCCTCCGCCAGCCAGCCGCGGCAACGAAGCATGTTCGCGTACTCCCAGACGAGTTCGGAGTCGAAGCCCTCTTCGACATCCTGCACCAATGCCTCCCACGCCTCCATCATGGCGTTGAGCGTTACCATCCCGTAGCGCGCCGCCAAACCTTGGCTTGCCCGATGCACCGACTCGTAGTCATCTGCGCTGAGCACCTCCATGTCCATGGGCACAGCCTGCCAGCTGTTCCACGCCGGATGGACGCGTCACTCAACAGGTGAAAGCACCGTGGCCAAGATGACGACCGGGCCGAGATGCAACAGCCCAGATCACAGGCAGTGGAAGCAACCGGCCAAGAGGCTGATCGAACAATCGTCATGAAAGCCCGAGGTTAGCGGCCTGACCCGCGCCGTACCGGCCTACGTCCTCGAAGACATCGACGAGCAGATGAACCTCGCCGAAAAGCCCTTCGCACCCCTGCGCGACCTCCGCGCCCACCAACGCGTATGCGGACCTACGTTCACCGGCAGCACCGACGTGCATGCCGACGCCGACTTCATCACCGGCGGCTTCCTCATCGACTGCAAAGCCGTCACCCGACCCCATCGCCTGGGCAGAGAAGAGGTACAGCAGCTCGCCGGCTACCTCCTCCGCGACTACGACAACCAATACGACATCCACGACATTGGCTTCTACCTCGCCCGGCAAGGCACCCTGATCCGCTGGAGCGTCCCCGAATTCCTCATCACGCCGGGCGCCCGTACCACGCTCCCGCAGCTCCGTACGGCCCTACGTGAAGACCTGCGCGCCACCCGCTCCAGCAAGCGGAGCTGACCGGGTTCAAAGAGCTCAGCCTCACCTGGGCCAGCTGGGGCGCCTACAGCGTGGCCATGGTCTGGGCCGCCACCCCCGGACCCACCCGGCATCGCCTGCGCTTTAACCGGCCTCGCCTGGGGCATCGCCTCGATCCTCGCCCTTCGAGGGGTCGGCACCCGGCGGGGTTAGCAGCTGGCCATGCATGCGGCAGGTCCTCGACATGAGTCCGATGTCGGAACCGAAATCGACCGTGTGTGTGTACTTGGCGCATCTGCGGGTCGAGAACTTCCGGGCCTTCGGACCCGCAGCGCAGGGCGATGACGAGCGAGATGATGCGCTGAGCCTTTCGTTCACGGCCGGGACGAATGTGCTCGTGGGGGAGAACGACAGCGGGAAGACGGCGATCGTCGACGCGATCCGACTATGCCTGCAGTCCGCAGCATCGGATTACTACCGGGTCTCCCAGGACGACTTCCACCTCGGGAAGGACGGGAGGGCGGAGCCCTTCACCATCGGGTGCGCCTTCACCGACCTGTCGACCGAGGAGCAGGCGGTCTTCCTGGAACTGCTCACCCATGACCGCGACGGCACCGCCTGGTTGTGTGTCACATTCAAGGCACAGCGGATGGATCCGCTGCGCAACCGGGTCTCGGTCACTACCCGGACCGGACCGGACGGCAATGGCCCCGCCCTGGACGGCGCTGCTCGCGAACTCCTGCGCGCCACCTACCTGCGCCCGCTTCGCGATGCAGAGGCGGAACTGCGCTCGGGCCGCGGGTCGCGGTTGTCCCAGATCCTCGCCGGCTACCCGGCGATGAAGGACCAGGACGTCGACGACTTCGACCCGACCGGTGATGAACCCCCGTCGACCCTGAGGGGAATTCTGCGGCGGGCTGAGTGCGATATACGCGACAACAAGGCTGTCGCGGAGGTGAGTGAAGACATCAACTCGGCTTACTTGCAGCGGTTCGCGATCGGTGACGACGTCCTGCGCGCCAAGATCAGCGTTGCCACAGACGCTACGCTGGTCCGCGCACTGGAGCGGCTGGAACTGAACTGAACCTCTTCACAGCGTCCGACGAGTGGACGCGCCGCGGACTCGGTTACAACAACGCCCTATTCATGGCCGCGGAGCTGCTCCTGCTGGGCAAGAACGAACTGGCTCCCCTGCTGCTGATCGAGGAGCCCGAGGCGCACCTCCACCCCCAGATGCAGACCCGGATCATGGACCTGCTGCGGGACAAGGCGCAGAAGCCGCAAAATGGTGACAGGACGCCGGTGCAGGTCATCCTCACCACGCACAGCCCCAACCTCGCCTCCTCGACGCCGGTCGAGTGTCTGACCCTGGTCGCCCGGGGACGTACGTTTCCGCTTCGGCGCGGTATGACGCGCCTGACCGAGGAGGACTACGCGTTCCTGACCCGCTTCCTGGACGTCACCAAGGCGAACATGTTCTTCGCCCGGGGGCTCGCGATGGTCGAGGGAGACGCCGAGGCGATCTTCCTGCCCGCGCTCGCAGACGCCCTGGGCATGCCCTTCAATGAACACGGGATCAGCGTGGTCAACGTCGGCCACGTCGGCCTGTTCCGTTACAGCCGAGCCTTCCAGCGCGACGGTGAGCAGATCCCGGTCCGCGTGGCCTGTATCCGCGACCGTGACCTCGTGCCCGCCAGCACTCCCAGGGATATGAGGGGCAAGCTCGCGCGGTGGACCGATATGACGGAGGAGGAGGTCTCCGCGTACGTCACAAAGCTCACCACCGGCGACGACGGCCCGGTGGAGACGTTCGTGTCCGACTGGTGGACGCTGGAGTACGACCTTGCGGTCACGTCCTGGACCATGGCCAGGCTGATGTACCGCGCGGTCAAGTTGGCATCCGTAGCCGCACAGTCCTGGCCGGACGCCGGCAAGACGGAGAAGGCCATCGCACGGGCCGACCGGGTTGTCGACGCGTGGATAGGGCAGGGCCTTTCCCTGGAAGAGGCCGCCCTGAAGATCTACCGGCCGCTCAAGCTGGATAACGTCAGCAAGCCGATCACCGCACAGTTCGCTGCCCAGTTGCTCGCCTCGACGCCACTGGTTCGCAGCGACGTCCCGCCCTACCTGCTCGATGCTTTCCGTACCTGTGCGGCGAGGTGGGCCCGTGACCCGCACCTACCTGTCTGATGCCTTCTTCACGGACAAGGTGGAGGCCATGGTGAAGCTCCTGGAGCTGGACCCGCTCGATGCCGAGCAGTGGGACTTTCTGCAGAGCGAGAGCACGCAGGACCCCCAGGCCGCCCCGGGGTCGGGCAAGACGACCTTGATCGGACTCAAGCTCGCCCTTATGGCCGACGCCTGGACCTCCCCGACGCGCGGGGTGTGCGTGCTGTCGCACACCAACACGGCCAAGAACGAGATCGCCGACCGGGTGGACCTTCTTGTCGCAGGACGCAGCCTGCTGCGTTATCCGCACTTCATCGGCACCATCCAGTCCTTCGTGCACACCTTCCTCGGGCTGCCGGCCGTGCGGGCCAAGAGAGTGGAGGTCCGGTCCGTCGACGACGCGGCCTTCGAGACCGCAGCGCTCCGGCTCCTGCAGCGCCCCGAATACTCCACCCTGCGCAGCTACGTGGGGCGCCAGCACGAGGGCACCTCCATCGTCACCGGGGCGACGTTCACCTACCGGGACGGCGAACTCGCGGTCACCGGAGCGGCCAGGGATCTGCCCTTCGGCGCCCAGTCATCCAGCGGAAAGCAGCTGGACCACCTCAAGCGGACTCTGGCCCGCCGGGGCATCTTCCGCTTCCAGGACATGTACGACATCGCCTGGGAGTATCTGGCCCGGCACCCGGGTATCGCCGCGGCGGTCACCACGCGCTTCCCGTTCGTTCTCCTCGACGAAACGCAGGACACCAGCGCCACCCAGCACGAACTGCTGGATCTCGTGTTCGCTTCCTCATCCACCGTCGTGCAGCGGGTGGGCTACACCAATCAGGGCATCTACAGCGACGCGGCCTCCGGTAGGCGGGCCCGCCTCGCTGTTCCCGCTGCCGGGGGCCCCGGAGCTGCAGGCCAGCCGCCGCTTCGGGCCGCAGATCGCGGCCGTGGCCAGTCGCCTGGCCGTCCGGCGGCCCCAGCAGGTCCGCGGGGCCGGCCCCGACGGCCGGGTGGCGGTTCTGCTGTTCGACGAGACCACGGTGGCCGATGTCGTACCGACCTTCGAGCGCATGGCCGCTGTGACCGTCCCCGAGGACGTCCTGGTGCGGCGTCCACCGCGTGTACTGGGTGCGCGACAAAACCCGAAAATCTCACCTGTCTATCCGCAGTCGATCTCCTGCTACCTGCCCGGATACACCCCGACCAGCCGCCCGACGGCTCACCGCACTCTAATCGGCGCGGCCCGCGCGGCAAGCGCCCGGTGGAGGTCAGGCCCGGACAGCCACGAAGCGGCCACCGAGTTGTGGAACGCCGTGCGCGCGTCCGTCTCGTCACCGACCGGCGACGGGCTTCCGGCCCTCGGCCGCCTGGAGAGGTCAATGGCGACGACCGGAGGCAGTGTTCGCATCCTGCTGCGTGAACTCCTGCTCAACGCAGACGGGTTCGACTCAGCGAGCTGGGGAGAGGTCACCGAGCAGCTGGCCGTCCAGCTGAAGCTCCTCAACGGCTGCCAACTACTCGAGCCTGAAATGGAATTTACCACCGCTGCTGCGGCAGGCGCGGCTCTCGGGCCCGCCCCCGCGGCCGTCGCCGCAGTACCGGCGGCGCGGGCCGTGCCCGGGACCATCCAGAGCGCGAAGGGCGAGACCCACGCGGCAACACTGATCTTGGAGTGCCTGGGGAAGACCGGCAAAAAGTTCGACGTGACTGAGGCGCTGCGCATGATCGCCGAAGGGAGCGACCCGCTGCGCGAATTGAAGAGCGTGCAGGCCGCCGTGCAGCTCGTCTTCGTCGGCGCGACACGCCCCACCCACCTTCTGGTGCTCGCCGCCCACCGCGACCGCAGTAAAAAGTACGCAGACGCGATGGCCGGCGCTGGCTGGGATATCCGGGACCTCACCGAGCATTGAGCCTTCGCCAACTTGAATTTGCAGGTTAAGGGGCCAGGGGGGTCGGTCCTCGGGATGCTGGTGCTGGCCGTGGGCGGGAGCCCCGTTGGCGGTCAGGCGCTGCGTCGTCTTCTGCGCCCAGTAGGGCCCCTCGCGGTCGAGGCGGACCAGGGCGAGTAGTCGTCGGGGAGCTCGTGCATCGAGGTGACGTCGTCAGGCAGGGGGAGGAGGAGCACGTCCCAGCTCACGGTGGCCTTTCAGGTAAGACTTGAGTAGCAGTTGTGGTCGGTCAGATCAGGCTGAGCTGCTCTCCAGGAGGCTGTGGCAGGAGCACGTTCTGCAACTGGCGGACGTTCGCCCGCCAGGAGGCGCCACCCGACTCGGCCCACAGCTCCATCAGCTCGGACGGCTCGGTCATGACACGGTCGAGGGCGTGACGTGCCAGATCCCGCAGCCCGGTGAGGTCAGGAAGGAGCTCGTCCGGCCCATAAACGGGATCAGCAGGCTCAGCCCCGGGACACTGCGCCGCGACGAGGACGGCCGCGGCCACGGCTACCTCTGATTCAGGCACCTCGAGGTAGTCCATGGTGTCGATCACACGGGTGAGAGCGCCGCGAACAATGCCCTCGGGTTCACCTGTGGCTACCTTGTCAAGGTCTCCACAGAAGTCCGCCCCCACGGAATTCGAGCTGCAGCCGCTCGCGGCCGCCACGGTCAGTGCCAGGGTCAACGCGCCAATCGCCTTCCCCATGCGTGTCTCCCCATGACGCGGAATCATCGCACGCATCCGTGCACGCCTCGTTCACACCCACCATCTCGACGGCTGCCCGCCCCTTTCGTAACCAACGGGTTGGTCAGAGCATGTCTGTTCAGGTCCGGTGGCCAGCCAATCGATCATAAAGAATCTTGACCGGTACCTGAAGAGAGCGTTTACTGTGCACACTTGTGTGATTCCTGTGTGCATTGGGTGGGGCTGATGGGTGGGGTGGGTGTGCGCCGTGGCGCACGTGTGTGGGGGCGGTCTGCGGGTCGGCGGAGACCCGGGCCAGGGATGCTGGCCTCCGGGCTGGCCGTGGCCTTGACCGTGGGACTGGCGCCCGCGGCACTGCCCGCGGCCGCGCAGCCGGCTAAGCATGTGACGGCCGTGCAGGACGACGATGGCAGTCCCGCTCCGGCGACGATGACGGCCGATGAGGCATCAGCCGAGGCGAAACGTTCCGGCAAGAGCGTCGAGGTCGCGTCGCTGCGTAACGAAAGCAGCGAGGTGTACGCGACTCCAGACGGGAACCTGGAGGCGCGTGAGTACCTGCGGCCGGTACGCGCCCGGGTGGACGGGGAGTGGAAGCCGGTCGACACGCAGCTGGCCAAGGCGGCGGATGGCACTCTCGCTCCGAAGGTCTCCACGATCGGGCTTGAGTTCTCCCCGGGGGGTGACGGACCGCTGGTACGGATGACCAAGGCGGGACGTGAGCTGGCGCTGTCATGGCCCGGTCCCCTGCCCAGCCCGCAACTCGAGGGCGCGACAGCCACCTACCGGGACGTGCTCCCGGATGTGGATCTGCGCATGGAGGCGCAGGAGGACGGCTTCGCCCAGTTGCTGGTGGTCAAGTCCGCAGAGGCCGCCGCCAACGAGGAGCTGGCGCAGGTCCGGATGAAACTTGCCGCGGACGGTCTGAGCCTGCGTGAGGATGCACAGGGCGGGCTCGAAGCCGTGGATCATGGCGCCGGAACCCCCGTGTTCGAGGCGCCTCGGCCCATGATGTGGGACTCCAGTACCGGTACCGGAGAGAGCCGCACCCCCACGCCTGCCGGGCTGCGCGCGAACGCCGCTGTCGCGGACGAGGCCGGCGAGCCCGCGGCCGGCGAGTCGGCGAAGCTCGCGCCGGTGGACGTTGCCCTGCCTGAGGGGGGCAAGGAGCTGGTTCTTACCCCGGACGCGGAGGTGCTGAAGGGCGAGGACACGACCTACCCGGTATTCATCGACCCTCAGTGGTACTCGCCCAAGGCGTCGGCGTGGACGATGGCGTCGAAGTACTGGGCCTCCTCGCCACAGTACAAGTTCAACGGCGAGTCGGATTCCGGCATGGGGTACTGCAACTGGTCGTACTGCCAGCCGAACGACACCAAGCGGGTTTTCTACCGCATCCCGACCTCGAAGTTCGCCGGCAAGTCGATCCTGTCGGCGGAATTCGTCGTGCGCAACACGTGGTCCGCTTCCTGCTCGGCGCGCAGCGTGGAGCTGTGGCGCACCAAGGACATCTCCTCCTCCACCACCTGGAACTCCCAGAATGCCTCCGGCTTCTGGATCGACCACCTCAAGACCGAGTCGTTCGCGTACGGCTACAGCGGCTGCTCCGCCAAGGACGCGGAGTTCGACGTGAAGTCTGCCGTACAGCAGGCGGCGAACGGCAAATGGGCGACCATGACGTTCGGCCTGCAGGCCTCCAGCGAGTCGGACGCCTACGGGTGGAAGCGGTTCTCGGACAAGGCATTCCTGCGGGTGAAGTACAACCGTCCGCCTTCGCAGATCAAGATGTCGCAGCTGACCATGGAGTACGGCGGCACGTGCAAGAAGCCCGCCGCCGCGCCGCGAGTGCGCACACTCGGGAAGATCTACGCGAACAGCGTGACCGATCCCGACGGTGACAACATCGCGGTGCAGTTCATGGCTGACTGGGACTCAGGGGATGGTAAGGGCTCGATCGCCCGCTGGAAGCCTGCGCTGACGACGTACAAGAAGTCCGGGTCGAGCTTCTCCATCTCCCTGCCGACCTCGATTCCGGCCAACAAATCGATTCATTGGTACACGCGTTCGTACGACGGTGCGCAGTATTCGCCCTGGTCCTACGCCGGTGACGACCCCACGTCGTGCTATTTCGTCTACGACACCAAGGTGCCGGCGGCTCCGGCGATCTCGTCCGGGGAGTATCCGGCCTCGAACCCGGAGAATCCGGATGATCCGTGGTTCGACGGGGTCGGCAAGCACGGCACCTTCCAGTTGAAGGCTGCCGACAGCGATGTGACGAAGTACTGGTTCGGGATCAACGGCGATCCCACGTCGAAGAACACGCTGACGACCTCCGCGGGCGAGGCCAAGACCATTCAGTTCGCGCCGGCGAAGCCGGGGCTGAACTTCGTCACCGCCCAGGCCTTCGACCTTTCGGGCAACGGCTCGGAAGTACGCACGTATCAGTTCCGGGTCAAGGCCGGCCAGCCTGAGCGGGCCGCATGGCAGATGGACGAAGAGGCGGGGGCGGCCGAAGTCCAGGGCACTGCCGGTGCCCGTGCCGCCGCTCTGCGTGGTGGCGCCACCACGGGCGCGGAGGGCAAGCGGGGCACTGCTCTGCACCTCGACGGCACGACCGGCTACGCGGTGACCGACATCCCGACGGTCAATACGTCCATCGGCTTCAGCGTGTCCGCCTGGGTGAAGCTCGACAAGATGCCCACCGACGCAGCGGTCGTCGTGGCCCAGCCGGGCAACTACTCGCCCGGCTTCGAGCTTTACTACTCCCTGGGCTACGACCGGTGGGTGTTCAACCAGTACACGTCCGACACGGCGGGGGCATCCATCGCCCGCGCCATGGCCCCGCAGGCCGGCGGTGTCAGTGCGAACGAATGGACGCACCTGGTGGGTGTATACAGCGGAGGCGCGAAGGAGCTTCAGCTCTACGTCAACGGGACGCTGGCCGGTTCCACTCCGTACACGACGGCCTGGGACGCCCGCCGTGGCCTGCAGATCGGCGCTGCCAACCTCAGCGGCGTGGTCACGAACTTCTTCCCCGGTGCCATCGACGAGCTTCGCCTGTTCGATAAGCCGGTAAGCGCGACCGAGGTCGGCCGTCTGTACGGCGAAACGTCCATCGGCAACGGTCGCACTGCCCGCGCCGTGTTCCCAATGGACGAGCCTGAGGGCGCCACCGAGGTGACCGGATACGCCGATACCCAGCCGCTCAAGCTCGAAGGCGGAGCCCGGTCCGGCGCCACGGGGGTGGCGGGACGCGCGCTCGCGCTGAACGGCACGGACGCCTACGCGCACACTGCGGCACCGCACTCGGACACCCAGCGGCCCTTCACGGTCTCCGCCTGGGCCAAACTCGACCGCACCCCGGATCAGGCCGCCACGGTCGTCGCCCAGCTGGGCGTCAACCGGCCGGGCTTCGAGTTGTACTACTCGAAGACGTACAACCGATGGGGCTTCACCCAGTACTCGGCCGACGTCGTGGGAGCCACCCAGGTCCGCGCCGTGCAACCGGAGGGGACCACCGCGCGGGTGGGAGAGTGGGCGCACCTCGTCGGGGTCCACGATCCCGTGACCCAGACGCTCACCCTGTACGTCAACGGGCTCAAGGCGGGCAGCGTCGCCCAGACCAATCCCTGGTACGCCGGGGGCCGAGTCCAGGTCGGCGCGCTGAGCATCGACGGCGGAAAGCTCATCCAGTACTTCCCCGGTCAGATCGATGACGTCCGTCTGTACGACCGTCCGGTGTCAGCCGACGAGGTGCGCCAGCTGTTCCAGCAGCGCCCTCTGGTCACTGCCCGCTGGAAGCTGGATTCCGCGGACGCCAACTCGGCATCGGCGGACGACTCCGGACAGGCGACCCCGATGTCGTTGCAGGGCGGCGCGAAGATCGGCGCCGGTTTCATGGACGGGGCCTTGGAGCTGGACGGGACCGCCGGTTACGCGTCGACGTCGAAGATCCCGGTCGATACGAGCACCAGCTTCACTGTCACCGCCTGGGCCCAGGCTGCGGCCGTGCCTGACGGAGAGGTGGCCCTGGCGAGTGCGGAGGGCAGTAAGCAGAGCGCCTTCGCCGTACGGTTCGTGCCGGATGCGACCGATCCCGAGAACGCGCCGGGCCGATGGCAACTGACCGTCTCCGAATCAGACGCTGCCGGCTCCACGGTCTCACAGGCTGACAACGGGGAGTTCTACGACGCACGCGAGTGGAACCATCTAGCGTTGGTCTACGACGGGTTCACGAAGCAGGCACGCCTCTACGTGAACGGCGGCCTGGCCGAGGTGGCCTGTGCTGACACCGACGGGGACGGCGCCAGTGACACCGCGGCATGCGAGGAACTCGTGCCGTGGGCCGAGAATGTCCTCGCGTTCAAGGCGACGTCGCTCCAGATAGGACGGTCCGGGAGCGGAACGGGTGCCGGCTCGTACTTCCCGGGCCTGGTTGACGACGTATGGGTGTTCCAGGGGGCCCTGTCGGACGAGCAGGTGGAGAAGCTCGCCGTGAGCTGGTTCGACGTGCCGACACAGGTACCCGGCGACTGACCAGGGTGCGGGGCGCGCTGTTTCATCCGGCGCGCCCCGCACCCTCTTCTTTTTCATGCCCGCAGGGCACATTCGTGCGCACGCCTCCGTGTGTGCGCACCTATCGATGAGGACCGAATCCACCATGTACGGCATAGTGCGATCACGCAGTGCTGTGCCCCTACGACGGAGAGTCGCACTAGGGGCCTCGGTGGCGATGATCGCCACACTTCTGCAGGCGGTGGCCTTCACACCCGCCGCCGACGCCACGGGTAAAGGGCGCCCGGCGGTGACCGACCGGGAAAAGCCGGTCAAGGGCACTTCCAGCCCCGCCGTCCGGTCCGCCGACGACGGGCCCCGCACACCCCGAAGGGCTCCGAAAACACGCTGGCCCAAGGCCGGTGCGGCCGAGGTGACGCTCAAGGACCCCGGCCCACAGGCCGGCCGCCGGGTGAAGGCGGACGGACTGCCGGTCGAACTGAGCACCCCTCCGAACAGGGTCAAGTCAGCCACCGGTGGCTCGGTCAAAACCCGTGTGCTCGGCAGGGACGCCGCGAAAGCAGCGGGCATCGACGGCCTTCTGGTCGCCCTCGAGGCCAAGAACGTTGATTCCGTCGGCACTGTTGGCGCCACCGTCGACTACTCGGCTTTCGCCGAGGCATTCGGAGGCTCGTATGCCTCCCGCCTGACCCTGGTCGAACTGCCGGCATGTGTCCTGGAATCGCCGGGCAAGCAGGACTGTCGTACGGCCAGCCGCCTGGAAACGTCCAACGACACGGAGGCGCGGACCCTGACGTCGCCCGCTGTCTCCGTCCGAGCGGGTACACCCACGGTGCTCGCGGCCGTCGCGAGCGACGCGGGCAAGACCGGCGATTTCAAGGCCACCCCGCTGTCGGCGTCGTCGACCTGGAGTACCAACCTCAGTTCCGGTGACTTCAACTGGTCCTACGACTTTCCCGTGCCGCAGGTGCCAGGAAGCATGGCTCCGAGTGTGGGGCTGTCGTACTCCTCGGCGTCGATCGACGGGCGCACCGGCAACAGCAACAACCAGGCCTCCTGGGCCGGCGACGGCTTCGACCTCTGGCCTGGTGCGATCGAGCGCCGTTACAAGCCGTGCGCAGACGACGGCCAGAAGGCGGCCGACGGCGTCAACAAGCCCGGTGACCTGTGCTGGGGCTACGACAACGCTTACATCACCCTCAACGGCAAAGGTGGTGAGCTCGTCCCTGTAGGAAAGGACGAGTACCGGCTGCAGCAGGACGACGGGACGCGTATCGCCCGCCTCAAGCAGACGGCACGGGGCAACGGTGACGACGACAACGAGTACTGGCTGGTCACGGACCCGCAGGGCAACCGGTTCTACTTCGGATACAACAAGCTGGAGGGCTGGGCAGAAGGCAAGGAGACCACCGACTCCACCTGGACCGTACCGGTCTACGGTGACGACGACGGTGAACCCTGCCACGCCGCCACGTTCGCAGCGTCCTGGTGCCAGCAGGCCTACCGCTGGAATCTCGATTACTCCATCGACACCCACGGCAACGCCGTCGCCTACTACTACGACAAGGAGGAGAACTCCTACGGCCGGAACCTGAAGGCCTCCGACGACACCCGGTACACGAGGGGCGGATTCCTCGACCGCATCGAGTACGGCGTCCAGTGGGACCAGGTCTACAGCGCCAAGCCCCTGGCCAAGGTCGACTTCACCAGCACCGAGCGGTGCATCCCCGACAGCGCCACTGACTGCGACTCCATCGCCTCGGACGCCGCCTACTGGTACGACACCCCGTGGGACATGAACTGCGACGCGGCCACCGACTGCGACAAGGGGCGGCTGTCCCCCACGTTCTGGACCCGCAAGCGGCTCACCGACATCACGACCCGGGTGCTGAAGGGCACCAGCTACAGCACCGTCGATTCCTGGAAACTGACCCACCGATGGGGACAGGCCGACGTCGACTACCAGCTGCTGCTCGCCTCCATCCAGCGGACTGGCCACACCGCCGCCTCGGCGATCACGCTGCCGAAGACCACTCTCGACTACACGCAACTCGAGAACCGGCTCGACAAGATCGGGGACGGCTACGCGCCGTACGTCAAGTCCCGTCTGTCCGACATCAACGACGGACACGGTGGCCAGACCTCCGTCAACTACTCGGCCCCGGTGTGCGACGCCGCGGCGCTGCCCACTCCCCAGACCAACACGACCCGCTGCTTCCCCCAGCTTCTGGGCGGATCGGACACCGAAGCGGTCGAGAAGCACTGGTTCAACAAGTACGTGGTCACCTCGGTGACAGCCTCCGACCGCACGGGAGGCGCACCGGACAGCGTCACGGCCTACGAATACCTGGACGGCGCTGCCTGGCACTACGACGACGACGACGGCCTGACCAAGGAGAAGAACAAGACTTGGTCTCAGTGGCGCGGCTACGGCCACGTCCGGGAGAAGACGGGCGGTCAGGGCGGCGCCCTCGCGCTGAAGACGCAGTCGGACAGCTACTTCCTGCGCGGCATGGACGGCGACCACAAGGACGCCTCCGACGCGAAGAAATCGGTGGTCGTCACCCTCGGCGCCGGTGAGGGTGATCCGATCACCGACCACGAGTCGGCAGCCGGCTTCGCCTACAGGACCGAGACGTACTCCGGTCCCGGCGGCAAGGTCCTCGACAAGACGGTCAACCGCCCCTGGCACCACGAGACGGGGAAGCGGGTCCGTTCCTGGGGCACGGTGACGTCCAACCTGACCGGCACCGCCAACACGCAGACGTTCACATCGCTGGACAACGGTACCGGCGTCTCCTGGCGGACCACGTCGAAGACCAGTGCGTACGACACCGTCGCCGGCAGGCTCACCCAGGTCTCCGACTACGGGCAGACCGGCGTGGCCGACAACACCTGTTCTCGCATCACCTACGCCACCAACACGACCGCCAACATCCTCATGCTGCCCTCGCGGGCGGAGACCGTCACCGGGGACTGCTCGGCGACACCGGCCAGAGCCACCGACGTACTCTCCGACGTACGCACGGCCTATGACGGTGGTGCCTACAACGCCGCCCCCACCAAGGGCGACATCACCGCGACCGCGAAGATCAGCGGACATGACGGCACCACAGCCAGGTACCTGGAGACGGGAAACACCTACGACTCCTACGGGCGGCCCCTGACCTCCACGGACCTCACCGCGAACGTCACCGCAACCGAAGGCGGCACCCCGGTTCGCACCCCGCGCACCGACGGCCTGACCAGCACGACCGCCTACACGCCGGACACCGGCTTCGCGACGACCGTCACCACCAAGACGCCCCCCGCGAAGAAGGGGGACGCGACCACCGAGCAGACCACGACGAGCACTCTGGACCCCTTGCGCAGCCAGCCCACGGTGGAAAAGGACACCAACGGCAAAGCCACCACCTCTACCTACGACGCCCTCGGCCGGGTCGACAAGATATGGCTCGCCGACCGTAAGACCACGCTGACCCCGTCGTACGACTTCGACTACTTCATCGAGGACGGCAAGTCGGTCGCGGTACGCACCCTGACCCTGGACAACGACGGGGCACAGATACCTTCGTACACCCTGTACGACGGCCTGCTCCGCTCCCGGCAGACGCAGACCAAGGGACCCGACGGCGGAAGGCTCGTCGCGGACACCTTCTACGACGAACGCGGCCAGGTCGCTAAGAGCTTCGCGACCTACTACACCACTGGCTCGCCCAATCGGGACCTGTTCAAGCCCGTCGACGCCCTCAGCGTCGAATCCCAGACCTGGTACACCTACGACGGCCTGGGCCGTGAGATCGAATCGAAGCAGGTCGCGGGCAACGGCGACGGCGGTAAGACGCTGGGTATCACCCGGACCATCCACGGCGGAGACCGCACCACCGTCATCCCGCCCGTGGGAGGCACCGCCACCACCACCCTGATGGACGTACAGGGGCAGGCGACCGAGCTGCGGCAGCACCACACGCGGAGCGCCGAGGCGGCCTACGACAGGACCGCTTACACATACTCGCCCGCCGGGGAGCTGACAAAGGTCACCGACCAGGCCGGAAACGCGTGGAGTTACGAGTACGACCAGCGCGGGCGGCAGACGAAGTCGACCGATCCCGACAAGGGCGAGGTGAAGACCACCTACGACGATCGTGACCAGGTCCTCACCACCACGGACGCCAACAAGACCGTCATCCACCACACCTACGATCAACTCGGCCGCGAGGTCGAGGTGCGCGACACGAACGCCACCGGCTCTCTGCGCGCAACCTGGACCTACGACACCGTCGCGGGCGCCAAGGGACAGCTCGCGGCCACCAGCCGCTACGACCACGGCGCCGAGTACACCGCCAAGGTCACCAAATACGATCAGCTCTACCGGCCGCTCATCAGCGCCGTCACCATCCCCGACACCGAAGCCAACAAGGGCCTGGCCGGCACCTATCAGACCGGTACCAGCTACGAGACCTCCGGCCTCGTCAAGGGCGTCTCCTACTCAGCGGTCGGCTCGCTGCCCGGCGGCTCCTACGCCTACAGCTACGACGACACCCTTCGTCCGGTCTCCCTCCTGGGTGACGGCTTCCGGGCGGACACCTCGTTGTACTCGCTGACGGGCAAGCCTCTCCAGTACACCTATGGCTCCACCGCCGCCAGTTCGAAGAAGGCCTGGCTCAGCAACACCTACGAGTGGGGCACCCAGCGCCTGGCCACCTCCCGTGTCGATCGTGAGGACGTTCCGGGAGTCGACCGCCTCAACACCTTCAGCTACGACGAGGTAGGCAACGTCACCTCCGTGTCCGACGTCTCGCGCGCCGGTACGGACAACCAGTGCTTCACCTACGACTACCTGCGTCGCCTGACCGAGTCCTGGACCGAGGGCGACACCTCCTGCCAAGCGGCACCATCGGCCGACGTGACGGGTGGCGTGGCACCGTACTGGCACTCCTACACGTACGACCTGACGGGCAACCGAAAGTCAGAGACGGTCCACGACCTGACCGGCAAGGGTGCCGGCGATGTCCGGCGCGACTACACCTACCCCGCGGCCGGCACGGTTCAGCCGCACGCCGTCCAGCAGATCACCGAGTCCGGCCCGGCAGGCACCGTGACGACCGGCTTCGATTACGACGACACCGGCAACACCACCGGACGGGCCGTCGCCTCGGAGAACCAAACGCTGGAATGGGACCCGGAAGGGCACCTGACCAGAGTCGTCCAGCCGGTCGAGGGCAAGCCCGACGAGGTCACCACATACCTCTACGACACCAACGGCAACCGCCTCATCGCCCGCGGCCCGAACGAGACCACCCTCTATATCGGAAACGCCGAACTGGTCCTGCCCAAGGGAGCGACCACTCCGAAGGCGACCCGGTACATTCCGCTCGGGGGCGGCAGCCAGGCCGTGCAGACGGACGACGGAAAAGTGACGATCACCGTCGCCGACCACCTCGGGACCGGCCAACTGGCCATCGCCGCGGCGGACCTCAGCCTCTCCCAGCGCCGGACCCTCCCCTTCGGAGGAAACCGGGGCGATGCCACCGGCACGTGGCCCGGCAGCAAGGGATACATCGGGGGCCTCGACGACACGGGCACAGGTCTCACGCACCTGGGCGCCCGCGAATACGACGCGACCATAGGGCGATTCATCAGCGTCGACCCGCTCATGGACCTGGCCGATCCTCAGCACCTCAACGGCTACGCGTATTCAGAGAACAACCCGGCAACCTTCGCCGACCCCACCGGGCTGCGTGCGGACTGCATATCGCCTCTCGACTGCGGATATAACAAGCCCGGCGGAGCTGGCAAGAAGAAGGGCAAGGCGAAGAAGCCGAGCAATGGCAAGGGATCCCATAGCGCTGGAGGGCCGAGCGGTAGCAGTAACGCCCAGCAGATTTCCGAAAATGACCAGAAGGAGCTCCAGGCAACCTATAACTACTTCTTCAACGAGGACGAGTGCGTCTCCGTTTCCATCGGATACGGCGGCACCTCATCAAACTATTGTCAGACCAGTGCGGCGAAGGATGCGGCAACCGCACAGACCAAGCAATTCCTCTCGGCACTCGGCGACATGACGATAGCCGAGCCCTGGTATCAGTGCGCTTTCAACGGCGATCAGGAAAAGTGCGACACCCTCGGATATGCCTTGTCAAGCCTCGACATGGGAGGCATAGCCAAGGGAGCAGCTGGAATTGGGAAGGCGCTCAGCCGAACCAACAAGGCTTTCTGCAGCTTCACCCCGGAAACAGAGGTTCTCATGGAAGGGGGTGGAACGAAGGAAATCGCAAAGGTCGAGCCCGGCGACAAGGTGGTAGCGGCGGATCCCGAAACCGGGCAACGCAAAGAAGCTAAACCAGTCGTGGCCAAACTGATCCATCGCGACGAAAAGCTCATTGACATCGTGGTCCGCCACGAAAGCGGCACTACCTCCACCCTGCGTACAACTACTAACCACCCAGTGTGGGACGAGACGCTCGGCACATGGGTTGAGGCAGGGAATCTGACTGTCGGAAACGTCCTTGTCACCAGCGACGGTCGCTATGCATCCGTGGCCAGCCTGCGGAGCCGTACCGGCATGGCTGACATGTACAACCTGACAGTTAGCAACCTCCACACCTACTACGTACTGGCAGGCGCCGACCCTATCCTGGTACACAACTGTGGAGGCATGACAGCCTCTACCAAAGTGCGTGACCTGGTAGCTGCAGGAAAATTGCGGGATGCAGCCGACGTTCACTACGAGGACATGGTGAGAGCACGTACGGGCGGAGTGTCTAAAGAAATCAATGGGCGCGAGATAGACGTCGTCACGAGCGATGCATTGATACAAGTGAAGAGGACGTGGACGGCTGTCAACCGGCCAAAGAATTTCCTGAGCAAGTCAACGAGAAATCAGATTAAGGCAACCCTCTCAAGCGCGGAGGAAATGGGAGTGCGAGCCGAATTCTGGTTCAAATACGGCGTCCATAACGATGTTCGCAGCTACATTGAAAATAAGGGCGGGATCATCCGCACTGGAATGGGAGACTGAGTCACTGTGGCGAAATACTTCAATGTTCGAGGGTTTCTCGACTGCGACTACAGCGACTTGGACCAGATCAAGAGCGTCGTAGCTCAGTACGCGAACACAGGGGACCGCTTCCAATTGTCGAATGAGGTGGTGGCGTTGTACCTGGGCGGGTGGCTGTATCAGGAGAAGGAAATCAACTGGATCGCACACGCATTCTTCGGCGCTTCAATGAGGAATGGCGGCGTAGACCTCATCCTGGCTCAACTGGAGCAAATCGCGCAGTTGATTCCAGAGTCGGAGGGCGTGTTCTTCGTGGACGACGATGAAGGCGCCCCTTCGCAGCGGTGGGATGTGGCAAATGGGCGCGTGTATATCCAGTGAAAACCCGCCCCGACGTCTCGGTAATCTAACGCGGCACCCTAAAATTCAATAGTTCACCAGTTCCTAAACTGTCTTCAGGCCCCGTCGGAATGCAACCGATGGGGCCTCAGGACTTCTTACTGATCGTTTCAGAATGAGATTCGCAGTCGTCTCAAGCAGATGATGGTGCAGGCGAGTTGGAGCAGTCCGAGGTGGAGGTCGGCTCGTATCTCGTAGCGGATGCGCAGTCGTTTGAACTGGTGGAGCCAGACGAAGGTCCGTTCGACGACCCACCGTGTCTTGCCCAGTCCCGAGCCGTGCGGGGTGCCGCGGCGGGCGAACTTGGAGGTGATTCCACGAGCCCGGACGAGACGCCGGTACTTGTCGTAGTCGTATCCGCGGTCGGCGAACAGCCGCCGGGGCCGGTGGCGTGGCCGGCCGCGCAGGCCACGAATCCGGGGTATGGCGTCCAGTAGAGGCATGAGCTGGGTGACGTCGTGACGGTTTCCGCCGGTCAGAGAGACAGCGAGCGGAGTTCCGTGCCGGTCGACGATGATGTGGTGCTTGCTGCCGGGCCGGGCCCGGTCAACCGGCGAAGGTCCGGTGTGAGCCCCCCTTTGAGGGCCCTGACGTGCGAGCCGTCGATCGCGGCGTCGTCCATCTCCAGCAGACCATCTCTGCGTAGTTCGTCAGCAGGACCTCATGCAACCGGGGCCATACCCCGGCCTCGGTCCAGTCCCGCAGACGCCGCCAGGCCGTCACGCCACTGCAGCCGACCAGCTCTGCGGGAACGTCCCGCCAGCTCACGCCCTTGCGCAACACGTACACGATGCCCCGCAGGGCAGCACGGTCATCGGCCGGCAGCCGCCCGGGATACCGATGACGCCGAGGCGGACGCACCGGCAGCAGCGGGCCTATGCGTTCCCACAGGTCATCAGGCAAAGGATCAGCAGACACCCACCAGATCCTGCCGACGCAACACCCAACTGCCAAGCCCACACACCGATCTCATTCTGAAACGATCAGTTAGCGTCGTGCCGATATCGACCAGGACAGAGGCGCCCGAAGAGGAGGCCGCTGTCACTTCCTCTGAGTGAATGGACCGGACTGATATGGCGATGACACTGGACATGACAGCCGCATCGGAACTGGCGGTGCTGCGAGCTCTGGAGCGCGCCGGAAAGCGCAAAGTCCCACGCTCCGAGCGAGGCAGGTTGAACGACATCCTCCCGTGGGAGATTTACACCCATCGGCCCCCGGTGAACCCCAGCGATCTCGACAAGGCGCTTGCCAACGCCTGGGATCTCCCTGCAGCAGTGGGGTTCTCGGAAGAGCTTATCTCTGCTCTGGACGCCTACGCCCGGACTCTCCTCGCCTCCGCCCACGCATTCAACCGAGATGATCTGCAACGAGTCCTTGCACGCCTCTGACTGTGTACGCCGGACAGGTCGGGCATGAGTTGTTGGAGTTCGAGATCTCTGTCGTGGTCAGTGCACTCTCCTGAGCCTTGCACAGGGCCGGATCGCACCAGCGGTCTCCCGAGACGTCGGTCTGGGGAGACCGCTGGTGTTCGTGCTCGCCTTCACCCAGGTGAGTTCCCCAGTTCGGAAATGCCGCGGGGCGCCGTCGACCGAAAGCTCCCCATCGTTGAGGGTGTACGGGAGCGCTGCCACTTCCGGATCGGCCTTGATGATTGCGAGAGCGGACCCTGCAAGCACATCACGGGTCACTTCGGCTTGGACACGCGCCGGCACCATGCTCGTACAACGGCGCTGGAAGCTCCGATCATGGCGGCCGCGACAAGGTTCGCGGGCAGCTCCGCCACAAGTCCGTAGACAGCGGTGACCAGCAGTTCGTTCACGAGGGTCCTCCCCTTGGTGGGCATCCGGTGGGTGCTTCGGGACGACCATCTCCCCGACCTTGGACTAGGAGTTGGCGCTGGTTGGTCACTGCGGACGCCCGGACATCGTCCGCTCAACCCCGGACACCGGTCCAGTAGTTCTGTACAGTCCTTGATGGTTCTGGACGATGGATTGGAAGTGCCCGATGGGACGGCCCGGCATTCTAAAGAGGCCTCAGATCAATGTGGGGCCGTTGAATGTCCTCATTGAAAGCCTCCACGACCTGCATCTGCAGGTGGGGCGCCCCAGCCTTTCCAAGATTTCCGTGAAGTCGGGGAAGAAGACGGATGACGGCTACCTGGGCACGAGCACGATCAGCTACGTGATGTCGGAGCCGCGGCTGCCGGACTCCCACACGATGCAACGGCTCGTCGCTGTGCTGGTGGAGTTCGCATCCGCTGGTTCGATGAACCTGGACGAGACCACCATGCGCTTCATCGAGCGGTGGAAGACGGCTGCGAAAGCGGAAGCCGATCCGCCGCCGAGCCCTCGCGTCCAAGACCTGTCAACACAAACTATCTCGTACTGGGAGAAGCCCGAGGCGAGTGGAGACTCCGACCTTTCACGGACGGGACACGGAACGGAGATGACGATGAGGGCTTTCATGGTCGAGAAGTACGGCGGCCAAGCCGGGATGCGCGATGCCGAGCTACCCGACCCCCAGGTGGGTGCCGACGACGTCCTGGTCAAGATCCACGCAGCGGGCGTCAACCCGCTGGACCTCAGGATCCGCAACGGGGACTTCAAGGCGTTCCTGCCCTACCGTCTCCCGCTCGTTCTGGGCAACGATCTCGCCGGGACGGTCGTCCGGGTCGGCCCGTCCGTCACCCGCTTCGCGGTGGGCGACGAGGTCTACGCCCGGCCCGACAAGGACCGCATCGGTACCTTCGCCGAACTCATCGCCGTGCATCAGGACGACCTGGCACCCAAGCCGGCCACGCTCACCATGGCCGAGGCCGCCTCCCTTCCCCTGGTCGCGCTGACCGCATGGCAGGCACTGGTCGAGCGGGCCCACGTGCAACCGGGCCAGAAGGTCCTCATCCACGCGGGCGCGGGCGGCCTCGGCTCCATCGCCATCCAGCTGGCCAAGGCTCTGGGCGCGCAGGTGGCCACCACCGTGAGCACCGCCAAGGTCGACCTGGCCAGGGGCCTCGGCGCGGACGTCGTCGTCGACTACCGCACGCAGGACTTCGAGGAGGTCCTCGACGGCTACGACGTCGTCCTCGACAGCCTCGGCGGCGAGAACCTCGCCAAGTCCCTGCGTGTACTCAAGCCCGGTGGCACGGCCATCAGCGTCGCGGGCCCGCCCGACCCGGCCTTCGCCCGTGAACTCGGCCTGAATCCGTTCCTCCGCCTGGCCATGACCGCCCTCAGCTTCAAGACCCGGCGCGACGCGAAGCGCCACGGCGTGACGTACTCGTTCCTGTTCATGAAGGCCAGCGGTGACCAGCTGCGCGAACTCACCCCCCTCATCGACGCCGGAAAGATCCGTCCCGTCGTCGACCGCGTGTTCCCGTTCGACGAAACTCTCCAGGCCATGGAGTACGTCGAGAAGGGCCGCACGAAAGCTGGGAAAGTCGTCGTCTCCATGACGTGAGCGCGGGCACAGCCCAGCCGGACGCCGAGGCAGCCCGTCACAACGAGAAGCCCAACCCACACACACCAGCCCCCACCGCACACCAGGACCCGGCCATGAGCGCATCGTCCAGCTCTCCCACACCAGCCCCGTCGTCGTACAAGAACGCGCCGACGTGTCCGTGCAGGGCGTCAACTTCGCCTACCGGCAGCTCGGCTCGGACGACGGCGTACCGCTGATCCTGCTCAACCACCTCTCCGCGGTCCTGGACAACTGGGATCCACGAGTCGTGGACGGACTGGCGGCCCGACGCCGCGTGATCACCTACGACAACCGCGGCGTCGGCGCGTCCGGCGGCTCCACACCCGACACCATCGAGGCGATGGCCCGCGACACCGTGCTGTTCATCCGGGCACTCGGGTTCGACCAGGTCGACCTGCTCGGCCTGTCGATGGGCGGCTTCATCGCCCAGGTCATCGCGGCAGAGGAACCCGACCTCGTGCGCAGACTCATCCTCGCGGGCACCGGCCCCGCCGGCGGACCCGGCATCGACAAGGTCACGTCCCTCACCGTCCAGGACATGCTGAAGGCGACGCTGCGGCACAAGGACCCGAAGCACTACCGCTTCTTCACCCAGACCGAGGGCGGACAACGGGCAGCGCGCGAATTCCTGGCGCGGCTGAAGGAGCGCACGGACGACCGCGACAAGACGATCTCGGTGCCGTCGTTCCGTGCCCAGCTGAAGGCCATCAAACGCTGGGGCCGCACGGCACCGCAGGACCTGTCGCGCATCCAGCAGCCGGTCCTGGTGGCCAACGGTGAGAGCGACCGGATGGTACCGAGCGTCAACACCATCGACCTGGCGGCCCGGCTGCCCCGGGGTGAACTCGAGCCCCTCTACCCCGACGCCGGACACGGCGGGATCTTCCAGCACCACGACAGATTCGTTCCGCGGGCGCTCGCATTCCTGGAACCGTAGCCAGCAGTCAGACATGCCAAAGGCCCCTGCTACACCGCCACCAACAAGGCCACCGGCAAGACCATCGACGTCCGCGTCGCCCACCACTTCATCGTGCGCGGCGGCCGCATCGTCCGCTTCGAACAATTCGTGGACACCGCCAAAGTCCGCGACGCCATGACCCCCCGGAACTGACCTTCCGCTGGAATCACTTGGTAACCAATAAAGCCACCCACGCTAGTGACTGACGGGCTGGTAGCTCAACGCCTACGAACGGCCCCTTTTGTGCGTATCACCCCCGTCCCTCAGGGCGAGGCTGAGCTGGCGCTCCCGCGAGTGATAGGCGGCCGGCGGTGTCGCTGACGCCTGTTCGAGCTTCGCCGTCAGGCCGAACTCGAACAGCACTGGCCCGTAGAGGGACTGGTCGTCCATGGACGCGACCAGGTGCCCGCCGGTCTCATCCACGCCGGCGCTCTCGGGCGACGCTTCCCACAGGCGGGGTGTGGCCGTCATGTACAGACGCCGCACCGCAGGCACCCGCGCCTGATCGTGGACAGCGGCCCACGCCTTGCCGAGATCACCCGAAGTTCTGTGGGCCTCATCGACCACCAGGAGGTCGAACGGCCGCATGGTCTGGCCGTAGGAGCCGCGCAGCGCGCGTTCCAGATGATGTCCTTGTGGCCGCCATAGGCGCCCATGTAGCGGGCGGCACGTTCCCAGCAGCGCCGCGCCTCGTCCGGGTCGTCGCAGGCGAGACTCACGCGGGCCATCTCGAGTTCGAAGTCGGCGTCCTCCGCATACATGGAACGGCGGTCGGCCTGCGCCGTGCGCAGTGTGCGCATCAGCTCGTGGATGATGTCGGACCCGGCCTGGCCCACGCTGTGGGCCAGCAGGGACAGCAGCTCCGTGGTGATCAGGGGACCGGACCCGGCCATGCCCATCAGGGATGTGGTGGTGCCTCGGCTGACGGTCTGCAGGGACGTGATGCCCAGGGCGACGTCGTTGCCGCGCAGCAGGGCGACCGCCTCGTGCAGCACCTGCCGCACGAGGCGGTGGATGTCGCCAAGCTCGCTGGCATTGGGTTGGCCCGTGAACGCGGCAGCGTGCTGGGCCAGTTGCTCAAGCGCCACACGGGCGGCAGTGGACGCACGCTCGGCGGGGATCCGGCCCGCATCGACGTCGCGGCCCAGACCGAGCGTGGTGACGGTGAACCGCAGCCAGGCACGATAGAAACCCTCGCCGTCCAGGAGGGCCAGCAGCCGGGTGGGCGCCTGCGGATCAGCGGCCTGGGCCACCTCCAGCAGCTCCAGCCACCTGCTGACCGGCCCCGACAGATCGCCGTAACGGCCAATCAGCACCGCGTGGGTTGCTTCCTGAAGCACCGTGGTGACGTCGTCCCCGCGGAAGACCTCCTCGGCCAGGTCAGCCACCGGCACGCCCTGGTCCATTAGACGTCGTAGGCCGCACGGAGCGCTGGCCCAGGCCGCGACGGCCAGTGTGCGCGCCGACGGCAGTATCCCGCCCGCGCCGTCGTGGGCGTCGGCGAGATGCAGCAGAAGGGCCGCACGCCGCTCGGGACGCTCGATGAGCGCCGCGCTCTCCAGCAGCGGCTCGGCGCCGAGGCAGTCCAGCAGCACACCGAGCGCCGGTTCGGGGGAGTCCAATGCCTCCTGATCAAGGAACCGGGCCACCCGCTGAGCAAGCGTGAGCGGGTGGCCTTCCGGCGACTCGCGCTTGTCGGTGCCATGGCCAGGCAGCCTGATCCGCCCACGCAACTCCGCCAGGAACACCGCCTCATCGCCCGCGGAACCGTCGTGGCCAGACTTACCACCGCGATCCTTGTCCCAGGCCGTCAGATACGCCTCCCACGGGGCGGCGAACCCGGCCCGGTCGACCGCTGCACACAACTGCAGGCCCCACCGCGCCGACAGCGTTGGCACACCCTCATACAGCAGGCCCGCCGCCGCATGGTCGGCTCCCGACAGCGCCACCAGCACATCCGCATACGGCACCAGGGAACCTGGCAGGCCTTCTTCCTCATAGGTCGACCGCGCCCGGCTCAGTTCGATGCAGCGCACCAGCGTCGGCCAATCACGGCACGCCGCCGCCCGCCGGGCGACGACGGCCAGGGTGTGGACGATGGCCTGCGGAGGCTGCAGGCCGGCGATCGCACGGGAGAGGAAGTCGGGCCCGATCAGCAGGGCCAGGTCCTCGTCACGGCCCAGAGCGGACAGGAGTTCGGGCAGGTGCCGGAAGGCACGCGCGTCCGTGACAAACCCGCGCTGGGAAAGCCACTGGGCGGCCTGGGTCCGGACCTGGTCCACCCATCGGGAGTCACCCTCGGCCCGGCGCACGAAACGGCTGAAGCTCTCGTGGTGGATCTTCAGCCCGCCGATCCCCGGCTGCTGAGCGATGATCGGTGCCACCCTGGTCAGGGCGGCACCGATCATCATCGCCGGCATCGGGAAGATCTCCCCGAGCTCGTCCGCGCTGACAGCGAAGTCGCAGACTGCCAGCGTGCTGACCGCGTAACGCTGCTCGACCGTCAAAGTCTGCAGCAGATAGGCGTAGTAGTCGTCCAGGTCGTGCGCCGATGACGGAACCGCGCGCAGCCGCTCAAGGGGATCACCCACAGCGCCCGGCGCAAGCGATGCGCCAAGACCAGGAGCCGGGCCCACGGCCTGACGGCACAGATACGTGGCGTAAAGAGCGTTGCCTCGTGAGCGCTCCTCGATCAAGGTGACAGCGGCCTCAGCATCCGTGGCAGCCCCCAGAGCAGCAGCCGACGGCGCCAGCGCCGACAGCACACCCAGACGCTCCGCCAACGCACCCAGCTCGGCGCGGTCGAGAGGGGGAACGGTCAAACGGGCAGCCCGGGCGTCGACCGCCTCCAGATGAGGGTCGGGCTGACTGGCCAGGACCAGAACGGCGCCGGGCGGCAGGCTGAGCGCGGTGAGTTCCTCGACCAAGCAGGCCGCCGGATCCACCGGCCCACCGAACGCGCCGCCACTGTTGTGCCCAAGGACCCGGCTGACGTGATCGATCCCGTCCACGACCAACGCGACGGGCCGATCCGGGAGCAGGCCGCGCACAGCCGTGACCGCTGCCACGAGCGTCTCCTTGGTGGCCGCGTAGCGGGGCCTGACCTGCGCCACCGCCTCCGGTGCGGCGCTCTCCAGCTGCCGCAGCAGGCTGCCGATCACCACCTCGGTCAGCACCCGCTCACCGCGGTCGGCATCCGCAGCGCCGAGCCAGCAGTGATGCCGTACCGCCAGCCAGGTCTGGGCCAGTGCGTCGCCGAGCTGCTCGCACAACCACGACTTGCCGATGCCGGGAGCGCCGGTGACCACTACGACACCGCCCAGCTGCGCGGTGTCCTCCACGGCCGTGACCACTTTTGTGAGCACGGCGGGGCGGGCCACCTCGGTGGCCCGGTCCACGGGATGGCCCTCACGCACGGCCCCGAAGTCGGTCTCCAAACCCAGGCGGGGAAGCAGGTCCTCGACCGTCACGGTGCCCGTCCGGCTGCGGGCCGCCTTGGCCGTCTCGATGAGAGCCAGCGCCACGTCCTCGGCTGTGCGGGTCCGGTTCGGCGGCCGTCCGGCACCGAGTTCCTCGGTGATGCGGTGCAGCAGGGCCGCCTCGGCCGACCCGGGCTCGCGGATGTTGAGCGAGCACGCCGCAACACCTGTGTCGACAATCAGACAGGCACAGGCACGCTGGAGCACCTCATCGCTGACAGTGGCGAGCATGGATTTCCACGGATCGTGGGCCCGAAGCGCAGCGGCGTCGAACCGGAACCGCTTGCTGCCCAGGCCGTGCAGCGCCGGGCCCGGGTCGATGCCGCTACTGACTGGCTGCAGCACCCGCATCAGATCAGGTTTGTCCGGCTCGGTGTCGCGGACCACGAGACGGTGTGAGGTAGCGGGCTGTGAGGTGAGGTCACGGTCGATGGAGGAGAAGAGGAGATCCAGGCGCAGACCCCGGCTGTCCTTGATGAAACTCTCCGCCGACAACGCGCGGTCGTGATCCGTGTGCTTGATCTGCAATCGCTCACGGCTGCCGGTGCCCCACTCGCACGTGATGTCATCGAACCGGTCCCCGGCGAACATCTTCGTGTCCACGGTCACCGACCTCGCACGTCCCACCGCCAGATCCACCAGACGCAGCGCGGTGAGTAGATCCTGGTAGGCGTAACCGAGGTGTGTCGGGCGCAACCCCATGGTTACCTCCAGCGTGGCGTGTCTGCGCACGCCACCCCCCGGCGCCCGCCACACTCACCCTAGGCGCTTCCGGTCACCAAGACCGAAACCGGCCGCGCGGGATGCGCGGACGCGGTATAGCGGCTCCCAGGCCCGGCTTGATCTCAGGGCGCCCCCTGGGCTTGCCCTCGATCTCTCACAGCGGCCATGTCCAGCGACGCGAGCCGTAGGTACCTCATCTTCAGATGGGAAAGGAAGCCAAGCCGCACACCGTGGCCGATGCGGTCACCTGACCGGGCCCTGACCTCAACCCGCCTGCGCCAGGGCGGTCATGGGCTGGCAGGGGGGTCTTTGTAGGCAGCCTCGATCGCACCGGCGTTGATCAACGCGATCCGCAGCTGTTCATGTTCGGCCGCGCCCTCCGCGGTGCTCTGGGCAAAGAGCAGGGCCGCATGCCCTTGGATCTCCTGCCGGTGGAAGACGTCCACCTGTGCGCCGAGCATGGCCGCGGCGATCAGCAGGGCATCGGCCGAATCGGGGTGGCGCGCTGCGCGCTCGGCGACCGCGTAGGGCGCCTCCA
>JBJDMS010000006.1:0-138422 GCA_044900255.1 Microbacterium sp. NPDC090218 | reverse complement strand
CCCGCCCCGCGGCCTGCCCCGCCCGCGCCGTTCCCCGGCGGCGGCGCCCCCCGCGCGCGGCGCCCCCCCCCCCGCCCCGGCGGCCCGCCCCCCCCCCGCCCCCCCCCCCGACTCAGTCCTCGGAGAGCTCCCGGCGGACCGAGAGCAGGTCCTCCAGCTGCTCCTCGCGCGCCTGGGCGGCCACGAACAGCAGCTCGTCACCGGCTTCCAGGGTCTCCTCGGGGCTGGGCGTCAGCACCCGCGTGCCCCGGATGATCGTGACGAGCGAGGTGTCCTCGGGCCAGTCCACGTCGCTGACCCGGATGCCGGCCAGGGCGGACTCCGGGGGCAGCGTCAGCTCGACCAGGTTGGCGTCGCCGTGGCTGAAGCGCAGCAGCCGGACCAGATCACCGACGCTCACCGCCTCCTCGACCAGCGCCGACATCAGGCGCGGGGTGGAGACCGCGACGTCGACACCCCAGGACTCGTTGAACAGCCACTCGTTCTTCGGGTTGTTGACCCGGGCCACGACCCTCGGGACGCCGTACTCGGTCTTCGCGAGCAGCGAGACGACCAGGTTGACCTTGTCGTCGCCCGTCGAGGCGATCACGACGTTGCACCGCTGGAGGGCAGCCTCGTCGAGCGACGTGATCTCACAGGCGTCCGCCAGGAGCCACTCGGCCATGGGGACGCGCTCCACCGAGATGGCGGTCGGCGCCTTGTCGATCAGCAGCACCTCGTGCCCGTTCTCCAGGAGCTCGGCCGCGATGGAACGGCCCACCGCACCGGCCCCGGCAATCGCGACGCGCATCAGTGACCGCCCTCCTCGGGACCTTCGGCGAAGGCCTCCTCGACCTTCGCGATCTCGTCCGTACGCATCATCACGTGAACGAGGTCGCCCTCCTGCAGAACCGTCTGCGAGGTGGGCAGTATGGCCTCACCCAACCGGGTGAGGAAGGCGACGCGGACGCCCGTCTCCTCCTGCAGGGTGCTGATCTTGTGCCCGATCCAGGAGGGCGTCGTGTGCACCTCGGCGAGCTGCACACCACCGCTCGGGTCGCGCCACAGCGGCTCCGCGCCCGACGGCAGCAGACGCCGCAGCATCTGGTCCGCCGTCCAGCGGACGGTCGCGACGGTGGGGATGCCCAGCCGCTGGTAGACCTCCGCACGCCGCGGGTCGTAGATGCGCGCCGCGACGTTCTCGATGCCGAACATCTCGCGGGCCACCCGGGCGGCGATGATGTTGGAGTTGTCGCCGCTGCTGACCGCCGCGAACGCGCCGGCCTCCTCGATCCCCGCCTCACGCAAGGTGTCCTGGTCGAAACCGACCCCGCTGACACGACGGCCGCCGAAGCCGGAACCGAGGCGACGGAACGCCGTGGGGTCCTGATCGATCACGGCGACCGTGTGCCCCTGCTGCTCCAGGGTCTGCGCGAGAGCGGCTCCGACGCGCCCGCAGCCCATGATGACGATGTGCACCTCGCGCCTACCTCGCCGTCCTGGTCGTCCGGATGACCTGCGAAAACACCCTGCTCACACTTCTCTCTCAGCTTGCGGGGCAGACAATGGGGCAACCGCCTCCGGCGTCGCCCGTGGATGAGCTTATGCGGCGACGTCCGTGCCGCCTCAACCGAGTGTGCGTACGCCGCGGGCCGATGAGCAAAAGCGGGACCGGCCGGAGCTCCGGGGAGCCGCTGAACCGCAAGGATTTCGTTAAGGATTCCATGGACTTTTGCGGTGAGGGCGGGTAATTATGAAGGTTTTCGGGGTTCCGAGGGGGTGGTGCCTCGGCGGCGTGTCCCGGCAGCGCTTACGATCCTCACCGTGTCCAAACTGACCGACGTGCCCAAACGGATCCTGATCGGC
This sequence comes from Microbacterium sp. NPDC090218, assembly GCA_044900255.1. Taxonomy (GTDB): domain Bacteria; phylum Actinomycetota; class Actinomycetes; order Actinomycetales; family Microbacteriaceae; genus Microbacterium. The sequence continues at coordinate 136,577 of JBJDMS010000006.1, read as the reverse complement.
CGGGCGCTGCGCAGCGACAAGCTGGGGGAGACGCTCCTCCCCAAGCGCATCGCCCTCCCCGTCTTCGCATCCGACCCCCTGTCCTCCGTTGCGTACGCACCCGGGGAAGTCCTCCTCGTGCTGTCCATCGCGGGCGTGTCGGCGTACCACTTCAGCCCCTGGATCGCGGTCGCGGTCGTGGTCCTGATGTTCACCGTCGTCGCCTCGTACCGGCAGAACGTGCGTGCCTACCCGAGCGGGGGCGGGGACTACGAGGTCGCCACCACCAACCTCGGGCCCAAGGCCGGCCTGACCGTGGCCAGCGCCCTGCTCGTCGACTACGTCCTCACCGTGGCCGTGTCGATCTCCTCGGGCGTCGAGAACCTCGGCTCCGCGATCCCCTTCGTCGTCGAGCACAAGACGGCCTGCGCCGTCGGCGCCATCGTGCTGCTGACGCTGATGAACCTGCGCGGCGTCAAGGAGTCGGGCAAGCTCTTCGCCATCCCGACCTACCTGTTCGTGGCCGGCGTCTTCGCTATGATCCTCTGGGGAGCGTTCCGGGGGCTCGCCCTCGGGGACACCATGCACGCGCCCACCTCGGACTACGAGATCAAGCCCGAGCACCAGGGGCTGGCGGGCTTCGCGCTCGTCTTCCTGCTGCTGCGCGCCTTCTCCTCCGGCTGTGCGGCCCTCACGGGTGTCGAGGCGATCAGCAACGGGGTCCCCGCCTTCCGCAAGCCGAAGAGCAAGAACGCGGCGACCACCCTCGCGGCGATGGGCCTGCTCGCCGTCACGATGTTCTGCGGCATCATCGGCCTCGCCATGGCCACCGACGTGAAGATGGCGGAGAACCCGGCGAAGGACCTGATCCACAACGGCTCCCCGGTCGGCGCGGGCTTCACCCAGGACCCGGTGATCTCCCAGGTCGCCGCAGCCGTCTTCGGTGAGGGCACGTTCCTCTTCGTCTTCCTCGCGGCGGCCACCGCCCTCGTGCTCTTCCTCGCCGCGAACACCGCGTACAACGGTTTCCCGCTGCTCGGCTCGATCCTCGCCCAGGACCGGTACCTGCCGCGCCAGCTCCACACCCGCGGCGACCGGCTGGCCTTCTCCAACGGCATCGTGCTGCTCGCCGGCGCCGCGATCCTGCTCGTCTGGATCTACGGAGCGGACTCGACCCGGCTGATCCAGCTCTACATCGTCGGTGTGTTCGTCTCCTTCACGCTCAGCCAGACCGGCATGGTGCGGCACTGGAACCGTCATCTGCGTACCGAGAAGGACCCCGCGGCGAGGCGGCACATGATCCGCTCGCGGGCGATCAACACCTTCGGCGCGTTCTTCACCGGCCTGGTCCTGGTCGTCGTGCTCGCCACCAAGTTCACCCACGGCGCCTGGGTCGCGCTGCTCGGCATGGTGATCTTCTTCGGCACGATGACCGCGATCCGCAAGCACTACGACCGGGTCGCGGAGGAGATCGCCGCTCCGGAGACGCGTCCCGACGACAGCATCCGCCCCTCGCGCGTCCACTCGATCGTCCTGGTCTCCAAGCTCCACCGGCCCACGCTGCGCGCCCTCGCGTACGCCAAGCTGGTGCGGTCCGACCAGCTGGAGGCGCTCTCGATCAGCGTCGACCACGCCGAGACGAAGGCGCTCAAGGAGGACTGGGAGCGGCGCGGCATCGACATCCCGCTCAAGATCCTCGACTCGCCCTACCGCGAGGTGACCCGGCCGGTCATCGACTACGTCAAGAGCCTGCGCAAGGACCGGCCGCGCGACGTGATCAGTGTCTACATCCCGGAGTACGTCGTCGGCCACTGGTACGAGCACCTGCTGCACAACCAGAGCGCGCTGCGGCTGAAGGGCAGGCTGCTGTTCACGCCCGGCGTGATGGTCACCTCGGTGCCGTACCAGCTCGAGTCCTCCGAGGCGGCGAAGCTCCGCGCGCGCAGGCGTGCCGACTGGATCGCTCCGGGCTCGGTCCGCCGCGGCCCCGTGGAACGGCGGCAGCCCAAGGAGCCCAGCCAGAAGGGCTGACTCCGGACTCCGCCTGTGGTAAGCGGCCGGCTTCCGCCCACGTAGACTGGTGGGCTGTTGTCCGGCCGTTTCCCGTTTTCCGTTCCGGCTTCCTCCTCTCCCCTCCCACCCCGATCTCTGGAGCCACCCCCTCATGCAGAACGAATCCACGTCGTCGCAGGCCGGGGAGGTTCAGGCCGGGGAGTCCCTGGTCGGCCGGGAGTACGAGGTCGAGGTCGGGCCCGTCGCCCACGGCGGCCACTGCATCGCCCGTACGTCCGAGGGCCAGGTCCTCTTCGTGCGCCACACCCTCCCCGGCGAGAAGGTCGTCGCACGGGTCACCGAGGGCGAGACCGGCGCACGTTTCCTGCGGGCCGACGCGGTCACCGTCATCGAGGCGTCCAAGGACCGGGTCGAGGCCCCCTGCCCGTACGCCGGTCCCGGCAAGTGCGGCGGCTGCGACTGGCAGCACGCCAAGCCGGGTGCCCAGCGCCGCCTCAAGGGCGAAGTGATCGCCGAACAGCTCCAGCGCCTGGCGGGCCTCACGCCCGAGGAGGCCGGCTGGGACGGCACGGTCATGCCGGCCGAGGGTGACAAGCTTCCGGCGGGCCAGGTCCCGGCCTGGCGCACCCGGGTGCAGTACGCCGTCGACGCGGACGGCCTGGTGGGACTCCGCAAGCATCGCTCGCACGAGGTCCAGCCGATCGACCACTGCATGATCGCCGCCCCGGGCGTCTCCGAGCTCGGCATCGAGAAGCAGGACTGGCCGCAGATGGCGACGGTGGAGGCCATCTCCGCCACCGGCTCCCACGACCGCCAGGTCATCCTGACCCCGCGCGAGGGCGGCCGGCTCCCGCTGGTCGAGCTGGACAAGCCCGTCTCCGTGATGCGCGTCGACGAGAAGGACGGCGGCGTCCACCGCGTCCACGGCCGCGCCTTCGTGCGCGAGCGGGCCGACGACCGGACGTACCGCGTCGGTTCGGGCGGCTTCTGGCAGGTCCACCCGCAGGCCGCGGACACCCTGGTCCGCGCGGTCATGCAGGGCCTGCTGCCCCGCAAGAACGACACGGCGCTGGACCTGTACTGCGGTGTGGGCCTCTTCGCGGGCGCCATCGGCCAGCGGATCGGCGAGAAGGGCGCGGTGCTGGGCATCGAGTCCGGCAAGCGCGCGGTCGAGGACGCCCGTCACAACCTGAAGGACCTGGACCGGGTCCGCATCGAGCACGGCAAGGTCGACCAGGTCCTGCCGCGCACGGGCATCACCGAGTGCGACCTGATCGTCCTGGACCCGCCGCGCGCGGGCGCCGGCAAGGCCACGGTCAAGCAGCTGGTCGCCCTCGGCGCCCGCCGCATCGCGTACGTGGCGTGCGACCCGGCGGCCCTGGCCCGGGACATCGCGTACTTCCGGGACGGGGGGTACCGGGTGCGGACGCTGCGGGCGTTCGACCTGTTCCCGATGACGTCGCACGTTGAGTGCGTCGCGATTCTGGAGCCTGCCGCGAAGGGGCTCTGACCTGCAGCTTCCCGGGATTCTGGGGAATGGCGGGATGCGCTCGACATGTTTCCCACCGGACACGAGGTGGAGCGCGCAGCCGTCCAGGCACACTGCTCTGACCTGCGGTTTCACCCAAGAGCGCAGAGGTAAGCAGTCTGCGGGGGCCTTCGTTGGGAATGGTGCACGACGGGCTCGACGCTCATCTGACACTCATTCTTATGGTGTGTCAGGTGAGCCTCGAACCCAGCGCAGTACGGGTCGTCGCGTCATTATGGAGGCGAGGTTTCTTGGCTGCCGCGAGCCATCTGGCCGCCCGGGTGGCCAGATGGGTGTAGCCGTCCTGGCCCCGGTCGGTGCGTTCAGGGCGCTGAGATACATCCGCCTTCGGACTGCGGATCGCCTGCGTCTCCTCCGGGTTGCGCTGCTGAGGCCCTGGCGATGTCCTCAAAGGACTGCGGTCACCGGCCGGTCGGACCTTCAGGTGGGGTCCCGCGAGGGCTCGACCCTGCGATGCTGTCTACCTTCGTGACTTCTTGCGGCTGTGGAGCGCCCGTCCCTCGACCGTCCAGCCGGATCAGACGTTGGACAGCATCGCCGCCAGCGACTGGAACCAGGCGCCGTGGGAGAACGGTTCCGGCGGGCCCACCTCCATGCCGAGTTCGGCGGCAGCCAGGGCATAGTCCCCCTCGTCCAGCGGGAGGGCGAGCAACTCGTGCAGTTCACCCACGAGGCGGGCGACCAACTGCGGGTTTGTGGTGTCGGCGTAGTCGGCGACCGCGGCGTCGTGGCCGAGGAACTCGTCGACGATGTCCTGCGAGAACCAGCCCCCCAGCAGTTGCGCCGTCTCCGGGAAACGCGCGTGCCACTCCCAGTGCGTCTGCGGGGACGATGGCTCCGGGACGTCGCCCTCCTCGATGCTTCTCTTCAGGTGGTCAGCCAGCACTGTCAGCCAGTCGCCTATGTCCGACTGGGGCTTTCCGGTGTCCGGGATCGAGTAGAACTCACCCAGCTCCTGCCGAATGCGGCCCGGAGGATTACGGCTGTACTCACGCAGTTGTCGCTCCGCCTCCGCGACGGCCGCAGGGCGGGTATGCCAGGTGTGACGGAGATACGCGTCCAGGGCGCGACTGCGCCGCTCCGGGGTGTCGTCCGCCGACTGACCCAGATACGCGCGCATCACATGGTCCAGCTCGCCGTACCGCCGGTCGTGCTCGAGGGGCTTCATGGACATGTGCGTGCGACCCCTACAGGTAGAACGGGACGGTCGTGTGGACGACGAAGCCGAGCGGTCTCGCAGGCTCGCGGCGCAGCACCACGCGCGCCGCGCGCACGTCGACGGGGCCGCGCCCGGCCAGCAGGTCGCCCTCCAGCTGGACCCGGCCCACGGGCTCCTCACGGGACGGCCAGGCTGCTTCGAGGGTGAGGCGGACCCGGGTGTTCTGAGCGAGCCAGCGGTGGACGGCCTGTTCATTGGCGGTCACCACCTGCTGGGTGGCCCACTGGGCGGTCTCCCGGTCGGGATAGGAGGCGGAACGGGTCAGCACGGGGGCATCCTCTCAGATTGCCTCTTCAGGAGCCGAACTCCTACGGGTGGCAGGCGGTTCAGTAGTCGGCGAAGTTCCAGAACATGCCCACCTCGGTGTCCGAGACGACGATGAGGCCGTAGTCCTCCGAGTACACGCTCAGCGGGCTGTACGCCCAGCCCGACGATGTGAAGTCGAGCGTGCCGATCACGTGACCGGGCTTGTTGACGTTGGTGTGGAAACTGGCGGAGTCCCCGTAGCGCGTGAGGATCGTGCGCGCCATCGCCCGGAGCTCCGCCTCGCTTTCGGCGAAGCGACTCAGATTGGACAGGGTGCAGCCGTCGTCCGTAAGGGCGAGGAGCAGGTTTTCGGCACTGTCCCGATCGATCTCCTGGAGACGCCGCGCGATGTACTCCGGCGGGTGGGCGACGAAGGGATACGTGAGGGACGCCTCGCGCTCCGGGTTCTGAGCCGCATCATCGAGACCGGTCCAGCCGCGGGGGTCCGGAGCCCGTGCCATCAGAGCAAGGACGTCGAGGACCCAATTCTCATGGCGACGCGGGCCCGTGGCGTCGTACGGGTACGCGTCCTCGTACAAATGCCGTACCGCGGCTTCCCAGGACGTCTGGTCGACGGACATGTGGTGCTGGCCTTTCTCGGCTTTCGCTACGACTTGGAGGGCATCGACGTCATGACAGTGAACGGAGGGTTGCGGCTGCTGTCGTAGCGGATACGCGTGTCGACGCCGCTCACGTCGTACGCCTGGGCATTCAGACCGCCCTGCTTGTACCCGGACAGCGGGTCGTTGGGGTCCACCGGCTGCTTGCTCACGCTGCGGCCACTGGTCTCGCCGCTCGGCACCGTGTCGTAGAACGACTTAACGTCGCCGTCGGAGGCCGGCGGAGGCCCCTTGATCCATGCCTCGATGGCGGCCTTGTTCGTGTTGAGGTTGCGCTCGGTCAATTCTTCGGCGCGCTGGTAGTTCGGGAAGGCGGAGGAGCCGCTGGGCATCGGCTTGCCGTGGGGCCAGGCCGCTGTCGGGCCGCCTGCCTGCTGGTCGCGCAGGCGCTGCGCCAACTGCTCGTCCGTCTTGCCGACGTGCTTGTCCAAAGTATGGCCGTTCGCCATGTATTCGTTGGCGGCGAGGTTCAGGTCGTAGTTGCCGTTCGAATCGACCTTCAGCCAGACCTTCGAGTCCTTGAATTCCTCCAGGGCTCGGGTACCGAAGCCGTGTGAACGGGCGACGCCGGCCTCGAACTTGGGTGCGCTCCGGAATGCCTCGTCCAACGGCTCCCTCAGCGCCTCCATGCGGGTGGTGAGGCCCCCCAGGATGCCGGTGTACTTGTCGACGATCCCGTTCAACTTGCTCGTATCGATGTTCAGTACGGTCTTGACGTCGAACGAAAGGACCAGGCCCGCGCCCTTGCCGATCACGGAGGTTACGGTGCCAAGGATGCTCTTGGGGTCCTTGGGCTTCGCGAGATCTTCGATGATCTCCTTGGCGGCTTTCCACATGGCGCGATGGAGCTCGTCCGCGACATCGCGGTTGAGGTCGACGGCGGCCTCGGCGTACTCGCGCAGGATAGTGGCGATCTTGTCCGCAGTGTCCTTCAGCACGGCCAGAACCGGCTCACTGCCCGTGGGAACCCGCGGCGTGCCCGGACCTGAGTTGGCGGTCTGCCCCCACTGGTAGCCGTGCCGCTGCTGCCCCCACGCCGTCCCTCCCCATAGAGCGCTGCAGAAGGTCCGCATTGCGGCTTCCCAGTCCGCCTGCTGGTGGTTGGTGATGGCGCCCACCGCCTGGGTGAGCTGGTCCGCCCCCAACGTAGCGGTGATGGATATGTTCATCCAGCTGTGACAGAGCGAGTTGAGGTAGTGCTGTTGTGGGAAGGGGTGAACGTCCGCCACTCGTCCGATCCGGAACACGTTCTTGCAAAGCGGCTGGAGGAGGTCCCGGACGATTTCGGGTATGCCCTCCATCAGGCCGCGCAGGATGTCGTCACCGCCGTCGTCGTCGCCCCACTTGATATCGGGTACCGAGTCGAAGTTCGGGGCCTTGTCGATGACCGCGGGCCGCGGGCGCTGCTCGGCCGTCTTCCCCGGCTTGGGGTGGGCCGCCACATCTGCCCTGGTGTAGGCATTGGCCGTCTCGGTGAATCCGACTGCGACACCGCCGACGCTGAGCACGGACCGGCCCCAGACCTCCAGCCAGCGATTGCCGATCTTCTTGTACGTCCGGGCGAACTTCTCGGCCTCTGTGCCGGCACCGCCTGCGTCGGGGTACTTGCCCAGCTCCTCGAGAAGCGTCTTGGCACCCCGTACCAGGAAGTCCTGCTGCGCGGCGACCCGACCGGAGACCGACCAGAGGTCGCTCGGCTTGACGTCGATGGTGCCGCTGCCACCCGACGGCTGGGCGGGTGAGGAGGGGCCGGCCATCAGGCACTGCCTCCCCAGCCTTCGAGTACGGACCTGTTAGCTGTGGCGTAGTTCAGGTGCCCCTTCACCACGACCTCGTGGAGCCAAGCCTGGGTTGCTTTGAGGTCACCGGCGGAGTGGCTCCACTTGTCCAGTTCGTCGATGAACGCTTCGCGGGCCTCACCGTCCCAGCTCAGCACGGCTCTGGCGGTTCGCTCGTACAATGTGTCCAGCTTCTCGTTGAGGACGCGGAGGATGCCCTCCAGGTCACCCGAAAGCTGTTGCAAGGTAGCGAAATTAACGGTGATGCGGTCCTCGTCCGGCACGGTGATGATCCCCCTAGAAGCAGTCACCAATGATGCTACTCATCACCTGAGCGGAGTCCGTGCGGGCACCAGGTCGCATGTCGACACATGCCTGCCCAATGCGAAGCCTGGCCCCTCAGTGGCAGGGGTGGTAGAGGTGTCCGTGTGTGTGACACCCTTTGCCTGTGAAGTTGTGTCCGTGTTGCTAGGGTTGGTCAGTTTGCAACACAGGTTCGAACGTGGGGGGCCGACATGGGTGATGAGTCCAAACTCGCTTATACATCGTCGGAGTTGAAAAAGCTGGCGGATGATCTGGACGACATGCACGAGTATCTCGGCAAGCAGTTCAAGCGCATGGACGAGATCGTCGACGGCATCGAGACCGGCTGGCAGGGCCCCACTGCAACGTCCTATCGATCGCTCCACCGCGGAGCTGCGGAGGATGCCGTGCGCATCGGGCAGACCATTCAATTCCTGGCGGAGGCCATTCGTCTGAGCGAAGGAGGCTTCACGGACCAAGAGCTCGAGACTCTTGAACAGTTCCGCAGAGTCCAGGTCGACGTCGATGTAGAAGCAGCCGCAGACGCCCTGTCCACGCCGTCGAACCAGCAGCCCCGCAGCCGCCTGCAAGACCTCTGAAGCACAGGTACTGTCCCCTCGACATGGCCGGTAGGTCATCCACTGTGCCGCCTCCGGACGAGGTCGACCGGGTGTGATCGTCTGTGGCACGCACCGGCCACTCGTGGGCGCGTACGTCGGGACGGTGTACGCGCGTCGCACCTGGTTGCGGGTGCTGAGCGCCGTCATCGTGGCCGGATGACTGCACCGTCCGCTCCCACGGCCGGCCCTGCGCGAGCGGATCCGGGAGGAGAGCCATGCTGACGTACTCCTTGGTGTCCTGGCGCTGCGCACGCGGCTCCCCATTCTCCTGACACATCCCAGGGACCAGGCGAGATGGAGCGCGGCGGCCGACGCGTCGGGACAACTGGCCGGCCTGGCCCAGGTGGTGACCCTGAACTACGTGACTGCACAAGCCGTCCGGCGCGCCCACGAGCAGTTGGCCGTACTCAGCGGTGGCGCCCGGCTGGTCTGGCCCGACCTCGGCTTGGAACACCCCTCGTACTCGCGTGAGGAGGTGTCCCAGGCGTCCCTCGTGGAACGGCGGTTGGTGCTGTCGCTCGCCCACCTCTCTGTCATCGCCCGTGGCAGTGAGCCGGCGTGGGAACGTGTCCGGCAGCTCGAAGAGGACTCCACGTCCTGGGAAAACATGGCACAGAGCTGCATGGAGGACGCGACAAGGTGCGAGACGATGCCGCCACCGCTGAGGCTCACGTTCAACGGGAAGCGCTGGGACGGACTGCCGCACATCAAGGTACGGGACGCCGTCTCACCCAACGAGGTCGGACGCATCTACTTCGCCCTCGACTCCGAGGAGAAGCGGTTCATCGTGAACCCTGTGGGACTGCACCTGTAGCCGGCCCGGGCGGGCACTTTGGCGGCCTGTTCACCGCCTGTCGGCTGTGACGCTCGTTTGACGCTCCAGGTAACCACACTCAGGATGGCGAGCTGAGAAACGGGATCTGAACTGGGCTTTTCCATGACGATCTCAAGCCGACATCTTTCCGATGACGTCGCACGTTGAGTGCGTCGCGATTCTGGAGCCTGCTGCAAAGGGGCTCTGACCTGCAGTCTTACCGGGGTTCTCAGGCATGGCGAGATGCGCTCGGCATGTTTTCCACCGGACACGAGGTGGAGCGCGCAGCCGTCCAGGCACACTGCTCTGACCTGCGGTTTCACCCAAGAGTGCAAGGGCAAGCGGTCTGCGGCGGCCTTCGGCGGGCATGGTGCACGACGGGCTCGACGCTCAACCCTGTGGAGGTCACGCTGACTCTGCCGCCGTCAGGGGCTGAGGGCGGTGAGCGCTTCACCTCTGCCAAGGGTCAGCCCATTGCCGTCGGCCCGGCTCAGGGCAAGGCTGCAGCGAGCGTGAAGACGGGACGTGCCTTCCGCACGGTGAAGTCGGAGGTACTTGAAGGTAAGAAGGCTGAGCGAGCCGGTATCGACGGGCTACTGTTCACCCTCCGAGCCGGTGAGTCGGCCCAGGCCACGAGCACCTCAGCGGAGAGTCCGAAGCAGCCGGTCGCTGTGACGGTCGACTACGCACAATTCAGCGAGCTTTTCGGTGGTACCTACGCGTCGCGTATGGGACTGGTCCAGCTGCCCGTCTGCGTGCTCACCACGCCAGAAGTGAAGGCGTGCCGGTCCGGAGAGCCTGTTGCCGCTGTCAACGACACAGAACGCAAGACGCTGACCCCGGAGTCAGTAAGTTTGCAGGTCGGAGCCACCCTGACTCCGCATGGATGGGAGTGAATCGCCTCGACTCTCATTTGACGCTCGACCTGATGGGGTGTCAGGGAGATGGCCACGGCTGGTCTGCTGGCTTTCGATACCTCGGTTCAGTCCGCCCTGTACTCGGCTGGACGGACCTTCAACGGGGCTGGCGGCCGTTGGCTGCGGGAGGGGGGAGCGGGAGCGGGCTGCTTTGGGCGGGGCGAGGTAGCTGTGTTCAGGGACCGGGATGGTCGCGGCGAAGGGGACGCCGTAGTCGATGTTTCATGTCGTGACGACGAGGGACTGGACGACGTCGGCGGCCACATAGGTGCCGCCCTTGCCGTGGCCGTGGCCGTCGCCGCGCCGCGACGTGCTCGACGCCCTCCCCGGCATCAACCAGGCCACCGCAGTGGCAGTACCAGTCGACCCATTCGGCGGGGGCGGATCGACCTGGGAGAGGGTTTCCAGAGCCGTCCGGGCTTGATCAACTCGGTCTTGAACAAGCCGATGGTCGATTCCGTCAGTGCGTTGTCGTAGGCGTCGCCCACCGAGCCGATGGACGCCGCGATCTCGGCCGCGTCAAGGTGTTCGGTAAGCCGGAAACTGGTGAATTGCGACCCGGTGTCCGAGTAGTGCACGAGCTCCTTCGGCCGGGGTGGGCGGCCTTCGCGATCGCGCCGCCCTAGCGCCATCTCCATTGTGCCTAGGGCGAGTTGGGTCTACTTGGAATGCGATGCGGGCCAGCCCGTGATCCGGGGGAGAACGTGTCGGCAACGAAGGCGACGTAGACGATTCCGGACCAGGTCGTGACGTATGTGAAGTCGGCGGCCCAGCAGCGGTTCGGTGCCGGCGCGACGAACTGGCGGTCCACGAGGTCGGGGCCCGCTCGACGGATCCGCCCGGGATCGTCGTGATCACCTTCTTGCCCCGGATCGCGCCGGTGATGCCGAGGTCGCGCACGGGTGTTGTTCGCTTCGGATTAACCGCACAGGCAACTGGAGTTCTCCTGGAATGCACCCGTGATTCTCACGGGGTCCTCATGTGGGGTTGATTGCGTTCCTTCTCGTCGGCCGGTCCTGGCCGTACGACAAGGAGGCGCAGGTGTCACAAGCCGCAGGAGCAGATGAGGACGGGCGGCCGCTGCGTGTGGCCAGCAGACTGCACGCCTTCAACCGGTTCGAGCTGAAGTATCTGGTGCCGGTCGAGCAGGCCGCGGAGATCCGGGACGAGTTGGGTGAGCGGATGGACCGCGATCTCAACAGCCCGGTGGGCGGCTATGGCGTGTGGAGCCTTTACTACGACACCCCTCAGCTGCGGTTCTACTGGGAGAAGATCGAGGGTCTGAAGTTCCGCCGCAAGCTGCGCATCCGCCACTACGGGGATCTCGACGGAGTCACTGATGACTCGCCGGTGTGCGTGGAGATCAAGCAGCGCGTCAACCGGGTCACGCAGAAGCGGCGGATCACTCTGCCGTACGGGGTGGCGCGGCGCTTGTGTGACGGCCGCGAGATGGTCGAACACAGCGTGAAGGAGAGTGCCTTCATCCAGGAGGTCCTCGAACTGGTCGTGCGGCTGAATCTGCAGCCCACCGCGATTACGGGCTACCAGCGCGAAGCCCTGGTGGGCCGGGACGCCGATACCGGGCTGCGGGTCACCTTCGACCGGCGCGTCCGCGGCCGGGACCGGGACTTCCACTTCGGCACGCCCACCCCGGAGAACCGGTTCACCATACCGCCGCACATGTCGGTGATGGAGGTCAAGGTCAACGAGCGTACGCCCCATTGGATCACCGATCTGGCCGCCCGGCGGAACCTCAACCTGGTCCGGATCTCCAAGTACGTGCAGTCGATCGAGGCGTTCGGCCTGGCGCCGCGCTCGGTCTTCCACATCAACGAGGCGGACTGCCCGCCGCCCGCCCCCATCGAGCAGCAGCGGCAGACGTTGCTGAAAGCAGGAGCACAGTGAATTTCGATCTGCAGGAACTCAGCGGGACGTTCAGCGTCACCGACGTCGTGGTGGCGATGGCGCTGTCGTTCATCCTGAGCACGGTGATCGGCTACACGTACCGGTACACGCACCGCAATGTGTCCTACAGCCAGTCCTACGTCCAGACCCTCGTGATCGTCGGAATGGTCGTCGCGCTGATCATGCTGGTGGTCGGGTCCAACCTGGCCCGGGCGTTCTCCTTGGTCGGCGCGTTGTCGGTGGTCCGGTTCCGTAACGCGGTCAAGGAGACCCGGGACGTCGGCTTCATCTTCCTGACCATGGCGATCGGCATGGCGTGCGGCGCCCGCTTCTACACGCTGGCCGTGGCCGGCGCCATAGTGGTCTGCGTCGTCATCCTGGTCATGTTCAAGTTCAACTGGTTCGCCCTGAACGTGCAGCGGCAGGTCGTCAAGGTCCAGGTCCCGCCGGGCGAGGACTACGGCCCGGCGATCAGCGACGTCCTGATCAAGTACACCACTGAGTACGAACTGGTGAGCACTGAGACGATCCGCGGCGGCGCGCTGACTGAGGTCTTCTACACCGTGCGGATGAAGAAGGGGACCGAGCCCGGTGATCTGGTGGCGGCGCTCCAGGAGCGGACGTCCGGGCAGCGGGTAACGGTCCTGACCGGTTACGACACCACGGACCTGTGATGACCGGCGACAAGCGGGACCCGGTGGTGGTGCCGGTACGCAAGCGGCGGTTGAAGGACCGGCTGCCGGTGCGGCTGCGCCACCACTGGAAGCCGGCCGGGGCGCTATGCGCGGGACTCGCGGTGGCGGTCTACTTCGTCGGCGACGCCCGCGTGTCGCCGTACGTGACCTCCTCCTCGCGGGTGGAGGCTGACGCCATCACACAGAGCATCGAAGGCACTGTCGACCTTTACGATGCGTCGGTGTCCCACTCGATCCAGCTCACCTACGAGCAGACCGACTTCAACAAGATGATGAAGGAGTTCGAGGACGAGGGGACCAAGGACTATATCTCGGCCGACCTGACGATCGACGGCGTCCATCTGGAGGACGTCGGGATCCGTCTCAAGGGGAACTCCACCCTGATGTCCCTGCGGAGCAACGGCAAGGGCATGCCCGGTGGCGGCCGGAACATGCCCGGCAACGCCGGTGACCAGCAGGGCGCCCCGCCCGCCGCCGATCAGGGCGCGGGCGGGGGCCGGGGCCGCGGCCAGAACACCGGCGGCGGTCCCGGCACCACCGAGCAGCAACCCGGCCAGAAGGCCGAGAACGGCGCCACCGGCGGGCCGCCCACCGCTACCGCAGGCCAGGACGGTACGGCCGGGGCTCCCGCAGGTGGTCAGGGTAACGCCGGTGGGGGTCCTGGCGGGATGGTTCAGTACGACCTGTCCGCGAAGAAGCCCGAGGAACTGCCCTGGCTGATCAAGATCGACGAGTACATCGAAGGACGCGCCTACCAGGGGGAGCGGGAGATCTCGCTGCGCCCCGGTGCGAATGAGCAGGTGCCGTTGAACGAGGCGCTGTCGCTGTCGCTGACGGAGTCCTCCGGGCAGCCCGCCGAGGCTTACAGCTTCACTTCGGTGCAGGTGAACAACCGGCCCGCGGCGACCCGCCTGATGGTCGACAACCCGGACACCGATTACGCACAGGCCGTCGGCGACGGAAACGGGGTGCTGTACAAGGCGCGGGCCGGGGGAAGTTTCGCTGATCGCGGGGACGACCCGTCCGACTACGAGACGTCCTTCCGCCAGCTCAACAAGGTCGGCAGCCAGGACCTGAAGCCGGTGATGAAGCTGATCAAGTGGGTGGACGAAGCCTCCGACAAGGAGTTCGAGGAGGAACTGCACAAGCACGTGGACGTCGACTCGCTCGCCGCGTACATCGCCATGCAGAACCTCCTGCTGAACTTCGACGACATCTCCGGTCCCGGTAAGAACTACATGCTCTATTACGACCTGGACACCAGGAAGTTCTCCGTCCTGGGGTGGGACTTCAACCTCACCTTCTCCGGCGACACCGCTGCAGGCCCGGACGACAAGGTCGGCATGGGGGACATGGGCGGCGGCCGTGGACGGGGAGGAGCCGGACAGAACGGCGAAGGCGGCCCCGGCCGGCCGGAAGGCGGACTGCCGGAGGGCATGCCCGCAATGCCGGAAGGAATGCCGGAGATGCCCGAAGGGATGGAGATGCCCGAGGGGCTGCCGGGTGGTGGGAACGGCGAAGCGGGCCGGGGAGGCTCGATGGGCGGGAACGCCCTGAAGGACCGGTTCCTGGAGTCCGACGCCTTCGACGCGGTCTACAAGGCGGCGTACAAGAAGGTGTACGCGAAGACCTTCGGTTCCGGCACGGCGACCGAGGCCCTGGACACCATCGCGGCGCAGGCCCGCGAGGCGGCCGGTCCTTCGAAGGAGCTGGACGCCGCCGTGGAGAAGTTGCGTACGACGGTGACCGAGCGCACCGCGGCGCTCGCGAAGAACAAGCAGGTCACCGGATGACCCCGGAGCCCGGGGCGGCCCAGCCGTCCTGGGCTCCGGCCTCCTCCCACAGGTAGTGCCGCTACTCTCGCGCGGCACCACCTTCTACCCCAGTGAGCCGCACATGTCCCGCCCCGTCTCCGGGCCGGCTTCGGCCCGGTCCACGATCCTCGTGGTCGAGGACGACTCCAGTATCCGCACCCTGCTCACCTCCGCCCTGGGAGCCGCCGGATACGCCGTCGTCGCGGCCATCACCGGCCAGGAAGCCATGTTCAAGGCGGGCGACAGACGTCCCGACCTGATCGTCATGGACGTCATGCTGCCCGATGCCGACGGCTTCGACCTGACCCGGCAGCTTCGCGCGCAGGGCCTGTACACACCGGTGCTGTTCCTCACCGCCCGCACCGAGGTCGAGGACCGGATCATCGGCCTCAGCTCCGGCGGCGACGACTACGTCACCAAGCCCTTCCACGTCCAGGAGGTGCTGCTGCGCATCCGCGCGATCCTGCGCCGCGCCGCGGCCCCGGCCGCGCCCGGCCGGGGCCGGCCGCCCCTGCGCTACGCGGACCTCGTCCTGGACGAGGACGCCCACACCGTCCAGCGCGCGGGCCGCCCCCTGAAGCTGTCACCGACGGAGTTCCGGCTGCTGGCCTGCCTGATGGCGCAGGCCGAACGGGTACTCGGCAAACGAGAGATCCTGCAGGAGGTTTGGCAGTACGACTTCGCCGGCGACACCCGGATCGTCGACACCTACATCAAGAACCTGCGACGCAAGATCGACGCCAACTCGTCCCCAATGATCCACACGATCCGTGGCGTCGGCTACTGCCTGCGTCTGACGGACAGCGACAGCACCGAAATACCTCGCTCATGAGGAACCCCGCAAGCCCTCCGCGTTCGTTGCGAACCCGTCTCGTGCTCATCGCCACCGTCTTGGCGACCTGTGCCGTGCTGCTGTGTCAGACCGCCGGACTGAGTGTGCTGCGCTCCTGGCTCACCGACCAGGTCGATGATCGACTCACCGGCTTCCGGCCGCCCACCCGCGTCTACGAGGACATCGCCGACGGCGGCCGGCTACGCACACCCGAGAGCGACGACGCCCTGCCCTCGGACTACCGCGTCTACTTCTACGACTCCGACGGCCACCTGATGGACGACTCACTGGGCCGCACCGACGACCGGGGGCCCAACCTCCCCGCCGGCACCAACGAGTTGAGCCTGCGCAACGGCGATCCCGCCACAGTCGAGGCCCGCGACGGCAGTGCCAGCTGGCGTGTGGTCGCCGACTCCGGGCCCGACCGCATGCGCGCTGTGGTCGCCCTGCCCCTGGACACCGTCGACGGCGCCACTACCAAGCTGCTGTGGTTCAGCGCGTTCCTCGGCGTGGTCGTCGCCGCCGGTGTCGCCCTGCTCGGCAACGCCGCCGTACGCCTGGGTCTACGGCCTCTTTCCCGAGTCGAGGGCACCGCGCAGCGGATCACCGGAGGGGACCTGAACCTGCGCGTGCCCGACACCGACCCCGCCACCGAGGTCGGACGGCTGGGGCAGGCCCTGAACACCATGCTCGACCGGCTGCGCACCGCCCTGCACCACACCGCTGCCTCCGAACGGCAGATGCGCCGATTCATGGCCGACGCCGGACATGAACTGCGCACCCCACTCACCGCGATCCAGGGATTCGCCGAACTCCTCCACGACGACCCTCGCATGTCCGCCGAGCGCCGCACCGAGGCCCACGCGCTGATCGCCGCCAACGCCAACCGCATGAGCCGCCTGGTCGACGACCTCTTCCTGCTCGCCAAACTCGGCCACGCCCCCGCACCTCACCCCGAACCCGTGGACCTGCTCTCCCTGGCCGCCGACAGCATCACCAGTACGGCTGTACGCCACCCCGAGCGCGCCATCACCCTCGAACCTCTCCACGCCGGCTCCGCCGACACCAGCGATCAGGAACTCGACGTCGTCGAAGCCGTCGGCGACGCCGACCAGCTCGCCCAGGTCGTCACCAATCTGCTGGCCAACGCCTGTGCCCACACCCCGGCCTCTGCACGCATCCACGTACGCGTCGGCACCATCGGCACGAGCCCCGCCGCCGGAGGCGTCGACCGGCCCGGCCGCACCAGCGCCACCCCCGCCCTTCCCCCCGGCACCGCCGCCGCCGTGATCGAGGTCGCCGACACCGGCCCCGGTCTCACCCCCGACGACGCCCGCCACGTCTTCGACCGCTTCTACCGAGCCGCCCCCGCAGTCTCGGACGAGCCAGGCAGCGGTCTCGGCCTCGCGATCGCCTCCGCTATCGCCGAAGCCCATCAGGGCCGCCTGGAGCTCGACACCCGACCCACAGCCGGATGCACCTTCCGCGTTCTTCTGCCCGCGCACTGAGGAAGCTCACCGATGAGACTGACCACCCTGCGTATCACCAGCACCCGCACCGCCGCTGCGCGCCTGGACAACAACCGCCGCACGCTCCTGCCCTTCTCCGATGTCGGCGCCCTCCTCGCCACCGGCGAGTCCTGGCAGGACCATGCCGCCGACCCCGGAGAACTCCTCACCCCCACCCACGCCCCGACCGCCACCGGACCACTCACCAAACGGCTCGCCACCATTAACCAGGTGTACGTGAACTACGCCACGCGCGCCAAGGAACTGAACACTGCACAACCGCCGATACCTCAACTGCTGACGACCCCCCTCGCCGCTCTCGTCGGCGACCGGGACATCCTCCGTCCCACTCCTGAAACGGACATCCAGTGGGGCGTCGAACTCGGCGTCATGATCGGCCAGTACACCTCCCGCGTCCCCGAGGCCAAAGCCCTGCAGAGCATCGCCGGGTACACCGTCGTCAATACCATCGCTGCACATGGCCGGCCCGCCATCGTTGCCGTAGGCCCGCAGCTCGTCACCCCCGACGAACTGCCACCCGGTGCCCGCGGACTTACCTTGACCGCGACGCTCGACGGCCACCTGAGGCAGAAGGCCAACACCTCCGACCTGCTTTTCGACGTCGCCACCCTCATCGCGCGCATCAGCACCCGCACCACACTCATGCCCGGCGACCTGGTCACCACCGGGACCCCCGCAGCGACAAGGCCCGGCCAACTCCACGACGGCAGCCGCATCACCGTCGCCATCAAAGGAATCGGTGAACTCCGCAACACCATCATCCTGTGACGTCCACAGGCTTTCGACGAAGCGAGGCCCACCGCAAACTGCCGATCGGTCGGCGGCAGAAGAACTCGCGGTCCGCGTCTCCAGCTCCCAGGCGTCACGCTCCGGCGAGGTCCAGGCCCTCTGCTGACCGTGACGCTCCGGGCCCCGAGATACCCCCCTCCCGAGCCGAGATACCCGCCTTCGGCACACGATTGCGCCTCCGCTTTCACACCTGTCGCGTGCACCGCTTTCCTCTCCGCGCCCCTGTACCTAGTCATCGGACAGGACCAGCTCGTCGGTGGTGTCCGCTCCGGCCGTCCTGACCACCGCCCGGCAGAACTCCGCGGGAGGGCAGTAGCGGTGTTCGGTGATGTAGTGGATGACGAGGTCGGGAGCCGAGTAGACGGTGCCGTCGGCTTCCCGCGCCCGGATCTCGGCGGAGCCGAGCCACACCTGGGTGTCGAGGGCGGGACCGCCGAGAATCACGGGCCGCTCGGTTGAGCAGAACTCGCAGTGGTGGACACCGCGCATCTGGTTGTCGTACGCACTGCTGAGCGCCTTCAGGGCATCGGTCACACGGTCGTCCACGATTCCCGTGCGGTAGGCGTGGCCGGGCGTCAACCAGCCGACGTTGAGCATCTCCTGGCCCGACGCGTCGTACTCGTAGGCGGTCAGGTCGGGGTAGTAGGTCACGGCCGCTCCTCGGCGCGGGGCATGGTGTTCTCGGCGGAAGATCGGGTGCTCGGGGGCCGGATCGCGACGAGTCGCGTCGATGCCGGGGACCTGGCCCGGGCCGGGCACGTACGGCAGTGTGCCCGGACCTGAGCCGGTGGGGGACGGGTGGTTACTTGACGTAGACGAGGCCGTCGGTCGTGACGGCCGCTGGTGCCGACCACGACGATCTTGACCGTGTGCTTCGGGCTCGTGGTCCAGGACTTGGTCCAGATCGCGTCACGGCACTTGGTGGTGGAGGACTTCAGGTCGACGGCGGCGGTCTTGACGCCGTCGACGTAGACGTATGCCTGCCCCGAGGTGGAGGCGCGGGAGACCACCCAGGCCGCCGACCTGCCGGTGAACGTCCAGGTGAGGCTCGCGTTCTTGGTGGAGCTGGAGTAGGACTTCCCGCCCGGACAGCTGGTGGAGGACTTCGTGGACCAGGTGCCGGACCGGGTGGCGGAGGACTCCTGGAGGATCGCCGGGGTGCCGGCCACGGAGGCGGTCCTGGTGTTGCCGGCCCGGTCGTAGGCAGTCATCGACCAGGTGGTCGCCACACCTGACTTCGCGGTACGGGCGGCACTGTAGGGACCCGGCTCCTCCGGGCTGATCGACTCGTCCGCGCCCCAGTCGGCACGTGACGTGACCGGGGGCTGCGGCGCCGTGGAGGGTGGCGCGGGCGGTGCACTCACGGTCGGTGTGGGGCTCGGTTGCCCGGAGGTGGAGGGCGACGGGGACACCGACTCGCTCGGTGACTCCCCTGAAGCAGCGGAGGACGGAGCCGTTCAGCATGGTGGGGGTGACATGGACGGATCCGGCACTGCACGTCCCCGGTGCGATCGAGGTGGGTACGCGGCTGGTGGAATCGGGACAGTGGTCCCGATGGCTGCGGCTCGACGGTGACAGCGGTCAGGGGGAGAGCGGCGCCGCACGCAGCGGCACCGAGCCGGCCTGGGTCGGCCCCTCCGACGGCATCGAGGCCCAGGTGCGGGCGGGCTCCGCACACGCGCGGTGGCCCCGACCGGAGAGAGCCGGTCGGGGCCACCGCGCTTTGCGGATCCAGGGTGCCGCCGGCGTTTCCCGGGCTCGGATGCCGCCCCCCCCCGTGCGGCGGTGGAGCAGGTGTCCGTGTCTCGTCCCTGCCGGACCCGACCTGAGCCGTGTCTCCGCTCCCGGTCAGTCCGCCTGCTCCTCCATGTGCGCCAGGACGCGTTCGGATATGCGGGCAAGCTCTCCGAGCTGACTCGGTGTCAGGGCGTCGATGAACAGCCGGCGGACGTGCTCGACGTGCAGGCCCGCGGCCTCCTCGATCGCCTCGTAACCGGCCGGGGTGGCGACGATGAACGCGCCGCGTCCGTCGTCGGGGCATTCCTCCCTGGTCAGGAGCCCGCGTTTCGTCATCCGCGTGACCTGGTGGGACATCCGGCTCTTCTCCCACTCCACGAGTTTGGCCAGATCCAGCAGGCGCATCCGCCCGCCGCCCCTTTCGGTGAGGCCGGCGAGCACGACGTAGTCGGACGCGGACATCCCCGACTCGGACTGGACGTGGCGGGACAGCCGGCCGATGAGCTTCTCCTGCATGCGGATGAAGTTGTCCCAGGCGGCTTTTTCTTCCCCGACGAGCCAGCGCGGCGGTGCGTCCATGGAGGCAGCTTACCGAGGGCCTCTGCCCTCCCAGCCGTCCGCGGGGACGGTGACGCGACGTCCGGTGAGGCCGGGCCCGCCGTTTCCGGGGCGATGAGACCCAGGGGCGGGGATCTCCTGATGATCGCCGAGGGCGGCGTATTTCTCGCACGCTCGTCGGTTGATCAGGCGCACCACGGGCGCGCTCGCGGGGCCGTGAGCAGGGTGAACTCCGAACGCCAGGTGCCTAGTTGACACGTCCACCACCGCTGGTAACGTAGGTGACGTGTCAACCACTTGGGCGGGTCGGGCGGTCTCGATGCCGTGGCCCGGCCGCTGCTGAGGCGATGTCCGATGCGGTGCCGGCCGTCTCCGCGCGGTGGTCGGCCGACCTGGTCCCACGTCCGCCCGCGCGGACGCGTACGGCCGTATTCCGGCGTCGAGATCGGCGGCGTCCTTCCGAACATCCCGAGCACGCGAAGACAGAACCCGGAAAGGGATCCCATGAGCAAGGAAGCGAAGTCCGGACTCCAGGCACTGCTGACGCCCGAGGAGAGCGTCGTCGTCCTGATCGACCACCAGCCGTTCCAGTTCGCCAACCTGAACAGCCACGAACCCACGATGGTCGTGAACAACGTCGTGGGGCTCGCCCGTGCGGCCAAGGTGTTCGACGTGCCGACCGTCCTCACGACGGTGCTGGAGGAGCGCGGTGGCTACCTCATCAAGGGGCTGCAGGACGTGTTCCCCGAGCAGAAGCCGATCGACCGCACGTTCATCAACACCTGGGAGGACGAACGTGTCGTCGACGCCGTCAAGGCGACCGGCCGCAAGAAGCTGATCATCGCCGGTCTCTGGACGGAGATCTGTGTCGCGATGCCGGCCATCCAGGCGGCGGGTGAGGGCTTCGAGGTGTTCGTCGTCACCGACGCCTCGGGCGGCGCCTCGAAGGAGGCTCATGAGATGGCCGTGCGGCGCATGGTCCAGGCGGGCGTGGTGCCGATCACCTGGCAGGCCGTCGCGGGGGAGTGGCAGCGTGACTGGGCCCGCGAGAAGACCTATCCGGGCATGACCGAGGTCCTGCTCCAGCACGGGGGCGCCACCGGCGTCGCCTTCGGCTGGGAGACGCAGCTGCTCGCGTCGGCGCGTTCCGGGGAGGCCTCCTGACGGTCAGGCACGGTGAGTCGCTCCGGCCGGGCGGAGACCGCTGTGCGCGGGTCCGGACTCCGGCGGCCGGTCGGCGGAGACCGGCGCGACTCCCCTCGCCGCGCCGACGGTCAGGTGCGTGCTCGGCAGGCCGCCCGGAGCCGCCCGGAGCGATGGTGTCCGGTGGCGGCCCCGGGGCGGCGGTGCGAGGGCCGCGGCGTGTCACCCGTCGCGTCGCATCTCCCTCTCGAGGACGGAGCGGAAGGTGTGCGGGGGGCGGCCGGTGACGCGCTGGACGGTGTCGGTGACGCGGTCCTCCGCCCCTCCGGCGATGCCGCGGTCCAGGCCGGCCAGCAGCGCGGCGAACTCCACCGGCAGCTCCGTGGTGAGGCGATCGCGCATCTGCTCGTAGGACAGCCGGTGGTGGGCTACGGGCCGGCCGGTGAACTCGGTGACGGCCGCGGCGATGTCGTCGTGGCTGAGGGTCTCGGGTCCCGTAAGGACCAGGTCGGTGTCGGGCGCCCGCTCGTCGGTGAGCGCGCGGGCGGCGACGGCCGCGATGTCCTCCGCGTCGACGAAGCCGACCCTGCCGTTTCCGGTGGCGGTCCGGATGACACCGTCGTCGCGGATGCTGCGGCCGTGCGCGTGGTCACCGGTGAAGTTCTGCATGAACCACGACGGCCGCAGGACCGCCCAGTGGTCGATCAGGCCGGGCAGGGCCTGGTGCACCGTTCCCACCGCCGGCCCGCCCTCGGGAACGGCCGAGGAACTGAGCAGCACCGCGCGGCGCACGCCCATGGAGCGGGCCAGTCGCAGGAACGGAACCATGGTCGCCGCGGGGTCGGAGTCACCCACGGGCGGTACGAGGTAGACGCGGTCGGCTCCGTCGAGGGCGGCGGCGTGGGTGGCGGGGTCGTACCAGTCGAAGGCGACCGGCTCGGCGCCCGCGACCGGGCGGGCCCGACGGCTGGCCGCCCGCACGTGGTGCCCGGCGCTCGCCAGCCGGGCGACGGTGCGGCCGCCGGTGGTGCCGGTGGCGCCGACGACCAGAATCGTGGGGGTGGTGGTCATCGCGTGCTCCCGGTGAGGTCGGCGCCGCTTTCGAGGACGGTGAGGGGGTTCCAGTAGTCGCGGTAGGAGGTGAATCGGCCGTCCCGCACGGTCACCACGGCGATGTAGGTCATGTCGAAGGGCGCGTCGGTCCCGACCAGGCGGCCGACACCGCGCATCTCGACGACGATGGTCTCCGGATCGGTGGTCTCGTGTATCCGCAGTTCGGGGAAGTCGTGCAGATCGATGTGGTCGGGATAGTGGCGCATGTAGGCGGCGACGGCTTCCCTGCCCTCCAGTCGCCGGGGCCAGCCGTCGGGGGCGAACGGGAACTCCATGACCCCGTTCCCGGCCCACAGGCCGACCCACGCGGAGATGTCCTTGTCGAGCAGCAGTCGCAGGCTGTGGCGGTACAGATCCGCTGGGGACGTCGGTACGGACATGGGTATCCTTCAGGTCGCAGGATTCGGACCGGCGGTCCGCTTTGAAGATACGGACCCGTGGTCCGCTTTGCAACCGGAGGAGCAGCAACATGCCCGAGCGCAGGTCCCGCAGGGATGCCTCCCGCAACCAGGAGGCCGTACTGGCGGCCGCCGACGCCCTTTTCGCCGGCGGTGAGAGCCCCGAGGGCGTCACCATGGCCGCCGTCGCGACAGCGGCAGGGGTCGGCAAGGGCACGCTCTTCCGGGCCTTCGGTGATCGCGCCGGACTGCTCCGCGCGTTGTACGAGGCGCGGCTCGAACCGATCAGGGAGGCCGTGGAGAGCGGTCCGCCGCCACTGGGCCCCACGGCCCCGCCCCGGGAACGCGTGCCGGCGCTGCTCGACGCCGTCCTGTGCTTCAAGCTCGACAACCGGCGCCTCGCGCTGGCCCTGGAGGCAGGCGGGAGCGGCAGCCCCTACCGGGCCGAGCACTACGAGCGGTGGCACGGCATGCTCCGGTCCGTACTGGAGCAGATTCCCGGGTTCCCTGACGGCGACTTCACCGCTCATGCCCTGCTCGCCACCACGCGAGCCGACCTCGTCGAGCATCTGGCCGGAGAAGGGCGCGTGCCACGGGAGGCGATGCGGGCGCACCTGGCGACGTACGTCACCGCCGTGCTGGCCTCCGCCCCCGGCCGGGCGTGACCGCCGGGGAGCGCGGGGTGCCCGGGCCGGGGTGATCGGGTGTCCGGTTCAGTCCTGGAGCGTGCGGAGCCAGTCGGTCAGCAGCCGGTTGACCTCGTCAGGGCGTTCCTGCTGGATCCAGTGGCCGCAGCCTTCGAGCAGGTGGGAGGCGGACAGACCGGGCAGGGTGCGGGGGTGGGCGTCGACGGCGTCGGCCATCCAGGTGGTGGAGGCGTCCAGGGTGCCGCCGACGAACAGGGACGGCTGCTCGATCGGGGCCCCGCGGTGGGGAGCGAGGTCTTCCCAGTCCCGGTCCATGTTGCGGTAGCGATTGAGGGCCCCGGTCAGGCCGGTGCGCTCGAACTCCGCCGCGTAGACGTCGAGTTCGTCCTCGCTCAGCCAGGCGGGGAGCTCGCCCGCGGGGAAGCGGTCGCGCAGTCGGCCGTCGTGGGCGACGAAGTGCGGGTCGGGATCGCCCTCGGCGGGCATGGTGTCGGCGGACAGTGCCGCGTAGAAGCCGGCGAGCCAGCCCCGGACGTTGGGCTCGATCTCCGCCTCGGCGCGGCCGGGCTCCTGGAAGTATGAGACGTAGAACTCCTGTTCAGCGCCTCCGATCGTGCTGAAGACGTCGGTGGGGCGGGGGCCGCCCGGTGGTGCGTAGGGGACGCTCAGCAGGCCGACGGCGCGGAAGACCGCAGGGTGGAGCAGGGCGGAGGAGGCGGCGATGTTCGATCCCCAGTCGTGGCCGATGACCACCGCGCTCTCCTCGCCGAGCGCGCGCACCACGGCGAGGTTGTCCTCCACCAGGTCCAGCATCCGGTAGGCGTCGGTCGCGGCGGGCCTGGAGGAACGGCCGTAGCCGCGTACGTCGATCGCCGCCGCGCGGTACCCGGCGGCGGCGAGGGCCGGGAGCTGGCGGCGCCAGGAGTACCAGGACTCGGGGAACCCGTGCACCAGCAGCACCAGCGGGCCGGTGCCCTGCTCGACCAGGTGGATCCGCCCGGCGGGGGCCTCGACGGTGCGGTGGCGGAACTCGGCGGTGGGCTCGGGCCGCATGGGCTTCTCCTCGGTACGCGGTCGGACGCGGATACCCGTCGATCATGCGGCGCGGCCGTCTCCCGGCGCGATCGGTGTTGCCAGCCTGGCAAGATCGCAGCACAGGACGGGGAGCGGTACGACTGGAGGAGTGGGAACGGTGACGAGCGGCCATCCGGACGGCACGACGGCGGCGATGGGGCCCAGGCTGCGGGCCGCGCGCGAGCGGCACGGCTCCACGCTCGCCGGTGTCAGCTGTGCGACCGGCATCGCGCCGAGCACGCTCTCGCGAATCGAGACCGGCCGGCGCAAGCCCACCCTGGAGGTCTTGCTGCGGTTGGCCGAGGAGTACGGCGTCTCCCTGGACTACCTGGCCGGTACCGCCCCCGCCCCCGCGCCCGAGCGCCCCGCGCCCGCGCGGCGCACCTCCGGGGACGGTAAGACGGTGCTGCCGCTCACCCCGTACGTCGGCGGGCTGCACGCCCACAAGCATGTGCTGCCCGCCGTCGAGGAGGAGCCCAACCGGCCCCGGCAGGTCTCCCACGAGGGCCATGAGTGGCTGTGCGTCCTGTACGGGCGGCTCCGGCTCGCGCTCGGCAGCCAGGACCTGGTCCTGGCCGCCGGGGACGTCGCCGAGTTCGACACCCGCACCCCGCACGGGGTCGCGAACGCCGGCCCGGGCACGCCGGTCGAGTACCTGGTCCTGTTCGGACCGCAGGGCGAACAACCGCGTCCGCGGACCCCACCCGTCCCCGGCCCCGGGGCCCACCAGGGCCTGTCCGGGCCGCGGCCACGAGATTCGACAGGCGCGCCCACATCTTCCACGGCACCGGCATCCTCTCCTCGACCTGAGTCCGGCTCCGACCATGACCGCTGCTCAGGTGCGTCCTAGGACCTCGCCAGCTGCCTGACCACCTCGATCGCCCTCGCGTAGCGGTCCGGCTCACCCGAATGAGCCCGCCCCGCTGGACCTGCGTGCTCGCTGTGCGCGACGAGCCGGAAGATCAGTGCACGCACCAGCATCTGGGGCCACTCGGGATGGCTGCGGCCAGCCGCCGTCACCAGGTCGGACGGAAGGTCGAACCACAGCAGGCCGTCCGCGACCACGATCGCCTCGGCGAACACCGGCGGCCGCCAGTACGGGGAGAAGTCGATCACGGCGGGCACGTAATCCGGAGCGAACAGGACGTTGCCCGTGAGATCGCCATGGACGAGCTGAGCCGTGTCCTGCGTCACCGGGCGCCTCAGCTCCCGCAGGGTCGAGAACGGTGCGGCGAGGTCGTCGACCACGTCGATGTCCTGCTCGCCCCACGTGACCCGGTCGGCCACAGCCCACGGGTGCACATGCCGATCAAGGAATTCGGGCCGGGGCACATGCCGCAGAGCCCGGTGGAAGGCGCGACCGGCACTGAGGACACCGGTCCAGTGCCCTTCCGGTCCAGGTCGACCGGTCAGGAACTCGCAGGCCGTCCAGCCGTCCACAACGCTTCGCCCGTCGGCGGCCCGCAACGGCAGTGGAACGCGGAAGCCGCTGTCCGACGCCAGCTTCCCGAACAGGGAGGCCGCCCACTCGACCTCCTCGTCGGTGCCCTCGGCAGGCTTGAACACGGACCCACCGACGAGGACGCTTCGCCCCTGCCCACCTGCCAGGGGGACAGCAGAACCCGCCACACCAAAGGCGTCAAGGACCGCAGGGGCCGGCACGGCATTGCTCGGCATCTCGTTCACGCCGGGCATCCTGCCGACGTCATCGTGTCTCGCGCACCTTGTTTTCGCCCAACCCACCGAGCTCGTCCGCGACCGCAGAAGGCGACCCGGACGGGGCGATACGGCGGTGGCCGGGAGCGGCCGCGCCGTACACTCGCGGTGCGGGCGAAGCGCCAGGCCGGGATTCCGGCACCGGTGTGAGGGAGGGGCCAGGATGTTCGGTTCGAAGAAGAAGCGCAGGGCGTCTCCCCACGATCTGATGGCGCAGCTCAGGCCCGACCTGAGCCGGGAATCGCTCGGCGTCGGGCCCGACTTCCCGGGCGTCGCCCCGAACCCGCTTCTGAGCGGTGATGCACGCAAGCGCAACGCGGAACTGCGTACGGGGGCGCTCGCGCTCGGCGTTCTCGTCGACTGGCGGGAGGTCAACAGCAATCCACGCGTGGTCCTGATGTTCGACGTGGAGACCGTCGGCGGCGTCTCGTTCCGCGGTATCGCGGACGAAGACCTCACGATCACCGAGCTCACCCGGCTCGCCCCAGGACAGACGTTGCCCGTGCGCTACCGGCCGGCCGTCATGGACCACTACGTCGCCCTCGCCCGGGACGTGGACCCCGCCCAGGTGCAGCAGCTTTCCGACGAGATCGCGAGCCGCAAGCAGACCTGACCCGAAGTCAACGGCCTGCGGACCGGGTCCCGGGTGATCGATGCACCCGGGGCGCGGCCCGCGTGGCGACGACGGCCCGGGTGTCAGGAGGTGAGGCGGCGGACGGCTTCCAGGAAGGCGTCCACGTCCTGCTCGGTGGTGGAGAAGGACGTGACGAAGCGGCAGACCCCCGGCTCCCAGCGGTCGTGGTAGAAGGCGAAACCTTCCGCGAGGAGCTGGTCGATGACCGGCTGGGGAAGGTGGCAGAAGAGCATGTTGGCGTCGACCGCGTGGAGCAGGCGGGCGCCGGAGAGCGCCTTGAGGCCGTTGCCGAGGCGGGTGGCCATCACATTGGCGTGGGCGGCGTTGCGCAGCCACAGTCCGTCGGTGAGATAGGCGTCGAGCTGGGCGGACTGGAAGCGGGCCTTGGAGGTGAGCTGGCCGGCGCGCTTGGCCCTGAAGGACAGTTCCGGGGTGAGGGCGCGGTCGAAGACGACGACGGCGTCGGCCGTCATGGCGCCGTTCTTGGTGGCCCCGAAGGAAAGGACGTCGACGCCGGCCTGCCAGGTCAGTTCGGCGGGTGTGCAGCCCAGCGCGGCGACCGCGTTGGCGAAGCGGGCCCCGTCCATGTGGACGCGCAGGCCCGCCTCCTTGGCGACATCGCTCAGCCTGCGGATCTCGTCGAGGCTGTAGAGGGCGCCGGTCTCGGTCACCTGGGTGATGCTGACCACCGACGGCTGCGCGCTGTGCACGTCCCCGGCCCGGCGGTGGGCCGCCACACGCAGCTGCTCCACATCGATCTTGGCGTCGTCGCCGGACAGGGGGACGAGCTTGGCCCCACCGGTGAAGAACTCCGGCGCTCCGCATTCGTCGGTGTTGACGTGGCTGTCGCGATGGCACAGCACGCTGCCCCAGGGCGGGGTGAGGGCGGCCAGGCTGAGGGCGTTGGCCGCGGAGCCGGTGGAGACAGGCAGGACATCGACGTCGCGTCCGAAGACCTCGGCGAAGCGGGCGCGCGCACCGGCCGTGTGACGGTCGGCGCCGTAGGGCAGGTCCTGGCCGCGGGCCGCGTCGGCGACGGCCCGGACAATCTCGGGCGAGGCGCCGGCGGTGTTGTCGCTGGTGAATATCCGCTGGGTGGCGGGCGGGGCGGGGGTCGTGCTGCTCATGTTCCGGGGCGTCCTTCAGCTGATGATGGGGGAGGCGATGACGACGGTGACGTCGGCCGCCACGGGGCCGGTGCGGTAGAGGTGCGGAGCGTCTCCGGCGAAGGCGAGCAGGTCACCGGTGTACAGATCGCTGGGAGCGTCGGTGGGCCCGGCGGTGACGCGACCGGAGGAGACGAGCAGGTGTTCGATGGTGCCGGTGGCGTGCGGCACGCCGTCCAGATCCGTTCCGGGAGGCATGCGCAGCCGCCAGATCTCCAGGCTGTTGCCGCTGCTGATGCGGCGCAGCAGCTCGCGTCCCACTTCGCCGTCGGCCAGGTCGGTGCCGGGCACCAGCACCGGTCCGGGGTCGGTGTCCCGGGCGAGCAGGTCGGTCAGCGGGATGCGCAGGGCGATCGCGAGCGCGTCTAGGGTCTCGATGGTGGGATTGCCACGCCCTGCCTCCAGTTGCGAGAGCGTCGCCTTGCCCAGCCCCGCCCGGCGGGCCAGCTCGGCACTGCTCATGCCGCGCTGCTCCCGGCGCCGGCGGATCTGGGCTCCGACGGCGATCGCGGTGCTGCTGGCGGGCCGGCGCTCTCCCCCCGGCGTCATGAACGCTCCCGGTGCGCGGCGCTGGAGGAGACGCGGATCCGGCCCTTGCTGACCTTCGGCGTCGGCAGCGCCGCCACCAGGGTCCCGGCCTGTTCCTCGTACGCATCCGCTGGATCCGCGGAGCAGGCGCGAACCTGCATGGCACCCTCACTTGGTCATGTGGACGAACTATTCGTTCACTATACTGAACGCTGACGTCGTGCGCCGGGCAAACGCGTCGCCGTCCCGCCGTGTGCTCCGGCGCCGTGGGCGGCGCGGGGCCGGCCGTCTTCGTTCAGCGTGTGTCCGGCGCGCCGGACCGGACCAGGGCCCGTGCCAGGTCGGCGCTCCCGGAGAGGGTGTCGAGGGGGAGCGGCTGTGTGGCGAGGGTGCCTTCGTGCAGGACGAGGAGCCGGGTGGCGAGGGTGGTGGGCTCCCGGCAGCCCGCCGTGGTGGCGAGTTCCTCGAACAGTGTCCGGAGCCAGAGCTTCTGGTCCGCGGCGATGCGGTGCGCGGGGTGCGAGGGGTCCGGGAGTTCGGCCAGCGCGTTGATGAACGCGCACCCGCGGGTGTTGCCCGCGCTCCAGGTCCGCAGGGCGTCGAAGGGTGCCGTGACCTTGTCGACGGGGTCGGTGCGGGCGTCGACGGCGGCCAGGACGAGCGCCCTCCACCGGCGGTCGCGCTCCGTCAGGTAGGCCGCCACGAGGTGGTCCTTGGAGCCGAACCGGTTGTAGAGGGTCCGCTTGGTCACGCCTGAGCGCTCGGCGATCAGGTCCACGCCGACCGCCGTGATTCCGCGGGTGTAGAACAACTCCTCGGCCGCCGCCAAGATGCGGCGGCCGGCCGCTGTCATGGGCCGTGTGTTCTCCATGCGGGCATGCCTTCACTGATCGGTGTACCGTGGGCGAGGTATACAGATCAGTATACTTGTGAGGAGGTTCACGAGATGGGTGTGCCCGAGACCATGCGCGCGGTGCGGATCGCGGAGCACGGCGGACCGGAGGTCCTCCGTCCGGCGGAAGTGGCCGTGCCGGTACCGCGGACAGGAGAGGTGCTGGTCCGCGTTGCCGCGGTCGCGCTGAACAACACCGACCTCTGGACCCGGGAGGGTGCCTACGGCCGCCCCGGTGACCCGGAGGCGCTCTCCGGCTGGCGCGGCCCGATCGGCTTCCCGCGCATCCAGGGGGCCGATGTGGCGGGCCGCGTCGTGGCGGTCGGCGCCGGCGTGGACGCGGACCTGGTCGGCCTCCGGGTGGTCGTCGACCCGGCGGTCTACGACACCGAGGGGCCGGACGCGAACCCGGTGGGCCTGATGGGCAGCGAGCGCGACGGCGGCTACGCCGAGTATGTGACCGCACCGGCGGAGCGGGTGCACGACGTCACCGCGTCCCCGCTCACGGACGATCAGCTCGCGACGCTGCCGACCGCCTACGGCACGGCCCTGGGCATGATCGAGCGCGGCCGGCTGAGGAAGGGGGAGACCGTCCTGGTGTCCGGTGCGTCGGGGGGAGTCGGCGTCGCGCTGGTGCAGCTCGCCCGTGCGCGGGGTGCGAGGGTGCTCGCCATCAGCAGCGGATCGAAGATCGACGCGGTACGTGAAGCGGGAGCGCACGACGTAGTCGACCGGGCCGGGGACGTCGCCGGGCAGGTCCGCGCCGCCGCCCCGGACGGCATCGACGTCGGCCTCGACGTCGTCGCCGGGGACCTGGTCGGTGAGGGACTGCCGCTGCTGCGCGAAGGCGGCCGGTGGGTCGTCGCCGGTGCGCTCGGCGGCTACGACGTGACGTTCGACGTACGCCGTCTCTACCTGCACAACGCGCAGGTGATCGGCTCCGCGATGCACACCCCCACGCACTTCGGCCTCCTCATGGACCTGGCCCGCGAGGGCTCGGTCCGTCCGCTCGTCGCCGCCACGTTCCCCCTGGACCGGGCCGCCGAGGCGCAGGAGGAGCTGGCCCGCAGGAGGCACGTGGGAAAGATCGTCATGCACCCGTAGGGGCACGCGCGACCTGTCCGCCGCGCGACGCTGATTCGCCGCTCATTCGCGCCGTGCACCGTGGTACCCGTCGGCCGGACGGACCGACGACAGCGCGAGTGAGAACAAGAGGTATCACCATGACCCTGACGATCCCCGGCTTCGCGTACAGCCGGCTGCCGGGCGCGCACGACGTGCGGCTGAACGTCGCGGTGGGGGGCAGCGGCAGCCCGGTCGTCCTGCTGCACGGCTTCCCCGAGACGCACCTGATGTGGCGGCACGTGGCACGGAAGCTGGCCGCCGACCACACGGTGATCGTCCCTGACCTGCGCGGATACGGTGCCAGCGACAAGCCTCCGGCCACCGGCGAGGACACCTACTCCAAGCGCGCCATGGCCGCGGACATCGTCTCGGTCGCCTCGCGGCTGGGCTGCGAACAGTTCGCCCTGGTCGGCCACGACCGCGGCGCCCTCGTCGCCTTCCGGGCGGGCCTGGACCACCCGGAGACCGTCACGCACCTGGGCATCCTCGACGTCGTACCGACACTGGACATGTGGAACGTGCTGCAAGGCCGCTCGGCCGCGGTCGGCTACCACCTGTTCCTGATGGCGCAGCCCGCGGGCCTGCCGGAAACGATGATCGCCAACAGCGCGGACGCGTTCTTCGGCTCGTTCCTCGACACCTGGGCCAAGGACCCGGCGGCGATCCCGGACGAGGTGCGCGCCGAGTACCTGCGGGCGAGCGGCGGCGCGGTCGACTCGATCGTCGCCGACTACCGCGCCTCGGCCGGCATCGACGTGGTCCAGGACCAGGCGGACTTCGACGCCGGCTCCCAGTTCGCGATGCCCGTCACCGTGATCCAGCAGGACTGGGGCGCACAGCTCGGCTACGACGCCGCACAGGTCTGGCGTGCGTGGGCACCTGACCTGGACCACCGCCTCACCCGGGCGGGTCACTTCATGGCCGAGGAGGCCCCGGACGAGATCGTGGCGGCGATCGAGGACCTGCTGGCCCGCTGACGCGCGGTCCGCCCGGCTGTGGCAGGGGCTGTCGCCCGAGATCCCCTGCCACACCCGACCTAGGGTGTGATCAGGAGAGGAGGGAAGGCATGCGGATCGAGGTGCTCGGCGCGGTACAGGCGTGGCACGACGACGGCCGGCCGATCAGCCTCGGCGGTCCACGCCACCGAGAGGTGCTGGGCCGGCTCGTGGCCGCCCAGGGCCGCATGGTCACCACCGACGCCCTGGTCGACGAGCTGTGGGACGACCCTCCGAGCAGCGCCGTCGGCGCACTGCGCACCTTCGTCGCCGCGCTGCGCCGTGCCGTCGAACCGGACCGGCCGCCGCGCACACCGCCGAGGGTCCTGGTCACCCAGGGGACCGGATACCTGCTGCGTCTGCCGCGCGAAGCGGTGGACGCCCACCGTTTCCAGGACGCCCTGACCGCCGCCCGCCGGTCTCCTGACACGGCGGCGGGCCTCGGCGAGACGCTCGCCCTGTGGCGCGGGCCGGCCTACGCCGACCTGCCCGGCTCGTCCTGGGTCGAGCACGAACGTCTCCGGCTGGAGGAACTGCGCCTTCAGGCAGTGGAGTTGAGGGCGGACGCTCTTCTCGCCTCCGGGGGCGGGGCCGGTCTGGCCGCCGAACTGGCCGGCCACGTCGCCGAGCATCCCTGGCGCGAGCCGGCCTGGGGTCTGCTGGCCCGCGCGCTCCACCGCGACGGGCGCCGGGCCGAAGCCCTGGCCACCCTGCGCCGGGCCCGCACGATGCTCGTGGAACAGCTGGGGCTGGACCCCAGCCCCCGGATGCAGCGCCTGGAGACCGACATCCTCATCGGGTCACCCGACCTGGATCCGCCGGGAGAGCAGGGTCCGACCGGTTCGACGACGACGCGGACCCCCCTGGGCCCGCGCACGACCGTGGACGTGGCCCGCACCCTCGCACTGGCCGGAGGCGACGCGCTCGTCGGCTCGCGACGCGACCGGCTGACCGCGATCGTCGCCGCCGAACGCACCGGAGACGTCACGCTGACCGCGCGCGTCATCGGCGCCTACGACGTCCCCGCGATCTGGAGCCGCGCCGACGACCCCGACCAGGCACGTGCCGTCGTCGCCGCGGCCGAACGCACCCTCCGCCGGATCGGCCCCGACGGCCCCGCCGACCTGCGCGCCCGGCTCCTCGCGACCGTCGCCACCGAGAGCCGCAGCGCCGACACCACCGGCGCCGCCCTCGAGACCGCGCACACGGCCGCACGCGCTGCCGAAGCCCTGGCACGGGATCTGAAGGATCCCGCGCTGCTCGCCTTCGCGCTCAACGGCGTGTTCCTGCAGTCGTTCACCCGCCCTGGCCTCGCCGCGCGGCGAGACGAGACAGGCGCCGAACTCCTCAGCGTGGCCTGCCATCATGGGCTGCCGGCCTTCGCGATCCTGGGACACCTCGTGCGCCTGCAGTCGGCGTCGGCGCTCGGTGAGCTGGGTACGGCAGCCGAGCACGCCGCGGCGGCGGAGGCGCTCGCCGCCGCCCACGAATCCCCGCTCGTTCCCGTCCTCACCGCGTGGTTCCGTGCCCGCGTCACCGCGGCTCGCAGCACCGAACCCGGCGGCCCCACCGCCGCGACGGCCGCGGCCGCCTACCGCGCCGCCGACGGCGACCTGGCCACATCCGGTATGCCGGGGCTGCACCGCGGCCTGCTCCCTCTCGCCCTGCTCGGCCTGCGCCTGCTGCACGGTCGCCCCGCGCCCACCGACCCCGGCCTCGACTGGGGGCCGTACCTGCCCTGGGCGGCACCGCTCGTCCTGCTCGCGCAGGACCGGGCCGAGGAGGCCCGTGCCGCACTCGCCGCCGCACCCGAACCGCCCGGGGACCACATGCAGGAAGCGCTCTGGTGCCTCACCGCGCACGCCGCAGCCGCCCTGGACCGGCCCGACGTCGCGGCTCGCGCGGCGACAGCGCTGCGCGGCGCACGGGCCGAGCACGCGGGCGCAGCGGGCGGCATGCTCACCCTGGGTCCCGTGGAGCGCTACCTCACCGAGGCCGAGGTCTGCGCCGGGACAGCCCGCTGAGCGCCACGGGGCTCCAGGGCTAGCGGCACTCCGGCAGCGCCGGCACCTCCCTGGTGCGTACCGCGGGCAGCCAGGCCGTGGAAGGCCCGGAGCCGGCCGGGAGGCGGATGCGGAACCAACGGGTGGACTGCCGGTCCTCCTCGTCGACGACCGGGTCCCCGCCGTGCATCTGACAGTCGGTCGTGAGGACGTCGCCGTGCCACACCCTGGTCGGTACGACGTTCTCCGCCGTGTAGGGCAACAGGGGATCGACCGCCAGACCCAGACTGCACCGCAGGTCCAGGTCGACCGGCTCCCGGCAGCCCCGTTCCGCGTTGTACACCCGGACCAGGCCGGGCGGTGCGCCCGGGGCGGTCCTCGCGGTGTCCGAGCACAGGGCCGCGACGCTCACCCCGCACAGCGCCGTGGCCAGCGCGGCGGTGCGGGCACGGCCGCCCCGCCGCCCCGCCCTCACGACGCGCGTCCGCCGGTGGGCGGTGGTCATCCGGGCGAGCAGGCTCTCCGCCGTGTGGCGGGCGCGGGCCTGATGGGTCGGTGCCAGACAGTCGGTGGCCAGCGCGCGCCAGAGCGGCGGAACGGCAGGATCCACGCGCAGCGCCGCACGCCCCTCGCCGTACTCCTGGACCGCGGCGCCCCGGGCCATCGGCGTCGCCCCGGCGAACAGCGGGACGCCGGGCGCGAACACCTCGTGGATGATGACGCCCAGGGCCCAGATGTCGACGGTCGGCCGGATCGGTACGCCGAGTTCGCCGAGGGGCGCCTTCCATCGCTCGGGCGGGAAGTAGTCCATGGTCCCCATGGGCGGCGCGTACCCGTGTGTCCCCGTCAGCTCGGTGGCGAGGCCGAAGTCGGAGAGCTTCACGGACCCGTCCCTGCCCAGCAGGACGTTCTCCGGCTTGAGGTCCGCGTGGACCCAGCCCGACCGGTGCAGATGGGCGAGTCCCTCGCAGATGCCGGCGATCAGCCGGCCGCGGTCCGTCTCGGGCATCCCCGCGTCGATCAGGTCCCGCAGGCTGCCGGCGGCCCGTTCCATGACCAGCACGATCGCGCCCTCCAGGGAGGGGCGTTCGGGGGAGGCGAGGACGAACCACTCCCGGAAGCCGATCAGCCGGGGGTGCCCGGCCCTGCTGCCCAGTTCGACCTCGCGGCGCGCGGACTCCACGATGCTGCGCACCTGGCGCGGCGAGAGACCGGCGGTCGGCATGATCTTGAGCGCGACGTCGCCCCGGTCCGGGGGAGAGGCGGCCGAGCCGCTCCGGCCCGGTCCCCGGCCGGCCGGTCGCGCCGCATGGACCGTGGACCAGCCGCCGGACCCGATCAGCCGGGTGACCACCCAGTCCCCGACGCGACAGCCGGGCGGGAGCACGTCGGTCCGGTCGTCCCCCGTGGTGCGCGCCGCGCTCATCGCGCGGCCTGCCGCTCCTGCCCGCCGGTGCGCGCCAGGGGCGGCAACAGCGCGAGGTGTTCCTCCCGCACGAGCCCGAATCGCAGCGCCAGCCCGACGATCTCCTCCCGCTTGCCGTTGCGGCGGTCGCTCCTGCCGGGCTCGGGGCTGTCCGGGGCGCCGACGCGCAGCTTCTCCTCGGCGAGGTAGTCGATGTGCGAGCTGACCGCCCGCGCGGTCAGTTCGCCGGAGGCGAGGTGACCGCTGAGACGTTCCACGATCCGGGGAGTGGTGGGAACCGCCACGCGCGACTGGTCGCGCAGACGCGGTTCGCAGAGGGCGACCAGGACGAGGAAGTACGTGGCCGTCTCGTTCAGGGAGTACGCGGTGACCGTGCGGTTCCCCCAGGGGACGCCCATGGCGTCCGGTTCCAGATAGAGGTGGTCGGGAGCGAACACCTGGAAGGAGACCGTGGCCTCACCGCGTGTGGGCAGCACGACGCGCGAGAACTCGAAGGGGATGGGCGCCCCGATCCGCCTGGGCGGAACCCTCAGGTATTCGCCCGCTCCCTCCGGATTCTCCACGAGGTAGCTGTGGGCGGTGCTGTGGTTGGTCAACTGCCAGTGGTCGTCGGTCACACGGATCTCCCCGGCCAGCCGGGAGATCGCCGGATCGTCGAGGCGCAGCTCGACGGGGACGCTCGCGGGGCCCCGCCCGAAGCGCGCGACCTCGCCCGGGCCGAGCCGTAACGTCACCGCGTCCGCACGCGGTTCGCCGTCTGCGCCGCCGCTCTCCCGCGGCAGATGGACGATTACGCCGCTCAACGCTCCCCCGTCCCGCGCGTCGCTTGTCGGACCAGCGGAACGATACTCATCTCGCGGGGGAGTTCACCGGCGTACTTCGGCCACATCGGCGCAACCGGTCACCATGGTCTGCGGATGCCCCTTTCCGGGCCGCGCGCAGTGGGGAAAGTCACCGCACGAGGGAGGGCAGGGGGCCGGGTCGGGCGGAAGGGGCGGTGCGAAGGGGACGCCCGGATCCGTCAACGGAGCCCCGAAGCCCCCTCACCGTGGCGAGAACCGATCCGCCGCCGTGCCGAAGCGGTGCCATGACGCCGTCCACGGCCCGCCGGGCGGGGGCATGAGTTCCTTCGGAGGGGTCAGCCGACCGGGGGACCGGCGGAGTTGTTGAGCCAGAGCCAGTCGGACCACGTGGCGAAGCCGGTCTGCCATTTGTGGAAGGTGCCCGCGTGGCTCGTGCCGAAGACCTCGATGCGGCCGTCGGCGTTGGAGGTGGCGGTCACCTCGGTACCGCCGGTGCCGAACACCACCCAGTCGCTGTACGGGGCGTTCACACCGGTCTGCCAGATGTGCATGGCGGTGGTGCCGTTCATCGCGAAGACCTCGACGCGGCCGTCGGGGGTGCGTTCGCTGGTGAGCTGCGAGTCGGCGGGGCCGCCCACGGGCTCCCACCCCGACCAGTTCGCCGAGCCCGTCCGGTACTTGTGGAACACGCCGACCGGGCCGGACGCGAAGACCTCGAGGCGGCCGTCGGCGTTGTGGTCGACCGTCAGGTCGTGCCCGCCTTCACCGAATCCGGTCCACGGTGACCATCCGCCGCTGGGCGCGGTCTGGTACCTGTGCTGGAAGGTGGAGCCGTTGAGGGCGAAGACCTCCAGGCGTCCGTCGGGTGCCTTCCCCATCTCCACCCGGCTGTCGGCGGGTCCGCCGCCGGTGGGCTCCCACCCCGACCAGCCGCCGTTCGGAGCGAGCTGGTACCGGTGGAAGAGACCGGCGGGGCCCGATGCGTACACCTCGATACGGCCGTCGGCGTTGACACCGGCCGCGGCGTCCCGGCCGCCACCGCCGAAGTTCTCCCATCCCGACCAGCCGCCGGACGGGCTGGTCTGCCAGCGGTGTTCGAAGGTGTCCCCGTTGAGGGCGAGCAGTTCGAGACGGCCGTCGGCGTTCGGAGCGACGGCGAGTTCGGCGTCGCCCGGTCCGCCGAGCGACTCCCACTCCGACCAGTCGCCGTTGACCTCGCGCTGCCAGGCGTGGTGGACGCCGTCGGCTCCGGCGGCGAACAGCTCCAGGCGCCCGTCCGCCGACCGCGCGGACACGACCCGGCCCGACTCGGACGGGTACACCAGGGGTTCGGGCCGCGGACCGCTGCCCGGGGTGCAGGGAAGCACCACGCCGCGCTCCGCCAGGTGGACCTCGGGATCGATGCCGTAGGTGGTGGACCGGTCTCCCCAGATCCGCAGATGGAGGTGGGGACCCGTGGACTGGCCCTCGGAACCCATCAGGGCGATCTGCTGGCCCGCCGTCACGCGGTCGCCGACGGAGACGTCCCGCCGGATCATGTGCCCGTACTCGGAGATCCGGCCGTCGGCGTGCTGGACCCGGATCCACTGGCCGTAACCGCTCTCGTAGCCGGAGATGGTCACCTCGCCGTCGCCGACGGCGTAGATCGGTGTCCCCACGACATTGGCGATGTCGGTGCCGTTATGTCCGTCGTGGAAGTGCTGGGACACGAAACCGGCGGCCGGACAGGCTGCTGCGGCGGCGGTGCCGGCGGCTGCGGCGGGAGCGGCCGGCAGAGGTGTCCACGGCAGCAGTACGGCCGCCGCTGACGCGAGGGACCAGGTCAGTGCACGTCGGGAAAGCCCTGGAAGCACGAGTGTTCCTCCCCTTGGCGGTCTCGGGGTGAGTGGGACGGTCGGTCGGGGCCGTGCGGTCGGGCGGTACGGAAGCTAGCAACAGGGCGGCTCCCGAAGACCCCGGAAGGTTACGGAATGACAGACGGGCGCACGTCGGTTAGTGGGCGCTCGCCACCGGTCATCGGGATTTCATCGCCCGTCCCTAGCGTGGCCGCCTTCGGGCGACGGCCCGTACGACAGGGGAAGGACAGCGATGGCACGGAGGAGACGCAGGGCGAGACTGCCGATGGCGGTCGTGGCCGCGGTGGCGGTGATGAGCACGCTGGCGGCCGGCGGTCCGGCGGCCGGGGGGACCGGGACGGCACCCGGCCCGGACGAGCCCACGATCCGCTGGACCGAGTACGGGATTCCGCACATCATCGCCTCGGACTGGGAAGGGCTGGGGACGGGCTACGGATACGCGGCGGCCAAGGACAACATCTGCACCCTCGCCGACACCTACCTGATGGTCGACGCCCAGCGGTCCCGCTATCTGGGGCCCGACGGCAGGGCGAGCCCCGGCCAGACCCAGAACAGCACCAGCAACCTCAACAGCGACCTGTACTTCCAGCGGATCAAGGACGACAGGGTGGTGGAGCGACTGCTGGACCAGCCCGCCCCCGACGGCCCGGAGCCGGAGGTCGAGGAGGCCATTCGCGGCTACGTCCGGGGATACAACAGGTACCTGGCCGAGACGGGCGCGGAGAACATCTCCGACCCGGCGTGCCGCGGCGCCGCCTGGGTACGGCCGATCACGGAGCTGGACGTCTACCGGCACGCGCACGCCGAGATCATCATGGGCAGCGCCGACCCCCTGCTCGACGGCCAGGTGAACGCCGCTCCCGCGGTGGGGGCGGACGCCGCGCAGCCACGGTCGACACCGGGGAGGACCGCGGCGAAGGTCCGTGAGGCGATGGCCTCGAGCCGTCGGGACAGCATGGGAAGCAACGCACTGGCCGTCGGTTCGCAGGGGGTGTCCGGTGGTACCGGCATGCTGCTGGCCAACCCGCACTTCCCGTGGCAGGGCAAGAACCGGATGTGGCAGAGCCAGCTGACCATCCCGGGCAAGGTCAACGTCTCCGGGGCGAGCCTGCTGGGGCTTCCCGCCGTGAACATCGGGCACAACGACGACGTCGCCTGGAGCCACACCGTCGCCACGGTGGCCCCCTTCGGGCTGTTCGACGTACAGGTCGATCCGCTGAACCCGACCATGTACCTGGTCGACGGAGCCTGGGAGCGGATGACCTCGCAGCGGGTGGAGGTCGAGGTGCTGGAGCCGGGCGGCACCCTCTCCACGGTCACCAGGACCCTGTGGTCCACCCGCTACGGCCCGGTCACCACGTCGATGCAGGGCGTCCCGCTGCCCTGGGTGGTCAGCGCGCACGCGGTGCGCGACGTGAACATGCACAACCTGCGTGCGCTGAACACCTGGTTCGGCCTCGACCAGGCCCGGGACGTCCACGACGTGGTCGGCATCCTGGAGACCACACAGGGCGTCCCGTTCTTCAACACCGTCGCCTCCGACCGCACGGGCAACGCGCTCTACGCGGACATCCAGGCCACCCCGAACATCACCGACGCCCACGCGCGGTCGTGCCTCACCGAGACCGGCAAGCTGCTGTTCGACCAGGCGCTCCCGCTGTCGAACGTGCCGCCGATCTCCATCCTCGACGGCAAGCGCAGCGCGTGCGACTGGCCCGACGACCCGGACGCCGCGGCCCCTGGACTGCTGGATCCGAAGGACCAACCACGCCTGATCCGGACCGACTTCGCGGGCAACGCCAACGACAGCCCCTGGCTCGCCAACCCCGCGCAGCCGCTGACCTATCCCCGGGTGATGGGCGACACCTCGGCACCCCGGTCCCTGCGTACCCAGGAGCTGATCCTGACCGCGCAGAACCGGATCAACGGGACCGACGGCCTGCCGGGCAAGGGCTTCACCCCCGAGACCATGGGGCAGTTGCTGTTCGCCGACAACAGCAGGGCGGCCGACCTCGCCCTCGACGCCACGGTGACCATGTGCCGGAACGTGGCCTTCGGCCTCATCCTGGTGGACGGCAACCTGGTGAACGTCAGCGAGGCCTGCCCGGTCCTCGCCGCCTGGAAGAGCCACGACTACACGTCGGACAGCCGGGGATCGTGGCTCTTCGCGAACTACTGGTCCCTTCTGCTGAACGGACAGGGAGTCGCGAAACTGCCGTGGCGGGTCCCCTTCGATCCCAAGGACCCGGTGCACACGCCCAACTCGCTGGACACCGGGAACTCCGCCGTCCGTGACGCGTTCGGCCGCGCCGTACTGGCGCTGCGCAAGGCGGGTGTCCCGCTGGACGCCCCGCTCTCGGACGTCCAGAAGGTCACCCGCGGTGGTGAGCAGATCCCGGTCCACGGCTCCATCGGCCAACTGGGGGTGCTGAACGTCATCACTCCCGGCCAGGTCGACGGAACACAGGACGTCGTCTTCGGATCGAGCTTCGTCCAACAGGTGCGGTTCACCGCGGAGGGTCCTCCGCAGGCCTTCTCCGTCCTGGCCTACTCCCAGTCGGCCGACCCGGAGTCGCCGCACCACGCCGACCAGACCAAGCTGTTCTCGGCCGGCGGATGGGTGACCGGGCGGTTCACGGAGGAGCAGATCGCGGCTTCACCGGACCTGCTGATCAAGGTTCTCGACTGAGCGTGCCTACACATTCACAAGGGGGAACACAGTGACAAGGAAAGCCAGTTGGTGGAGGCCGGCGACGGCATGGATGCTCGCCGCCCTGGCCGTGGCCGTGGCCGTGGTCGCGCCGCCGGGCCCGGCGCAGGCCGAGGACAAGAGCTCCACGCCGCCGCCCATGGCGGACGGCTTCGGCCTGACCCGGGTCGGCGAGGCGACCGGGAGCGCCGACAACTTCTACCTCACGGTCACCACGCCCGAGGTCGCGGGCGAGCAGCACATCAAGATCATTCTGCCGGACGGCTACTACGA
This sequence comes from Microbacterium sp. NPDC090218, assembly GCA_044900255.1. Classification (GTDB taxonomy): domain Bacteria; phylum Actinomycetota; class Actinomycetes; order Actinomycetales; family Microbacteriaceae; genus Microbacterium. The sequence continues at coordinate 96,098 of JBJDMS010000006.1, read as the reverse complement.
CGATCCCGGCCGGCGCTACCCGGTGCTGTACTTCCTGCACGGCTCGCCCGACGACCCGGTCCAGCAGAACTACCCGGCCCTGTCGATGTCGGACGAGATGATCACCGTCGTCCCGGACGGCGGCGCCCGGGGCTGGTACGCCAACTGGCTCAACCAGAGGACCGCGGCCGGCGCCCAGAACTGGGAGAACTTCCACCTGAAGCAGGTGATCCCGTTCATCGACGCGAACCTGCGGACCATCCCCACCAAGAAGGCCAGGGCCATCGCCGGCGTCTCCATGGGCGGCTTCGGCGCCTTCCACTACGCCCAGGCCCGCCCCGACCTGTTCAGCCACACCGCGTCCCTGTCGGGGGACATCGACATGTCGGTGAGGTCCATGGACCTCCGGCTGGCCGTCGTCGCCTCCCTCATCGACGCGACGGGCGCGATCTGCGCCTCGGCGTCCGGAACCTGCGACCCGAACGACTCCCCGTACAAGCCCGGTGTCGACAGCGACGCCGCGTTCGGCTCGCCCTACCCGGTGTTCAACGCCGACTGGCGGTGGAACGAGGTCGACCCCTCGCAGCACATGGGCGTACTGGCCGAAGCCGGAGTCGGAGTGTCCGTCTACGTCGGTGACGGAGGCGGCTCGCCCCTCGAACCGGAGTTCTGGGTCGCGGGCGCGGCCAAGAACGTCAAGGCGGCCATGGACGCCCTCGGCATGTCCTACTACTACGTCAACTACGGCGACGGGGCGGCCTGGGGCACCCGGTGCGACGGTGGCCACAACGGCGGCTGCTGGGAACAGGACCTCCGTGACCTGATCCCCAGGCTGGAGAGGGAGTTCGCGGCCTGACGGACAGCGTCCGCCGTCGTCCCCGGCCACTGGACCGGCCTGCGGGACGACGGCGGAGGTGCGCGCTGAACTCACCGCACCCGGACCGCCCCTCAGGTGACCGCGGGCCCGGAATCGTTCAGCCAGGCCCACTGCGACCAGGTGGCGAAGCCGGTCTGCCACCGGTGGTAGACCCCTGCGTGGCTGGTACCGAACACCTCGATGCGGCCGTCGGCGTTGTTGGCCGCGCCGATCGACGTGCCCCCGCCACCGAAGGTCTCCCACTGCGAGAACGCCGCGTCGGGAGCGGTCTGCCAGGCGTGGCTCGCCGTCGTGTCGTTGATCGCGAACACCTCGACCCGTCCGTCGACCGTCCGTGACGTGGTCAGCTCGGCGTCGCGGATCCCGCCGGTGCCGGTCCATGCCGACCAGGTGGTGGGGCTGGTCTGCCAGCGGTGGAAGACGCCGTCGGCGTTGGAGGCGAACACCTCCAGCCTGCCGTCCCGGTTGTGGCTCGCCGTGACGGAGCGACCTCCGGTGCCGAAGTTCTCCCAGGCGGACCATCCGCCGTTGACGCCGCTCTGGTAGAGGTGCTCGAACGTCGAGTCGGACAGCGCGAAGACCTCCAGCCGCCCGTCCGGTGCGGTCTCCATGGCGAGACGCGCGTCCGCCGGGCCCCCGTGCGTGCCCTCCCACCCGGACCAGCCGCCGCTCGGCGCGGTCTGCCAGCGGTGGAACACACCCTCGGTGTTGGACGCGAACACCTCGATACGGCCGTCGGCGTTGTTGCCCGCGGCCAGACGATGTCCCCCGGTGCCGAAGTTCTCCCAGGCGGACCACCCGGCGCTGGGCCCGGTCTGCCACATGTGGTCGAACGTACTGTCCGACAGCGCGAACAACTCGAGCCGCCCGTCCGCGTTGGGCGCCACGGCCAACTGGGCGTCGCGCGGGCCGCCGACGAAGCGCCACGTCGACCAGTCGCCGTTCACGGTGGTCTGCCAGGCGTGATGGACGCCGTCGGCGCCGGCGGCGAACGCTTCGAGCCGTCCGTCCGCGGACCGCCCGGACACCACCCGGCCGGAGCCGTACGGATGCTCGGGGCCCGTGCTCGTGCCCGCCCACAGGGAGTTGGCGATCAGCGTGGCGTCGCCTGCCTCGATCCCGTACAGGTGGCGCAGGTCCTCCCGTGGCTGCTGGACACGCCAGCACACGTCACCGATCGGCGCGGTGTTCCACGAGCCGCCCGGGTACACCCGTTCCATGGCGTCGAGGAAGGCGTTCGTGGCGTAGGCCGGGTTCAGACGCTGCTCCCGGGTGCCCCACCAGTCCTGCTGCTGGAACAGCCCGATGCTGGTGTGGTCGACGGCCTGCGAGTAGTTGTTCATGCTGGTTTCCACGATGATCGTGGCGATGGCGATCGCGGCGGCTCTCGGGTTCAGCCCCCGGTCCTTCACCGCCTGGGTGACCATCCGCGCGCAGGACATCTTGTACGCGTCCAGATAGCCCGCCATCTTCGTGCCGAGCTGCGGGTTCAGCTGGCCGGCCATGATGCCGTCGGTGGCCGACGGCCCGGCGGGATCGCACGGTTCGGTCGGAATGGCCAGGCCTTCCGGGCCGGCGAAGTAGTGGGAGACACCGGACCGGTCGTCGCCCTGCCCCGGAACAGGGCCGGTGCGGGCGAACGAGACCGATGCGGTCGTTCCGAGGATCAATGCCCAGACACCGGCCATCAGAGCCAGTCCGGTGAATATGCGGGATAAGCCGCGTCTCGCCATGGTGTGCCTTCCGTCGTGCGGTCCGGTCGTCGGCGGCCGACAGTAGGAAGCACCGATGAAATGCCGATGGAATCGGGCCTGCCACGCGTTTCATCGCCATGTCATCGGCCCCTGCCAAGGTCGTGAGGCGTAGGCACCACACAGGGGAGAAGCGAATGCGAGTGAAGAGGACGACGGCCGCGGTGGCCGGACTTCTGCTGACGGCAGGCCTTTCGGTGGCACAGGCGTCCACGGCGCAGGCGGCGGAGACTGCGGCTCCGTGCGGGGGCACGTACACGATCGTCGTCGGCGGCACGGGAAGCTCGTGGAACAACGACGGCTTCACCGGCAACATCCAGCAGCACGTCGGGTACCCCACCCAGATCCCCAACGGCGCCAGCGCCCGTGCGGGCGTCAACGAGCTGAACCGGCTGGTGCGTGACCAGCGTGCCGTGTGCCCGGGCCAGCACGTCAAGATGGGCGGGTACTCCCTGGGCGCCGCGGTGGTGCACACCTGGGTCACCGAGAACTGGCAGACCTTCGGCAACGTGAACGCCGTTCTGATCGCGGACCCCAAGCGCCAGGGCGGCCCCGGCGCGAGCGGGGGATCGGTGCCGTTCGGCGGGATCATCGGCGCACCGCTCGCCGGAGCCGACACGTTCTACGGCAACGTGCCGGTCAAGACGATCTGCCACTGGGACTACGTCTGCGACGAGTCGGCCGGCATCTGGACGTACCCGGCCAACCACGTCAACAACTACCCCAACGACTTCAACATGGATCACCACAACGACAGCGCCAACGAGACCTGGTACAACGGCGCCTGGTATCCGGCCTCCTGGTGATCAGGCGCCCGTGACGGATCCGGCCGGGGGGAGGGTCCCCGGGCCGGCTTCGTCACCTCGCAGGATCATCCGGTGCGTCTCCCGCAGCATCCGGCTCGGAGAGACCCCCAGATCGTCGGCGAGGCAGCGGCGGGCGCGCTCGAACACCGTCAGGGCGTCGGCCTGGCGGCCGTTCCGCTGGAGCGCGTGCATCAGCATCGCGGCGAGCGGCTCGTCGAGAGGGTGTGCTGCGGACAGGGAGAACAGTTCGGCGATCGCCTCCGTGTCCCGGCCCAGGCGCAGCAGCCCTTGCACCTTCCGGCGCGCGATGGCGATCCTGCGCTCGGTGAGCCGCAGCCGCTCCAGTTCGGCGAGCGGCCCCGGCAGACCGGCCAGCGGTTCCTCGCGGAACAGTTCCAGCGCCCGGGCACAGAGGCGGACAGTCTCGTGCGGTCCGCCCGCCCGAGCGGCCTTCGCGATGCCAACGACCAGTTCCTCCATGCGTGCCACGTCCACCTCGACCGCGCCGGGAACCAGCCGGTAGCCACGAGGCCCGCGCTCGATGACCGGGTCCGTGCCGTCCCCGGCGCGCAGCGCCTTGCGCAACCTGTAGATGTACACCGGCACCACGTTGGCGGCCGGTGTCTCCACCCCCCATACGTCGTCGAGGAGTTCCTGCCTGCTGAGGGGCCGCCCCGCGCCCAGGGCCAGGGCCGCCAGCACGGCCTGCTGGCGCAGATGTCCCAGGTCCAGAGGCCGCCCGTCCCGCCATGCCCGCAGCGGTCCGAGCAGGGAGATCCGCACCCTCGGTTCCGCCGCCCGTACGGCGGCGGCCCCACGCACCGGCCTCACGTACCGGGTGCGCGGGCCACGTCCGGGGACCACCAGACCGCAGTCGAAGGCGTGGACGACGGCAGCGGTACGGTCGCGCAGCCCGAGCTTGCGCAGGATCCCCGCGAGATGCTCGGCCACGGCGTCCTCGGGTAGGGCGAGCGCGGCGGCGATCTCGTCGTCCCGCAGGCCGCAGCCGACCGCGGAGAGCACCTGGCGCTCCTGAGGCCTGAGCGCGGCGGCGGGTGCGGAGAGGCGGTCGGTGGTGACAGTCGTCGGCATCGCTGCTCCCGGTCTCCGGACGCGTCGGTCTTACGGGCGCCGTGGAGAACGTATGGGGCGGGGCGTCGGGAGGGGCACCCGGAACGATCCGGAGTGACACCGCGACCGTGGCGGACGCCTACCGCCCGTCCGCCTCACCCGTGCGGGCGTGCCACCGGATCAGCAGCGTGGACGTCAGCAGGCACAGCGCCATCGGAAGCGTCGGCAGGAGCAGGTCGGAGGCGTCGCCCTGCCACAGCTGCGCGTTGGTCGCCCACGCCAGGGACAGGTGCAGCAGGAAAAGGCTCAGCCCGACCGGCCAGAAGCGCCGCCGTGACTTCGTGACGGCGCCCCACGTCAGCAGCCAGCAGGGGACGACGAGCATGAGGACCGTCGAGACGACCCGGCCGGGCTGCGGGGTGTACGAATCCCCCATCGGCAGGATCAGCGCGACGAAAGCCAGGAAGAGGCCGAGAAGCATCCGCTCGGTCCCGGGACGCCGCTCCTTCGGTGCGGCGGGCAGCGGATGCGGGCCGTGGGGCGGGGTGGCGGGGCCCTGGGAGCCGTACCCCGGAGAGACCGCGACGCGCCCGCCCGGAGCGGGGCCGGTGCCCGCGGCGGGGTGGGGGGTGGCAGGGGAGGGCGCGCGTGTGTTCCGCTCCTCCACGGTGGCGGCGTCCCGGGCGGCGGAGTACGTGCGGGTGGTGCTCTCGGGTGCGACGGCTCCCGGTGCCGGTGCCGGTCCCGGTGCGCTCGTCGGTCGCCCCTCGGTCGTGGGCCGTCTGTCTGTCGCCGCGTCACGGGCCGCCGCCGCGAACCGCCGGAGCGCCTCCTGGCGGTCGGCCTCGGGGGCCTGTGCTGCTCCTGGGACGGGTCGCGTCTGTCCGACCGGCCGTCGTCCCCGGCTCCCGGCCCGCGCCTCGGCCGCGCGTGCGGACTCCGCGGCCCGGGCGCGGTCCATGATGCGCCGCGCCGGGGCGTTGCGCGCTTCCATCGACCCGTCGAGGCCGTACACGAACAGGGCGATGTCGTTCTCGAGGGCGTACCGGAGGGCGGGTGCGGCGTAGCTGCTGCCCGTGAAGAAGAGCAACTGGCGGTCCAGCAGGCGGCCACGGGCACCGAAGAGGAGCTGCAGCTCCGGGCGGCCCACGGCCGCCGCGACGTACTTCACCTGACCGAGCGCGCGCGCCGACCGCACGTCTATGCCGCCGTCGGGCCCGCCGGGCTTGGCCTGTGCGTCGGCGTAGCCCCAGTACCGCATCCAGGCCGCCGCATTGTGCTCGGCGTCCTGCCAGGACCGGACCGGGCGTCTCTCCGGTAGTGCGGGGCCGGTCCCGGCTCCCGTTCTCGTGTTGTTCTCGCTGGTCACAGCCGTGAATTATCGCAGGGCGTCCCTCTGCGGAGACGGGGAGTCCTTCTCCCGCGGCGCCGATCCGCGATCACGATGACCGATTCGAGGGATACGGGTCACCCCGCTGCTGTACTTTCCTGGCATGGTCACGGGCGAAATGAGCGAGAACGCGGAGTCCCGCTTCTCCGCTCTTCTGGCGGGCGCGGCAAGGCTTCCGGGTGTGCGGGTCGACCGGGAGGCGTACCTCCGGGCGGCGTTGGCCCGTCACTGCTCGGAGGATCAACTGCGCCAGGCGATGGAGGAGACCCCCGCGGCGGCGGGCATCCCCCTTGATGTTCTGGACAGGGTGGCCGACGCCTCCATCCGCTACGAGACGGCCAAGGTGAGCGCGCTCTCCGCGGCTGCCGGTCTTCCTGGAGTCCTCGCCCTGCCCGCCACGGTGCCGGCCGATCTGGCCCAGTACGTCGGCCACATGCTGCGCATCTCGCAGAAGCTCGCCTACCTCTACAGCTGGCCCGATCTGTTCTCCGCCGACAACGACGATCTCGATGACGACACCAAGGGAGTGCTCACGCTCTTCGTCGGCGTGATGTTCGGGACCCAGTCCGCGAACGCCGCCGTGGGGAAGGTGGCGGGGATGCTCTCCGAGCAGATGGCCAAGAAGCTGCCCCAGAAGGCGCTGACCCACGGTGTCGTCTATCCGATCGTGAAGAAGGTCGCCCAGTACCTCGGTGTGGAGATGACGAAGCAGACCTTCGCCAAGTCCGTCTCGAAGGCGATTCCCCTCGTCGGGGCCGCGGTGTCCGGCGGGCTCACCTTTGCGACGTTCCGCCCCATGTCGAAGAGGCTCAAGGCGCATCTGTCCGGCCTGGAACTCGCCAGGCCGGTCGGGGGCCAGGTCATCACGGGTGAGGTCATCACGGGTGAGGTCATCCATGACGAGGACCGTCGGGCGGCGGACGAGGTGAAGATCCCGAAGCCGGGCCGCGACTGGCGTGTCCTGAAGCGTCGGTAGCCGGCAGATCAAGTCGCGGGGGAGGGCTATCAGGAGTCGTCGAGTTCGCTCCCCGACCGTGGCGTGGTCATGCGGTCTTTCTTTCCGGCGCTCGGATCTCGAATCTCGGGGTTCGAGCGTTGCCGTGCCCTCCCTCACTCGTTCGAGTGCCCTCGGAGGGGCCCCGGACCGGCGCTCGAGCTTCGGGTTCCGAGGGTCGGGCGTCGGGCTCCGGGATTCGAGCGGTGTTGTTCATCCGGGAGGTAGGTAAGGGCTTTTGGGAAAACCTGCCCCCCTCCCCTCCCCTCCCCGTCACGGCCAGCAAGTATGACTAATCGTGATCGAGTTGCAGCGGAGAGTCGCGACTGCTTACGGTGCCCACAACGAGACGACCCCGACGCGGTGTTAGGCGCACCGGCCGGGGTCTGACCCAAGATCGCTACTCAAGAAAGACGATCTCGTGGCTATCCAGCACCTTAGCTCCGCCCCGCCCGCCCCCGCAGCCTCCCGCCCCTACCGCAAGGCCCACACCGGCTACGGCAAGCAGACCGTCCCGGCCCAAGGCCCCTCCGGTGCAGGCGCCTTCGCCTCCCTGCCCGAGCGGGAACGCTATGTCGCCGGGTATGTCGACCACCTGCCCGACGGCGCCGCGATGGACATCAAGTCGCTGGCCAAGGACCTTCCGCTGTACGGCCAGATGGCCATCGGCACAGCCCTGCGCGCCCTCGCCGTCGCCGGTCACCTGCGCCGCGTGCGCTGCCGGGTCGAAGGGGACGGCGCATGCCGGTGGGTGACGCTCACCTACTGGTCCCGCACCGCCCACGACAACGAGTGGTGGACCGCCACGCTGGCGGGCGAGGCGTCCACCGGTCCGGAGCAGGCGCCCGTACGATCCGCCGAGCCGATCCTGCCCCGACAGCGCGGCGCGCAGGCGGATATCACCATGCGAACCTCCCCGAACCCGCCGCGGGACGAGTCGGACGCAGCCGGCCCCACGGCAGTCGCAGCCCCGTCCCCCGCCTGTCTCGTCCTCGCCGAACTCGGCCGCCGCGAGCCGCGCCTGGCGCTCTCCGCCGCCGACTGCGCCGCGCTGGAACCCCTCGCCGCCGCCTGGTTCGCACGCGGTGTCAGCGCCGACTACCTGACCTCGGCGCTCACCGCCGGGCTGCCCGAGCGCATCGGATCACCCGTCGGCCTGGTGCGCCGCCGCCTCACCGACAAGATGCCGCCCCACCTGCCCGCAGCACCCGCACCGACCTGGGGCCTCCCGCCCGGCACCCCCGTGCGCGGCCTCCTGGTGGAGTGCACCGACTGCGGTCGCCCCGGCCCGGCCGCCGCCCTCCCGGACGGCCTCTGCAAGCCCTGCCGCACGGCGCACCGGAAGCCGGAGCCGTCCGAGGACGCGGCTCCGGGCGAGGTCGAGCGCGATGTTCCGGCTCTCGTCGCCAGTCTCCGCAACCTGATGCGCACGCCCTGAGCGGCCCGTGCGCCCGCCCTGCGCGCCCCGGCCTGCACCGGGTCCCCGGGAGGTGAGCGCGCCTGCCCGCCGACGGCTGCGCATGGCCGAGGCGCCCGGCCCGGGGTGGAGAGCAGGCCCGGGCCGGGCGCCATGAGGTCGGCGGGAACGCCGGACGTGTCGAACCGATCGAGCGAAGACGCCGTGCGGCGACGTCAGTCGCGGGTGTCGGGGAGGAGGGCCGCCCTGCTCCGGGTCAGCTGACGTTGACCGCGGTCCAGGCAGCGGCGACAGCCTTGTACTCGGTGCTGGTGGAGCCGTAGAGGGACGACGCCGCCGAGAGCGTGGCCGTGCGCGCGCCCGAGTACTTGGTCGTCGACGTCATGTACGTCGTCAGCGCCTTGTACCAGATCTGCAGTGCCTTGGCCCGGCCGATCCCGGTGACCGCGGAACCGCTGTAGGTCGGCGAGTTGTAGCTGACCCCGTTGATGGTCTTGGAGCCACTGCCCTCCGCGAGGAGGTAGAAGAAGTGGTTCGCGACACCCGACGAGTAGTGCACGTCGAGGTTGCCGAGGGTCGAGGACCAGTAGTCCTTCGAGCCGCCGTCCTTGCTCGGCTTGTCCATGTAGCGCAGCGGTGTGCCGTCACCGTTGATGTTGATCTCCTCGCCGATGAGGTAGTCGCCCACGTCGGAGGAGTTCGCCGCGTAGAACTCGACGCCCGTGCCGAAGATGTCGGACGTCGCCTCGTTCAGGCCGCCGGACTCACCCGAGTAGTTGAGGCCCGCGGTGTTGGAGGTGACGCCGTGGCTCATCTCGTGGCCCGCCACGTCCAGCGAGGTCAGCGGGTGCGTGTTGCCCGAGCCGTCGCCGTAGGTCATGCAGAAGCAGCTGTCGTCCCAGAAGGCGTTGACGTAGGCGTTGCCGTAGTGGACCCGGGAGTACGCCGCCACGCCGTTGTTCTTGATGCCGCTGCGGTTGAAGGTGCTCTTGTAGAAGTCCCAGGTCTTCTGTGCGCCGTAGGCGGCGTCGACGGCCGCGGTCTGGTCGGTGGTGGAGCTGGAGGCGGCGCCGGTGCCCCAGACGTCGTCGGCGTCGGTGAACAGGGTGCCCGCGGAGGAGGTGCTGGCGTGCGCCTTGTTGTAGGTCTTGTGACCGCCGCGCGTGCCGTCCGTCAGGTTGTACGTCGAGCCCGACAGGGTGGTGTTGAGGGTGACCGTGCCCGAGTAGAGGCTCTTGCCGGTACCGGTCTCGATGCCCTGGTACTCGTAGAGCTTCTCGCCGGTGGCGGCATCGGTGATCACGTGCAGCTCGTTCGGGGTGCCGTCGTCCTGGAGGCCACCGACGACGGTCTCGTAGGCGAGGGTCGGCTCGCCGGTGGCGGCCCAGACGACCTTGCGGGGCGCCTGGTCGGCCGCGGTCTTCTCCGAGCCCGCGGCCTCGGCGGCGGCGACCGCCTGCTTCTCGGCCTTCGAGGCGGCGATCGTCGGCTTGAGGGAGGAGACCTTGATGGCCGCCTTCGTGGCCTTGGTGACGCCCTCGGCCTTCCCCGCCTTGGTCTCGTGCACGACGAGGTCACCGCCCAGGACCGGAAGGCCGTTGTACGTGCGCTCGTACCGCGTGTGAACCGTGCCGTCGACGTCCTTGACGACGTCTCTGACGAGCAGCTTCTCCTGTGCGCCGAGACCTATCTCCTGTGCCGTCTCCGCCGTGGCGGCGTCGGCCTGCTGGATGAGGGCGGTGCGGGCGGAGGCGGAGAGCTGGAGGGGCGAGCCGGCGAGCGGGGCAGGCGCGCCGGCGGGGAGCGCAGCGGTCCGGGCCGCGGCACCGGTGGTCATACCGGTGGCGAGCAGGGATCCGGCGGCGACAGCGGTGGCGATCGCCAGAGTGGTCCGCTTGTGACGCGCGTAGAAGTGGGTCACAGGAGCTCCTTCTTGTGGGGGCCGACCCGACGGGTTGGGGCAGCCGGCGGGGCGCCGAAAAGGGGGGTGCGGCGTGCGATGGAACTTTGGCACTTGTGCCCTGTGCATGTCATGAGGCGGCGAAGTGGTTGGCTGAAACGCGCCTGATCCCGCAGTGTTTCGGCCCTGTGAACGCCGCGTCCCGACGTGGGACAAGCGCCGGTACAGAGCCCCGCTGCCGGTTGCTTGTCGCTGGTGAAACGGGCTGCGATGCAGTCGCCGGAGGGGCCTGTGTGACCGGAGTCGGTCGTGCGGGTGGCTTGAACTCGCCCCTGGGGTGCGCACCCCCTGTTCCAGGCCGTTCCCGCATGCCGGGAACGCCCGGCGCGGTGGGGATGGAGTACGCCTCCGGCCTCCGCGCGGGGCCGGTGCGACGGAGGCCGATACTGGGAGCGGCGGCCCGGGGCCGCATTCCTTCGACGGTGCCCCCACCGAGGGGAGTACATTACCCCTGGGGGTATCTCATGAGGAGTGATGATGGAGCTTGATCTGGCGGGTGCGGAGCTGAAGGCGGTCCTGAACCGGCTGCGCCGGGCTCAGGGGCAGATCGCCGGGGTGATCCGGATGATCGAGGAGGGCCGCGACTGCGAAGAGGTCGTCACCCAGCTGGCAGCCGCGTCGCGCGCGCTGGACCGGGCCGGGTTCGCGATCATCGCCACCGGTCTCCAGCAGTGCCTGACCGAGACGGAGAACGGCATGCGTTCCGGTGAGGACCGTGACGAGATGCGCGGCCGGCTGGAGAAGCTGTTCCTCTCCCTGGCCTGACCCGCGGCGGCCAGGCCCGGCCGGCTGTCCGACCTGGTCGGGATCGGTCGGCTGTCCGACCTGGTCGACCGGTCCGCCCGGCCAGGTCGGGATCGGGCCGGCCCGCCTGGCCGGCCCTGCCCGGTCGGGGGCGCGCGGCGGGCCGTGGCCTCAGGCGATCGCGTCGACGAGCATGAAGGCCGCGACCCCCAGCAGTACGAAAGCGAACACCCTCTGAAGGGTGGGGCCCGTGATCTTCGACGCGAGCCGCTTTCCGTCCCAGGCGCCGAGGACCGCGGCTCCGGTGAACGGGGCGATCACCTCCCATCGCAGATCGCCACCGGTTCCCGCTCTCGCGGTCAACGCGGCGAGGGAGTTGACGGTGATGACCAGCAGGCTGGTGCCCACGGCCTGCTTCATACGCAGACCCAGGACGCCCACCAGCGCCGGAACCGCGAGGAATCCTCCGCCGACGCCGAGAAAGCCCGTCACGGCTCCGAGCCCGGCGCCCGCTCCCGCAGCGCCGGCGGGCCGGATGCGCTCCGGCGGCTCGGCGCCGGAGGGCCGCAGCATCCGTACGGCTGCCAGCGCCGCGACGACCGCGAACGCCGTGGTGAGTGCCGCTGCCGGGAGGTGGCCGGCGGCGGCTCCGGCGAGGACCGCCGGAACGATGCCGGCCGCGGCGAACAGCGCGCCGGTCCTCCAGGCCACGTTGCCGTCCCGCGCGTGGGCGTAGAGCGCGGTCGCGGAGGTGGCGGCGACGATGATCAGGCCGGCCGTGGTCGCCGACACCGGTGAGAACCCGAGCAGGTAGATCAGCGCGGGAACCGTGAGGACGCTGCCGCCACCGCCGAGGGCACCGAGGGCCAGACCGATGACGGCCCCGGCCACGAGCGCGAGGATCAGGGGGCTCACGCTATGGATCCGCTGTTCCCGCGCTCGTCGACGACCGTGAATCCGGCGGCGGCCCACGCGTTCATACCGCCCTCCACGTCCTTCACCTGTGCGCCCCGTGCGGCGAGAAGCCTCGCCGCCTGCCGTGAGCGGTGCCCGCTGCGGCAGATCACGGCGAGCGGGCGGCCCTGGGCCTCCTCCGGCAGGGCGGCGCCTGCCGTCAGTCCGGTCAGCGGGGCGTGTACCGCGCCCGAGGCGTGTCCGGCCCTCCACTCGGACTTCTCCCGCACGTCCAGCAGGACGGCCTCCGGCCGGTCGCCGCTGGTGCGGGCGCGTGCCTCGCCCACGGTCAGGCGCTGTTCGCGCCTCCGGAAGAGGAACATCGTCGGCTCCGCCTTTCCTGGCTCATATCGGGTGGTTGGGGTTGCTGGGGTTGCTCAAATGGTTCGGGAGGTCCGGGTGTTCGGCCCGGTCGGCCGGACCGCGCGCACCGGTTCAGCCGGTGACGACGCTCAGCCCGGCCTCCGTCGTGGCGGCGAAGCCGTCGTCCACGGCGACGACCTGCCGTCCCGAGGCGTCCAGGAGCGAAGCGGCGATCCCGGCGCGCATTCCGCCCGCGCAGTGCACCCAGACCGTGCCGTCGGGAACCTCTCCGACGCGGCCGTGCAGCTGGTGGACCGGGATGTGCACCGATCCCTCGATCCAGCCGTCCGCACGCTCGGACGCGCGGCGCACGTCGAGCACGACGATCCCGTCGCTCTCCTGTGCCGCCAGTTCCGCGAACGTGGCGCGGGGGAAGGAGGCCGCGCTCTCGCCGTCGCGGAGCCATGAGGCGGGGCCGCCGGTCGCGGCGGCGGCCGGACGGTCGATGCCGACCCGTACCAGCTCCCGCTGGGCGGAGGCCAGTTGCCCGGCCGACTCCGCGAGGAGGGTGACGGGCTTGCCCCAGGGGATCATCCAGGCCAGGTAGGTGGCGAGTTTGCCGTCGGCCTCGAAGTTGAACGAGCCCGCCACGTGCCCCCGTGCGAACGCGACCCGGTGGCGCAGGTCCACCACCCATTCACCGGCCGCGAGACGCGCGGCGATCTCGGCCGGATCCGCGAACGCGGGCGGGGTCAGATCGACGGGAGCGGCCCCCGCGGCGTTGGCGGGACCCATGTGCGCGTAGTACGCGGGCACGTCCTCCAGCCCGGCGACCAGGTCGGCGACGAAGGTGTCCACGTCCACGGTGAGCGCCGTGTTCCCGGCCTTCTCCTTCCCGATGGTCGTGGAGTCGCCGTCCGCCTGCGCGGATGAGCAGAAGCTGCCGAAGCCGTGCGTGGGCAGGACCGCCGTGTCGTCGGGCAGGGCGTCGGCGAGGCGGTGCGCCGAGGCGTGCTGGGCACGTGCCAGCTGCTCGGTGAGGCGCGGCTCGACGAGGTCGGGCCGACCGACCGTGCCGATGAGCAGCGAGCCCCCGGTGAACGCAGCGACCGGCCGGCCCGCCTCGGCGAGTACGTACGCCGTGTGGTGCGGGGTGTGACCGGGCGTCGCCACGGCCGCCAGGGTGAGATGTGTGTCGACGTCGACGGTGTCGCCGTCGGCGACGGGGGTCCGGGCGAACGAGACGTGCGCACCGGCCGGGACCAGGTAGACGGCGCCGGTCAGGCGCGCGAGCTCCAGGCCGCCGGTGACGTAGTCGTTGTGGATGTGCGTCTCCACCACGTGGGAGATCCGCACCCCCCGTCGGGCCGCGACGGCCAGGACCTGGTCGACGTCGCGGGGCGGATCCACGGCCACCGCCGACCGCTCGCCGCCGGCGAGATAACTGCGGTTGCCCAGGCCTTCGAGCTCGATGGTGTCGACGAAGAACACGGGTCGCTCCTCTCGTAGAAAAAGTACCCCCGGGGGTATGTAGTCACCGTAACACCTTACCCCCGGGGGTATATTTCCAAGAGGGTGACGCCCTGCCGGGAGGTCGCGCCCGGCAGGTGGGCGGACGGGCGGGACGTGGTCCGCCGCCGCACCGCCCGCCGACCCGTCGCAGGCCAGGCCCCCTGTGCCGGCGCGGCCCCGGATAGACTCGTCCGCATGGTCCGGTCGTCCCGAGGTGAGGTGAGCTCCGGGATGTGGCTGCGTGAGGCGGACACGGTGGTGCGGCAGTCCGCGGCGCTGCCGGAGCAGCGGGCGCAGGCCCCTTTCGTCATCACCGCCGGATTCCGGGTTCCCTCCGTCCCCACGGAGTGGTCGCCGCACTCCCATCCGATGCACGAGCTCGTCTGGGTGCGCGGGGGGACGCTGACGTCCCGGGTGGAGGACCGCATCTTCACCGTGTCCGAGGGGTACGGGCTCTGGATGCCCGCCGGGACGGTGCACGGGGGCCGGGCGACCGCGGGGGCGGAGTTCCATGACGCCTTCTTCGCCCCCGATCTCACGCCGATCGCTTTCGGGGAGCCGAAGGCGATCGCGATGACGCCGCTGCTCGAGTCGCTGCTGACCCATCTGTCCCGCCCGGATCTCGATGCGGCGGCCAGGGCGCGGGCCGAGTCGGTCGTGTTCGACGTGCTCCAGCCGTCGGAGCACCAGTTCGCCCTGCAGCTGCCCGGCGACGCGCGGACCGCGGCGATCGCCGAAGCCCTGCTGGACGATCCCGCCGACTCCCGCTCGCTGGAGGAGTGGGCGCGGTGGCTGGGGGTCAGCGACCGCACGGTCACCCGCGCGTTCCGTCAGGCGACAGGTCTCTCCTTCGCTCAGTGGCGGCAGATGCTGCGTGTGCACCGGGCGCTGACGCTGCTGGCCGAGGGCTTCGACGTGACATCGGTCTCCGAGACGCTCGGCTACGCGCAGCCCAGCTCCTTCATCGCCGCGTTCCGCCGGGTCATGGGGACCACACCGGGTGCCTTCTTCGACGCGTAGGACTCGCCCCGGCACTCGTGTCGTGCGAGGCGCCCGCGAACCCGGCGTGAACTGCGGGGCCGTCAGCCCTGTCGCGGGCCGACGGCCGGTGGCACCATCTGTCGGATGCTCCCTTCCGTCCGGGTCGGCCCGTACACCGTCACCGCGTTGCCCGACGGGGAGGGCCCTTTCTTCTCCCCCCGGTCGGAGGCGTTCCCCGGTGTCACCGCCGAGCAGTGGGCGGCGGCCGACCGGTTCGATCCCGGCGCGCTCGACGACGGCGGGCGCCGGTGGCTCCGGTTCCGCGCGTTCGCGATCCGCAGCGACCGGGGCGTGACCCTGGTCGACGCCGGGATCGGCCCGGCCGACGGCCCGGCGGCCTCCTGGGCTCCCGTGCCCGGTGCGCTCCCGGCTTCGCTGGCCGCAGCCGGCGTCGCACCGGCCGACGTGGACACCGTCGTGCTCACGCACCTCCACACCGACCACGTGGGCTGGGCCGTCGTCGGCGGGGCGCGGGCGCGGGCGTGCTTTCCGAACGCCTCGTACGTGTTGCAGCAGGCCGAACTCGACGCGATCGAGGAGGTCAACCCGCAGCTGCGGTCCACGGTGATCGAGCCGCTCCGCAGGGCCGGTCAGCTTCGACTGCTCGACGGCGACACCTCGCTGCGCGGCGGTGAGCGTGTGGTCGCCACACCCGGTCACACGCCCGGCCACCAGAGCGTGCTCGTCGCGTCCGGGCGCGACCGGGCCGTCGTCACCGGTGACCTGCTCGTGCACGCGATCCAGCTGCTCCACCCCGAAATCGCCTACGCCCACGAGATGGACCCGGAGCGGGCGAGGGAGTCGAGGCGGCAGGTGCTGCTCCGTCCGTCCGCCGGCACCTTCCACCTCGCGACCCCGCACCTGACCGAGCCGTTCATCACCCGCTGACCGGCTGACGCGCTGACCTGCTGGCCCGCTGACCGGCTGACGCGCTGACCGGTTGGCCCGCTGGCGCCCGCTGGCGCGCTGACCGGCCCGGGGAGGCCAGTCCGCCTCTCCCGCTCGCGGGGCGGTACCTCCGCGCATGTCCGGAATCCCGTATCCCGTGTCCAGAACTCCTGATTGTCGACATGGCAAGCGGAATATAACCTTCTCCGAGTTAGGTGACCCTTAGTTGGTGCTCGCCGTGGACGGGGCTTTCCCGTGCGCGGGCGGGCGTGCCGCCCGGCCGGTGAAGACCGGGCGGAGGGTGCCGCACTCCTTGCCCCTCCGACCGTCCGGACCCAGCGATGTTCACGAGCCCCTTCCGGCAGACCGACCGCCCCGCGGCCGGCACCGCCGCGCCCGCAGCCGCCCTCCACGGGCACGACCTGGTGCTGCGGTACGGCGGCAGGCCGGTCGTCCACGGCGTCTCGATCGCCCTGGAACCCGGCCGTGCGACCGCCCTGGTGGGGCCGAACGGCAGCGGGAAGTCCACCCTGCTCCGCGCGCTGTCCCGGCTGCACCGGGTGGACGGCGGCCGGGTGACGCTCGGCTCCGGCGACGGACAGCCCGAGCGCGACGCGGCCCTGCTGAGCGCCCGCCAGTTCGCCCGAGAAGTCACGTTGTTCTCCCAGTCGAGGCCCGCGCCCCAAGGACTCACGGTCGCCGAGGTCGTGGCGTTCGGACGCCACCCCTACCGGCGCGGGTTCGCCGGACAGACCGCCGAGGACCGCACCGCGATCGACCACGCCATGGGCGTCACCGGTGTACGGGACATGGCCGGCAGGCCCGTCGGTGAACTCTCCGGCGGAGAGATGCAGCGCGTCTGGCTCTCCGCCTGCCTGGCCCAGGACACCGGTGTCGTCCTTCTGGACGAACCGACCAACCACCTGGATCTGCGCTACCAGATCGAGACGCTCGACCTGGTGCGCGATCTCGTCCAGGAACACGGCATCGCGGTCGGCATCGTGCTGCACGACCTCGACCAGGCGTCCCGCGTCGCGGACACCCTGCTCCTGATGCGCTCCGGCCGCGTGCACGCGGCGGGCGCACCCGCCGACGTCCTCACCGCCGAGAACATCGCCGAGGTCTACGACATCCGCGTCGAGGTCGGCGTCGATCCTCGCACCGGCCGTCTCCGTATCGACCCGCTCGGGCGGCACCTCGTCTGAAGCAGCGCCACTTCGAACGAGTCACGGCAGCGGCCACAGCCGCACACCACTCCCACCGAACACCTCCCATCGAAACGCAAGAAAACAGAGGCCCCTCAATGAACCGTGCCCATCGCCTCGCGGCGTCGGCCTCCACCGGGCTCGCCCTCCTCGCCGCAACGGCCTGCGGTACGACCGACGTCGACAAGGCAGCGGCCGGCAGCACCGCCGACGCGGCACCCGCGTCGAAGAGCTGCGCCGACGACACCACGGCCACCTCCACGAAGCCGGTCTCCTTCAAGGACGGCGTCGGCCGGCAGGTCGAGCTCGACAAGCCCGCCAAGCGGATCGCGGTCCTGGAGTGGCAGCAGGTCGAGGACGCGCTGACCCTGTGCGTCACCCCCACCGCGGTCTCCGACGCCAAGGGCTACAGCACCTGGGTCAGCGCGGAGAAGCTGCCCAGCGGCGTCACGGACATCGGCACCCGTGAGGAGCCCGACCTCGACACCCTCTACGCGGCCAAGCCCGACCTCATCGTCGTCGAGGCCTTCGATGCCGACGACGAGACCATCGCGAAGCTGGAGAAGCGCGGCGTCCCCGTGATGGCCACGCGGGGCGCGAACCCGAAGGACCCGATCGGGAACATGCGGGAGGTGTTCAGCATGATCGGTGAGGCGACGGGCCGCACCGAACGCGCCGACCAGGTGCTCGACGAGTTCGACCAGCACCTCGCGACGGCGAAGAAGCAGGTCACCGACGCCGACCTCCCGACGAAGGACTTCCTGTTCTTCGACGGATGGCTCCAGGGAGGCAACCTCACCGTCCGCCCCTACAGCGACGGCGCCCTCTTCACCGAGATAGGCAAGGAACTCGGTATGAAGCCCGCGTGGACCAACGACGTCAACAAGGCCCACGGCGACGGCGGCGTCGACCCCTCCTACGGTCTCGCGCAGACCGACGTCGAAGGACTCACCGCGGTCGGTGACGCCAACCTCTTCTACGCCAACGACGAGGGCGCCGGAGGCTACGTCGCCGCCCTGGCCAAGAACCCGATCTGGAAGACCCTCCCGGCCGTGAAGGAAGGACGCGCCCACGCGTTCCCGGCACGGGTGTGGGGCGCCGGCGGCCCGCGCTCCTGCGCGCAGGCGATCGACGCCTACGTCGACGTGCTCGACAAGAAGTGAGCACACAGCAGATACCGGCACCCGGAGGGAAGCCGCTGCCGCGCGCCGAGCGCGGTGGCGGCCCCACCGGGGTGCTCGTCCTCGTACTCCTCCTCGCCACCACCGCGCTGGTCGGCCTGTGGCACCTCACGCAGGGGACCTCGGGCGTCGGCGTCGGCGACCTGGTGCGCTACCTCGCCGGAGACCGGGACAACACCGGCGGGGCCCCGGTCGGCGAGATCTTCACCGGCTCCCGCCTGCCACGCCTCCTCGCCGGCATCGCGGTGGGCTTCGCCCTCGGCTGCGCAGGCGCGCTGCTCCAGTCGGTCACGCACAACGCGCTCGCCTCCCCGGACACCCTCGCGGTCACCGCCGGGGCCTACTTCACGCTCACCCTCGTCGCGGCCTTCGGACTCGCCGTCCCGCTCTGGGCGTCGGGTGCCGTCGCCTTCGCCGGCGGCCTGGTCGCGGCGGCGCTCGTGCTGCTTCTGGCCGGCCGAGCCGCGGGTACCGCGGGCACCCGCCTGATCCTCGCCGGATCGGCGACGGCGATGGCCCTGGACGCGGCGACCGGGATGATGCTCATCCTGTTCAACCAGAACACGACCGGCCTCTTCGCCTGGGGCAGCGGTTCGCTCGCCCAGCTGAACATCGACGCCTCGGTACGCGCCTTCCCTCTGGTGGCCGTGGTGCTGTGCGTCGCTCTGGCACTGTCCCGGCGGCTGGACGTGATGAACCTCGGCGACGACGCCGCGTCCACCCTCGGTGTGCCGATCCGTTCCACCCGTGTGGCCGCGGTCCTGTGCGCGGTACTGCTGACCGGCACCGCCGTGACGCTCGCCGGTCCGATCGCCTTCGTCGGCCTCGGCGCCCCCGTCGCGGCCCGCCTGATCGCGGGACGGGCGCGCGCGCTGCGTCGGCACCTCTTCCTCGTACCCGCGGCGGGGATGCTCGGCGCGCTGCTCATCCTGCTCGCGGACACCGTCCTGCGCGCGCTCCAGGGTGCGGACGGTGCCGCCTCCATCCCCACCGGCGTACCGACCGCGCTGCTCGGCGCCGTCGTGATCATCGTTCTCGCGATGCGTCTGCGTGACACGGGCCGGCTCCGTCAGCCGCCCGCCGCCCGGGTCGCCGCGCGGTCCCGCCGCGCATACCTCCTGGTCGTGGCTGTCACGGTGGCTCTGCTGGCCGGGGCGGTCGTCGTCGCGGTCCTGGCGGGAAGCCTCTGGCTGAAGACGGGGGACGTCGTGCTCTGGATCCAGGGCACGGCCCCCGACCTGATCGGCCAGGCACTCGACGACCGGTTCCCGCGTGTCGTCGCGGCGGTCCTCGCCGGAGCGGCGCTGGGCCTGGCCGGATGCGTCGTACAGAGCTCGGTACGCAATCCGCTGGCGGAGCCGGGAGTGCTCGGCATCACGGCGGGCGCCGGACTGGGGGCGGCGAGCGTCGTCACGTCCGGCCTGTCCGGCGGGCAGCCGGTGCTCGTCGCGGTCGCGGTCGCGGCAGGGCTCGCCACCTTCGGGCTGATCGCCCTGCTGGCCTGGCGCGGCGGCTTCCTGCCCGACCGGTTCGTCCTCATCGGCATCGGCTGCGGGTACGGCCTCAGCTCCGTCACCACCTTCCTCCTGCTGCGTGCCGACCCGTACAACACGCCCCGGATCTTCACCTGGCTCTCCGGCACGACCTACGGCCGCACACTGCCCGATGTCGTACCGGTCGCGGTCGCCCTGGCGCTCGCGCTCCCCACGCTGCTCGCCATGCGCCGTCAGCTCGACCTGCTCGCCGTCGACGAGGACACCCCGCGCATCGTCGGCGTCAGGGTGGAACGCGCGCGCTTCGCCGCACTGGCGATCGCCGCGGTGCTCGCGGCGCTCAGCGTGATCGCCGTCGGCGTCGTCGGCTTCGTGGGGCTCGTCGCACCGCACCTCGCCCGGTCGCTGGTGGGTGCCCGGCACGGCCGCGCGATCCCGGTCGCGATGCTGCTCGGCGGGCTGCTGGTCTGTGTGGCCGACGCCCTCGGCCGCACGCTGGTCGCACCCGCGCAGGTGCCGGCGGGGCTCATGATCGCCCTGGTCGGAGCGCCGTACTTCGTCTGGGTGCTCCGGAAGTCCCGCGCATGACACCGCGAGGCGGATCCCGCCCCCGTCCCCTCCGACCCGCAAGGAGTTCCGCCATGGCGGCCCCGCAGGAAACGCCCGTGAGAAGCGTCGTCGTCCCGTTCGTACCCGGCACCATGCCGGCCCCGTTGCGGCGCCTCGGACACGACGAGGTGGTGGAACGCTGGCACGCCGTCGACCGGTCCGCCCAGGCTCCTCACATCGTGGCCGTCGCCGTCCGGGGCGACGAGGGCGAGGAATGGACCGCTGCCGCACTCGTGACGGCCCGCCCGCACACTGCCTATCTGAAGATCGTCGACGTGGTCGGCGACGTACCGGCGGCCATCGCGGCGGTCGTCGCACACGCACGTGACCGGAACCTCGCGCAGGTCAAGTGGGAGGGATGGACGGCGAGTCCGGAAGCCGCCGCCGCTGCGGGCTTCACGCCGCTGCAACCACCGCTCGCGCAGTCGGCAGGCGCAGCCGGACCCGCCACCGGTTACGTCCGCTGGCTGGGCGACGCCGAGGTGACGGAGCCCCCGTACTACGGGCAGAGCACGCACTTCACCTGCGGCGCCGTCACCGCGCTGGTCGCGCAGACGCAGGCGGGGGCGATGGCGCGGGAGGCGCTCGACCGCCGGGCGGAGCTGACGCTCTGGCGCGCCGCGACCAACTTCCAGGCCTGCGAACCCGTCGGACTGGGCGTCGCCGTGCGCAGGGCGTGGCCCTCGTCGCCGGTCGCGGTCCACCTCGACACGGACCTGCCCGTCATGCTCGGCCACCTCTCCGAGAGCGAGCAGGAGTGGCGTGCCTGCCTCCAGAGCATGTCGCGTACGGACGCCGAGAGCGTCGGCGTCCCGGTCGACCCCCACCACCTGTCCGTGGCCGCGATCCGGGACGCGGTCGGCCGGGGGGAGCACGTGCTGCTCCTGGTCTCGCTCGCCGGCATGCAGGGGTTCGAGGTCCCGCACTGGGTGCTCTGCCACGGCACCGCACCCGGCGCGGTCGTGATCGAGGACCCCTGGGCCAACGCGGCGACCGGGGACACCTGGGTCGACGCGCATCTGCTGCCGGTCGCCGACGCGTCGCTCGACACGATGTCGGCCATCTCGCCGGACGGCTTCCACGGCGCCGTGACCCTCGGGCGTCCGGAACGGGGCGAGGCCTCCGAGACCGGACCGGCGGGCGGGTAGGCCCTCGGGAGCGCTCCGCGGATTCCGGCGGTGCCGTTCGCCCGTGCGGGGCCGTCCAGGTGACCGCACACGGCTTCGGGGACGTGAGCCCGGGCGCGGTGAACCGGATCCTCCTATGCTGGAACCGCAGAGCGGGGCCGGGATCGAGGCGGTGGCGCATGAAGGAACCGCAGCTCGATTACGCGGCGGTCTTCCACGCCCTCCCCGGCATGGTCGCTCTGCTCACTCCCGATCTCCTGTACGCCGACGCGAACGAGGATTTCCTCCGCCTGGCCGGACGGAGCCGCGAGCAGTTGCTGGGCCGTTACATCTTCGACGTGTTCCCCGAGAACCCCAACGACCCGGCCGCAGCCGGAATGCGGGAGACCCGGGCGTCCATGCTGCGCGTGCTGGAGACCGGCGAGCGCGACACCATGGCACTCGTCCGCTACGACATCGAGGACCGCGAGCGCCCCGGCCACTGGGCGGAACACTTCTGGAGCCCGGTCAACGCGCCGGTCACCGATGCGGACGGGCATGTGCTGTTGATCGTGCACCGGGTGGAGGAGGTCACCGAACTCATCCGTGCCCGCGGCGCGTCCGACAGCGGCAGGGCCCGCGTGCTGGAGGCTGAGCTCTACACCCGCGCCCGTGAACTCCAGGACATCAACGAACGTCTGCGCAGGGCTCATGCGCGCGATCGGGAGGTCGCCCTGGCCCTGCAGGAGGCGATGCTCCCCGCCCCTTCCCCGGTCGGGCACCACCGTGCAGCTGTCCGCTACCAGCCCGCTGCCAGCACCCTGAACGTGTGTGGTGACTGGTACGACCTGGTCGACCTGCCGGGCGACCGCATCGCGGTGGCCGTCGGCGACGTCGTAGGGCACGGTCTGAAGGCAGCCTGCGTGATGGGGCAGCTGCGCAGCGCTCTGAGTGCGGCCGCCCGCGTCGCCGATGGGCCCGCCCGCGCCCTGGAGGCCGTCGGGCTGTATGCCCGCCGTGTCGACGGCGCCGAGTCGTCCACGGTGGTGAAGACGTTCATCGACTGGGCCGCACACACCATCGTGTACAGCAGCGCGGGGCATCCTCCTCCGCTCCTTCTCCATCCCGACGGCACCGTGACCCTTCTCGACCAGGCGACCGACCCGCCGCTGGGCGCCCGGCCCGACCACGTCCCTCGCCCTGAGGCGACCACGCCCTTCGTCGAGGGCGGAACCCTGGTCCTGTACACCGACGGCTTGATCGAGCGTCGTCACGAGGACATCGACCTGGGTCTCGCCCGTCTGTCCGACGCACTCGTCCGCCACGGGCAGGCAGGCCCGGAGGCGCTGGCGGACGCGCTGCTGGCCGACCTCCTCCCACCCGCCGGCAGCACCGACGACGTCGCCCTGGTGATCATCCGGCTGTGACCCGCTCGGGTCCGCCGGGTCCTCCGGCCGACGCCCCCGGGCGCCTGATCCAGGGCGCCCGGGGCCGTGCGTCACAGCGTCGGCGCCCGCTCGATGAACGTGTCCAGCACCCCGTCGGCCACCTTGATGGTGCCCTGCGGCCGGGTGGTGCCCGGGATGGTGGTGTACGCGGCTGCCTGCTTCGCCAGTTCCGCCGCCTCGGCGAAGTCCGCGTCTCCGCTCCCCGAGTGCAGCCGGGCCCGCAGGCCGTCCAGGGTGGCGTCCAGCGAGCCGCCCCATGCGTCGAGGGCGTCCAGCCACGGCTTCGTCTGCGCCAGGAAGGCCGGGTCCCCGACACCGGCGCGGATCTGCTCGGGAGCCCCGGCCAGCACGTCGGCGTAGGCACCGAGCTCACGCAGCGCGGCCTGCCGTCGGGCACGGGATCCGCTGTTCCACGCCTCGGTGAAGTCCGCGAGCCGCGCCGCCAGTTCGGGGGCCTGCGGCTGCCAGTCCGTGTCGCCGAAGGTCGGCGCGAGGTGCTGGGTGTCGAAGAAGGCGAGGAGCGCCCGGGTGGTGGCGGGGTCACCGCCGGCCAGGTAGCCGGCCGCCGCGCGCCAGGTGCGGGCGGGGTCGTAGTCCTCGTCGTTCCAGGCGAACGACGCCCCGCCGAATAGGGCGACCTTGCTGGCGGCCGCCTGGTTCATCGGGTTGAGCACGATGCCGCTCAGCGCCTTGTGCAGCCCGGCCTCACGCTTGTCGTACGGAGCCATCAGCAGCCGGCCGGTCGTCTGCCCGTAGTCGTTGACCGGGTAGTTGTCCCAGAGGAACACCTTGCGTCCCCACACCGCCGAGGCGGCCTCGGCGTCCGCCACGCTGATCGACGGGGGAACGACGTCCGTGCCCGTCCACTGCACGACCACCTTCGGATCCAACTGCTCGCGCAGCACGGACTTGTAGGCGGAATCGGCCGTGTCGGAGTACTCGGTGGGCACGAACTGGAGCGGGGCCGCGTCCGGGCGGGTGTCGATGAAGTCGTGCTGCACGGCGTTGAGCAGGTCGGCCTGTGCCTGCCCCGCGCTGCCCCTGCCCGGGGCGCCGTACTTCTCCTGGTCGGCCTCGCAGTTCCACTTCGTGTAGCTGATGTCGTCCAAGGCCACGTAGAAGCTGCGGGCTCCCTGGTCGTAGAGGGTGCCCAGCTTCGTCTTGAGGGCGCTCACGTCGGCGGGATCGCTGTAGCAGACGGACAGACCGGGGGAGAGGGCGTAGGTGAAGTCGACGTGGTGGGCGGTGGCCTGGTCGATCAGCTCACGCAGGTCTGCGAGTTTGTCCGCCGGGTAGGGCTCGCGCCACTCGTCCCTGAGGTAGGCGTCGTCCTTCGGCGTGTAGATGTAGGTGTTGGCCTTGATGTCGCCGTAGAAGGCCAGCTGGTCGAGCCGGTCGGTGTGCGACCAGGGCGCGCCGTAGAAGCCCTCGATGCTGCCGCGCAGGGGCATGGCCGGGTGATCGGTGATCGAGACGGCCGCCACCGTGCGCTTTCCGGTCACCAGTTGCCGCAGTGTCTGGGCGGCGTAGTAGACACCGTCACCGTCGTTGCCGGCGAGCACGATGCTGTCGCCGCGGGAGGCGAGGGAGTAGCCCTCGGCGACCAGGGTGCCGGGCACGGTGCCGCCGGTGGCCCGCAGGGCGGCGGCCACCACGCGGTCCTTGACGGAACCGGCCACGACGGTGAGTTTCGCCCGACCGGCGGGGGACGCCGCGGTGGCGGCCGCGGCCGTGTCGATGTGGCGTGCGCCGGCCGAGGTCAGCGCCTTCTTGATGACATCGATGCTTGCGGCGTCCACGTCGTCGCCGAGGACGAGCCGCACGCGGTCGGGGATACGGAGGTCCCGTCCTGCCGACTTCATGTGCTGCGGGGTGGGGGTGACGACGGGGGTGGCTGCGGACACGGTGTGCGCCGGCGTGGTGGCCGGTCTTCCCGCCGCCCACGCGGGAGCGGAGAGCGTACCCAGGGCGAGCAGGGCCGCGGCGCCGAGAAGGGGGAGCCGGGGGACACGGGGCAGACAGTACGGATGGCTTGCAGACATACGGATCACTGCACCTCCACGTAAGTGGACCACCGCATTCAGGTGGAGTGGTCTAAACCACCACTCGGCGGCGTCGGTGTCAAGATCTCATCCTCGGAAAGGGGGAACCGGCGGGACCGAGGCAGCCGGAAACCGCCGGATCCCATCGGCCGGTGACCGGCCCGGCGCAAACGCGGCCGGCCCGCACAAGGCGGGCCGGCCGGGGCGCGACGGGGCGTCAGGTCGACCAGAGGACGTTGCCGTTCTCCTGGACGACCACCTTGCCGTCCGCCCGCAGGACGAGCTGGGCTCCCAGGTGGTCGTGGGTCTTGGAGGCCCATATCGCGCGGTCGTCACCGTTGTGGATCACGAGGTTGCCGTCGGGCTGGAAGATCGCCCGGTGGTTCTGGCCGAACGTCATCGCAGCCCAGATCGGCTTGCCCTGTTCGTTGAGGACCACGAGGTTGCCGTCGGTCTGCATGACCATCTTGATGCGGTTCGTCGTCCAGGCCTGGTTGACCTGGATGACGCTGGGAGCCGAGACGACCACCGTGCTCCACTCCGGCTTCGGGGAGGGCTTGGGCTTCGGCTTGACCTTGGCCTTGGGCTTCGTCGCGGAAGGGCTGGGCTTCGGCGGCTCCGGTGCGGGGACCACGGGGGCCACGGCCTTCGGCTCGACCGCCTTCGGCTTCTCCTTGGTCGGGGAGGGGCTGGGCTTCCCGGCCACGTAGTCGTCGAGCGCGGCGGGGGCGGAGTTCGGGTTGAGGACGGTGTCAGCACCCCCCGCCACCGGCCGCATCGGTGTCTCGTCCCCGCCCTTGTCGTTGGCGCTTCCGACCAGCAGCAGGGGTATGGCCACCAGGGCCGCGCCGAGGAAGGCGGCACCCGCCAGGACCGGCGTACGCGGGCGGCCGGCGTGGACGCCGGTGGCGGTCGTGGTGCCGGGCGCCGTCGCGGCTGCCGTCGTGACGCCGACCCCCTCCCCGGACGCCTCGGGGGCCGGGGCCTTGGCGGCCTGCGGAGGGGTGGCCGCGGTGTCCCCGGCCGGCGTGGCGCCGGACTCCGCCTCGGGTGCGGGGGCCGGCGCCCCCTCGGCCGGTGCCGGTGCCGGTTCCGGTGACGCGGGCCGGGGGCCGGCCGCCTCCGTGTCGGGGGCGGCGGCCGCTGTCGTGTTCGCGCCGGGAGTGGGGGGCTGGGAGGACATGCGGTTACTCCTTCTCGGTGGCGGAGCCGTGGGTGGGGCCGGAGGAACACCTGCGAGCCCTCGGCGCACGGGCTGACGTCCTGTCGAGGGGCCGGGACGCCCAGGGTCCTCACCGTCGGACCGCCGACCGACCCGGCGCGCGGTGGCGGCCACCGGTCCGACGCCCCTCCGAGCGGTGAGGCGGTGCCGTGGGGCCCCGGTCCGTGCGTCCGGACCGTGAGGCGCCGCACGTCGAAGAGGC
This sequence comes from Microbacterium sp. NPDC090218, assembly GCA_044900255.1. Taxonomy (GTDB): domain Bacteria; phylum Actinomycetota; class Actinomycetes; order Actinomycetales; family Microbacteriaceae; genus Microbacterium. Next base: position 69,903 of record JBJDMS010000006.1, on the reverse strand, counting down.
CGATGGCGTACCCAACGTAGCCGTTCGGGGCGAGAAGGGCCGCGCCCTCACCCCGGGACTTCCCGTCACTATGTCCTCTTCCTGCTCACTGCTCCCGGAAAGTTCACCGACCGGGCAGGAAACGGGCACGTCGGAGGCCCAAACGGACCCGGTCCGAACTCCCATGGGTCCTGGCCGTATGACATCCTGTTGGTTCCCCGATCTGATCAATGCCGGCGTGCGCGCGTGGCGTTTCGACAGCCGAGAATTCGTACAGACCCAAGAGTTCAGGTGGAGATGCGGCCCGGAGAGCGACAAGAGGGCGCGGACGGCGCCTCGTTCGTCATGCCCGAAGCCCCGGACCCCGCCGCAGGACCGGGGCCGGGTGTCGGTGAGGACACCGTCGCAGCCGACACCTCCGGCATCCCCGAAGCAGTGAGGGCCGCGGCCCGCCGTGCTCCGGGTCACTGGGTCGGGGTGGTGGACCCGGAATGGACCGAGGAGCGCACACCGGCCGAGTGGGCGGTGCTGGGGGAGTGGCAGTCGGACGCGAGCGGCAGGGTGGGCGAGTACCGCGCCAACCCGGCGTACCGGCCGTCGGCGCGGGTGCTCGGATGGCCGGAGCCCACCGATCCGGTGGACGCCGCGGCGCAGCGGGCCGCCACCGGCTACGGGTCGGTGGAGGAGGCTCTCGCGGTCCTCGCCGAGGCGGAGATCACCGTCGTGCGCGGACCGGACGGCGGGCCGCTGACGGCAGCCGGACGGGACGGGGCGCCGGTGGTCCTGTTGTTCACCTCGCCCGCACACGAGTTCATGTCGTCGGCACTTCACCATGACAGGCTGCCGGTACAGGAACTTGCCCGCTCACTGAAGGATCCCGGCACCTTGCTGATGGTCAACGCGGGAGCCGCGGCCCCCCTGCTCGTCCCGGCGGAGAGCCTCCCCGGCCCCGCTCGCGTCGCGGGCGACGCCTGGGCGCCCGCCACGGAGTACGTCGCCGCCGCCTCAGGTACCGCGGAGCACGTCGGGACCGCCCCGGCGGAACCCTCCGCGGACCGGACCGCCAGCTCATCCGACCGACTGCCCCCCACCACAGGCAGGACCCCATGACGAGTTCGTCCCAGCAGCCCCCCGCCTCCCCGAAGGCACGCGCCGAGTCCTCCGCCTCCGGCGGCGAGGAGTCGGCCGTCGGCACCGCGTCCACCGCCTCAGCCGCACCCACGTCCGGATCCGCAGGGTCGACGACCGGGGCGGACGCCGGGAAGGCCGGTACGCGGACCACGGAGGTCGAAAGCACGTCCGGAGAAGCCGAAAAGGCTTCCGGAGAGGCCGCGAAGCCCTCGGGAGAGGCCGCGAAGGATCCCGGCGCGACGGGAGAGGAACCCGCAGGACCCGCGGCGGGCACGACGGCTGAGCCCGAAGCCGGCGCCCGGCCCGAGTCCGAGGCCGACCACGGTGGCACCGCCGCCGCGCAGAGCCGCTTGCCCGCACTCGTGCGGACCATGACCGCGACCGCGATCGGCAGGCCGGAGCAGGACGCCGGCACCGTGGGCAGGCCCGGCAAGGCGGTACTGGCCGGGGCGGCGGTGGCGGGGGCGCTGCTCGTGTCGGTGCCCTTCCTGATACTCGTCGGGAACGACGACAAGGGCCCGGAGCGGACGTCGGTCGCCGCCGCGGGGACCGTGCTCGACGGGAGCGGTCCGGAGGCGCCGGGTGACTTCGCCGTGACCCCGGCCGAGACCACCTCTCCGGCCGTGGAGAAGACGAAGGCCGCCGAGGAGCCGGTGAAGGAGAAGCCGGTGGAGAAGGTGCCGGTGCCGGAGAAGGCGGAGGACGCGCCGAAGAAGGCCGCCGAACCGAAGGCGCAGCCGAAGAAGGAGAGCGCGGAGAAGAAGTCCGACGCCGCCAAGAAGCAGCCCGCGAAGGCCGCCGCTCCCGCCGTCACGTTCAGCGGGCCGGTCTCCTTCCGCAGCCACCTCTCGGGCCGCTGCATCGACGTACCGGGCCACGACTTCAGCGACGGCAAGGCCCTGCACGTGTGGGACTGCAACGGCGCCCCCGCGCAGAAGTGGCAGTTCGCCTCCGACGGCACCATCCGCATCAAGGGCCTGTGCCTGGACGTGGCCAACGCCAACTTCAGCGACGGCACCCCCATCCAGATCGCCTGGTGCAACGGCAACGCCGCCCAGAAGTTCGCCCTGAACGGCGCCCACGATCTGGTCAACACCGTCGTCGGCATGTGTGTCGACATCGCGGGCGCCAACCGGAACAGCGGGGCGGCGCTGCAGTTGTTGCACTGTTCGGGCAACCCCGCCCAGAAATGGAGCACCTGACCGCAGCTCCCCGACGCCGGGAGCACCGCTCCCGGAACCCGTACCCGCCGGGGACGAGGCATGATGGCATCGTCGGCTCGCCGGCACGCGTCCCCGGCGATATCGGGGAGCCCGCAGAAGACGCCGCCGTAGCAAGGAGGTTGGTGCGTGTCGCGCCAGGTACTGTCGGTCGGCCCCGCCGACCGCTTTTCGACGATCGGTGAAGCGCTTGCCGCAGCCCGTACCGGGGCGCTCATCAGCGTCCGGCCCGGGACGTACGCCGAGAACCTGGTGATCCACACCAGGGTCACCCTCACCGCCGCCGAGGGGCGGGGCACGGTGGAGATCAGGCCGCGTTCGGGCAGTGTGATCTCGTTGCGCGCCGATGCCGTGATGCTCTCCGAACTGACCCTGCGGGGCGGTGACGCCGAGCTGCCGGCGGTGGACGTGCGGCGCGGGCAGGCCGCGTTCGACGGCTGCGAGATAATCGGCGCCGCATGGACCGCGATGCTGGCCGGTGGCACCGGTTCCCTCGCGCTGCGCAACTGCCGGGTGAGCAACCCGCAGGGCGCCGGCATCGTGGTGACCTCGACCACCCCCACCACCGTCGAGTCCTGCACGCTCGAACACCTGGGCACCAGCGGCCTGGTCCTCGCCGAGCAGGGCGAGGCCCGCATGCGGGACTGCACGGTGCGCGACGCCCGGGGCAACGGCCTGCTCGCCAACGGGGAGACCCGTGGCAACGTGGAGGACTGCGACATCTCCTCCACCGACAAGCCCTCCATCGCCCTGGAAGGGAACTGCACCGTCTCGGTGGTCCGCACCGTGGTCCACGACACCAGCACCGGTGTGCACCTGAGCAGCTCGGGCCGTACGACCCTGGAGGACGTCCGCGTCACCGGGGCCTCCGGGAACGGGATCGCGCTGGCCGGAGGCACCGACCCGGTGCTGCGGCGCTGCCGCGTCTCCCGCGCACGCGGCCACGGGGTGCTGGTCACCGACCGGTCCCGCGGCACCTTCGAGGACTGCTGGGTGGACGGCGCGCAGGGCGCGGCGCTGCGGGTCGCCGGAGCCGCCTCCCCGGCCCTGACCGGCCTGACGGTCCGTGACTGCGACGGGCCCGGACTGCTCCTGGAGGAGGACTCGGCCCCTGAGCTCGACCGCCTCGAGGTGATCGGCGGCACGCCCGCGGTCGCGGTGGTCGGAGGCGCCAACCCGTTGCTGCGCAGGGCCAGGCTGGTGGAGCCCTCCGGCGACGGCATCGCGGTGAGCAAGGACGCCCGCGGCCGCGCCGAGGACTGCGAGATCGTCCGCCCGACGGGCGCCGGTGTGCGCGTGGCCTCCGGCAGCACCCTCTACCTGGCCGGCGGCGGGGTGTCCGACCCCGCCACCAGCGGGCTGGTGGTCGAGGACGGCGGCAACGTCACCGTCCGCGACTTCCGTGTCGAGACAGCCGGCGAGGAGGGCGTCGTGGTCGCCGCGGGCGGCGAACTGACGGCGAACCGTACCGCCGTGCACGCCCCCAAGGGGCACGGCTACCTGATCCGTGAGGGCGCGCTCGCCTCACTCAGCGGATGTGAGGCCACCGGCGGATCCCAGGACGGCTTCCGGGTCGAGTCCACCGCGCCGGTCTCGCTCGTCAACTGCCACGCGCGGGAGAACGAGGGCGGCGGTCTGGTGCAGACCGTGCCCGGCGATCGTCTCGCGGTGGACGGCCTGAACAGCGTCAGCAACGGCAAGCGGGACGCCTGGGGCACCGGCAGCGCCGAGAACACCGACCCGGCCGGCTCCGGTGCCGCGGACGCGCCCCCGCCGGACCGTGCGGACGGCCCGCTCGGCGCTCTCAACGCGCTGATCGGCCTGGAGAACGTCAAGCAGCAGGTGCGGACCCTGGTCAACCTCACCCAGCTCGCCCAGCGCCGTGAACAACTCGGCATGTCGGCGCCGCCGATGAGCAGACATCTCATATTCGCCGGTCCGCCCGGCACCGGAAAGACGACCGTCGCCCGCCTCTTCGGCGCGATCCTGGCCGAGCTGGGCTCGCTGCGCAGCGGGCACCTGGTGGAGGTCTCGCGCGCCGACCTCGTCGCCCAGGTCGTCGGCGGCACCGCGATCAAGACCACCGAGACCTTCCAGCGGGCCCTCGGCGGCGTCCTGTTCGTCGACGAGGCGTACACGCTCGCCGCCGACAGCGGCAACGGCGGCGCCGACTTCGGCCGGGAGGCCGTGGACACCCTGCTGAAACTGATGGAGGACCACCGCGACGACGTGGTGGTGGTCGCCGCCGGCTACTCCCGCGAGATGGACTCCTTCCTCGCCTCCAACCCGGGTCTGGCCTCCCGCTTCTCGCGGACCGTCGAATTCGAGAACTACTCCGTGCCCGACCTGGTCGCGATCATGGAGAGCATGTGCACCCAGCACCAGTACGAGCTGGGCGAGGGCACCGCCGCCGCTCTGGCCGCGCACTTCGAGGCGATGCCACGGGACGCCGGCTTCGGCAACGGCCGTGCCGCGCGCGGGGTGTTCGAGGAGATGGTGGACAGACAGGCGGTCCGCCTCGCCGAGCAGCAGCAGGTCAGTGAGCACGATCTGCGGCTCCTGCTGCCGGAGGACGTCTCCGCCACCGCCGCGGCGGCGGCCACCGACACCGCCGTTCCGGCCGACGACCCGCTGACCCGTCTCGGCGACATGATCGGTCTCGCCGAGGTGAAGCGCGAGGTCGCCGACCTGGTCAACCTCATCACCACGGCCCGCCACCGCGCGGCTGCCGGACTCCCGGTCCCCTCGCTCAGCAACCACCTGGTCTTCACGGGCCCGCCCGGTACCGGCAAGACCACCGTCGCCCGCCTCTACGGGGAGGTCCTGACCCAGCTCGGGGTGCTCGACCGGGGCCAGCTGGTCGAGGCGGCCCGCGCCGACCTGGTCGGCCGCTACATCGGCCACACCGCGCAGCTCACCCGTGAGGTCTTCGAACGGGCCCGTGGCGGCGTGCTGTTCATCGACGAGGCGTACACCCTCACCCCGCGCGGGGGCGGTGCCGACTTCGGCCAGGAGGCCGTGGACACCCTGCTGAAGCTGATGGAGGACCACCGCGACGAGGTGGTCGTCATCGTCGCCGGCTACACCGACGAGATGGAGCGCTTCCTCGGCTCCAACCCGGGTCTCTCCTCCCGCTTCCCGCGTCGGATCGCGTTCGCCGACTACTCCTCCGAGGAACTGGTCACCATCGTGCGGACCCAGGCCGCCAACATGGGCTACGAGTGCGGGCCCGGCACCGGTCCCCTGCTCAAGGAGTACTTCGACGCGATGCCGCGGGACCGTTCCTTCGGAAACGCCCGGCTCGCCCGCCAGGTGGTCGAGTCCATGGTCACCCGTCAGGCGGGCCGGCTCAGTTCGCTGGCCGCGCCCACCCTGGACGACCTGCGTGTTCTCCTCCCCGCCGACGTCACGGCCGTCGCACCGAAGGTGGCACCCCGATGAGGCCGCCGGGGAACGGGGCGGCCCGCCTGCTGTCCGGTGCCGGCCTCGCCGCCGCCCTGCTGCTGCCCACCGCCCTTCCTGCGCAGGCGGCACCCCCTTCGCGCGTCCCCGCGGCCGACGGGAAGAAGGGCCAGGAACTGCCCGGCATGCCCTCCGCCCTCGACCCCGAGGCCGAGGAGGTGGTCTGCACCCCGGCCTCCCGGGAGACGGCGAAGAAGCAGGACTGGTCGCGCCAGCGCCTCGACCTGGACCGGCTGCACCAGCACAGCACGGGCGCCGGGGTGACCGTCGCGCTGATCGGCACCGGAGTCGCCCCCGGCGCGGCCGGTCTCAAGGGCCGGGTCACCGCCGACGGTGACGCCGCCGACGACTGCGTCGGAAGCGGCACGTTCCTGGCCGGCCTGATCGCCGGGACCGGCGGGGACAGCCCCCGGCTGGCCGGGGTGGCACCGGAAGCGAAGATCCTGGCCCTGCGCGGCACCGACCGGCGTGGCGCGGCGAGCGCGGACCTGGTGGTGGACGCGCTGCGTGCGGCGACCGAGGCCCGTGCCGAGGTGATCGCGGTGGCGGTGGCCCTGCCCCGGCAGGACGCGGCGCTGAGCAGCGCGGTCGCGGAGGCCCGCCGCGCGGGCGCCGTCGTGGTCGCGGCTGCCACCCCCGACCCGCCGCCGTCCCGGGGCGGGTCCGACGAGATCCCGCCCCGCACGTACTGGCCGGCCGGTGAGCCCGGCGTCCTCTCGGTCGCCGACATGCTCCCCGGCGGCGTCCGTCCGGACGGCTCCCTGCCCACCGACGGCGTCGATCTGGCCGCCCCGGGCGCCGGTGTCGTCTCCGGCGGCCCGCGGGGCAAGGGCCACTACCTCGGCGGCGGCGTCCCGGTGGCCACCGCCTACGCCGCGGGAGCCGTCGCGGCCGTCCGCGCCGCCCACCCCGACGACTCACCCGAGGACGTCGTCCGCCGTCTGACGGCCACCGCCTACCCCGCCGACATTCCCCAGCTGGACGCCTACGCCGCCGTCACCTCCGTCCTCGGTGAGCCGGCCGCGGCCGCCAGGGACAAGCACGGAGCGGAGCCCGTGACGGTCCGCGACACCGCCGCGACGGACCGCGCCACCGGCCGGGCCACGCTCTTCGTCCTGCTCGGCTCAGCGGCCGTCCTCGCCGTCCTCTGGGCCGGTTTCGCCCTGTCCCGGGCCCGCGCCCGGGGGTGGCGCCCGGCGGGAGCGGCCGGAACGACGTCCGACTGACCGATCCGTGGACTGACGACGACACCCTCCCGAGGCCGGCCTCGGGAGGGTGTCGTCGTCATGCGTCCTGTCAGTGCGGTCAGTCCTGGCTCCGGCTCTCCTCGATCAGCGCCGTCTGCATGAGACGCGGCCGGCGGCGGGCGATGTGGAGGGCCCGGCCGGGCGGAAGGTTGAGGGGCTTCGCGTCGCCGAAGAGGCGGCCCTCCGTGGGCGGGCAGGAGAGCAGGACCGCGGGGTTGTTGGCCTCGTCGAGGCGGCGGATGAGACCGTCGCTGAGGCCGCGGCCGGCGCCCATGGCACTGCGGGCGACGACCAGGTGCAGACCCATCTCGAAGCCCAGGGTCAGGTTCTCGAAGAGCGGCTCGAAGGGACTCTGGAAGGAGTTTCCGGAGACCATGTCGTAGTCGTCGACCAGGACGAACAGGCGGGGACCGGTCCACCAGTCGCACCTGCGCATCCGGGCGGGCGCGATGTCGGCGCCCGGGACACGGGACTTCATCGCGCGGGCCGCGCCCTCGATCGTCTCCTTGAGGTTGTCCAGGGAGATCACGTGCCCGATGCGGTACTCCTCGGGAATGGCGTCGACCAGGGTGCGGCGGTAGTCCACCGCGATGATCTTCGCCTCCTCCGGGGTGTAGCGGGTGGTGATGTTCCTGGTGATGCCGCGCAGCAGGTTGGTCTTGCCGCTCTCGGTGTCGCCGACCACGATGAGGTGCGGTGTACGGCTGAAGTCGTGCCAGACCGGTTCCAGCGCGTCCTGGTCGATGCCGAGCGGGATGCGCATGCCGCCGCCCTCGGTGGCCTCGGGCGCCGGGAGGTCGGATGCCGGGAGCCTGTGCGGCAGCATCCGGACCTGAGGGGCGGGTGCGCCCGTCCAGTGCCGGGAGATCTCCGAGACCAGGTGCGTGACCCCGTCGCCGAGGTCGTCCAGGGAACCGCTGCCGTCCAGCCGGGGCAGGCCGGCGAGGAAGTGCATCTTGCTGTCCGCGGTGATGCCGCGTCCGCCGCTGCGCGGCACCGAGCGGGCCTTGCGGGTGTCGATCTCGGAGTCCATCGGGTCACCCATCCGCAGTTCGAGGCGGGTGGCCGCCTGGTCACGGACCTGGGCGGACAGCTCCACCCAGCGCGTGGTGGTGATGATCAGGTGGATGCCGTAGTTGAGCCCCCGGGCGGCGAGTTCGTTGAACTTCGTGATCAGGTCGTCGTAGTCCTGACGGACCGTGGACCAGCCGTCGACCACCATGAACACGTCGCCGAACGGCTCGTCGGGGAACTCCCCGGCGGCCCGGCGGCGGCGGTAGGACTGCATGGAGTCCAGCGTGTGGTCCACGAAGAACTGCTCGCGGCGGGCGAGCAGCGTCATGACCTCGGCGACGGTACGGTGCACCCGCTCCGGGTTGAGCCGTGCCGCGACCCCGCCGACGTGCGGAAGGGCGGCGAGCTGCGACAGACCGCCGCCGCCGAAGTCGAGGCAGTAGAACTGGATCTCGGCGGGGGTGTGGGTGAGGGCGAGGGCGGCGATGAGCGTGCGGGCGAGCGTGGACTTCCCGCTCTGCGAACCGCCCGCCACGGCGACGTGGCCGCCGGCTCCGGACAGGTCCACGACCAGCGGGTCGCGGCGCTGCTCGAAGGGCTTGTCCACGAGGCCGACCGGGACCCGCAGCCGTCCGGTGCCGGACCACCCGGCGGCGGTCAGGCCGCGCTCCGGGTCGGGGGCGATCCCGCGCAGCAGGACGTCCAGCGGGGAGGGCTCGTCCAGCGGCGGCAGCCACACGCGGTGGGCGGCGGGACCGGAACCGCGCAGCCGGTCGAGGGCCACGTCGAGCAGGGCCTCCTCCTCGCCCGTCTCCTCGGCCTCCGGCTCCGGCTCGGTGGCCGGGTCCAAGGTGCGCGGCACCACCCAGCCGCTGGTCCACGGCACCACCTGGCTGGCCACCCGGGCCTGGACGACCGCACCGGTGCGGCGCCCGTACGTCCCGGACGAGTAGGCGGCGCGGAACCGGGTGAGGGCCTCCACCCCGGACTTCAGGTAGCCGCTGCCCGGCTGGGCGGGCAGCTCGTAGGCGTCCGGGACGCCGAGTACGCCGCGGCTCTCCATGGCGGAGAAGGTACGCAGACCGATGCGGTACGACAGGTGGCTCTCGAGCTGGTGCATGCGGCCCTCGTCCAGGCGCTGCGAGGCCAGCAGCAGATGCACCCCGAGGGAGCGGCCGAGCCGGCCGATCATCACGAACAGGTCCATGAACTCCCGGTGCGCGGACAGCAGCTCACTGAACTCGTCGACCACCACGAAGAGACTGGGCAGCGGGGTGAGGTCCGTCCCCGCGGCACGGGCGCGCTCGTACTCCAGGGCGGAGGTGTAGTTGCCGGCGGCGCGCAGCAGCTCCTGGCGCCGGATCAGTTCACCGTGCAGGGCGTCCTGCATACGCTCGACCAGCGCGACCTCGTCGGCGAGGTTGGTGATGACGGCGGAGGTGTGCGGGAGTTCCTCCAGACCGAGGAAGGTGGCTCCACCCTTGAAGTCGACCAGGATGAAGTTGAGGGTCTCGGAGGAGTTCGTCAGGGCGAGCCCCAGGACGAGCGTGCGCAGGAGTTCGCTCTTGCCGGAGCCGGTGGCTCCGATGAGCATGCCGTGCGGGCCCATGCCGCCCTGCGCGGACTCCTTGATGTCGAGGTCCACCGGGCGGCCGTCCACGCCGACCGCGATCGGTACCCGAAGCCGCGCGGAGCCCGTGTGACGGTTGAAGAGGGTCTGCGGGTCGTGCCGGTGCAGGTCGGGGATGCCGAGCAGCGTGGTCAGCTCCACGTCCGTGTCCATCGGCTGCGCGATGTCGGTGCCCAGGCTCATCCGGCGGGGGGTGATCAGCCGGGCCAGCGACTCCGCGCCGAGGAGGCCGAGCCGGTCGGGCCGGCCGAGCGGCACCGAGCGCTCCTTGCGGCTGCGGTCGGTGCGCACCAGGCTCACCTGGTCGGAGCCCACGGTCAGCCTCAGGGTGTTGCGGCCGGGGCGCCAGCGCAGCGACCCGGATATGTCGAGGGCCAGTGCGTTGCGGTAGCCGTGTCCCTCCCAGCGGTGGCCCTCGGGCACGGAGACGCCGTCCAGGACGACGATCGTGTAGGGCTCGTCGCGGCCGGGGCGTGCTTCCGGGTCGAAGCCGGGGCGTTCGGCGAACTCGGCACCCAGGAGGTCGTCGAGTTCGGTGACGTCGGCGGTGATCCGGCGGGCCTGTCCGGCGCCGTCCTCCTCGTACGGGTCCAGCGTGTGCGGGAGCCACTTGGCCCATTCCCAGTCGGGCCGCCGCTCGTCGCTGACGCAGAAGGCGATCCACAGCTCCTCCGGCGCGTGGAACACCGCCAACTGGCCGAGCATGGCGCGCACCAGGGCACGCACCGCTTCCCCGCCGGGGCCGTCGCCCGCCTCCCCGGACGGGGTGCCGCCCGGCCCTGAGGCTTCCTCGTCGGGCGTCTCCTCGGGGCGCAGCAGCACCCGGGCCGACGAACGCAGGTAGAGGCCGAGGGGCTGCCCGGGGATGGTGGAGTAGGCGCGGACGAAGCGGCGCAGGGCGTGCGCGCAGAGGGGTTCGAGGTCCTCGACCGGCCGGGTGGAGACCGGGTTCAGGGTGAGTGCGAGCTGCTGCTCGCCGACCGCGAGACGGATCTCGCCGAAGTCCTCGTCGGCCGGGCGCCGCTCCCACAGCCGCGAGGTGCGGGCCAGTGAGCGAAGCGACGCGGGCTCCGGGTGGCGCCAGGCGAGCGCACGCTGCTGCTCCGTGATGGTGGCGCGGACCCGCTTGCGGATCTGGGCCAGGTACCGCAGGTAGTCGCGGCGTTCACCCTTCAGACGCTGCTTGCGCTCACTGGAGCGCCGCATCAGCTGACCCAGCAGCATGGCACCGGCGGAGAGCGCCATGACGCCCATCGCCAGGTACATGAAGACGCCGTTCCCGCCACCGGGGCGCAGGAACATCAGCATCATCGAGACCGACATCAGCGCCATCGGCAGATAGGTCCAGATCGCCGAGGTGTCGGGCACCGTCTCGGCGAGGACCGGCGGCTCCTGGAGGGTCAATTGCCCTTCGGGCATCTCCGGCCCGCGCCTGCGGGCCGGGCGACGAAACAGCACGACACTCAAGGGAACAGAACCTCCGGTTCACTGAACTCTCCGGCCCGCACCGGAATTCCGGCGCACCCGGCGGTGGAAAGGGCCGCACCGCACCGATTCTCCGGGCCCCACGCGACGCGCGGTGAACGCCGGATGAATGTTTCGAGCGGATGGCCGGGCGCGGGCAACTTCCGTGATGGCCAACCACATACCGGATAAATGGAGTCCGGTCCGCAGCGCGACCCTGTGGTCGTAGGCAGTAGTGTGCATTCACGGAACACGACCTGTCCACGCGGGACTGGTCGTCGCCGGGGTCAGCGGAGGCACATTCCGCACCCGGCCCCCCGGTTCGCGGCCGCGCGGACCTTCCGTACTGTTCGCACATCCCCCCTCGCGGGGAAGTCTCCTGTCAAAGCCTTTCGGAAGACGAGAGTTCAGCTGATGACCGACAGCGCGGTGGCCGAATCGTGCCGCCTGACCGTACGTGCACCGAGCGTCAGCATCGATCTGGCGGTGCCCGCCGACGTACCGGTCGCCGATCTGCTGCCCACCCTGCTGCGTTACGTCGGCGAGGAGGCCGAGGAGGCCGGACTCGACCACGCCGGCTGGGTGCTCCAGCGGCTGGGTGACGCCCCGCTCGACGAGGAGACCACCCTGGCGCGGGCCGGGCTGGCCGACGGCGCCGTGCTCTACCTGCGCCCGCACACCGAGGCGCTGCCCGAGGCACGGCTCGACGACCTGGTGGACGGCATCGCCGAGACCGTGGGAAGGCGCCTGCGCACGTGGTCCCCCGGCGCGGCCCGTGGCCTGCTCGTCGGTACGGCCGTGGCGACCGTGGCGACCGCCCTCGTGCTGGTCTTCTGGCCGGGGGTGACGTCCAGTTCCGGTGGTTCCAGAGCGGCCTGCGCGGCCCTGGTCGGCCTGCTCCTGCTCGCGGGAGCCGGCTCCGCCAGCCGGGCGGTCGGCGACCGCGCCTCCGCCGTCGCCCTCGCCCTGCTGGTCGCACCCTGCCTCGCGCTCGTCGGCTGGGTGCTGCCCGGCGGAGACCTGACCGGCCCCGACGCGGAGCAGGTCGCGGGCGCCCGGCTCCTGGCCGCGGGTGCCGCGGGCGCGGGAGGCGCGGTCCTCGCGCTGGCCGCCACCGCCGTCGGCGCCCCCGCCCTGCTGGCCACCGCCATGGTCGCGGTGGCCACGGCGATCGCCGGGGCGCTGATGGGATACACGGGCCTGGACGTGCCGGCCGCGGTGGCGCTGGTCGCGAGCTTCATCGTCCTCGCCGCCGGGGCCGTGGCACCGTTCGCCTTCAAACTGGCCGGGATGCGGATGCCGGCGCTGCCGTCCACCGCCGGCCAGCTCCAGGAGGGCATCGACCCCTACGTGGGCGACGAGGTCGCCGAGCGCACCGAACTGGCCGGACGCTGGGTCACCGCCCTCTTCGCCGGCACCGGCACGATCGCCGCGGCCGCCCTGGTGGTCCTCGCCGAGAAGCCGGACCTGCCCGAGGTGCTGACCGGCCTCGCGCTGAGCCTGCTGCTGCTCCTCCACAGCCGGGGCCTGGTGCACATCGGCCAGCGCCTGACCCTGGCGCTCCCCGGGACCCTGGGGCTGCTGCTGATGGCCAGGGCCTGGGCGTTCGACAGCGGAGCCGACGGCCGGGTGGTGGTCTTCGGCGTGCTGCTCGCCGCGGCGGCGGGACTCGTCGTCGCGTCTTGGACGCTGCCCGGCCGCCGGGTCCTGCCCTACTGGGGCCGTGCGGCGGAGCTGGCGCACACCGGCCTCGCCGTCGCGCTGCTGCCGTTCACCCTGTGGGTGGCGGGACTCTTCGGCTGGCTGCGCGGCCTGTTCGGCTGATGAGGCCAGTCGGACGCCGTCACACGAGAACGAGTTGAGGAGAGGCTGTGCAGTCCAAGCGCGACCAGGTACAGGCCCACGGATTCATGATGGGCAGGCTCAGCTCGGGCCTGCTGACGGCCGACCCGGACGCCCCGGAGAGCCCGCTCGGACGCACCACCCGGGGCGTGGTCTTCGGCGTGCTGGTGACGGTCCTGATCGGAGCGGGCGCCACCGTGTACGGGCTGCTGCGCCCCGGTGGCAACGACGGCTGGCGTGGCGAGAGGAACCTGGTGGTCAACCGGGACACCGGAGCCCGCTACCTGTGGACCGGCACCGACGGCGTGCTGCACCCGGTGCGCAACTACGCCTCGGCGCGCCTGATCGGCGGCTCGGACCTGCCGACCGTGGACGTCGCCACCGCGTCGCTGCGGGACATCCCCGTGGGGTCACCGGCCGGCATACCCGGAGCGCCGGACAGCCTGCCCGGACCGGGACAACTCGACGAGGGCGCCTGGCACATGTGCGTCACCGGGCCGGGCGGAGCACTGGCCAGCACCTCGGGTGCCGCAGGGGGAACCGGGGTGGAGGAGCCGGGAGCCACGACCGTGGTCGCCGGAGCGCCCCTGGACTCCCGCGGTGTCGGTGCCGACCGCGGGGTCCTCGTGCGCGGCCCGGACCGCACCGAGTACCTGGTGTGGCGCGGCAGCAGGCTGGCGCTGGACCGCGCCTCCGACGCCCGTACCGCTCTCGGGTACGGCTCCGAGCAGGCCATGCCGGTCTCGGCGGCCTTCCTCGACGCCCTGGCCCCCGGGCCCGCCCTGAAGCCCCCGGAGGTCGAGGGGCGCGGCGCCGAGGGACCCGTGCTCGGCGGTGAGGCCAGCCGGACGGGCCAGCTGTTCGAGGTCAGCGTGCCCGGCGGAGGCAGCACGTACCACCTGCTCCGGAAGGACGGCCTGGTGCCGCTGACGCGGCTCGGCGCCGCGCTCGTGCTGGGCGACCCGGCCACCCAGAAGGACGCCTACGAGGGGAAGTCGCCCGAGGTGCGCGCGCTCGGTGCCGACGCGCTGCGCGAGCACAGGGCGCAGGACTCCGGCACCGCCGGATCCGCGGAGCTGCCCGAGACGCCGCCGACCCCGCAGTCGGCGCCCCGCGGCACCGCGCTCTGCGCGCAGGTGGACGGCGACAACGGCGGCGCGCGGATCAAGTCGGTGCTGGTACCGCTCGCCGAGCTCGCCCCGGTCGCCGTGTCGGAGGGAACCGCGCAGCCGCTGGACGCGGCCTGTGTGAGGACCGACGTCACGGTGGTGCGCCCCGGTCACGGAGCGCTCGTCCGCGCCCTTAACGCGAGTGGCGCCGCGCACGCCGGCACCACCTACCTGGTGGCGGAGAACGGCGTGAAGTACCGGGTTTCGGCCAAGGACTCCCTGGCGGCGCTCGGCTACGCGGAGAAGGACATCAGCTCCGTCCCCGCACCCCTGCTGGCAGCCCTCCCGACCGGTGCCGACCTGGACCCGGCAGCCGCGTCCGGTGCCGCACAGCCCAAGGTCACGGCTCCGCGGTGCGGTGCCGACGACCCGGACGAGCAAGGCGGCGGGAAGGCCGGGAAGGGCGAAGCGGAGCGTGTGGACCAGGCTGCCGCGGAGGGCGGGACCAGGGCGGCCGGCTCCACGTCCTGACACCCCGGCGACCCGCTCCCGCGGCGCCGAAGAATGAGAAGCCGAGGGCAGTGGTGACTTTATGCTGCGCTCTCGTCGCTCTCAGGTGGATTAGTCGCGCATCGGTCGCGGCGGGAAAGCTCAGAATTTGCTCAAACTTTTTCGGGCGCCACCCTCGCGGGGGCCTGTTCCTGAGACCCGCCCGTTTCACCTGAAACGGGCGGCTCCGGTGACCGTTCGCGGACCGTCTGTGCCCGTTTGCTGACCGCATGATTCGGAACGGGGCGTTGGCGGCCCATCGGCCCCGTCCGCCGGGTAACACACGTTCATTTCGCGGAAACATCTCGACAACTCCATTGCCCCGCAGGGATTCCGGCGAGCTGACCTATGCTCAAATCTCCCCAGCATCCGTTGCGCCGGACGGTGGATTCTCTTTAGCCTCAGCGGGCAACGGTGCGAGGAGACTCGCCTGAACGAAGGGAGCGTGACATGGCGGACGGTTCCGGCAGGAAAGCGGAATATGCCAAGGGCTTGGGAGGTGTCTCCTCCCTGGAGTCGGCCCGGGCCGCGGTCGAGAAGATCCAGAACAACGTGGCCGAGGTCGCCGCGCGTTCGGGTGTCGGCGGCGACGAGGGCCAGGCTCTGCTGAAGCTCTTCCGCAGTTGGAACGCCGAAGCGCAGAAGGTCGTCATCCAGATCAGCAAGATGATCGACGCGCTCCAGGAGAACGTGACCTCGGCCAACCGCCTGGCGAAGGAGAACCAGGACCTGACCGAGGTGCTCAACAGCAAGACCAGCCAGGGTGTCTTCGAAGCGCTGCGCTGACCCAACCCCCCAGCGGCACCCGGCCCTCTGCGAAGAGGCCGGCACCCGTGAGCTTCCCGGGCCTCGACGCCCGGCCACCCGAGAGGAGACGTCATGGCCGACGGCATCATCGATGTGCAGTACGCCACGGTCCGGAACGCGATTGAGGAGCTGAAGGGCCAGACCCAGCAGATCATCACCACCCTCAACAACCTGGAGGACGAGCTGAAGCCGCTCGTCATGTCCTGGGAGGGTGAGGACCAGCAGATGTACCGCGGAGTCCAGGCGGAGTGGGACCAGGCCACCAAGAACATGGCCCTGCTCCTGGGCGACAGCGGTGACCTGGTCCAGAGCATCCACGACAACCACTCCCGTGACGAGCGCAAGAGCGCCGACAACTGGGGCAATGTGCGAGCTCGCTGAGGTCCTCCGTGCGGGTCGTGCGGGGGAGTCCCCCGGCACGGTCCGCACGGCAGGTCCCCGGGGCCGGCCGGACTCCACGTCGTCCGGCCGGCCCGCGTTCCGTCCGGTACCGAACGGCAGGAGGACGTCCCATGGCCGGTGAGAAGGCCGACGTCAAGCATTTCGACCTCAAGCAGATGGAGAACTTCCGGGACAACGAGGTGCAGCCTGTGTACACCAGGGCGAAGAAGCACCGGGAGGACGGCGAGCCGCCCAACATCCGGCCGCTCGGTGACCTCATCGACGGGCACACCAGCCCGGACAACCTCGTCCAGGGCCAGCAGCTGCTGCGCATCGGCAAGATGGCCACCGAGGCCCTGGTCTCGGGACCCAAGCTGATCGAAGGCGTCCGTACGGCGGCCGAGGCCATCGACAAGCTGCTCGGTGACCAGATGGAGCTCTTCAAGGAGCTGCAGGAAGCTCTCACCGACACCATCGAAGAGGCCAACAAGACCAAGAACAAGAACCTGGACGCGATCGACGCCCAGACGCTGCTGCAGACCTTCGACGAGGTCGACACGCTCACCAGCGGGTCCTCGGAGACGAACGAGACCTGATCCCCTGCCCCGCGAGGCATCGGTGCCCCGCCCGGCACACGCTGTGAGAGAGACCCGGCTGCACGTCCACACGACGGGGCGGCGCGCCGGCGCGGACGACAACAGACCAGAAAGGGTCCCCGGTGCCCGATAGGTACGATCCCACATCCGTCGAGAACGTCGACAAGTACGAGGACGTCGGTGGAGCATCGTCCGACACCTGGGCCGGCCTGGTCACCCACATCACCGGTTATCCGGTGCCCGACCGCACCACCATCTTCGACAAGCTCCGCTCCGACCACGGCGGCAAGCTCTTCCGGATGGACATCAAGGAGCGCAGCCTCGGCCTGCTCGTCAAGGACTCCGGCTTCCTGCAGAACAAGGGCGAGGACTACGACATATGGTTCTTCGACGGCGGCAAGAAGCGCTCCATCATGCAGGCCCGCATCGTCTTCGAGGGGCGGGTGAAGGCCGGTGAGGAGATCATCTTCGCCGGAACCGACTCCGACGACGTGCACAACGTCGACGTCCGTGAGGGAAACGAGTTCACGGACTACAACAAGGACAAGATGAGCACCGTCCCGCTCGCCCAGTACATGAACGGGCCGCGGGCAGCGCTTCTCGAACTGCTGACGGGCGACACGAAGAACGCCCGGTTCAGCAACCTCGGTGTGGCCGACGAGGCCGTGGTGGACCTGAACTCCTTCAACCGCGCGGGGGAGTCCTTCGACTTCGCGGCCAAGTTCTTCAAGGACCAGGCGCCGCTGCTCAAGGACTGGGAGGACCGCTTCGGCAGGGAGGACGCCAGCTGGAAGGGCGACGCCGCGGACGTCTTCCGGAGCCTGCTGAAGAAGGTCCGCGAGAACTACGACAGCTACGTCGAGACCTTCAACTCCTCGCCCGGCACGGGCGACGAGGCCGGGACGGGCAACACCCTCTACTCGCGGTCGCTGTCGCTGGGACGCTCGTACCTGGTGGACGCCGCCAACACGCTGCTGGCGGCCTGGCTGAAGTGGGCGAAGTCCCCCTACTACGACCCGCACCGGGTGCTGCGCTACGTCCTGGACGACCTCGCCCAGTGGGTGGACACCGAGAACGTGGCCAAGACGGAGATCAAGTCCTACACCAGCCGCTACTCGACGACCGTCAGCCACAGTCCGAAGGAGGGGTTCACACAGGTGCACCCCGAGTACGGGGACCTCACCGACATCGCCAACTGGGCCAAGGTCGGCGACAAGGCGGTCGAGATCTGGAACAAGGGCGTCGACGACCTGCTGATCACCCCCGCCCGTCAGGTGCAGTCCACCCTGAACAACCACTTCCTCGACCTGGGCAAGGACTTCGCCGAGAACGTTCCCAAGCCCAAGTCGACCAGCACGGCCTCGGAGGAGTACGAGAAGAAGAAGCTGGAGGAGGAGAAGGAGGAGATCAAGAAGGAGAACGAGGAGAACAAGAAGTACCAGGACGAGCTGCGCGAGGAGCAGAGGAAGCAGCGCGAGGAGGACAAGAAGTACCAGGACGAGCTCCGCGAGGAGCAGAGGCTCCAGCGCGAGGAGGACAAGCGGCTCCAGGACGAGCTGCGCGAGGAGCAGAACAAGCAGCGCGAGGAGGACAAGAAGTACCAGGACGAGCTCCGCGAGGAACAGAAGAAGGAGCAGGAGGAGGCCAAGAAGCTCCAGGAGGATCTGCGGAACGAGCAGAACCAGCAGCGCGACGAGGACAAGAAGTACCAGGACGAGCTGCGCGAGGAGCAGAAGCGCGAACAGGAGGAGGCGAAGCGGGAGGCCGAGGAGCAGCAGAAGCTGGTCGAGGAGAGCCTCGGCGGCCTCAACGATCCGAACGCGGTCAACACGCAGAACCTCGACGACCTGTTCAACGTGCCGGTCACCGAGAGCAACGGCGATCTCGGCAACCTGAACAATCCGGGTGGGCCCGGCGACCTCAACAACGCGATCACCGAGGAGCTCGGCAGCCTCGGCGACGTGAACAACCCCGGTGGCGAGAACCAGACGCCCCTGGGTGTCACACCGCCCGTGTCCCAGAACCTCGGCAGTCTCGGCAACCTCAACGGTGGCCCCGGCGGCACGAAGAACGCCACGGACGCGGCCAACCAGGCCATCAGCCAGAACCTCGGCAGCCTCGGTGATCTGAACAGCGGGGCCGGTGGTTCCCTGGACACGCCGACCGGGGGCAGCGCGCAGCTCGGTGAGAGCGGTCTGACGACGGACTTCCCGGACGGCAGCAGTTCGACGTTCGATCCGGACAGCGGTGTGCTGACCACCACGCATCCGGACGGCAGTGTCACCACGCAGGATCTGGGCAGCGGCGCGCGGGTGACGAACCCGGACGGGTCGGTGACCTCGCTGGGTGACGACGGGAAGCTGACGACGACGTTCCCCGACGGCACGAAGCAGGTCGTGGACCCGGCGACCGGCCAGGCCGTCACCACCGATCCCGACGGCACCGTCACGACCGAGAACCTCGGCAGTCTCGGCAACCTGAACGGTGGGAACGGCGGCCTCGGGGACCTCGGCGACATCAACTCCTCACTGCCCACCGACTCGATCGGTGACCTGGGCAGCCTCGGTGATCTCAACAGCGGGGCCGGTGGTTCCCTGGACACGCCGACCGGGGGCAGCATCGAGCTCGGTGAGAGCGGCCTGACGACGGACTTCCCGGACGGCAGCAGTTCGACGTTCGATCCGGACAGCGGTGAGCTGACCACCACGCATCCGGACGGCAGCGTCACCACGCAGGATCTGGGCGACCTCGGGCAGGTGAACAATCCGGACGGGTCGGTGACCTCGCTGGGTGACGACGGGAAGCTGACGACGACGTTCCCCGACGGCACGAAGCAGGTCGTGGACCCGGCGACCGGCCAGGCCGTCACCACCGATCCCGACGGCACCGTCACGACCGAGAACCTCGGCAGTCTCGGCGACCTGAACACGGGGAACAACGGCCTCGGGAATCTGGACGGCCTGGAGACCCCGACGGGCGGGCAGACCGGGCTCGTCGACGGCGACTTCGCCACGATGTTCGCGGACGGTGGCTCGACGCGCTTCGATCCGGAGAGCGGGATGCTCACCAGTACCGGCCCGGACGGCTCCGTCGTGGAGACCGACCTCACCCACGGGGCGAGGGTGAACAACCCTGACGGCTCCACCACCTTCCTGGACGACGGCCAGCTGACCACCACCTTCCCGGACGGCTCCAAGCAGGTCATCAACCCGGACACCGGTGTCGCCACCGTCACCGACGCCCAGGGCAGGACCGAGACGGTGGATCTGAAGGATCTCAACACGTCGATCCCCACCAACAGTTCGGGGATCTTCGACGATCTGGGCGGACTCGGCGACCTCGATGGTCTCAACGGCTCCGGCGGCGGTGGCGGCACCACCAGCCGCGACGTGCCGCTGTCCGAGCTGGGTCTCGGCGGGGGCCAGATCACCGCCGGTGCGTCGGGCGGCGGCATCCCGGGTGCCTCCTTGGACGGTCTGACCACGGGCCAGGTCGCCCCCCTCTCCGACAGCGTCTCCGCGGGCGCGGGAACCCCGCTCGCCGCCGCCGGGGGCGCCGGAGGCGCCCCTGGTGCCCCCGGCACGCCCGGCACGCCAGGCATGCCGATGGGCGGCGGCATGGGCGGCATGGGCGCCGGAGGGGACAAGGGCAACGGCGAGCGGGTGCGTTCCGTCCTGGTCGACGCGGCCGAGGAGAGCGAGCGCCGCACCCGCCGCAGGCGCAGCCCGTGGAACCGGCAGGAGGACAACGACACCTTCCTCTCCCCGGCCTCCCGGGTGACGACCACCGGCGGCGATTCCCCCGAGGAGCCGGCCGAGCCGGGCCGCAGGGTCACCACGTCCGCCGACTACCTCGAGGAGGACGCGGACGTGTGGGGCACGGAGGAAGGCGGCACCCCGTCGGTGATCGGCCGGTGACCACCGTTCAGGAGCGGCGCCCGCCACGGTGAGAGGGGCCCGGACCGACCCCGGCTTCCGCAGCGGGTTCGTCACCAGGCAAGATCAACACAGTCGCCGCACGACAGGAGACCGGGGCCGGTCACGGCCCTGAGGACGCCAGGGCGTCCGGACCCACGGAAACACGGACGGAGAGGGAGGGAACGAGCATGACGGAACCGCTGGAGAAGCGCCTCGAAAAGGCCATGGCCGAACTGCAGTCGGCCCAGGAGGCTGTCGCACGCACCGAACGCGAGTTGCGGACGGCCTCGTTCGCGGCACTCTCCTCCGACCGTGCGGTCCGGGCCACGGCGGGACCGCAGGGTGAGCTGACCGGGATCGACTTCCTGGAGAACAAGTACCGCGACATGTCACCGCAGGAGTTGGCCGCCAGTGTTCTGGAGGCGGCGAACGCGGCGCGCCTCAAGATGAACCGCCATGTGATGAAGGCGATGGCGCCCTTCACCGAGCCCAGCAGCAACGTGCCGGAGCTCAAGGGCTTCGAGATGGACTGGGAGCGTATCTTCGGTCCCGAGGTGCTGCGCGAGGACGACGGGGACACGGCGCGTGATGCCCAGGCGGCGCCTGCCTGGCGCGACGCGATCGGCGAAGAGGGGGAGGACTGACGATGGGACAGCGGTACTACGTAGACCCGCAGCGCATCGAGGCCCTGGCCAAGCAGTTGGAGGAGATCGGCACCCTGACCAGGAGCATGACCGAGGAGTTCCTCGACGAACTGGCGCCCACGGTCAGCTGGCCGGGCACGGAGGGCGAGTTCGCCGAGAAGGCGAAGCCGCAGGAGCAGAAGGAACGGCAGACCACCAAGGACACCATGCTGTCCATCCGTGACGCGCTGGTGGGCATCACCGACGCCACGCTCAGCAACGTACGGATGATGAAGGAAACCCGCGACCGCAACATCGAGAGCCTCGAGCGGAACACCAGCCGCATCGACACCGATGGACTCGACGGCCCGGGCGGGCATGGGCGTCGCTGACCTCCGCGCCGCAGGCCGCTCCCACGCCACGACGGGAGCGGCCGCTCCGTCCTGCCCGCACGGGCACGAGGACGGCCCCCGATGAGCATCCAGGTGTCGCCCGAGGTCAACGCCATGATCTTCATCCTCACCGGGGAGAGGCTCATGGACGCCGACGAGGATCTCGCGTACGAGAGCCGGCGGCCCTACTCCGGCCTGGGCCGGAAGCTGGACCGGCTGTCCTCGCTGATCGACAAGTCGGTCCACGACATCGGTGAGTCCATGCCGGACGATCTCGCCAAGTCGTACAGCAAGGCGATGGGCATGCTCATCGACGACGGCGGCAAGAACTACCTCCGCGACTTCGCCGAGCAGCTCGACAAGATCGCCGAGGGCCGGCGGAAGACCTCCATGGACATCATGGAGTCCAAGTGGCAGGTCATCGCCGAGATCATCCGGCTGCTCATCGAGATCGCCATCTATCTGGCCATGTCCTTCTTCACCGGAGGCGCCTCGGCCAGCCAGATCATGCTGGCCAAGATGCGCAGCCGGTTCTTCATCCTCACCACGCTCAGCCACCTGCTCCAGCGGCTGCACCTCGCTCCCTCGCTGACCGAGGCGTTCGCCGAGGCGTTCACGACCTTCGCGGTGCGGATGGCGATGATGAACTTCGCCCCGGACGGCCGCCGTCCCGACGGCATCGACTGGAGCGACATAGGCAAGGCCGCCGCGTTCGGAGCGGCGGCCGGCTTCCTCACCAGCGTCTTCGACAAGTTCGCGCGCGGCATCGTCAAGAGCTTCGACAACAACTTCCTCAAGAACCCCCCGGACCTCGACTTCAAGAGTCCCCCCAATCCGAAGAACACCCCCGACCTCGACCTGCCGAACGACCGGCCGAATCCGCGGCCGACACCCGAGCCCAGCCCGAAGCCCGACCGCGACAGCCTCTTCGACGACCGCCCCGGCCCGTACGGGAACGGCCCCGGCTCGTCGAGCAACCTGCCGGTCACCTTCCGGAACAACCCGCTGTCCTTCCGCAACAACCCCGAGCTGTGGCGCAACAACCAGATCCTGCGCTTCAACGCAGACCGGCCCGGTGCGCTGGCCGGGCACTACGGGCTGAAGGGCACGGCCGACTTCCTGGCCGCCGGCTCCGGTGAGGCGCTCGCCGAGATCCTGATCAAGGGAGCCTTCGACGGCGACTGGTCCACCAGCTGGTCCACCTTCGTCGGCGCGGGCATCAGCAGTCAGGTCGAGGCCACCCTCAGCGACACGGCCGTGAACAGTGCCGCCGAGCTGCGTCACGTCATCGACAAGCTGCGCAACCCGCCGCCCACCGTGTCCGGCGGCACCACCGGCTCCGACGACGGTGCGTCGCGCTCCGCGGGCGGCCGGGACCGCACCGACGGCCCCTCGCGTCCGGACACCACGGGCGGGGACGGCCCCACACCCACCTCGATCACGCCGGTCTCCCAGCAGACCACCGGACCGGGGACCGCCACCGGCAGCCAGTCGCCTCCGCCGTACGTCTCCGAGAACCCGCCGCCCTACGTCTCCGAGAACCCGCCGCCGTACACGTCCCTGGACCCGCCGCCCTACTCGCCGGGCCCGCTGCCGGTGACCGCCACCGAGAACGCGCTGTGGCAGCAGGTCCACCAGGGTCCGGCCGAGGTGCGTGAGCAGGCGCTGCGTGACCTGGCCGCCCTGCGCGGATCCCAGCCGCCCGGCAGCTCCGAGATCGGTGTCCGCGACAGCCTGCACGGCAATCTGTCGCAGCTGCCCGAGGTCCGGGTGGTGCCCGCCGGGGGCAGCCCCGCGAACCAGATCGACACGGACGAGGTCCGCCGCGCCCTCGACGGTTTCGGCACGCAGGTCACGGTGGACGCCCCGATCGCCGCGGGCGCCACGCCCGGCGCGGTGGACGGGCCGGGCGCTCTGGGCCCCACGCCCGGCGCGGTGGACGGCCCGGGTGCGGTGAACGGTCCCGGTACGTCCGGCACGAACGCCGGGAACTCCGTCGCACGTCCGACCGGGGACAACGCCGACCTCGTGGTGGACCACGGCGTGGACGCGGCGCCGGAGCACGTGGAGAACGGGCCGGGCGCCGCGCCCGGAACGTCACCGGAGAACGCCACCGTGGACGTTCCGGTGGATTCCGCTGTGACGTCGCCGACCCCGGAGGGCAACACGCAGGGGTCTCCCGAGAGCAACGCCCAGCGTGCTCCGGAGGGCACCACCGAGGGGGCGCCGGAGAGCGAACTCCAGACGTCCCTCGGGGAAGCGGCGGGCCGGAACGACGACACGGCCGCCGTACCGGGCGTCCAGGGGAACGCCACTCCCGTCGCCACGGGCGGCAGTCCCACGGCCTCCACCACCCCCGCGACGGGCAGCGGCGCCCGACCGGGTGGCGTGCCCACGGCGGGCGGTTCCCCCACGTCCTCCGCCCCTTCCCCGCAGGGCACCCGTGCTCCGGAGGGCGCAGCTCCGGTGGACGGCTCGCCGACCACGACGGACGACTCCCCGCAGAGCACCCCCGCTCCGGAGACCGTCGATCCGAACATGACCGAGGCCACGACTGACCCCGACGTCACGACGAGCCCCGGCGCGAACGTCTCCGCCGCCGTCGGCGACAGCACCACGGTGGACGCCCCCACCGCTCCGGCCGCCGGCCCCACCACCGACACCACTCCCGGCCTCGCTGCCGACACCGTCACGGCTCCGCCGAAGGTGAGCACCGTCGGCTCGTTCGCGGACTCCGGGGACGTACGCGATGTCAGCGGCACCACCGACGTGAAGTCCGACCCCACACGCGCCGTGGATCCCGCCTCCACCACGGCGCCGCCCCTGACGATCGTGGTGTCGCAGGTGCCGCCGCCGGGGGAGGGGTCGCCGGAGGCGGCCGAACTGCTGGACGGAGCGGGCACCGACCGGGCGGTCGTGCTCGGGCCGGCCGTCACCCCCGACGGGACAGGACGTCCGGTACGCGCCGCGGTCGAGCTGACCCGCGAGGGACCGGGCGCCCCGGTCCAGGTCCGCACCCTCACGGGACCGACGCCCGCCCCGACGGCTGACGGCACCGTGGACACCGCGTTCCCCGGCGCGGACGTGCTGCTGCCGCTCGCCGACGCTCTCGGCCCGATGCCCCGCCCCGTCACCGAGAGCACCACGGACACCGACGCGGCCGTCACCTCCACCCCCACGCCCCCGCCGACGGGCCCCACGGAGAAGGTGGACCCGGCACACGGCGACCCGGTCGCCCGGGACTCCACGCCTCCCACGTCGTCCGCCGCCGACAAACTCGCCTCCCTGTCGCGGCCCTGGAGCGAGCCGGCCACCGACGTGTACCTGGAGGCGGGCGACAGCGACAGCGACCGTGACGGGGTCGGCGGACGGGCTCCCGGCCAGGGCACGGGACACGGCCCCGGTAGCGGCGGCACCCCGCCCCCGCTCGCCCCGGTCACCGCGGAGACCTCGCCCACGGCACAGCCCGTGGTCCTTCCCCCGCCGCAGGCCCGGATCGTCGTACGCCCCGTGAGCGGCGCAGCCTCCGGCGACACCGACGGGGACGGGACCGGGAGGCCGACGGACGAGCCGGCCGTCGTCACCCTGGACGGCATCACGGTGCCCCTCGCCCAACTGCGGCGCCTGGTACCGGACACGGCGGCGCAGACCCAGCCGGGCCGTGCCGTCCGCACCCTGACCATCTCGCAGAGCCCGGCCGAGGACGGCACGCGACGCGACGCGGGGCGCCGGGCGCTGCTCGGCCAGGACACGTTCCGCGGGGTACGGACCGTGTCCGACGACGGTTCCCCCGCCTCGACCCCGCGCGCCGGGGCGGACCCTGCCGCGGCCACCGAAGCCCAGCAGTCCTCCCCGCGCACGGTCTTCACCGGTCCCCCGGCCCCGCTCCCCGGTGCGGACACGGAACGGGGAGCCGACTACTTCGTGACCCACGGCACCCCCCGTACCGTCACGCTCGGCACCGACGACTCGGCGCTGCCCAGCGTGAAGATGAGCGGTGTCCAGCTCGGTGAGGTGCTCAAGTCCTGGGCGGTGGACGGGGACGAGGACCGGCCGCTGGTGCTCTACGCCTGCGAGACCGGACAGCAGCCGCAGATCGCCGGCCTGCCCGTGGCACAGCACGTGGCGAACCGGACCGGGCGCCAGGTGTACGCGCCGACCACCGAGGTGGGCACCGCCCGCGGCCGGGACGGCGAGGTCCGCGCGGTGCTCACCGAGGGCGCGGACGGGCCGGGCCGCTGGCGGCTGTTCACCCCGGAACCCAAGGGCGCGGACCTGGACCGGGCCGCGCGCGACGCCGGTCTGCACGCGGGCCCCGGTCCGGCCGACCCGTTCGCCCGGGCCCGCACCCTCCAGCAGATCCGTACACTGCGCGACGTCCTCGGACCGGACGCCGAACAGCGCCCCGAGAACGCGGAGTTGCTCGCCGGTCTCGCCTACGTGGACGGTCTGCGCTGGCTGAACGCGGACAGCGCCGCCCGCTACGGCGACGGCCGCATGACCCCGGGTCTGCTGCGCCGCATGGTCACCGACTGGCACACCGCCACCGGTGCCACGACGGCCGACCCGTCCGCCGACCCCACGGTCGAGCAGTACACCGCTTTCCTGCGCGCGGCGGCCGGGCTCCGGGCCGGTGCGGGGCCCGAGACCACGCTCGGTGACCTGCTGCCCCCGCCGCCCGCCCAGCTGTCTCCGACCACGTCGGTCTCGCGGGAGGACGTGCGGGGACTCTCCTACGCGCCGTCGGCGGACGTCGCCTGGTCGTTGTCGAGCGCACCGCTGCCGCTGTCCGAGCTGGCCCTCGGCCCCGAGGACACCGCCGAGCTGGCTCGACGCCTGAGCGATCCGGCGCCCACGACCACCGGCCCGCAGGAACAGCCGACGCCCGAGCCGCCCAAGGCCGGTGAGGTCGATTCGTATGCGGCGCGTCATACGTACGGGATGGCGGAGAAGGGGTTCAAGGAGTTCCGTGATCTGGCGCGGGACAGGAATGTGGTCATCGATGTGCGGCCGACGAATCCTCTTGCTCCGAAGTGGCTCGAGGCGGGTGCGTTGCCGAAGCCGTCGGAGATCAAGGCGAAGACGATCAACGACGTCGACGTGCTTCTCGGGGCTGATCCTGCGGTCGTGGGGCTCGTCGGTTACTTCAAGCCGGTGCTGGCTGATGTGGGAACTGTTCCGGAGGGTGACCGGGACCGGGTCCTGTCGCGTTTCAACGAGCGGTCGACGGAGTTCCACGAGCTTGCCGGGAAGATGGCGGGGTTCGAGGCGGAGAACAGGTTCTTCGTCCGGGACGGTGTGGTCTACGGGACGAGGGAGGACGGCGAGAGGCGTCCGCTCACCGGTGACAACGACGTGTTCGACATCTCCACGCCTGAGGGGACGCGGGTCACACTTCCGGTGCATGACGCGCTGATCGAGGAGATGCGGGCGAAGGACATGGCCGTGATGCACGGCGCGCACATGTTCTGGAATCCGCCGACGGCTTTCGACAAGTCGCTCTTCGACAAGATCGTCGGTTCTCACCAGGGTCCGGACGGCCGGCCGTTGCTCCGGTTCAGCCCCGGTAACAACAACGCCCAACTCACCTGGACCGCACCGCTCGCGGCGGGTGAGGTCGATTCGTATGCGGCGCGTCATACGTACGGGATGGCGGAGAAGGGGTTCAAGGAGTTCCGTGATCTGGCGCGGGACAGGAATGTGGTCATCGATGTGCGGCCGACGAATCCTCTTGCTCCGAAGTGGCTCGAGGCGGGTGCGTTGCCGAAGCCGTCGGAGATCAAGGCGAAGACGGTCAATGACGTCGATGTCTTTTTGGGTGCTGATCCGTCGGTTGTCGGGCTGGTGGGTTATTTCAAGCCGGTTCTGGCGGATGTGGGGGTTGTTCCGGAGGGGGATCGGGACCGGGTTCTGTCGCGTTTCAATGAGCGGTCGGCGGAGTTCCATGAGCTTGCCGGGCAGATGGCGGGTCTGGAGTCGGAGAACAGGTTCTTCGTCCGGGACGGGGTGGTCTACGGGACGGGGCGGGATGGTGAGCGGCGTCCTCTCACCGGTGATCATGATGTGTTCGACATCTCGACGCCTGACGGTGAGCGGATCTCGCTTCCGGCGCATGACGCGCTGATCGAGGAGATGCGGGCGAAGGACATGGCCGTGATGCACGGCGCGCACATGTTCTGGAATCCGCCGACGGCTTTCGACAAGTCGCTCTTCGACAAGATCGTCGGTTCTCACCAGGGTCCGGACGGCCGGCCGTTGCTCCGGTTCAGCCCCGGTAACAACAACGCCCAACTCACCTGGACCGCACCGACCACGCTGCCTCCCGGCCGGCCCGCGACCGCACCGGTCTCGCAGGAGGACGTGCGCGGCCCCGATCCGCTGCTGCCGACGGCGCACAGCCGTCCGGACAGTCTCGCCGAGAGCCTGGCGCTGTTCAGCAAGGGCAAGGGCCCCGCGACGACGTCCGACCCCGCGGACCTCGTCCGGGCACAGGGCCTCGCCTTCCGCCGGGTGGACGTCCCGGGCGACGGCAACTGCCTCTTCCGGGCGGTGCTCGACAGTGCCCGCGGCCGCGACGTGCCTCCCGCCTGGGCCGCCCGGAACATCGCCGGGCTGCGCGGCCTGGTGCGTGACCGCGTCGCCGGGTCCGAACTCGGTACCGTCGCCGACGCCCTCGTGCCGGACCCGGTGTTCAGCGTGGTGGACGACCTGCGGACACGGGCCCTGGCCGGTGTGACCGACCCGGGGGAGCACCGCAGGATCACCGACGCCTGGAACCGCGTCGCACAGGCGGTCGTCACCGACGGCGACGCCGCCCAGTGGCGGCAGATCCTGGCCGACAGCGACTATCCGCAGCTCGCACACGTGGCGCCCACCCCCGCCGACGCGCGACGGCTCGGCGGACGCGGCCTGCTCGCCGCAGCCGCGGAGCGACCCGGGCTGTGGTCGTCGCCCTTCGCCGACCTGCTCCCGGACGCGCTGGCACACACCCTCGGCCTCGATCTGCGCCTCGTGCGGCCCGACCCGCACACGACCGGCGCGGTCCTCGTCACCGAGCTGCACCCCGGTGGCACCGGTGGCACGCTGCACCTGGCGTACAACGGGAGCGACCACTACGACGCGCTCGTCCCCGTCGCCCCGGAGCCCGTGTCGGAACCGGAGACCGGGACCGGGCCGAAGAGCGACCCGGGAGCGAAGCCGGGCCCGGAGACCGAGTCCGAGCCGGACCCGGCTCCCGGAACCGAGTCCGAGCCGGACCCGGTCGCACCGCCCGTGCCGCCGCTCACCTCGCAGCCCGACGGTTCCGACCCCTTCGGGGAGTGGCTGCGCAGCATGGCCGGGCTCACCGGTCCCGACGATGCCGAGACCCCCGACCGGGGCGACCCGGTGCCGCTGGAGACCCAACTCGAACGGCACCGACCCGCCCGTCTCCTGACCGGCGACGACGTCCGTCCGCCGGGGCCGGCACCGCGCACCGTCACCTTCGAGGACGGCAGCAGGCTGCCCGGCGTCCTCATCAGGCCGGGCGCCGACCCGCGTGACACCGCCCCGCCCGGGGCGCCCAAGGGCGCGTCCACGGGGCTGCTCGCCGGGCCCGGCACGCTCACGCTCCGCTCGCCCCAGCTGGTGGCGCGGGAGATCCTCGACAAGCTGCCGGCGTCGACGCGTGCGCACTTCGACGAGGCGGAGCTGCTGCGTCTGCTGACGTACCACCCCTCGGCGTTCACCGCCCCTCGCGGCGCCCGCATCGTGGGCCGGGAGAAGTCCGGGGTCGGCCTGGAGATGACGGTCGAGGCCGTCCCGTACCACCGGTGGGAACGCTTCTCCGACGTCGGTGGCGCCACGGTCCGGGTCGACACGATGCGGCGTGGGCAGGCCGGTACGGGTGGCGGGCGCAGTGTGGGCGTCGGGCGCCGCATCGCCGGTGGCGTGGGCATGGGGCCGCCGCTCAACTGGCTCCTGAAGATCGGTACGTCGCTGGGCTGGAGCCGCAGGACCGACTACACCCAGGGCACCACGGCGTACAACCAGGCCGAGCACCGCGCCCACGAGGGCTCGCACCTGCACCTGGACGACGTCCACTACCGGGTGACGGTGCGACGGGTCACCGAGGCGCCCAAGGCCACCCGGACCGACACCGCGGCGACCGGTCCCGCCGCGGGGCCGCGTTGGCAGCGCACCCGCGTGCACACCGCGGAGTTCGGCATGCGGGACGGCCTGACCTGGCGACTGCCGGACGACCTCACCGTGCCGTTCACGGGACCCCGCCGGGCACCGGAGACCCTGACGTTCCCGGACGGGGTGGAACCCCGGATGAACGACACCACCGCCCTTCACCTGACTACTCCGCCGGAGGACATCGCACTGGCCCTCTCCGGGGCACGCCCCGGCAGTTCGGCGCACCGCACGCTGGTTTCGTACGTCCGCCCGGGACGGCTGCTCGGGCTGTTCGGACGGCTCACCGGACCGGTCAGCGGTCCCGAGCTGACGCAGGGCAGCAGCCAGCACCCGATGGGGCACCTGGTCGTGGAACGCTCGGTGCCGCACCGGGCCGTGCTGGTCACCGAGTCGGTCAAGGCGGAGGTCCGTGACCTCACCCAGACCACGTACCAGAACCAGCGCGGTCACGTCCGCGAGACCAAGTTCGGATTCCAGGTCACCGCCGGTCCGAACCACACGCTGCCCGGGCTCGAGACCGACGTACGCCTCCAGGGCGGTCCGCTGGTCCGCGCGGACCTCGGCATCGGGCGGGGCCACTACCTGGGCACCGACGCGGCCCGCAAGGTCACCGGCCGGGTCCGCAACCACCCGATGGCGCTCTACCAGGTGGAGCGCACCCTGATGGTCCGCAGGGCCGGTGAACCGGCGTCCGCGGCCCGGCCGGTGCGCGTGGTCAGCCTGGACTGGATCTCCACCCAGGACGCCCGCCGGCTGGCGGGCTGGGACAGCCGTACGCCCGGCCGCACCGGACCGAACCCGGACGCCGAGCCCCCCGTGCCGTGGTACCTCACCCGGAAGGACCCGGTCCACCTCGGCGGCCAGGTCCGCGCGGAGGGCTTCCGCCCACAGGCACGCACCGTCACACAGCCGCCGACGACGACGCAGCAGACGCCGCCGCCCGTCACCGACGAGCAGACGCCTGCGACGACACAGGAGCAGGCACCCCCGAAGGAGACACTCCCGAAGACCGGCCCGCAGACACCGCCCCCGGACCAGCGGCAGCCCGCACCGCAGGACGGCACCGCCGCTCCTGACCCCATGCGCGCCTTCACGGACGCCGTCCTGGACACCCTGCACCGCTCGTACCCGTCGATGTTCGTGCCGCCGCTGATGCTGAAGCATCCCAAGCTGGCCCGGTTCTGGTACGGCGACGGACGGTTGCGGACCGCGTGGCACAACGAGCGGCAGGTGCGGGAGGCGCTGAACCGGCCCACCCTGACGCAGAGTCTGGACGAACTGACCACCACCGGCGTGCCGGTCACGCTCACGGAGGACGGCAAGGTGCGCCGCGGCCACCACACGCTGGTCCTGCGGGCGTCGCTGACCGACCGCCGGTTCGAGACCACCATGAGCGAGCGGTCGCTGCGCAACGCGGTGATCGGCAACGAGGTCTCCGGCCAGGGTCAGCAGGACTCCAGCACCTACTCCGCCGGTATCGAGGTGGGTGTCTCCCCGCGCGACCACGACAAGGTGCCCGGACCCGACCTGCCGGCCCAGGCGGGGAACGTCTCGGTCGGTGCCCGGCACGCCCGCACCTACCAGAAGGCCACCCGGAACACGGTCACGGTCGCCCACGACCACCTGACCTTCCAGAACGGTGCCGACCTCTACAGCTACCAGGTGGAACTCGGCGCGACCTTCGAGGGCCACCGCCGGCCGCGCGGCTGGGCGCGGCTGCTGACCGTCGGAGTGCTCGGTGCGGGCGTCTTCGTCAGCAAGGTCGAGGAGCGCCCGCTGTTCAGCCGGGGCACCGAGACCGTGGGACGGGTCGAGCTGGCCGTGCCCGCCGCCCACGGGTCCGACCGGCACGCACCGGCCGACCCGCCCGCCGACGGCACGACGGCCGCGCCGACTCCCGCCCCCGCGCCGCAGCGGCTCTCCACCGCGGAGGCGGACCAGCTCCTCGACGGCATCCGCCCGCTGCCCAGGGCGGACTCGGACGGCCGCCGGCTCGTGCGGCAGCTGCTGAGCGCACCGCACGTCGTGCTCAGTGCCGAGGGCGGCCCGCAGCGCCAGCAGCTGATGCAGGACACCGCCGACCGCGCGGCGGGCGGCACCTGGCACGTCAGCGCCCCCGGGGCGCCGGTGCGCACCGCGCTGCGACGGGCGATGGCCAACCTCGGTGTGGCCGGACAACTCGGCCAGTACCTCGGGCCGTTCGGCTCCCGGATCACCGGGCTCACCGGCGCAGGGCCGTTCCGGACGCACTACCTCAAGGCCGCGGTCCGCGGTGAGCTGGACAACCTGCGGGTCAAGAGCGATCCGAAGCCGGCCAGCCTCGAGACCACCATCGCCAACGACCACCGGGTCGTCGGCAGCACGAGCACCGGCTCGCGCACCACGCTGGGCGTCCAGGGCGGCTACATGCCGTTGCAGCAGCTCCCCGGCAAGGAGCCGGTCGTCGGCTCGTACTCCTCCGCCCTCCAGTACGCCTGGGGCAAGGGCCGCGGCTTCTCGCAGGCCCTGACCCGGGGCCGCAGCACCACCGTGACCTTCGCCGGCCGGATGTACCTGGTGGTCGCCGACGCCACGGAGACCGTGGCGGTGCGGGACCGCTGGACGGCCGCGATCGGCACGGTCGGCACCCGTGCCGGGGGCCGCGTCAGCTCCGCCGCCGGGAAGGTGTCCGAGAGGCTCGGACGCGGCCTGGCGCCGCGCCGGGCCGCCGCCGCGCTCCAGCGGATCCGCGACGCGGTGATGTTCCACCTGCCGATGCAGGACGCCATCGAGGCGGGACTGGCCCCCGACGGGCTGGGCAACACCACCCCGAAGAACCTCGGCGGCGGCTACCGGGTGCCGGCCTTCCTGCGGAACCGGCGGTTCCCGACCCACCCCAGCGGCCAGCTCGACGCGAGCCGGGCCGCACAGGTGCTGCTGCCGCGCCTGCAGAAGATCGGCGTGCCCTCGCACGACCGCGAACAGGTCCTGCAGCGGCTCTCACCGGACTTCCTGCGCGCCCACCTGCACGAGCTGACCACCGAAGGGATGACTCTGCCGGTCCGCTACCGCGCCTGGACCAGCCCGCACCTGCTGCCGGTCGGGGGAAGCCCCGGTCAGGTCCGGTTCAAACTGACACCGATCACCACGACGGTGCAGCGGCTGCGTACGGGGTTCGAGCTGGAGGACTACCGCAACATCTCCCGTGACGACGCGGACAACACCCACCAGGACCGTGGCGCCGACCTCACGCTGTCCGCCGGTGAGCGCGCGGCGGACAACGGGGTGCTCATCGCCAACCCCTCGCTCCAGGGAACGGCGGCCAAGCAGCGGGGGAGCACCCGGACCGAGACCGTGGGCACCACCTCGATGCCGAACATCGCCACCACGCAGGCGCACGCGGAGATCGTCACCGGCTACACCCTGACCGTCACCATGACGGACGCGGCCGGTGACCCGCTCGCCCCGCGTGCGGTCGCCCAGGTCGGCACCCTCAACGAGATCGCACCGGCGAGCCTGCTCACCCCGGTGGGCGACGGCGACGACGGCGCGGTCACCGAACAGGACGTGCCCGCACCGGACCGGTCGGTCCGCCTGCTGACGGCCGAACAGTCCCGGCCGGACGGCATCGCCGCCTGGCGTACCTCCGACGACGGCGCGAGCGGTCCCGACCCCGACATCCTGCCCTTCGACGACCGGATCGGCTCCGGCATCCTCGCCGTCGACATGCGCGGTGCGACCGGGGTGCACGACGCGCTGACCCTCGCCACCGCACGCGCCGACGGCCTGGGCGACACCGACCTCGGCAGCCGGCACTCCGGCAACGTCCTCGCCTCACGCGTGCGCATGGCCCGCCACACCCCGCTCACCGGCCTCGGCACGGCGCCCGCGCAGGCCCAGGCGGAGGCCACCTCCCAGGGCGGACTGACCGCCGGGTTCCGCGAGGCGCTCGGCGAGGGCGGCTCCCAGCTGCCCGCGCAGTCCTCCGCCCGCCTGCTGGGCCAGTCCCACACCGCCGACTCCCGCCTCTACGCGAAGATGCACCGCCGCGGCGCGCGGCTCCTCGCCGTGGAGAACAAGCCCCGCATGGAGGCCATGCAGCGGGCCAAGACCTCCGACGCGCTCGAGGCCGGCATCACCGACAACGTCGAAGGCGTGGCGGGCACCGCGCCGCTGGCCGGCAACAGCAACGCGGGTGTGACCAACCCCGGTGGTGCGGTACCGATCGGCGGCTCGAACGACGGCACCGCGCTGAAGGGCGCCACGGACACCACGCTCGGCACCCACGTCAAGGTCGTCACCGACCGCAGCATGCTGTTCGCGGTGCCGGTGACCTGGCTGGCGGTGGCCGAGGTGGACCACCGGATCACCGACAGCCGCCCGTTCCGCGCCCTCGGAGCGGCCCGGCGGGGACCGCGAGCCGCCGAGGCCGAGACCACCGCGCTGATCTGGCTGCGTGAGGACATCGCACGCGACTACGGCCTTCTGGACGACAGCTCGTTCCCGGCCGAGGCGAGCGCCGCCTGGGACGACATGGCCAAGGCGGCCGCCGACCTCGCCACGGCGGAGAAGGAGTACTACGACGCACGCGCGCGGGCCCGGGAGGCCTGGCTCTCCCTGAGCCCGGCCGAGCGGAGCACGCTCGGCGACCCGCCCCTGACGACCGCGCTGCCGCGGGAGTCGGCACAGTCCCCGGCCGTCGTCACCTGGCAGGCCGCCCGCGACGACGCACGGCTCTGGGAAGGGCGCATGGGGACGGCCGCCGCGGATCACCACCGGCTGCACCTCGCCGCCTCCCGGCTCACCTCCCACCACCAGGGCTCGACGTCCGTCCCGGTCGTGGACGCGCCGCAGGAGTACACGGCGCCCGGATGGCGGTCCGAGGCGCCGGAGCCGTACGCGATCACCGACGCCACCGACTCCGCCCCGCGCACCCTCACCTCGCCCGACGGTGCCACGGTGCGCGAGGTGCACGACGTGCCGCACGACGGCGCCTCGTTCTTCCACGCGCTGCTCGCCGTCGCCGAGGCCAGGGGGCAGCTGCCCCGCCTGCTCGGCGGCGATCTCGCCGCCCGCTTCGCCGAGTCCCCCGGTGACCCGGCGGTCGGCGCCGAGGCGATCCGCGCCGCCCGTGACCGCCTGGCCTGGGCCCTGGGCGAGGACGGCAACCAGGATCTGCTGGACGCCCTCGCCCTGGACACGGCCGACACCTTCACCCAGGCCGAACTGGACGGCGCGGGCGTGGTGCTGACCCCGGAGCAGCAGGCCGAGTTCGACGCCTTCGGCCGTCTCCCGCTGACGTTCTGGCCGACGCCCGACCAGCGTGTGGCGCTGGCGACCGCCGCCCTGTCCCGTCCGTTCACGAGCGAGCCGTCCGGCACCGGGCCGACGGGCGCTCAGGCCCCGCCCGAGCGCCGCGCCGGGGACCACGGCGGCGCCGACCTGCTGCCCGCCCTCGCCGCGCGGGTCCTCGGCACCCCGCTGACCGTGGTGACCGGTGAGGGCCGCGATCAGCTGTTCCTCCCGCACGGCACCGATCCCGCCGCCGTCGATCCGGCCGCCGACCCGGTGCTCCTCTCCACCGGGGGCTTCTTCCACGCCGCCCTCCCGCCCGGCTCCCCGGCCCCGTCCACCGGCGCGCTGCCCGCCCCGACGAGTGCCGGGACCTCCGGCACGGACACCACGGCCGGGGATCCGCCCGCGCACCGCAGCCACACCACCGCACCCTGGCTGCCGCCCGCCGACAGCAGCGGACCGCGCTACCGCCTCGCACGCGACGGCGTCCTCACCGCGCCCGACGGGGCCACCTACACCCAGGGCACGCCCACGGGACGCGGCAACGGCTTCTTCGGCGCCCTCTCCACGGCGCTGCGCGACGCCGCAGGACTGCCGGGCACGGACCGCCAGGTCGCCGCCCGGCTGCGGATGCGCTCCGACATGGTGCCGACCCGCCTCATGCGCCTGGCCGGCCTCCCGGGCGACCCGGCGGAGCGGGACACGCTGTTCGCGCCCCCGCCCCTCGTACCGCGCAGCGGAGATCCCACGCCGAGCAAGGACGCGCTGGAGGGACGCCTGCGCCGTCACCTCGCCGAGGCCCCCTGGGGCCCCGGAGCCGACCGGGCCGTCGCCGAGTGGGCCGCCGGAGCGACCGGCGCCACCGTCACCCTCGTCGAGGAGAACGGCACCGCCCACACCTACCCCGGCCCGGCAGGCGACAGCGGCCCACACATCCGGCTCCGCCGCCGTGGCGGCGACTTCGTCCCGCTGGTCCGGCGCACCGCGGCGACCGGCACGGGAACCGGGGCCACACCGAAGAAGGGGCCGAAGACCGACGGGACCACGCGGCCCACCACGACGGCACCGGGCACGTCGCCGTCCGTCGTCCCGCCGGTGGTCACCCACGAGCCG
Organism: Microbacterium sp. NPDC090218; assembly: GCA_044900255.1. Classification (GTDB taxonomy): domain Bacteria; phylum Actinomycetota; class Actinomycetes; order Actinomycetales; family Microbacteriaceae; genus Microbacterium. Next base: position 33,975 of record JBJDMS010000006.1, on the reverse strand, counting down.
CCGGTCCCGCCGCCGCCGCGCGAACCCGCCCCCGACCCGCTGTCCCCGCCGCCTGCCCCCGAGGGAACGCCGGGTCTGCGGGACGCGGAGGAGGCGTACGAGCTGGACACGCTGTCCGGCAGGCCGGGACCCTCGCGGTCCGATGCCGAGGCGCTGGCGCAGTTCCGGTTCACCGACGACACCAGCGAATCCGAGAGCGAATCCGAGAGCGAGTCCGAGTCGGACTCCGACAGCGAGGACGGCACCACCGGGAGCACCCACGAGGCCTGGCTCGACTCCCTCTTCGGCCCCGCGGTCCGGGAGGACTACTCTCCCGAGATGCTCGTCGGCACGGCGCTGTCGCTGCGGGAGCTCGCCCGCAGGGCACCGCAGCCGGCCACCGGCACCCGCGACCCGCTCCACGACCTCACCAGGCGTGTGCTGAACCTCGGCCCCGGCGTCGCGGTGACCGACCAGCACCTCCTGCTCCTCGGTTCGCTGGCACTCGACGCGTCCCCGGCCCAGCTGGCCGACGAGCGCGCCCTCGCCTCGTACCTGCGACGGCACGACGCCGCCCTGGACCCCGGGGCCGCTCTGGTGTCGCAGGACGCCACCGTGCGCAACTGGACCGGGACCGGGGACCAGGTGCCGCCCCTGGACTCGTACGCGGTGGAGGGGGACGACGGCAGGACCAGCGCCTGGCCCGCGCCGTGGTCCGAGCCGTACGTGGTCCTCGCCCAGGACAGCGAGGATTCGGTCCTGCTGAACACGCCGCGCGGCACGTTGGCGCTGGACGACCCCGGAGAGTTCGCCCGGCTCCTCGCACGTGACCCCGCGCGGCCGGCGGGCGCCGACATCGTCCTGGCCTTCCCCCACCAGGACATCGAGGTCCTGGCGCGGCACGTCGCCGACCTGACCGGTTCCAGGGTCTGGTACTCGGAGCACGCCCCCCGCCCGTCCACCGACTGGCGGACCGGCACCGAGCGCATCACGCTGGGCCCCGTCGGGGACGACGTCGGCAGGGTGTGGACGTCCGTCCGGCCGGACCGGGACGCGGACGGCTCGGGCGACTTCGACGAGCTCATCGGTCTGTACGAGGACGACTCCGACCAGGCCGACGGGATCGCGGCACGCCGGCCGGACCCGCTGACCACGACGGACTACGGCGTCGTGGACGACAGCGGCGAGGGCGTACTGTTCCGCAGGCCCGGGGGGATCCGCGGCAGATGGCAGACCCCGCGGGCACTGAGCGGCACGGAGGACGCCCCCGAGATCGCCATGTCCGTACAGGAGTACAGCGAGACGCTCGTCAGCGACCGGCCCGCCCTCCGGATCTCCCCGGACCGCACGCTCGCCGTCGAGAACGGCGCCTACGGGCAGCAGGTCTTCGCCACGGAGCAAGCCGTCGCGAACGCCTCCGTGAAGCTGGCACGGGCCGGACTCGCGGTGCGGCTGCGGGCCGATCAGGGCCTGAGCATCATCCTGCCGACCCCTGACGGGGGCAGCAGGCGGCTGTTCCGTGTCGTCCCCGTCTTCCTGACCGGCTCGGGCGAGTCCACCGAAGAGATCTGCCGGGACTTCGCGGACATGCTGGCCGACGGTGCCCGCACCTCGCACATGGTCTTCCGTGGTCCGGGGGGCGGACCGGCGGTCACGGCGCCCGTCAACGCCTCCGACGGCGCGGAGGTCACCGGTACCCATCAGCTCGCCGACTCCTTGAGCCATGTCGCGGACGGCGACATACCGGCGGAATCGGCGGATCCGGCCTGGGCGGCGTCCCTCGCCCGCCGGGACGACCGGCCCACCGGCGGCGACGGCGGTCCGCTGCCCGGCCGCGCGTACGGAAGCGCGCTGAGCCTCGACCAGGCGGACGACCCGCGCCGCGACGCCCTGTCGGACGCCGCACGCCGGATCGGGGTCAACGAGCACGCGTGGGCCGACATCGGCGAGGGCTACGTCGTCCAGTCCGTCGCGGCGGCCGGCGAGCAGGGCCAGCCGAGCCTGGAGCAGAACTTCGCCAAGCCGCAGACCGCGGCCGGAGGCGCGCACTTCGGCTACCACTTCGCCATGGTCGTCCTGGCCAGCGAGGACGGCAGCCACCAGATCTCCCTGGAGAACCACGCGCGTTCCTCGGTACGCAACCACCGGCACCGCAGAGCGGTCCGGGCGAACCTGGACGCCCTCTCGGTGGACGAGATGCGGGAGAACGCGGCGTTCCTGCGACAGGAGATCGAGGGGCGGCAGGAGGCCGGGAACGACGAGCACCTCGCGGAGCTGCGCGGCCACCTCGACCTGACCCTGGCCATGATCAGGGCCGCCCAGGCCCGTACGGAGATGCTGGCGGCGCCGGACGGTTCGCCGGAGCGCGCCGCGGCCGAGCGCACGCTGGAGGCGGCCACCCGGGCGGCCGCGACGCGCGTCGGACAGCTCGAAGCGGTCATCCCGGGCAAGCGGCAGTGGTACATGCGGATGTACGCGCAGCGTCCGGGCGAGTCCGCCCACGACACCAACGCGGAACTGCTAACCGACCAGCCCTCCGCCGAGGCCAACCCGTTCACCGCCGTCGTGCTCCGCGGACAGCTGGCGCTGCCGGTCTCCGTCACCTTCGCCAAGGACGCGCACCAGACGCCCGAGAGCGCGAAGCACCCCGTCCGGCACCTCGCCAAGGTGGTGGCCAGGGCGGGGCTGTGGAACGCCGCGAACGGGCTGCCGCTGCCGGACGTCACGATCAGCGGGACACGCGGCGGGCGCCTGTTCGGCCGGGATCTCACCAGGACACGTGCCGAGGCGGTCGCGGCCTCCTTCCGGCAGGAGCTCGCCGACGCTCTCGCGGCTCACCAGGAGGGAGCCCCGCAACCGCACCTCACCGCGGACGACTTCACCGTGGAACCCGTCGCGGTGCGCGGCCGCCGGCCCTCCACCGGCGACGCGGCCACCACCACCGTCGACATCACGGTCGACGACCACCGCGGCGGGCCCAGGGAGGTCGCCACCCGCGGTCTCCGGACGCGCCTGCCGGGCGGCTCGCGCGACGACGACGCCGACCCGGTGGCGGAGCAGTGGCCCATCGGCCGCACGGTCACCATCGGGCGTCCCCGTTACGGGGTCGACCCGCGCTTCATCGTGTCCGCCGCCGACGTGCCCGCCGCGCCCTCCGCCGGCGTACCCGCGGACACCGGGAAGGGCAAGGGGCCGGCCGCCCAGGACACGGACGACGCGACGGCCCCGGCGGGCCCCCGGCCGAACCGGTGGTTCACGTACACGCGTGACGCCGAGTCCCGCCTCGAGCCCTTCCGCTACGAGGTCGCCGACACCGGCCATATCCGGCTCCCCGGAGGCGAAGAGGTTCCGCCGACCGGATGGGTCAGGTTCGGTCACGACTTCGTCCACGCGACGGGCCTGATCCTGCGGGGTGACAGCGGCTGGATCGGCCGCGTGGACAACATGGACTCGCTCTCGCTCTTCATGGCGGACATGGACCAGGAGCCCACGCCCCACCGGGTCGTCGCGGACGACTCGGCCCTGTACCTGGTCCCGGAAGCCGACGATGTGTCGGCGCTGCGCATCCCGCTGCGGGAGACCGCCGACGCCACGCCTCCCGGGCCGCCGCCGTCCGAACCGCCCCGTGCCCGCCTCGACGACCGGCCGCGCGTCGTCGTGCGGTCGGCCTTCGACGTGCGGCGCTTCACGCACGCCGGTGAGACCGTCACCGACCTGACCGTGCGGCTCGCCCTGCGTCCCGGGGACGGACAGGCGGACACGGACGCCGTCCTGGCGCGGGTGCTCCAGGGCGTGGAGGAGTTCTACAACCGGCCTGGGCACAAACTTCCCGACGGGGACCGGTTGCACGTCACCGTCGAGCCGGTCCGGCCGGACGGGAACCCCCACCTGACGGTCGATCTCGTGGGCCGTGACCAGCGGATGAACCAGCGGGCGTGGTGGGCCGACGCGGACCCGGCGGAGTTCGCGCACGAACTCGCGCACCAGCTGTTCCTGCGGGACGAGACGCGCGACGCGAGCAACGCCGGGCGGCTCCACGCGCCGGGCAGCCTGCTCGGACCGTTCCGGGAGCAGGCCCCCGACGGCCTCGCGCAGACCGGCCTGCGCCCGCGCCACCTCCAGCTGTGGGCCGCGGTGGCCGGGAACATCGATGTGCACACCTCGCCGGAGGGGACGAGCTGGGACGACGCGCGCACGGGCGCACCGGTGGAGAGCCGGGAGCCCGTGTGGGTCGACCCGGTGTCGCTCCCCGACGCCTCGCCGCAGTCCGGTCCGGACGGCGCGGTGCCGCCTCCGCTGCCCCCCGGACGCGACCTCTCCCCGCTCGCGGAGGAGTCCGAGGACTCCGATTCCGACGACGAGGCGGCCGATCCGGGCTGGCTGGACACCGTGTTCGGCCCGCACCGGGGGAACATCCCGCGTGCCCGGCTCCGGGAGACCTCCGAGGCGCTGCTCGACCTGGTCCGGGAGGAGGCGGCCGCACACCCGACGTCGCGTGAGCTGCGCCACGGCCTGAACCGCGTCACCCGTCAGGTCCTGCACATGGCCGCCGGGGCCAGGCCGGGCCCCGCGGACTTCCTGCTGCTCGGTTCGCTGGCGCTCGACGCCTCCTCCGACGACCTCGCGAGCACCGAGCAGCTCGCGCTCTACTTCCTCGAGCGGCAGATCGAGACCGGCCGCGGCGCCATGGACGAGGGCACGCTGCTGCGCGACGACGACGGGACCGTCGTCGGGCGTGACTTCACCGGACGGGGGCTGCCCGCCCCCGAGCCCGCCTCCTACGCCGTGCGGGGCCGGGGCCGGGTCATCCCGCGTCCCGCCCCGTGGCGGAACCCGTACATGGTCGTGGCCAGGGCGGCCGGTCACGCCGTCGAGGTCACCATGCCGGGGCGTACCTTCCGGGTGGACAGCGCCGACGAGCTGGCCATGCTCATCTCGTACGACTCCCGGCGGCCCCGCGGCGCCGACATCGTCCTGGCGCTGCCCCCGGAGTACGCCGCGACCGTCGCCCTCCTGGTCACGGGGACGACCGGCCGCCGCGTCTGGTATCCCGAGGCACCGGTCGACGTCGCCACGCACCCGACCGCCGGGACGCGCCACCTCATGCTGGACCTGAACGACGGCAACACCGGGGCCGGCTGGGCATCGAGCGACCCCGCCGAGGGCGACGGCCTCCCCGGCGCCCGCGACTTCGACAGCGACACCGACGGCGACCAGGCCCCGGACAGCGACGACGACGGGTCGAGCACCGAGGGGGACGCGGAGTTCGACCGGCTCGCCGACCGAGCCGTCATCGAACGGCAGATCGAAGGGCTCCGCCCCCGGCCGCTGACGACGCGTGACTACGGCGTCATCGACAAGCGCGGCACCGGGGTCCTGTTCACCCGGCCGCTCCCGACCGCCGTCGGCGAGGTCCGGGCGGGCACCGGCTCCGACGCCCTGGTCCTGCCGCGTCAGGACCAGGAGGCCGTCCCCATGGCCGGCCGGCCGTCGCTGCACATCTCCGAGGACCGCACGCTGGCGATGCCCGCCGGCGACGCGGACACCACCGGCCGCGGCCGCCAGGTCTATGCCACCCGGGCGGCGGTCGCACGCTCCTCGGCGCGGCTGACCGCGGCAGGGGCCGGCGTCCGGCTGAAGGTCGACGAGTCGGCCGGCGTACTGCTGCCGAAGGAGGACGGTTCCTACGGCGAACCGCTGTACCGCGTGGAGCCGGAGTTCCTGACGGCTTCCGGCGACTCGGAACACGCCTTCACCCGGAGCTTCGCCCAGATGGTGGCCGGCTCCACGAACGCTCCCCTGTCCCACATCGCCTTCCGCGGGCCCACCGGCGCCGTCGTCTCCACCGCCCCGGTGAACGGACAGCACAGCCGCGAGGTCACCGGGACGCACCACCTGGCCCAGGCGCTGACGGAGATCGCCGAGGGCTCGCGCCCCGCCACCGAGGTGACCCCCCGCTGGGCCGCCCGCCAGGCGGGCCGGGACATGCGCTACACCGGTGGCGTGGTGGGCGCGCCCACGCCGGGCGAGCGCTACGGCCGGGCTCTGAGCTACGAGCCGGACAACGCGCTGCGCACCCCGCTGGCATCGGCCGCGCGGCGCATCGGCGTCAACGAGTTCGCGTGGGCGGGGGTCGGAGAGGGCTATCTGATCCAGTCCGTCAGCACCACGAACGACGGCGGCGCGCAGCTGTTCACGCACAACCACGCCAAGCCCGGCGACCGGGTGGGGCCCCACGCCCCATACCACTTCGCGCAGGTCGTGCTGGAGAGCGAGAACGGCACCCACCAGATCACGCTGGAGAACGAGACCCACTCCCGGACCGTGATCTCCCCCGAGGTCCTCGACGACGTCATCGACGAGAACCTCGACCGCTACGGGGAGCACCAGCTCCTCCAGCTGGCCCGCGGCGCCGAACGGCACGTCGCCGAGGCGCGGGAACGCGGCGCGGACCGCTCGGAGACCGCCGGCCCTGAGGGCTTCGCCCGGGTGGCCAGGGCCCTTGCCGCCGTCCTCGACGCCGAGCAACTGCCGCCCTTCTTCGACGAGGACCGGCCCGAGCACGCCCTGGCCCTGGCCGAGGTGGAACGGGCCCGCTCCCGCGCGAGGGAGGCGATCCTGGACGCCGCCCCGGTGATGGACGACAAGGACCTCTGGTCCTTCCGTGCGTACAGCAAGCGGCCCGGTGAGTCCGCGCACGAGGTCAACGCGGCACTGCTGTCGGACGCCCCGCCCGCGGTGGCCAATCCGCTGACGACGGTGGTGCTGCACGGCCACGCGCCGCGCTGGCACCAGCAGGCGATCCACTTCGACGAAGGGGACCACGGCGTCCCCGCCGACGCGGACGGCACGATCGACGGCCTGGCGCAGTCACTGGCGCGCGCGGGACTGTGGAACCGCGCCCACGGACTGCCCCTGCCCAGGATCACCCTCACCGGGCACGGCAACCGGTCGCAGGCCAGCGGCCAGGACCGGGCGGACGCCGTCGCGAGGGCGCTCGCGGCCAGGCTGGGCCAGATCCTGACCACCCTTCAGGCGGACACGGACGGACCGCGGGTCGGCGTGAGGGACTTCGGTCTCACCAAGGCCGCCAAGCGGGTCCGCAGGGCCACCGACCCGGCCCAGGGGCGCGTGGTGACGATCGAGATCGACGACCAGCGGCTCGTCCCGCCGGGTTCGTCGCAGCCGTCGGGGACCACCACGCCCGTCAGGGAGAGCGCCGCGTCCGAACGGCCCGCACCCGACCGGACCTCCGGATCCCCGGTCACCGGGCAGGAGACCGGTGAATCGCCGTCCGCCGGGCCCGAGGAGACCGCCGAGTCCTTGACGGTCCCCACCCCCGAGCGCGGCAGGTCCCGCTCCCGGGGCCGTTCCCCGGTACCCAGCCCGGAGCGCAGGAACAGCGACGCGCCCCCGTGGGTCCTGGCACGCATCCGCTACGCCGAGGAGTCCGCCGCCTTCGACCGCCGCCTCGGCGAGTACCTGGCCGAACACGAGGCGGTGACGGCCGAGTTCCGGAAGATGGCGAGTGCCGCGTGGGCGGCCGCGCGCATGAGGCATCCGCGCGCGCTGGCGACGTTCGGAGACACCAGCAAGTTCAAGGCGGGCGTCGTCGGCACGTCCCGCGACGCCCTCCAGCGTGTGCTGAGGAGCGGAAACCTGCGGGAGCTCGTGGCGTTCCTGTACGAGGGGATCTCCGAGAACCTCGTGCCGGAGATGCTCGGCGGCGTGGAGGAGCAGCACCCGGAGATCGCCGCCGAGCGGCCGAGCCGCCGGCAGCGGGAGGCCTACGCCGAGTACATGCGGCGCGCCATCGAGATCCAGCAGTCGGCCATGACCCTCGAGGAGAAGGAGGCCGCCGTCAGGGAACTGCCGCGGCCCGTGGCCGATCCGCCGCACCCGGACACCGCGCGCCCGCCGCTGAGCGCGGCGGAGCGCCGGATCGCGGTCGACGAGGCCGGACTGACCTGGATGCCCGCGACGGCGGTGTACGACCTCGCGATGAGCGCCGACTTCCAGGGCCGGTCCGAGGACTCCGGCGGCCTGGTGGCGACCGGCACCGCCGGGTCCACGTACCGCTTCGTGCTGCACGCCGCCCGGATGCGGGACCAGTGGGGCCTCGACCTGGACCTCGGCCTGATCCGGGCCGGGATGCTGGCCATCTCGCTCACCGTGGGCCACCACACCGCCCATGAGGTGATGCGCGGCGCCCAGCTGGCACTGGACGGCGTCCCCGGCCACGACCCGGCCCTCGACTACACGGACAACTGGGGCCGGTACTGGAACGTCCATCCCCTCGGCGAGCGGGAGCTGAGGGAGAACGTCGCGCGGGACGGGCTCTTCCCCGACGAGCACGCGCAGGCCCTCCTGGACGAGCTGGAACCGAAGCCCGTCGGCGGCGTCGTACGGCAGGACGGCGCGCACACCCGCGCGACGCTTCCGCACCGTCCGGTGCACACCCGCCCCGTCGCCTCCCAGCCGAACCACCCGGCTCCCCAGATGCCGGACGCTCCCGCCCCGTACCAGGGCACCGCCGCCGCGCCGCCCCAGGTGTCGCCCGACGACGCGGAACGGCACCGCGAGGCGATCCTCGACGCCCTGTACGGCCTCGGCGCACTCAACGGCGTCGACCGGGGGCGTGCCGCCGAGGGGCTGGAGCGGCTCGACCGGCTGAGGGAGGCGGACCCGGAACTGCGCGGCGGCTTCCTGGACCTGGACGCCCTGGTCCGCCTGACGCTGCTCCTCGATCCCTCCGACATGGTGACCGCCGCCGCCCGCGGTGCCCTGATGCGGCTCGTGACGGACCCCTCCACCGCGGGCGCCCGCACACTGAGCGCGGTGTCCGCCCACTACCTCGTCCGGCGCGGCGCCTTCCACGCGGACTTCCGGCTCACCGACGCGCAGGGCCGCCCGCGCGGCTGGAACTGGCTGGGCCAGGCCCTGCCGGCCGACTTCGACCCGGGCCTCACCGGCCGCGTCTCGCGCGCCCCCGACGGCACGACCGGCCACAGCGGGCCCGAGACCGCGCCGTGGCTCCCCACCCCGGGCGACCCCGACCCGTACCTCGTGCTGCTCGGCGGCCGGCCGGACGGGGCCGTGGTGCGGGGAATCGGCGGCTTCGCGCGTCCCGTCCCGCCCGAGGTCCTCCACGAGCTGATGGCCCTCGACCGGGGCCTCACCGGCCGGCCGGGACCGCTGCTGCTGCACGTCGCCCGGTCCGGAGCCGCCTCCCTGGATCTGCCGCGCGGGCTCGCCGACCGCCTCGGCAGAGAGGTGTGGGCCACCACCGGCCGGTCGGCCATCGGGCGCCTCCCCGGAGCCCCGGACCGCTCGGTCGTCCTGCTGCTGGACGAGGAGAAGCAGGCGCCCCGGGGCCAGTGGTTCTCCAACACGCCCGCCGCACAGCCCACGTCGTCCTCCGACGCGGTGGACGGCGAGATCAGCTCCCTGTCCGTCGCCCACCACGGGAACCGGTCCACGGGCTACATCTCCATGGACCTCGCCGACTCCGACGACGGGGGCTGGTCGCGGACGCTGACCCACAGCCGGCTGGGGACGGTCACCTCGTACACCTTCCAGCGCACCTCCTACGACGTCACACAGCCCACGGCACCCGTGCCCTGGGTCGAACTCAACCTGCCCACGCCGTACTTCCCGAACAACCACGGCCTGCCGGGCTCCGTCATGTGGCACACCCCGCAGGGGGAGCGGACCGACGACGGGCCGCAGTTCGCCCGCAGGCTGGCCCGCCGCCGCAGCCTGGCCTCCCTCGCCCCCGAGCACCCCGTGGTCCTGCTCGTCTGCTACGCGGCGGCGCCCCCCGGTATCGGGGAGATGCACGGGCAGCACATCGACGGCCCGCTGCCGTTCACCCCCGACCCCCTCGCGGACGTCGCGGTCGGCCAGCACACGGCCAACGAGACGGGCCGCACGGTGTTCGCGACCACCCTCATGAACGCCGCCGTCCAGTCGCGGAACGGCGCCCAGGAGGCCTACCTCAGCCTCCACACCGACGCACGCGGCCGCGCCTACCCGTGGAGCATGTTCCGACCGGAGCCCACGGGGGCGGCACTGGAGCAGCGGGCCCGCGACGCGGGGCTGCACCACGGCCCCGGCCCGGTCCCCGAGGCCGTGCAGGAACGGACGCTGCGGCTGGTACGCGCGCTGCGCCAGATCTTCGGCCCCACGGTCGACGACGCCCCGGACCACCCGGTGCTGCTCCGCGGCATCGGCGCGCTCGACCTGATGCGCGAGGCCGATCCGTACCTGGACCGGGACGGCGCGCGCACGTTCACCCTGGACCTGTACGAGCAGCTCCTGACCGGCTACCACACCGGAGGCCCCGCGACGGGGCCGGCACCGCAGTTCACACCGGACGCCCACCGGAGCCTGCTGACGGAGGCGGCCCGGCGCCAGGACACGGGGCCGCTCGAACCCCTCACCCGCTGGATCGCGCTGCCGCACCTCGTCCACATGCTGACCGACCTCGCTTCCACGCCGCGCCGGGAGGACATCGCCCGCGACGTCCTGGGGCTCGACGTCTCGGCGCCGGTGGGAGAAGCGGAGTGGTCGCGGCTGGTGTGGGCGTCGTTCAAGGTCGCCCTGGTGACCGGGCAGACGGACCCGGGCGCGTTCGCCGCCGCCGTGCTGCACCTGCCCGCGCCCGACCCGACGCGATTCGGCGAAGCGGTCCTCGTGGCACGGCGGGCCGCCGCCGCCGGCCGCGACCCCCGGCAGCTGAGCGAGATCGCCGCACACCACCTGGAGCAGCAGGGCGCACTGGACCCGGACCGGCTCCTGACGGACGACGACGGCACGGCCTGGGGCCGGGCGCTGGACGGCGTGTCCCGGCCGCAGGGCACGTTCGACCCGAGCGTCGTCACCCTGCTCGGGTACGCACCCGACGGCACGCTTGTGCCCGTCGGCACCGAACCCGCGCCCTGGGCGGCCGACCCGCACCGTCCGCGGCCCTTCGTGTACGTCGCCGACGGTGACGCCGACGGACTGCGGATGCAGGGACCGGTGCCGCCCGGCGAGTTCGGCGAACTGGTCTTCCGCGACCCCGAGCTGCTCTCCGAGGACGGGTACGCCGAGGTCATCGCCGTGGTGCCGCACGGCAGGCCGTCCGGCGCGCGGCCCGTCGAGGGCAGCGTCCCCGGTGAGGGCGCCCGCAACTCGGCCCGCAACTGGTGGTCCACGCACAGCGCCACCACGCTCCACCACGACCCGGTGACCGGGACGTTCACCGTCGCGGTGCTGCCGGACCCCGACGGCCGGCCGGCCACGGCGGGTACCTGGGGACGGATCACGAGCGCCGAGGGTGACGGCCCCGGTGCCACCGGTACGGCGGTGGCCACCAACGCGAAGCACCCCCGCACGGAGGGGCGGACCTCCGCGGCCGACGGGGACCGCGCCACCGCCGGGACCGGCACCCCGGAGCTCGACGCCGCCCGGGTCGCGCACGCACGGGCGACGAGGGCGTTCGCCGAGGCCGCCGCCGGAGCCGCGACGGCGGAGCGGGCCGGCGGTGACGGGACGGGGGCGGCCGACGCCTGGGCCGAGGCCGATGCCGCACGTCGCCTGCTGGAGGACGCCGAGGCGCGTCTGTGGGCCCTGGGCGTCGCCCCCGACACGCGGGACGCCGGGCCGGACGAGGCCGCCGACGGTGAGACGGCCGCCCCGGTCGTCCCGCGGAACGACCGTGAACGCCTCTGGATCGCGCGGCAGTTGACCGAAGGTGACCTGCCGCCCGGTCCGGCGGGGCCCGCCGAGGGTGAAACCTTCGGCCCGCGGGAACGTGAGGCGGCGGGCATCACGCTCTCCGTCGGCCAGCGGACCGAGATGATGCTGCGCGGCGACGACCGGCTGCCCGCGGGCGCGCTGTCGCCACTGGACCTGATGCGGGTGCGGATGGCGCGCGACGGCGCCTGGTCGGACGCGATGGACACGGCCGCCGTGCACGCGTCGAGGCGGCTGTGGGCACAGGCCTACGCGGACTTCGCCTCAACGGCCCCCGAGGCCACGGGCGGGAGCGGGACAGACCGCGCCTGGGCCGCCGCCGTCTCCCTGGTGCTCCCGGCGGAGCCGCACGCGGTCCTCTCCGACTCCCGCTACGCCGGTGAGGACTTCCGCGACGCGGTCCGCCGGGTCGCCGGCCACCTGCTGGGTGCCTGGACCGGTACCGGGGCCGCCCCTGTGTCCGCCGTGGAGCTGGCCGACACGCTCCGCTCCGGGCTCGGCCTGCGACAGCGCTGGACGGCGCCTGCCATGGACACAGGCGCCGACGCGGACAACCGCACCGACGCCGAAGCGGCCCCGGCCCCGGCCCCGGTCGCCCAGTCGGGCACCGACACCGACATGCCGGACGTCGACATGTCGGCACCGGACGAACCGGTGCTCGACACCGGCGGCCTCGGCGACCTCGACCTCTCCGCATGGGACGGCGTCGACCTCGACGACTTCGACTTCGACTTCGGTGACTTCGACTTCGGCCTGCTCGGGACGGGCCTCGATGACCTGGCCGCCCCCGATGTGGACATGGCCGACGCGGAGCCGACGGCGCTGGACACGGACGGCGCGCAGCAGGTGTTCGCCGTACCGACGACCGCGGTCCCGCCCCGCCCGCTCGCCCTCCTGCCCCGGCAGAGCCTCGTGACGTACGCCCCGGGGGAGACGCGGCCCTCGGCCGACGCGCAGGACGACGTCGAACGCCTGGCGTTCCGGGTCGCCCGGGCCGGGCTGCGCAACCTGCGTACACGGGTGCCGCTGCCGAAGATCGACATCGCGGGCTTCGGTGCCGACGCACGCGGGGCCGGAACCGCGCAGGAGCGGGAACAGGCCGCCCGGCAGCGGGGTGACCAGCGTGCCCGGACCGCGTACGACCTGTTCGTCCGGAAGCTCGACGACGCGCTGCGCGCCCTCCAGACGAACCTGCCGGCGGGGCGGACCCGGCTGACCCCGAAGGACTTCAAGATCACTCAGCGTGGCCGGGCGCGCCTGCCCGGCCAGGGCGGCATCACCGGCCTGGCGGAGACGGTGAGCCGCGCGGACCTGGGCCGCCAGGCCACCATCGCCGTCACGTCGCCCGGGCACGCGGCGGCGGTCGAGGCCCTGGACGCGGCACGCCGCGACGACCCGGAGCTGCGCACCGGGACGTTCGACGTGGACGCGGTCGCCCGCCGCGTCCTCCACCTCGCCCCGTCCGTCCTCGTCGACCCCGAGATGCGCCGCGACCTGTATACGACGGTCGGGCGGGCACTCGCGGCCGGGCGGGCCGGCGGCCTGGCGTCCCTCACGGCGTTCTCCCTCGAGGAGCAGGGCGTCCTCGCCCCGGACCGCACCCGGCACGTCACCGTGGGCGGGACCCGGGTGGCAGGCCTGAACTGGGCCGGATCCGACGTCGTCGAACTGGACAGCATGTTCATCGAGGGCCTCCGGCCGGACGGGTCCGGCGGCTTCGAGTCGACGGGCATCACCGACTTCGCCCCGTGGACGTGGAGCGAGACCCCGTACGCCGTGCTGGCCGACGGGCGCCACGACACGGTGACGGTGCGGCTGCCCGACGGCACGGCCCAGGACCTCGACGCCGCCGAATTCGCCGAACTGGTCTCCGCCGACCCGGCGTTGCGGGCCCTCCCGGCCGACACCCCGATCGTGCTCGCCGTCCCCTCCGCCGGCGACCGGTACCTGGACCTGCCGCGCACGCTCGCCGACCGGACGGGCCGCACCGTATGGGTCCACAGCGGCCAGGCACGACGCAACCCCGACCCGGCCGGGGCGGGCACCATCGCCGTGATCCGGCAGGACGGACTGCCGCACGGCTCCTGGTTCCCGGTCCGGCCCGGCCTCGCGCCCGACACCGACGACGGCGCACCGGACTGGCACCGTGACGTACTGACCCAGCCCGTCGTCAGCGCGCTGACCGGAGAGCAGATCGGCCGCAGCCTGCACACGCCCGGCGAACTCGCCGGGACGCGTGAGCACAACTTCAGCCGCCTCGACCAGATGACGCTGTACGTCCACTACGACCCCGCCACCGGGACGTACTCCGCGAAGCTCCCGCTGGACGACCCGGGGCCGAAGGACAAGGCGTACCACCTGGCCGGCCACGGCCTGCCGGGGCGGCTGATGCTGCCGCTGGCCGACGGAGGGTCGAGGACGGCGGACCGGCACGAGGCGGGCGAGTGGCTGCGCCGGCGCAAGAGCCTGTCGAGCCGGCCCGCCGACCACTGGCTCGACATGGTGGTCTGCTACTCCTCGACCCCGCAGGACGGCACCACGCAGGACCTCTCCCAGGTCGGCCACTCCTTCGCCGTGCCGTTCGCCGCCGATCCGCTCGCCGACGACGCCCTCTCCCTGGGGCAGCACCTCGCGAACGAGACGCGGCGCACGGTGCGCCTCTCCTACGCCCTCCAGGGTGCTTTCACCTACCAGGACGACCCCGTCCGGGTGCTGTTCACCGACGCGAGCGGCCGCCGGTGGTGGTGGGAGACCCGCCGTCCGGAGCCCGACGAGGCCGGACTCGACCGGCTCGCGGAACTGGCCGGGTTCGAGGGTGACGCGTCGCCGCAGAGCCGTGCCGCGCTGCTGCGCCTGGTGCGGGCCGTGCGGCTGCTCCTCGGGCAGGACGTGGAGGACGCGGACGACTTCACGACCCTGATCCGCGGAGCCGCCGCGGTCGTCAACATGTGGCACGCCGATCCGGACCTCGGCCCGACGGGACCGTTCTCGCACGACCTGCTGCGCCGGGTGATCGCCGCCCACCCCGAGGCCGCGTCCGGGGTGGACCGGGACGTCACCCGCCGTGTCCTGGCCGCGGCGGCACAGGCCTGGCAGTCCGGACCGTCCGTGCCGGTGAGCAGCTTCGTGGACCTGCCGGTGCTCGACTCGGCCGCCCGTTGGCTCGGCGACACCGCGGCGGTGGACACGGCGGCCGTCACCGCGCTGAAGCTCTCCGGTCCCGACGAGGTGGACGCGGCGGGGCGGGCACGGATGTTCTGGGCGCGGGTCAAGGCCGAGGAGACACTGCTCGCTGCCCAGGACGCCGACGCGCTCACGACCAGGGTGCTCCACCTCGACCCCGCCGTCGAGGTGGACGAGGCGTTGCGCGGCGAGGCTCTGACCCTGCTCACCAGGGGGTTCGCCGCGGGCCGGAACATGGCCGACGTCGACGCGGCGGCCGCGTACGACCTGGAGACGCGGGGTGCCTTCGAGCACGCCTCGGCGGCCACGACCATGGGGTCCGCCCTGGGGGACGGCCGCGACTGGAAGGACGGTGCCGCAGTTCTGCTGCCCGGACTGGACACGTTCCGGGTGCCGAGCGGAGTCGTCGCCGCCCCGTGGGCCGGACAGGACGCCTCCGGCAAGGCCAAGCCGGTGCCCTACCTGGTGCGGGCCTCCGTGGATCTGCAGGACGGCAACGACCTCCATGTGACCTTCGACGGCGCCACGTACCAGGTGCGGGCCGCCGAGTTCGCCGAACTGCTGGCCTCGGACCCCGAGTTGCGCCGCAAGGACCTCACGACCCCCGTCCTGCTCATCCTGGACGGTCTCGACGGGCCCGCGCCCGGCGTCGCGGACCTGGTGGCCCAGCGGCTCGGCCGCAGCGTGTGGTGGAGCCCCTTCCCGGTCGAGCTGTCCGGTACGGACGACGCGGGTGTCACGGTGCCCACGCTCGTCGGTTCGCTGATGACACTGACCAGCCCGACGGCCGCCGACTGGCGCGAGGCGCGGCCCGTCGACCGGGGCGGGGTCCAGGAGGGCCGCCGACCGGTCGATCCGCCCCTGCCCGCGGCTCCGCCGTCCGGCATGCCGGGGGACGCGGCCGGCGACGGCCCGGCGGCCGGGACGGCGTCCGCGGACACGGACGAGGTGACCACCGGCGCCGCTGCCGCGACGGCTTCCCCCGGGAAGGCCCGCTCCTCGGCCGGGGACCCCATGCAGGGGGTGGAGACGGACCCCGACGCCATGGAGGGCGTGGAGCCGACCTCGGCATCCGTGACCACCACGCCCGTCCACACGGCCCCGGCCGCCCCGCCGCCGCCCGCGCTGCCCGCGCGCAGCCTGGTGGCGTACGCGCACGGCATCACGACACCGTCCGCAGAGGGCACGGAGACCCTGCGCCTGCTGGCGTCCCAGGTGGCCGCCGCGGGGCTGCGCAACCAGCGGGCGGGCGCGTCGCTGCCACGCGTCGCCGTCACCGGCTACGGCGCCGACGCGCGCCGTGACGAGCAGGCCGCCGCGGCCAGGCGGCGCGCACAGACCGCGCGGACCCTGTTCCGGCGGCTGCTGGCCGGCGCCCTCGACGACCTCCAGCAGGACCTGCCCGCCGGCGGACCGCGCCTGACCGTCGAGGACTTCACGGTCGGGGCGCGGAGCATGGCCCGGCCCCCCGAGGACTGGGTGGGCACAGGGCCCCTCGACGGCGTGACCCGCGCGGAGCTGGGCCGGCAGGCGACGATCGGCATCACCCAGCCGCCCGACGCGGCAGCGATGCAGACCCTGGAGAACCTGCGTCGCCGTGACCGCTCCCTGCGCGACCGCCCGCTGGACGTCGACGCGCTCGCCCGCCGAGTGCTGCACCTGGACCCCGGCGCGGGCGTCGGACCGGACCGGGCGGCGGAACTGTTCGCCCTGGTGCAACGGGCCACGGCCGCCGGCGCGGCCACGAGCCTCGCTGCCCTGGGCGCCTTCCACCTGGCCGAGCTGGGTGTGCGAGCCCCCGGCCGCGCGCGCCACTTCACCGTGCAGGGCCGCCGGGTCCCGGGCCTCAACTGGGACGACGACGCCGTCGCGGAGCTGGACACAGCCAGTGGTGACGTGCTGGAGGACAACCCCTCCGGTACGTACGACATCCTCGACACCGTGCGCACCCCGTGGCCGCAGGGCGTCACCCCGTACGTCGTGGCCGCCGCCGGGGCGCACGACCGTGTGGAGGTACGGCTGCCGGACGGCTCGACGCGCGAGCTGGACGTCGACGAGTTCGTGGAGCTGGTCGCGGCGGACGTGGCGGGGGAGACGCTCGCGCAGGGGACCCCCCTCGTGCTGGCCATCCCCTTCGCCGCGGACGCCTACCTCGACCTGCCGCGCAAGCTCGCGGACCGCACCGGACGGACGGTGTGGGCGCACAGCGGCGAGGTGACGCTCAGTTCGGCGCCCGGAGCTGCGAGCACCATCGACATCGTCCGGCGGCCCGGCGTCCCGCAGGGCGACTGGATCGCGAGCGTGCCCGGCCTGGCCCCCGACCCCGACGACGACGCACCCGCCTGGCACCGCGAAGTGGTGACGCGGCCCATCGTCAGCTCCCTGACCGGGAAGCAGATCGGCCGGGCCTCGCACCACCCCGCCGAGTACGCCGAGCACTTCGAGCAGGAGGGCCGCCACTTCGACCGGATGACGACGTTCGTGCACCACTACCCCGCCACGGGCGGGACCTCCCAGGAACACGACCTGCCGCGCCCCGGCCCCGAGGACACCGCCTACCGCCTGGACATCCACGGCGAACCGGGCGTCCTCCAACTCGCGATGCGGGACGGCGGCGTCCGGCTGGTCGACGAGCGGGAGGCCGGGCCGTGGCTCAAGCGCCGCAAGAGCCTGGCGAGCCTGCCCGAGGACCACTGGATCGACATGGTGGTCTGCTGGAGCGGAGCGCCCAAGGGAAGCGCCGTGCCGGCCCCGGACACCGTGAGCGACGCCTTCCCCGGCCCGTTCGTCCCCGACCCGCTGCGTGATGTGTCCATGGGACAGCACCTGGCGAACAGCACGGGACGGACCGTTCGCCTGGCGTACAGCTCGCAGGGAGCGCGGTCGGCCGGCGGCCGTTACATGCGCACCCTGTACGCGGACGCTCAGGGACGCCACCGGGCCTGGGACCTGTTCCGGCCCGAGCCCTCGGGCCCCGCACTGGACGGCCTGGCCGAGGCCGCCGGATACCGCGCGGGCGGCGGACCCGTCACGGACGAGGCACGCGAGAGGACGCTGCGCCTGGTGCGGGCGCTGCGGCTCACCTTCGGGCACGAGGTCGACGACGCGCCCGACTTCGGCGATCTGCTGCGCGGCGCGGCGGCGGTGGACCACATGTGGAGCAGCGACTCGGACTTCGACGCGGCCGGCCCGTTCACGCTGGACCTGCTGCGCCGGGTGACCGAGGCGCACGCGGGCGGCTCCGCCGCCGTGGACCAGCAAGCCACCCGCCGTGCGCTGACCGCCGCCGCCGAGCAGTGGTCCCTGTGGCCCGGCGACGTGCTGGTCGGCTTCGTGGACCTGCCGGCGGTGGAGGCCGCCGCACAGTGGATGCGGGACGGCGACCCCGTGGACGAGGCCTCGACCGCCCTGGACATCGACCCCGACGAGGTCGGGGTGACCGAGCGGTCACGCATCTTCTGGGCCCGGGTCAAGGCCGAGGAGACGCTGCTCGACACCGACCCCGACCAGCACGAGTTCATCGCGCAGGTCCTCCACCTGCCCCCGGGCGCCCGGACGGGCCGGGCGGAGCGCGACGAGGCGCTCGACCTGGTCACCCGCGCCTTCGCGGTGGGCCGCGACGCGTCCGACCCGGACGCGGCGGCGGCATACGCCCTGGAGGAGTCCGGGGTGTACACCACCACCGGCCTGCGCACGGTTCAGGACGGCGCACACGGGGGCGGCCGCGACTTCACCGGCGTACCGATGCCGTCGGACGTGGACCTGGCGCGGTTCCGCACCCCCGCCGGAGTGCTGGACGCACCGTGGAAGCAGGGGACGGACACGCCGGTCCCGTACCTGGTGCGCGTCGCCCCGGACCCGCACGACCCCGACCTCCTCCGACTGTCCTACGACGGCGAGACGTCCAGTGTGCCGACCCGCGAGTTCGCGGAGATGCTGGCGAACGACCTGAGACTGATGCGCCGGGAACTGACCACCCCCGTGGTCCTGGCGTTCTCCGGACCGCCCGCCGACGCCGGGGACGTCGCCCACCGGCTCGCCCAGCGGCTGGGCCGCTCCGTCTGGTGGACCGACTTCCCCGCGGACCTGTCGGCGGCCGGCGGCTCCGGACAGCCGGTGCTGGACCTGCGCGACTCGGCCGTCGCCGGGAGCGTGCCGACGGCCGACGTCTGGCACGAGACGCGCCCGGTCCGGTACACCTCCGCCGGGGACGCGCCCCGCACGCTCCCCGCGCCGGTACCCCGGTCCACCGGCCGGGGCGCCCGGCGCCCGGCCCTGTCCGAGCCGCCGTCCACCGGCTCGCTCCCGTCCGTGGGCGCCGTCGACGCCGCGTCGGACCCGCTGCTGGCCGAAGCCACACTGCTGACCGACGCCCAGGGCGCTCCGCGCGGCCGCGACTGGACCGGAACCGGCGTCGGACGCGTCGACCCGGCACGGATCCGGCTCCAGGAACAACGGGACGGCGAACTGCGGACGGTCTCCGAAGGGGCGTCACCCTGGGGCGAGGCGGCGTACGTGGTGGCGGCCGAGGCCGGATACGACGAGGCCCTGTTCGCCGACGGCCGGGAGCTCGGCCCGCAGGCGCTGGCAGACCTCCTGGCCGCCGATCCCGTGCTGGCCTCGCTGCCCCGCGACGTTCCGGTGGTGCTGGTGAGCCCGTACGCGGGTGCGCAGTACGGGCCGTTGGCGCGAGCCGCGGCGGAGCGGCTGGGCCGCAGGGTCTGGGCCCCCAGCGGCGACGGCCGTGTCACCGGCGCCGAGGGCGAACCCGGTGCCACGGCCGCCGGGCCGGTCGCCTCCGTACCCTCGCTCGTCGACTCCGACCCCGACGACGCGTACGGCGACTGGGTGCCGTTCGACCCTCCGTCGGACGGTGCCACTCGGGCCGAGGACCGCGAGTGGGTCACGGTGGACGGCGTCCGGTTCCGGGACAGCGACGTGGAGACCCGGCCGCTGGTCGGGGCGGACCACCGCTTCGAGGGCCGCGAGTCGATGCCGGACGACGGCCGCAGGCGGCTGCGGGAGCGGCGGCTGAGGCTGTACCGGGGCATGCGGGAGCGCACACACGTGGTCCGCGTCGGCGACGCCTTCCACACGGTCGGCGCCGAGGAGACCGCCCCGGACCCCGAGGCGTCCGTCTACACCTTCCACGCCCACGGGGTCCCCGGAGGCCTGAAGCTGGCCGGCAAGGACGGCCGCGTCCTGCTGCTCGGCGCCGAGGACGGCGGGCGCTACATCGGCGGGCTGCCCGAGGTCGTCGCGCGGGCTGCCGGAGACGCCCTGCACGTCGCGAGCTGCTACGGCGCCGTGGCCGGTGACCCGCTGCGCAGCCAGTCCCTCATCAGGCCCGCCCCGCTCGTCGAGGACCCCCTGGAGGAGGTGGCGCTCGCGCAGCACGCCGCCAACCACAGCGGGCGCACCACCACCGCCGCCACCGGCAGGACCGGCTACAACGACTCCGTGCGGCTGCTCGCGGCGACGCCTGAAGGCACCCTGGCGCGGATGGAGACCTTCCTGCCCGAACCGGTCGGTGCGACAGCCGAGTTGGCCGAGGCGGCCGGCCTGCGCCCCCTGCCGCGTCCCGCCGGTCTCCCCGCCTGGGACGACGAGGCGCCGCGCGCCCTGCGGCTGACCCGGGCCCTGCGCCTGGTCTTCGGCAACGACGTCGAGGCCGACCGCGGCGTGCCGGGAGGCCGTTACGAGCGGCTGCTGCGCGGGATCGGCGCGCTGGAGACGCTGCGGGCGAACGACCCGGCGCTGAGCGGGTACACCCCGCTGCGCATGGAGCTGTGGCAGCTCCTCGTGCCGGCGCCCGACGGGGGAGCCGCACCGGGGCCGGCCGACTTCGAGGCCGTGCTCGACCGGGCCCTGGCCGCGCCGGGGGACGCCGCGCTCACCGACGTATGGGACGTGCCCGCACTGCGGGCCGCGTCCGGCCGGCTCACCGACGGTGGCGACGGCGCGGTCCGGCCGGTGCTGCGGATGCCCACCGGACCGCTCACCCCGCGCGCCTACGCCCGCGCGCTGTGGGCGATGACCGGCGCGGCACGGCTGCTCGACGCCGCTTCCCCGGCGGAGCGGGAGGAGAGGGGACGTGCGGTGCTCCACCTGCCCGCCGGCACCGCGTGGGACGCGGCCGCGGAGGCCCGGCTGCGGGAGCTGACCGAGCAGGCCTTCGCCGCCGGACGTACATCCGGCCACCCGGACGAGCTGGCCGTCTTCCACCTGGAGACGATGGGGGCGTTCGCCGAGGGGAGCCGGATGCGTGCACCCGGCGGCCCCCTCCAGGGCCGCGACTGGGGCCCCGCGCCGACCCCCGGCGCGCCGGAGCTCCAGCGCCCGTTCACCGCTCCGGACGCCGGCTCGCCTGACTCCGCCCCGTGGGCCCAGGAGGGCGCCGTCGCCCCGTACTTCGTGTCGGCGGAGACGAACACCGCCGGTGCCGTGGTCCTGCACCTGACCGGTGGCACCGTGCAGGTCGGCGTGCGGGAGTTCTACGCCCTGCTGGAGTCCGACCCGGAGCTGCCGCTGATCGGCCGGCACCGCCCCGTGGTCCTCCTCGTGCCCGGTCTCGGCTCGGGGGAGCTGCGGGACCAGCAGCACTTCTCCCTCACGAACGACCGGACGGTGTGGAGCCACGACGATGCGCCGGCTGTCCCCGAGGACGGCGCGACCCAGCCGGAGGCACCCAGCCCGGGCGTCTGGCGCAGGACCGTGCCGCAGTTGCCGTCCGCCGGGCCGTCCGCCACGGACGTGGTGCGGAACCCGGAGTGGAACGCGAGCCCCGCCACCGATCCGGACGCCGGAGCAGCCGCTGCGGGCCCGGCGGGGCCCTACTCGGTGGACGGGCGGTTCGACGAGCGGTTCGCGGAGACCCTGGAGGCATTCCCCGTGGCCTCCGCCACCGACCGCCACACGGTGTGGGGTTACGGCCAGGAAGACGCGGAGTTCCACGTGTTCGTGGCCGAGATACCGTCCCTCGGACTGCGCGGCGAGTACACCTCGGACGGCCCGTCCGCCGGTGGTGTCACCGACATGGCCGGGAGGGTGTACTCCGACGGCCCTGCGTGGGACTGGTACCTGCCCGGCCGCGGACTCGTCGCCTCCTCCCGCCTGCTGACGGAGCCGCACACGGGCACCGAGGACGGTCCCCCGCCCGTGCCGGTCGTCTGGCCCGCCACCGGGCCGGTGAGCAGCGCTCCGCCCGTCGACCCCAGCACCGTCGCCGCCGACCCGGCCGCACTGGCGGGCAGCAAGCTCCCCGACGCACTGTGGCGCGACCACGACGGCCCCCTGTTCCGCTTCAGTCCCGACGGGCCCGAGCGGGTCTTCGGCGTGGGCCTCAGGGCGTACGGCCCCGACATGGTGCACCTCCTCGACCACGTCTACGGGGGCAGTTCCCTGGTCCCCACCACCGTCTTCGCGAGCACGACCGCGAACCGTCACTACGTGCGCGACAGCGCCCGCGCGAACCCGATGGGCGCCCACGCCCTGTACCACCGCTACCGCTGGCGCTACGACATCCAGGTCCCCGGCGGCATCGACGTGAACGCCACCCTCGGCCTCGCCTCGCCCTTCCCCGACCAGGAGGAGGTGCTGTTCCCCGGGGGCATCGACCGCCGGTACATCCGCGGCGCGCAGCCGATGGAGTACGGCATGCCGCTCGGACCGTACGTCGCCAACCCGCACTTCGCGCCCGCCGCACCGTCCGACGCCGCAGCGAAGGCCGACGGACCGGGGGCGGCCGACGTCGGCGGTGCGCGTGGGTGATGAGATGTCCCCGTGCCTTCCTCCGCGAGCCGGGCATCCGCGCGGCGCGACCGTATGGAGTGACCCCATGCCGACCACCAGCGGACAGCCGGACGGTGCCCCCGGGCCGGCCCCGGCCTCCGGTGCGGCACCCGGGCGCGCCGCGGGATCCGCCCCCGTGTCCGCGCCACCGCCCGTCACCGTCGCACGCGGCGAGCCGGACTTCCCCGTACCGCCCGAGGACATCGTCGCCGCGGCCCGTACCGCGCCCGACCACTGGCTGTCCGTGACCGACCGGCACTGGCTGGGCGCGAGCGACGACGAGCCCCCGCCCCCGTGGGCCGTGCTCGGCCGCTGGCGCAGCAACGCACGGGGCCGGATCGTCTCCTGGGAGGCCAACCCGGACTACCGGCCCTCGCCCGCCGCGCTCGGCTGGGCCCCGCCGGTGGACGACGCCGACGCCGCCCTGCATCTGGCCGCCACCGGATACGGTCCGGACGAGGACGTCGCCGAGGCGATCGCGGAAGCCGGCACCGTGGCCGTGTGCGTCGCCGAGGACGGGGAGCCGGCATGGACCCGGATACCCGGGGGCGCCCACGCGGTGCCCGTCTTCGCACCGCCGCCGGGGGCGCCGGCGGACCGGATGCCCGCGCACGTGGTGATGACGCTTCCCGCTCTCCTCGACCGGCTGCCGTCCGGCCGTGACGTGCTCCTCCTCAGCCCGTCGGCCCCGGCCTCGCTGCTCCTCCCGGTGGACGGGCTGCGTGAGCGGTGGCGGCAGACGTCCGGTGCGTCCGTGGACCGGGCCCGGTCCACCGGGCGCTCCCGCACCGATTCAGGTACCCCCAGCAAGCGAGGCCAAGATGAGTGAGTCCGGCGCCGAAACCCCCGCCGCCCCCCAGGATCCCGTACCCCCCGAGGAGTTCGTCCAGGCCGCCCGGCTGGCACCCGACCACTGGCTCTACCTGTCCGATCCGGCCTGGCAGGGGGACGGCCCGCCGCCGGAGTGGGCCGTGGTCGGCCAGTGGCGTTCCGACTCCGAGGGCGAGATCGTCGAATGGGAGGACAACGAGGACTACAGGCCCTCACCCGAGGCGATGGGGTGGCCGGAACCCGCTGACGACGTGGACCGTGCGATCCAGCTCGCCACCACCGGGTACGGCCCGGTGGAGGACGTCACCTCGGCCCTGGCCAGGACCGAGGTCGCGGTGCTGATCACGGCGGACGGCGCGCCGGTGAGCGCGTCGGCGTCCGACGGCACGGCGGTGGTGCCGGTCTTCACCTCCCCCCGCCATCTCCAGGCCGCCGGGCAGCTGGGCTTCGAGCGGATGCCGGTGACGGACCTGCTCGGGCGCGTCCCCTCCGGTCACCACCTCTGCCTCAACAGCACAGCCGCCGTGAGCATGGTGCTGGCCGTGGACGGGCTGGCGGAGACGCTGCGCGACGCCGTGACGCCGCCGAGCGCCACACCGGCGGACGGCTGAACTGCTGAGCTGCCGGACGGTTGAACGGCCGAACCGCTGAACCACTGACGGACACCGGTGCGCCGACCGGGCCGCCCGGACGGGGCGGTACTCGCCTTCGGCTGTCCGCTGTCCGCTGTCCGCTGTCCGCCGCCCACGCCCGACGTCATCGCCAGGTCTCCGGCCGGCCCCCCCCTGACGGCCGTGTCCACCGCAGCGCCGCAGCGGTGGACACGGCCGTGTGCGGCGGGGGTCAGGGCTGGAGGGGCATCGTCCAGCAGTTGGACGTGGCGGGCTTGCCGGAGAGGCGGTCGGTCAGCCAGGAGATCGCGTCGCCCTGGTCGGTGACGAGGGGCACGAGGTGATTCGTCAGGATCTTGTCGCCGAGGTTCGGCAGCTTGACGGCTTCGTAGGTGACGTCGGCGCCCTTGCCGCACCAGTCCACGGCCAGCTGCCTGGCCTGGGCGTGGGGAACGATGTCGTCCTGGACGCCGGTCGCCAGACGCACCGGGCCGGCGGGCTGGAGTCCGCCGATGCGCTGCTTGTCCAGGGCGGCCTTCGCGCGGGGGTCGGCCGCGATGATGTCCCCGATGGACCGGCCGTCGGTGGTCCACTTGCTGCTCCTGGTGAAGCCGTAGCCGAAGAGCGCGTCGCCGACACACATGGTCGACGCGTCCTTGAGCGCGGCCTTTCCGGCGTCGCTGATGTGCGCGTCGACGACCGCCCGCAGGTCGGGGTCGGACTGGGCGAATCCGCTGATCGACCAGGCGAGCGCCCCGGCGAGCGCGCTGCCGTCGATGCCCTTCATCACCGAGGTCAGGTCTGCCGGCGGCGCGCCGGAGTACGTGCCGGCGAGCGGGACGTCGGGTGCGTAGGAGGGCTGGAGTTCGGCGGCGGCCGCGCTGGCACCGCCGCCCTGGCTGTAGCCGTACAGACCGGTGCGGGACGCCGCGGTGACCGAGGCCCCGGGCACGGCGCGGGCGGCGCGGGCCGCGTCCAGCAGGGCGTGCGCCTGGTCGAGCCGGTTGACGTAGGTGTGCAGGCGGTCGGTGGTGCCCAGGCCGACGTAGTCGGTGACGACGACCGCCGCCCCGGTGGCCAGGATCCGGTAGACCGCCAAGGCCTCGTAGCCCACGGACACCGTGTCGCCCTTGAGGGTGAGCGGGTGTTGCAGGGCGAAGGACGGCGCGCACTGGTCGCCCTGGCCCATGGTGCCCGAGGCCAGCGCGACCAGGGGGCGCGGGCCGCCGCCCTTCCAGGCGGCCGTGGGTTCGATGTAGGCACCGGTCACGGCGACGGGCAGTCCGGCCGAGTCGGTGGACCTGTACATCAGACGGGTCGCGGTGCCGGGCATGGGGCGGCCGTCGAGGCCGGGGATGGACAGCCCGAGAGGCAGGGCCTCGGTGCGGATCAACGCGCCGTTGGCCGTGGGGAGTTCGGCCGGAGGGGTGTAGAACGCGGGGATGGTGACCCCGCGCGACACGACCGGTGGCTCCGTCGCCGCGGAGGCGGGTACCGCCGACAGGCCGGCGCAGACGGCGCCCGCGGCCACGAGGCCGGCCAGCAGGCGCCGGCCGGGCTGTGTGCCGCGGCGGCCCTTCCGCGCGGGCCGCGCGGAAGCCGGGTCCACGGGGGAGGTGTCACGGGAACGGACTCTCTTGCGGCTCATGCTGCGCTCCTCGGTGTGGGCTGGGTGATCGTGTCGATGCCGTGCGCGGTGACGGCGGCCGCCTCCCGCCGGGCCGGGGGCGCCGGCCGCAGCGGGGCGAGCGCTCCGTCGAGGACCTGGGTGGTGGTGCGGCCCGAACGCATGCGTCCCGGCCGTCGTACGCCATGTGCCGTGTGGCCCAACGGTGTTACTCGCTGGTCACTTACGGCAGCGTAGGTCTATGTGTCACGCAGTGACAAGATGTCGGCATGCGTCATTTCTCGGTGACTGGCTATGCTGCGGTCACCGGGAGAGAGAGGGCGGGGGCGATCGTGCGCGAAGCGCCGTCCGTGGAACACGGGCCGACCACGCAGACGGATGCCAGGCCGTCGCTCGCGCAGCGCCGCAAGGAGGCCCTCCGCTTCGAGATCGCCGCCGAGGCGGTCCGTCTGTTCGCCGCACAGGGCGTCACGGCTACGACGGGTGAGCAGATCGCCCAGGCCGTGGGCATCTCCGCCCGCACCCTGTGGCGTCACTTCCCCACGAAGGAGAGCTGCGTACTGCCGCTCCTCTCGGCGGGGCTCGAGTCGGCCATCGGCCAGCTGGGCGACTGGCCGCCGGACACGGGTCTGCTGGACTACTTCACGGGGCTCTGCCGCACCGGCGTACTGCCCGCCGCGGCCCCCGTCATCCTCGACCTGATCCGCATGACCTCCACCGACCCGGCCCTCCGCGCCGTCTGGCTCCAGGCGCACGACGACGCCCTGCCCGTCCTCGGGG
Organism: Microbacterium sp. NPDC090218; assembly: GCA_044900255.1. Classification (GTDB taxonomy): domain Bacteria; phylum Actinomycetota; class Actinomycetes; order Actinomycetales; family Microbacteriaceae; genus Microbacterium. Next base: position 7,434 of record JBJDMS010000006.1, on the reverse strand, counting down.
AACTCCTCGCCCGTCGCACCGGCGGCAGCCCCGGCGACCTGCGGATCAAGGTGCACGCGGCGACGCTCAACGGCGCGCTGCGCGCGGCGGCGGAGGACTTCGCCCACCGGTACGGCGACGACCCCGACGCGGCCGGGAGCGAGATCGCCGCGTGCCTCCTGGACGCCCTGCGCGCGGCCTCGGAGGGCCTGCCCTACTGACGGCCCGCACCGACGGCCCGCACCCGGCGGCACGCACTGACGGCCCCCACCGACGGCCAGGACCCGCCGGTGCCTCCGGAGTCCTCCGGGACGACACCCCCGGCGTGTGGTGGGTACGCCCCGCGCCGTCGTGCGCTTGGATCGGTGCAGGGAAGCGTCGCGCGGTGCGCGCCGGCCAGGCAACAGAACGTCATCGGAGCGCTCGGCATGACTGAGGAAGAGTCCGGCACCCCCCACTGGCTGTTCGGCGACCAGCTCGGCCCGCATTTCGTCGATCCGGCGCGTGGCGGCCCGCACCGGGACGCCCCGCTGGTGATGATCGAGTCCCGCGGCGTCTTCCGCCGGCGGCGGTTCCACCGAGCCAAGGCCCACCTGATCCTCTCGGCCATGCGCCACCGGGCCGCCGAACTGGGCGACCGCGTGCGGTACGTCAAGGCCGACACCTACCGCCAGGGCCTGCGCGAGGCTGTGGGAGAGGGCCGGGTGACCGTGCACCACCCCACCTCCCACGCGGCCGACGCCTTCGTACGCTCGCTGCCCTCGGTACGGGTCCTGCCGGCGCGCGGCTTCCTGGTGACGCACGACGAGTTCCGCACGTGGGCGGACGGCCGGGGAACGAAGCACCTGAGGCAGGAGGACTTCTACCGGTGGGTCCGCGGGACGCACGACCTGCTGATGGAGGGCGACGGTCCGGCGGGCGGCCGGTGGAACCTCGACCACGACAACCGGCAGCCCCCGCCCCGCGGCTCCGCCGACCTGGGAGTACCGGCGCCTTACCACCCCCGGGAGAGCGAGATCGACGACGAGGTGCGGTCCGACCTCGACCGGTGGGCGCGCGACGGGGACGTCCGGTTCGTCGGCGAGGACGCGCCCCGCCGCTTCCCCGCCACCCGCCGGGAGGCACTCGCCGGACTCCGCCGGTTCGTGGAGCACCGGCTCGCCGCGTTCGGCGCGTACGAGGACGCGATGCTCGCCGGGGACACGACGATGAGCCACAGCCTGCTGTCCTCGTCGCTCAACCTCGGCCTGCTCGACCCCGCGGAATGCGTGGAGCGGGCCGAGACGCGGTGGCGGTCGGGCGACGTGCCGCTCAACAGCGCCGAGGGATTCGTGCGCCAGATCGCCGGATGGCGCGAGTTCGTCTGGCACGTGTACTGGTACTTCGGCACGCGCTACCGCGAGAGCAACGCCCTGCGCCACCACGAGCCGCTGCCCGCGTGGTTCACCGAGCTCTCCTCGGACGCCACCGACGCGAACTGCCTCTCCCACGTCCTGGACCAGGTCCGGACGACGGGCTGGACCCACCACATTCCACGCCTGATGGTGCTGGGCAGTCTCTCCCTGCAACGCGGATGGGACCCCCGCGCCGTCACCGACTGGTTCCACCGCAGCTTCGTCGACGGCTACGACTGGGTCATGGTCCCGAACGTCGTGGGCATGTCGCAGTACGCCGACGGTGGCCGTATGACCACCAAGCCCTACACGTCCGGCGGCGCCTACATCGACCGCATGAGCGACTTCTGCGGCCCCTGCCGGTACAAGCCGTCCGTACGGGTCGGCGAGGACGCCTGCCCCTTCACCGCCGGCTACTGGAACCTCCTGCACCGCCACCGCGACCGGTTCGAGCACAACGCGCGGATGACCCGGGCGGTGCGCGGCCTGGACAGGCTAACCGACCTCGACGAGCTGCTGGAGCAGGAGCGCCACCGCGAGGACTGAGATCCTGGGGGACGGGGACGTCGTGCGCGGCCCCCGTCGCAGCGCGGAAGGGAAAGGACGGGCACATGGAACGGCCGGCGGCGGAACCCCCCTCGGGTGAGTCCGGACAGGAAGCCCTCTTCGGGTGGGAGGACACCGCCCCGCCGCAGCCCCCGCAGCCGTTCAGGGACAGCCCGCAGGCCCGTCGGCTGCTCGACGTGCGCGAGGTCTACGCGGAACCCGCCGCCCTGGACTCCCCGCGGGGCCGGCAGATCATGGCCCGGCTGCCCGGGGTCCGCGTGACCGAGATCGCCGGCCACTGGGGCATCCCCTCCCTCCACGGCAACGACGGCAACATCGCCCGCTGGGTACGGATCAAGAACGGAACGCTGGTCCTCGGGGTCAAGCAGACGCTCCGCACCCGCCCCAACGGCCGGTCGGCCGACTGGATCGCCCCCGGCACCTCCAACGGGTGCGCGATGGCCTGCGCCTACTGTTACGTCCCCCGCCGCAAGGGTTACGCGAACCCGATCACGCTGTTCACCAACATCGAGGCGATCGTGGCCCACGTCCGCCGCCACGTGAGGGCGCAGGGCCCCAAGCCGGAGCCCAACCAGTGCGACCCCCTGGCCTGGGTCTACGACATCGGCGAGAACGGGGACTGCTCCGTCGACGCCCTGGTCAGCGACAACACCGCTGATCTGGTCGCCGCCTTCCGCGGACTGCCGACGGCGAAGGCGTCCTTCGCCACCAAGTTCGTCAACCCCGACCTCCTGGCCCTCGATCCCCAGGGGCGCACCAGGGTCCGCTTCTCCGTCATGCCGCCCGACGACGCCCGGCTGCTGGACATCCGCACCAGCCCGGTCCACGAGCGGATCGCGGCGGCGGCCGACTTCCTCGACGCCGGGTACGAGGTCCACTTCAACCTCTCGCCGGTCGTCCTGCGCCCGGGGTGGCAGAGGGACTGGGCCGACCTGTTCACCCACCTCGACGACGTGCTGCCCGCCCGGGTGAAGGAGCAGGCGGCGGCCGAGATCATCATGCTGACCCACAACCAGGGGCTGCACGAGGTCAACCTGGGCTGGCATCCCCGTGCCGAGGAACTGCTGTGGCAGCCGGCCGCCCAGGAGACCAAGCGCTCGGAGAACGGCGCCCTCAACATCCGTTACGCCCGGGAGATCAAGCAACGCTCCCTGACGCGTATCCGCGAACTGCTGGCAGCGCACGCGCCGTGGCTGCGGGTCAGGTACGCCTTCTGACGCCCGCGTGGACGTGGCACGCGGCGACTCCGGCGCGAGGAGCCCCGGACGGAGCGGGTCCGTGGCTTCCGCGCGGCAGGTCCGCACGGGTACGTCCTGTATAGGCTCACCCCCATGCTGAGACTCGGAATGCCCGTCATCGGCGTCACGGACGTCCCTCGCGCGGTGGCCTTCTGGACCGCCGCCCTCGACCTGGTCGCCACCGAGGAACGGGCCAGCGAGACCTGGCGGACGCTGGAGCACGCCGACGGTTCCGGCCGTGCCCTCGGGCTGCTGCGCAGCGCGTCCCCGGCAGAGCCGCGCCCCCGGGTCCACCTGGACCTCTTCGCCGGGACGCGGGAGGAACAGCGGTCGGAGATCGAGCGGTTGACCCGCCTCGGTGCGCGAACCGTCGACTGGGACTCCTACCCGCCGGACCCCGACTTCGTCGTCCTCGCCGACCCCGACGACAACATCTTCTGCGTGGTGGACCTGAGCCACGCGGCCGAAGCCGGCGGCCGGCCCGGGGACTGATCGCGCCGGACCCCGGACCGGCGCACGGACAGACCGAAGGGCTCAGCCGCACCACGGGACGGATGCCGGACCCGTCCGGGTGCACCCGCGCCACGGACGGGACGTACGCCCGCCCGGCTCCGGCAGCGCTCGGGCGCGCGAAAACCGCTACCGCGGCGGGAGGAGGAGAGGGAGACTCGGCTCATGTCAGACATGGCGTCCTTCCGGGCAGCGGTCACCGCATGGGCGGCCGGTGGTCCCGGCGACCCCGCGCGGGAGCTGGCCCTGAGCGTGCCCGTCCGGGCGGTCGTCCTGCTCGAAGGCCCGAGCGACGTCGCCGCGGTGGACGCGCTGGCCACGAGCCGTGGCCGGGACCTCGCGGCCGAGGGGGTCTGCGTCCTGCCGATGGGCGGCGCGATGAGCGTCGGGCGCTTCGCGCACCTCCTGGGACCGACCGGTCTCGGCCTTCGGCTCACGGGGCTCTGCGACGAGGCGGAGCGGGGTTACTACACCCGGGGCCTGGAGCGCGCCGGCGTGGCGGAGCAGACGTTCTTCGTCTGCGCGGCGGACCTCGAGGACGAACTGATCCGCGCGCTGGGTGTGGCCCGGGTGGAGGAACTGGTCGGGGTGGAGGGCGATCTGCGCGCTCTGCGGACCTTCCTGAACCAGCCGGCACAGCGTGGCCGCACCGCGCAGCAGCAGTTGCGGCGCTTCTTCGGCACCAAGAAGGGCCGCAAGATCCACTACGGCCGTGTCCTCGTCGAGGCCCTCGATCCGGCCCGCGTCCCGGCCCCGCTCGACGGCCTGCTCGCCGGTCTCTGACCGCCCGGCGGCACTCCCCGTCCGCACGGGCCCTCCGGCCGCGCCCGGGGACCGGTGTCGACCACGGGCGCCCCGCCGGATCACCCCGGCGGCCCCGCCCTCCCCTGTCCCGGATCCGCGCTTCGGCGTGTCCGTGTCCGCCTGACCTCCGGTGTTCGCATTCCGTGCAGGTGCTGTGTCCGCCTCGAAGTTGCCTGCTCGTAACCCTTGACGCTGCCCTTCGGCGAAAACTACGTTTTGTCTCGCGGAAATCAACTTCCACTTTATGGAAACCTCTGAAAACTCTCTCGGTCGCCAGGGCCCGTGGCGCGCAGCCTTCTCCGAAGTAGGCCGTCGACAGGCCTGGTTGCGACCCCTAGCGAATACTCGAGGGTCGATCGATGACTGCTGTGGAGGGCATGCCGCCCGGAACGGCCACCGGGGACACCCGGGCCGACGGGGGCGACGGAGCCACCAGCTCCGTGCTGTACACCTACGACCTGGCCCCGACGAAGAAGCAGGGGCGCCGCTGGGGCGCCTACAACGTGTTCACCCTCTGGGCCAACGACGTGCACAGCCTCGGCAACTACGCTTTCGCCATCGGCCTGTTCGCGCTCGGCCTGAACGTGTGGGGCATCCTGGCGGCCTTCGCGCTCGCCTCGGTCCTGCTCTTCCTGCTGCTGACGCTGTCCGGCTTCATGGGACACAAGACGGGCGTCCCCTTCCCGGTCATGAGCCGCATCGCGTTCGGCATCAGGGGCGCGAAGATACCCGCCGCGGTCCGCGGCATCGTCGCCATCGCCTGGTTCGGCATCCAGACCTACCTCGCCTCAGCGGTCCTGAGCGCCCTTCTCATCGCGATGTTCCCCGGGCTCCGCGGACTCGACTCGAACTCCCTGCTCGGGCAGTCGACCCTCGGCTGGATCTCCTTCCTCTCCCTGTGGGCCCTCCAACTCCTCATCGTGAGTTACGGGATGCAGATGATCCGGAGGTACATGGCCTTCGCGGCACCCACGACCCTGATCACCATGCTCGCCCTCGCGGTGTGGATGTTCGTACGTGCCGACGGCTCGATCTCCCTGTCCGTGGACGCCCCGCTCACCGGGGGAGCCATGTGGCTGCAGATCCTCCAGGCGGCCGCCCTGTGGGTGGTGATCTACGGGACGTTCGTCCTGAACTTCTGCGACTTCACACGGTCCGCCAGGAGCCGCGGTTCCATCGTCCGCGGCAACGTGATCGGCATCCCGCTGAACATGCTCTTCTTCGCCGTCATCGTGGTGGTCCTCAGCGGGGCGCAGTTCAAGCTCGACGGGCACGTCATCACGAGCCCCACGGACATCGTCCGCACCATCCCGAACATGGTCCTCCTGGCGACGGCCTCGCTGGCCCTCATCGCCCTGACCGTCGCGGTGAACCTGCTGGCCAACTTCGTCGCGCCGATCTACGCCCTCATCGACCTCTTCCCGCGCCGGCTGAACTTCCGCCGGGCGGGTGTGGTGAGCGCGGTCGTCGGGCTGGTGATCCTTCCGTGGAACCTCTACAACAGCCCGATCGTCGTGAACTACTTCCTCGGCGGGCTCGGCGCCCTCCTCGGACCGCTCTTCGGCGTGATCATGGCCGACTACTGGCTGCTGAGGAAGTCCCGGATCAACGTTCCCGACCTCTACAGCGAGGATCCGCAGGGCGAGTACCACTACAGCCGGGGCTTCAACCCCCGTGCCGTCGCTGCCTTCGTTCCCGCCGCTGCCGTCGCCGTCGTCGTCGCCCTCGTGCCCTTCTTCCACGCCGCCGCCGGATTCTCCTGGTTCGTCGGCGCCCTGCTCGCCGCCGTGTTCTACGCCCTGATTGCGGACCGGGGCGCACAGATCCGGGACGTGGACGGCGAGTCCATCGCCGTCGCCGCCGAATGAACCACCGAACCGAAGGCCGCCCCATGCGCATCCTCGTCGTCAACGTCAACACCACACAGTCGATCACCGACTCGATCGGCGAGCAGGCGGCCGGTGCCGCGTCGCGTGGCACCGAGATCGTCCCGCTGACACCTTCCTTCGGAGCGGAGTCCGTCGAAGGCAACTACGAGAGCTACCTGGCCGCCGTCGCCGTGATGGAGACCGTCCGCGCCTACCCGGAACCCTTCGACGCGGTGATCCAGGCCGGTTACGGCGAGCACGGCCGGGAAGGGCTGCAGGAACTGCTCGACGTCCCCGTCGTCGACATCACCGAGGCCGCCGCCAGCACCGCCCAGTTCCTCGGCCGCACCTACTCCGTCGTCACGAGCCTCGACCGCACGGTCCCGCTGATCGAGGAGCGCCTCCACGCCGCCGGTCTGCGTGCGCGCTGCGCCTCCGTGCGGGCCAGCGGGCTGGCCGTCCTGGACCTGGAACGGGACGAGGAGGCGGCCGTCGAGGCGATAGTCGAACAGGCCGCCCAGGCAGTGGAGATCGACCGGGCGGAGGTGATCTGCCTCGGGTGCGGAGGGATGTCCGGCCTCACCGAACGCGTCGTCGAGCGCACCGGGGTCCCCGTCGTCGACGGTGTGAGCGCGGCGGTGACGATCGCCGAGTCCCTCGTCCGCCTCGGGCTGACCACGTCGAAGGTGCGCACCTACGCACCGCCGCGTCCCAAGCGCATCGTCAACTGGCCCCCGCAGGCCGGCTGACACGGCTCCCGCGGGACCGCGGGCCGCAGAAGGCGTGGAGGCCGGTCGTCGGCCGCCACGGGTAACGAGTTCGGAAGAGGAGGGCCCCTACGTGCCCGAAGTACAGCTGGTGTTGCGTTCGACGCGTGTCGTCACCCCCGAGGGGATCCGGGCGGCTGCGGTGTTCGTCGCGGGTGGGGAGATCGAGGCGGTGCTGCCGTACGACGCGGTGGTGCCGGCCGGGGCCCGGTTGGTGGATGTCGGTGGCGATGTGGTGATGCCGGGGCTGGTGGACACGCATGTGCATGTGAATGATCCGGGGCGTACGGAGTGGGAGGGGTTCTGG
>JBJDMS010000005.1:0-175842 GCA_044900255.1 Microbacterium sp. NPDC090218 | reverse complement strand
TGATCTCGCGACGGCACGGCATTTCTCCGATGAGATCATGGTGCTCTACAAGGGTGATGTCGTCGAACGCGGCCCCGCGGACGAGGTCATCCTGAGCCCGCAACACGAGTACACCAAGACCCTCCTCGGCGCCGCTCCCGAGCCCGACAACCTCGGACGCCTCCGCGACGAAGTCCGCACCGAACTCGGCATCGCGCATTGACCGACCCGTCCGCCCGTGCCATGGCGCGGGCGGACGGACCGGCTAGACTGAACCCACAACTGAAGACAGGCCGAATGACCCACGCGGGAGAGCCCCGGCGAACGCAGCCGGGCACCGAAGGAGCAAGCCTCCCCGCCAATCTCTCAGGTACGCGTACCGCGCGGTTCCGGCCACTCTGAAAAGCGATCTCGCGACACTGCGGATCCGCCGACGGTGAAAGCCCTGCCTCTGCGCACGGGTGAAGCTCTCAGGCTTATGACAGAGGGGGAGTTCCGAGGAACGGCTGTGTCGCCGTTCCGCCCGACACAGCCCGGGAGAACTCCATGTCCGACCCTCGCTACACCCCGCTGCGCGAACGCCACGAGGCGCTTGGCGCGTCCTTCACAGACTTCGGCGGCTGGCAGATGCCGGTGCGCTACACGTCCGACCTCGCCGAGCACCACGCCGTGCGTCAGAGCGCAGGCATCTTCGACATCTCGCACATGGCCGAGTTCACGGTCCGAGGCAGCAGTGCCGGAGACTTCCTCGACTACGCCCTCGCGGGTCGTCTCTCCGCGCTGACCGTCGGCAAGGCGAAGTACTCCCTCCTTCTCGCCGAGTCCGGCGGGATCATCGACGACGTGATCGTCTACCGTCTGCAGGACGACGACTTCCTCATCATCTCCAACGCCGGGAATCGGGATGCGGTATCGGCCGCGCTGGCCTCCCGCACCGACGGCTTCGACGTCACGGTGCAGGACGTCTCCGACGACTACGCGCTGATCGCCGTGCAGGGCCCGCATGCCGAGGCGATCCTCGCGGCGACCGACGCCATCACCGACGTGAGCATTCCCTGGACCGAGCAGAAGTACTACGCCTGGGCCTCCGCGCACTACGACGCGAAGCCACTGCTCCTCGCGCGCACCGGCTACACCGGGGAGGACGGTTTCGAGCTGCTCGTCGCGGCCGACAGCGCCGCGTCGCTCTGGGATGCGCTGCTCGAGGCGGGCGAACCGCACGGACTCGTTCCCGCCGGTCTCGCGGCCCGCGACACCCTGCGCCTCGAGGCAGGTATGCCGCTGTACGGCCACGAGCTGAGCCTCGACACCCGCCCGGCCCAGGCCGGCCTCGGGCGCGTCGTCGTGACCGCGAAGGAGAAGTTCGTCGGAAAGGACGCGCTCTCTGCTGCCGAGCAGCCCGAAGGGTCTGAGGCTCCCGTCCTGGTCGGACTCGTCGCCGAGGGGAAGCGCGCCGGACGCGCCGGATACGCCGTGGTCGACGGCGACGGGAAGACGCTCGGCGAGATCACGAGTGGCGCCCTCAGCCCCACGCTGGGCCATCCGATCGCGATGGCCTATGTGCACCCTTCTTCCGCTGAGGAGGGAACCGCAGTATTCCTTGATGTGCGGGGGACCAGGATCCCCGCGACCGTGACCGCTCTGCCTTTCTACCGGAGGACCAAATGACCGACCTCGCAACCCTCAGCTACACCGAAGAGCACGAGTGGATCGCCGCTGACGGCGACACCGTGACCATCGGCATCACCGACTACGCCGCCGAGAAGCTGGGCGATGTCGTGTTCGTCGAGCTCCCCGCCGTCGGCACCGAGATCACCGCCGGCGCCGTCGTCGGCGAGATCGAGTCGACGAAGTCGGTCGGCGAACTCTACGCGCCGGTCTCCGGCACGGTCGTCGAGATCAATGACGCGGCCATCGACGACCCCTCGCTGGTCAACGCCGCCCCGTTCGACGGCGGCTGGCTGCTCAAGGTCGCCGTCGCGGCCGGCGCGCTCGACGGACTGCTCGACCGCGACGCCTACGTCGCACTCACGGAGGGCTGATTCACCAGTGGTCACTTTCGCCGATCGTCACATCGGACCAACGGATGCCGCTCAGCGCACGATGCTCGAGGCCCTCGGTATCGACGCCTCCGGGGCCGACGACGCGCTGAGCCCCGTCGAGGCGCTGATGCGCCAGGCGGTCCCCGCATCGATCTACACCGGACCGTCGTCCGAGGCAGGCACGCCGTCGCGCATCCCCGCCGCCGCGAGCGAGACCGAAGCCCTCGCGGAGCTGCGTACCCTCGCGTCACGCAACACGGTGAACCGACCGATGATCGGCCTCGGCTACTACGGGACCATCACGCCGCAGGTGATCCAGCGCAACGTGTTGGAGAGCCCGTCCTGGTACACGGCCTACACGCCGTATCAGCCGGAGATCTCACAGGGGCGCCTGGAGGCGCTCATCAACTTCCAGACGATGGTCGCCGACCTCACGGGGCTCACCACCGCGAACGCCTCGATGCTCGACGAGTCCACGGCCGTCGTCGAGGCGATGCTGCTCGCGCGGCGCGCCTCGAAGTCGTCGTCGACGGTCTTCGCGGTCGACGCGGACGCGCTCCCGCAGACCAGGGCGATGCTCGCCACGCGTGCGGAAGCACTCGGCATCGAGCTCGTCGCAGTCGACTTCGCCGCGGGTGAGGAGCTCCCGGCCGAGCTGTTCGGCGTCTTCGTCCAGTACCCGGGTGCTTCGGGACGGGTCTGGGATCCGTCCGCAGTCTTCGATGCGGCGCACCTCGCGGGAGGACTCGCGGTCGCTGCCGCCGACCTGCTCGCCCTCACCCTGATCGCCTCGCCCGGTTCGCTCGGTGCGGACGTGGCGGTCGGCACGACGCAGCGCTTCGGCGTGCCGATGGGCTTCGGCGGACCCCACGCCGGTTACATGGCGGTCCGGTCCGGCTTGGAGCGTCAGCTGCCTGGTCGACTCGTCGGAGTGTCGGTCGACGCCGACGGCAAGCCCGCGTACCGCCTCTCGCTGCAGACGCGCGAGCAGCACATCCGTCGCGAGAAGGCCACCTCGAACATCTGCACCGCCCAGGTGCTGCTGGCCGTGATGGCGTCGATGTACGCCGTCTACCACGGCCCGGACGGGCTCCGGGCGATCGCCCGTGAGGCGGCGACCAAGGCCGCGCTGCTCCGTGATTGGCTGGTCGAGGCCGGCGTCGAGGTCGTGCATGACTCGTTCTTCGACACGATCGCGGTGCGGGTGCCGGGGCGCGCCGCCGAGTACGCCGCGCAGGCGCGGGACGGCTACGGCATCCTTCTCCGGGTGGCCGACGCCGACACGATCGGCATCGCGGTCGACGAGACCACCACGGTGCCCGAGCTGCACCAGGTGGCGATGGTGTTCGGCGGCGCCCAGGAGCGCGTGTTCGGCTTCGGCGACGGAGGGGCGAACGCTCTGCCGGCGTCGCTGCGTCGTCAGGACGAGTACCTCACGCACCCCGTCTTCCACGCCCACCGCAGCGAGACCGCGATGATGCGCTACCTGAAGAGCCTCTCCGACCGCGACTACGCGCTCGATCGCGGCATGATCCCGCTGGGCTCGTGCACGATGAAGCTCAACGCGGCGACGGAGATGGCTTCCATCACCTGGCCCGAGTTCGCCGGCATCCACCCGTTCGCTCCGGCGGCCGACGTACAGGGCTACCTCGAGCTCATCGACCAGCTCGAGGGCTGGCTCGCCGAGGTCACCGGGTACGACGCCGTCTCGCTGCAGCCGAACGCCGGTTCGCAGGGCGAGCTCGCCGGTCTGCTCGCGATCCGCGGCTACCACCACGCGAACGGCGACCAGCACCGGACGGTCTGCCTCATCCCTTCGTCGGCCCACGGCACGAACGCGGCATCCGCCGTGCTCGCCGGAATGAAGGTCGTGGTCGTCGCGACAGACGAGCTCGGCAACGTCGACCTCGACGACCTGCGCGCGAAGATCGCGCTGCACGCCGACGATCTCTCCGCCCTGATGATCACGTACCCGTCCACGCACGGTGTGTACGAGGAGCAGGTCGTCGAGATCACGGCGGCCGTGCATGATGCCGGCGGTCAGGTCTACGTCGACGGCGCGAACCTCAACGCCCTGCTCGGCTATGCGCGCTTCGGCGACCTCGGCGGCGACGTCTCGCACCTCAACCTGCACAAGACGTTCGCCATCCCGCACGGCGGTGGCGGTCCCGGCATCGGACCGGTCGCGGCGAAGGCGCACCTCGCGCCGTTCCTGCCCTCGCATCCGCTCGCGCAGCGCGCCGAGCACTTCGGCGGCTACACGTTCGACGGCGGAGTGATCTCGGCGGCACCTTACGGCTCCGCCGGCATTCTGCCGATCTCGTGGGCGTACGTGCGGATGATGGGGGCCGACGGACTCCGCCGCGCCACCGCGGCAGCCGTTCTCTCGGCGAACTACATCGCCGAGCGCCTTGCGAGTCACTTCCCGGTGCTCTACACGGGTGAGAACGATCGAGTGGCGCACGAGTGCATCCTCGACCTCCGTCCGCTCAAGGAGGCCACCGGCATCACGGTCGACGACGTCGCCAAGCGCCTGATCGACTACGGCTTCCACGCGCCGACCATGTCGTTCCCGGTCGCGGGCACGCTCATGGTCGAGCCGACGGAGTCGGAGGACCTGGACGAGATCGAGCGCTTCATCGAGGCGATGATCATGATCAAGGCCGAAGCCGACGCGGTCGCCGCCGGGCGCTGGCCCGCCGACGACAACCCTCTCGTCCACGCGCCGCACACCGCGGTCTCGCTGATCGCGGGGGAGTGGAACCACGCCTACACCCGGGAAGAGGCGGCGTATCCCGTGCGCGCCCTCGTCGCAGGCAAGTACTGGCCGCCCGTGCGCCGCATCGACCAGGCCTACGGAGACCGCAATCTCGTGTGCGCCTGCCCGCCGGTGGAGGCCTTCGCCTGAGTCGCGTGCTCATCTGAGCGGATGGCGCCGCGCTTCTGTGGAGAAGCGCGGCGCCATCCGCGTTTCCCCGTGTTTCGCGGTTGTTACGGATGGTCACCACTCAGTAACAGTTCGTTAGCTGAGCGCGGCGAGGGCGAGGGCGCGGGTTACGCTCAGGTATCCCTGCGTGCTCGATGGTGAGCGCGCAGACTCAGCACTGTCCACAGGAGGACGAAAAGTGAAAAGAAACAGGATTGCCCTCGCGGGCAGCGCTCTGCTCGTGATCGGCGCCTTGGCGCTGGCCGGTTGTGCAAGCGGGAACGACGCAGGCGACGACGACTCCAAGGGGTCGACGTCGGCGATCATCTCGGCGAACGGCAACGAGCCGGAGAACCCCCTGATCCCGACCAACACCAACGAGGTCGGTGGTGGCAAGATCCTCGACTCGATCTTCGCCGGTCTCGCCTTCTACGACGGCGACGGTGCTCTCGTCAACGACATGGCCGAGGAGATCACGGTCGACGCGCCGAACAAGGTCACCGTGAAGCTGAAGGAGGGCAACAAGTTCACCAACGGTGAAGACGTCGTCGCCCACAACTTCATCGACGCGTGGAACTACGGCGCACAGCTCTCGAACGCACAGCTGAACCAGTCCTGGTTCGCTGACATCGTCGGGTTCGACCCGGCCGCGGACTCCGAGCTCACCGGTCTGACCGAGGTGGATGACTACACCTTCACGATCGACCTGAGCAGCGACGTCGCGTCGGACTTCGTGACGCGACTGGGCTACTCGGCGTTCTACCCGCTGCCCGATGCGGCGTTCGAGGACCTGGAAGCCTTCGGTGAGAACCCGATCGGCAACGGCCCGTACAAGCTCGCGAAGGACGGCGCGTGGCAGCACGACGTCCAGATCGACCTGGTCAAGAACGACGACTACAAGGGTGAGCGCGTCGCGCAGAACGGCGGCCTCACGCTGAAGTTCTACACGGCTCCCGAGGGCGCCTACGCCGACCTGCTCGGTGGCAACATCGACGTCATCGACCAGATCCCCGAGGCTTCCCTCGCGGTCTTCGAGGACGAGCTCGGCGAGCGTGCGACCAACCAGCCCGCCGCGATCTTCCAGTCGTTCACCATCGGCGGTCAGCTCGCTCACTTCTCGGGCGAAGAGGGCATGCTCCGTCGCCAGGCGATCTCGCTGGCGATCAACCGCGAGGAGATCACGAACAAGATCTTCGCCGACACGCGCACCCCGGCCAGCGACTTCACCACGCCCGTCATCGACGGCTGGAGCGACAGCGTTCCCGGTTCCGACGTCCTGTCGTACGACCCCGAGAAGGCACAGGAGCTGTGGGCAGAGGCTGACGCCATCGCCCCGTGGTCCGGCACCTTCCAGATCGCGTACAACTCCGACGGCGGACACCAGGTGTGGGTCGACGCAGTGTCGAACTCGCTGAAGAACACGCTCGGTATCGAGGCGTCCGGTGCACCGTACGTCGACCTCGCCACGCTCCGTGCCGCGGTCAACGCTCGCGATGACGCCGGAAAGCGCACGATCCAGACGGCGAACCGCTCCGGATGGCAGGGTGACTACCCCGCTGTTTACAACTTCCTCCAGCCGCTGTACGGCACGGGTGCATCGTCGAACGACGGCGACTACTCGAACCCCGAGGTCGACTCCCTGCTCGCAGAGGGTGCAGCAGCCACGAGCGCGGATGACGCCAACGCGGCATACGAGAAGGTCCAGGAGATCCTGTTCAAGGAGCTTCCCGTGATCCCGCTCTGGTACCAGAACTCCATCGGCGGCTTCGGTGAGAACGTGGACAACGTCACCGTCGGCTGGAACTCTGTTCCGCTCTACTACGAGATCACCAAGGCCGAGTAGGTCTTAGGAGTGCTCGGCAGCGAGGCGGTGGCGATCACGTCACCGCCTCGCGTCGTGCGCTCCGGCTGACTCCGACTCCACGAAAGGAGCAAGGATGCTCGCCTACACCCTTCGGCGACTTCTTCAGCTGATCCCGGTCTTCTTCGGCGCGACGCTGCTCATCTATGCGCTCGTGTTTCTGATGCCGGGCGACCCGATCGCGGCGCTCTTCGGCGACAAGCCGCCGAGCCCGCAGCTGCTCGCCACGATTCGAGCGCAGTATCACCTGGACGATCCGTTCCTGGTCCAGTACTTCTACTACATCACCGGTGTCTTCCAGGGCGACATGGGGAACACGTTCTCCGGCGAGTCCGTGAGCACCGTCCTCGCGCGCACGCTTCCGATCACCGGACGGCTGGCCATCATGGCGATCGCGATCGAGTTCACGCTCGCGATCATCATCGGCTCGCTCTCCGCCCTCCGCAAGGGAAAGCTCTTCGATCACGCCTCGCTGATCGTCTCGCTCGTCTTCCTGTCGATGCCGATCTTCGTCGTCGCGTTCCTCGCGCAGTACTTCCTGGCCATCAAACTGGGATGGTTCCGTCCGACCGTGGGCGGCCAGAACGACTGGGGCGACCTGTGGCTTCCGGCGATCGTGCTGGGACTCAGTCTCTACGCGACGAGCATGCGCCTGATGCGCGGCTCGGTGCTCGACACCCTCAACCAGGACTGGGTGCGCACGGCCTACGGCAAGGGGCTGTCGCGCAACCGCGTGTTCCCCGTGCACGTGCTGCGCAACTCCCTGATCCCGGTGATCACCAACTCCGCGACGAACTTCGGTGTGCTCCTCGTCGGTGCGACCGTGACGGAGTACATCTTCAACATCCCTGGAGTCGGGCAGACCTTGTTCCAGGCGACCTTGAGGCATGAGGGGCCGACCATCGTGTCCTTCGTGACGGTGTTCGTCATCATCTACGTTCTCGTCAACCTGCTCGTGGACCTGCTCTACGGGCTGCTCGACCCGAGGATCCGCTATGTCAAGTGACCGACCCACCCACTACGTCGCACCGGTGGTGGCCGAACAGCCGCCGACGGATGCCGTCAACATCAAGGGCAAGCCCGCGAGCCTGTGGCGGGATGCCTGGACCGACCTGCGCCGGCGTCCGTCGTTCTGGATCTCACTCGCGATCGTCTTCGTCATCCTGCTGATGGCGGTGTGGCCGACGCTCTTCACGCAGACGCCGCCGAACAACCAGTGCGAGCTCGCGAACTCGAACGGGGGACCGGCAGCCGGGCACCCTCTCGGCTACACCTTCCAGGGCTGTGACATCTGGGCCCGCATCGTGTGGGGCTCACGGACGTCGATCAGCGTCGGCCTGTTCGCCACCCTCATCAGCTCGACGCTGGGGCTCATCATGGGCGCGTTCGCCGGCTACTACGGCGGATGGCTCGACGCGGTCCTCTCCCGCGTCGGCGACATCTTCTTCTCGATTCCCTACATCCTCGCAGCGGTCGTCGTGATGACGGTGTTCGCGCAGTACCGCAACGTCTTCACGCTCGCGCTCGCCATCGGCGGGTTCGCGTGGGCAGCTACCGCACGCGTGGTCAGGGCCGAAGTGCTCAGGGTGAAACAGGCCGACTTCGTGATGGCATCGGCGGCACTCGGCAAGGGGCGCTTCGGCACCCTCCTGTCGCACGTGATCCCGAACGCCTTCGCCCCGCTCCTCGTCCTGGCGACGCTGGCGCTGGCCGGAGGCATCGTCGCCGAAGCGACCCTGAGCTTCCTCGGGGTCGGGCTCGGCACCGACGTCATGTCCTGGGGCAACGACATCAGCAACGCGCAGCGTTCGCTGCGTGTCGCTCCGATGGCACTGATCTATCCGTCGATCGCGCTCACCATCACGGTGCTCGCGTTCATCCTCTTGGGCGAACTCATCCGAGACGCCCTCGACCCGAGGGCGAGGGCACGCCGATGAGCGAATCGACGACACCGCTGCTGAGCGTCCGTGACCTCAAGGTCGCGTTCGACACGCAGAAGGGCACACGAGAGGTCCTGCACGGGATCAGCTTCGACGTGATGGCGGGGGAGACCGTCGCCATCGTGGGCGAGTCCGGTTCGGGCAAGTCGACGGCGGCGACCTCCATCATCAAGCTCCTCGCGGGCACCGGCCGGGTCACCGGCGGCAGCATCACGCTGGACGGGGAGGAGCTCACGACCCTCTCCGAGCGGGAGATGGAGCGGGTGCGTGGCAAGGCGATCGGCTACGTGCCTCAGGACCCGATGTCGAACCTCAACCCGGTCTGGAGCATCGGCTTCCAGGTGGAGGAGGCGGTTCGAGCGAACGGCCTCGCCCAGGGGCGCGCCGCTGTCCGCGCTCGCGCGATCGAGGTGCTGCAGCAGGCCGGGCTCGCGGATGCCGCCAAGCGTCTGCGTCAGTTCCCCCATCAGTTCTCCGGGGGAATGCGCCAGCGCGCGCTGATCGGCATCGGGCTGGCCGCTGACCCGCGGCTCCTGATCGCCGATGAGCCGACGTCAGCGCTCGACGTCACCGTCCAGCGCGTGATCCTCGATCACATGGCGAGCCTGACGCGCGATCGCGGCACGTCCATGTTGCTGATCACGCACGACCTCGGCCTGGCAGCCGAGCGTGCGGAGCGCCTGATCGTGATGCAGAACGGCTCGATCGTCGAATCGGGGCCGAGCAGAGAGATCTTGCAGAGTCCGCAGCACCCGTACACCAAGCGGCTCGTCGCCGCGGCCCCGAGTGTCGCCTCGCAGCGTATTCAGGCCGTCGTCGAGGACCGCGGCGTCGAGACTCTGGAAGACCTCGCCGACATCCCGCCGACGGTGCGGGTGGCCGGACTCACGAAGGACTACCGCATCCGACAGGGTGGGTTCCGCAGCGAGATGTTCCGCGCTGTCGACGACGTGTCGTTCGAGATTCCGCGCGGGAAGACGCTGGCTCTGGTCGGCGAGTCGGGCTCGGGCAAGTCGACGGTCGCGAAGATGGTGCTCAAGCTCGAGGATCCGACGTCGGGAACGATCGAGATCGACGGAATGGACGTGTCCGGTTTCTCCCGCGCCCAGGCCTTCGGGCTTCGACGACGGATGCAGCCGGTGTTCCAGGATCCCTACGGGTCGCTCGATCCGCTGCGGAACCTCGAGAACACCATCGCGGAGCCGCTCGAGATCCACGGTGTCGGTGACCGCACGTCCCGTCGGGAACGGGTGCGCGAGCTGCTCGACCAGGTCTCGCTGCCGCAGGATCTGGCCACGCGCTATCCGAGCGAGCTGTCGGGTGGACAGCGTCAGCGCGTCGCGATCGCACGCGCTCTGGCGCTCAAGCCCGACATCGTCGTGCTGGATGAGGCGGTCTCGGCCCTGGACGTGCTGGTGCAGGCCCAGATCCTGAAACTGCTGGCCGATCTGCAGAGCGAACTCGGACTGACGTACCTGTTCATCACGCACGACCTGGCAGTGGTGCGTGTGTCGAGCGATCTTGTCTGCGTCATGGAGCGCGGCAAGATCGTCGAGCAGGGCACCGTCGACGAGACCTTCGCGAATCCGCAGCAGGAGTACACGAGCCGACTGCTGGAAGCCATTCCGGGAGCGTCCATCCCCCTGGGTGGTCTCTGATCGTGACGGAAGCGAAAACCCCTGAGGGCGTGCGGACATTCCGCACGCCCTCAGGGCCGGTCGTCATGGTCTTCTGCGCGCTGCTGGCGGTCTTCCTCCTGGGAGACGCCGTCATTCGCGGAGGCTGGGCGCAGACACTCCTGCTCGCCCCGTGGGTGCTGCTCGGTCTCTGGATCGTCTACGAGATCAGCTTCGTCTCGCACGTCCGCATCGACGTGAACGGCGTCCTCGTACAGAACATGCTCCGGCGCGTCTCGTTCGGCTGGGACCACGTCCGCGACATCGATCTGCGTTGGCAGCTGCAGTTCGCGCTCGACGACGGTACGGAGCTCAACTGCTACGGCGGGCCGGCGCACTCCCGTCCGATCCGGAGCAAGATGAGGGCCGAGGAAGACACCAAGGCCCCCGCCGGGGTTCGCGCCCTCACCGACATCAGGGATCAGTGGGAGGCCTCGCGCGGCGGTTCGACGGCGCCGATCCGCCGCTCCTGGGATGCCGCAGCGTTGCTGGCGCTCGGAGTCATCGTGGTCTGGGCGGTCGCCTCAGTGCTGATCGTCAACCTCGGCTGAGCGTCCAGTGAGAGCCATGCCCCCTGCTCCCGCGAGGCGAGAGCAGGGGACATTTCGTCGCGCCACCTGGGGCCGCGGCAGTGCGATTCCCTCGCTCAGCCCGGAAGCCCGAACAGGCCCGGCCACATCGCGGCGGCCCACGGGTAGCCCACGAATGCGGTGGCATCGATCAGGAAATGGGCGACCAGGAACGGCATGAGGCGTCCGGTGCGCTGGTACAGCCAGCCGAACAGCAGGCCCATCGCGAGGTTGCCCAGGAACGCGGGGTAGCCCTGGTAGAGGTGATAGCTCGCGCGGAGGATCGCGGTGGCGATGATGATCGTCCACGGTGCCCAGCCCAGTTGCTTGAGTCGAGTGAAGAGGTAGCCGAGCAGGACGAACTCCTCCTGCAGCGAAGCGCGCGCCGCAGCCAGCAGCAGGACGGGCACCGTCCACCAGTACGCGTCGATCCCGGCCGGGTCGATGGCGACGGTCAGACCCAGCGCCCGCCCGGCGAGATAGAGCGCGAGGCCCGGAACGCCGATCGCCAGCACGAGCAGGACTCCACGTCCGACATCGCGCGCCGCACGGGTGCCGTCCAGGCCCAGCCGTTCGAGGTGCGGACGACGTGACTGCCAGAGAAGGAAGCACACCAGCAGTACCGGGACGAGCGAGAAGCCGATCGCGAGCACCTGATAGATGAGGTCGAAGACCTCCCGATCGCTTCGGGAGGGGTTGAGCTTGGCGACCTGCTCGGCGATCGGGACCTCGTCGGTGAGACGGTAGGCCAGTTGCACGATCGCGTACACCGCTGACTGCCCGAGTCCGAGCGCCAGGACGATCGCGATCTCCCACCACAGTCGCCCGCGAGACGGGGTGGAGGAGAGGTCGGGGAGGTCCGAGGGAGCCTGCGGTCGGGTCACGATCTCGATGCTACGACCTGCTTTCAGGAACAAGCCCTGAGCTTGCGTTATCCTGGAACGTCGGCTTCCCGGCAAAATCCCACATCTTTTAGGACACCTGCATGGCGCACGCCCTTCGTTCTGACCTCCGCAACGTCGCAATCGTCGCGCACGTCGACCACGGCAAGACCACTCTCGTCGACGCCATGCTGCGTCAGACGGGCTCCTTCGGCGAACACGCCCACGTCGATGAGCGCGCCATGGACTCGAACGACCTGGAACGTGAGAAGGGCATCACGATCCTCGCCAAGAACACGGCGATCACCTACAAGGGCAAGCACGCCGGTGGCAAGGAGATCACGATCAACGTGATCGACACCCCCGGTCACGCCGACTTCGGCGGCGAGGTCGAGCGCGGCCTGTCCATGGTCGACGGTGTCGTGCTGCTCGTGGACGCGAGTGAGGGCCCGCTGCCGCAGACGCGCTTCGTGCTGCGCAAGGCGCTCGAATCGAAGCTCCCCGTCATCCTCCTGGTCAACAAGACCGACCGCCCCGACGCCCGCATCGCGGAGGTCGAGGAAGAGGCGCACGACCTGCTGCTGGGTCTCGCCTCCGACCTCGTCGACGACGTGCCCGACCTCGACGTCGACGCTCTGCTCGACGTGCCGGTCGTCTACGCCTCCGGCCGCGCCGGCGCCGCCTCGCAGAACCGTCCCGCCGACGGCTCGCTGCCCGACAACGACGACCTCGAGCCGCTGTTCGAGGCGATCCTCGAGCACGTTCCCGCTCCCTCCTACGATGACGAGCACCCGCTGCAGGCCTGGGTCACGAACCTCGACTCCAGCCCGTTCCTGGGTCGTCTCGCACTGCTGCGTGTCTTCAACGGCACGCTGAAGAAGGGCCAGACCGTGGCCTGGGTCCGTGCCGATGGCACGCACCAGAACGCGCGCATCACCGAGCTCCTCAAGACCCGTGCGCTCGAGCGCTACCCCGCCGATTCCGCCGGCCCCGGTGACATCGTCGCGATCGCCGGCTTCGAGAACATCACGATCGGCGAGACGATCGCCGACCCCGAGGACGTGCGTCCGCTTCCCGCGATCACGGTCGACGACCCCGCCATCTCCATGACGATCGGCACGAACACGTCGCCGCTCATGGGCAAGGTCAAGGGGCACAAGCTCACCGCTCGGATGGTCAAGGACCGTCTCGACAAGGAGCTCATCGGCAACGTCTCGCTCAAGGTCGTCGACATCGGGCGTCCGGATGCGTGGGAGGTGCAGGGCCGTGGAGAACTGGCCCTCGCCATCCTCGTCGAGAACATGCGTCGCGAGGGCTTCGAGCTCACGGTCGGCAAGCCGCAGGTCGTAACGAAGAAGATCGACGGCAAGACCTACGAGCCGTTCGAGCACCTGACCATCGACACGCCGGAGGAGCACCTCGGCGCGATCACGCAGCTGCTGGCGAACCGCAAGGGTCGCATGGAGAACATGACCAACCACGGCACCGGCTGGGTGCGCATGGAGTTCATCGTTCCCTCGCGCGGTCTGATCGGGTTCCGCAGCGAGTTCCTGACCACGACCCGTGGCACCGGCATCGCGAACGCGATCTCCCACGGCTACGAGCCCTGGGCCGGTTCCATCACGACGCGTCAGAACGGCTCGATCGTCGCCGACCGTCAGGGTGTCGTCACCCCGTTCGCGATGATCGCCCTGCAGGAGCGCATGTCGTTCTTCGTGCAGCCCACGCAGGAGGTCTACGAGGGCATGGTCATCGGCGAGAACTCGCGTGCCGACGACATGGACGTGAACATCACCAAGGAGAAGAAGCTCACCAACATGCGTGCGGCCAGCTCCGACACGTTCGAGTCGATGACGCCTCCGCGCCAGCTCACCCTCGAGGAGAGCCTGGAGTTCGCGCGCGACGACGAATGCGTGGAAGTGACTCCCGAGGTCGTCCGCATCCGCAAGGTGAACCTCGACGCGAACACCCGTGCGCGCGAGACCGCGCGCCTGAAGCGTCAGGATGCGAACGTCTGAGACAGCACTCGGAGCACGCTCTGAGGAAGAGGGCCTCGTACCGCCGACTGGCGCGTGCAAGGCCCTCTTCTCATGTAAATCCCAGGTGAGGGATGGTTTTTGCTCAGGTTGATGGTTCAGACTCGTTGACTTGCGCCGGGGACGAGCTCCCGATGAGTCTCCTGCAACGGCGTACGACCACCCGAAAGTCGAACCCATGCTTCAGAAGACCCGTGCGCTTCGGCGCGCCTCCGCCGCGGCATCCGCTCGCGCGGACATCACCGCCCGTCGCCCGATGACCATCCTCGGAGTGACGGCCGCGACCCTCGTAGGCATCACCCTCAGCGTCGGCCTCGCCTCCGCGCCGGCGGCGGGCGCCGTGAACCCTGCTGCCGCCGTCTCCGCCTCCGCGCTGGCCGGCGCGGAGCCGCTGGCTCAGATCACCGAGGACGCCTCGGTGGCCCTCTCCGAGGCGAAGAGCGCCGTCGAGGCCGCGGAGGGGGTGAGCGAAGACGTCGTCGCCTCCGGCCTCGATGTCGGCGTCACCGGCTCCATCGACACATCCGACCTCGAGGACGACATCGACAAGCTCGCCGAAAGCGAGGTCATGCCGGTGCTCCTGGTGGGGATCCTCGCTGACGACGTGGAGTCGGAGACGGCGAAGGTGGTCTCCAGGACCGAGGAACTCCAGTCGGCGCTCACAGCGGCCCAGGAGAAGCAGGCGGCGGAAGAGGCCGCCCGAGTCGCCGCTGAGCAGGCGGCCGCGGCCGAGCAAGCCGCAGCGGCGCTGGCCGCCGCCAACACCCCCGAGGGAGCGAAGGCCAGTGCGCGGCAGCTGATGTCGAGCCGGTACGGCTGGGGTGACGACCAGTTCTCCTGCCTGGACTCGCTGTGGACCAAGGAGTCGGGCTGGAACTACCAGGCCTACAACGCCGATGGCGGGGCCACGGGTATCCCGCAGGCGCTCCCGGGTAGCAAGATGGCTTCGGCGGGCGCCGACTGGCAGACGAACGCCGCCACGCAGGTCGCCTGGGGTCTCGGCTACATCTCGGGCACGTACGGCACCCCGTGCAGTGCGTGGTCCCACTCGCAGGCGATGAACTGGTACTGATCCGGACGCCGCCGGCCTGTGGTCATCGGAGCTCGGAGATGAGCACGGCGCTCGTGCCCGGCACCGTCGCCTCGAAGATGTGCGGGGCATCGCCCGCGTATGTGAGGTAGTCGCCCGGGTTCAGCGTGACGGGTCCACCGGTCGGGCCGACCTGTGCCCGGCCGGCGATCAGGATCACGTGTTCGATGGTGCCGGGATGGTGCGGGTCCGAGCGGCGCGCGTCCCCCGGCTCCGCCTGGATCAGGTACACGTCCCGGCGTGCCCCCGGAGGGCTGGCCGACAGCAGTGTCGCGCTGTACGCGGCGGCAGATGACGGCACTCCGGCGAGGTCGTCGGCGCGGATCAGGGTCGGGGCGTTGGACTGCTGGTCGACGAGCACCGCGAACGGCACGCCGAGCGCGACGCCGAGGGCCCACAGGGTCTCGACGCTGGGGTTGCCGGCTCCGCTCTCGAGTTGCGAGACCGTGGCCTTCGACACCCCTGCCCGTCGGGCGAGCTCGGAGACCGACAGGCTCACGGCCTCCCGTTCACGGCGCAGGGTCCGGGCGATGCGTGTGCGGAGATCCTCCATGCGTTCATCATGTCAAACGTTCGTTCACTTGACTATCCGTTCGGACCTGTTCAGAATGATGGTCATGCGTTCACTGAATCGAACAACGCGGCGCGGACGGCATGACCGCGGAGCGTGAGGTCTGGCGCGAAGCCCTCGGCGTCGTGCTCGCGACCAGCGCATATGGGATCTCGTTTGGCGCGCTGGCCGTGGCATCCGGCCTGGACGTCTGGCAGACCTGCGTCCTGAGCCTGCTGATGTTCACCGGGGGATCTCAGTTCGCGTTCGTCGGCGTGTTCACGGCCGGCGGCCTTGCGGCCCTCCCCTCGGCGGTCGCGTCGGCGGCGCTGCTCGGAGTGCGCAACGTCGCGTACGGGATGCGCATGTCGCCGATCGTGGGGGGCGGACCGGGGCGCAAGGCCGTGGCCGCGCACTTCACGATCGACGAATCGACCGCCGTGGCCATCTCGCAGAATCAGCCGCGGCTGCGGCAGGTGGGCTTCTGGGTGACGGGCATCGGAATCTTCGTCGGATGGAACATCACGACACTCATCGGCGCCCTCGTCGGCGATGTGCTGGGCGACCCCAAGACGTGGGGACTCGACGCCGCCGCCGCGGCCGCATTCCTCGCGCTACTCTGGCCGCGGCTCAGGAGGCGTCAGGCGATCGCGGTGGGGGTGGCGGCCGCCGTGGTGGCCGCGGCGTTCACGCCGTTCCTCATGCCGGGTCTCCCAGTGCTCGTCGCCGCGGTCGTCGCGATCGCGGTCGGCTGGTTCAACTGGCTCGGGCGCGAGGAGTCGTCGACGCCCGACCTCCCGGATGCCGAGTCGGAGGGTGTCGCATGAGCCTGTGGAGCGCCATCCTTCTCGCCGCATTGATCTGCCTCGCTCTGAAGGCGGCCGGCTACCTCGTGCCACCCAAGGTGCTCGAAGCGCCCCGTACCGCCAGGATCTCGGATCTGCTGACGGTGGCCCTCCTTGCGGCCCTCGTCGCCGTGCAGACGCTCGGTGACGGCCAGGCGATCACCGTCGACGCGCGCGTGCCCGCTCTGCTGGTCGCCGGGGGGCTCCTGTGGCTCCGACAGTCGTTCCTCGTCGTCGTGGTGGCCGCGGCGCTGGTCGCGGCTCTGCTGCGCCTCTTCGGCCTCGCATCCTGACAGGTGTCCATCGTCGACCCACAGGGGTCGCCGGTAAGATCGACGGGTGCGCGTGAGCTGGGTGTCGAGAGTGTTGTCGTGGGTGGCTGCGGCCCTGGTGGGCGGCGTCTACGGCATCGCCGGCACGATCGCGCACAGCGTGATGTGGGGGCCGATCCCGATCGGTCTCATCGTCGCCGCCATCGCCTGTGCGGCGATCCTCGTCGCCGTCCGCTCCCTCACCCACGACCGAGGTGCGGCCGTCGCCGCCGGCCTCGGGATGATCGGCATGCTGGTGCTGATCTCCGGCGTCGGTCCCGGTGGGTCCGTGGTCGTGCCGGACTCGCTCAGCGGGCAGATCTGGACCTACCTCGTCGCGGGCATCGTGCTGCTGGTCATCGCCTGGCCCTCCTTCTCGCGCGTTCCCGTACGCACGGAGACACCCGCCGCGCAGGAACCCGAGCCCCGCGAGTCGTAGACTGGAGCGGTGACGTATGTGATCGCCCTCCCGTGCGTCGATGTCAAGGATCGCGCCTGCATCGACGAGTGCCCCGTTGACTGCATCTACGAGGGTGAACGGTCGCTGTACATCCACCCCGACGAGTGCGTGGACTGCGGCGCCTGCGAGCCGGTGTGCCCGGTCGAGGCCATCTACTACGAAGACGATCTGCCCGATGAGTGGCAGGACTACTACAAGGCCAACGTCGAGTTCTTCGACGAGATCGGCTCGCCCGGAGGCGCCGCCAAGGTCGGCGTGTACACGTTCGATCATCCGATCATCGCCGCGCTCCCGCCGCAGGGCGAGTAGGCGCGTTCCGTGAGCGTCCGCGACCTCGCCGACTACCCGTGGGATGCCGTCGTCCCGTTCCGCGAGCGTGCCGCGCAGCACTCGGGGGGAATCGTGGATCTCTCCATCGGCTCGCCGGTGGATCCCACGCCGGAGATCATCCGGCGCGCTCTCGCCGATGCGACCGACGCGCACGCCTATCCGCAGACGGTCGGCACGCCGACGCTGCGTGAGGCGATCGTCGACTGGTACGCCCGACGCAGGGGAGTGTCGGATCTCCGCGTCGACAACGTCCTGCCCACGATCGGCTCGAAGGAGCTTGTCGCGCTGCTCCCGACGCTGCTCGGCCTGGGGGAGGGCGACATCGTCGTGCACCCGCGCGTGGCGTATCCCACGTATGAGGTCGGTGCGAGGGTCGTCGGAGCGACGCCGCTGCCCGCGGATGACCCCGCGGAGTGGCCTGAGGGCACCAAGCTCATCTGGATCAACACGCCGGGCAACCCGGACGGCCGCACCTGGGGCGTCGACGAACTCGCCGCCGCGGTCCGCCGCGCACGGGAGCTCGGAGCGGTGCTCGCGAGCGACGAGTGCTACGCCGAGCTGGGCTGGGATGGTCAGTGGGCGACCGATCCGATTCCCTCCATCCTCGACCCGCGGGTGACCGGCGGCAGTCGCGCGAACCTGCTCAGCGTCTACTCGCTGAGCAAGCAGTCGAACCTCGCCGGCTACCGCGCCGCGTTCGTGGCGGGATGCGCGCGCGTGGTCGGAGAGCTTCTGACGGCGCGCAAGCACCTCGGGCTGATGCCGCCGGCTCCGGTGCAGCACGCCATGGCCGTGGCTCTGGGGGACGATGAGCACGTCGCCGCCCAGAAAGAGCTGTATCGCGCTCGGCGCGAGGCCCTGCGACCGGCTCTGGAGGCCGCGGGGTTCCGCATCGACGGCTCCGAGGCCGGGCTTTACCTGTGGGCGACGGAAGGGCGCGACGCCTGGGAGTCGATGGGCCGGCTCGCCGACCTCGGGATCCTCGCAGGTCCCGGACCCTTCTACGGTGCCGACTCCGTGGAGCACGTTCGCCTCGCCCTCACCGCGCCGACCGACCGTGTCCTCGAGGCCGCACGCCGCCTCTCTGTCGGCAAGCTGTAGGTTCTCTCCTTGAAGCGGGCATCTGTTTGGCGGATGTCACAGTAGGCCTGTGTGCCTACTAGGCTGTAAAGGCGATTCGGTCGTGACCCGACCTGGTGCCTCAGCGCCGTGAGATCGCCAGTTCCGACTTGATCAAGATCTTGTCCGACACCACCGCGACGAGCGGGGCGGACACCAGGAGGAGGTCCGCGTGAGCGCAGCGGCAGACCAGACGGCGAAGCTGACGATCGGCGATACGACCGCCGAATTCCCGGTACTGCGCGGCACGGCAGGGCATGACAGCATCGACTTCTCGACGCTGACCCGCCAGACCGGCTACACCGGTCTCGACTACGGGTTCGTCAACACCGCCTCCACCAAGTCCGAGATCACCTTCATCGACGGCGACAAGGGCATCCTGCGCTACCGCGGGTATCCGATCGAACAGCTGGCCGGATCGACCAGCTACCTCGAGGTCGCCTGGCTCCTGATCTACGGCGAGCTGCCCTCGGCATCCGAGCTCGCGGAGTTCGACGAGAAGATCCGCCGCCACACGCTTCTGCACGAAGACCTCAAGCGCTTCTTCTCGGCGCTTCCGCACACGGCGCATCCGATGTCGGTGCTGTCGTCGGCGGTCGCTGCGCTCTCGACGTACTACGAGGGTCAGACCGACCCGCACAACCCGGAGCACGTCGAGCTGAACATGGTGCGCATGCTCGCCAAGCTCCCGGTGATCGCGGCATACGCGCACAAGAAGAGCGTCGGTCAGGCGTTCCTCTACCCCGACAACTCGCTGAGCTTCGTCGACAACTTCCTGAAGCTGAACTTCGGTGTGCACAGTGAGGAGTACGAGGTCAACCCGGTGATGTCGAAGGCTCTCGAGCTTCTCCTCATCCTGCATGAGGACCACGAGCAGAACGCCTCCACCTCGACCGTCCGCCTCGTCGGCTCGACCGGAGCGAACCAGTTCGCGTCGATCTCCGCCGGCATCCAGGCGCTCTCCGGCCCGCTCCACGGCGGTGCGAACGAGGCTGTGCTGACGATGCTCGGTCAGATCCGCGACTCGGGCCAGAGCGTCTCACGCTTCGTCGAGCGGGTGAAGAACAAGGAAGAGGGCGTGAAGCTGATGGGCTTCGGGCACCGGGTCTACAAGAACTACGACCCGCGCGCCAAGCTCGTCAAGGATGCTGCCGACGAAGTGCTGTCGTCGTTGGGTGTCACCGACCCCCTCCTCGACCTCGCCAAGGAGCTCGAGGAGCTCGCCCTCGCGGACGACTACTTCCGCGAGCGTCGCCTGTACCCGAACGTCGACTTCTACACCGGCGTCATCTACAAGGCGATGGGCTTCCCGACCCGGATGTTCACTGTGCTGTTCGCGATCGGCCGTCTGCCCGGCTGGCTCGCACAGTGGCGTGAGCTGCAGCTCGACCCGCAGACGAAGATCGGCCGGCCGCAGCAGCTGTACACAGGGTCGCCGGAGCGGTCCTTCCCGACGCGCTAGGGGAGCGGTGGCGCGGTGTGATTCACACCGTCGCCGGTTCTCTGGCCTGGTCGCCGACCACATCGAGCACCAGCTGGAGCTTCGTCTGGAACGTGCACTCCAGCAGTTCCGTCGTCGCTTCGTCGGAGCCGTAGTACTCGGGCAGTCGCAGGCCGAGCAGGGTGTTGAGAAGCATCCCCTCGGCGAGGAACGTGCGCACCTGCTCCGGCGCGAAGCCCGCGTCGTCGCGAAGCATGCGATAGATCTTGAGGAAGTCCGCGCGGGCGCGCTCGCCGATGACGGCGTCGTGGCCCATGCTGAACGCCTGCATCAACGAGAGCAGGATTCCGCGGTCCTCGACCAAGTTCACGTAGGCGGCGCCGAGCAGCCTGCCCAGCTCGCGATCAGGTGACCCCGGCACGGTCTTCCACTGCGCGATCACGGAGGAGAAGGTGTCGAGCAGCTTGCCGCTCGCGCGCGCGAGGACCTCGACGAACAGGCTCTCCTTCGTGCCGAACATCCGCACGACGTAGGGCTGGCTGATGCCTGCCGCCTTGGCGATCTGGTCGGTGGTGGCGCCGAAGTAGCCGCGTTCTCCGAACACGAGGCTCGCCGCGGCGAGGATCTGCTCGCGGCGCTCCGCGGCGGGGATGCGTTCGCTCTGCTTCTCGTTCACGGTTGACAGGTTATCAGTTGATTACTACTCTTCGATTGATAAGTAATCATCCGATAACAATAAGGGATTCTCATGACCGCATCCACCCGACGTCTTCCCGTCTGGTTGACGATCGTCGCAGCCTCGCTGCCGATGTTCATGGCGACGCTGGACAACCTCGTCGTCACCGGAGCGCTCCCGGTCATCTCACGCGAACTCGGTGCCTCCATCGAGGAACTGCAGTGGGTCATCAACGCGTACACGCTGAGCTTCGCCACCTTCATGCTGCTCGCCGTGGGACTCGGCGACCGATTCGGCCGTCGCAGCGTCTTCCTGGCCGGCATCGCGGTTTTCACGCTCGCCTCCGCGGGCGCCGCGCTCGCGACCGAACCGTCGATCCTCATCCTCGCCCGCGCCATCCAGGGTGTCGGCGCCGCGGCACTCATGCCGCTCTCGCTGACACTCCTCGTCGGCAGCGTCTCCGAGCGTCTGCGCCCCGCCGCGATCGGCATCTGGGGAGGTGTCGCCGGACTCGGCGTCGCCACGGGGCCGCTCATCGGCGGTGCGGTGATCGAGGGGTGGAACTGGCAGACGATCTTCTGGCTCAACGTCCCGGTCGGCATCCTCGCCGTGCCGCTGATCCTGGTCGCCCTCCCCAACAGCTTCGGTGCGCGGGTGCGGGCCGACCTCGTGGGGTTGCTGCTGGCCGGCCCCGGCGTCCTGGGAGTCGTCTACGGCATCGTGCGCGGCAACGATGCGGGATGGGACAGCCTCGAGGTGGTCGGCTCGCTGGCCGCCGGTGCGCTGCTGCTGATCGGGTTCGTCATCTGGGAGGGCCGGACCGCCCACCCGCTGCTGCCGCTGCGTCTCTTCCGCGACCGCAGCTTCACGGTGGCGAACCTCGTGGGCGTGACCTTCAGCTTCGGGATCTTCGGTGCGGTCTTCATCCTGATCCAGTTCCTCCAGGTGGTCCAGGGACACACTCCGCTCGAAGCGGGGATCATGACGATGCCCTGGACATTGGCGCCGATGGTGGTCGCTCCGCTCACGGGGATGCTGTCGCCGCGCACCGGCACCCGCCTCCCGATCCTCCTCGGCCTGACGATGCTCGCCGTCGCGCTCAGCTGGATCGCGCTCTCGCTCTCCGCGACACTCGAGTACTCCGCGATGTGGCCGCCCTTCCTGCTGGCGGGCATCGGCATGGGGCTCGTGTTCGCACCGAGCTCCACGGCGGTGCTGATGAACATGGCCCCCGATGATCACGCCAAAGCCTCCGGCACCAACTCCACGCTGCGCGAGATCGGTGTCGCGCTGGGTGTCGCGGTACTGACGGCGGTCTTCGTCGGTGCGGGTGGAACGCTGACGCCGAGCGGTTATGTCGATGCCGCCGTGCCCGCGATCTGGGTCGGTGCGGGGGTGCTCGCTCTGGCCGCCGTGATCTCCGTCGCTCTTCCCTCGGGCATCCGTCGTCTGCGCCCGGCCGCGACTGGCGCAACCGGTGCGGACAGCACGTCGGAGCGAGCGGAGACGCCCGTCCCCGCCTGAGGTCCACGAGCCGGAAACGCGCAGCGCCCCCGGTCATGCGAAATGCATGACCGGGGGCGCTGTGTCGATCTGAGCCGGATTCAGCCGGGAAGGCTGAGGTCAGCGGCCCTGCGAGCTGCGCCCGCCGCCCTGGCGGGACTGGCCGCTCTGCGTGGAGTATCCGCCGCCCTGACCCGCACCCGAGGCGCCGGAACGCGGGCGACGACGACGACGCGACGGCGGGTTGGCCGCCCCGTTCTTCTCGCCGCCGGCGGGGCGCTGCTTCGAGGACTGGCGCTGCTGCTGCTGCGGAGCCTGGACCGGTGCGGGACGCACGTGCGGTGCGCGCTCGGGGACCAGGGCGGTGACCGCAGCCGTCGTCACGTCCTCGAGCGGGGCCGTGATGGCTGCCTTGCGCAGCAGGTCCTTGACATCACGACGCTGCTCGGGGAGCACGACGGTCACGACGGTGCCTGCGGCGCCGGCCCGAGCGGTGCGTCCGGAACGGTGCAGGTACGCCTTGTGCTCGACGGGCGGGTCGACGTGGACGACGAGGTCGACGTTGTCGACGTGCACGCCGCGGGCTGCGACATCGGTCGCGACGAGCACGCGTACGCCGCCGTCCTCGGGAGCCGCGGAGAAGGCGCCGAGGTTGCGCTCGCGGGCGTTCTGCGACAGGTTGCCGTGCAGGTCGACCGCGGGGATGCCCGCCGCGGTGAGCTGCTTCGCGAGCTTCTTCGCCTGGTGCTTCGTACGGGTGAAGAGGATGCGACGACCGGTACCCGAGGCGAGCTCACGGACGAGGGCGGTCTTGTTGTCGGTCGAGTCGACGACCAGCACCCGGTGGGTCATCTCGCCGACCGGCACGCTCTCCTCGTCGACCTCGTGGCTGACCGCGTTCGAGAGGAAGCGGCGGGCGAGGGTGTCGATCCCGCGGTCCAAGGTCGCGCTGAACAGCAGGCGCTGGCCACCGGCGGGAGTCGCCGTGAGGATGCGGGTGACGCCGGGGAGGAAGCCGAGGTCGGCCATGTGGTCGGCCTCGTCGAGAACCGTGACCTCGATCGCGCTGAGACGCACGACCTGCTGCTTCATGAGGTCTTCGAGCCGACCGGGGCAGGCGACGACGATGTCGACGCCACCACGCAGCGCCTGCTCCTGCGGGCGCTGGCTGACACCGCCGAAGACGGTCGTGACGCGCAGACCCGCCGCCTCGGCGAGCGGGGCGATGGTCGCGGCGATCTGCGTCGCGAGCTCACGGGTCGGGGCGAGGACGAGCCCGCGGGGGAGGCCGGCGCGGCGCTGGCCGCCCGAAGCGGCGAGACGTGCCACGAGCGGCAGGGCGAACGCGATGGTCTTGCCGCTGCCGGTGCGTCCACGACCCAGGAGGTCGCGTCCCGCGAGGGAGTCGGGAAGAGTGTCGCGCTGGATGGCGAACGCCTCGGTCTTGCCGGAAGCGGCGAGAACGGCGGCGAGCTCGGCGGGAACGCCGAGTTCAAGGAAAGTAGACATGCAGAAACTCCGTCAGCGCACGAGTGAACGGCGCGAGATAAGGGGTGAGGTGGGCGACGGCGCAGGAATTGCGCATCGGTTCGCCGTTCGAAAGGCCAGCTGATGCTGGTGGTGGGAGCAGTTCCGCTCGCTTCGGTCCTCGGAGACCCCGTGACGACGACGATGTTGTGGGACCGGCGGTCCGTGCAACGAGGTCAGTCTACCAGTGCGGGAATGCCTTCAGCTGCATGCCCGCTCCTTGCGCGGGTCGCCGAGCCGCAGGTGCCTCACCAGAAGCACCCCGGCGAGGCTGCCCGTTCGCCCGGTCTGAAGGAGCTCAGGCGTGCAGCGCCTCGTTCAGCGTCACTCCGACGCCCGCGCGCCGCACGGCTTCGACGGCGCCGCTGAGGGAGTTCCGCCGGAAGAGCAGCGCGTCCTGCCCGGAGAGCTCGGCGCCCTTCACCGTCCGGCGTCCGCCATCCGCGGTCGTGGGGCCATCGGCGAGGACGATCTTGGTTCCGGCCGTCACGTAGAGGCCGGCTTCGACGATGCAGTCGTCGCCGAGCGAGATGCCGATTCCGGCGTTCGCGCCGAGCAGCGTGCGGGAGCCGATCGATACGCGGTGGGTTCCGCCCCCTGAGAGCGTGCCCATGATGGAGGATCCGCCGCCGATGTCGCTGCCGTCGCCGACGACGACGCCCTGGGAGATGCGGCCTTCGACCATCGACGCGCCGAGCGTCCCGGCGTTGAAGTTGACGAAGCCCTCGTGCATGACCGTCGTGCCGGGGGAGAGGTAGGCCCCCAGACGGACGCGGGAGGCGTCCGCGATCCGGACCCCGGACGGCTGCACGTAGTCGGTGAGGCGGGGGAACTTGTCCAGCCCCTGCACCTGGATGCCTGCACGCTGGAGGTGCGGCCGCAGCCGAGCCGCGGCGTCGGGGTGCACCGGCCCCGCGTTCGTCCAGGCGACGTTCGGCAGGTGCCCGAAGATCCCGTCGAGGTTCAGCTCGTTGGGGCGCGCCACCAGGTGGGACAGGGCGTGCAGACGCAGGTACGCGTCTGCGGTCGATGCGGGAGCCTCGTCGAGGTCGATCTGCAGCTGCACGATCTCCACGGCGACATCACGTCGTTCGTCGCGTCCGACGAGGGGTTCGAGCGCAGCGACGGCGGCCTCGTCGGCGACGGCATCGCCGAGGTGAACCTCCGGGTACCACGCATCGAGAACCGTGCCGTCTCCGGCGATCGTGGTCAGTCCGATTCCCCATACCGTGCGTGCGTCGCTCATCCCTCCACGCTATCGCGCCGGAGGCCCGACGACGTCCCGCATGACGGGGTAAGTAGGCTTGACCCATGGTGCTCGATCTGACCGCGTCCTCCGTCGACCTCACCCGTGCGATCTGCGACATCCCGAGCGTGTCCGGAGATGAGAAGACGCTGGCCGACGCGATCGAGGCGGCGATCACCCCGTACGCCCATCTCGAGGTCTTCCGACACGGCAACACGATCGTCGCCCGCACCGATCTCGGGCGCGCACAGCGCGTCGCGATCGCAGGGCACATCGACACCGTCCCGATCAACGCGAACCTGCCGACGCGGGATGTGGAGATCGACGGGGTCCCCTATCTGTGGGGGCGCGGCACCGTCGACATGAAGGCCGGAACCGCCGTGCAGCTCAAGCTCGCCGCCGAGCTCACCTCTCCCGCGGTCGACATCACGTGGATGTGGTACGACAACGAGGAGATCGAGGCTTCCAAGAACGGCCTCGGGCTGCTCGCCGCCGTCCGCCCGGATCTGTTCCGTGCGGACTTCGCGATCCTCGGTGAGCCGTCCAACGGCGAGGTCGAGGGAGGGTGCAACGGCACGCTCCGAGCGATCGTGCGCACGACAGGGGTGCGCGCACACAGTGCGCGCGCGTGGATCGGTGAGAACGCGATCCATCGAGCCGCACCGATCCTGACCCGGTTGGCGGAATATCGCGCCAAGGAGGTCCTGGTCGAAGGCCTGCTGTATCGCGAGAGCCTGAGCGCCGTGCGGATCGCGGGCGGCGTCGCCGGCAATGTCATCCCGGATGCCTGCGAGGTCGAGGTCAACTATCGATTCGCGCCCAGCAAGTCGGCCGCAGACGCAGAAGCGCACCTCCGCGGTGTCCTGGCGGGCTTCGACGTCGAGATCACGGACGCCGCCGATGGTGCGCGCCCGGGGCTGGACGCCGAGATCGCGAAGCAGTTCGTGACGGCTGTCGGCGCGGAGCCTCGTCCGAAGTACGGATGGACCGATGTCGCCCGCTTCTCGGCCCTGGGCATTCCCGCCGTCAACTACGGTCCGGGCGACCCGCACCTCGCTCACCACGACGAGGAGCGCGTGCCGCTCGCGCAGATCGACGCCGTGGAGCGGGGCCTGCGCGCATGGCTCACCTCGCACTGAGCGCAGCCCGTCGGTGGGCGCAGACACCGCTCGCCCTGCGCATCGCCGTCATCTACCTCGCCGCGCGGGTGATCACGACGGTCTTCCTGCTCGTCGCGGCTGCCCTCTCGACCGCGATCTCGCGGTTCGGCGCCGACGCCGGGCTCGTCGATTTCATCCTCGGCTGGGACGCCCAGTGGTACTGGCTGGTCGCCGAGAGCGGCTACCCGACCGAGCTGCCGCTGACCGACTCCGGGGATGTCGCCGAGAACGCCTGGGCTTTCATGCCGGTGTTCGCATATGCGGCGAAGGCGGTCGGGTTCCTGTTCGGCTCCTGGGGAGTCGGCGCATTCCTGATCTCCCTGGTGGCCGGCTACCTGGCCTGCCTCGCTCTGCACCGCCTGCTCCGTGACCGCATCGGCGGCGGGGCGGCGACGTGGGCCGTCGTGTTCTTCGCTGCGGGCCCGATCGCGGCGATGTTCCAGGTCGGCTATGCCGAGACGCTGTTCCTGCTGTTGCTCTTCCTCGCGCTCGATGCGACGATCAGACGCCACTACGCCTGGCTCTACGCGCTCATCCCGGTGATGGCGTTCACCCGTCCCGGCGTGCTCGCCTTCGCCCTCTTCCTGGGGCTGCACGGCATCGCGCGGTGGTTCCGTCGGAAGCAGGATCCGCTCTCCGGCCGCGAGATAGCCCACATCATCGCGCTCGGCGTGCTGGCGACTGTCACGGGCTTCGCCTGGCAGCTGATCGCCGGCGTGGTCACCGGCGACCCCGGCGCCTACCTGGCGACCGAGCTCGCCTGGCGGCGGCACTGGATCGTCGGCGGTGTCGACGGTTTCGTCCCCTTCGAGGGATGGGTGCAGGCGTCGCAGTTCTGGTTCGGGTTCTGGGGGCTCCCGCAGTGGTGGGGGCCGGTCGCCTTGGTTCTGTTGGTCGCGGTGGCCGCTGCCGCGCTGCTGTACTCCCCGCAGGTGCGCGCCGTCGGCGGCGATCTGCGGCTGTGGAGCGCCAGCTATCTGCTGTACCTGCTCGCCGTGTTCTTCCCGCAGTCGAGCACGTTCCGGCTGTTGCTGCCGCTCAGCCCGTTGTGGGGCGCGGTGGCCGTGCCTCGGTCACGGCTGTGGCGGATCGGCGTCCTGGCAACGTGCCTCCTCGGCCAATGGCTCTGGATCTATCACGTGTATGCGCTCGGGAGCACGTTCTGGCAGGTTCCCTGACCCGGATGTGGGACCCAATTGTTGCTCGGTGACCTCCAGGTCCCGGTGACACCCGATAAACTCGTTCCATACCACCGGAGGAAAGGGAGCCACGATGGCAGCGATGAAGCCGAGGACCGGAGACGGACCCATGGAGGCCGTGAAAGAAGGACGACTCATCATCGTGCGCGTTCCGCTCGAAGGCGGCGGCCGTCTGGTCGTCTCCGTGAACGACGCCGAGGCCAAGGAACTTCACGACGTGCTCGCCGCCGTCGTGGCACCGGCCTGATCGATCTGGGATCCGCTTCGGCGGATCCGAAAGGGCGGTGGATCCTCGGATCCACCGCCCTTTGTCGATCTCCGGGTCCCTGAGTGCGGTCCCGGGGAGCTCCCGGTCAGTCGCGCTCGGGCAGGCTGATCAGCTGCAGCAGGCCTTCGCCCGCCGGCGACACGGTGGCCAGCACCGCCGACGACTCCTGCGTCTCCTGCACGAGGGAACGGTAGGCGGAGGTGACCTCATCGCGCTGCACCGGATCGGCGACGCGTCCGCCGGCGAGGATGCGGGGCACCAGCACCATGCCTCCGGTGCGGGCGAGACGGAGTCCGTGCTCGACGTATTCGATGATGTGCTCGGGATCGGCGTCGACCAGCACGATATCGTACGAGGCCTCATTCATCCGGGGCAGCACATCGATGGCGCGCCCTGTGATGAACCGGACCTTGGTGGAGGGGACCTTCGCGTCGGAGAACGCCTGACGAGCGGCAGCGAGATGCTCGGGCTCGTTATCGATCGAGGTGAGGACGGCCTCCGGTGCCCCGCGCAGGAGCCAGAGCCCGGACACGCCGGCGCCCGTGCCGATCTCGACGATCGATCGTGCGCCCGTCGCCGCGGCGAGCACAGCGATCTGCGACCCGACGACGGCGCTGACCGGCATCGCGCCCAGCTCGACCGCGTGTGCGCGGGCGCGGGCGATGGAGTCCGGTTCCACGATGGACTCGCGAAGGAAACGCGCGTTCGCGTCATGCTCGCTCATGGCCTGTTCTCCCTGCCTGCCCGATGATTCCCTCCAGCGTATTCGCTTGGCGCGCGCGGGGACCGCAGGCGCGGCGGTAGCCTGTACAGATGACGTTCGGGCTCACCTTCGAGAAGATGCTGCTGATCGGCCTCATCGCGGTCCTGATCATCGGTCCGGAGCGTCTTCCGCGAGCCGCCGAGAGCTTCTCCCGCATGGTCCGCAAGGCCGGCGAGTACCTCCGCGACACGAAGAGTCGCATGCGGCAGGAGATGGGCCCCGAGATCGACGACGTCGACTGGCGCAAGCTCGATCCCCGTCAGTACGACCCGCGCCGCATCATCCGTGACGCCCTGTTCGAGGAACCGCAGCCGCCGACGCCCGTCCAGGCGAAGGAGACGATCGCCGAGCCGATCGCTCCTCGTGCCATCCCCCAGGAGTTCAGCGCGACCAATCGTCCCCCGTTCGACGCCGAAGCCACCTGATCCGTCGTCCGGTCTCGGTTCTGACGGCTAGGAGATCCGCGAGCGCAGCGTGGCGATGTCGTCGTCGGAGAGCAGAGCGCGGGGGATCGCGGTCGCGACCGAGGCTCCGCGTACCTTGAGCAGCACCGCATCCCTTCCCACTCGCATGCTCTGGAAGGTGCTGTAGGCGATGTCCGACCGACGGCGGCCGCTGCCCATCTTCAGGGCACCGTCTTCGAGTTCCGCCCACACCACGCTGTCGACGGGCATGGCCGTGCGCACGGCGCGGCGAGCCGTCGACACCGACATCACGACGGCGTAGACGCCGAGTCCGATGATCAGCAGCGGCATCCACCCGGAGCCGAACGGTGCTCTGCCACCGGCGGCGACGGGAGCGCTGAGGTTCAGGATACTGAGGGCCAGGGCTCCCGCGAGAGCGACCCACATTGCGAGTGCGAGCGGTCGCGTGAGCGAGTAGATCGCCGCATCGCGCGCCATCCGGCGCAGCAGGCCTTCGTCGACGGTCAGGGAACGTGGTGCCATCGGTTCACTCCCTCACGCCGATCAGCCGATCGACATCGGCAGTGAGCGGCCGGAGAGTCCACGACCCTGGCGGGCGAGCGTGCGCGCGAGGTCTCGGATCGTCGTGGCCGCGGCATCCGTCGTCTCGCCGGCGACGATGGGTGTGCCGGCGTCTCCGCCCTGACGCAGTGCGGGGCTCAGCGGGATCGATGCGAGCAGCGGCACCGTGTCGTCCGGCTCGGAGAGCGCTTCGGCGACCGCGGCTCCTCCGCCGGATCCGAACAGGTCGACCACGGTGCCATCGGGGAGCGTGTACGCGGCCATGTTCTCGATGACCCCGATCACACGCTGCCCGGTCTGGCGTGCGACGAGCCCGCTGCGGATCGCGACTTCCGAGGCCGCTGTCTGCGGGGTGGTGACGACGAGGACTTCCGCGTGCGGGAGCAGCTGGCCGATCGAGATGGCGATGTCGCCCGTTCCCGGCGGCATGTCGATGAGGAGCACGTCGAGATCGCCGAAGAAGACATCGGTGAGGAACTGCGAGACCGTGCGGTGCAGCATCGGCCCTCGCCAGGCCACGACAGACTCGCCATCGCGCAGGAACATCCCGATCGAGATCGTCTTCACGCCGTGCGCGACAGGCGGCAGCATCAGGTCGTCAATACGTGTGGGCTGCGTCCCCGCGGGGATGCCGAGGAGCCCGGGAATCGAGAAACCGTGCACGTCCGCGTCGACGAGACCGACGGACAGCCCCTGGTCGGCGAGGGCGACCGCGAGATTGGCGGTGACGGTCGACTTGCCCACACCCCCCTTGCCGCTGGAGACGAGGATCACCCGCGTGAGGGAGTCGGGACCGAACGGCATGTGCCGCGCCGGCCTGCCGTCGCGGAGCTTCTCGGTGAGAGCCTTGCGCTCGGACGGCGTCATCACGCCCACCTCGACGTCGACCGCTGACACGCCGGGCACGGACGCCGCGGCCTGCCGCACGTCCGCCTCGATACGAGCTGCCGCAGGGCATCCCACGATCGTCAGGACGATGCCGACCTGGGCACGGTCGCCGTCGACGGTGATCTCGCGCACCATGTCGAGCTCGCCGATCGGGCGGCGCAGCTCCGGATCCGTCACCGCGGAGACGGCGGCGCGGACGAGGTCGGACGCGGTCACGATGATGCGGGGGCCGACGGCTGGTCCCCGGTGTCCTCGAGTTCGGCGAGAAGCGCTTTCAGCTCCTGCCTCAGCACGTCACGGGTCACGGCCTGCGAGTTGCGCTCCTCGAGCGACATGCGCAGGGCGACGATCTCACGGGCCAGGTACTCCGTGTCGGCGAGGTTGCGCTCCGCACGCTGCCGGTCCTGCTCGATCTGCACACGATCGCGGTCATCCTGGCGGTTCTGCGCGAGCAGGATGAGCGGCGCCGCATACGAGGCCTGCAGCGAAAGCATGAGCGTCAGCGCCGTGAATCCAAGGGCGGCGTCGTCGAAGCGCAGGTTGTCGGGCATCAGGGTGTTCCAGACGATCCACACCACGCAGAACAGGCTGAGGATGACCAGGAACGCCGGGGTGCCCATCGCGCGCGCGACCCACTCCGTGAAGCGGCCGAACCGATCGCGGGAGGTCGTACGAGGGCGGGTCGTGCTGCGACCGGGAGCATCGAGGCGGGGGGACCGGGGCATCAGCGCACCTCCTTCGCCGTGGTGGGGGTGTCATCGCTGTCGTGCGAGCGCCAGTCGTCGGGGAGCAGGTAGTCGAGCACGTCGTCGATGCTGATCGCGCCGACGAGACGGTGCGCCGCATCGATCACCGGAAGGGAGACCAGGTCGTAGCTCGCCAGCAGCCGTGCCACCTCTGCGGCGGAGGCCGTGACGGGCACGGGCTCGAGGCTGTCGTCGAGGATCGCACCGAGTCGCTCGTGCGGCGGGTAGCGCAGCATCCGCTGGAAATGGACGAGACCGAGCAGGCGTCCGGTCGGCGTCTCGAAGGGCGGAAGGGTGACGAAGACGGCAGCGGCCAGCGCCGGGTGCAGTTCGTGGCGGCGGATCAGGGCGAGCGCCTCGGCGACCGTCGCGTCGGCGGAGAGGATGATCGGCTCGGGGGTCATCAGGCCACCGGCCGTGTCGGGGCCGTAGCGCAGGAGCATCCTGACGTCTTCGGCCTCCTCCGGCTCCATCAGTTCGAGGAGCTGCTCGAGACGGTCCGGAGCCAGCTGGGCGAGCAGGTCGGCGGCGTCGTCCGGCTCCATCTGATCGAGGATGTCGGCGGCGCGCTCATCTCCGAGGCGATCGAGGATGTGGACCTGCTCGTCTTCGGGCATCTCTTCGAGAGCATCGGCGAGGCGATCGTCCGACAGCTCCTCGGCGACCTCGATCATGCGCTGCTGCGGAAGATCGAGGAGAGTGTTGGCGAGGTCTGCGGCATGCAGCTCGGAGTACGAGGCGACGAGCTGCTCGGCCGACTGCGACTCGCCGGGCGCGCGCTCCTCTGCGACCTCGCTCCAGGCTGCGAACGTGGTGGGACCCTTCGCGAAGGGGGAGGCGCTGGTCTTCGGGCGACGGAGGAAGAGCTGGCTGATCGCCCACTCTCCGAGTCGGTTGGGCTCGATGGCGACGTCCTCGATGACAGCGGTGCCGCTGCCGTCGGCGAAGCTCACCCGTCGGCCGAGCATCTCGGCGAGGACTCGCACCTCGCCCGCTCGCGGCGAGAAGCGTCGCACGTTGATCAGGCCGGTGGTGATGACCTGCCCGGAGCGGATCGACGTGACGCGGCCGATCGAGAGGAACACGTGTCGTCGCCCCGGAATCTCGACGACGAGGCCGATCACGCGGGGTGCCGCGGTACTTCGGTACACGACGACGACATCCCGGACCTTGCCGAGCCGGTCGCCGACGGGATCGAAGACGGCGCACCCGGCGAGGCGCGCGGCGAAAACCCGTTGTGTGCTCACTTCTCCAGAGTAGTCGGCGGCTCGCGTGTCCGGCGGGATGGCCGCGCCTCGGCCGGTCCGACGGCGCGCGTGGAAGAATGGCCGGATGAGCATGCTGAACCGCCCCGCGAACGGCACGGAGACCGGCGAGATCGTTGCCTCGATGCGCGACTACGAGAGCGCGCAGAAGACGGTGTCGAAGCTGATCGCGGGGGAGGTGCCGGCACGGGACATCGCGATCGTCGGGCAGAGCGTACGAACCGTCGAGCGCGTCACCGGAAAGCTGGGGTACGCGGCAGCCGCGCGCTCCGGAGCCATCAACGGTGTGCTGATCGGCCTGTTCCTCTCGGCGATCCTCGTGCTCGGCAACCCCGAGGTCCCGATCCAG
Organism: Microbacterium sp. NPDC090218; assembly: GCA_044900255.1. Lineage (GTDB taxonomy): Bacteria > Actinomycetota > Actinomycetes > Actinomycetales > Microbacteriaceae > Microbacterium. Next base: position 143,210 of record JBJDMS010000005.1, on the reverse strand, counting down.
CTCTTCGTCGGCTTCGTCTTCATCGGTGTCGCGGTCGGGATGATCCTGAGCCTCGTCACCTACGCGATCGTCCGGCGTCGCCGCGACTTCGCGAGCGTCACCCAGTTCGCCGCTGACCACTACGAGGTCACCGTGCAGGCCGCATCCCTCGCCAAGGCCCGAGAGGTGCTCGGCGCTGCCCGCGTCGCCCCGGTGCGCCCGCCCGTCAACCTCGACGAGCCGCCCCGGTACGGGGAGCGGATCACACCCGGCGCGACCGCTCCCGCTCCCGCTCCCGAGGAGCCCGTGATCCCGCCGCGTCCGGCCGACCCCGTCGCCGACCCGCAGCCCGAGGCCGACCCGGAGCCGGGGACGGCGCCGGAAGGGACGAGCACCGCGTCGACGGCGTCGCCCATCGAGCCGGATGCCGCCCCTGACGCCGGGGGAGCAGAGGGCAGCCGGGCGTGACGGCGGACCGATCCCGGCGCGCCCGATGACCGACATCCGCGTCGAGCTGCCGACCGGCACCACGACCGTCTCGGCGGACTGGATCCCCGGCGACAACGGAACGACCGTCGCCGTGGCGCACGGTGCGGGCACCGGGAAGGACCACCCGTTCCTCGTGGGCTTCGCGGACGCACTCGGCGACCTCGGATTCTCCACGCTGCGGTTCAACTTCCCGTATGTGGAGCAGGGGCGGAGGATGCCAGGGCCCGCGGCCCATGCGATCGCCACCTGGAACGCCGTCGTGGAGTTCGCCCGGACGAGCGATCCCACGTCCGCCATCTGGGCCACCGGGAAGTCCTACGGCGGCCGCATGGCATCGATGGCGGTCGCCGACGGCCTCATGGTCGACGGACTCGCGTACCTCGGCTACCCGCTGCACCCGCCGGGAAGGCCGGAGAAGCCGCGCGTGGAGCATCTCCCCGCGATCAGCGTCCCGCAGCTGTTCGTCGAGGGGACGAACGACCCCTTCATCCAGCCCGTCTCCCAGTTCGAGGACGCGGTGGCGACCTGCCAGGATGCGCATGTCGAGTGGATCGACGGAGGCGGACACACCTTCGAGGTGAAGGGACGCAAGCGACCCGCGGGAGAGATCGGGGCCGCTCTCGCGCCGATCGTCGCCGACTTCATCCGTCGCTAGAGCAGCGTCGACAGCTCGGGATCCGCGAGCAGCCGCCGCAGCGTCGACAGTCCCAGCGCGCTCATCTCGGGGTTCGACTCCTCGTAGTACCAGCCGAGTCCGATCGCCTGCTGGAAGGCCCACCCCGCACCGCGCAACCACTCGACCTCGCCCGCACCGACGCCGTCGCGGAGGACCCGGCGTGCGGGAGCATCGAAGAGGTGCCAGGCCGCGACCAGGTCGAGCGCCCTGTCGGCGGGACCGAACGCGCCGCCGTCGAGGACACCCGCCAGTCGCATCACCCCCTCGCGGGCGTCGACGAGCAGGTTGAACGGCGTGAGATCACGATGGCTCATCACATCGGGCCCGGCCGGAGGAAGCGCACGCAGCGCCTTCCAGAGCCCGGCCGCCTCCGGTGCGTCCAACAGGTGACGGCTTCGTCCCAGACACTCCGTGACCCACTCGTCATGATCGATGAGGTCGCCGCCGCGGCCGCGGCCGTCGAAGACCCGTCCGCCCGGATCGACCTCGCGCAGCGCCAGGATCAGCGTGACCAGGTCCTGTGCCAGCGTCGCGGGTGTCGCGTGCGCCTGGAAATGAGCTGTCCTGCCGGGAATCCAGCTCTGCACCGACCAAGCAGAAGGGAATGCGGCACCGCGGTCGGCGATGCCGTACGACCGCGGCGCCGGGAACGGGGAGGAATCGGCCAACGCCGACATCGCCCCGGCTTCGGCCGCCAACTCCTCGTGAGCGGTGGGGAGCAGAGGAAAGCGGGCGACGAGATCCTCGCCCACACGGACGATCGCGTTCACCGTGCCCGTGGTGTGGACGCGGCGGAGCTCGCGCTCGCCGAGTTCCGGGAAGGAGCCCGCGATCAGCGCCTGCGCGAGCGCGTCGTCGACGGTGATCTCAGCGTCGTGCATGAGGCGGAACGGCCGACGTCACCCGGGGTGTGCTCGTCAACCCTGCAGGCGGGCGATCCAGGCCTCGACCTCGTCGGCCGTGCGCGGGATGTCGGCCGACAGGTTGACCGGTCCCTCCTCGGTCATCAGGATGTCGTCCTCGATGCGCACGCCGATGCCGCGGAGCTCTGCGGGCACCGTCAGGTCGTCGATCTGGAAGTAGAGTCCGGGCTCGATCGTGAAGACCATGCCCGGTGCGAGGATGCCGTCGTAGTACATCTCGCGGCGTGCCTGCGCACAGTCGTGCACGTCGATGCCGAGGTGATGCGAGGTGCCGTGAACCATGTAACGACGGTGCTGGCCGCCCTTGTCGGCGTCCAGCGCCTCTTCGGCGGAGACGGGCAGCACGCCCCACTCGGCGGTGCGCTCTGCGATGACCTTCATGGCTGCCGCGTGCACGTCGCGGAACCGGACGCCCACCCGCGCCGCGGCGAATGCTGCGTCGGCGGCCTCGCGCACGGTCTCGTACACTCGGCGCTGCACCTCGGTGAAGGTGCCGGAGACCGGCAGGGTGCGTGTGATGTCGGCCGTGTACAGGCTGTCGGCCTCGACGCCCGCGTCCACCAGGATCAGGTCACCGGGGACCACTGTGCCGTCGTTGCGGGTCCAGTGCAGGTAGCAGGCGTGCGGACCGGAGGCCGCGATCGTGTCATAGCCCTCGCCGTTGCCATCCTCGCGCGCACGTCGATGGAACACACCCTCGACGACTCGCTCGCCGCGGGCGTGGGCGACGGCGGAAGGGAGCTCGCGGACGATGTCGTCGAAGCCGCTCGCCGTGATCTCGACGGCACGGCGCATCTCGGCGATCTCGAACTCGTCCTTGATGAGGCGCAGCTCGGAGACGACACGGGTGAGCCCCTCATCCTCGTCGAGCACGAGCTCGCCTTCGACGACCTCGAGCTCGTGCAGGTGCGCCGTCGCGATGTCGAGGTCGGCGGCGACGCCGGCGAGCGACGGGCGGGGACCGATCCAGAACTCGCCGATCGTGGCATCGGCGTAGAACTCCGTGGTCGTGCGGTCGGCGCGCTCGCGGAAGAAGAGGGTGACGTCGTGCCCCGCATCGGTCGGCGCGAAGACCAGGACCGAGTCGGGCTCGGCGTCCGAGGCCCACCCCGTGAGGTGTGCGAAGGCCGAGTGCGCACGGAAGACGTAGTCGGTGTCGTTGCTGCGCTGCTTGAGCGAGCCGGCCGGGATCACGAGACGCTTGCCGGGGAACGCCGCAGAGACCGCGGCCCGACGGGCGGCGGCGTACGAAGCCTGTGCGCGCGGAGCGGGAAGCGTCTCGGGCCGCTCGGCCCAGCCAGTGGAGATGGTGTCGAGGAAGCCCTGGGGGAAGGGCTGCTTGCGGTTCGTGGTGCTGTTCTCGACAGACGCTTCGACGGTGGCTTCTGCGATCGTGTCGCGCTCTGCGGTGTTCATCCCTCCAGTCTGTCACCTGGAGGGCGGGTTGCGGGAGTTCAGCCCGCCGGCTCCAGCTGCACGACCAGCGCGCGGTGGTCGCTTCCCCCGGCGTCGTCGAGGACGACCGAGCCCGTCGGCGTCCAGTTCGGGGAGGCCATCACGTGATCGATGGGTGCGCCTGCGAGTGCGGGGAGCGAGCTGGGCCAGGTGCCGGCGAAGCCGTTGCCGGTGCGCGAAGCGACATCGCGGCAGTAGCCGATGTCGCCGCCCTCCACTCCGAGGGACGACATGTGGTCGATCGTCGCGTTGAAGTCTCCGGCCAGGATGAAGTCACCCTGCGGGCACTGGTCGGCGATCCACTGCAGATCGCTCTGCCACTGCTGCATCTCCTCCATGCGCGGGGCGACCGCGTGCACGGCGACGATCGTGGGGCCCGAGCCGTCGATCGGCATGAGCACGGCGCTGGGCACGGAGCCCGTGTTGCTCGTGCCGTCCTTCGACGACTCGATCACCGAGTACTCGCCGAGGTCGGGGGCGACGAGCACCGTGGTCTGCCAGGACTGCGGGCCGTCGGGCACGTCGGGGCGGAACTGCACATGGTGGACCCACATCGGATGCCCCTGCTCGCGCAGCATGATCGCGATGCGCTCGCCGACGTCCTCAGTCGTCTCCGGGAGCGCGACGACGTCCGCGCCCTGGTCGAGGATCTGCTGTGCGATCGTCTCGGCGGACACGGCTTCGCCCGCGGTGTTCCACGTCAGCACCCGGACGCTGCTCTCGGTCTTCTGCGGAAGGTCTGATGCTCCGAAGCCCCGGGTGAACCCGATGAGTCCCGTGGCACCTGCGCCGAGCAGCGCGACGATCAGCACCGACGCGGCGAAGCCGCGCAGCGGACGGGCGAACAGCAGCAGGAGCGCGAGCACGGCGACGACGAGGAATCCGCCCAGGACCAGACCGCGCGCCGAGACCAGCTGAGCGAACGGATAGGTCTGCTCGAGGTGGAAGAACTGCGGCCACACCACGATCGCCGTCGCGATCGCGAGCAGGACGGTGAAGAGGATCCCCAGTAGTCGAAACATCCCCTCAAGCCTAGGAGCGCCGCCTGTGAAGTCCCTGCCCCGACATCCGCTTCCGTGCGTCTCGGCGTCCAGCGCGACCGGTGCTCGGTACGCTCGGAGGATGGCCACTCCGTCCTCCGGGTTCGCCGGTCCCGCCGACCTGCACCTGCACTCCAACCACTCCGACGGCACGGAGTCGCCGGCGGAGGTGATCAGGCAGGCCCACGCGTACGGGATCCGCACGGCGGCGCTCACCGATCATGACCGCTCCACCGGCTGGGGCGAGGCCGGCGACACCGCCGTCGCGCTCGGCATGACCTTCATCCCCGGCATGGAGCTGTCGGCGAAGCACGAGTGGCGCAGCGTGCACGTGCTGGGTTACCTCTTCGACCCGGAGAACGAGGCTCTGCGCGCCGAGACCGACCGCATCCGCGGCGATCGGATCGGTCGCGCCGAGCGGATCGTGCGCAACATCGGTCGGGACTACGACCTGCGGTGGGACGACGTGGTCGCACAGACGACCCTCGATGCGACGGTCGGGCGCCCTCACATCGCCGATGCGCTGGTCGCTCGGGGAATCGTGCGCGATCGCACCGAGGCGTTCGACGGCATCCTGCACCCGCGCGAGGGCTACTACGAGCCGCACTACGCGCCGGATCCGCTGACCGCGGTGCGACTGATCGCGGAAGCCGGGGGAGTGGCGATCATCGCCCACCCGGTCACCGCCGGGCGAGACCGGATGATGCCGGTGCCGTTCATCGAACGCCTCGTCGCGGCGGGCCTCGGCGGCTTCGAGATCGACCACCGCGAGAACACCGAGGCCGGCAAGCGGATGCTGCGCGAGCTGGCTGCGAAGCACGACCTCATCGTCACGGGGTCGAGCGACTATCACGGAAGCGGCAAACCGAACCGCCCAGGGGAGAACACCACCTCCGACGAGATGGTGTCCCGGCTCCTCGCACGCGGCACGGGCATCGCTGCGCGCTTCCCCTGATCCTCGGCATACTGGCGGACAGCTCCCGGCGACCTGTCGGCGGAGCCCGATACCGTCCGAGGCATGCAGCGAGCGACCTCCCTGGAACGCCGTGTCGATGCGTGGGCTCACCGTCTGCTCCTCGACGCCCCGGCGACAGGCGTTCGGGCGGGCCTGATCGAGTTCGCGGTGTTCGTGGTCAAACAGGCCTGGGCGTGCGTCTTCGGCGCCGCGCTTCTGGTCGTGATCGTCGCCGCACGCTTCTGGTACCCCGAGGACGCGGTGCTCGCGCGCAACGACGCGCTGACGATCGCCGCCGTGCTCATCCAGGTCGCGATGCTCGCGTTCGGCCTCGAGAGCGGTCGCGAGCTGTGGGTCATCGTGCTCTTCCACATCACCGGTACCGTGATGGAACTCTTCAAGACCGACGTCGGCTCATGGGCGTACGCCGCTGACGGATTCCTGCGCATCGGCGGCGTGCCCCTGTTCAGCGGGTTCATGAACGCCGCCGTCGGCTCGTACATGGTGCGCGTCTGCCGGCTGTTCGACCTCGGTTTCGCGCGGTACCCGCGGCGCTGGATGACGGCGGTCCTCGCGGGGGCGATCTATGTCAACTTCTTCGCGCACCACTGGTGGTGGGATGCCCGTTGGGTGCTGCTCGCCGCCGTGATCATCCTGTGGATGCCGACGGTGATGCACGCCCGCATCTGGCGGCGGACGATCCGGCTTCCGCTGCTCGTCGTCTTCGCCGGGGTGGCCGTCTTCATCTATCTGGCGGAGAACATCGGCACCTGGGCGGGAGCATGGTCGTATCCCGATCAGGCGGAGGGGTGGCAGCCGGTCTCGCTGAGCAAGTTGAGCTCGTGGTTCCTGCTCATGATCATCTCGGTCGTGCTCGTCGCCTGGGTGTACCCGCCGCAGGTGCCGTCCGCGATGCTGCAGGCCGCACAGACGGTGCCTGCGCCTCGCTGATGCCGTGCCGCCGCCGCCGTGCCGCCGCCGTCGACGACGACGGGCGCGTGCGGCGGAGGATTCTCCGCGGCACGCGCCCGTCAAGAGGTGTGGAGGTGTCAGGCTCCGGTGACGGGGGCCGCTCCGGCGCCGGAACCACCGCGACGACGACGACGGCGACGCGCGGGGGCCGGCTTGCCGTCGTGGTGCTCCTTGCCCGCACCGTCGTGCGTCCCGGCGCCCTCAGCGGCGCGGTCGGCGGCCGGGGCGGACTGTCCCTCGCCGGACGTCCCCTCAGCGGTGCCCTCGGCGAAGGTCGAGCCGACCGGGGTGTTGCTGTTGCGACGACGGCGACGACGACGTGTGCCGCTCTCGTCGGTGCCCTCGGCTGCGGCATCCGCCGCACGCTCGGGACGACGGGTGCGCTCGGTCTTCACGGACTCGGTCTTCGGGGCCGAGACCAGGCGGCCCTTCGTGCCCTGAGGGATGTCGAGGTCTTCGTACAGGTGCGGGCTCGACGAGTAGGTCTCGACGGGCTCCGGCTGGCCGAACTCGAGCGCGCGGTTGATGAGGGCCCACTTGTGCAGATCCTCCCAGTCGACGAACGTGACCGCGATGCCCGTCTTGCCGGCGCGACCGGTGCGGCCGGCGCGGTGCAGGTACGTCTTGTCCTCGTCCGGGATCGTGTGGTTGATCACGTGCGTCACGTCGTCGACGTCGATGCCGCGCGCGGCCACATCCGTCGCCACGAGGACGTCGCGCTTGCCGGCCTTGAACGCGGCCATGGAACGCTCGCGCTGGTCCTGGCCCATGTCGCCGTGCACACCGCCGACGTTGAAGCCGCGGTCGCCGAGCTCGTCGACGAGGCGCTGTGCCGCACGCTTGGTGCGGGTGAAGATGACGGTCTTGCCGCGGCCCTCGGCCTGCAGGATGCGGGCGATGACCTCGTCCTTGTCCATGGAGTGCGCGCGGTACACGAGGTGCTTGATGTTCGCCTGGGTGAGACCCTCGTCGGGGTCGTTCGCACGGATGTGGATCGGGTTCGTCATGAAGCGGCGGGCGAGTGCCACGATCGGTCCGGGCATGGTCGCCGAGAAGAGCTGCGTGTGGCGGACGGCGGGGACCTTCTGGAAGATCTTCTCGATGTCGGCGAGGAAGCCCAGGTCGAGCATCTTGTCGGCCTCGTCGAGAACGACCTCGGTCGCGTTCGAGAGATCGAGAAGGCGCTGGCCGGCGAGGTCGATCAGACGGCCGGGGGTTCCGACGACGATCTGCGCGCCGGCCTTGAGCTGGTCGATCTGGCCCTCGTACGCCTTGCCGCCGTAGATGGCGACGACGCTGGTGGAGCGGTTGCTGGTGAGCAGATCGATGTCTTCGTAGACCTGCACGGCGAGCTCGCGCGTCGGGACCACGATGAGCGCCTTGACGCCGTGCTCGGGATCCTTGCCGAGGCGCTGGACCACGGGGATGCCGAACCCGAAGGTCTTCCCCGTTCCGGTCTTCGCCTGGCCGATGATGTCCTGGCCCGGAAGGCCGAGGGGGATGGTCTGCTCCTGGATCGGGAAGGCATCGATGATGCCCTTGGCCGCGAGTGCGTCGACGATGTCCTGATCGATGCCGAGATCGGCGAAAGTTGTCACTTTATTCAGATTGCCTGTCCGGCGACCCTGCGGGATCGCCACGTAAACGGATCCACGCCGTCTCTTGTGCCACAGGCGCGGGGCCCCGCTCCGACGGCGGGGACACGCCCAGCCTACCGGAGGGGTGGTGCGCGCCAGGAAGGAGGTCCGGTCGCGGGTATTGTGAACGTCGTGGCGGACTCGGGAGGAAGACCTCGTGGTTAAGTGGTTCTGGCAGCGCGATGACGCGCCCCGGCGCACCCTCACCCTGCGCAGCCGGGGAGATCAGAGTGACGCGACGCGTGTCGACTTCGCCGACCTCGCCCCCGAACTCGACCGTTTCCTCGGCCAGGCCGCTTATCTGCAGCTGGGCTACTTCGAGACGCTCACGAGACTCATCCGCGCGACCCCCGAGCTCTCCGAGAAGGAGTCGCTGTCACGCGCGGCCGGCGCAGCACTGACCAAGCACCGCGGGATCGTCGAGGTCATCGCCGAGCGTGGCGGCGACCCGACGCAGGTGATGCTCCCGTTCCGCGAGAACCTCGATGCGTTCCGTCGCAAGACCATCGGCGCCCGCCCGCGCGAGACGCTCCTCGCCGTGTACATCACCGCCGGGATGCTCGACGACTTCTACCTCGCGCTCGCCTCGAGCTACGGGGACACCGGACGTCGGGTGGCGGAGATCCTCCGCGAGGACGACGCCGGCCACGAGATCGTCGCGATCATCCAGGAGACGATCGAGAGCGATGAGGAGTGGCGGTCGCTGCTGTCGATGTGGGCGCGGCGTCTCGTCGGCGACACGATCCTGGTGTGCCGTTCGGCGCTGCGGCCGGAGCTGCTCCAGGTCGACGACGAGCGCATCGAGCCGGTCTACACCGAGCTCATGGGCGCGCACGCACGACGCATGGACGCGATGGGACTCGCGTCCTAGACGTGTGACCCCGCCGTCTTCCCCTGGCCTCGTCTCCGACGACGCCGCTCAGATGCCGAGCGCGGTCCGTGCGTCGGCGTCCGAACGCTTGCGCACCGCGGTGATGGCCAGGGTCGCGACCGCGGCGAAGACGACGGCGCCGAGGACGCTCGCGAGCCACAGCCAGATGCTGTCCTCGCCCACGCCCGCCCACTGCAGACCCGTGTAGACGATGGCCGAGGCGGCGGTGGCGATGGCCGGGGCGAGCGCCACCCCGCGCAGCTCGCGGTCGGCGATCAGGAAGTGCACCCAGATGCCGAGCGCGCACGCGCCGATGAGGGCGAGGAGGATGTACATCGTCTGATCAGGCGACGAAGCCGACGCGGCGCGATTCCTCGGTGCCCAGTTCGATGTAGGCGAGGTTCGCGGTCGGGACGATGTAGGAGTTGCCCTTCACATCGGCGAAGCTCACGTGCGTCGCGTTCTGCTCCAGCGCCGTGGCGACCTGGGTGCGGACCTCGTCCGCGCTCGCGCCGGTGTCGAAGCTCAGTTCGCGGCCGGTGTTGATGATGCCGATGCGGATTTCCACGCGTGCTCCTTGAAGTTCGGGGACTGGCCCAACTCTACCCCGCACGCATCGGGCGGGATCGGCCGCCGGCGCCGGTTTCGCCGTGAGCGCACAGGCCGTCGGATCGGTATGACGCGGTTGCCGAGCGGACGGCCGACGATGTCCCCGCGTCCGGATAGCGTGGAGGGCATGACACCGGATGCCGCGCAGCGAACCGTGATCGCCGCTGAGCCGTCCGCATCCGGCGTCATCATCGGTGCGCCGGGCACCGGGAAGACCCGCACGCTCGTCGACCGTGTCGTGCACCTGCTCGATGTCGCCGGACTGCGCCCCGAGCAGGTGCTCGCGCTCACGCCGAGTCGGCAGGCCGCCACCGCGCTGCGAGACCGGATCGGCGTGCGCATCGGACAGGCGACCCCGGGCCCGCTCGCTCGCTCGCTCGGCTCCTTCGCGTTCCAGCTCGTGCGCGGGGCGATGGTGCGTGAGGGTGCGGAGCCGCCCGCGCTCCTGACCGGTGCCGATCAGGACCGCATCATCGCCGATCTGCTCGCCGGCGATGCCGAAGACGGTCGCATCCCCTGGCCGGACGCGCTCAGCCCCTCGGTGCGCGCATCGAAGGGGTTCCGATCGGAGCTGCGCGCGTTCCTCGCCGAATGCACCGAGATCGGCGCTCTTCCCGGCGAACTGCGGGACTCGGGAAACGATGTGTGGGCCGCGGCCGCGGAGTTCCTCGTCGAGTACCGCACGGTGCTCGATGCGCTGCGTTCGGCGCACCGCGATGCCGCCGACCTGCTCAGCGAGGCCGGGACGATCCTGCGCACGGCCGAGGCGGCGACGCTCGGACCGCTCGCCCCGCTGCGCGTGGTGCTGATCGACGACGCACAGGAGCTCACTCGCGGAGGTATCGACGTCGTCAAGGCCCTGCGCGGTCGAGGCGTCGCCGTCCTGGCTTTCGGCGATCCCGACATCTCGTCCGGTTCATTCCGCGGGGCGAGCCCCGAGCTCTTCGCCCAGCTCGCGGGCGCCCTGGGAGAGGTCCACGTGCTCGACGGTGCGCACCGGCAGCGTCCGGCGCTGACAGCTTTGACCCGCACCGTGACGCAGGCGATCGGTGTGTCCGGACGCGTCGAGCATCGTCGTGCTCCCGTGCCCGTGACGTCGGACGAGATCGACGCTCGGGTCTCGACCTTCGTGGCGCCCTCGCCGTACGAGGAACTCGACCGCATCGCCGGAGTCATGCGGGAGTGGCATCTTTCCGAGGGGATCCGCTGGGACCGGATGGCCGTGATCGCGCACGACACCCGACAGGTGACCACGCTGGAGACCGAGCTCGCCGCCCGGGAGATCCCGACCCGGGCCGCGGGCGTGCAGCGTCCGCTCGGCAGTGAGGGGATCGTGCGCGACATCGTCGGCATCGTGCGGCTGGCGCTGACGCCCGTCGACGAGCGCACCTCGCAGGCGCTCGAGGAGGCGATGCGCACCCCGTTCGGCGGGATGGATGCGATCGGGCTCCGACGCCTTCGCGCCCGGCTTCGACACCTCGAGCTCGAGCAGGGCGGATCCACCCCTGCACGCGAGCTGCTGCGCCAGGCGATGGCGAATCCGAGCCACCTGACCCTCATCGACGCACCGGAGTCACGGACGGCCGAGCGCTTCGCGGAGACGATCCACGCCGTCGCGCTCGCGGCCGCAGACGGTGAGACGATCCATGATCTGCTGTGGCGCGTGTGGGAGCAGGCGCGTGCCGTCGATGGACGGCGGCTGCAGGTGGCGTGGCGCGAGATCTCGCTGTTGCCGACCGGGGCGGAGACTGCGCGCTCGCTCGACGCGCTCGTCTCGCTCTTCGACGCGGCGAAGCGGTTCGTCGAGCGCACGCCGAACGAGAAGCCGGAGGCCTTCGTTCGGGACATCCTCGACAGCGAGGTCCCCGAGGACTCGCTGTCCACGCCGGATCGCCCCGGCAAGGTGACGCTGCTCACCCCGGCCACGGCGCTGGGAACCGAGTTCGACGCGGTCGTCGTCGCCGGAGTGCAGGACGGCATCTGGCCGAATGTGCGGTTGCGCGGCGGCCTGCTGCAGACGTGGCGTCTGGCCGATGCCCTCCAGTCGGCCCGCACCGGCGTGAGCATCGAGCCCCCGGGAGTGCTGGATCGTCGGCGAGCGGCACTGCACGACGAGCTCCGCCTGTTCGTCCGGGCCGTGTCTCGCGCGCGCGAGAGGCTCCTGATCACCGCGGTGGGCGACGACGACCTCACACCGAGCCCGTTCTTCGGCTTCCTGCCGCCTCCGGAACCGCCGGAGCGGCACGCGTCCGCCGAGCACCCCCTCACCCTGCGCGGGTTGGTCGCCCGGCACCGACGCGCCCTCACCACGGCACGGGCGGACTCGACGAGGCGCGAGGCGGCGGGGCAGCTCGCCGTCCTCGCCCGGGAAGGCGTGCCGGGTGCCGATCCCGCCGAGTGGTACGGGGTGACGCCCGCCTCGACGGAGGCGCCGCTGCGGGACCTCGCCGTCGCGGGCGCGCGCGTGTCGCCGTCGAAGATGGAGTCCTATGAGGAGTGCGGTCTCAACTGGGTCGTCTCGGCTCTCGGCGGAGACACCGTGATGCCGCCGACGGCCGGGATCGGCACGATCGTGCATGAGGCGATGGAGCGCGTCCCGGACGGAGACCTGGAGCAGATGCGCGCGGTCGTCGCGGAGCACTGGCCGGAACTCGACTTCGAGACCGAATGGATCGGTCGCAAGGAGCGGCGGCGGGCGGATCTGCTCGTCGATCGGCTGCACACCTACCTCGGCGATGTGCGTCGCGAAGGCGGCCGGGTCATCGGCAGCGAGGTGGAGTTCCGCTTCGCCGTCGACGTCGCGGTGGAAGGTGCCGCGGAAGACGTGCCGGCGGTGCATCCGGTCGGGGAGGATCGCGCGAATCAGGCGATCATCCACGGGTACATCGACCGCGTCGAGGCGTATCCGCCGGACGCCGGTGAGCATGCGCCCTCGCGCGGACGAGGCTGGGAGCGGATGTCGGGCGGTCCGGAGGGGCCCGTCGTCGTGGTCGATCTGAAGACCGGGAAGAACGACCCCGAATCCGACTCCGGCGTGGTCGAGCACGCACAGCTCGCGGCCTACCAGGTCGCCGTCCAGCAGGGGCTGGTCGAGGGCGCACCGCCGGCGTCGTTGGCCGGGGCGCGGCTCGTGATCGTCTCCAAGACCCTCGCCAAGAGCGACTACCGCATCGCGCATCAGCACACCCTGGGCGACGAATCCCGCTCGGCCTTCCTGCGTCGTGTCTCGGATGCCGCGCGCGGCATGTCGGCGTCGAGCTTCACCGCCCAGGTCGAGTCGCACTGCGCCGACACCCAGCGCCGGGTGCATCCCTGCCGCATCCACACGGTGCCGGCGGTGAGCTCATGACGTCGTGGAGCGGCGGCGAGGGGATCTCGGCGACCGACATCGCTGCGGCCCTCGGCCAGCCGTCTCCCACTCCGGCGCAGCAGCGCGTGATCGAGGCGCCTCCCGAGCCGGCGCTCGTCGTCGCCGGCGCCGGCAGCGGAAAGACCGAGACGATGTCGGGGCGGGTGGTGTGGCTCGTCGCCAACGGCCACGTGCGGCGGGATGAGATCCTCGGACTCACGTTCACGCGGAAAGCCGCCGGCGAGCTCGCGGAGCGGATCGGTCACCGGTTGGCTGTGATCGACGAGTACGGCCGTCGTGGGCTGCTGCCCCATCTCCCAGCGATCGTGGCCGACGGGTCGCTCCGCCGAGTCGAGGAGGCGGTGCCGGGGCGGCAGCGCGATCTGGTGCGCACGCACGTCCTCGACGAGCTCGCCGCCCATCACGGCACAGGGTGGGATCCGGTGGCCCCTCGCGCGGCGGAGGACCTCATGATCCGCCCACGGGTGTCGACGTACAACGCGTTCGCCGACGGGATCGTCCGCGAGCACGCGGCACGCATCGGCAGGGATCCCGACGTGGCGATGCTCAGCCAGGCGGCCTCGTGGATGCTCGCCCGTGAGGTCGTGCTCCGCAGCGATCTCCCGGAGCTGGAGAACATCGAGTTCGCCCTCGGCACGGTCATCGACGCCGTGCAGCGCCTCGCCGGCGATGCCCTCGACCATCGTGTCGACCTCGATCTCGCGGAGCGCATCGCGCGCGAGCAGGCGCAGGACTTCGGCCCGTATCGGGGCAACGCCGACGTCGAGAAGGCGGCGGTGAACCTGCTCAGCCTGCCGACGCTCTCCCGTCTGGTTCGTGACTACATCGGCGAGAAGGAGCGCCGCGGCGTGCTCGACTTCGCGGACCAGGTGGGCGGTGCGTACGACATCGTGGAGTCTGCGCCTGATGTGCGGGACGAACTCCGGGAGCAGCACCGAGTCGTGCTGCTCGACGAGTACCAGGACACATCGGTCATCCAGACCCGCTTCCTCGCCGAGCTGTTCCGGGACTCCGCGGTGATGGCCGTCGGCGACCCGCATCAGTCGATCTACGGCTGGCGCGGTGCGAGCGCCGACAACCTCTACGCCTTCTCGGGCACGTTCTCGAGCACCGGCACGGCCCAGACGTACAGCCTCATGACGAGCTGGCGCAACGACCGCGGCATCCTCGGTATCGCGAACCGCGTGCTCGAGCCGCTGCAGCGACCCGGTCTCGACGTACCGCCCCTCGAACCCCGTCCCGGCGCGGGCGAGGGCACGGTGCGCGTGGAGTACGCCTTCACGGTCGACGAGGAGGCATCGGCGGTCGCGGACTGGTTCGCCGAGCGGAGGGCGGAGCATGAGTCCCGCAGCTCGGGTGCCGCGCAGGGTGCGCGCCCGCACACCGGCGCGATCCTGTTCCGCTCGAAACGGCACATGCAGACGTTCGCGGCTGCACTGGCGGCGCGGGGCATCCCGCATCGCATCCTCGGCCTCGGCGGGCTGCTCGCGACGCCGGAGGTGGTCGATGTCGTCTCGACGCTGCGGGTCGTGCACGATCCCACGGCCGGGTCGGCGCTGATCCGGCTCCTCACCGGCCCCCGGTTCGGAGTCGGAGTCGCCGATATGGCCGCCCTCTACGACCTCGGGCGCACGCTCTCGGAGCGCGACACGGCGATGGCGCCGCTCCCCGAGGAGGTGCGGGCGCGGCTGCGTTCCTCGCGCGGCGCCGACGAGGCCGTGTCGATCATCGACGCGGTCGACGTGGTGCGTGCGGTCCGCGACGACTACCGGCTGCTCGAGACGATCACCCCCGACGGTCGTGCGCGGATCCGCGCAGCGGGGGAGATGCTGGAGCGACTCCGGCGAGCGTCGTCACAGCCGATCCCGGAGCTGATCCGCCTCATCGAACTCGAGCTCCGGCTGGACATCGAGCTGGCCGCGAACGAGACCCGCGGTCCTGCCCGGATCGCGGCGACGCAGCTGCGGGCGTTCGCCGACGAGGTGCGGGCCTTCCTCGCGGCCGATGAGCGGGGGAGCATCGGCAGCCTGCTCGCCTGGCTCGACAAGGCCGAGAGCACGGATGAGCTGATGCCGCGACCCGAGCCCCCGGAGGCCGGTGTCGTGCAGCTGCTGACCATCCACGGGTCGAAGGGGCTGGAGTGGGATGCGGTCGCCGTGGTCCGACTCGTGGTCGACGAGCTTCCCAGCCGCGTCTCCGACACCTCGGGGTGGTTCGGGTTCGGCGTGGTCCCGTTCGCGCTGCGTGGCGATCGCGATGCCCTTCCCCGCTTCGAGTGGGACCCGATCGAGGCGATGGGCGACGAAGCGGACCCCGACAAGCGTCAGAAGCTCGCGCAGGCCTCCCTGTCCGGCGGCGCGACGAAGGCGAATCCGCAGGGCGGCGCGCTCAAGCGCTTCAAGGATGCGTACCGCGCCTATCAGCAGCAGGAGGAGCGGCGACTCGCCTATGTCGCGGTCACACGCGCACGGACCGACCTGTTGCTCAGCGGTGCGCACTGGGCGGGCCAGAAGGCTCCGCGCACGCCGAGCCCCTTCCTCGCGGAGGCGATCGAGGTGCAGGGGCTCGAACCGATCGAACCGGTGGACCCGGACGAGAATCCCTACGACGGCCCGGGGGCGACTCTCCGCTGGCCGCTCGACCCGCTGGGTGCCCGCCGAGCGGTCGTCTCCGGTGCGGCGAACGAGGTCGCCGAGGCTGCCCGTGCCGGAACCGCCGAGCCGTCGCTCGAACTCGCGAGGTTGCTCGCCGAGCGTGCCGCCCGTCAGCGCGGGAGCGATGCCGAGGCCCCCACACGTGTGCCGGCGTCGCGATTCAAGGACTACGTGACGGACTTCACCGGCACCTTGTCGTCGATCATTCGGCCCATGCCCGAGCGACCCTATCGGCAGACGCGCCTGGGCACCCTCTTCCATGCCTGGGTGGAGCAGCGGTCCGAGCTCGTCGGCGTCGGCAGCCGGGTGGACGAGGCGCTGTGGGAGATCGACGAGGACGAGGTCGCGACCGATCCGGGGATCGGTGCGCCGGGTTCGATCGAAGGGCCGGGCGCGTCGGCGGATGCCGCCGATCTCGCCGTGCTGCAGGCGACGTTCGAGCGCAGCGAATGGGGCGGGTTGAAGCCGATCGCGGTGGAGATTGAGATCGATTTCGCGCTCGGCGCCGGGTTGCCGGACACCGAGGAAGCCGCCGCCCACATCGTCATCTGCAAGCTCGACGCCGTGTACCGACGTGCCGACCGTGGCGACCGCATCGAGATCGTCGACTGGAAGACCGGCAAGGCTCCGCGCACGGCGAAGGAACGTGACGAGCGGATGCTGCAGCTCGCGCTGTATCGGCTCGCCTATCACCGGCGGTTCGAGGTGCCGCTGGAGGAGATCGACGTCGCGTTGTACTACGTCGCCGACGACCTGATCATCCGTGGCGACCGTGTCTACTCGGAGGAGGAGCTCTTCCAGCGCTGGAGTGCCGCGCGCGCCGCCCGCTGAGCTTCGTCCGAGTCGTCCTCGTCGTCGTGATACTCGACGTCGGACCTGGACCGCGGGGCCAGAGGGTGCGAGTCCTCGCGCGCGCCGGCGGCGCCGCTGGTCCCCGCGAACAGGCTCGCGACTCCCGAGAGGTCTTCGGTCTCGACGTTCAGCATCTCGGCGCGGCGGTCCCTGTCGTCATCACGCCGCTCGGATGCCTGGCCGGGCAGGCCTTCCGCGGGCGCCTCCGTCTCCGCTGAGTCGGACTCGTCCGCAGGCTCCACCCACAGCTCTTCGGGGTTGTAGGCATCGGTGTGCATCGACGTGTCGACCTCGGCGACGGCGTCTTTGGGAACGCGGTCGAGGGCGTCCAGCGCGGAGTCGACGCCGGCGCTGCGGGCCTCGATGATGCTCAGGTCGTCGGTGTGCAGGCCTTCGGCGAGGGCGGTCAGCAACGATGCCGCGTCGTCGACGATGTCCGGTCGGTGCATCGAGTCGCCGTGCACGAGCCAGCGCGCGAACTCGAGCTCGGCGAGCAGACGGGCGCGCACTTCGAGCCCGGCGTCCGGGGCCCGGTCGATCGCGCGGGCATACGCGCTCTGCACATCTTCGGCGGCTTCCGGTGCGGCCGACAACCAGGACAGATCGAGCGCGGGATCCCCGACCGAGAGGCCGTGCCAGCCGACCAGGCCGATCACCTCGGGGCCGCGCTCGGGGTCGTCTTCGAACAGGAACGAGGTGGCCTGCACGCCGCCGAGGATGACGGTGGACTCGAAGCGCCAGAGTTCGTCGTCGGCGATGGCATCTCGCCAGCGGACGGTGAGACGCGCAGGGACCCGGCCGGTGGCTGCCGCCGTGTCGACCAGGCGTTCCAGCTCCGCGCGGCTCTCCTCGGCGCTGCGCGTGGCAAGTCCCGCCCCGCGGACGACGGAGGTGGGCAGACCGTGCACGGCAGCGATCGACGCGCCCATGGACTCCGCCGCGCCACGACCGGCGGGCACCATGGCGGCCTCGATCTGGAATCCGGGGAGGAGCTCGGTGACGAGGGCGCGTCCGTCGCCGAGTCGCGTCTCACCGATGTAGGCCGGTGCAGCGAAGGGGAGCATGGCGCGTGCGCCGTCGGTCAGCGCCCGGAGGGCGAGGGCTTCGGCGGCGAGTTCGCGCGCCGTCTCATCGTCGTCGGCGACGCGGATCGCGAGCTCACGGCCGTCCGCGAGCGAGGCGACCGCCGAGTCGAATCGTCCGTCGCCGTCCGCGCTCAGACCGCGCGCGCCCGTGACCTCCGCGCCGGGCAGTGCAGCGGTCACTGCCGCGGCTAGAGTGAAAGGAGAGCGTCCCATGCCCCCAGGGTAGGTCGGCTCAGGGGCGGTCCCGCCTCCGCCACGCCCGTGAAAGAGGGAGTCGATGACCATTCAACGCCCGTCCCTCGACCGCGCAGCCGAACTCCGCACGGAGCCGGACGTGCTCGACCGCCTCCGCGAGGACCCCGCCACGCGTGTGATCGTCGTGCGCGAGGGGCGAGTCAGGGTCGTCGATTCGACGCTGCTGCGTGTGCCCCCTGCGGCTGTCGTCGAGGCCACCTGGGCGCTGCTGGGGCGCGATGCGGACGGCACTGTGCTGCTCGTCGCCGCCGCGCCGCCGGAGACGGATGCTCTCGACGCGGCGCCTGACGAGATCTGGCTCGGACTGCGCGATCTCGGCGGCCGCATCGACGGGCAGGAGTCCGAGCTGCTCATCGGCGCCATCGCACTCGCCGGCTGGCTCCGCGATGCCCCGTTCTGCCCCGCGTGCGGTGGCGGAACGGAACTGCGGCAGGGCGGATGGTCGCGACGCTGCCTGGTGTGCGGACGCGAGCACTTCCCGCGCACCGACCCTGCCGTGATCGTCGCGGTCGAGAGCCGGGACGGGGAGCGGCTGCTGCTCGGTGCGAACGCGAACTGGGGCGGTCGCATGTATTCGTGCTTCGCCGGCTTCACCGAAGCGGGGGAATCGCTCGAGTCGACCGTGCACCGTGAGATCGAGGAGGAGTCAGGCGTGCGCCTGTCTTCGCTGCGGTACGTCTCCTCGCAGGCCTGGCCGTTCCCGCGTTCCCTCATGGTCGGCTTCCGTGCGGTCGTGGATGAGGAGTCCGCGGCGCTCGCCGACGGGGAGGAGATCATCGATGTGCGCTGGTTCTCCCGTGCCGAGATCGGCTCCGCTCTCGCCGGGGACGGCCCGGTCGGGCTTCCCGGGCCCGCCTCGATCGCCCGTGCGCTGATCATCGACTGGTACGAGGACCGCGAGTGAGCGCACTCGATGCCCTCGATGAGCGGCAGCGGGCTGCGGCATCCGTCCTTCGGGGTCCCGTCGCCGTGCTCGCCGGCGCGGGGACGGGAAAGACGCGCGTCATCACCCACCGCATCGCGCACGGCGTCGACACGGGCGCCTACTCGCCGTCTCGGGTGATGGCGGTCACCTTCACGGCCAAGGCGGCGGGAGAGCTGCGCGGGCGTCTGCGCGCGCTCGGCGTCGAAGGCGTCGCCGCTCGGACATTCCACGCGACCGCCCTCGCACAGCTGAACTTCTTCTGGCCGACTCTCGCCGGATCTCCCGCGCCGTCGATCATCGACAACAAGGTGAGGATGCTGGGGCAGGCCGCCGACGCGATCCGGTTGAGGCCGAGCACGGCGACCCTCCGTGACATCGCCTCCGAGATCGAGTGGCGCAAGGTCTCGATGCTGTCGATCGATCAGTACGCCGCGCTCGGCCGTCCGATCAGCGGGGTCGATGCGCAGCAGCTCATCGAACTGATGCGTGGCTACGAGGCGTTGAAGGACGACCGCCGCCAACTCGACTTCGAGGACGTGCTCCTGGCGTGCGCCGGGATGCTGGAGGCGGAGCCGCGGGTCGCCGCCTCCGTCCATGAGCAGTACCGGCACTTCACGGTCGACGAGTTCCAGGACGTCTCGCCTTTGCAGAACCGGCTGCTGGAGCTGTGGCTGGGTGATCGGCACGACATCTGCGTGGTCGGAGACGCCAGCCAGACCATCTACTCGTTCGCCGGTGCGGAGCAGCGCTTCCTTCTCGAGTTCGAACGTCGCCACCCCGACGCCACGGTGGTGCGGCTGGAGACGAACTATCGCTCGCAGCCGCCGATCCTGACGGTCGCGAACGCACTGATGCACGGTCGCCCCGGCGCACTGGAACTCGTGCCCGCTCGTGAGCAGTTCACAGCCGATGCGCCGACCGTCACCGCCTACGACTCTGAGAGTGAGGAGGCGGCGGGGATCGCCGCGTCGATCTCGGCGCAGATCGCCGCCGGTGCCTCGCCCTCCGAGATCGCCGTGCTCTATCGCGCGCACGCCCAGTCCGCCGTGCTGCAGCAGGCGCTCGCCGCGGAAGGCATCGCGACGACCGTGCTGGGCGGGACCCGCTTCTTTGCGATGCCGGAGGTGCGCCAGGCCATCCTGGCCCTTCGTGCGGCCGCCGTGGCACCCACAGAGCAGGGCTTCCTGCCCGGGGTGCAGCGTGTGCTGCGTGAGCTCGGCCTCACGGAAGAGCCGCCCGCGGCCGGAGGCGCTCAGCGCGGCGGCTGGGAGGCGCGACGCGCCATCCTGCGACTGGCGGAGGATGCCGGACCTGATGCGGATCTGCGCAGCTTCAGCGATGCGCTCATGGCCCGCGCGAAAGATCAGCACGAGCCCACGATGCGGACCGTGACCCTGTCGACGCTGCATGCGGCCAAGGGCCTCGAATGGCCGCACGTGCACCTCGCCGGATGGGCCGAGGGATCGCTGCCCATCTCGTATGCGACGAACTTCGAGTCGATCGACGAGGAGCGGCGCCTGGCCTACGTCGGCGTCACGCGGGCCGCGAGAACGCTGTCGCTGTCGTGGGCGAGAACGGCGGGGCGGGGTGAGCGGTCGCCGTCGAGGTTCCTCGCTGAGATGGGAACCACTGCCCGCGGCACCGGCATTCTTCGTGAAACGTCACCGAACGCCACGCGCGGGAACCGTTCGCGCTGAGACGCACCGTTCGGCCGTCTGAGCCGGGGTGTTCCGTGAGGAGGTCGGATGCGAGTCGGCCTGCCTCGGCGACCTGTGCGGCGCGGATCGGACCGGGGTCGCGACCGATCATCTGCGTGTGCAGCAACGGCCAGGCCGGGTCGCGGTCGGTGGCATGTGCGTCACGGCAGGCGAGGCAGGCGGTGGAGCCCGGGATGACGAGCGGTCCGACCGTCACGCGTCCCGGTTCGAACGACACGGGCAGGTGGGGGATGTCGTCGCGGAGGTAGCGGGCGAACTGGAGCGCCGCGGCGGCTCCCTGCACCAGCACGACGGCGGTCCCCGGGTGGCTGCCGGGATCGACCAGGGCGATCCCCTCGTCCGCGAGGGACTCCCGCATGCGGTACTCGCAGCGGCCGTCGGTGAGGCCGATGCTCTCCACCCACGTCGGACGGACCTCCGGCCGCTCATCGATCAGGAGCGGATCCACCCGCGCGAGCAGCGTGCGAGCCGCGTCACGCGGAGCCCCCGCCGCGTGTGCGATCACATCGAACGACCCGCGCCGAAAGCCACGGCGCAGGCGGCTGAGGAGGAGCTCCACCCAGGGCGCATCCGCGTCGAATCGCAGGTCGCCCTCGTCTCCGAGTTGGAGCGTGCGCTCGTCGCGCCACAACAGCGGTGCGTGCGGGTTCAGGCGCGTGAGGATCGGCGGAGTGATGGGCATCTCTCCGATTCTGGAGCGGCCGTGGACGCCGCAGTGCCGGTTCGACGCATCGGTGGACAACTCTCGGCGGGTCGGCCGTCGGGGGAGGAGAAGTGCTCGTCCACCGACGGCCGGCGCCGAGGGGTCAGACCGGTCGGTCGCCTTCCGGGGCGGTGTCGCCGTCTTCCCCGTCGCCCGTGTCCGTGCTCTCACCGGACTTGTCTTCAGAGAAGTCGTCGCCGTCGAGCAAGCGTGCGAGCGCCTCATCGAACTCGTCGGCGACCGGCCGCTCACCGCGCTCGGCGGCCTGCAGACGGGCCACGAGCGCGCTGGGGTCGTCGATGTCCTCGGCCGTCGGCATGAGGTCGGGGTAGTCCCAGAGCGAGTCGCGGGCGCTGATGCCGACGGCGTCCGTCACCGCCTGCCACATCGCCGAGGCCTCGCGCATCCGACGCGGGCGCAGCTTCAGCCCCACGAGTGCGCCGAGGGCGTCTTCGGCAGGACCGCCCACCGCACGGCGTCGTCTGGCGGCTTCCGCGATACGCGCGCCATCGGGCAAGCGGGAGGTCGCCTCTGCCGTGACCACGTCCACCCAGCCGTCGATCGTCGCGATGAGGTTCTCGAGCCTGGTCAGCGCCTCGCGTTGGGCGTCGCTCTGGACGGGCAGGAGCGCGCCGCCTTCGATGGCCGCGCGCAGCTCTTCGGGGTCGGAGGGGTCGAGCCGGCTCGCGACGTCCTCGAGGGCGTCCACATCGACGGTGACACCGCGGGCGAAGTCGGTGATCTGCGCCATCACGTGCAGGTGCAGCCACTTCGCGTGCCGGTAGAGACGCGCGTGGGCCAGCTCGCGAGTGGCGAGGTAGAGGGCGATCTGGTCTTCGGGGATCTCGAGGCCCTCGCCGAAGGCGGTGAGATTCTGCGGGATCACGGCCGCCGTGCCGGCGGGGAGCACCGGGATGCCGACGTCGCCGCCGGAGACGACCTCGAGCGAGAGGTTGCCGAGCACCTGGCCGAACTGCGCTGCGAACACCGAGCCGCCCAACCCGCGCATCAGCTTGCCCGCGCCCTGGACGACGCCTCGCATCTCCTCGGGGACCTGGGTGTCGAGCGCCGAGGTCAGGGCATCGGCGATGCTGGTCGAGACCGGGTCGGCGATCTCCTTCCACACCGGGAGAGTCTTCTCGACCCACTCGCCGCGGGTCATCGCGGTCGGCGTCTCGGAGAGCTCCGAGATCGTCGTCGCCTCGCTGAGCCACAGGTTCGCGAGAGCGAAGGAATCGGCGAGCGACGTGCGGGATCCGTCGCTGATGCCCTGGCCGTCGCGGTTGGCGATGAAGAGGGCCTGACGCAGCGCGTTCTCCCACGGGTCGCCGCCGAACGCGCCCTGGAGCTGCGACATGATCGTCTGCATCATCGCGGGGTCGAGGGTGAAGCCGTCCATACCCTCGAAGGCGCCGCGAAGTGCCTCGGGGTCGATGTCACCACCGCCCTGGTTCGCGAGCATCCGTCGAAGGAACTCCTGGAAGTCCTCGGGTGTCGGGTCGTTGTCTGCCATGTCGCTCGCCCTCTCAGCACATCTATTGCCGTGGCCTCTACGCTAGTCACAGGTTTCTGCGCGCGAACCCGATGCGGGCAGAAACGTGTACGCCGCTCGCGAACGACGGAGGAATGCAGTGGATCGAACGCGGTCTGGAAAGCTCGGACTCGGAGTCTGGGCGCTGATCGTCGCGCTCGTCGCACTGGTCGTGCTGACCTTCCTGCCGTCGCCGTACGTGATCCAGCGGCCCGGTCCGGTCTATGACACGCTCGGCACCGCAACCGACAAGGACGGCGATGAGGTTCCGCTGATCAAGGTCGAGGGCGCCGAGACGTTCGAGACCGCCGGCACGCTCGACCTGACCACCGTGCAGGTCGTCGGCAACAGGGAGCGCACCCCCAGCTGGTTCGAGCTGGCTCTGGCCTGGATGGACTCCTCCCGCGCCGTCGTGCCGCTGGACTCCGTGTTCCCCGAGGGGGTCACGACCGAGCAGCGCGACGAGCGCAACGCCACGCTGATGATCGACTCGCAGCACGAGGCCACGGCCGCCGCACTGAACGAGCTCGGCTACGACACCGGCGCGCAGGTGGTCGTGGTGGACGCCGTGGCGGACTCCCCGGCGGAGGGCGCGCTCGAGGCGGACGACGTGATCACCGCGATCGACGGCACGACGGTGACGTCGGCGACGCAGCTGAGAGAGGCGATCCAGGAGGCCTCCGGCGAGCCGGTGAAGCTCACGGTGCTGCGGGACGACGAGGAGCAGACGGTCGAGGTGACGCCCGAGAAGCATGTCGAGGGCGGAGTCACGACCTGGCTCATCGGGGTCACTCTCCGCACGGACTACGACTTCGAGATCGATGTGACGATCCAGTTGGACAACGTCGGCGGCCCCAGCGCCGGGATGATGTTCGCGCTCGGCATCATCGACACGCTCACGGAGGGTGAGCTCAACGGCGGCGAGAACGTGGCCGGTACGGGGACGATCGACGCCGCCGGCACCGTCGGCCCGATCGGCGGGATCCGGCAGAAGCTCTACGGCGCCCGGGACGCGGGTGCGGAGTTCTTCCTCGCGCCGGAAGCGAACTGCGACGAGGTCGTCGGACACGTCCCGGACGGACTCCAGGTGATCCGCACCGCCACGCTCGACGAGTCGCTCGCCGCGCTCGATGTCATCGCCGACGGGGGAGATGTCGCGGCGCTGCCGACCTGCGAGACCGCGAGAGGCTGATCCGCAGCGGTCCACCGTGACCTCGCCGTGATCGGGATGACAGCCTGCGCACAGTGAGCGATGCCTAGGATGGAAGGGTGACCTCGCCCTCAGCTCCGTCTCCGGCCACGCCTCGAACGTCCCGACGTATTCTCGGCATCTCTCTGGTGATCATCGCCGCCCTGATCGCGGTGTTCTTCGTGTTCGCCTCCCTGTACACCGAATTCCTCTGGTTCGACCAGGTGGGCTTCACCGGTGTCCTCACCACGCAGTGGATCGCCACGGCGGTGATGTTCGTGGTGGGCTTCCTCGGAATGGCCGTGCCGCTGTTCGTCGCCATCCAGCTCGCGTACCGCCTGCGCCCGGTCTACGTGCGGCTCAGCTCGCAGCTGGACCGGTACCAGGAGGTCATCGAACCCCTGCGTCGTCTCGCGATGTGGGGCATGCCGATCTTCTTCGGTCTCTTCGCCGGATTCGCCGCGGCGGGGCAATGGAAGACCGTGTGGCTCTGGGCCAACGGCGTGGCCACGTCGACCGTCGATCCGCAGTTCGGCATCGACACCGGCTTCTACATGTTCGCGATGCCGTTCTACTCGATCCTGCTCGCGTTCGTGTCGGCGGTGCTGCTGCTCGCGCTCCTGGTCACCGCCCTCGTGTCGTACCTGTACGGCTCGGTGCGCATCGGGCAGGGAGAGCTGCGCATCTCCAAGCCGGCCCGCATCCAGCTCGCGGTCATCGCGGGCCTCTACCTGCTCGTGCAGGCGGTGAGCCTGTGGCTCGACCAGTACAAGACCCTCGTCCAGCCCGACGACCGCATCACCGGTGCGGCGTACACGGGCGTCAACGCGACGATCCCCGGCCTCGCGATCCTCGCGATCATCGCCGCCGTCGTGGCGATCCTGTTCTTCGTCACCGCGGTCATCGGCCGCTGGCGTTTCCCCCTCGCGGCCACGGCGCTCCTGATCGTCGCGGCCCTCGTGGTCGGCGTCGGCTACCCGTGGGTGGTCACCACCTTCCAGGTGAAGCCGAACCAGAACGCGTACCAGGCCGAGTACTACCAGCGGAACATCGACGGGACGAAGGAGGCGTACGGGGTCGCCGACCTCGACACGACCCCCTTCGCCGCCAAGACGGACGCCGAGGCCGGTCAGCTGCGCGCCGACGCCGAGACCACCGCCTCGACGCGCATCATGGACCCGAAGGTCATCCCGCCGACCGTCCGTCAGCTCGAGCAGTACCGCGGCTACTACCAGTTCCAGAAGACCATGGACGTGGACCGGTACGAGATCGACGGCGCGATGCAGGACACCGTGGTGTCGGTGCGCGACCTCGACATGTCGGGCCTGGGTGACGGCTGGAACAACCGCGTCGCGGTCTACACGCATGGCTACGGCCTCGTGGTCGCCGCGGGAAACCAGCGGACCACCGACGGTGAGCCCGTCTTCCTCGAGCGCGGCATCCCCACGTCCGGCTTCCTGTCGGACCAGGAGAACTTCGAGCCCCGCGTCTACTTCGGCGAGAACTCGCCCGAGTACTCGATCGTCGGTGCCCCCGAGGGCTCCGAGCCTGCTGAGATCGACTACCCGCGTGGCAAGGACGGCTCCAGCGAGACGAAGACGACCTTCGAGGGTGACGGTGGCCCGAAGATCGGCGACACGTTCACGAAGCTCCTCTACGCGCTGAAGTTCCAGTCCGAGCAGATCCTCTTCTCGAACCTCGTGAACGAGGACTCGCAGATCCTGTACGACCGTGACCCGAAGACGCGCGTGCAGAAGGTCGCGCCGTACCTCGAGCTCGACAGCGACCCGTATCCGAGCGTCGTGGACGGACGCATCGTCTGGATCGTCGACGGCTACACGACCAGCCAGACGTACCCGTACTCGACCAGCGTGAGCCTGGGCGATGCCATCGCGGACTCGAACATCCCGACGCCCACGCTCGCGATCGACGACATCAACTACATCCGCAACTCGGTCAAGGCCACGGTCGACGCCTACGACGGCTCCGTGACCCTGTACGCGTGGGATGACGAGGACCCGGTTCTCAAGACCTGGCAGAAGGTCTACCCGTCCACGGTGAAGCCGATCAGCGAGATGTCGGGCGAGCTCATGAGCCACGTGCGCTACCCGACCGACCTGTTCAAGGTGCAGCGCGACATCCTCGGCGTCTACCACGTCGACAAGGCCGGATCGTTCGCCCAGCAGGACAACCGCTGGCAGACGCCGAACGACCCGCGCAGCGAGTCGATGCTGCAGCCGCCGTACTACCTGACGATGCAGATGCCGGGCCAGGACTCGCCACGGTTCTCGATGTTCTCGACCTTCATCCCGAACTCGCAGGGAGCGGGCGGAAGCCGTGACGTGCTGATGGGCTACCTCGCGGTGGATTCGGATGCCGGTTCGGAGAAGGGCAAGAAGGCGGAGGGCTACGGCCAGCTGCGCATGCTCGAGATCGACACCGATACCACGGTCCCGGGTCCAGGTCAGGTGCAGAACACGTACAACTCGGACACCTCCGTCGTCCCACAGCTCAACCTGCTGCAGCAGGGTGAGTCCGAGGTGATCTACGGCAACCTGCTGACGCTGCCGGTCGGTGGCGGTCTGCTTTACGTGCAGCCCGTCTACGTGCAGTCGTCCGAGGGGACGCAGCTGCCGCGACTGCAGAAGGTGCTCGTCGCCTTCGGTGACCGCGTCGCCTTCGAGAACACCCTCACCGAGGCGCTGGACACCCTGTTCGGCGGCGACTCCGGCGCGACGGGTGGTGACGACACGGTCGAACCGACTGATCCCGAGACGGAGAACCCGGACACCGGAGAGGTGCCGACCGAGCCCACGGTGCCGACGGACGCGCAGGCGGAAGCCCTGGCTTCCGCGCAGCAGGCGCTGATCGATCGCGAGACGGCACTCAAGTCGGGCGATCTCGCCAAGTTCGCCGAGGCCGACGAGCGCCTCACCGCGGCGGTCGAGAAGCTCCTCGAGCTGGAATCCGCCGCCGGGAAGTGACTTCCTCCGCATGACACGAATGGGCGCCCCTCGCGGGGCGCCCATTCGTGTCTCCGGCTGATGCCCTGATTCGCGGGCGGTCGCGCGGCCCGACATGCTGGAGGCATGCGAAGCATCGTCGTGTGGGCGGAGCGCCACCAGGTGGCGCTGTATCTCGCGGCGATCGCAGCGGGCCTCGCGGTGGGGCTGATGGCGCCCGCCGTCGCCCGGCCCCTGGAACTCGCGATCAACCCGGTGCTCGGAGTGCTCCTGTTCGCCACCTTCCTGGGAGTGCCCTTCTCGGCGATCGGGCGCGCATTCCGCGATGGCCGGTTCCTCGCCGTGATCCTGATCCTGAACTTCGTGGTCGTCCCCGTGGTGGTGTTCGGACTCTCACGTTTCGTGGCGCATGACGAAGCCGTGCTGGTCGGCGTCCTCTTCGTGCTGCTGACCCCGTGCATCGACTACGTGATCGTGTTCACCGGACTGGCCGGGGGTGCGAAGGAGCGACTGCTCGCTGCCGCCCCGATCCTCATGCTCGGCCAGATGCTGCTGCTCCCGGTGTACCTGTGGCTGTTCCTCGGCTCGGAGGTCGTCCAGTCGATTGATCTGGCCCCCTTCGTGGAGTCGTTCCTCCTGCTGATCGTGCTCCCGCTCGCGACAGCGGGGATCACGCAGTACGCCGCCTCGCGTGTGTGGTGGGGGCGGGCGGTCGAGCGGACGGCTTCGGCGTCGATGGTGCCGTTGATGATGCTCACCCTTGCCGTGGTCGTGGCATCGCAGGTGCACGGCATCGGCCGACAGCTGTCCGATCTGCTGATCACGGTGCCGGTCTACGTGGTCTTCGCCGCGGTCATGGTCCTGCTCGGTGCTCTCGCGGGACGAGCGGCGAAGCTCGGGGTTCCCGCCCGGCGCGCGCTCGTGTTCTCCGGAGTGACGCGCAACTCGCTCGTCGTCCTCCCGCTCGCTCTCGCGCTCCCCGCGGCCTTCGCTCTCGCGCCGTTGGCAGTGGTCACGCAGACGCTCGTCGAACTGCTCGCGATGGTGGTGTTGGTCCGGCTCCTCCCACGCTTCATCCGCTGATGGCTCGCGCTCTGTATCGATAACTGTCAATATAGAGACATGTCCCCTCATCCCGTCGGTCCGGCTGCGGTGCACGCCATCGGCCCGGACGCGGCCGACACGGTGGCGGCGACGATGAGGGCACTCTCCGACCCGCTCCGGCTCCGGATGCTGTCGGCGATCGCGGGCGACCCACGAGGGGAGTCCTGCGTCCACGAGCTCGCCGATCTGGCCGAGGTATCCCAACCGACCGTCTCGCACCACCTGAAGGTGCTCAAGGACGTCGAGGTGCTCGTCTCCGAGCGTCGTGGCACGTGGGTGTGGTACCGCATCAATCCGGCACGTCGACGTGCCGTGACCGCGCTCCTGGACTCCTTCGCCCCCGCAGCGGTGACGCGAGTCGAAGGGGAGGACGGTGACGGGAGTTCGCCGCGCGTCGATGTGGACGAGCGGGTGACGCGGCTCGCCGGGGAGTTCGCCGCGGAGTTCCCCCTGCTCGACGAGAGCATCGTCATCGCGACCGTGCGGGAGTCCTCCGCGGCGCTGGTGCGATCCACCGAGACCGCCGGTGCTCTTCTCTCGCGCACGGAGCGGTTCGCCCGTCAGCGACTCAGCGACCTCGGTCGTGATCGCGGTACGGCGGCTCCGCAGGTGCTGTTCGTGTGCGTGGCCAATGCCGGACGCTCCCAGCTGGCTGCGGCGCTCGTCCACCGGCTGGCGGGAGGTCGGGTGGTGGCCCGCTCGGCCGGCTCGCACCCCGCGGATGCGATCCATCCGCACGTTCGCCCGCTGCTCGTGGAGATCGATCGCGACGCCGCGGAGGAGCTCTTCCCGAAGCCGCTCACCGACGACGCCGTCCGCGCCGCAGATGTCGTGATCACGATGGGGTGCGGCGACGTGTGCCCCGTCCTCCCCGGAGTCCGCTACGAGGACTGGGCCGTCGGAGACCCTGCCCTCGCATCCCGCGAAGGCATCGAAGCCATCCGCGACGACATCGACGCCCGGGTTCGTATGCTCGTCGACGAACTCCTCCACCGACCACCCCTCGACCAGGAGTCGCCATGACCGACAGCAAGCCCTCCGTCCTCTTCGTCTGCGTGCACAACGCCGGTCGCTCCCAGATGGCTGCGGGGTTCCTCCGCGACATCGCGGGGGACCGCATCGAGGTGCGCTCCGCCGGCTCCCTGCCCGCGGAGCAGATCAACCCCATCGCGGTGGCGGCCATGGCCGAGCTCGACATCGACATCACGGCGGAAGTGCCCAAGGTGCTCACGACGGAAGCCGTGCAGGCCTCAGACGTCGTGATCACGATGGGCTGCGGCGATGCCTGCCCGTTCTTTCCGGGCAAGCGCTACGAGGACTGGAAGCTCGACGACCCGGCCGGACAGGGGATCGACGCGGTCCGACCGATCCGCGACGACATCCGGGAGCGGATCGAAAGACTCGTCGCCGAACTCGTGTGAGCAAAGCGAAAGGCCCTCTGACCTGGATTTCTCCGAGTCAGAGGGCCTTTCATTTGTTGCGGGGACAGGATTTGAACCTGCGACCTCCGGGTTATGAGCCCGGCGAGCTACCGAACTGCTCCACCCCGCGGCACAAGAAGTAACTTATCACGGAATCCGGGCCTCGGCGAATCGAGGGGGCCTCCGCGCGACGCCCCGGGCGTGTCGATGCGCGAGGATGGAAGCATGTCCGAGACCGCTGCCGTCCCCGTCGCCGTGTGTCAGTTCGCACCGACCGCCTCCCGCTCCGACAACCGCGATCGGATCGCGGAGCTGACGGCGGAGGCTGCCGCGCGCGGCGCCAAGCTGATCGTGTTCCCCGAGTACTCGAGCTACTTCGTCGACCCGATGGACGAGAGCCTCGCCGAGAACGCGGAGGGCCTCGAAGGCGACTTCGTGGGCACCCTCGCCGCTCTGGCAGCTGACCATGCGGTCGTGATCGTCGCCGGTCTCGTGGAACGGGCGTCGGACGAACATCGCGTGCGGAACACGGTCGTGGCGGTGCGCGGCGACGGCGTCCTGGCCGTTTATCGCAAGCAGCACCTCTACGACGCGTTCGGGCAGACCGAGTCCGACTGGATCGAGGCGGGCGATGTGGGGGAGGCCGCGACGTTCGAGCTCGGCGGTCTGCGGTTCGGTCTCATGACCTGCTACGACCTGCGCTTCCCGGAGGTGGCCCGTTCCCTGATCGACGCGGGAGCCGATGCGCTGGTCGTGCCCGCGGAGTGGGTGCGGGGGCCACTCAAGGAGCACCACTGGACGACGCTGCTCGCCGCGCGAGCGATCGAGAACACGGTCTACGTGATCGCCGCCGACCATCCGACGCCGATCGGCGTCGGGCACTCGCAGATCATCGACCCGCAGGGCGTCGTCCTGGCGGGCGTGGGCACAGCGCCCGGAATCGCCGTCGCCGTCGTCGAACGCGCCGCCATCGAGCGGGTGCGAGCCGTGAATCCCTCGCTGCGAGTGCGACGCTACGCCGTCGTTCCGCGCTGAGAGCGCGTCTCTGGCCGGAGGATGTGCTCAGGCGGTGAACCCCGCGAGGCGGGACGCCGCATCCTCCAGGACATCGACGCGCTTGCAGGCGGCGAATCGCACCAGCCCCGCGTAGTCCTGCCGGTGGGCTTCGGAGACGAATGCCGTCAACGGGATCGCCACGACCCCCACGCGCTCCGGCAAGGCACGGCAGAAGGCGGCGGCGTCCGCTCCGCCGAGGGCGGTCGCGTCCGCCACCGTGAAGTAGCCGCCCTGCGGTTCGTGCACGGTGAAGCCGGCTGCGCGCAAGCCTTCGCCGAGGAGCCCGTGTTTGCGGGCGAGCGCGGCAGCGGTCCCGGTGAAGTAGGCGTCGTCGAGCCGAAGTCCCACGGCGATTGCGGGCTGGAACGGCGAGCCGTTCACGTAGGTGAGGTACTGCTTGACCGTGAGCACCGCCGTGATCAGCTCGGCGGGACCGTGCACCCAGCCGATCTTCCATCCGGTGGTCGAGAAGGTCTTGCCGGCGGAGGAGATCGTCAGAGTGCGCTCCGCGGCCCCGGGCAGTGCGGCGATCGGGGTGTGGGATGCGTGGAACGACAGGTGCTCGTAGACCTCATCGGTCACGATGACGGCATCGTGCCGTGCGGCCAGCCGGACCACCTCCTCGAGGACATCCCGTCCGAAGACAGCGCCCGTGGGATTGTGCGGGTCGTTGATCAGGATGATCCGCGTGCGATCGGTCACGGTCGCCGCGAGCTGGTCGAGATCAGGCTGGAAATCGGGTGCGCGAAGCGGCACGGTGCGAAGCCGGGCGCCGGCCAGAGCCACGGCGGCGGCGTAGGAGTCGTAGTAGGGCTCGAAGACGACCACCTCGTCTTCGGGACCGTCGATCAGGGCGAGCAGGGTTGCTGTGAGCGCCTCCGTCGCGCCGGCCGTGACGATCACTTCCGTGCCGGGGTCGACGTCGAGGCCGTAGAACCGGTGCTGGTGCTCACTGATCGCGGCGAGCAGATCGGGGATCCCGCGTCCCGGCGGGTACTGGTTCGCACCGTGGGCGATCGCGCTGCGAGCGGCTTCGAGCACTTCCGCCGGACCATCCTCGTCGGGGAACCCCT
This sequence comes from Microbacterium sp. NPDC090218, assembly GCA_044900255.1. Lineage (GTDB taxonomy): Bacteria > Actinomycetota > Actinomycetes > Actinomycetales > Microbacteriaceae > Microbacterium. The sequence goes on along the minus strand of JBJDMS010000005.1, from coordinate 111,705 downwards.
GACCGAGATTGATCGCTCCGGTACGGGCCGCGGCGGCGGACATCTCTGCGAAGATGGTGGGCGCGACGGTTCCATCTGCGGCGAGCAGACCGGCACCGGCCGCCGTGCGACGCCATGCGCCGGGAATGACACTCATGAAGAACAGGCTAAGGCCATAGCTGAAACTCATCTTCGACATAAGGAACGCACAGATACAGGCGTCATTCTGAAGTGGTCGTTGAAGGAGCACACACCATGAACGAAGACAACACCCAGGACCACTCGGCACCCGCGTCGAACGACGCCGTGCCGTCCACCGAGGCAGCAGAGGTCGCCGCTCAGCCGGCGACGGATGCCGCCGCTGACACGACCGCGACGGCTTCCGCCGTTCCGGCCGCCGCCGCGCCGGCTCCCGCCGCGCCGGTGCAGGGACACGAGGTGCCTTCGACGTTCACGTCGCACGCGCCGTCCGCGCCCGTGATCGAGCCTGTGCCGCACGGCTTCACTGCCCCCGTGGCCCCCGCGACGGCAACCGCACCGGGAGCCGCATTCGGAATCCCGACCGCGGCCGCCCACACACAGGCCACCCAGCCGCTCGGTCCCGACGCGCTGTCGGGCGACGGCGCGAAGACCAAGGACCAGAAGTCGCGAGGTGGGGCGAAGTTCGCCGCGTTCATCGTCGCGGCCGCTCTCGTCGGCGGCGTCGCAGGCTTCGGCGGCGGCGCCCTGCTGAACGGCCTCCAGGACCAGCCGTCCTCCGGCACGGCCACAGGGCCGCAGACGGTCACGGTGAACAACCCCGGTTCGGTCAACGAGACCACCGCCGTCGCGACCTCGGCGCTGCCCTCGGTGGTGACCATCGAGGTCGCGGGCTCCGAAGAAGCGGGCAGCGGCTCCGGTGTGATCATCAGCGACGACGGCTACGTGCTCACCAACACCCACGTGGTGACGCTGGGTGGGGCTGTCGCCGATCCGACCATCCGGGTGACCACGTCCGACGGGCACCTCTACGAGGCCACCGTCGTGGGCACCGACCCGATCTACGATCTGGCCGTGATCAAGTTGAAGGATGCCAAGGGGCTCACGCCCATGAAGTTCGCCGACTCGTCCAAGCTGAACGTCGGTGACACCACCGTCGCGCTCGGCGCCCCGCTGGGCCTGGCGAACTCGGTCACGACCGGTATCGTCAGCGCGCTGAACCGCAGCATCCAGATCGCGTCGTCCGCTCTGCCCGACTCGTCCTCCGAGGACGCGCCCGAGCAGCAGTCGCCTGACCAGGGTCAGGGGCCTTTCCAGTTCGACATTCCCGGCAGCACGGGCCAGCAGACCTCCGAGTCCATCTCGATCGCCGTCATCCAGACGGATGCCGCGATCAACCACGGCAACTCGGGCGGTGCGCTCGTGAACAGCAAGGGCGAACTGATCGGCATCAACGTGGCGATCGCCAGCTCGGGGAGCTCCGAGGAGTCCGGTTCGATCGGCATCGGCTTCGCCATTCCGTCGAACATCGCCAAGCGGGTCTCCGACGAGATCATCGCAGACGGGACGGCCACGCACGGCCTGCTCGGCGCGTCCGTCCAGGATGCATCGAGCATCGAGGGCGCGACTGTCGCGGGTGCATACATCGCCGAGGCGAACGACGGTGGCGCTGCCGCCGCCGGCGGCCTCGAGAAGGGCGACATCGTCACCTCGTTCAACGGGGTCCCGATCACCAGCGCCACCGACCTCACGGCGCAGGTGCGCGCCGCGGCGGCGGGCAGCGATGCCAAGGTCACGTATGTCCGTGGCGGCAAGTCGTACGACATCGAGGTGACGCTCGGCGAACTCGCCGGCTGACTCCCGGTCTCCCAGAGAAGGACGCCACCCCGCGATAGGCTCGCGGGGTGGCGTCCTTCTCTTTCGGCACCGGCAACGCGGCCAAGCTGCTCCGGATCCCGTTGTATGCCGTGGGACGCATAGGCACGTTCCTCGTCCCACGCGGGCGACGCTGGGTGTTCGGCTGCGGCGCCGGGATCGGTGACGGCGCGCTCGCCCTGCACCGATACGCGTCAGCCCTCGGACACGACACCCTGTGGCTCACCGCGTCCGACCGCGAGGAGAGGGACGCGGCTGCTCTCGGCATCCGCTTCGTCCGCAAGAACGGGCTGCGCGGATGGTGGGCGACCGCGAGGGCGGGTGTCCTCGTCGTGACCCACGGCCTCGGCGACGTCAACCGCTATGCCAACGGCGGGGCGTTCGTCGTCCAGCTCTGGCACGGGATCCCTCTCAAGCGGATCGGCCTGGACTCGCCCGCGACGACCCAGGTGCCCGACGTCCCCGGAGCGCCGCTGCTGCGCAGAGCCGTCGCCATCCTGTATCGCGCGGCCGCTCGACGGATCCGGGTGCTGCCCGCTGCCTCGTCGCGCGCGAGAGGCCGCCTGGAGTCGGCGTTCGGCCTCGGCGACGATCGCGTGGTCGTGACCGGCGAACCCCGAGTCGACGTGCTCTCCGCCGGCTCGGTCGACGAGCGCCGGGGTGCGGCATCCGAGCTGCTGCGCCGCGTCGTCGGTGAGATCCCGGAGCAGGCGCGCACGATCCTGTACGCGCCGACCTGGCGCGACGGCGCTCCCGATCCTGCCGTGCCGTCTGCGGCGGAGTGGATCCGGATCCTCCGCGTCCTCGAGGAGCAGAACGCGGTGCTGCTGGTGCGCTCACACCCGCTGGGGGAGGGCGGCTACGCCCCGCCGCTGCCGAGCAGACGGGTTCGTACGCTGGGGGCGGGCGCGCTCGCCGACGTGACCCCGGCGCTCGCCGCAGTCGACGTCCTCGTCACGGACTACTCCTCGCTGGCGTACGACGTGGGTCTGCTGCGGATGCCGGTGCTCTTCCTCGCTCCGGACGCGACGGAGTATGCACGCACGCGGGGCTTCTACGGTCGATTCGAAGACGTCGCCGGCTCCGAGCCGGCAGCGCACTGGTCGGCCGTCCTCGCACAGCTGGAGTCACTGCTGTCCGACGGTGCCGCGTACGACGCGGCGTCCGCACGGTCCGCTACGCTCAGCGCGACGATGCATGCGCATCGGGATGGACGCAACACGGATCGCGTGTACCGAGTGATCCGCGCACGGGGGATCCCCGCGCCGAAGGGAGCAGTATGACAACGGCCCGCATCGATGACGTGGCGGAGGCGCTGGTCATCGCAGGGACCGGTCAGCGACCGGCGGCGGCTGCACTCGTCGGACCGAGAGCGCGTGTCGACGCCCGGATCAGCGGAGGCGGCAAGACGTGGAAGGCCACGTTCGCGCTGCAGGCTTCGCGGTGGGGTGGGCCCTCCCTGCCGCTGCCCGCCGGGGCGTATGAGCTGCAGATCGCCGACGTCGACCTGGACGACCTTCGCATCGAACCCCGCGTGCTCACGGGGGTGCGCGTCGCCGTCGCCGGTAGCACCGTGCGCATCGCGCCCCCGATCGATCCGGTGTACGAGACGGCAGAAGGACGCTCGACCCTGGAGGAGCGCTACGTCGCGCAGTCCGGCGGTACCGAGAACGCGGTGTTCTTCGAGAGCTTCTACGGACGAAGCGTCGGCTGCAATCCCCGCGCTATCGACCGTGAGCTCGCGGCGAGGGCGCCGGGAGTGCGTCGATACTGGAGCGTCGTCGATCTCTCGGTCGAGGTGCCGGAGGGCGCGATCGCGCTCGTGGAGGGAAGCCCCGAGTGGTGGCATGCGCGCGGGGCGGCACGTCTGCTCATCGTGAACGACTGGCTGCGCCGCCGCTTCGCCCGCAAGCCGGGGCAGAAGGTTCTGCAGACATGGCACGGCACGCCGTTGAAGCGACTCGCCCTGCACCGCCCTGGCTTCGATCCGCGCCGGATGGCGGCGGTCGTGAAGGAGTCGCGGCGGTGGGACGTGCTGCTCGCTCAGAACACGTACTCGGAGCGCATCCTCCGCAAGGCATACGCGTTCTTCGGACGACCGATCTGGGTCGAGGGCTACCCCAGGAACGACGCGCTGACCACCGGCGATCCCGCGGCGATCCGCGACGCGCTGGGCATCGGCCCCGAAGAGCGCGTGCTCCTCTATGCCCCGACCTGGCGTGACGATCGCACCGAGATGGTCGACTTCGTCGATGCGGAACTCCTCGCACACCAGGCGAACGCCGTGGTGCTCGTGCGCGGGCACTCGCGGACTCTGGAACAGGGACGAGATCGCGCCGGAGCGCGGGTCATCGATGTGACGGGGTACCCGGAGACCGCGCGACTGCTGCTCGCCGCAGACGCCCTGATCACCGACTACTCCTCGGTGATGTTCGACTTCAGCGTCACCGGCAAGCCGATGTACTTCCTGGTTCCGGATCTCGACCACTACCGGGGCCAGCTGCGCGGCTTCTACTTCGACCTCGCGGAGCGCGCGCCCGGCCCGCTGGTGCGCACGCAGGAGGAGCTCGCAGCGGCGCTGGAAGCGCCGGGGCATGAGGCCGCGTTCGCCGAGCGATACGCCGCGTGGCGGAGGCAGTTCAACGCGCGCGATGACGGCCACGCCGCGGAACGGGTGGTCGACCGCATACTGGATCTGGGCTTCGTCACGCCCTGAGGCGTCTGCGCAGCCGTCTCAGGGGAGCGGTGTGTTGCGGGTGCCGAGGCGCGAGGCGTCGACGGTGCCCCGGGCGCCACGGAGGACGCCGCCGAGGAAGCCCACGCCCCAGGAGAGGTGCATCGTGGGCAGGACGAGCAGCGTCCACAGTCGCTGGCGCACACCTCCGCCTCCCGGCGCGAGGGCGACTCCCAGCACCAGCAGCACGTAGAGGGCGAGCGGACCGTACGCGAGGAGTGCGGCGACGAGCGAGGCCGCTCCGCTGAGAACGCCGGTCAGCTGAAGCACACCCACGATCAGCGCAAGCACGACGACGAGGACGAGTGCGGGCGGGGCGAAGTAGCGGATGCCGTTGCGACGGCCGAAGCGGCGCACGAGCTCGCCGCGCCAGGCACCCGTCGCGCGGAACTGCCGCGCGAGTCGTTGCCAGCTCTCGCGGGGCCAGTAGGTGACGGACAGGTCAGGGTCGAACCAGACACGGTGTCCGGCCTGCCGGATACGGAGGTTGAGCTCCCAGTCCTCGCCGCGCCGGATCGACTCGTCGAAGAGTCCGATCTCATCGAGCACCTCTCGGCGCATGACGCCGAGATACGCCGACTCGGCCTCGCCCTCCTGCGAGCTCCCGTGGTACGCGCCGCCGCCCAGCCCGACGGGCGAGTTGTACAGGCGCGCCACGGCTTTCTGGAACGGGGTCCGGCCCTCGGCATGCATGACGCCGCCGACGTTGGCCGCGCCGGTGCGTTCCAACGTCTGCAGCGCGCGGGCGGCGTAGCCGGGGGAGAGCTCGGAGTGCGCATCGACGCGGACGATCGTCGCGTAGCGGCTCGCGCGGATCGCCGCGTTCAGGCCGACGGGGATGTGAGCGGCCGGGTTGTCGACCAGGCGGATGCGGTCGTCCGCAGCGGCGAGTCGCCGTGCGAGTTCGGTCGTGCCATCCGTCGACGGGCCGAGAGCCAGCACGAGTTCCGTGGGAGCGTCGACGTCCTGGGCGAGCACGGATTCGATCGCGTGCTCGAGGTAGGAGCGCTCGTTGAGCACCGGCATCACGAAGGACACCCCGGGCAGGGGAGCGGGTGTTTCGTCGTCGGCAGGCACATGACGATCATGGCACGGCGTCTTCCGGCTTTCCCTGGGGGTGAGAGGTCGTGCTGCATCCTCGGATCCGTCCACAGGCCGGGGGATCGCGCGCCGACGAACTATTCTGGAGGGATGGGTGCACTGTCTGACGCGAAGAAGGCGTACCGTCTGCTGAAGCGGGCGCTCGCATCCCGTACCGCCGTGCAACGGGTGCGGCGGCGTCTCGCCGAACGGGAGCCTTACCCGACCGGGCATTTCAAGGTCGCGGTGTACTTCGCCGACGGCGCGGTCAACATGTACCAGATGCGGCAGTGGTACCGCCCGCTCGCCGAACTGTCGAAGCTCTGGCCCGTCGTCGTGCTCTCCCGGCAGGCGACCGGTACCGAGAAGCTCCTGGACGAGGCTTCGCCGCCCGTCGCGTTCGTGCCGAAGGTTCGCGACCTCGAGCGCTTCATCGCGACGCAGGACATCCGGATCGTGCTGTACGTCAACCAGAACACCCGCAACTTCCAGATGTTCCGGTACGGGCGGCGTTGGCACGTGTTCATCAACCACGGCGAGTCCGACAAGATGTACATGACCACCAACCAGTACAAGGCGTATGACTACGCCTTCGTCGCCGGCCAGGCCGCACGGGATCGACTCTCGCGCACCCTGTGGGACTACGACGTGGATCGCCGCACGATCGAGATCGGGCGTCCGCAGGCCGATCACTATTCGGGAACGCTGCCGTACGTGCCCGACGACCGCACGGTCGTTCTCTACGCTCCCACCTGGGAGGGAGACCGCCCCAGTGCGCACTACGGCTCGATCGCATCGCACGGTGAGACGCTCATGGCGCGTCTGCTCGCCACGGGCAGGCATCGGGTGATCTATCGTCCGCATCCGCGCAGCGGTGTCGTCGATGAGGCGTACGGTGCCGCCCATCGACGGATCATCGCCGCGATCGGCGCTGCGAACGCCGCGGACGCGAGCGCCCAGCACGTCTACGACGACGGTCCCGAGCTCGGCTGGCAGCTGACGGCCGCCGACGTCGCCGTCGTCGACATCTCGGCCATGGTCTACGACCGGCTCGCGGCGGGCAAGCCGCTGATGATCACCCGCCCCGCAGACGAACAGGCATCGGTCGACACGCAGGGGTACCTGGCCGACTGCGAATGGCTGACCGCGGAGGCGGCGACGGACATCGTCGCCGAGGTCGAGCGGGTGCGCGCGGACGAGGCCGCGATCGCCCGGCTGCGGATGTGGGTGCAGCACTACTTCGGTGACACCACGCAGGGTGTGGCGACCGCGAAGTTCCATGCCGCCGTGGACGGACTCATGCAGGAGTGGGAGCGGTGGCAGGCGCACGAGGTCGGCGCAGTCCGCGAAGACGAGGACGACGACGACGAAGAAGCCGACGACGAGGACGCGTGAGCATGGACTTCCCGCTGTCGCGCGATACCGCACCGCGTCTCGAGCTGGTCGCGCACACGGGGTCGACGAATGCCGACCTGCGCACGTACGCGGACGATCCCGACGGCTGGCCGCACCTTTCGACCCTGGTCACCCGCAACCAGACGGCGGGGCGCGGGCGGCTCGATCGCACGTGGGTGGCCCCGGCCGGCGCGGCACTCGCCGTCTCCGTCCTGCTGCGCGATCTGCCCCTCGATCCCGCGCCGCGGGGGTGGATCCCCCTCCTGTCCGGGCTGGCGATGGCCGAGGCGGTGACCGCTCAGCTTCCCGGCCATGACGTCGCGGTGAAATGGCCGAACGATGTGCTGGTGGATGGTCGGAAGATCTGCGGCATCCTCGCCGAGGCGACACCCGATGCGGTCATCGTCGGCGCGGGGGTGAACACCGCCATGACGGCGGAGCAGCTTCCCGTCCCCACGGCGACATCGTTCGCCGCATCGGGCGTCGAAGTCGACGAGGACCGCCTGCTCGCCGCCTACCTCACAGCGCTCGGACGTCGTCTCTCCGACCTCGTCGGCGCGGGCGACGCCGTGGCGAGCGGTCTGCACGATGCCGTGACCGCGCGGTGCGCGACTCTGGGGCAGGCGGTCCGCGTGGCACTGCCCGGCGATCGCGTCGTCGAAGGGATCGCGACCGCACTCGACGCGGAAGGACGCCTGCTGGTCGTCTCGGAGGGTGCCGAGCGCGCGATCTCGGCCGGTGACGTCGTCCACGTGCGCCGAGCCGAAGGCTGACACGCCGCAGCACAGACGGCGATGTCAGAGAACACGGGCACAATGGTGGGGTGACCCAGCCTGTGACGCTCGGCGGTCGGCCTCTGATGCCGCCGCCCGGTACGCCTTCGGAGGAGCTGTTGATCGCGCGCTTCCGCGGCCACGCGCGTCGCCTCTTCTGGTCGGCACTCGTCCTCATCGCGACGTTCGGAGCCACCGCGTACTTCTACGGCAACCTGCCGGCGGGGTTCGAGAACTGGATGCTGCTCACCGCGGCAGGCGTGCTGGTCGTCGTCGCGGTCGTGATCCCGTTCGTGGTCTGGTACTCGCGGAGCACCACTGTCACGACCAGACGCGTCATCGCGCACTACGGCGTCGGTGCCCGTCGGCGCCGCGAGATGTCTCACGCCCGGGGCTACACGATCGCCGTTCGACGCGGGCCGCTGCAGCGCATGTGGGGTTCGGGGACGATCACCCTGTCGAACGGGGTCGACGCGCCGCTCCGTCTGGCGAACGTGCCGAACGTGACCCTCGTGCACGAGACGCTGGCCGATCAGATCGAGGTCGGTCAGATCCTGGCGCATCGTGACGCGCAAGCGGGTGGAGACGAGCCCGCTCCTCTGTGACCGCCGTCGGTCTCGGGACCGGTGGGCGACTCCGGACGTCGAAGCATGTCGAATCCTCCTGCGCGGGTGCGGGAGAATGGTGGCAGACGAATGGAGACGGCACATGGCGTTGCGTGTTGGCGTGATCGGCGGAGGACAGCTGGCCCGGATGATGATCGCTCCGGCGGTCGAGCTCGGCCTCGACCTGCGGGTGCTCGCTGAAGACGAGGGGATGTCCGCCGGCCTCGCCGCGACGTCCGTCGGCGACTATCGCGATCTCGAGGCGGTGCGTGCGTTCGTCGCGGACGTCGACGTCGTGACGTTCGACCACGAGCATGTGCCGCAGTCCATCCTGCGCGCACTCGTCGCTGACGGTGTGGTCGTCCACCCGGGTCCCGATGCTCTCCAGTTCGCGCAGGACAAGCTGGTGATGCGCGCGCGTCTGGCCGAGCTCGGCGTTCCGCAGCCGGACTGGGCCGCGGTCCGCAACCTCGCAGAGCTGCAGGAGTTCCTCGACGCCCACGCAGGCGCGGGTGTCGTGAAGACCCCGCGCGGAGGCTACGACGGCAAGGGCGTGCGCGTCGTTCGTGCCGCCGCGGAGGCGCAGGACTGGCTCGATGCGCTGGCCGTCGACGATGCGCTGCTCGTCGAAGAGCTCGTTCCGTTCGTGCGTGAGCTCGCCCAGCAGGTGGCGCGTCGTCCCAGCGGCGAGATCGTCGCGTACCCCGTCGTCGAGACGGTGCAGCGCGACGGTGTGTGCGCCGAGGTCATCGCACCCGCGCCGGCAGCCGCCGAACGCCTCGGACAGGTCGCCGAGGAGATCGGGCGCACGATCGCGGAAGGCCTCGGCGTGACGGGGATGCTCGCCGTCGAGCTGTTCGAGACCGACGATGAGCGCATCCTCGTGAACGAGCTCGCGATGCGACCGCACAACAGTGGGCACTGGAGTCAGGACGGCGCCGTCACCGGGCAGTTCGAGCAGCATCTGCGCGCGGTCGCCGATCTTCCCCTGGGCAGCACGGCTCCCCGGGCGGCCTGGTCGGTGATGGTGAACATCCTCGGCGGTCCGGCGGAGGGGACGCTCGAGGAGCGTTTCGTCGCGGCGATGTCGGAGCATCCGCAGGCGAAGATCCACACCTACGGCAAGGCGCCCCGGCCCGGTCGCAAGGTCGGTCACGTCAACGTGGCGGATGACGATCTCGACGATGCGGTCTATGTCGCGCGAGCCACAGCCGCGCATTTCCTCTGATTCCCGTCCGCGCGACGAGGATCATCGGGCGAGACATGCACGACAAGAGGCGCGCCGTTCGGGGTTTCTCCCAGCGGCAGACCGTAGCCTGATCTGGTGACCGAGCCACTGCACTCCTCCGCCGCTCCTCTGGTCGGCGTCGTGATGGGATCCGACTCCGATTGGCGCGTCATGAGCGACGCATCTCAGGCGCTCACCGACTTCGGCATCCCGCACGAGGTCGAGGTCGTGTCGGCGCACCGCACACCCGACAAGCTCATGTCGTATGCGCGTGAGGCGCGCTCCCGAGGCATCCGCGTGATCATCGCCGGGGCCGGGGGAGCAGCACACCTTCCGGGGATGCTCGCGTCGATGACTCCGCTTCCCGTGGTGGGCGTGCCCGTGCCGCTCGCGTACCTCGACGGTATGGACTCCCTGCTCTCGATCGTGCAGATGCCCGCGGGGATCCCCGTGGCGACCGTGTCCATCGGCGGGGCGCGCAACGCCGGACTCCTCGCGGCACGGATCCTCGGGACCGCAGACACCGGGCTCGCTGACAGGGTCGAGTCCTACGCCCGTGATCTCGAGGCGCAGGTCGAGGAGAAGAACGAACGGTTGAAGGGCTCGCTGTGACCCTTGCGCCTCCGCGCGCAACACGGCGCCCGCTCATCGAGACCCGACCGTTGCGGCATCCGGATGTCGCCGACGCGGGGACGATGGCCAAGCGTGGTTGGTGGCTCGTCGCCCTGAATCTCCTGATCCCCGGATCCGCTCAGGTTCTCGCAGGCAACCGCCGACTCGGCCGTTTCGGCCTCGGCGCGACGCTGCTCGCCTGGTTCCTCGTGATCGTGGGTCTCGGTCTCGCACTGTTCGCCCGGCCGGTGCTGCTATGGCTCACGATCGGCGGAGGATTCTTCTCGGCGGCAGTCCTCACGATCATCCAGGTGCTGCTCGTCGGGTATATCGTGCTCTGGGCCGTGCTGACGTTCGATGCTCTGCGTCTGGTGCGGCTCGTGAAGGTCCCCGGCCCCTCGCGCCTTGCCATCCCGGTCGTCGCGCTCGTGCTGTTGGGCCTCGTGGGCGGCGGTGCCGGCTATGCGGCCACCGCGGTGGGCTCGGTGCGCAGCACGATCGGCGCGATCTTCGGCCAGAGCGGCCCCAGTGTCGAGCCGAGCGACGGCTACTACAACATCCTGCTCCTCGGTGCGGACAGCGGTGACGGACGCGACTCCATGCGGTTCGACAGCATCTCGGTGGTCTCCGTCAACGCCGACACCGGCGCCGTGACGATCACCGGCATTCCGCGTGAGCTCCCGAACGCCCCCTTCAGCGACGGCAGCCCGATGCAGGAGCTGTATCCGAACGGCTTCGAGGGGCACGGTTCGTCGACCTGCGGGTGGAACGGCTGGATGAATCACGTCCGCAACGCCGCGGAGGTCTGTCGAGAAGACGGCGGCGCCGGGCTCTACCCGGACGCGGCGGCGAAGGGATCCGAACCCGGTATCGAGGCGACGAAGGACGCGGCAGAGGGTGTTCTCGGGATCGAGATCCCGTACTACGTCTTCGTCGACATGCACGGCTTCGCTGAGCTCGTCGATGCACTCGGCGGTGTGCAGATCAACGTCACCGAGCGTCTGCCCAAGGGAGGGCCTCCGGAGGGGTGGACCGGCACCGATGTGAACGAGTGGGCGATCGGCTGGATCGAGCCCGGAGACCAGCGGATGGACGGTGACACCGCGCAGTGGTACGCCCGTTCGCGCTACACGACCAGCGACTGGGATCGGATGAAGCGCCAGCGGGAACTGCAGGAGGCGATCCTCGCCCAGTTCACACCGCAGACGGTGCTCACGCGGTTCAACGAGGTGGCAGCGGCGGGGACGGCACTGATCAGCACCGACCTGCCGTCGGACAAGCTTCCGGAGTTCTTCGACCTGATGCTCAAGGCGAAGGAACAGCCGGTCACGACGATCGAGCTCACGCCGGACTTCGGAGTGGATGAGCATCAGCCCGACTACGCGTTCATCCACGACCTGATCCAGCAGAAGCTGCATCCGCCGACGGAGACTCCCACGCCTGCGCCGTGAGCACGAGCGCCCACCCGTTCATCGAGCGGTGACGGTGCGCAGCGTGAATCAGCCAGCGGGCACGTTAAAGCCCACGGCTGTCGCCTGCGAGGGAGGACGAGCCGTGGGCTTCCGGTGTGCCCACCGGGATGCACCAGACGACGGTGATCGGAGGGGGAGGGATCACCGTCGTCCAGTCGACCACCGCGCGAGGCGGCAGCCGGACCTAGGCGCGCTTGCGGCGAGATGCGCCGACGGCGACGAGGGCGCCACCGGCGACGAGCGCTGCGGCGCCACCGCCGAGCACCCAGGGCGACACGCTTCCGCCGGTGAGTGCCAGTTCGATACCGCCGCCCGTGAGCGGCAGCTCGGAGCCCGCGGGGGCGACTGCGGGGTCGTGGTCGCAGGTCGAGGCCGCATCGTGGCCGTGCGACACCGTGATGGTGGCAGTGTACGAACGCGAGCCACCGAAGGCGATGGCGTACGAGCCCTCGCCGTTGGAGGGCGGGCGGAACGTGAGCGTCAGGCTTCCGTCAGCCGCGGCGGTGTTGCCGGAGACGGCGGCCTTCCCGGCGTTGAGGCCGGAGACCGAGACGTTCACGTTCTCGGACGGCAGGAAGTAGCCCGGTCCGAACACGATGGTCGAGACCTCGCAGATGTCGATGATCGGATCGCCGACCTTGACACCGGGAGGTGACGGGTAGCCGTCGGACGACGCGGCCGGAACAGTTGTCGGCGCAGCGGTTGCGACGGCGGGCGCGACGAGTACGAGCGCGCCAGCGGTAAGGCTGATGGCAGCCAGTTTCTTCAGCATGATTTCTCCCCAGAATTTCACGCGGAATCGCCCCCGGATACACCCCTGCATCCGACTGCGTGGAGTCTCCCTGCCCCCACGGCAGGTTTGCAGACTCCAGATATTCCCCAGTGAGTCGACAGTACCCTATCGAGCGGGGAAAGTCACGATGCGCAGGTCAGCGGTTCTCGTGTCGTGTCCGGAGTCTCGATCAGGGGCGTGTGGAGCAGCTCGGTGAGCCGCTCTCCGGCGCCCGTCCCCTGGAACTCCACCGTGATCGTGGTGGACTCCCCGGGGGCCAGCGACACCTCGTGCTGAACCACGGAGCGGTCGCCGAGCATGGCCGTCTGCACACCCTCTTCCTTTCCGTCGCGATCGAGGTGCGACGGTGTGGCGCCGTCCGGCCCGTACACGGCGATGAGGGTCCTCACGGTGCCGGCCGGAACTCCGTAATAGCCGTCGGCCGTGACGTACGGAGGCAGCGAGGTCGCCGCATCCGCGGGAGCCGTGTTCGTCCAGGTCACACGTACCTGAGTCGTCGGGGCGCCGTTGCAGGTGCCGACGGAAGTCGTGAACGAGGCGCGGGTGTAGTAGTCCATCTTGCCGCCGGTGCTGTCGTTCATCAGCACGCCCACGTACGTCGCATCGGCGCTGTCGTCGGGGATCGTGCCCCCCAGATCGGACGCGGCGAGCAGGGACTCCTCATCCTCGTGCGCGCTCCAAATGCGGATCCGTCCCTGGTCGGCCGACTTCGCCAGTGCCCCGATCAGCGCCTTCGGATCGCCGCCCGACAGAGCAGCACTGAAGAGGGCGCTCGCGGCCTGCGCGAAGATCTCATCCTGCACGGCAGGATCGGGGACGGCGGCGTAGATCTCGGAGAGGAGGATGTCCGTGACGTTGTCGGACGTCGCGGTGAAGGGCCCGAAGGCGAGGTCGCCGGTGACGGCCATCAGGTTCTCCGCGACGACGGCGTCCACGGCGATGACGCCGTCGACGGTTCCGCCGAAGCGCCCCGTCCAGCGGGCCGCGATGGTCTCTCCGGCCTCGGCGAAGTCGGGGATGCTGGTGATGTTCTGGAGGTAGCGCCCGGGGCGGTCCTCGAACAGCGCGATCGTGGATTCGCTCAGTGGCAAGGGCGTGTCGAGGGTGGGGAAGTCCCGCACCGAAGCCTGGTTGTGGAGGGTGATCGTTCCGTTCTCCGCGTGCAGCAGGGCGATGGATCCGATGATTCCGCCCGAGGATCGCAGTTCGGCGTTGTTCTGCATCGCCAGGACGTAGTTGCGGGGCCCTTCGCCTCCGAGCATGGTCGGCAGGAGTACGGCGGCGCCGTGAAGGGAGCCGACCGCCGTCGCCGCCTCCGTGACGGCGGATCGCATCTGGCCGATCGCCTCCGCGAGCGGCGGGAGGGTGGCGTCGGCGTCGATCCGTCGCGCCTGCACCTCGGCGGCGCTGAGTGCGGTGCTGGCGGTGCCGAGCGGCTTCTCTATCTCTGCGAATGGGGCGAGATCGATGGTCCCTCCCTGGAAACCGAGGCTCGCCAGGTCGAGGCCGTCGGCCACGTCGAGGAGCGGGGTGAGGGCATCTGCGGAGACGTCATCGGCGATGTCGGCGATCTCGCTCACGGCGCGGAAATTCGGTCCCAGCCACGGCACGTAGCCGAATGCCTGCCAGACCGGGTCCGACGTGAGATCGGCCGCTGATGCGGCGCTGCGCGCGATGCCCCGAGCGATCGGCTCCGCGCCCTCGATGTCGCCGGCCGCGATCGACTTCTTCAGCTGGGTCGCGCCCTTGGCGACCTCCTGGAGGTCGTTCACGGCCCCGATGCCACGGACCGTGACCCAGCCGATCGCGATGATGAGCAGCGATAACAGGACGCCGACGGTCCACCCGATCCATCGGCGCCGGACGGGAAGTCGACCATCGCTCACCCGAGCATTCAAGCACGAACCGCTGCGCGGGTGGTGGCCGAATTCTGTGGGAACGCTGACATTCGCGCGGCGCGGGCGGTGCGCTCCAGGGGGAGTGGCGCGGCGAGGATAGCCTGAACACATGGGTGCTCGGCTGCGTGTTGTTCTGGATCAGCTCGTGCAGGTCGTCGACCCCGATCAGGCCTCGGCCTCGGTGGATCTCGCCGTCGGGCTCGTCGCGACCGCTCCTTCCGGCTGCGCGGTGGATGTCATCGTCCCGGCGGGCTCGGAGGTGTCGATCGCGGGAGTGGGGGATGTGCGCACCCTCGGACTCGCGCGGCGCGAACTGGCCGCGTCCTGGCAGCTCGGCATCGCACCCGGTGTCGGGGGAGGGATGATCCACTCGCCGACGATGCTGGCCCCCCTCGTACGTCACGATCGGGTCCACGACAACGATCAGACCACCGTCACGCTGTGGGATCTGCGCGCCTGGGACGCGCCCGAGCTGTTGCCCAAGAGCCTCGTCGCCTGGCAGCGCGGAATGCTCCGCCGTGCGGTGAAGCACGCCGACGCCGTGGTCGTGCCCTCGCATGCGGTCGCCGAGCGACTGTCCGAGATCGCGCGTCTCGGTGATCGCGTCAGAGTCATCGCCGGCGCCCCGCCGCACCGATTCGCGGCTCCGGGCGATGCCGCCGAGCGCAGGGCAGCGCTGTCGCTGCCCGCTGAGTACGTGGTCCTGACGGGATCCGACTCGACCCTGCAGGAAGGCTTCCGCGGAGCGGTGGCAGCGGGGGTCGACGCCGTCGTGATCGACGCTGCAGAGGGTACTGAGCCCCGCTATGCCGAGGTCGCCTCCGCAGCGGGGCTCCCCGAACGTCGCGCGCATGTGAGGGGCGCGCTGTCGGTCCCGGACCGAGCGGCGGTCTTGGCGGGAGCGTCGGCCTACGCCGCGACGAGCCCCGTGGCCGGATGGCCGTGGCGGGCGGTCGAGGCGATGACGCTCGGTATCCCGATCATCGCCGTCGACAGCGGATCCCACCACGACGTCATCGCCGACGGAGGGATGCTGGTCGCGTCCGAGGAGATCGCCGACGCGGTGGCCGAGGCGACGACCGCGTCCGCAGAACGGCTTCACGTCCTCGCAGCCGACCGGTCGCGGGCGTTCTCCTGGGCCAGCTCGGCAGAGCGACTCTGGGGCCTGCACGCCGACCTGTAGTCGGCTGGGAGCCACCTGCACAAAAGGGCGACACGCCGGAATCCTGTGGCACAAATGGTGCAACAGTGGCATCATCCTGCAACTTCCGTCACACTGGTCACATGTCTCGACGTGCCCCACGCTCGCGAAACACCCTGAGGACCGCCCCACTCCTCATCTGTTTCCTCGCTGTCTCCGCCCTGGTGATCGGTACGGTGGCCCCAGCCGCTGCCGCCCAGGCATCCGTCTCCTCTTCCGTGGCGAGCGTCGCGAGCGCATCCGTCGACCCTGCCGCCACGGCGCGCGTGAAGACGACGCTGGCGGGCTTCAACCCGGGAAACCTCATCAGCGATGCCGCGTTCACCAACAAGAACACGATGACCGAGGCGGAGATCCAGAGCTTCTTCAACAGCAAGGTCTCCCGATGCCTCGGGGGCAGAGACGAGAACAACGAGCCGATCATCTGCCTCAAGGACTTCTCGATGACGACGGTCACCCGTCCGGGGGATGCCTACTGCTCCGGCTACTCGGGTGCCGCGAACGAGTCCGCCGCACGCATCATCTACCGCGTCGCGCAGGCCTGCAACATCAATCCGCAGGTGCTGATCGTCATGCTCCAGAAGGAGCAGGGTCTCATCACCCACACGTGGCCGAGCGCATGGCGCTATCGGATCGCGCTCGGACAAGGCTGCCCCGACACCGCGCCCTGCGACCCGAACTACATCGGCTTCTTCCACCAGATCTACGGCGCCGCTCGCCAGATGCAGATCTACATGGAGGGAAAGTGGTTCCAGTGGTACGCCCCGGGCAAGACCTGGAACATCCTCTACAACCCGAACGCCTCGTGCGGCTCCGCCCCGGTGTACGTGGCGAACAAGGCCACCTCGGCGCTGTACTACTACACGCCGTACCAGCCGAACGCGGCCGCCCTTCGGGCAGGCTACGGCGAGGGTGACGGGTGCTCGGCATACGGCAACCGCAACTTCTACAACTACTACACCGACTGGTTCGGATCGACGCAGACGGTCGACCCGCTCGCCACGATCGCGCAGGAGTATCAAGCTCTCGGCGGTGCTTCCGGCGTCCTGGGTGCAGCGGAGGCGGCGCCCAAGTGCACCTCGGCGAGCGCGCGATGCACGTGGTTCTACGCGAAGGGCGTGATCACGTGGACGCGTGCTCTGGGCCCTGTCACGGTCTATGGGGACGTCTACAAGACGTACACCGCCCAGGGCGGGCTGACAGGCAAGCTCGGCTATCCCGCTGACACGCCCAAAGCGGTGACCGACCCGAACGGGAACGGCATCTCGCAGAAGTTCGACAAGGGGTGGATCCATTCCTCCGCCAAGGGCACGTTCGCATCGTCGAGCACGGTGATGACCGCGTACAGCGCAGCGGGTTGGCTGCGCGGCCCACTCGGCTGGCCGACGAGCGCGGAGCAGTGCGACTCTCTGGGCTGCCTGCAGACGTTCGCCGGCGGCGCGATCCGCTTCTCGTCGGGACAGCCGGCGTACGTGATCCCTCCCGTCGACAACGCACAGATCAAGACGGTGTACAACGCGCAGGGCGGGTCGGGCGGCTCGCTCGGTTACGCCGTGACGGCCACCCAGACGGTCATCGACAAGAACGGCGACGGCGTTGCGCAGCGCTTCGACGGTGGGTGGATCCACTCCTCGGCGAAGGGGACCTTCGCTTCTTCGACGACGATCATGACGGCCTACAGCAAGCTCGGATGGGTCCGCGGCGCGTACGGATGGCCGGTCGGCGCGGAGAAGTGCACGAGCACGACCTGCTCCCAGGCATTCCAGAACGGCGTGCTGCAGTACGAGAAGGGCGGACCGGCAGGACCGGCGTCCGAGGTCACCAACGACGCCATCCGTTCCGTCTACCAGGCGTCCGGCGGAGCGTCGGGTCCCCTGGGATATCCGTTGCGCGCGACGCAGAAGGTCACCGACCCGAACGGCAACGGGTACGCGCAGGCGTTCACCGGCGGCTGGATCCACTCCAGTTCCAAGGGGACGTTCGCGACGTCGTCCCAGCTCATGGCCGCGTACTCGGCGGCGGGCTGGGTGCGCGGGTCGCTCGGCTGGCCGACGTCCGCTGAGACGTGCAACGACCTCGGCTGCTCCCAGACATTCGCCAAGGGGAAGCTGACGGCGGCGACCGCGGGTTCCGACGGCACAGCCGTGACGGCGGCCATCCGCAGTGCACATCAGAGCGCAGGCGGTGACTCCGGCCCGCTCGGAGCCCCCGCCGCTCCGGTGCAGCACATCACCGATCCCAAGGGCAACGGCGATGCCCAGCGATTCGCGAACGGCTGGATCCACTCGTCGTCGTCGACCGGAACGTTCTCCTCGTCGACCCGCGTCATGTCCGCCTACAGCGCCGCAGGATGGCTCCGTGGCGAGCTGGGCTGGCCGACGGGTGCGGAGACCGTCGTCACCGATCCGAACGGAAACGGAGTCTCGCAGAAGTTCGCGGGGGGCTGGATCCACTCCTCGGATGCCGGATCGTTCTCGTCGTCGAACGCCGTCATGACGGCGTACAGCGCCGCGGGCTGGGTCCGGGGGCAGCTCGGTTGGCCGACCGGTCCGGAGACTGCCGTGACCGACCCGAATGGGAACGGAACATCGCAGAAGTTCGCGGGGGGCTGGATCCACTCCTCCGCGAAGGGCTCGTTCTCGTCCTCCTCGGTGATCATGAAGGCGTACAGCGCTGCTGGATGGCTGCGTGGTCCGCTCGGATGGCCCATCGGCGCCGAGACATGCAACGGCGGAAACTGTGCCCAGGCGTTCAGCGGCGGAACGATCCGCTACGTGCGGGGCGAATCCGCCGTCGCGATCCTGACATCGAAGAATGCCGCGATCCAGAAGGCGTATAACGACGCCGGTGGTGCCACAGGAGCGCTCGGATACCCCGTCGGGGACCTCCAGGTGGTCAGCGACCCGAATGGCAACGGCTTCGCGCAGGCGTTCGACGGCGGCTGGATCCACTCCTACGCTGCCGGAACCTTCGTCTCCACGAAGGCCATCATGAACGTGTACAGCTCCGCGGGCTGGCTCCGCGGTTCTCTCGGCTGGCCCACGGGTGCGGTGACCTGTACCGCCGATGCCTGCAAGCAGGCCTTCGCGGGTGGGACGATCCAGGTCAGGACAGGGACGTCGGGCGAGGTCTTCTTCACGTCGAAGAACGCCGAGATCCAGAAGCTGTACACCTCCATGGGCGGTGCGACCGGAACCCTCGGCTACGCCTACACGGCGCTCCAGAACGTCACCGACCCGAACGGCAACGGCTTCGCGCAGGGCTTCGTGGGCGGCTGGATCCACACGTCCGCGCGTGGGACCTTCGCGTCCTCGACCGCGATGATGACGCTGTACAGCGCACGCGGCTGGATCCGCGGCGACCTGGGGTGGCCCACGAGCGCCGAGACCTGCTCGGGCAACACCTGCAGTCAGACGTTCGAGCGAGGCACCCTGCAGTACACGAAGTGAGCACGGGCACACCCGCTGCAGGCACCCCGCACCGGGGCGCCTGCAGCGGACGCCGAGCTTCGGTGTCATAGGATGAAAAGGATGCGGCGGGGTTCGCCGCCGCCGAGTGAGTGAGCCCGTGACTGACACCTCTGATGTTTTCGCCGCCGTCCCGCGTTCCGACTTCGACATCCCAGGCAAGAGCCGTGGACTGATCGATGTCGTGCGCTGGCGCTACCTTCTGCGCCTGCTCGTCCGCACGGGTGTGACGACGCGCTACCGCAATTCGGTCCTGGGATGGACGTGGTCCTATGTCCGTCCGGCCGCGCAGTTCCTCGTGTTCTGGGTCGTCCTCGGCATCTTCATGCAGCTGGACCACAACATCCCGAACTATGCCGTCTACCTGTTCTCCGGCATCGTCGTGATCAACCTCTTCTCGGAGGGTTTCAAGAACGCGACCACGTCGATCGTGGGCAACGCCCCCCTGGTGCGCAAGGTCTTCCTGCCGCGTCAGCTCTTCGCCGTCTCTTCGGTGATCGTCGCCTTCGTGCACTTCCTCCCGCAGGTGGGTCTGCTGCTGTTCGTCTGCATCCTGCTGGGCTGGTTCGCGCACATCTCCGTGCTTTCCGTGCTCGCGATCCTCGCCGGGATGCTCATCGTGATGATCTTCTCGCTGGGTCTCGGACTCTTCTTCGGCGCCCTCAACGTCCGCTATCGCGACGCGGAGAACATCGTCGAGCTGATGCTGCTGCTGGCGACCTGGGCGTCGCCCGTGCTGTACGCGTGGACGATGGTGCAGGAGGCCGTGGTCAACCGGCTGCACTGGCCCTCCTGGCTCGTGGAGCTCTACCTCCTGAACCCCATCACACAGGGTGTCGAGCTCTTCCACTTCGCCTTCTGGCGTCCGGCGACCGAGGGGATGGTCACGGCGGCGCAGCCGATGGTCGAGATGCCTCCGGGACTCGCCTGGAACACACTGTGGACGTTCCTGATCGCGGTGGGCACGCTCCTCGTCGGACAGCTCGTCTTCCGACGTCTCGAGGGAAGGTTCGCGCAGGATCTATGACCAGTCAGCAGGCAGAGCTCCGTCCGAGCATCATCGTCGACGGAGTGCGCAAGAAGTTCACCCTCAACCACGCCTTCTCCCTGAAGGACACGGTCGTGTCGTGGATCAAGCGACGCAAGCTCACCAGCGAGTTCGAGGCGCTCAAGGGAATCGACCTCGTCATCGGCGAGGGGGAGTCCGTGGCCATCCTCGGTCTCAACGGCTCGGGAAAGTCGACACTCCTCAAGCTCGTATCCGGTGTCATGGAGCCGGATGACGGTCAAGTCCTGACTCGCGGCCGTGTGGCCGGCCTCATCGAGGTCGGCGCGGGATTCCACCCGGAGCTGTCCGGCCGGGAGAACGTGTTCCTCAACGCGGCGATCCTGGGGATGAAGAAGCACGAGATCGAGGCGCGCTACGACGAGATCGTCGCGTTCAGTGAGATCGAGCAGTTCATCGACCAGGAGGTCAAGCACTACTCGTCCGGCATGTTCATGCGGCTCGCCTTCTCGGTGGCGATCCACGTCGAGCTCGACGTGCTCCTCGTCGACGAGATCCTGTCGGTCGGTGACGCGCCTTTCCGTGAGAAGTGCCGCCTGAAGTTCGAAGAGCTCATCTCGCACGGCAAGACGCTCGTCGTCGTGAGCCACGACATGGAGATGGTGCGCGAGCTCTGCACTCGCGGTGTGGTGATCAACAAGGGCGAAGTCATCTACGACGGCGAGATCGAAGGCGCGATCGCCCTCGTGGACGCCTGATGGACACCTGGATCGCCCAGCTGCCGGCCATCCTGGCGGCGATCGCGCTGCTGATGGGGCTCGGCGTTCTGCTGGTCATGCCCTTCCGCGTCGGCAGACTCGCACTCGTCGCTCTCGCGCCCGTGGCCAGCGTCGCGGTGATCGCCGTGCTCGCCATCGTCTACGGCTGGATCGGCGTCCCGTGGAGCCTGCCGTGGATCCTCGCCGGGAGCGCCGCTTTCGTCGCCATCGTCTGGGGCGTCGGCCTTCTCCTCGGCCGAGCGGAGAGGCATGAGGGCGCGCGAGTGCGCGTCGCGTGGATCCTGCTCGCGGGGCTGGCGGTCGGAATCGTCCTGGGGGCCCTTCGTATCGGCTTCTACATCGGCGATGCGGATGCGGTCTCGCAGACGAACGATGCCGTCTTCCACTTGAACGCCCTGCGATTCGCGCAGGAGACCGGCGACGTGTCATCTTTCGGCCTCAGTGCCGTCATCGGATCGACCGCGTTCTATCCGGCGGCGTGGCACGCGGTGGTGCTCACGGTCGCCGAGCTCTCGGGAGCCGACCTCCCCGCGGCGATCAACGCCGTGTCACTCGTGATCTCGACCGCCATCTGGGTGCCCGGAATCGCGTGGCTCACCCGTGAGGCCGTGCAGCGATCCCGCCCTGAGCGGTCGATCGTCGCCGCGGGATTCGCGGCGGCGCTCGCTCCCGCGCTGCTCGCCTTCCCGCTGCTCATGCTGCAGTGGGGTGTGCTGTACCCGAACGCCCTCTCCGTGGCCCTGATCCCCGCGGCCACGGCGCTCGTCCTCGTGATGCCCGACTGGTGGCGAGGCGACGGGATGGGACTCCGGCGCGCCCGACCGGTCATCGTGATCGTGATGCTCGCTGCCGCGGCTGTCGCGATCGGCCTCGCGCAACCGGCCGGCCTCCTCGCCTGGTTGCTGCTGGCCGTCAGCATCCTCACCTGGTGGGTCGTCAACAGGGCGCTGTCGGACGACAGGCCGTCACGCGTGAACACGCTGCTGCGATTGGCCGCGGTGTGGGGCGTCGGGGGCCTCATCTGGTTCGTGGTCGCACGCACGGGACCCGGTTCGCACTGGGGCACGTTCGAGACCGAGTGGGGTGCGCTTCTCGACCTGCTGACCAACGGCCTGGTCGACCTCCCGATGCAGATCGCGATGAGCATCCTCATGCTCGTCGGCCTGGTCGTCGCGGTTCGGGTGCCTGACCTCCGGTGGCTCGCGACCGGCTGGCTCGGTCTCGGGCTGCTCTATTTCGTCGCCGCGGCCATCGACCGGGCAGGCGTGCGTCATTACCTCATCGGCCCCTGGTACGCAGACCCCTATCGGCTTGCGGCGCTGCTGCCGCTCGTCGTCGTGCCGCTCGCGGCCGTCGGGCTCACCTGGGCGGTCTTCGCGGCCGCAGATCGTTTCCTCCGGGCCGATCGTCGCGCCTGGGCGCCGTGGGCTGCGATCGCATCGATCGCCGCCGTCGGAGGAGTGCTCCTCATCACCATTCCGGTCACGCAGCTTCCGCTCATCACCGAGGGCATCACCGACGATCAGTCGCGATACGCGATCGATGACGAGACGTATCTCTCGACGGACGAGCGTGAACTCCTGGAACGGCTGCCCGAGACGCTGCCGCCCGAATCGCGCGTGATCGGGAATCCGTCCACGGGGATGGGCTTCGCCTTCGCGCTCTCCGGAGTGGACGCGATTCCCCGCACCTGGTCGCCGCCGAGTGGTGACGACTGGACGACGCTCGCCGAAGGACTTCGCGACGTCGGCGAGAATCCGGAGGTGTGCGAGGCGCTTGCCGCGTTCGACAACCCCGAGTTCGTGATCGACTTCGGCCCGGGCGAGACCACGGCAGGCCGGTTCAAGATGCCCGGATTCACCGACTTCGCCGGACAGCCGGGCTTCGAGCTGGTCGACTCCGTCGGGGATGCCTCGGTGTGGCGGATCACCGCCTGCGGCCTCTAGACGGCCAGGAGGTCGCCGGCACGCAAAGCCCTGCACGCTCGTCGCGACCGGAATCGCGTCCTCGAGTCGACGCGAGGGCAGGTCAGCGGGAGAGGCCGACGACGAACCGCGCGGCCGACGATCCCTAGCGGTCCGCGTCCTCGCGGCCCGGGGCCTCTTCCGTCGACTCCACCTGCTGAGCTTCGACCAGCGCGATCTTGCGTGCGAGGAGAGTCAGCTGGCGCTGCAGCGCGTTGTTGCGCCGGTACTGCGTGTACACGAACGCGAGGAACATCAGCACCAGCGCGTACAGGAGCAGGTCGGTGCCTCGACCCACTCCGATCAGCGATGCGACCCACGTGAGCCACTGGGGGAACAGCACCGACAGGATCGCCGCGAGGATGAAGAGCATCATCAGAATGCGGCGGATCGCGAGATGGCTGTCGGCGCCCGTGCGGCGCATCACCACGAGGCCGAGGACGATGATGGCGGCGATGAGGAGGAACTGGATCCACATGGTCACCTCACCACCAGATCCACGAGGATGTTGACCGAGTTGAGCACGCTCTGCCCCTTGCCCTTGGAATAGTCGGTGTACAGCAGCTCGACGGGGTGCTCGCGCCAGGGCAGGCCCGTCTTGCCGAGCTCCAGGACGATCTCTGTGGCGTGCGCCATGCGGTCCTGCTTCAGCTGCACCTTCTCGGCGGCATCCCGGCGGATCACCCGGAGACCGTTGTGCGCGTCGGTGAGCTTCATGCCCGTCGTCATGTTCGTCACCCAGATCGCCGTCTTCAGGACGACCTTCTTCACCCACCCGGGGTTGGTGCGATCGTCGAGGAACCTCGAGCCGAAGACGATCGCGACGTCGTCCTCCCGTGCGACCTCGAGCATCTCGAGGGCATCCACGATCCGGTGCTGCCCGTCGGCGTCGAAGGTGACGATGTACTCGCAGCTCGCGTGGGCGAGGGCGTACTCGATACCCGTCTGCAGCGCGGCGCCCTGCCCCAGGTTCACCGGGTGGCGCACGAGGTGGGCTCCGGCGCGGGCGGCGACCTCGGCAGATCCGTCGGAGGAGCCGTCGTCGACGCAGACGACGTTGGCGAAGTGCGGAAGCAGGCTCGTGATGACGCCCGCGATCACGGTCTCCTCGTTGTAGAGCGGGATCACGATCCATGCGGCGGTGTCCGGCACGGGGCCGTCGGGTGTTTCGCTCATCCTCCTATTCTGTCAGGGCGTGTCCGTGGTATCCGCCATTCACAGGGACAGCTCTGTTCGGGCGATAGACTCGGATGCGCGACTGCCATGTCCTGGTGGTGCAGAAAGCGTGCGAAGTGACCCAATCTCCTCACGTGCGGATCGTCGAATCCGCCGATGTCTCACCTGACGCGACCATCGGCGACGGGTCTTCGATCTGGCACCTCGCTCAGGTGCGTGAAGACGCCCGACTGGGCGAGAACTGCATCGTCGGCCGCGGGGCCTACATCGGCACCGGCGTGGTGATGGGCGACAACTGCAAGGTGCAGAACTACGCCCTCGTCTACGAACCGGCACGACTGGGAGACGGCGTGTTCATCGGCCCGGCCGTCGTCCTGACCAACGACACCTACCCGCGCGCGATCAACGCGGACGGGTCGATCAAGAGTGCGCATGACTGGGAGCCGGTGGGCGTCACCATCGAGCGCGGTGCCGCGATCGGAGCCAGGGCGACGTGCGTCGCTCCGGTGACCATCGGCGCATGGGCCACGGTCGCCGCCGGCGCCGTCGTCGTCAAGGACGTGCCGGCATACGCGCTCGTCGCCGGAGTCCCCGCGCGACGCATCGGCTGGGTCGGGGAGTCGGGCGTACCGCTCACTCGCGGTGCAGACGAGAAGACCTGGGTGTGCCCCACGACGGGCGCGCACTACATCGAAACCGACGGAACACTGACCAAGGAGACCGTGTGAGCGAGTTCATTCCCCCCGCCAAGCCGATCATCGGCGACGAAGAGCGCGAAGCCGTCGATCGGGTGCTCCGCAGCGGCATGGTCGCGCAGGGGCCGGAGGTCGCCGCGTTCGAGCAGGAGTTCTCCGCGCACTTCGTGCCCGGCCGCCCCTCCGTCGCCGTGAACTCCGGCACGGCCGGTCTCCACCTCGGGCTGCTCGCAGCCGGCGTCGGCGCCGGTGACGAGGTGATCGTGCCGTCGTTCACCTTCGCAGCGACGGGCAACTCCGTGGCGCTCACGGGCGGAACGCCGGTGTTCGTCGATATCGAGCCCGACACGTTCTCGCTCGACCCCGCGGCCGTCGCCGCGGCGATCACTCCGAAGACCAAGGGCATCCTGCCCGTGCACCTCTACGGGCACCCGGCACGCATGCGCGAACTCGAGGCACTCGCCGCCGAGCGCGGTGTCGCGCTCTACGAGGACGCGGCACAGGCGCACGGCGCCTCGCTCGACGGTCGGCCCGTGGGCTCGTTCGGGGAGTTCGCGATGTTCAGCCTGTACCCCACGAAGAACATGACCAGCGGCGAAGGTGGCATGGTCACGACGGCGACCGACGAGCTCGCCCGTCAGGTCAAGCTGCTGCGCAACCAGGGCATGGAGAAGCAGTACGAGAACGAGGTCATCGGGTTCAACGCCCGCATGACCGACATCCACGCAGCGATCGGCCGGGTCCAGCTGACCAAGGTCGACGCCTGGACGAAGACGCGACAGGCCAACGCGGCCTTCCTCGATGCGAACCTGCAGGGCGTCGTCGTCCCGCCGGTCGCCGACGGCGCCGTGCACGTGTACCACCAGTACACGATCCGCGTCCCCGAGGACCGCGACGGCTTCGTCGCAGCCCTCAAGAGCGAGTACAACGTCGGCGCGGGGGTCTACTACCCGATCCCCAACCATCGCCTTCCCTCCCTCACGCACTTCGCGCCGGGGCTCGATCTTCCCGAGACCGAGCGCGCGGCCCGTGAGGTCGCCTCGCTGCCGGTGCACCCGTCGCTGAGCCAGGATGACCTCGAGCGCATCGTCGCCGCGGTGAACGCCGTCGCGAAGGCCGGCGCCTGATGACGTTGCGAGCGGGCCTCCTCGGCGTCGGGATGATGGGACGTCACCACGCACGGGTGCTGAGGGAAGTCGACGGCGTCGAGCTGGTCGCGATCGCCGACCCGGGTGGCGACCCGCACGGAGTGGCGGGCGATCTGCAGATCCTTCCGGACATCGACGCGCTGATCGATGCGGGCATCGACATCGCCGTCGTCGCCGTCCCGACGCGATTCCACGAGGACGCTGCGCTGAAACTGGCTGCTGCCGGTGTGCACACGCTGGTGGAGAAGCCCATCGCGCACAGTGTGGAGGCCGGGCAGCGCATGGTCGAGGCCTTCGACGCCGCGGGACTCGTGGGCGCTGTCGGGCACATAGAGCGATTCAATCCCGCATTGCAGGAGCTCCGACGTCGAATCGAGGCGGACGAGCTGGGGGCGGTCTACCAGGTCACCACGCGTCGTCAGGGCCCGTTCCCCTCGCGCATCGCAGACGTCGGGGTAGCGAAGGACCTCGCCTCGCACGACGTCGATCTGACCGCCTGGGTGGTCCAGAGCGAGTACGAGCGCGTCTTCGCGCAGACCGCGTTCAAGAGCGGTCGCGAGCATGAGGACATGATCACGATCGCCGGGCGCACGAAGTCCGGCGTGATCGTGAACAACATCGTGAACTGGCTCAGCCCGATGAAGGAGCGCGTCACCGTCGTCACCGGCGAGAAGGGCGCCTTCATCGCAGACACCTCCACCGGCGATCTGACGTTCTACGCCAACGGCACGATTCCCCTGGAATGGGAGTCGGTCTCGAGCTTCCGCGGGGTCTCGGAGGGCGACGTCACCCGATACGCCTTCGCGAAGCGGGAGCCGCTGCGCGTCGAGCACGAGGCATTCCGCGACGCGGTCCTCGGACAGGAGACGGACGTCGTCACGATGGCTCAGGGCCTTCGCACGCTCATCGTCGTCGAGGCCGCACTCGAGTCAGCACGCGAGGGCGTTTCGCGGACACTCTGACGAGGTCAGCGCGGCGTCACACGTCGTCGCGCTGACCCATCAGCCATTCGACGACTCGGAAGTCGAACTCGCTGTCGACGTCGGTGGATCTCTCCGCCGGCATCTCGTACAGGATCGTCGAGGGGAAGAAGACGACCTGTTCCTCGATGAGGGCGTCTCGACGCCACACATAGATCGAGCCGTTCATATCGAAGCACCGGGGCGCGTCCTGCCGCCGGAGCACGGCGTCGTCGGGCTTCTTGCTCACCGCGACCGTGCCGTCGGGCTGCTCTTCCACGAGGTTGAAGTACGGGTTGCGGCGCGCTTCCGAGCCGGTGATGAGCGAGTCGACGGTGGACTGCTCGAACAGCTCGACGGCAGCACGGATGTCGTCGATCGTGCGCAGTGGACTCGTCGCATCGAGATCCACGCAGACGTCGAAGGTGCGCCCGAGGCGCTCTTCCGTCGTGCGTACCGCGTGCGCGATGGCCGGAACCTTGCCCGCAGTGTCGGTGGCCATCTCCGGGGGACGACGAACGACTCCCGTGGCGCCGAACGACGGTGCGAGGGAGAGGATCTCCTCGGAGTCGCTCGAGACCACCACCTCGTCGAACAGTCCGCTCTGAGCGGCCTGCGACACGGAGTGGGCGAACAGGGGCTTCCCGGCGACCACCCTGAGGTTCTTCCCGGGGACACCTTTGGAACCGGCGCGCACCGTGATCGTGCAGATCCTCATCGTCTTCTCCGTTCCCACGCCTGCTTGGCCCGTTCGAGGTCCTCGGGGCGCCCCACGTCGATCCAGTCCTCGTGGATCTCGAAGGCGGTCACAGCGTGCTCCGCCTCCATCATCCGAGACAGGAGCGTCGGCATGTCGCAGTACGCGTCCTTCTCCAGAAGGGCGAGTGCCTCCGGAGCCAGCACATAGATCCCGGCGTTCACCAGTTCGTGATGGTACGGCTTCTCGGCGAGGGCGACCACATGCTCGCCCTCGCGTCGGACGACGCCGAAGGGGATCTCGAAGCCGTACTCGCGCACGCCGATCGTTCCGGCGGCCGGAGTCTGACGGTGGAAGGCGAGCATCCGCCGCATGTCGACCTGGGTGAGCAGATCCGAGTTCATCACGACGAACGGCTCAGTCATCGAGCCTGCGAGCTGCGCGAGCGCCCCGGCGGTGCCGAGAGGGGCGGGTTCGTGCAGATACGTGATCTCCAGATCGTGGCCCGAACCGTCACCGAGGTGCGCCTCGATCAGATGACCGAGATGATTGACCGATACGTGGACGCGACGGAATCCCTGATCGTGGAGACGGCCCAGGATGATATCGATCATCGGCACATCGCCGAGAGGCACGAGCGGTTTCGGGATGTCCTTGGTGATCGGGTACAGGCGCTGCCCGCGACCCCCGGCCATGAGCACGACCGGCGTCGTGAGCGGAGTCGCGATGTGGTCTGCGGCACCGACGACGTCGACCAGACGTCGGTCCTGGTCGACGACGGCCACGACGTGGATGCCGAGCCGACTCTTGATCTCCTCGACGTCGTCTTGCGTCGCTGTCGGCGAGACGACGGCAGGATGCGCGTTCATCACCGTGTGGACGGCATCTTCGAGGTCGGCGCCGGAGAGCAGCCCGCGGCGCACGTCACCGTCGCTCAGCACGCCGACGAGCCGGCGGTCCGCATCCTCGATGAAGACGAGCTGGAGTCCACCACGGTCGATGTGGCCGAGCGCCGTTCTGATGGTGCTCGACGGCGCGATCACGAGGTCTGTCATGTCTCTCACGGGCAGGACCTCTCTTACTTTCCGGGGATGGGGTGAGCGGGAACGCCCACCACGGTCGTGTGCGGGGCGACGTCATGGAGAACGACAGCCCCTGCGCCGACGACACCCCCCGACCCTATCTCGACCTCCTGGATCACACGGGATCCCAGGCCGACGTGACATTCCGACCCGACGACCACGGAACCCCCGAGCACGGCGCCGGGAGCGATGTGGGAGTGATCGCCGACGACGGTGTCGTGTTCGACGATCGCGCCGGAGTTGATGATGCTGTTGGAGCCCACGCGGGTGCCGGCGTTGACGATCGCACCGACGAGAACGTGCACGCCGTTCCCGAGAACCGCCGACGGATCGATGAATGCTCGTGGGTGGATCACGGAGGCCACCGTGAAGCCCTTCGAGGTGGCCTGGTCGTAGAGCTTCCTTCGCAGGCTGAGCGACTTCGTGGATCCGAGGGCGTTGACGACCTCGACTTCGGCCGGGTCGAAATCGGCGAGCTTCTCGTCGCTGCCGAGCCAATCGAGGTCTGCGAAGCCCTCGGAGCGCACCGGAGCCAGATATCCGCGGATGTCGATGCCGCTCATCGTCAGCGCCGCGACCAGCGCGCGGGCGTGCCCGCCGGCGCCGAGCAGCAGGACATCAGCCATCGATCAGCTCACCGCGCCGGTAGGAGCGCGATGCGGGTGCCCCGACGATCTCCCAGAAGTCGAAAGAGGTCCGCCCGAGCGCAGGGCGGTAGCACGCGACGTCGCCGTCGGAGATCAGCTCGCCGGCCGCGATGTCGCGCGTCGCGACAAGGCTTCTGCGGACCACTGAGCGGTTGCCCTCCTCGATCGGCTGGCACTTCTTCTCCGGCGAGCCGAGAACGGTCGGAACGCGCCGGAGATCGTTGACGAACTCCGCGAGCTGGGCAGGGGAGAGGGAGGCGGCGTGGTCGGGACCGGGCGCCGTCGGGTCGAGCGTGAAGTGCTTCTCGATCACGGTGGCACCCAGGCCGACCGCGAGCACGGAGGCCAGAGACCCGAGGGAGTGGTCGGAGTACCCGATGCGGTGCCCGAAGGTGTCGGCGATCGTCTGCATCGCCCGCAGGTTGAGATGCGCATCCGCGGCCGGGTACTCGGTCGTGCAATGCAGGATCGTCACGTGCTCGGCGAAGGAGCCGTCGCGGTCGCGGATCTCCCAGGCCTGTGCGAGGACGTCAGGGGTGACCCGCTCACCTGCGGACAGATGTCCGTTGTGCTGGGCCAGTCCGACGGCCAGGAACCCGAGCGCCCGACGGATCTCTTCGAGATCGGCCATACCGGTGGAGAGGATCACGGGAAGGCCGGTGCGTCCGGCGGCGACGAGGAGCGGAGCGAAGGTGAGGTCGCCCGATGCGATCTTCACGACAGGGATCCCCAGCTCGTTCACCAGGAAAGCGAGCCCTGCGGTGTCGAAGGCAGTGGAGAGGAACTGGACGCCGCGTTCGATGCACCGTGCTCGGACGAGACCGAACTCCTCGTGAGTGAGCTCGAGGCCCTTGAGGAGGTCATGCTGCGAACGCTCATCCGAGTTCGAGAGGCGCTGGTAGTCGGCGAGCTCGGCCGACTCCAAGGCGAGGACATCGGCGGAGAACGTCTGGAACTTCACCGCGTCCGCGCCCGTCTGCGCTGCGACGTCGACGAGTTCGAGGGCGCGCTCCACGGAGCCGTCGTGGTTGACGCCGGCCTCGGCGATGATGAACAGGTCATTCTGCATTTGCGGACTCCGAGGGGTTGTCGTAGAAGGTCTTCCGCGGCGGCCGGGGAAGAGGGAAATCGCGCAACGAGGCGGCGGTGCGTGACGCGAATCCCGGTGCGCCGAACGGGTGGGGAGCGGACGCCGAGGAGGCATCGCGCAGCGCGTCACGGACCGCGTCTGCGATGTGGGCACGATCCGGGACCGGAACGCGCACGCTCGGTGAGAGCGGGCGCCCCTTCTGCCGGTCACCGATGAGCACCGAAGGCATACC
This sequence comes from Microbacterium sp. NPDC090218, assembly GCA_044900255.1. Classification (GTDB taxonomy): domain Bacteria; phylum Actinomycetota; class Actinomycetes; order Actinomycetales; family Microbacteriaceae; genus Microbacterium. Next base: position 81,139 of record JBJDMS010000005.1, on the reverse strand, counting down.
GAGGACGGGGGCTTCCAGGATCGTGCTGGACGAGTTGCCCACGACCACGGCGGCGGCGGACATGGCGCTCAAGTATCCGAGCTGCCCGAAGGACTCGACATAGTCGACGCGGTCGGGGTGAGCAGCCACGAAGTCGGCGATGATCCGGCGCACCCCGCGCGTGCCGATGTCGGTGTTCGCTCCCGTGATCACCATGTGGAGGTCGTCGACGTCGTACAGGGCCTCCAGCATCGAGGCGACGAGCGCCTCGGGGGCTGCGACGTCCATCACCGCGGGGTGGAAGGTGACCAGCGCGGTCGGCGAGGGGAAGCGGATCGAGAAACGCTGCTCGACCTGTTCCCGGGGCAGGAGGTCGAGTGCGCCAAGGGCGTCGACGATCGGGGCACCATGGAAGAGCACCCGGTCCGGGGCCTCTCCGAGTTGGATGACCCGGGTGCGGTGCTGCTCGGCGGAGACGAAGTGCAGGTAGGCCATCTTGGTGATGGAGTGACGGAGCGCATCGTCCATCGCCCCTTCGGTGAGTTCGCCGCCGTGGATGTGGGCCAGAGGGATCGAGAGGATCGTCGCCGCCGTCGCCGCGGCGAATGCCTCAAGCCGATCTCCGAGCACGACGAGCACATCCGGGGCTAGTCGTTCGAGCACCTCGGCGTATCGGGGGAGCGCGGCGCCGACGTCGGTCGCCGCGGAGAGAGGAGTGTCGTCACCGGACCAGATCGGGACGGTGGCCGCGGGGGTGATCCCGTCCGCCTCGATCTCGCCGATGGTCGCTCCGAATCCCTCGGCGAGGTGAGAACCGGTAGCGATGAGCTGCAGCCGCACGTCCGGATCCGCCTCGAGCGCGAGGATGAGTCCCCGGAGTAGACCGTAGTCCGCTCTCGTTCCCGTGAGGACTGCGACGGACCTCATACGGCCGCGGCCAGGGCAGGGGAGCTCGGGATGCAGATCACACGCGCGTGGAGTTCCTCGGCGACGGGGGTGGCGGCACGAGGGAGGTCGCGATACGGCGCTTGGAGGTGAAGCAGATTCCAGAACGGCCGGCACTGGAGACCGTCGGCGTTCGCGCTCTCCAGGAGCGCATCACGGTCGGTGATGTCACCCTCGACGCGGACGGCGCACAGCCAGTAATTGCTGTGCGTGCCGGCCGGTTCGCGGAGGAAGGTGATCTCCGGGACCTCGGCGAATGCCTGCTCATACCTGTGCGCGAGCGTTCGCTTGTCTTCGAGGAAGCCCGGGAGCCGCTCGAACTGCGCGACGCCGAGGGCAGCATTGAGATTGGGCATCCGGTAGTTGTAGGCCACCTCGTCGTGCTCGAACTCCCAACGGTGCGGTAGCTTCGCCGTGGTCGTCAGGTGCCGCGCACGGAGCGCGAGTTCGGGATCGTCGGTGAGGATCATCCCGCCACCGCCCGTGGTCAAGATCTTGTTGCCGTTGAAGCTGAGGATCCCGAGGCGGCCGAAGGTGCCGGTGTGTCTGCTGCCGATCCGGCTTCCCAACGACTCGGCCGCATCCTCGATGACGGGGATGCCGAATTCGTCGCCGATCCGGACCAGCTCTTCGATCGCCATCGGATGCCCCAGCGTGTGCATCGGCACGATCGCCGCGATACGGCGGCCAGTCGCCGCGTTGACGAGCGCACCGTCGACGACGCGAGCGCTGCGGAGCACCTCTTCCACGGCCTGAGGCGAGAGCCCCAGGGTGTCGGGATCACTGTCGACGAAGTACGGCACAGCCGACAGATGCGAAACGGCGTTCGCGGTCGCGATGAACGACAGCGTCGGGATGATGACTTCGTCACCGGCTCGTACTCCCGCGAGCTGCAGTGCGACCTGGAGCGCCGAAGTCCCGTTCGACACGGCGATCGCGGACGCGGCACCGGTGTACCCGGCGATGTCCTCCTCGAACTGCGTGACGAAGGCGCCGACGCTCGAGACGAAGGTCGAATCGAGACACTCCTGGACGCGTTCCTTCTCGCGGGGACCGATGTCAGGGACGTGGAGCCCGACGAATGGCGCATCGCCCACGACGGCGCGGACGGTATCGACGAAGTGCGCGCTCAGCCCGCTGTCGACGCTCATACGATGTATGCGTCGGTCCGGTACCGCTGCAGGTTGGAGGGCTCGGTGAACCATTCTGCGGTCTGTCGGAGGCCTTCGCGGAAACCGGCCTGACCGTCGAACCGAGGAGCCCACTGCAGCAGTTCACGTGCCTTCGAGTTGTCCGAGAAGAGACGCTCAACCTCAGAGCGCTCCGGGCGCAGCCGGTCGGGGTCTTCGGTCGCGACGGCGTCGACACCCATGACCTCGGCGATCAGATCGAACGTGTCGCCGATGGAGACCTCGAAACCGACGCCCAGGTTGATGACCTCTCCGACTCCGGCCGACGAGGTGAGCGCCGCGGTGAAGCCGCTGACGGTGTCGGGCACATACGTGAAGTCACGCGTCGGCGTGAGTGCGCCGAGCTGAACCTCGCGCTTGCCCGCAGCGAGCTGGCTGATGATCGTCGGGATCACCGCGCGGGCGGACTGCCGCGGGCCGAAAGTGTTGAAGGGGCGGATCGTGACCGCGGGGAGGCCGAAGGAGGCGTGGTAGGCGTTCACCATCTGATCGGCTGCGATCTTCGACGCCGAGTAGGGGGACTGGCCCTGCAGCGGATGCCCCTCGTCCATCGGCACGTACCGAGCGGTGCCGTAGACCTCGCTCGTCGACGTGTGCACGAAGCGCTCGACATCGGTCGCGCGCGCGGCATTGAGAAGGTTGAGGGTCCCCTGGATGTTCGTCTGGACGTAGAGGTCCGGCGCCGCGTAGGAGTACGGGATGGCGATCAGCGCGGCGAGATGCAGCACGGAATCACGTCCGTGGACGGCGGACATCATCAGTGCGGGATCGCGGATGTCACCGGGGAGGAACTCGATCTGGGAAGCGACCTCCGGTGAGATCGTGTCGAGCCACCCGCGCGAGTCGAATGAGTTGTAGAGCACGATCGCGCGAACGTCGTGACCATCTCTGACCAGCTGCTCCGCGAGATGCGATCCGATGAATCCGTCAGCCCCCGTAAGCAACACCTTCATGAGGGCAAGTCTATCCGATGCCGTCGGATCGGCTCGTCAGCGTGCCTGCGCGAGCGAACGGACAGGCGTCACTCCGCCGGAGAAGTCGGAGCAGTACTCCGTCCCGAAAGGCGATCGTCCAACCACGCCGTGAACCGTTCCGTCGGCGCATCCGCCCACAGCCCGGAGTCCGTCGCGCCGTGGGCGAGATCCGCCGTCTCCTCGGCGAGCACGCGCGCGACAGCCTCCTCGGCGGACCGGACGCGTTCGCCGAACGTGTCGCCGACGATGAACTCCGCGAACGACGTGTCGCGCACGATGACCTGACAGCTGAACGCCGCGGCTTCGAAGAGGACCGTGCTCGCGACCCCGACGACCACCCGCGCCCGAGACAGCGAGTCGTACACGTCGGGATCCATGTCCAGCTCGACGTCCGGGGAAGACGCGATGCGCGGGTACCGCGTGTCGACCATGTCCCGTTCCCCGGGATGGGGGCGGAACCGCACCGACCAGTCCGAGGGCAGCGACGAACGCAGTTGCAGGACGAACTCATCCGTCTCGGCGGGGTCTGCGACCGAGGAGACCACAAGCACCTCGCGGGCACGATCCCGAGAGGCGGCGGCTGCTCTGCGCTCCAGGTGCGGCTTGCCGATCGATGTGAGACGCGCGGGATGACGGATGGACTCCGACCACAGGTCGCCGAACGTCAGCAGCTCCTCCGGGAGCGTGCGGGCGAGTGGAGGCTGCGCGTATGCCGCACCGTAGTTGTACGCCACATGAGCGCCGCCGATCCATCCGTGCTGCGGTTCGGCGACGAGGGCCCCCTGTGAACGGATCTGCGCGATGTAGGCGCCTCGGTAGCCGTATGAGCCGTCCTCGAACAGCACGATCCGGGGCTGCACGTGATCCAGGATCCGGTTGATCTCGTCCTTCATGGGGATCTGAAGAGAGATGAGCTTCATCGCCGAGGCCTTGACGTCGGCGAGCCGAGCCTCGTCCATCGGCGCCTCGACGAGCTCTGCGAAGCGGTCGACGAGCCGCCCGACGGTCTCGATCGTCGTCGCGGAAGGAGGGCGTCGATGCGCGGCGAAGTCCGCCCTGGCCAATGCGGGGTCGAGGCTGCGGGTCGCGCGGAATGCCGGCGCGCCGTACTCCGAGGGGAGCGCGCGCCACTGGAAGACGACGGACCGGTCAGCGGCCTGTTCGGCGAAGTCGCCGATCAGCCAGTTGCCCTCCTTGCCGGCGACATGGGTGGTGGTGTTGCCACCGACGAGGAAGCAGACATCACGTCGTCCACGGAATCCTCGGGCATCCCACCGGCTGGGGAGGAGCGCCTTGGCGAGACGTCGCCGGACCTCCCAGGCGTTCGCCGTGCGCGAGATGCCGACGGCCCCGGTCTCCTCATCGGCGAAGGCGGCCCCGAAGTCCTGACGCACGAGAGGCCACAGCGGGATGCCGATCTCGGAGATCTCCTCGAAGAGCTCGCCCGGTGCGGCGTCCTCCAGTGCCATCAGGGTCTGAACCGCGCGCGACGTCTTGGACATTTCCCGCCTTGTGATCGATGTGGTCGCTAGTGAGTATATGGACCGGTCGGCGCTCGCCGCGGGCCACGCGCGAGTCGAATAGCATTGACCACGCTATGCGCAACACGCACCGGATGGATCGCAGCAACAGCAGAGGGATGGATTCGATGAAGGTTCTCAGTGTCGTCGGCGCTCGGCCGCAGTTCGTGAAACTCGCTCCGATCGCTCACGCCATGGCCGGACGTGCCGAACACATCGTCGTCCACACGGGCCAGCACTACGACGAGCTGATGAGCGACGTCTTCTTCCGCGACCTCGGCATCCCCGAACCCGATGAGAACCTGGCCGTCGGCTCCGGGAAGCACGGGGCACAGACCGGCGCGATGCTGGCCGGCCTCGAAGAGGTGTTCGAGAAGCATGCTCCGGACTGGGTGCTCGTCTACGGAGACACGAACTCGACCGTCGCCGCCGCGCTCGCCGCAGTCAAGATCCACCTTCCCGTGGCGCACCTCGAAGCGGGACTGCGCTCGTTCAACCGGCGCATGCCCGAAGAGCACAACCGTGTGCTGACGGATCACGCCGCCGACCTGCTGCTCGCTCCGACGGAGGTCGCGGGAGACCACCTGCGCACCGAAGGACTCGCGGACCGCACCATCGTGGTCGGGGATGTGATGACCGACGTGTTGCTTAAGGTGCGCGATCAGGTGAGCGGCCTTCCGCTTCCCGATGGCGTGCGCGACGGCGAGTACTACATCGCGACCATTCATCGTCCCGACAACACGGACGATCCGGCCCACCTCCGTGGAATCGTCGAGGGTCTGGCCGGACTCGACAAGCCGGTGCTGCTGCTCGCGCACCCGCGACTGGTGAAACTCGCCGGCGACCACGGCATCGACCTGGCCGCGGGATCGATCTCCCTGCGGGATCCGCTGCCGTACCCGCAGCTCGTTCGGGCCGTCGATCGCGCAGCCGGGGTGATCACGGACTCGGGAGGTCTGCAGAAGGAGGCCTTCCTCCTTCGGACACCGGCGACGACCGTGCGACCGGAGACGGAATGGGTCGAGACGGTGGACCTGGGCTGGAACGTCCTCGTCGCGCCGACGCCCGATGCCGTGCGTGCGGCGGTGGAGCGTCCGCGTCCCGACGACACGACCGCGGCACCCTATGGGGACGGCGATGCGGCGCGGCGCGTCGTGGATGCGCTCATCGATCACGCCCGATGAAGGAAGCGGTCGGCGCCGCCGAGATCAGTGCGCGCCGACCGTCAGCTTCCGCATGACCTCGCCCCAGATCTCCGACTGCTTCTCGCTGGAGAGCTCCTTGGCGTGCGCGGCAGAAGCGGCCTTCCAGCGCGCCACGTCTTCGACGTCGATCTTCTCGAGCGCGCGAGCGAGGGACACCGCCTCGAAGTCGGGCAGTACCGTCCCGACCCCGTACTCCTCGACGAAGCGCTCCATCTCGGGGGAGGGGCCCACGATGACTCCCAGGCGCGCCTGGATGAAGTCGAAGAACTTGTTGGGAAGGCACCACGCGAGGTTGAAGGTCGTCGGTGCGAAGATGCTGAGCCCCACGTCGTAGCCGTTGAGGGTCTTGACGAGCTCGGCGTACGGGACTGCGCGGTTGAAGCGGATGCGATCGGAACCGGCGGCCCGTTCCCGCAGACTCTCCATGTACGGAGAGTCGTCGTCGACGAGATAGAAGTCCAGGGTGACGTCAGCGCTCGTCTGCAGCACTGCGTCGATCATGACCTCCAGTCGGCGCTGCACCGCGGGGACTCCGCTGTGCACGAGCCGGAGCGGAGTCGACACCGGGACAGGCTCGAGCTCCTGGAAGGGAGTGGCGTTGATGACGACCGTCGAGTCGATACCGAACTCGCGCCGGTACTCGTCGGCGATGCCCTGACCCACAGTGACCACGGCGGCAGCCTTGGTCACCTTCGTGCGGCAGAGCCAGCGCATGTACGGGGCGATCAGGAAGCGCCACGCCGCAGAGTGCTCGTTCTGACGCGGGGAGTACTCGTGGAGGTCGGCCACGACCCCCCGCCGAGCGGGCAGGGTCATGGCCATCGACATGGTCTGCGGGTCATGGGCGATGATGACGTCCCAGTCGCCGGAGCCGAGCCGCTCACGCGCGATGGCGTCGCGGCGGCTGAATTTCGTCAGCAGCGGGTAGATCCGCAGACCCAGCAGCGCAAGGTAGATGAATCGACCGATGACACCCCAGCGGTACGGCGGTGCGTCTTCGAGCTCGATGTGCGGCAGATCGTCGAACGGCGCCGGACCGAATCCTGCGGTGGTGATGCGGTGATGCTGCCGCAGGTAGCGGATCTGCTTGAGAGCACGCGGTTCACGCGCGATCGGCGTGTACGTGAGTACCAGGATGTTCAGGTCGCGATCGCTCATCGGTCGCATCACCTCCGGAATCCGAGCTTCTTCAACAACGCGAGAGGTCCGCGCGACGCGGCGATCGCGAACTCCCACTGCTTCGCGTTGTTGGGGTACGCGGTGTAGTCGACCGGCGGGCGGGCGATGATGCGTTCGAACTCGTCGGTGGTGACGCCGAGCTTCTTCGCGATGAACTCGTGGTCCTGCTTGCGCAGGTCCTCCGGGTAGTTCTCGGTCTCCATGAGCACCAGGGCCTCGTCCCGCGTCAGCTGGTGGGACAGGATGAGGGAGGAGTAGTGAGGGAGGCGCTTGTCGAAGCCGAACTTGTGGGGCAGGTAGTAGCCCTGGAAGTAGCGGGTGAAGACGGATTCGTAGTGCTTGCCGCCGTAGTCGCGCCAGCCGACGCGCTCGGTGATCTCCTTCTTCGCATCCTTGTACACGTACGGCATCAGGTTCAGCGGCTGCGCCGTCTTGACCCCGCGCACCATGGGGTACCAGATGTGACGCTTGAAGAGACCCATGAGGGGATAGGTCTTGAGCTTCATCGTGCCGAACTGCTTCTGGATCCCCTTGACGTGCTTGGAATCCGCAGCGTTGTAACCCCAGGCCTGGGGGAGGATCGACTCGCTCTGGAGGTTGTGGCCCGAGAGGATGTACTTCACGCCGTATTTCGTGGCCTGCTGGAAGGCGACCCACGCGAACGCGTGGTCGGTGGGGATGTCGCAGTTGGCGACCGAAGCCTTGAAGAAGGACAGCTGGAGGTCCTTCATCTCACGCCAGTCGATGACGTGCGTGTAGAGATCGACGCCCAAGCTCGTGACGAGCCGCTCGATGTTGCTCACCGCGAGCTCGGAGTTCCAGCCGCTGTCGAAATGCACCGCTAGAGGACGCAGACCCAGATCCACGGCCTTCATCAGCAGATACGTGCTGTCCACACCACCGGACACACCGATGATGCAGTCGTACTGCTTGCCCTTGCCCGCCTTTTTGACGGTGCTGACCAGCTGATCCAGTTCGGCGAGTGCCTCGCCGCTCTGTGCGCGCTCGACTCGTGTCGCGAGGTTCTCGTCGAAGTTGAGCGCGTGGCTGCTGACGCCGTGCTCGTCGAAAGTGATGTCCGGATCGGTGGTGTCCATGATCGTGCGGACGCACCGCTGGTAGGGGCGGGTGTCAACGGTCATCGGAGTCCCTCTGGTCGGTGGCGAAGATGCGGTCCACCATCTGCTTCCATACCTTCACCTGTGTCTCGCTCGACAGCTCACGCGCGTGCTCCGAGGCGTTCTGCTTCCAGCGTGTCACGTCGGTGGTCTCGAGGCTCTCGAAGAGGGCCGCGAGCGACTCGGGGGTGAAGTCCGCGGCGACGGCGCCCACCCCGTACTTCTCCACGATGCTCTGCATCTCCGGAGAGGGGCCGATAACCACGGCGAGGCGGGCCTGGATGTAGTCGAAGAACTTGTTCGGCAGGGCCCACACGTGGTTGAAGTTGATCGGTGCGAGCAGACTGATCCCGAGGTCGTAGCGTGCGAGCGTAGGAATCAGTTCCGCGTACGGAACGGGCTCGTGGAACGTGATGCGGTCGACGCCCTCGGCCAGCTCGCGCACTCCGCGCATGTACGCGGAGTCGTCTTCGAGCAGGTAGAAGTCGAGCGTGACGTTCGCCTTCGTGTCGCGGACCGCCTGCACCATCGTCTCCAGCCGCCGAGCCGGCGACGGGCCGCCGCTGTGCACGAGTCGCAGGGGCTCGTGTGCCGGACGGGGTTCGATGTCCGCTCGATACGGGCTGGCATTGATGACGAGTTCGGACTCGATGCCGAATTCTCGTCGGTACTCATCCACGATTCCGCGACTGACGGTGGACACCGCGGTCGCCTTCGTCACGAACCTGCGAACGACCCAGGTCGCGTACCCGCCCTCGACGATGCGCCAGCGACGCGACTCCTCACCCTGACGAGGCGCATACTCGTGCAGATCCACCAGCAGGCCGCGCCGGGAATCGAGTTTCGCCGCGACGGGGACGGTGGCGACATCATGGGCGATGATCAGGTCCCACGACCCGCTGCGCAGACGCTCCAGCGCGGAACGGTTGCGTGGGAAGAGCCGCGAGAGCCAGCCGTACTGCTTGAGGAGCACCAGCAGGGAGTACACGCCGGGGATCGCGAAGAGCCCACGGGGCGGGGGAGACGATTCGAGTTCGATGTGGGGAACATCGGCGTCGGGCGCGGTGCCGAACCCCGCGGTCGTGAGCGCGTAGTGATCTTTCAGCACGGAGATCTGCTTCAGGACACGTGGTTCCCGGCTCGACTCCGTCAACGAGAAGATCAGCACGCGTTGCCGCGTGCTGGGAGACTTCGCCGACATCAGTTCCCTCCGGAGAGCGCTCGCACCTCTGCTGGCGACGGATACGTGATGAGCACCGCGCGGTGCTTGCCGTTCATGACGAACATCGTGCCGGCGGCGACCGCCGATGCCCCGGCCTCGAGGGCTGGAGCCAGATCACCGACGCCGCCTGCTCCGCCGAGAGCGATGACCGGGATGGAGACCGCGTCCGCGACGCTCTTGATGAGCTTGAGGTCGTAGCCGGTGCGCGAGCTCTCCCGATCGATCGAGGAGATCATGACCTCACCGGCGCCGTAGCGCTGCGCTTGCGCGGCCGCATCGGCGGGGCTCAGGCCCGTCTTGCGCGACCCGCGTGCCGAGTACGTGTCCCACCCCCCGGTGAGCCGGCGCTTGGCATCCACGCTCACGACGGTGCTCGAGGAGCCCAGCGCGTCGGAGACCTCGGTGATCACCTCGGGGTGTGCGAATGCGGAGGTGTTGAGGACGACCTTCTCGATCCCGATACCGGTGATGCGCCGGGCCTCGTCCGCCGAGCGCACCCCTCCGCCGTATCCGACGGGCATGAACGCCTCGCTGGCGATCTCCTCGATCAGGGTGTAGTTCACGCCCGTGCCCTTGACCGATGCGTCGATGTCGCAGATGAGCAGCTCGTCGACCTGCTTCTCGTTGAAGATCCGCACGGCGTTGATCGGGTCGCCGATGTAGGTGTCGCCGCTGAACTTCACGGGCTTGACGAGGTAGCCGTCGCTCACGAGGAGGACGGGGATGACACGGGGGAAAAGGCTCATAGTGCTGCGAAGTTCCTCATGATCGTCATACCGAACGTGTGGCTCTTCTCCGGGTGGAACTGCGCGCCCATGACGTTGCCGGAGCGGACCATGGAGGTGAAGGTGCCGTTGTACTGGGTGGTGGCCAGGGTGTGCTCGGGATCATCCGGCACCACGTGGTAGCTGTGGACGAAGTAGAACCGGCTCTCGTCAGGCAGGTCCGCGACGAGCGCGTCCGGCCGTGTCGGCTGGGCGAGGTTCCATCCCATGTGCGGCACGCGCACACCGGGGGATTCGTTGAAGCGGACGCTATGGCCGGAGATGAGGCCGAGCCCGGGGAGCTTGCCCTCGTCGCTTCCATCGAGCAGCAGCTGCATGCCGAGGCAGATGCCCAGCAGGGGCCGACCGCTCGCCGCGAAATCACGGAGGGCGGCGTCGAGGCCCGGCTCTCGGAGTCGCTGAACACCGGCATCGAAGGATCCGACACCGGGGAGGAGGATCTTGTCGACGGCGTCGACCTCCTCGGGCGTGCGCACCTTCACCGTCTCGGCTCCGACGCGCTTGAACATGTTCACGACCGACCCGAGGTTGCCCAACCCGTAGTCGACGAGTCCGATCGTCACGCTACTTCCTCAGGCCGAGGCGCTTGAGGACCGCGGCCGGAATCCACGCGACGGTCAGGACGAGCTTCCAGTACTTCTCGCTGTTGGGGTACGCGGTGTAGTCGACCGGCGGCTGCGCGAAGATCCGCTCGAGCTCGTCGGTGGTGACGCCGAGCTTCTTCGCGATGAACTCGTGGTCCTGCTTGCGCAGGTCCTCCGGGTAGTTCTCGGTCTCCATCAGCACGAGGGCCTCGTCCCGCGTCAGCTGGTGCGAGACGATGAGGGACGAGTAGTGGGCGAGGCGCTTGTCGAAGCCGAACTTGTGGGGCAGGTAGTAGCCCTGGAAGTAGCGGGTGAAGACGGATTCGTAGTGCTTGCCGCCGTAGTCGCGCCAGCCGACGCGCTCGGTGATCTCCTTCTTCGCATCCTTGTACACATACGGCATCAGGTTCAGCGGGCGCACGGACTGGATGCCCCGGATCACCGGGTACCAGATGTGACGCTTGAAGAGACCCATCACCGGGTACGTCTTGAGCTTGACCGAACCGAACTGCTTCTGGATCGCCTTGAGGTGCTTGGCGTCGTCGGAGTTGTAGCCCCACGCGGTCGGGAGGATCGACTCGCTCGCGTAGTTCGATCCCGAGAGGATGTACTTCACGCCGTACTTCGTGGCCTGCTGGAAGGCGACCCATCCGAACGCGTGGTCGGTGGGGATGTCGCAGTTGGCGACCGAGGCCTTGAAGAAGGACAGCTGGAGGTCCTTCATCTCACGCCAGTCGATGACGTGCGTGTAGAGATCGACGCCCAGGCTCGTGACGAGCCGCTCGATGTTGCTCACCGCGAGCTCGGAGTTCCAGCCGCTGTCGAAATGCACCGCCAGGGGACGCAGACCCAGATCCACGGCCTTCATCAGCAGATACGTGCTGTCCACACCACCGGACACACCGATGATGCAGTCATACTGCTTGCCCTTGCCAGCCTTCTTGATCTCGGCGACCATGGCCTGGAGCTCGGGCTCGGCCTCGCCGGCGAGCGCGCGGTCGACGACCTTCCCCATGTACGTGTCGTAGTTGAGTGCGTGATTGCTCACACCCTGCTCATCGAACGTGATCTCCGGATCGGTGGTGTCCATGATGGTGCGCGTGCAGCGCTGATAGGGACGTTCCTGACCCGTCATTCCGGGGGCCTCCATAGAGTCGAGGGGGGTGAGTTCCGTGCTCGCCTGTCGGGGCGGAACCCAGAAGGATTTCAGGTCCTCACGATAGCATCAGGGGTTGTGCCGATCTCTCAGCGTGCGTCCAGTCCTCGTCCGCGCATCCTCACCATCTCATTCTCGCCGCTTGCGCGTGATGCCCGTGTCCTGCGACAGATCGCGGTGCTCGAAGAGTTCGGGGAGGTGACGACGGTGGGGTACGGCCCGCGACCTCACGGAGCGGCGGACCACATCGAGATCCCGGCAGGCCTGCCCTCCCTGCCCCAGACGCCCACCGGTGTCGCGAGGCTGGCGACCCGGGCGTTCAAGGGTGCCGAGTTCGCGGCTCCGGCACTCGCGTCGGCCAGGGAGGCGCTCCGGGGGAGGAGCTTCGACCTGGTCGTGGCCAACGACGCGCGGGCGCTTCCTGTGGCTTTCGCCGTTGCCGACGGCGCCCCGGTGTGGGCCGATCTGCACGAGTGGGCTCCCGAGGAGCAGTCGCACATCCTGAGCTGGCGGATTCTGGTCGCACCGTTCATGACCTACCTGTGCCGGACCTACCTTCCGCGTTGCGCCGCCGTCACGACCGTGAGCCCGCTGATCGCAGAGCTCTATGAGAAGCAATTCGGCGTAGCGACCGATGTGGTGCGCAATGCACGTCCGTTCGCAGATCTCGAACCGCAACCACTCGTGCCGGGAAGGATCCGCCTCGTGCACAGCGGCGTCGGCGTGCCGGAGCGATGCATCGAGACGCTGATCGATGCCACGCTGCGCCTCGACGATCGATTCACGCTCGACCTGTTCCTCGTGTTCGGACCGGACGACCCGTACCGCGGCCAGCTGATCGAGCGCGCGCGCGGCTCACACCGGATCGTCTTCCACGAACCGGTGACCCCCGACGAGCTCCCGGCCGCGCTCAATGCCTTCGATCTCGGTGTGTACATGCTGAGGCCGACGACCACGAATCATCGTTTCATGCTGCCGAACAAGTTCTTCGACTTCGTCCAGTCGCGAGTGGGAGTGGTGTTCGGGCAGGCCGTCGAGATCGACAGGCTCATCGCCGAGCACGACCTCGGCATCACGGTGCCGGGATTCGAGGCGGAAGACCTCGTCAGCGCCCTGTCGCCGCTCACGCCGGAGCAGGTCGCGGACTTCAAGCGCAACGCCGATGCGGCGGCGCGGACCCTGAGCTCCGAGGTCGATGCGGACGTGCAGCGGAGCCTCCTCCGCACGCTCGTCCAGGCCTGACGGCCCCGACGGCTCGGGCTCAGGTCAGTCCGGCCAGCGCAGCCTGACGGGCGAAGTCCGGGACCTTCTCGATCAGTTCTTCGAACGGACCCTGCGCGATCAACTCACCGTCGCGCATGAAGAAGATGCGATCCGCGTGACGGATCGTCGCGAGTCGGTGCGCCACCACGATCACCGTGCGGTCGCCGCTGAGGTTCGCGATCGACTCCGACACGGCAGCTTCGGTCGCCGTGTCGAGGGCGCTGGTGGCCTCGTCCATGATCAGCACGAGCGGGTTGTCGTACAGAGCGCGGGCGATGCCGAGACGCTGGCGCTGTCCTCCGGAGAGCGCCAGACCGTGCTCGCCGACGGCGGACTGGATCCCGCCCTCTCTGCGGGCGATCAGATCCCACACCTGGGCCTGACGGAGCGCCTGCTCGACGCGAGCTTCGTCGTAGTCGCCGTCCCAGGTGAGCGCGACGTTCTCCGCCACGGTCGAGTCGAAGAGCTGCACGTCCTGCGGCACGTAGCCCACCCGTTCGCGCCAGGAGCGCGTGACGTTGATCAGGGGGGTGTCATCGATCTTGACCTCACCGCTGGAGGGCTCGAGCAGGCTGAGGATGAGGTCGACCATCGTCGATTTCCCCGACCCGGACTCCCCGACGAAGGCGACGAACTCCCCGGAGCGGATGTGCATCGAGATGTCCTTGACGGCAGGACGTCCCTCGTCGGTGTAGCGGAAGGTGACGTCGTCGAAGGTGATCGTGGAGATCTCCTCGGGCAGCGACTCCTGCGGCCGGCTGGTGGAGTGCGAGACCAGCTTCTCGGTGTTGTGGAGTTCGTCGAGCACGCGCCGCGGATACGGGGCGTTGGTCTGCATCAGGGAGATGATCGACTGGAATCGCGTCACGGACGGGGCCATGCGGAATCCGGCGAGTCCGAAGAGCGCGACGGCGGTCAGCGCCTGCTGCTCGCCACCCAGGAGGAAGCCCGCTCCGCCGACGACCACGAAGCCGCCGATCAGCCCGGACTCGAGGACGTAGCGGGGAACCTGTCCGAGGAAGTAGGCGTTCGCACGGGCGCGCGAACTGATCTTGCGGGCGCCCTCCACGACATCCGAGACGGTGTCCTCGCGGTTGCGGAGGGCGATCTCCTTCATCGTGGACATGATCTCGAGGATGAGCCGTGAGGTGCGCAGCGTCATCGTCATGTTGACCTCGCCCGCCACCTTGGCGTGCTTAGCGATCCAGAGGTAGAGGACCACGCCCAGAAGGAGGATGTAGACCATCGTGATGACCGCGATCAGCGGCTGGACGATCGCCAGAGTGCCGACCACGACGATCAAGCTGATCGCCTCGCCCAGCAGCGTCGCGCCGGGGAGGATGAACGAGCTGATGACGACATCCACGCCGCCGTCGCTGAAGCGGAGCATGTCGGCGGAGTTCTTCTGCAGGCGCTGTTTCCACGGCGCCTTGATGTAGGCGCGGAAGAGACGGTCTCCGAGGTAGACCTGGTATCGGGCGATGTGCCGGGTGCCCCACCACATGATGAGCACGGCGAGAGCGCCCTTGGTGACCATCAGCGCGCAGATCACCAGGATCGCGATGACCACGCCCGCGTTGTCCAGCGGACCGATGAGCGGGAGGACGACGGGCTGACCGATGCTCACCGGCGCGATGACGGCGGCGAGGAGTCCGAGCGCGGCCGCGTCGAAGATCGCGAGCGAGGCGAGGAGCCACGAGTAGAGGTTGAGGAACCGATGAGCCTCTTTGGGGAGAACCGTGAAGATTTCCTTGTAGAGGGCGATAAGCGATTTCACGGAGTCTCCCAACTGATGACCACGGAAGTCTATAGGTGGCACCCGTGACGACATCGCCACGAGGCCTCAGGGGCTCGTGGTACGTTGTGTGCCGTTCGCCTCCCTCGAGTCAGATCGTTCCCTCCATGCGCATCGCCGTCGTCTCTCGGATCTTCGTCCCCGAGCCTTCCGCAGCATCGCTGATCCTCCAGGCCACGGTCAAGGCCTTCAGCGACCTGGGACACGAAGTCGTGGTCTACACCTCGACGCCCCCGAACGGGCTCGCTGCAGGAGACGACCTGCCGGGCGTGCGCGTGCGCCGGTCCTGGGTGAAGCGCGATGCTCAGGGTTATGTCCGCGGTTACGTGTCGTACATGAGCTTCGACATCCCGGTGTTCTTCCGGCTGCTGTTCTCGCGCCGGGCCGACGTCTATCTCGTCGAACCCCCGCCGACGACGGGTGCCATGGTCCGCGTGGTCGCGGCGCTCAAGCGTGCGCCGTACGTGTACGACGCGGCCGATCTGTGGTCGGATGCGGCCGCGATGGTCACGTCGAACCGCCTCGTGCTGCGTCTTCTCCGCGCCGTGGAGCGGTTCGCGATGCGAGGAGCGTCGCGGGCATTCGCGATCTCGGACGGACTGGTCTCCCGGATGCGCGACATCGGCATCGCGATCCCGGCGACCGTGGTGGGCTTCGGCGCGGAGACGGGGGAGTTCCGCCATCTCGGCGCCGAACCGTCCGCCGCTCCCTTCTTCGTGTACGGCGGCTCCTATTCGGAGTGGCACGGTGCCGGCGTCTTCATCGACGCATTCGAAGAGGTCCGCCGTCGGCATCCCGATGCACGACTTCTCTTCGTCGGGAACGGGCAGGAGAGGCCGGTACTGGAAGATGCCGTCGCGCGGCGCGGGATCGAGGGCGTGGAGTTCCGCGATCCGGTGAGTCCCGCGGATCTCGCCGTCCTGCTCAATCAGGCGACGGTGTCCCTCGCCAGTCTTCGGCCCGGGCACGGATACGACTATGCGTTCACGACGAAGGTCTATTCCTCGCTCGCCTCCGGCTGCCCGGTGATCTTCTCCGGTATCGGTCCGACCATCGACTTCCTGGCGTCTTCGGCCGCCGTGCAGCCGGTCGGCGTCGCCGTCGGGTACGACAGCGACGAGGTGGCGCAGGCCATGCTCGCCGCGATCGCCTCGCCGCTCTCCGCCGTTCGCCGCCGCGAGATGTCGGAGTGGGCGGCGGAGTCGTTCTCCCTCGACAGCGTCGGACGCCGAGTGGCGACCGGGGCGGTGGCGGTTGCCGAAGCGGCAGCACGCACCCACCCGAATTGACGAATACGATAGAGACATGCGCATCGCTGTCGTGGCCCTCGGAAAGATCGGGCTTCCCCTCGCCGTCCAGTTCGCCTCCTCCGGTCATGACGTCATCGGCGTCGACGTCAACCAGAAGGCCGTCGACACCATCAACGCCGGTCAGGAGCCCTTCCCGGGCGAGGCGCACCTGCAGGAGCGGCTCGCGGAGCTGATCCCCGCCGGCCGCCTGCGCGCCACGACCGACTACGCCGAGGCGATCCCGGGCGCGGACGCCGTCGTTCTCGTCGCTCCGGTCTTCGTGAACGACGAGACCTGGGAGCCCGACTTCAAGTACATGGACGCGGCGACGACGTCGCTGGCCGAGCACCTGACCCCCGGCACGCTCGTCTCGTACGAGACGACCCTCCCGGTGGGCACCACGCGCGAGCGGTGGAAGCCGATGCTCGAGGCCGGCTCCGGCCTCACCGAGGGCGAGGACTTCTACCTCGCGTACTCCCCGGAGCGCGTGCTGACGGGCCGCGTCTTCGAAGACCTCCGCAAGTATCCGAAGCTCATCGGTGCGCTCTCCGCGGAGGGCAACCGCCGCGCACGAGAGTTCTACGAGGCCGTGCTGCAGTTCGACGAGCGTCCCGACCTTCCCCGCCCGAACGGCGTGTGGGATCTCGGCACGACCGAGGCATCCGAGATGGCGAAGCTCGCCGAGACCACTTATCGCGACGTCAACATCGGCCTCGCGAACCAGTTCGGTCTGTTCGCGGCCTCCCACGGCATCGACGTCTACAAGGTGATCGAGGCCTGCAACTCGCAGCCGTACAGCCACATCCACCGTCCGGGGATCGCGGTCGGCGGACACTGCATCCCCGTCTACCCGCGCCTGTACCTCTCGACCGACCCCGACGCCGACATCGTCCGCGTCGCGCGACAGCTGAACGCCTCGATGCCGGAGCGCCTCGTCGCGCAGGCCGAGGGCATCCTCGGCGATCTCAGCGGTCAGCGCGCCGTCGTCCTCGGCGCCGCCTACCGCGGGGGAGTGAAGGAGACCGCGTTCTCCGGTGTCTTCCCGACGGTCAAGGCGTTGAAGGACCGCGGTGCGGAGGTCGTCGTTCACGACCCGCTCTACACCGACGAGGAGCTGCGCGGTCTCGGATTCGAGCCGTACGCGATCGGCGGCGACGTCGACCTCGCGATCCTGCAGACCGATCACGCCGACTACAAGGAGCTCACGCCCGCGCAGCTGCCCGGCATCAAGCTCCTCGTCGACGGCCGCGCGGCGACGGACGCCGCGCGCTGGGCCGGTACGCCGCGCATCGTCGTGGGCACCGCGAACGCCGAGGTCTGACGCTGACCCAGACACTGCCCGCGCCGACGAAGTCGCGGGCCGGGTTCCGCCCCGATATCCAGTCACTCCGCGCCATCGCGATCCTCGCGGTCGTCCTGAACCATCTCTGGCCGACCCGGCTGACGGGTGGCTACATCGGCGTCGACGTCTTCTTCGTGATCTCCGGATTCCTCATCACGAGTCATCTGGTCCGCGAAGCGACGTCGAGCGGACGCATCGCGCTGGCATCGTTCTATGCCCGGCGGGTGCGCAGGCTGCTTCCTGCCGCCCTCCTCGTGCTCCTCGTGAGCGCTGTCGGCACCTTCCTGTTCCTTCCGTACCCGCGGTGGACACGCGGGGGCGCCGAGATCATGGCGAGTGCCGGCTACGTCGAGAACTGGTACCTCGCCGCGATGTCGGTCGACTATTCCGCGCTCAACGATCAGGCGACCGTGGCGCAGCACTACTGGTCGCTGTCCGTCGAGGAGCAGTTCTATCTCGTCTGGCCGCTTCTGCTCCTCGCCGCCTGGTGGTGGGCGGCGAGGAAGGCATGGTCGCCGCGCCTCGTCGCCGCGATCGCGCTCAGCATCGTCGTCGTGACCGGCATCGTGGTCAGCGTGATCGCGACCGCGGGAACGCCGAGCCAGGCGTACTTCGTGACGTACACGCGCGCCTGGGAGTTCGGCATCGGCGGTCTGCTCGCCCTCGTCACGTTCCGGCGTCTGTCTCGCCTCGCAGCGAACGTCCTCGCGCTCGTCGGATTCGTCGCGATCGCCGTTTCGGCCGTGGCATTCGGACCGGAAACGCCGTTCCCCGGTGCGTGGGCGCTCGTCCCCGTGCTCGGCACCGGAGCGGTCATCGCCGCCGGCACGGCGACGCAGCGACTGTGGCACTCGCGGCTCACCTCCCTGCGTCCCGTGCAGTGGCTCGGAGACGTGTCGTACTCGCTCTATCTGTGGCACTGGCCGCTGATCGTCCTGGTTCCGTTCGCTCTGGCGAGCACGATGACCACGATGATGAAGGTGGGCATCCTCGGCATCGCCCTCGTGCTCGCCTGGTTGACGTACCGACTCGTGGAGCGTCCGGGGCAGCGCTGGCGCCTGATCGCCGCCTCGAACCGACGCACTTTCCTCGCGATGCTGGCCGGCATGGCCGCCGTGATCCTCGCCGGAGGCGCCCTGATGATGGCGGGGAGCGTGCGCGCGGCAGCCGATGTGCCGCCGGTGTCCGTCACCATCGAGGAGTGCGTCGGGCCGCAGGCTATGCCGGTGTCGGTGAACTGCGAAGACCGCTTCGGTCCGACCGCGGAGACCGTGATGGGGCCGAGGAACTCGTACTTCCATGTGCCGGCGGAGTGCGCCGCCCGGCCGGAGCTGCTGCCGTTCGGCGACAAGACCGCCACAGTGGAATGCGACTTCAGCGACGGTGCTGATGACCCGACCACCGTCTGGCTCGTCGGGGATTCGCACGCGCAGCAATGGCAGGGCGCGGTGTTCGATCTCGCGCGAGAGAATCACTGGTCGGTGCTGACGAGCTTCGGGGGCGGGTGCCCGGTCATCGACGCGCCGTTCGTCGGCTTCCGCGAGGCGGCACCCGAAGCGGATCAGGAGCGATGCCGAGAGTGGTCGACGGCCGTGCGCGAAGCCGTCGTCGAGCAGAAGCCGGACTACGTGCTGACCTCCTCCGCCGGCCGGGTCCAGCTCGTCGACGACGGGACGGGGCGTCCGCAGGACGTCCAGTTCACCGACGGCCTGGTGCGCACGTGGAAGGCGTGGGCGGATGCGGGCATCGCCGTCATCCCGCTCGGCGGCGTGCCCTTCAACGGCGAGGTGCGATCACCGGACTGCGTGGTGGTGAACGCCACCGATCCGCGGGCGTGCGCGGTGCCGCGGTCCGAGGCCCAGCCCCTCGATCCGTACCTCGTCGCGGCCGCGCAGGCCGCGTCGCCGGCGATCCGGGCCTTCGACGCCGATCCCTACTTCTGCGACACCGACACCTGCTATGCGGTGATCGGCGGAGTCACCGTCTTCTATGACGCCGACCACCTCAATCTGGACTACGTGCGCCGTCTCGCGCCTCCACTCGCCGCGGTGATGGGGATCACCCCTGGCTGAAGCTCCCAGCCAGACGCCGATACGATTGGTGGCATGGATCTTCTCGTCGTCGGGTCGGGTTTCTTCGGCCTCACCATCGCTGAGCGCGCCGCCGAAGCCGGCCGCAAGGTAACAGTCATCGACCGCCGCCACCACATCGGCGGCAACGCCTACAGCGAGGCGGAGCCCGAGACCGGCATCGAGGTCCACCGCTACGGGGCGCACCTCTTCCACACCTCCAACGCGACGGTGTGGGAGTACGTGAACCGCTTCACGAGCTTCACCAACTACGTCCACCGTGTGTACACCACGCACAAGGGCACGGTCTTCCCCATGCCGGTGAACCTCGGCACGATCAACCAGTTCTTCCAGTCCGCCTACACGCCCGACGAGGCGCGCGCACTGGTCAAGGAGCAGGCGGGCGAGTTCGACGCCAAGACGGCCGCGAACTTCGAGGAGAAGGGCATCGCACTGGTCGGACGCCCGCTGTTCGAGGCCTTCTTCCGGGACTACACCGCCAAGCAGTGGCAGACCGACCCGCAGAAGCTGTCGGGCGACATCATCAGCCGTCTCCCCGTTCGCTACACCTACGACAACCGCTACTTCAACGACACGTGGGAGGGGCTGCCCACCGACGGCTACACCGCGTGGCTCGAGCGGATGGCCGATCACCCGAACATCGAGGTGAAGTTGAACGTCGACTACTTCGACGACTCCCAGCCGCTCAGCAAGAAGGCGACCGTCGGGCAGGTCCCCGTCGTCTACACGGGCCCGGTCGACCGCTACTTCGACTTCACCGAGGGAGCGCTCAGCTGGCGCACGCTCGACTTCGAGCAGGAAGTCCTGAACGTCGGCGACTTCCAGGGCACGAGCGTCATGAACTACCCGGACATGGACGTGCCGTACACGCGCATCCACGAGTTCAAGCACTTCCACCCGGAGCGCAAGGACGTCTACGAGTCGGACAAGACCGTCATCATGCGCGAGTTCTCGCGCTTCGCCGAGCGTGAGGACGAGCCGTACTATCCGGTGAACACGTCGACGGACCGCGAAGGCCTCCTGGCCTACCGCGAGCTGGCGAAGGGGGAGAAGGACGTCCATTTCGGCGGCCGGCTCGGAACGTACCAGTACCTCGACATGCACATGGCCATCGGCTCGGCGCTGTCGCTCTGGAACAACACTCTCTCCTAGACTCGACATCGTGAGTCACGCTGCTGTCGGGGCGCCCGGGACGCCCCGGCGTTATCTGCATTCGCTGTGGCTGCTGTCGGCCCGCGACCTCAAGGTCCGGTACGCGACGAGCTCCCTCGGATACCTCTGGTCGATCCTGGATCCGCTGGTGATGAGCCTGATCTACTGGTTCGTGTTCACCCAGGTGTTCAAGCGCAGCGTGGGTGAGGATCCGTACATCGTCTTCCTCATCGTGGCGCTGCTGCCGTGGGTGTGGTTCAACACGTCGGTGTCGGACTTCACCCGGGCGTTCAAGAAGGACTCCCGACTCGTCCGGTCGACGGCGATCCCGCGTTCGATCTGGGTGAATCGCATCGTGCTGAGCAAGGGGATCGAGTTCCTCTTCTCGATGCCGGTCCTGGTGCTCTTCGCGGTGTTCAGCGGCGCGAAGGTGAACTGGATGCTGCTCTGGTTCCCGGTCGCGATCCTGATGCAGACCGTGCTCCTGGTCGGGCTGGGACTCCTGGTCGCGCCGTTGTGCGCCCTCTACGCCGACCTGGAGCGCACGACGGCGCTCATCCTGCGCGCGCTCTTCTATGCGTCGCCCGTCATCTACAGCTTCCGTGATCTTCCGGCGCCGTTCGACGTCATCGGCGCGTTCAACCCTCTCGCGGGCATCTTCACCCTCTATCGCGTCGGCTTCTTCGCAGAGCTCTGGGAACCCATGCCGGTCCTGATCAGTGCGGTGATGTGCGTGGGCATCCTCGCACTGGGGATGTGGACGTTCGGCCGCCTCGAGCGCCCCGTGCTGAAGGAGCTGTGATGGCACCGGCAATCGAAGTCAAGAACCTCGGAGTGCATTTCCGCCGGAACCGCCGCGGGCGCCGGAGCTTCAAGGACCTCTTCGCGGGTTCCTCTCGCAGGTCCCGACCCGGAGAGTTCTGGGCGCTCAGGAATGTGTCCTTCACGGTGCAGCCGGGCGAGTCGATCGGCGTCGTCGGGCGTAACGGTCAGGGCAAGTCCACGCTGCTTCGTCTCGTCGCCAAGGTCCTGCTCCCCGACGAGGGAACCGTCCACGTCAACGGCGGCGTCGCCCCGCTGATCGAGATCACCGGGGGGTTCGTCGGAGACCTCACCGTGCGAGAGAACGTCCGGCTCACGGCAGGGCTGCACGGGATGTCCCGAGACGAGGTGTCCCGCCGCTACGACGACATCATCGCCTTCGCCGAGCTGGCAGGTTTCGAGGAGACGCCGTACAAGCATCTCTCCAACGGCATGAAGGTCCGTCTGGCCTTTTCGGTGGTGTCGCAGCTCGACGAGCCGATCCTGCTCGTCGACGAGGTGCTCGCAGTCGGCGACAAGGCCTTCCGTGACAAGTGCTACAAGCGTATCGACGAGCTGCTCGCCGACGGGCGCACGCTGTTCTTCGTCAGCCACAACGAGCGCGACCTGCGACGGTTCTGCACCCGGGGCCTATACCTCGACAAGGGCGCGCTCGCGCTGGATGCCCCGATCGCCGAGGTCCTCGACCGCTACAACGCCGACTACGCGGTGTAGGCGGAAGAACCTCGCTGGACGACGGGCGGTGATTCCCCGCTCAGAGGCCGACCAGGCTCCGCAGCTCCTGCACGGACGACCTCGCCGCGTCGATGGCCGAGGAGACTCCTGAGTCGTCGGAGATCGCCGTACGCAGCTGCGCGAGTCGTGCGGAGTACGCCGTCACCCCGTCTCGCCACGCCTGAGCGATCGACGAGGGCGGCTGAGCGTCCGAGAGGCGCTGGGCGTCCTGCTGGAGCGTGTCGACCACCGGGAGCGCGTCCTGCCCGCTCGCGTCGGCGATGATGTCGAGTCCACGAGGGCCGTCGTTGAGCCATCCGCTCACTCGCTCGCGGAAGACCTCGATCGTGGGGTCGGTCGCCGGCGGCGGGGTCGCCTGCGGGGTCTCGGTGGGCTCGGGTGCCGTGGACGGAGTCGAGGTCGGTGTCGTCGAGGCCGAAGGGGAGGGGGAGGTGGTGTCCGTCGGCGACGGCGCGTCCCCTCTCGGGAGGAAGAAGAACAGCAGCGCGCCGATGATCGCGAGCGCGACGACGACGAGGCCGATGATCAGCCAGACCTTGCCGGTCTTCTTCGGCTGCGGGGGCAACGGTGCCCAGCGGAGTTCCGGCTGCTGCTCGTCCATCGTCACGCCTCCAGAGGCGCCATCGGCTGCCAGCTGCGGTCTCGGCCGGCCTTGCCGCCGTCCCGGATGCCGCGGAAGAGGTTGCTCGTGCCACGCACGGTCCGCTCCACGAAGACGAGTCGGATGAGTTCCTTGAAGAAGGTCGCAGTGGTGCCGAGCCCGAAGAGGACCGGGTTGTAGACGCCATGCACGCGGTAGTACTGCTTGATGAATCCGCGATTGCGCATGATGTAGTAGCGGTACGCGTTGCTGGAGGCGTTCATGTGGCGGATGCCCATGTCCCACTGCTTGATCTCGCGGGTGCGGCGGAGCACGAACTCGTCGACGATGACGGCGGTCGTCAGGCGCGAGGCCAGCCACCCGTACATCTGGTCGTCCCAGTAGATGAAGAACCGCGGGTCGGGCAGGCCGATCTGCTGCACGATGGAGCGGTGGATGAACATGCCCTCGAAGCAGCCGCTGTTCATCTCCTTGTATCCGGTCTCGTCGAACGCGGACGGGGCGAACGGGATCGGAATCCCCATGCGCTCGGCGATGCGGTACTGCCAGTAGAACTCACTGCCGTCGTAGTCGAAGCGGCGTCCCTGGATGCTCTTGAACCTGCTGCTCCAGGCGCCCATCTTCGCGAGGCCTTCGGTGAGGACCTCGACATCGTCGTCCATCATCCAGATCCACTCGGAGCCGAGCTCGTACGCGGTGCGCATGCCCTCGCTGAACCCGCCCGAGCCGCCGGTGTTCGTCTCCAGCCGCCGGTACACGATCTCGGTGCCGATGTCGTCGCGGAACGACTCGACGACATCGGTGGTGTCGTCCACCGACGCGTTGTCGATGATCACGACGTGGCCGGGCTTGGGGTCCATCGCGGTGATGCTGGTGAGCAGGCCCGAGAGGAGGTGGGAACGGTTGAAGGTGACGATGACGATCGTGGCGGCCTTCGGGTCGAATGCAGCGGGCGCCGCGGTCATGCCTTCTCCTCGAAGATCTTCTGCCAGGACTGAGGGGAGACGAGATCGGGCAGCGCCTCCCGATACTGCTTCTGGAGCTCCGGCCAGCGCCGGGTGAGCTCGGCGTGCAGGCGCATCGTGTCGCGCAGCATCCGCCGGTACTTCGCCCGGTCGCGCGTGTAGATGTTCTTGCCCGAGCCGTCGGCGGCGCTCACCAGGGCGCTGTCGAACGCGGGGACACGCCACCAGTGCGCGTCCTCCTTGCCGAACTCGACCTCGGGCTGCGCGATGTTCGCCGGATTCGGTCGGTGCAGGAAGTGCGAGGCCAGCGTGGACAGGGTGAACCAGCGCAGGCGCATACCCTTCGGGTTGTCGAAGTCGTTCTTCGAGAGCTGCTTGTACACCTGGCGGCCGCGCCGGGAGTGAAGGACCATGGAGGGATCGCGGTGCACGATCGTCTCGGGGAAGTCGGCGGCCAGGGCGCGAGCGGCAGGCATCGCGGTCGCCAGGTTGCGCCGCATGTGATCCGGCCCGGACAGCACGTCGCGCAGCGCCTGAGCGCGCAAGGCGACGGGGTAGTACTGCATCATCATGAGGTGTTTGAGGTCGACGCGTCGGCTGTGCCGGATCAGCCGTCCGCCTCGGGGGGCGTTCGAGTGGATCAGCCCGGCGACGATCCGGTTGCGGGCGTGGAAGTACGCCTGCCAGTCGATCGTGTCGTCCTTGTTCACCCAGGAGACGTGCCAGAGCGCGACTCCGGGCATCGAGACGGTCGGGAAGCCCGCCTCACCGGCACGGAGACAGAACTCGGCGTCGTCCCACTTGATGAAGGCGGGAAGCGACAGACCCACCTTCCGGATGGCATCCAGCGGGATCAGGCACATCCACCAGCCGTTGTAGTCGGCGTCCATGCGCATGTGCAGAAGCGTGGACTGGCGCAGGTTGGAGACGCCGAAGTCATGCGGCATCTTGTCCTGGTAGAGGTTGCGCCACATGAACGGGTTCTCGTCGACGACCTCCGCCCAGCCGTGCAGCTTGGGGCGGTCGAGCAGGTCGAACATGTGTCCGCCGACCAGCACCGGGCTGGTCGCGTACTGGCCGAAGACGATCGAACGGCGCAGCGACTCCGGCTCGAGTCGGACATCGTCGTCGAGCAGCTGCACGAAGTCGCTCTCGGGTCGCTGCAGCGTCTCGTGCATCGCCCGGGCGAATCCTCCGGAGCCGCCCAGGTTGTCCTGACGGATGATCTGGAGGGTTTCGCCGAGGCGTTCTGCCACGTCGTCGTAGCCGTCCTGCTCCGCGACGAGCTGCGTGCCCTGGTCGATCAGGAAGATGCGATCGACGAACTCGAGGGCATCGGGCGAAGCTGCCAGCGCGCGCAGCGTCTCGACGCAGTAGTCCGGCTTGTTGTAGGTCGTGATGCCGAGCGAGGCCTTACCCGAGCGGGCGGGATCCTGCTCGGTGGTCCACTCCGCGCCCTCGAGCACGGCGGGCTTCTCGTCGGCCACGATGTCGAACCAGATCCAGCCGCCGTCGCTGTACTGCGTGAGCTCGAGGTCGAAGGAGGTCGACGCCTCGCCCGTCACCTCGCGGGTGGCAACGCGCTGGCGGACGCCGGACCCGTTGGAGCGGTAGACGAGGATCGTCGCCGGGCCGGTGGTGCGCACGGTGAGTCGCACCTCGCGGACGCTGGTCCAGTGCTGCCAGTAGGAGGCGGGAAAGGCGTTGAAGTACGTCCCCATGGACACGCGACGCCCGGCGACGATGCGGGCGCGGTGCCGACCGAGGATGTTGCCGAGGTGTGCGCGATTCGAGACCCGGACAGGTTCATTCTCGATCACGGACCACGTCTCCGGGTCAGCGTAGAGCGGAAGAAGGTCGGGGTCGCGATCAAGTGGGAAGACGACGTTCTGAAGGACGTGGGCCACTGGGAGGTTCTCCGATGTTGGTGCCGCAGGCCACTGTCCGAGGACAGTGCGGGACTCGACGAGCAGTGAGTAGCCTACCGTCGATGACCTCTGCATCTGCGGAGAGTCTCCCTCCAGCGCTCCAGAAGCACTGACTAGACTGACCGCGATGAAGGTACTGATCACCGGCGGCGCCGGCTACATTGGCTCAACCATTGCGACGGCATGCATCGAGGCCGGACTCGACGTGGTCATCCTCGATGACCTCTCCCGGGGGCTGCGGTCGTTCGGTGAGGGGCGCGACCTCTACGTCGGCGACATCGCCGACGGTGCCGTCGTCGAGCGGCTGCTGGCCGACCACCCCGACATCGATGCCGTCATCCATTGCGCCGCGCGCATCGTGGTCCCGGAATCCGTCGCGGATCCGCTCGGCTACTACGACGCCAACGTCGGCAAGACGATCGTCCTCCTGCAGCGCCTGCGCGATGCGGGGATTCCGCGCATCGTGTTCAGCTCCTCGGCGTCGGTCTACGCCGGCGAGACGGGTGACGGCGTGGACGAGGCCGGCCGGCTCGCGCCGGCGAGCCCCTACGCCACGACCAAGGCGATGGTCGAGCAGATCCTCGACGACGCGGCGAACGCCGGAGACTTCCGGGCGATCGCTCTCCGCTACTTCAACCCGATCGGCGCCGACCCTCAGCTGCGCACCGGTCTGCAGAACCCGACGCCCTCGCACGCCCTGGGCAAGATCATGCAGGCGCGCACTTCAGGGGAACCCTTCACGATCACGGGAACCGACTGGGCGACACGTGACGGCTCCGGCCTCCGGGACTACATCCACGTGTGGGATCTCGCTCTCGCCCATGTCGCGGCGGTGCAGAGGTTCGACGACGTCGCCACGCCGGAGGAGCCCTACCAGGTGATCAACCTCGGTACGGGGGACGGGGTGACGGTTCGCGAGCTCGTAACCGCGTTCGAACGCGTCACCGGTGAGCCGCTCCCCGTGGTCGAGACAGACCGACGTCCGGGCGACCAGGCCGGCGCCTATGCGATCGTCGACCGTGCGGCCGACGTGCTCGACTGGCGGGCGGAGCGCTCGGTGGACGACGGCGTGCGCGACGCGCTCGCCTGGGCGGAGAAGCTGCGCTCGCTGGACTGAGCGCTTCGGCTCGCCCTGCGCCGGCTACGCCTGCGGGCGGAGCGTGGGGATCGCGCCCGTGTGCGCTGCATCGATGTTCTCCCGCCAGGAACGAGACTGTCCGGCGCGCAGGGCGCAGAGCACGAGCATGAACCACCCGGCGCCGACCAACGTGAAGCTCTCGAACATCGAGTCGACAGCCAGTGTGACGAGCATGATCGGCGTCCAGGCGTAGACGACCGAGCGGCGGACGCTGGCGACCAGCCACGAGCGGATCAGTGCGACGCCTCCGAGCAGCAGGAACAGCACCAGCCCGGCGGCGCCGAGCTGCAGGAGCACGTCGAAGAAGGCGTTCAGCGCGCTCTGGTGATGGTCGTCCAGCTGGAAGTTGATGAACGTGAAGGGGTATTCCCCGCGCGCCCAGTCGCCGAACCATCCCCACCCCTGGATCGGCTTCAGGGCGACGAAGTCGAGGATCGTGTTCCAGAGCGAGGCGCGGATCGAGAAGTCGGAGCCCGCATCGAGCAGCGCGATGATCTGATGGCGCAGCGCGAAGGCGATCGTGAGGGTGAGCGCGACGAGGATGCCGAGCATGAGCTGCACGAAGTTCCGCCGGGCGGGCGAGGTGTGCCGCACGACGGTCAGGGCCAGTGTCACGATGCCCACGGCGACCGCGAGCACGAGGACCGTGGGGGAGGAGGAGAGGAACGCGAGGGAACCGGCGAGTGCGATCGAGACCACCGCGAGCGGCGGATTCACCGACTGCGTACGCCACTCGATCACGAAGGTGATGAGCGCGATGACGGCGACGAATCCGAGCATGTTGCGACTTCCGAACAGTCCCTGGATCGGGCCTCCCGCCGCGAGGTTCCCCTGGATGGCGAGGAACGTGAACGGGAGGTCGAGAAGGATGCCCGACAGGATCTCGAGTCCGAGCGACACGGCGAGGAGTGCGCGAAGGGTGTCGCCGATGGCGCGCACCGTCTGCAGAGTGTCGCGGATGTGGCCGATCGTGATCGCGAGGAACGCGTAGCCGAACAACGTCATCCACCCGAACAGGGTGTCGGAGCGGTCCGTCGTCCACACCAGGCTCACCAGCGCCCAGCCGAGGAAGGCGAACAGCGACGACGGGGCGATCCGCAGCGGGGACAGCTCGTCGCGGCGGACCCAGAGGATCGCCGCACCCAGAAGGCAGAGCACGGTGATGATGGTCGCCAGAGTGACGGTCGAGGTCATCCGCTCGATCGCGTACGAGCCGAACACGGCGGTCAGCGCGGCGAGCGCGAAGGCTCGCGCGAGTTCCACCGATCCGAGCAGGCGCACCAGGGGGCGGGTCGTCGTCACGGCACCCGCCGTTGCCGTGTGCCGCGTTCGAAGACCAGATCGCGTTCCCCGATGCCCACCAGGGGCACCGACTTCAGCTTGAACGACAGGAGCACCACGAGCATCCAGCCCCACAGCATGATCGGTGTCGACTCGGAGAAGCCCTGCACGAGCAGGACGACGGTGAACAGACTGGGGAGCAGGGTCAGCGGCGAGAAGGGCCGGGCGGCGTCGAGGTCCCAGCGCGGACGATCGACCGCGAAGAACCAGGCGCGCCAGAGCAGGCTCAGGTAGGCGACACCCATCAGGACGACGCCAACGACGCCGAGCTGGAACAGGACGTCGAGCCACATGTTGTGCGCGTGGAAGACCGTGATGCCGTGATCTGTGATCCAGTTGTCGAACGCCTTGTCGGTGGGGATCCACGGGCTGGAGAATCCGTTGCCGAAGATCGGATGGTCGCTGACACGCTCGAGCACCTTCGCCCAGATCAGGTCGGAGCGCCCGGTGAGGTCGGACGAGCGCCCGACGAGTCCGAGCAGCGGCTCGCGGAGCAGCCAGACGGCTGCCACGGCCAGTGCCGTGCCCCCGATCGCGATCACATAGATGCGGGTGCGCGCACCGGGAGTGCGGGCTCCGCGCATCAGCAGCGCGACGACGAGCACGACCGCGGCGGCAGCGGCGCATACGAACGCGGTGACGGAGGACGTGCGGAACAGGAAGTATGCCGCGAGCAGCATCCACAGTGCGAGTGTGGTGCGCCAGCGTGCGCGTGCGGCGAACAGCACACCGAAAGTGATGATCGAGAACAGCGAGATGATCGCGAGTACGTTGGCGTTGCCGACGATCCCTTGGATCCTGCCGCCGTCGAACAGGTTGTCGCGGACCCAGTACAGCTGCGGGTCGATCTTGCCGTCCGGCAGGGTCGCGAAGTTCGGCAGCAGCGGACCGTGCAGGACCAGCGAGACCCACAGTTCGAGTGCGAGCGAGAGGCCGAGGATCCACTTGAAGGCGGACGACAGGGCTCGGACGATCTCCTGCCACGTGAGCACATGGGCGATGAACAGCCCGTTCACGGTCACGGCGGCGAGCAGGACCCAGGTGATCAGTGTCGGGCCGCGCCATTGGGACCAGGCGACCGAAAGGAGCGCGAAGGCCGTGTAGCCCATCGCCGTCCACGGAAGGCGACGCCAGCGGAACGGCTGCGGGCGGTCGCGCGCGAGCATCGGGACCCCGATGGCCAGCGTGGCGAGGGTGAAGACGCCGAGCGTGACGCCGGCGCCTTCCATGCCGAGGAGGTTGTACACCGCCGTGTGTGCGAACGTGACGATCAGCACGAGGATCACGTAGCCGCGCAGCATCAGATGCCCCGTCGACTCGCGCTCCGGCGCAGTGGGCGGGGCTGTCACCGGGTGCTTGGTGTACTGGGCCATCGCGTTCAGGCTACCGCGCCGCGCTCGGCGCGTCCCTGAACGCCGCGGTGCGCTCTACGCTGGGGTCATGCTGCTGAGCCTCACGAATGCGCCCCGCGACTACGCGTGGGGGTCCGACTCCCTCCTCGCCGAACTCGAAGGGCGCACGCCGACGGGTTCGCCCGAGGCGGAGGTCTGGTTCGGGGATCACCCCGGAGATCCGGCAGATGTGGCCGGGGACGGGACTCTCGATCAGATCACCGGCGGAACCCTGCCCTACCTGTTGAAGCTTCTCGCCGCGGGTAGCCCTCTGTCCATCCAGGTGCACCCGACGATCGAGCAGGCGCGCGCGGGCTGGGCACGGGAGAGCGGGCTCGCCGCTGATGATCCGCAGCGCAACTACCGCGACGACAACCACAAGCCCGAGCTCATCGTGGCGCTCAGCGATCGGTTCGAGTCGCTCAGCGGCCTCCGTCCTGTCGACGAGACCCTCGCGCTGCTTGAGCGGCTCGACGACAGCGACGGTGTCGCACAGCTCCGCACCCGGCTCGCGGCCGGAGGCGATGCGCTGCGGGACTCGATCGGCTGGCTGCTCGGCGGCAGCGCGCAGCGGGAGGTCGACGAGATCATCGCGGCCGTCGTGGCTGCTTCCGGACGCAGCGACACGGGGGAGTGGGACACGACCCTCCGCGCGATCGCGGGCGTGGCCGCGACCTACCCTGGCGACCCGGGAGTCGTGGTCGCCCTGCTCATGAACCATCTCGTGCTGCGTCGCGGTGAAGGCGTGTTCCTGCGCGCCGGCCTGCTCCATGCGTACCTGTCCGGGCTCGGCGTCGAGATCATGGCGGCGAGCGACAACGTCCTGCGCGGCGGGCTCACCCCCAAGCGCATCGATGTCCCCGAGCTGCTCTCCATCCTCGACACGACCCCCGGCGAGGTGCCGGTGCTGCGCGCCCCGGACGGCGACACGGTCACGCCGTACCCTGTTCCGGTCCGCGACTTCGCGCTCGTGAGGCTCTCGCTCGACGGCGCTCCCGTCGACCTCGATGTCTCCGGGCCCACGATGGTGCTCGCGACGGCCGGAGACGTCGCCGTCACGTCTGCGGCCGGAGGACGGATCGCCGTCGCCGTCGGCACCGTGGCGTTCGCCGATGCCGAAGAATCCGTCATCACCGTGTCCGGCGTCGGTGAGGCGTTCGTCGCGAGTCCGGGGCGCTGAGCAGGGGCGCCGCGAGCGCCCTGCGACACGCCGATCGGCCGCCAAGAACCTTCAAGAGTCGCTTGAGGGTTTACGATCCGCGACTTGACCGGAGCGAATGACACGGGTGTAATTAGTCATGAGCACGGCCCGCCGGGGGGCGGAGACAGGGTTGGAGATCGAGATGACGGGTTACCGTTCCGACGTACCGGAGAACTGGTTCGTCGATCCGATCAACCTCGGTGTTCCCGGGGTTCGTCGTACCGACGCCGCCGATGACGACAACGCCCTCGCCTGGCAGAGCGACGCTCTCTGCTCGCAGACCGATCCCGAGGCGTTCTTCCCCGAGAAGGGCGGCTCGACACGGGATGCGAAGCGCATCTGCACGACGTGCGATGTCCGCAGCGAATGCCTCGAATACGCGCTGAACAACGATGAGCGCTTCGGCATCTGGGGCGGGCTCTCGGAGCGCGAGCGTCGGAAGCTCAAGCGCCGCGCCAGCTGACCGGCCGAACCCGCAGCGCTCGGAGCGGTGCATTCGCGCTCGCATGAGGTGAACTCTCCTCGTGTCGACGGCACCCGGCACCCACCGCGTGTCCGGGCGGCACGGCTTCGCAGGCGCGCCGCGTCCACTGCTCCAGCGCCGCCGTTCACCCGCATAGGCTGACGACGTCATGCCAGCCCGAGTTCACGCCATCATCGTCGCGCGCCCCGGATCCTCTTCCCGCGCGCAACTCCTCCGCACTCTCGAAGCCGTGCGCTCCCAGACCGCACCCGCCGAGGCCGTGACGCTCGTCATCTGCGGTGACTCGTCCTCGGCGCGTGAGAGCGAAGCTGTCGCCGCCACCGTCGAGGGCATCATCGAAGCCCGCACCACCACATCGTTCGCCGAGGCCGTGGAACTCGCGCGACCGCGTGTGCTCGAAGGCTCGGCGATCTGGCTGCTCGCCCAGGACACGGCGCCGCACCCGCGGGCATTGGAGCGGCTGCGGGGAACTCTCGAGCGCTCGCCTTCCGCGGCGATCATCGCCCCCAAGCTCGTCGCGACCGACAACGATCGAGAGATCGTCTCGCTCGGCGTCAGCATGACGACGCTCGGGCGCTCGGTCGAACTCGCCGCGGGCGAGCTCGACCAGGGGCAGCACGACCGCATGGATGACGCGCTCGGCTCCGACGTGCGGGGCATCCTCATCAGGGGTGAGGTCCGCGACGCGCTGCGTCTCGACCCGGCCCTCGCCGGCGCCGACGAAGGCCTCGACCTCGGCGTCCGCGCCCGTCTGGGCGGCGGGCGCGTCGTCCTCGCACCGAGCGCACGGATCTCGGCTGCTCCGGGCGGCCCCGCGGCGCTGCCGTCGGGCCGTTCGCGTCGCGCCTATGTCACCCGGCTCGCGCAGCTGCACCGACGTCTGGCCTATGCCCCTGCGGCGGCGGTGCCCCTGCACTGGCTCAGCCTGCTGCCGCTCGCCCTGTGGCGTTCCATCACCCATCTCATCGGCAAGCGGCCTGAGGCTGTGCTTCCGGAGTGGGGAGCCGCCCTCACGGCGATGCTCCGGGTCGGTGCGATCGCGCGATCGAGGTCTCGTATCCGTGCGTTCCGTTCCTCCACCTGGGCGAGCATCGCTCCGCTGCGGGTCACGTCGTCGGACCTGCGACGGCGTCTGGACGACGGACACGGCAGTGAAGGTGGCGCCGTCAGCGAGCTCCGATTCTTCTCCGGAGGAGGCGCTTGGGCCGTTCTGGCGGCGTTGGTCGTCAGCATCGGGTCCTTCACGACGCTCCTGGCATGGCCGGCCCTCGGCGGCGGGGGACTGCTCCCTCTTCGCCAGACCGTCGCCGCGCTGTGGAGCGATGCGGCGTGGGGAGTGCGCGGCGTGGCCGTCGACCTCGTCGGGCCGGCTGATCCGTTCGCCGCTGTCGTGGCGGTGCTGGGCAGCCTGTGGCCGGCGGGCCCCTCGTTCTCGATGGTGCTCCTGTGGATCCTCGCACTTCCGCTCGCCGTCCTCGGAGGGTGGTTCGCGGCGACCCGCGTGACCGATCGATCGGGACTGCGCATCTTCGCGGGTGTCGCGTGGGCGCTCGCGCCCACCTTCCTCACGGCGCTCGTCGACGGTCGTCCGAGCGCGGTTCTGGTCCATCTCCTCCTGCCCTGGCTCTTCCACACCGCCGTGGTCGCGCATCGCTCCTGGGGTGCAGCCGGCAGTGCGTCGCTGCTGCTCGCGGCGGTCCTCGCCTGCGCGCCGTCGCTGGCGCCGGCTCTCGCGGTGCTCTGGGTCGTGGCGCTGGGCATCGTGCTCGGCACCGCGCAGTTCCGCGGAGCCGGCCGGCTGCTGTGGCTGCCGGTGCCGACCGTCGCCCTGTTCGCCCCCCTCGTGTTCTGGCAGCTCGCGCACGGGACCCCGCTGGGGATCCTGGGCGACCCCGGTCTGATCTGGGCAGGGCCGCAGGCTGCGGCCGACGCCGCCGGTCGGCTGGCTCTCGCCATGGGGTTCCCGACGACGGACCTCTCCGGATGGGCCTCGTTCGCCCCCGCGCCGGTCGTCGCGTGGGTGTGGCTGCTCTGCGCGCCGATCGCCCTGCTCGCCCTGGGATCGGCCGTCGCCCCTCGATGGCGTGCCGGGATCACTCTTCTCGTCGTCGCGATGGCGGGCCTGGCGACGGCGTTCTTCGCCGTCGGCGTCACGGTGAGCTTCGCGCAGGGCGTCGGCGTGGCGATCTGGCCGGGCGCGGGACTCAGCCTGGCCTGGGTCGGCGTGCTGGGCGCCGCGCTCGTCACCCTGGACACCGCGATCACACTGCCTCGCCTGAGGATCCTCGCGGCGACCACCACGGCCGTCGCACTCGCGATCTGCGCCGTGCCGGCGCTCACGGCCTTCCACACGGGGCGGTCGGCGCTCACGAACGGTCCCGAGTCCACGCTTCCCGCCTATGTCGCGGCGCAGGCGGCCGGCGACCGTGACGTCGCGACGCTCGTCCTCACCCCGGAGAACGACGGCGGTCTCGCCGTCGAGGTCGTCTGGGGCGCGAGCGAGACGCTGGGGTCGCAGACCACCATGATTTCGACAGCCGTGGAACCGCAGGGGGAGGACGTCTCGACTCTCGCCGTGGACCTGTTGTCGGCCCGTGACTTCGATGCGCCGGGTGAGCTCGCGGCGAAGGGCATCAGCTACGTGCTGGTCGCGCAGATGGCCGGGGGAGACGGGGACAAGGCCCGCGCTCTTCGCAACGCAGCCATCGCCTCGATCGATCAGCGCCCCGGGCTCGTGCATGCGGGGCGCACCGACCGCGGTGTGCTGTGGCGTCTGGAAGCCGACGTCGCGGATCCGCCGACGTTGAACTCCGCCCAGCAGGGGAGCGCCAGACTGGTGATCAGTCTCCAGCTGATGGCGGTGCTCGCGGCCCTGCTGCTGTCGATCCCGACACGGGCCTCGCGTCGGGCGGCGCGTGCGCAGTCCCGGATCGTGGGGCGTGCGCCGGACGAACCGCTGATCCTTCCTCGGCACGCGGAGGACCGGATCGAGCTCGATGAGCAGACTCCGGTCGGCGCGATCGAGGATCCGCAGGATCCCGCTGCGTTGAACGACGAAGCGCTGGTGCCGATCGCCGAGCCAGAGACGGACTCGAGCGGGGATGAGCCGAACAGCGTGGGTGACGCGCCACCGCGCGGGGATGCGGACGACGAGAATCCCGACAGCACGACCGCGGAGGGAGACCGATGAGCGGGTCACGCGCATTCCGGGTCGCTGCCACGAGCGCACGGGTGGTCACGGGGGTCGTGGTCGTCGTGGCGTGTGTGACCGGCGTCGTCGCCGCCGTGCACGCACCTTGGCCGACGGTCCGGCACGATCCCGCTCAGGTGCAGGTCACACCCCTTCCCGGCGACAGCGTCCTGGTCTGCAACGGTGATCTGCGGGCGCTCGGTCGTGACTCGTTCGATCCGCTCAGCATGGCCTCCGCCGCCACGCCGACCGTGACCGTCGGAGGAACTTCGGGGGATCCCGCATCCGAAGGGCTCGCCGTACAGGATGTCCCGGACGCCGGTGAGGTCCGGGTTCTCACCGGTCCGGTCGAAGGGCGTTCTGCTCCGCTGATCGCCGCAGCCGAATCGGTCACGCTCGCGACAGAGGACCTCGCCGGCTACGCGGCCGCACCGTGCGGCGTTCCCCGGCTGGATTCGTGGCTCGTCGGAGGAAGCACCGCGACCGGCACCGAGGACATCGTGATCCTGACCAATGCGGCCGAGGTCCCCTCGACCGTGACGTTGTCCGTCTACGGCGAGACAAAGGGGGCGCGCACGGTCATCGTGCCCGCGCGCACGCAGACCGCTCTTCCGCTGACGTCGATCGCCGCGGGCAACACCACGCCCGTCGTCCGTGTGGCGGCGGTCGGAGCGCCGGTCCGTGCCGTCCTTCAGTCGTCGCTCGTGCAGATCCTCGATCCGGCGGGCATCGACCTGCAGGATGCCGTGCCGGGGCCCCAGCAGAACCTCGTGCTCACCGGGGTGCAGACCTTCGCCTCCGACGGGGACGATGCCGAGATGGCCGTCCTCCGACTGCTGTCACCGGGGGCGCCCGCTCGCGTCCAGGTGCGGGTCCTTGCAGAAGGCGACTCTTCCGTGGTGGACGAGTTCACGGTTCCGGTCGACGCCGACCTGCCGTCGCAGGTGTCGCTCAGCGGTCTGGAGCCGGGACGGTACACGGTCGAGGTCGAAGCCGATGCTCCGGTCGTGGCGGCGCTGCGGCAGCAGGACGGTTTCGGTCGCGACACCGACTTCGCGTGGGTCACCCCGGCGCCGGAGCTCGACGGCGATGTCGTGTTCGCGGTGCCCTCGGGCCCGACCCCACGGCTCCAGCTGGCGAACACGACGGACCAGGATGCGACCGTGACCCTCGAGCCGATCGACGGCGGACAGTCCGAGGAGTTCGTGGTCCCGGCCGGCGAGACGACCGGAGTCGATGTCGATTCCCGCGAGACCTATCGGATGCGGACGGATGCACCCGTGCACGCCGCCGTGACACTCACCGCCCCGGGCTCGATCGCGGTGCTGCCCGTGCAGGCCAGCGCCGGCGTCGAGAAGGCGATCACCGTCTACCCCTGACGTCGGCCCGGTGCAGAGCGTCAGTGTTCGTGGCCGAGATCCCATGGTTCGCGGCCGACGTACTCGGCGGCGGCCCGGAACACGGCGCTCTCGATCGCCATCCGGCGGTGCGCCGCGTCATCGTGCCCCGGCGGAAGGAGCCGCTCGATGGGCAGGCGGAACAGCACGATTCGTCGGTTCTCGCGGTCGAGGTACCACCGCGGAACCTCCTCCGTCGCATCGAATCCCGGGATCGCGCCGATCTCGAATCGGACATCCTCCAGCTCGGGCCAGGTGCCGCGCAGGAACTCGACGGCCGTGCCGACCGTCAGGTCGAATCGGTCGAGGCGCCCATCGAGCGGAGCGAGGGGAGGTCGAACGACCTCGCTGCGGCCGAGACGACCGTGTCGTCCGTGCCGGGCGCCGCGCCGAGGGGCGGCGGAGGCTTGAGCGGCACGGCGACGGGGCATGACGAAAGTCTAGGCGCTGCCCGCCGTGTGCGGCGCGGCATCCCGGGCGTCGACGGGCAGGCGACGTACGCTGGCGGAGATGGACGGACGACTGTGCTCGAAGGTCGGCTGCGCGCGAGAGGCCGTGGCCACGCTCACGTATGACTATGGCGATCAGATGGCGGCACTCGGGCCGCTCGGCGCCGCGAACGACCCCCAGGCCCACGACCTGTGCTCCCCGCACGCGGATCGGCTCTCGGTGCCGGCGGGCTGGCTGGTCGTGCGTCACGAGGCACTCCGCGCCTGACGGCGTTTGCCCCGACACGCGGTGACAGCCGCCCGGGGAGAATTCGAAGTCTGGATACGCTGACCGCAGGCGTGCCAGGGCGGCGCGGCCGGAAAGGCACTCGTGATCGTCTGGCGTCGCTGGATCTTCCCCCTGCTTCTCGTCGTGGTCTTCGGAGCCTGCGCCGCCGCGCTCGTCAAGATCGCGTTCTTCCCCGACAAGGCGGAGACCATCGTGAGCCCCGAGGCAGGTGTCACCGACCCGATCGTCGCGGTGGAGCGCGGCTCGGTCGTGAATGCTCTGAGCCTGACCGGCAACGTGGCGCGCGACGAGACGTTCGGCGTGCGCAGCGAGATCGACGGCACGGTCACCGCTGTCCATGTGAGTGACGGTGCGGCGGTGAGCGCGGGGCAGAAGCTCTTCACCGTCCGCCAGGAGAATCCCCGCAAGGACATCGACGTGCTCGCCCCCGAGGCCGGCGATGTGTCGGAGATCGCTCTCGTGAAGGGACAGGCGACGTCGGTCGGCACCGAGACCTACAAGCTCACGCCGGCGCGCTACCACCTGCTGGCGACCGTGGACCCCGTGCAGCTGTATCGACTCGTGAACACTCCGAGCGAGGCGACGGTCACCATCACCGGCGGTCCCGCTCCCTTCGCGTGCACGGGTGTGCGCATCCAGGTGTCCGCCGAGGGGACGGCGAGCGTGCGCTGTGCGATCCCGACCGACCAGACGGTGTTCGCGGGACTCCCTGCGACCATGGACCTCGCCCTCGGCCAGGTCGAGGACGCGCTGGTGATCCCGGTCACCGCCGTCCAGGGTGGTGCAGGCTCCGGCAATGTGTGGGTCGACGCGGCCGACGGCTCGGAGCCCGAGGAGCGCGCGGTCAAGCTCGGCGTCAACGACGGCGTGATCGTCGAGGTCACGGAGGGCCTGGCTGAGGGCGACAGCATCCGCCAGTTCGTGCCCGGCTTCGTCGCGCCGGTCGAGGAGTTCTGCTATGAGGTGTCCCCGGGCGTGGAGCAGTGCGACAGCGGGATGAGCTGGTGAGCCTCGTCGCCCTCGACGACGTCGCCAAGAGCGTCCTCCTCGCGGACGACTCGCGACTCGAGATCCTCCGCGGTATCTCGCTCGAGGTCGGCGCCGGCGATCATGTCTCGATCGTCGGGCGCTCGGGCTCCGGGAAGTCGACGCTGCTCAACATCCTCGGCATGCTCGACGCCCCGACGTCCGGTTCCGTCTCCTTCGAAGGACGCGAAGTGCGCCGCATGCGATCGGGCCGTCTCGACCGGCTGCGCGGCGACAACGTGGGCTTCGTCTTCCAGCAGTTCAACCTGCTGCCGGGGCGCACGGCGCTCGACAACGTGATGATGCCGCTCGGACATGCGAAGGGGCGGATGTTCTGGAATCGCCGACAGATCGCCGCGGACATGCTGGAGCGGGTGGGGCTCGGACACCGGGTCGACCAGATCGCCGACAAGCTCTCCGGCGGTGAGCAGCAGCGCGTCGCGATCGCGAGGGCGCTGGTGCGCAGACCGGTGCTGATCCTCGCGGACGAGCCGACCGGGGCGCTGGACATCGACACCGGGGCGTCCGTGATGGCGCTGCTCGACGAGGTCGCCACCGAGACCGACGCTGCTCTGGTCACCATCACGCACGACCTCCACGTCGCCGCGCGCGCACGTCGCCACTACCGACTGGATGCCGGACGCCTGGAGACAGCGGACCTGAGCCGCGCGTTCGAGGCGTCGACGCTCGCGGCTTCGGTCCCGTCCGAGACGGCGCCTGCGGTGGCGGAGGGCGTCTCGTGACCGGGTTCCTCGGCGCGCTCTCCGACGCGTGGGCGGAGATCCGCGTCCACAAGCTGCGTGTGCTGCTCAGTCTGATCGGCATCGCGGTCTCGGTCGGTGCGCTCACCGCCGTCGTGGCGATCTCGGAGTATCAGCGGCAGTTCCAGGCGGAGCAGTCCGACCGATGGGGCGGACGCGCCGCCACCATCGCGGTCACCGCCATGGGTGCCGACGGTGCGCCGGTCGACGCAGACGACTTCGACGCGCGGTTCAGTCGCGTGTCCGAACGGTTCGGCTTCAGCCACACCGCCCGCATCGCGCAGGGCATCATGTTGGATGCGCATCTGCCGGAGGGCATCACTCCGGTTCCCGCGCGCATCATGGACCCCGCGTTCTCGCAGATCCATCGAGAGCAGCTCCTGGAGGGGCGCTGGTTCCTCGATTCCGACGTCGAGGCGATGGCACCGCCGGTCGTGATCACCGAAGCGCTCTGGGACCGGCTGGGTCGGGTGCCGCTGACTCAGCACCCGACCGTCGAGTTCAGCGGACCGGCAGGCGGCACCTACCAAGTGATCGGCATCGTCCCGCGGCAGGGCTTCGGCGACGAGGAGCTGCGCGTGGATCTCCTCTACGACGCATACCGCGCCAGGGTGGATGCCCTGCCGACCGAAGCCTCGACGCAGTACGAGATCTGGGTCGGGGTCGACCAGGCCGACGAGATCGGTCCGGTCCTGGCGATGGACCTGCGAGCCGGGTTGCCCGAGGGTCAGACCATCTCGGTGAGTCGCACCGACTGGGCGGCGCAGCCGGGAGCGGTGGACGCTCAGGCCACCTTCGAGATGATCACGGGTGGCATCGCCGCCTTGATCCTCGCCCTCGGCGCACTCAGCCTGATCAACATCCAGCTCGTCGCGATGCGACAGCGCGTGCGCGAGATCGGCGTCCGACGGGCCTTCGGGGCGAGTTCGGGGCGGGTCTTCTTCTCGGTGTTCCTGGAGAGCCTCGTCGCCACGACGGTCGCCGGAGTCATCGGGATCGCCATCGTGGTCGCGGTCCTGCGATCTGACTGGGTCGTCACGTCGATGTTCTACGGGATCCAGGACATCCCGCCGTTCCCGATGCGGGCGGCGCTGGTCGGACTGATCGCCTCGGTCATCGTCGGCGCCGTGTCGGGGTTCATCCCCGCGCTCGTCGCGCTGCGAGTGAAGGTGATCGACGCGATCCGCTTCTGACATACGCATGGGGCGGGCTTCGACAGGATGGAAGAATGTGGGAATGCCAGAGCTCGAGTACCGCATCGCCGACCTGTCCCTCGCTGAAGCCGGCCGTCACCAGCTGCGGCTCGCGGAGAACGAGATGCCGGGGCTCATGGCGCTCCGGGAGGAGTTCGGTGGCGCCCAGCCCTTGAAGGGCGCCAGGATCGCGGGTTCGCTCCACATGACGGTGCAGACGGCGGTGCTCATCGAGACACTCGTGGCTCTCGGCGCCGAGGTGCGATGGGCCAGCTGCAACATCTTCTCGACTCAGGACGAGGCAGCGGCAGCCGTCGTGGTCGGCCCAGGCGGAACGATCGACGCCCCGGCCGGCGTCCCCGTCTTCGCCTGGAAGGGCGAGACGCTCGAGGAGTACTGGGCCTGCACAGAGCGCATCTTCGACTGGTCCTCAGCGGGCTTCGATGGCCCGAACCTGATCCTCGACGACGGCGGCGACGCCACCCTGCTCGTCCACAAGGGCGTCGAGTTCGAGAAGGCCGGAGCCGTGCCCGCGGCGACGGCGGCCGACTCGCACGAGTATTCGATCATCCTCGACCTCCTGCGCCGTTCGCTTGCGGCCTCTGCGGACCGCTGGACGACGCTCGCCGCCGGTCTGATCGGTGTCACGGAAGAGACCACGACGGGTGTGCATCGCCTGTACGAGCTCGCCGCAGCAGGCGACCTGCTGTTCCCGGCCATCAACGTCAACGACTCGGTCACGAAGAGCAAGTTCGACAACAAGTACGGCATCCGCCACTCGCTCCCCGACGGGCTCAACCGCGCGACGGACGTGCTCATGGGCGGCAAGGTCGCCTTCGTCTGCGGGTACGGCGATGTCGGCAAGGGCGCCGCCGAAGCCCTGCGCGGACAAGGCGCCAGAGTGATCGTGAGCGAGGTCGACCCGATCTGCGCGTTGCAGGCTGCGATGGACGGATTCCAGGTCGCACGCCTGATCGACGTGGCCGGCGAGATCGACATCGTGGTGACCGGTACCGGCAATCGCGATGTCGTCACGACCGAGCACCTGCTGGCTCTGAAGCACCTGGCGATCGTCGCCAACGTCGGCCACTTCGACAACGAGATCGACATGGCGGGCCTCGAAGCCCTCGACGGCGTGGAGAAGGTCGAGATCAAGCCGCAGGTCCATGAGTGGCGCCTGCCGAGCGGACGCAGCGTGCTGGTGCTCAGCGAGGGGCGTCTGATGAACCTGGGCAACGCCACCGGGCACCCGTCGTTCGTGATGAGCGCGTCATTCACCAACCAGGTGCTCGCACAGCTCGAGCTCTACACGAACATCGAGGCCTACCCCACAGGGGTGTATGTGCTCCCCAAAGCCCTCGACGAGAAGGTGGCACGCCTGCACCTCGACGCGCTGGGGGTGCAGCTGACCACGCTCAGCGACGAGCAGGCGGCCTACATCGGCGTCCCCGTGGAGGGGCCCTACAAGCTCGAGCACTACCGCTACTGAGGAGCGACCGCCGACGCCGTCAGGCGCGCACGCGATCGTAGAGTCCGTTGGCTGCCGTTGTGAACACCGCGACGTAGTCGATGCGGTCGGGGAGCGTGGACCACTGATCGCGGATGCCCTCGTTGAGAGCGAGCAGCTCCAGGATCAGCTGCTCCGGATCGACGCCGTCCCGGATCTCCCCGGCGGCGATGCGCTCCTCCACCAGAGGGATCAGCGAGTCCAGCGCGACCTCGAGCGTGCGCTGGGCCCTGCCCTCCACCGGATGCCCCTCGATGCGCGAGGCGCCGGTGAGCATGACACGGAACCGCAGCAGCTCGGGCTCTTCCGCCGCGAGGCGCACGGCGGCGATGAACTGGTCGAACAGCGAGCGCACCGACTCGGTCGGCAGCGTGATGGTCTGGTAGACCTCCTCACGGCGCTCGACGACGGCCATGAACAGGTCGTGTTTCGTGGCGAAGTGGTGCAGCACCCCGGCGTCGGTGACCCCAGCCGCCCGTGCGATGTCGGCGACGCGGGTGCTCTCGTAGCCCTTGCGCCCGAACTCGGTGGTGGCGGCGGCGAGGATGCGCGTACGGCGGGCGTCGCCCCGGGCCACGCGCTTGTCGACGTCAGGGGAGGTCTCAGAGCTGCTCACCCTAGAACCCTACGAGATGATCGACGGCCAGCTGAGCCCGTGACCGAAGCGCCACAGCGGATCGGCCGTGTCGAAGGGCACATCCTCCCGTGAGGCCTCGACGGCTGCCATCGATCGTGGGAGGTCGAAGGGAAGGCGCCCACTGGTCTCCGCTCGACCCGTGATCGCATCGAGCAGGATGTCGTCACTGACTCCGAACGTGCCGGTGAGCGTCACCCCGAGCGCGGCGAGCGGAGTCAGCACGGCGGGGCGATCGAGGAACACATCGATCACGGTCGGCACCCTGGCGGCGATGTCGGCGATCCGCGCGACCTCCTCGGCGGGGAACTCGAGGTCGCCGCTGTGGAAGCCCTGCTCCAGCATGCCCTCGCGCTGTTCGTAGGGGGCGGCGATGCGCAGGACGGCGAGGTCGGCCGAGGCCGGGTCGTCGACGACGACGGCACGCCCGTCGAAGGCGCCGGCGTGCATGCCCTCGACGTAGACCCGCGTCGTCGGCGTCAAGGTGACCGATGCGCCCTGCAGAGCCACGATCGATGCCCGCTGCACACGTTCGCCAAGAGCGCGATGCGCGGGCACCGCGATGCGTTCGCGGATGTCGGCGGGAGCGGCAGCGCGCTCGACGGCGACGTCGAACAGCCCGAGCCGCT
The DNA here is from genome assembly GCA_044900255.1 of Microbacterium sp. NPDC090218. Lineage (GTDB taxonomy): Bacteria > Actinomycetota > Actinomycetes > Actinomycetales > Microbacteriaceae > Microbacterium. The sequence continues at coordinate 38,670 of JBJDMS010000005.1, read as the reverse complement.
CCTTCTCGCGCAGAACCCGTCGTACCGACTCATCGATACGATGCTCGGACACCAGGCCGCGGTCGACCGCCTCCAACACGGGCGTCGGATCATCCTCTCCGCCGAGCTGGTCGACTCCGGCATCGAGGAGCCGCGCGACGCGCTGGACCGGGTCGGCGTCCAGCATCCCCCATGCCCGCACAGGGAGCTCGACGCCGAGGCGGGGCAGGCGCATGCCCTGGACGATGTTGAAGTCGGTGACGACGACTCCGTCGAACCCGAGCCGGTTGCGCAGGAGGTCGGTGATGAGCCGTCGCTCGAACGCGAAGCCGACCTCGTCGTACTCCAGACCGAGTGGCGCGGCGTAGCCGGGCATGACCCGGACGACACCGGCATCGATCGCCGCGACGAAGGGGCGCAGGTGGTCGTCGAAGCGCCCACCCGGGTACACCGTGTGCGCACCTCGCTCGAAGTGGGCGTCTTCGCCTCCGCGCTGGGGTCCGCCGCCGGGGAAGTGCTTCACGGTCGCGGCCACTCCCGACTCGCGGAGGCCTTGCACGTACTCGCTCACGAGGTCCGCGGCGAGGGCGGGGTCTTCGCCGAAGGTTCCGGCGACACGCGCCCAGCGGGGCTCGGTGGCGAGGTCTGCCATCGGATGCAGTGCGATGTGGATGCCCGCGGCCCTGAGCTCCTCACCGATCATGCGCGCGGCCGCGCGGACGAGGGAGGGATCGTGGGTCGCGGCCAGAGCGATCGGCTCGGGGAACGGGGTGAAGCCGCCCCCGCTCATCGCGACATCCGTGTTGCGGCTGCGCCCGTGCACCGGATCGGAAGCCACGGACACGGGGATGCCGAGTCTGGTCGACGCGGCGACCCGCCGGATCTCCTGCCCCCACCTGGCCAGCTCGGCGACCGGGGCGGGATTCATCAGTGTCACGTGCGTGACGTGGCGGTCGCGCAGCAGTTCGGTGGTGGGCGAGAACCCGAACGGCGACTCGCTCTCCCCGCCCTCCCAGAGTGCCCCGCCGGCCCCGGTCACGATGCGTGCGACGAGAAGGCTGCCGGCCTTCTCCTCGACGGTCATCGCCGACAGCAGCGCGTCGACGCGCTGTCCTGCTGAGGTGATCGTGGTGTCGTTCATGTCGGCGTCCTTCATCGGCTCGGCGTCGGCGGTCAATGGCTGTCGCTCCAGTAGACCATAAAACCTAGTAGCCACTAAGTTAATTTTCGATGATCTCTTGCGCACCGCGGAATCCGCACGATATCGTCGGCTGAATTAACTTAGTGGTCACTAAGTTTTAACCCCTGGGAAGGGAACGGCTGGTCCAATGAGGGACCACACGGACCGAGGAAGGCCCCATGCACATCACTCTCCCCACCCCGCAGACGCAGGTACCGATGTCGCGCATCTACCTGTTCGCGCTCATCGAGCTCGCCGCGCTCGGCGCGCTCGTCACCCCGCTCGTCGTCTCGCTCTCCCTGAAGGTGCTCCAGCTCGTGCCGGAAGCCGAGAAGGAAGGCGCGCTGGGTCTCGTGACGGCGCTCGGCGCCCTCGCGGCGCTCATCGCCAACCCGATCTTCGGCCACCTCTCCGACCGGACGCGCAGCCGCTTCGGTCGCCGTCGGCCCTGGCTCATCGGCGGCGTCCTCGGTGGCGTCCTCGCTGCGGTGCTCATCGCCGTCGCTCCCAGCGTTCCCGTGCTCGTCGTGGCCTGGGTGCTTTCGCAGGCGGCCTACAACGCCACTCTGGCCTCCCTCTCCGCCCTCCTCGCTGACCAGGTGCCGGAGGAGCAACGGGCCAAGGCATCGGGCATCTTCGGGGCCATCGGATTCCTGGGCATGGTGCCGGCCATGCTCGTCGCGGCGTTCTTCGCGTCGAACCTCACCGTCGTCGTTCTGGCCATGCCGATCGTCGCGGTCGTCATCGTCACCGTGGTGTGCCTCGTCATCCCCGACCCGCCGGTCTCGCGGGGCGACGGGCCGCGCGGCTCGATCGGCCAGGTGTTCCGCGCCTTCGTGTTCAACCCGGCCAAAGCGCCCATGTTCACACTCGTGTGGGTGCAGCGCGCCACCATGCAATTCGGCTACACCGTGGTGTCGACCTTCGGGCTCTTCTATCTGATGATCCGATTGGACATGGATCAGGTCGCCGCCGCATCCCTGACCTCCACGGCCACGCTCGCGGGAGCGGCGCTGAACTTCGCCGCCGCCTTCACCTGCGGCTATCTCGCCTCTCGTAAGGGCAACTACGGGCCGTTCATCATCGGCTCGGCTGTGCTGATGGCACTCTCCCTGCTGCTCAAGGCGTTCACGCAGGACCTCTCGGTGTTCTGGGTCAGCACCCTGCTCGCCGGGTTCGCGCTCGGCGCCTACTACGCCGTCGATCTCGCTCTCGCCATGCGCACCCTCCCGGTGGGGGAAGAGGGCAAGTACCTCGGCATCTTCAACGTCGCCAAGACGCTGCCGCAGTCGATCGCCCCCGCGATCGCCCCCCTCGTGGTGCTGATCGGCGGCAGCGACCCCGTCGCCGGAGGGGACAAGAACTACACCGCCCTGTACCTCGTCGCGGCCGCCGCTGTGCTCGCCTCGCTGCTGACCCTGCCGGGCCTGCGGCGGGTGCTGCGCCGCGACGTCTACGACGCGGGGCGGACCGCCGCGGCCACGGCCGCACAGAAGCAGGAGGTCGCGTGAGCGCCATCATCGCCGGAACCTACAACTCCCGGGACACCGGGGGAATGCCGCTCGTCGGGGGAGGGGTTACCCGCACCGGCGTGCTCTACCGCTCCGACGCCCTCGCCGCCGTCACCGACGAGGGTGTCCGGACCCTGAGCGACAGTCCGATCGGCACCATCGTCGACTTCCGCAGCGACTTCGAACGGGCGGAGGCCCCGAACCGGCTCGGCTCGGAGCGTTCGTTCGGCGAGGTGGTCCTTCCTCTCCTCGAGGGGTCGATGACCGGGATGCCGTCGCCCGGTGGTCTCGGAGATCCCTCGGACGACGTCATGCGAGCCATGCTCGCCCGCATCCCCTCTCTGGCTGATCTCTACGTGGGGATGCTCGACTCGGCCGCGGCGTCATTCGCCGAGGTCGCCCGGCTCGTCGCACGGCCCTCCGATGACAGCCGCGGTGCCGTTCTCGTCCACTGCACGGCGGGCAAAGACCGGACCGGCGTGGCGACGGCACTCCTGTTGGACGCGGCCGGTGCGGACCGCGCCGCCATCGTCGCCGACTACGCGCAGAGCGGGACGAATCTCGCCGGCGAATGGGCGGACCGGATGCTCGAGCGCGCTCGGGGCTGGGGGATGCCCCTCGTCCCCGCCCTCACCGACCTCGTCACGGCCACGCCACCGCGGGCGATGGAGGATGCTCTCGCCTGGGTCGACGAGCGCGGTGGTTCGGCCGAGTATCTTCGTGGCGGCGGTCTGTCCGACGACGACCTCCAGGCCCTGCGCGTCCGCCTCGCCGGCTGATCCGGATGACCCTCCTCGACACGGGCGCCCTGCTCCTCACCGCTGTGCTCGCGGCGGGACTGGGCGCCCTCATCGGCCTCGAGCGGCAATGGCGCATGCGCACCGCCGGCATGCGCACGAACGCCCTCGTGTCGCTCGGCGCCGCACTGTTCGTGATCCTCGGGGCGCACGCGCTTCCCGGAGAGACCGCCGATCCCACTCGAGTGGCCGCCCAGGTGGTCTCGGGCATCGGGTTCCTCGGTGCTGGAGTGATCCTGCGTGAGGGGATGAACATCCGCGGGCTGACGACGGCGGCGACGCTCTGGTGTGCGGCCGCCGTCGGCTCGCTCGCCGGTGCGGGGATGCCCCTTCTCGCCGTGGGCGGGGCGGTCCTCGTCTCCGCGACGAACATCCTGCTGCGCCCGCTGAGCACCGCGCTCAACACCCGGCGGCGCGTCACCCTGGACGAGGAGTCCACCGAAGACGGCGCCGACGTCTTGCAGGAGTACGTCCTCGAGGTCCTCACGAACGTGAAGAGCGAGCAGCGGGTGCGTGCTCAGCTCGTGCAGGCCGTCTCGCAGCCGCACCTGCGCCTCCGGTCCGTTCGCCGCAAGAAGACGAAGAGCGGCGGTGTCCAGATCCGCGCCGAGGTGAGCATGGACGACGCGGAGCACGTGAGCATCATCGAGCGCGCGATCTCCCACATGGGCACCGACCCGGAGGTCGTCGCAAGCCGCTGGTGGCCGGTCTTGGTCGACGCCTGACGCGACCGCGGGCGGGTCCACGCCCGCCTTCGGCGAGACCGTTCCGTCCGGTGCGGCTCAGACCCCGACCCGGCGTCCGGTGAGTCGCTCGGCTCGCCGGTCGGAGTTCTCCAGCGCACGACGCTCGCGTTCCCGGCGCAGCACCGTGATGCCGATGAGTGCCAGTTCGGCCGGCACAGGCGGCACAGGTGACACGAAGGGAGTCGCCTCGGTGAGCAGGTCGTGCGCCACCCGGGCTCGCGCGGAGGGGACCATCCGCGGGGCACTCACGAGGAACTGCGAGATCCGACGCGCCAGTCGGTCGGGCATACGCGCGACGTCGGCGATCTGGGCCCATCCCGCCAGGGGCGCCGGGAGCACCGGGACGTGCGACACGAGCGCGGGTGTGCGGACGCGCTGACTGTACGTACCTGCCACCAGGTCGCCGAGGCGCTGCGACCGCGCATTGAAGGCGCCCGTGAGCACGGCGATGCCCCCGAAGGTCAGGTAGATCTCCAGCACGCCGAGCAGGGCGCGGATGAAAGCATGACGGAATCCGGCCGCGCCGCCGTCCACGCGGACGATGCGACCGCCGATCGCGAGTTTGCCGAGGCTGCGGCCCTTCAGCGCGACCTCCATCGTGATCGGCAGCACGACGAAGCTCACGACGATGGCCGCGACCGTCGCGATGCGGTCGGTGGCATCGTCGAGAACACCCGCGTTCAGCAGCCAGATGCGCAGGAACAGCCACAGGATGAAGACGCCGTATCCGAGGAGCATGTCGATCACGGCGCCGAGTGCGCGCAGGAGGAAGCCGACCGGCTGCACGTCGATCGCGACGGCTTCACCGGAGAGCACCTCGTCGGAGACGTCGATCGGGACGGACATGAGTACAGTAAATCAGGTGGATGCCGACGCGTTGACCGATGCACGCCGTGGTGAGTGGGAACGGCTCGAAGAGCTCAGCCGTGCTCGTCTCGACGGTGCCGGGGTGGACGAGCTGATCGTTCGCTACCGTGCGGCCTCGGCGGACCTCGCCGAGCTGAAGACCTCGGTCGGCGATTCTCCGCAGGGGGCGTATCTGTCCACGATCCTGGTGCGAGCGAGGCTGCGGCTCACCGGAGCGTCCGACAGCATCCTCACTCAGACGGGGCGGTTCTTCCGGCTCCAGCTCCCCGCCGCGCTCTACCGGCTGCGGTGGACCACCCTCGTGATCGCTGTCGCCTTCATCGTCGTCGCGGTCGGCACCGCCGCGTGGATCGCGAGCGACCCGGCGCTCATCGCGACTCTCGGGCCCCCCGATGCCCTGGAGCAGTACGCGGACGAGAGCTTCACCGGGTACTACACCGAGAACTCCGCGGCCGTGTTCATGGGCATGGTGTGGACGAACAACGCCTGGATCGCGATGCAGTGCGTGCTCTTCGGCGTCACCGGGATCTGGCCGGTGTACATGCTCGTCCAGAACGCGATGGGCCTCGGAACCGCCGGCGCCGTCATGGCCGCCCATGACAAGGCGGACCTGATGGTCCTGTACGTCCTTCCGCACGGGATGCTCGAGATGACCTGCATCTTCGTCGCGGCCGCTGCCGGGCTCCACGTGTTCTGGGCTTGGGTGGCGCCGGGACACCGCACACGCGGCGAAGCGCTGGCGGAAGAGGGGCGCGCGCTGGCGACGGTGGCGATCGGGCTGGTCTTCGCGCTGTTCCTGTCGGGGCTCGTCGAGGGCTTCGTGACCGGCTGGGGTCTTCCCTGGCCGGTGAAGATCGGCATCGGCGCGGCCGCTCTCGCGGTGTTCCTCATCTACATGCTCGTCATCGGCGGACGCGCCCACCGCCAGGGTGAGACCGGCGACCTCGTCGAGTACGAGGCGGGCACGCCGCGCCTGGTCGCAGGCTGACCGACGACCGGACGGCTGCCGCCAGGGTCAGAGCCTGCCGGCGGCCTTGAGCTCGAGGTAGCGATCCGCGATGCGGGGCGGAAGCTCTTCCGGGTCGGCGGCGATGGCCTCCCCACCGGCCCTGCGGATCGCATCGGCGACGTTCTCCGCGTCGCGAAGGGTGCGTTCGGCCGCAGCGGCGAGATACACGGCTTCTCGCGTATCACGTCCGCGCGCGAGTGCGACGATGCCATCGTCGGTCACGGAGCCCACCAGCACGGTGGTCGCACGCGAAGCGTCGGGAAAGGCGCCGAGGAAGCCGCGGGCCGACTCGGCGGCGTCCTGCGCGGTCAGCACGACGATCAGCGAGGGGCGGGTCGTGAGGGTGCGGACCGCGGCGAACGCTCCGTGCCAGTCGGTGTCGACGAGGCGAGCGTGCACGGGGGCCATGGCATCGGTCATCGCCGGCAGGAGAGCGGTGCCGTCGACGCCGGTCACTCGTGCCCGCACCACTCGGTCGAACATGAGGAGGTGCACATGGTCTCCGGCGCGGGACGCGAGCGCTGCGAGGAGCAGGGCGGCCTCGAGCGCGGCGTCGACGCGTGTGCCGTCCCCGACCCGTGCAGCTGCCGTGCGGCCGGTGTCGATGATGATGACGACGTGCCGGTCGCGTTCCGGACGCCAGGTGCGCAGCATCGTCGTGCCGGCGCGGGCCGTCGCCCGCCAGTCGATCGAGCGCACGTCGTCGCCGCGCACGTACTCGCGGAGGGAGTCGAACTCGGTTCCCTGGCCGCGCACCTGGATGCTCGTGTTGCCGTCCAGCTCACGCAGCCTCGCCAAGCGTGAGGGCAGATGCTTGCGGGAGGAGAACGCCGGGAGCACCCGGATCGCCCCGCGGACGAGATGGCGCGCCTGCCGGCCGGCGAGGCCCAGCGGGCCCCGCGACCGGATCATGACGAACTCGCTCACGAGTTCCCCCCGCCGACGGGGCAGGAGTGGAATGGCGACCCGCCCGCGCTCGCCGGGGAGGATGCGCAGGTGCTGGCGTTCTGCCGGTGCACCCGCTGTGGGCTGCCAGGCGTCGCGGAGCACGGCGTTCAGCGTCCTGGCGCCATGGTTGTGGACGGCGACGCTCACAGGGACCTGCTCGCCGAGGCGCGCGCGCTTCGGTACCCGGCGGCTCACCGTCACGGATCGGGGGCTGGCGGCGAGAGCGAGATCGACGGCGACCAGCACCACGCACAGACCGACCCACGCGCCGAGCGCCGCGTACGCCGGATAGCCCGCCAGTCCGGTGAGGACGAGCGGGATGACGCCCACGGCGAGGGCGACGGCGAGCCGGCCGGTGACGAACACCTAGATCGGCACCCTGGTCTGCTGGACCACGGAGGTGAGGACCGCGTCGGCGGAGACCCCCTCCATCTGCGCGTCCGGCCGCAGCTGGAGGCGGTGGCGCCACACCGGCACCAGCATGGTCTGCACGTGGTCGGGGGTGACCGCGGAAGAGGCGTTGAGCCACGCCCAGGCCTTGGCGGCGGCGAGCAGTCCGGTCGAGGCGCGAGGGCTGGCGCCGAGCTCGACCGACGGCGACTGCCGTGTCGCGCGTGCGAGATCCACGACGTAGCCGAGCACGTCGTCGGTCACCTCGACCGCGGCCGCGCGCAGCTGCGCGGCGCAGATCTCGTCCGCGGACACGGCAGGCTCGACACCGGTCAGCTCACGCGGAGAGAAGCCGTCGGCGTGTCGGCGGAGGACGGAGACCTCGGCATCGCGTTCCGGCATCCCGACCACGAGCTTCATCAGGAAGCGGTCCAACTGTGCTTCGGGAAGCGAGTACGTCCCCTCGTGCTCGATCGGGTTCTGCGTCGCCGCGACGAGGAACGGATCGGGCAGGGGACGGCTGACACCATCGGCCGACACCTGACGCTCTTCCATCGCCTCGAGGAGCGCGGCCTGCGTCTTCGGCGGCGTTCTGTTGATCTCGTCCGCGAGCAGGATGTTCGTGAACACCGGCCCGGCGCGGAAATCGAACTCACCCGTGCGCGCGTCGTACACGAGCGAGCCGGTGACATCGCCCGGCATCAGGTCCGGCGTGAACTGGACGCGCTTCGTGTCGAGGCCGAGCGCTCGCGCGAACGAGCGGACCACGAGCGTCTTCGCGACACCGGGCACACCTTCCAGGAGCACGTGGCCTCGGGCGAGCAGTGACACCAGGAGGCCGGTGACGGTGCCGGCCTGACCGACGACCGCCTTGTCGACCTCGGTGCGCACCCGGTGCATGGCCTGACGAAGCGCAGCGTCGTCGGTGGGGTGATTCTCAACGGTCACGTGGTTCCCTCGGCTTCTCTGGGATGGGTGGACGGTTCTGGTCGTTCGATCATTCGTCGCGCCTCGCGGTGCGGGTGCTCGCCTCCACGGCGGCCTCGAGCTCGTCGAGCCGGCGGGCGAGATCGATCAGGGTGGCGTCATCGGTCGGCAGCGGGCCGGCGAGCAGCGCCTGCAGGGTTCCTCGGGGGACCCGGAGGCGGTCGGAGGCCGCGTCGGCGACCTCGTCGGCGCCGGCATGCACCGCGAGCCCGAGACGGCGGGCGAGGCGTCGCTGTGCACCGTCGCGGAGTGCTTCTGCGGCGTGCGCCGCGTCTGCCGCTCTGGCGGTCAGGCGTGCACGACCGTGCATGGTCTCGGAGGCGCGCACGGTCACGGGCAGCGTCTCGGCGACCAGCGGACCGAAGCGTCGACCTCGCCAGATCGCTGCGGCGATGCCGGAGAGGAGCAGCAGCAGGATCGCCGGCGTGACCCACGGCGGAGTCAGGGTGCCGAGCGTGTCCACGGATTCGCCCTCGATGTCGGAGTCCTCGAAGCTCGGGACGTACCAGACGACGTGATCGGTCTGTCCGAGCAGAGCGAGGGCAAGGGCTGCATTGCCGTTCTCGGCCAGGTAGGCATTTCCGAAGAGCCGTGTGCCCTCGACGACGATGTGGCGCGCATCGGTGCGATCATCCACGAGCACGGCCGCACCCTCGGCGCCGCCGAAGCACGCCTTCACTTCTGCGGCGGGGGAGAAGAGCCGGTCGGCGCGGATCGTCCCGACGTCGGCGAACTCGGGGATGTCGCACTCCGGCGAGACGGCGGCCAGCGTGCCCGGGGCGTTCTCGCCGATGTCGAGTGCGCTCAGCAGGTGGGTGCTCGTCGAGAGGAACACGACGCGATCCGCCGGTTCGATCAGGGTCTCCAGGGCCTCGTCGGTCAACGTGTACGGATTCGACATGACGAGGGTGGTGTTCTCATCGATGGCCGTGCGTGCCTCCGTGCGCGATCGATGGACGTCGACGTCGACGCCCTGGTCGCGGAGGATCTCGGCGAGTGCGAGCGTGCCGGAGTCGTCCCGACCTTCGGGGTCGAGGGCTCCGTGTGCGCCGGGCGGTGTCGCGCTGACGCGGAGCGCGACGAACGCGACGATCAGCACGAGAGCGACGACGATCACCCAGCCCAGGATCGCCGTGGCCCTGCGCGGGCGGTGCTCGGCGGTCGACGGGGTGGATGCGCCCTCATCCGTCACGGCCGCGCTCATGCCGGCACCGCCTCAGGACGACGTGCCAGGAGCCGAGCATCCGTGGCAGCGAGGTCGCGGTAGCTCTCCGACGTCGCGGGGTGGCCCAGATATCGGACGTCGTCGAAGGAGGTGGCCGCGCGATGCATCGCCTCCGCCTCGTCGGCGAAGACCGTGATGGCTTCGCGCGCGATCGACTGCGCGGTGGCGCCGGGGGCAGGATCGATCAGATCGCGCTCCAGCAGGCTGCGGGCGATGGCACGGTAGCGGAGCACGGTCGCCGTGCTCCAGTCACCTTCGCGGGCGCTGCGCTCGGCTTCGGATCGCAGCTGCGCGGCGGTGCGGTCGTCGGTCTCGCCCAGGAGATCCGCTCGGCCGCGTCGGATGGCGCGGGAGCCTCGTGGTCTGCCCCAGATGATGAGCGCTGCGATCAGCGCGGCGACGATGATGACGGAGACGATGATGAGCGCGGACGGCCCGATGTTCGCGCTGTTGTCGGCACTGAACAGGTCGGCGAGGAAGCGGCCGACGTCACGGGCGACGAGATCGAACCAGGTCGGCTTCGCGTCGGCGTAGCGCGGATTGGAGAGCTCTTCCTCGGCCCAGCGACGTGCGTCGTCGCCGTCAGGGACGAACAGGTCGTCGAACGGTCGGATCATGCCGCGTCGTCGCCACCGGGTGCAGTCCAGCCGGCATCAGCGGGAGGCGCCGCATTCGCGGGTGCAGCGGGCGCAGGCGCGGGCGGTGGCGGTGGAGGGAACGCCGCGGGAGCCGCACCCGCTGGTGCAGCGCCGCGCGGCGGAAGGCCCTGCGGTGCGGCGTAGGACTGCTGCTCCGGATACGGCTGCGCGGGATACGGCTGCGTCGGATACGGCTGCCCCGGATACGACTGCCCGGGGTGGGGCTGCTGCACGGTGCGGCCCGGCATGGCAGGGGCCTGCGCTCCATACTGCGGGTAGGCGTAGCCCTGGGTCATCATCACGTGCTCCGGGACCTGCCGGGGCGGGGGCGCGGAGCTGACGGCGCGGGCGGGATCGACACGGAACGGATCGCCCTGCTGCTCCTCCGTCCAGCCGAGGTCGCGGCGCTCCACGTAGGCGATGAGCGTCTGATCCAGGCCCTCGTAGCGCATGCGGCAGTCCAGGTAGACGAGCGCGGCGCCGGTGCTCTGCACCACGGCGGCGATCGCCTGGATGACGAGGATCAGGATCTGCGGCGCGAGGATCGCGAGGACGAATCCGACGACGGCCGTCGGTTCCACGGCACCCGTCGGGGCGATCACCGGCGTGAGCAGGGTGCTCAACAGCGTCGACGGGATGCTCACGACCTGCATCGACACGCCCATGATGAGGTTGATGAGGAACGTCACTCCGAAGGCGACCCAGAAGCGGCCCCGGGTGAGGCGCCAGGAGCGGACCAGCGCATCGCGGAACCGGGCGCGTTCGAGCACGAGGATCGACGGCACCAGGAGCAGTTTCGTCGACAACCACACGAACAGCGGAATGGCCGCGAGCACGATGAGGATCACGATGAGGACGACGACGCCGACGAGCTCGGCGCTGCCACCCAGGCCCCCTGCCACGAAGGCCGCGATGATCGCCGCGACGATCGCGAAGAGTCCGAACACCGCCACCACCGACAGCGACGCGAAGCCGGCGAGACGCCAGAACGACGGGGCCATCCTGCGCCACAGCATCCTGAGCGTGGCCTTCACCCCGATGGCGGCGTAGCCGATCTCGGCGGCGACGACACCCTGCATCACTGCCGTGAAGGCGATCGTCGCGAGTCCGACGGCGATTCCGGCGATGAGGTTTATGCCGATGGTTCCAGCCATCACCGCTTCGAAGTCCGGGGAAGAGGGGGAGACGGTCTCCAGGCGGGAGAACGTGGTGAACAGCACGACGCCCATCACGCCCGCCGTGACGATCACCACGACGAGCTGGATGACGACGGCGAAGCCGAAAAGCACCTTCGGGTTGTGTCGGAGCGCCGCGAAGGCTTTCCCCAGCAGCATCCCGAATGTCAGGGGATGAAGAGGGATGATCCCCTTCTTCGGGGCAGGCGTCCATGTCTGGCCACTCAAAGGCACTCCCTCCATCGTGCGCTCCCCATCGTGTCATATCCCTTACGTGGTGCGCAGACCTGGGGTCGGCGGGACTGGGTGCCATAAGGTAACAGTTATGACCTCACGCATTCTCGTGGTCGATGATGACACAGCACTCGCCGAGATGATCGGAATCGTGCTGCGCACCGAGGGTTTCGAGCCGGTGTTCTGCGCAGATGGAGCGCGCGCCGTCGACGAATGGCGCGCGCAGCGCCCCGATCTGGTGCTGCTCGACCTCATGCTCCCCGGAATGGACGGGATCGAGATCTGCACCCGCATCCGTGCCGAATCCGGCGTGCCGATCATCATGCTCACCGCACGCAGCGACACCGCGGATGTGGTCCGCGGGCTCGAGGTGGGCGCAGACGACTACATGGTCAAGCCCTTCAACCCGAAGGAGCTCGTCGCGCGGATCAGGACCCGTCTCCGCCCGACTCCTCAGACCACGAGCGAGCAGCTGCGGGTCGGCGACCTCACCGTCGATGTCGACGCGCACGAGGTGCGTCGAGGCACAGCACCGATCGCACTCACTCCGCTGGAGTTCCAGCTGCTCGTCGCACTCGCCTCCAAGCCCCAGCAGGTGTTCTCCCGCGAGATGCTGCTCGAGCAGGTGTGGGGCTACCACTACAAGGCCGACACGAGGCTGGTGAACGTGCACGTGCAGCGCCTCCGTGCCAAGGTCGAGCTCGACCCGGACAATCCCAAGATCGTGATGACGGTGCGTGGTGTCGGCTACCGCGCCGGGAGTGTCGGCTAGGAGCACGATGGCTGCGACGACAGCGACCACGACGACGGTCGCCGTCCTGCGCGACTGGCGAGGCTGGCCGACGATGCTCGGCCTCCTCTGGCGGCGCTCGCTGCGGTTCCGCACGCTCTCGATCACCTTGCTCGCGACCTCGCTGGCGATCTTCGTCACGTGCGTGACGATGGCCCTCGCGATCCAGAACGACCTCTTCATCTCGCGCAAGAACGTCGCCCTCGAAGACGCGCTCCGGTCGGTCGACCAGGCACAGCGCATCCTCGACGTCGCGGAGGTCGGAGACGATCCTGCGGCGCTCAGCACGCTCTGGGACAGCGTCAAGGACACGCTGGCGCGTACGTCGAGCACCGACCAGCTCGCGGGGTACAAGATCGACACCGGTGCGGACACCGCGCGGCTGAACGGGTTCGAGGCCGGGCTGAACGAGAGTCTGCTGAGTCCTGAACTCCGGCGGCGCGTCGTCGAGCTCGACGACCGTCAGGAGTGGCAGTCCGTCGCGCTCCCCGTGGAAGACGGCGGGGTGGTCCCGGGGATCATCGTGGGGCAGCAGCTCCAGGTGCCGGAGGCCGGCCCGTTCGAGATCTACTTCGCCTATGACCTGGGCGATGCCGACCAGACTCTCGTGTTCGTGCAGCGCACGTTGTGGATCGCCGGGATCGGACTCGTGGCGATCGTCGCCGCGATCTCGTGGATCGTGCTGCGCGCGGTGTCGACACCGATCGTGCAGGCCGCCGAGACGAGCGCGCGACTCGCCGCGGGCGACCTGGGCGTGCGGATCGACGTGCACGGCGAGGACGAGCTGGCCGTCCTCGGGCGTTCGTTCAATGCGATGGCGGACAGCATCGAGGCGCAGATCAAGGAGCTCGGCGAGCTCTCGATGGTGCAGCAGCGTTTCGTCTCCGACGTGTCGCACGAGCTGCGCACACCGCTGACCACGATCCGGCTCGCCGCGGACATGCTCAACGACCAGCGTGCGGAGTTCGATCCGACGACCGCGCGCACGGCCGAGCTGCTGCACACCCAGGTGCAGCGGTTCGAGACGCTGCTCTCCGACCTGCTCGAGATCAGCCGCTACGACGCGGGATCGGTGCAGCTCGAGCTCGAGGCGACCAGTCTCGCGCATCTGGCGGAGGACATCATCGAACAGATGCGGCCGCTCGCCGACGGGCATGGCACCGAACTGCGGCTCGTGGCTCCCGGCGGATACTCACCCGTGGACATGGACCCCAGGCGCGTGCGTCGTGTGCTGCGCAACCTGATCGGCAACGCGATCGAGCACGGTGAGGGGCGTCCGGTGGTCATCACGATCGACAGCAACCAGCACGCGGTGGCCGCCGGTGTCAGGGACTTCGGTCTCGGGATGGAACCCGGCGACGCGGAACGTGTCTTCGATCGGTTCTGGCGCGCGGATCCGTCCCGTCAGCGCACGATCGGCGGGACCGGACTCGGACTGTCCATCGCCCTGGGCGACGCCACCCTGCACGGAGGGACGCTCGCCGTGTGGTCGGAGCTCGGTGTCGGGACGAACTTCGTCCTGACGATCCCGCGGCATGAGGGGGTGCTGGACGGCCCGAGCCCGATCCCGATTGAGCCGCAGGAACCGCTGGCGGAGCTCGGCGACACGACACAGCCGATCTCACTCGCGGAGAGTCGCGTCGACCTGTTCGACGAGGAGGAGGGGTCATGATCCGCGCGCGATCGAAGAAGGTGCTGCGCGGTGCCGCGCTGCTGCTCGCGGCGCTGCTCCTCCCTGCGTGCGCAGGGCTTCCGACCAGCGGCGGCGTGTCGGTCGGTCTCAAGCTCGGCGAATCCTCGCAGGACATCGACTTCCTTCCGGTGGCCTCGGGGCCCATCGAGGGTGCCGGCCCCGAGCGGATCGTGGAGGGGTTCCTGGAAGCGGGCATCACGACCGCGGACAACTGGGCCACGGCCCGTGAGTTCCTCGCCCCGGAGTTGCAGCGTACATGGCGACCCGCTTCCGGGGTGTCGATCGATGTGGGGCCCGAGGCCCGGACCATATCGTCGACCGTCCCCGAGGAGCAGGTGAAGGACGAGGACACCGCCGAGGTGCAGGTCCAGCTCGACCTGGTCGCGAGCGTCGACGAATCCGGAGCGTATGCGGAGGCGCCCGGGGCCTCGACGATGCCGTTCACCGTCGAGCGGATGGAAGACGGCGAGTGGCGCATCACGGAGGCGCTGGACGGCATCGTGATCGACGATCCCCGGTTCGCAAAGGTGTACGACGCCTATCCTCTGCAGTACTTCGACCTCAGCTGGTCGCGACTCGTGCCCGACATGAGGTGGTTCCCCCGCCGGCAGAGCCCCGCGACGACCGTGACGCGCGCATTGATCGGCGGAGCGCCGGGGGACTGGCTCGATCCCGCCGTGCAGAATGCCTTCCCCGCCGACGTGCAGTTGGCGCAGGATGCCGTTCCGATCACGCGGCAGGTCGCCGAAGTCGCCCTCACCCGTCCGGCCGTGGGACTCGATGAGACCACGCTCGCGCGGATGCGCACCCAATTGCAGGCGACCCTCAGAGCAGCGGGAGTCGCGGTCACCCGGGTGCAGTTCACCGTGGACGGGCGCAGTCTCGACGCCGGAGTGGTCGATATCGTCGATTCATCCGCGGAGATCGGCACCCTCGTCCTGAAGGACGGAGCCTTCGGGAGGATGGTGGGGGATGAGATCTCGCCGATCGCGGGCATCAGTGCGGAGATCGCTGCGATCGCCCAGCCGATCACCTCCATCGATGTCGCATCGGACGACTCCCGTGCGGCGGCACAACTCGGTGATGGGCACGTCTACGTCGTCCGCGACGGCAGTCGCAACGAGCTGGATGCCCGATCCGGCCTCATCGAGCCGTCGCTCGACCCGTACGGATACACCTGGACCGTTCCGGAGGGCGACCCCGCCGCAGTGCTGGCGTGGGAGGCCGATGTGGTCTCGCATACGGTGGGGAACGCCTGGCCGACGGCATCCGCGATCTCCGACCTGAGGGTCGCGGCCGATGGGACCAGAGTGGCTGCGGTGGTCACGGTGGGCAAGCAGTTCTGGGTCGTCGTGGCGGCGGTCGTCCGTGATTCCGCAGGCGTCCCGATCGAGCTCGGAGACGCCAAGCCGCTGATCCAGCTGTCCGAGTCGGCGACGGGTCTGGTGTGGTTGGGGCCCGATCACCTCGGGGTGCTGGTGGATCCGAGCAGCCCGAAGCTCATCACGCAGATGGTGGGAGGGCCGGGGACGGCGGAGGCGGCTCCGGGAGACGCGGTCTCTGCTGCCGGTGCACGCACGACGGCCGGTGTTCGCATCCTCGGCGCGAACGGACAGCTGTTCGCCCATGCGGGGACCGCGTGGCGCGAAGTCGCTTCGGGGGTCTCGGTCCTCGCCACCCGTGTCGGGGAATAGCTCCTCCTGCACGACTCTGCGCTCACTCGTCTTCTCACCATCAGTCGGCGCCACGGAGGCGAGACCGCTGCCGTGAGCTGCAGAATCGTCGGATGCAACGAGAGTCCCGTCTCCTCGGAGTGGGCGCGGAAGTCGCCGCGTTCCTTCTCGCGGCCACGTGCGCGGGCTGCGACGTCCCCGGGACCCTGCTGTGTGCCCGCTGCCGGAGCGGGCTGGTGCCGCGCCCACAGGAGACCGTGACCCCGGCGGGGATGCCTGTTCAGGTGGCCCTCGAGTTCGACGGAGTGGCTGCGCGCTGCATCCGTCGGCTTAAAGGGGAGGGGGAGACGCTCCTCGCGCGACCACTCGGTGCCGCGCTGGCGATCGTGCTGGCGCCTCTGGTGACCGCGACGACCTGGGTCGTGCCCGTCCCCACAGGGCGCGCGGCATTCCGTCGTCGTGGCTATCGCGTGCCGGAACTGCTGGTCCGCCGCGCGCACGCCGACCCGCAGCGCGTGCTCGCAGCGGTGGGTGCGCGCGTCGACCAGCGCGGCCTCGGCGCACGCGCACGCGAGGTGAACGCGCATGGCGCGATGCGCGCGCGGCGCAGAGGGGAGGGAGCCGAGGTGGTGATCGTCGACGACGTCGTCACGACGGGAGCGACGCTCGACGAAGCCTCGCGCGCTCTCTCGGCTGCTGGTTTCCGTGTCGTGGGGGCGGTCGCGCTCGCCGCCACGCCGCGTCGGTCCGGATTCTGAGGAAGCTCATCGGGAACGCACCGGCGACACAGGGGGATGACCCCGTGACATCCGTCGGCGGGCGGACTACGGTTGGGTGTCACAAGGCGACCACGGTCCGCCCTTGGCCGGGAGGACCGGGACAAGGAGGCAGCAATGGAAACAAGCATCGTTGGCGTCGGAGTGGGTATCACCGATCGCTTCCGAACCGTTGTCGAAGAGAAGATCGCCAAGGTCCAGATGCTCGCATCACGAGCGCAACGACTGGACGTCAAGGTCACGCATCGCGTGTACCGCAACGGTCGCGTACCCGACGAGACCGTGGAGCTGACGCTGGTAGGAAAGGGACCGGTCGTCCGCGCGGAGGCGACGGATGGTGACAAGTTCGTGGCTCTCGATCTCGCCGTCGACAAGATGTCCGAGCAGCTGCGTCGCGCGAAGGAGAAGCGTGTCGACGGCCGACAGCACCCGCGCGGCGCCCACTTCGAGAAGGGCAGCGGAGCGCTCGAAGGCATCGACGTGCAGCCGGCATCGGCGGACGTGCTCCATGCCGTCGCCACCGGGAGCGTCCCGGTGCAGCAGGTCGAAGACGAGACGTATTCGCCCGTCGTCATCCGCACCAAGAGTTTCGATGCGGAATGGATGACCGTCGAAGAGGCCGTCGATCGCATGGAACTGGTCGGCCACGACTTCTTCCTCTTCGTGGACGTCCGCACCGACCACCCGAGCGTCGTGTACCGCCGCAAGGGCTGGGACTACGGCGTGATCGCGCTGAGCACGCAGGCACCGCCGTCCGAGGCGCTGGCCTCCTGATCCGAGTTGCAGAACGGCCCGGCCCCGAGAGGGGTCGGGCCGTTCTGGCGTCCTCGGACGTCAGTCGAAGATGCCGTCCAGGAGGCTGCCGATCACGAGACCGCCCAGGATGCCGGAGGCGAGGTCGCCGCCACCGCCACCGCGACGAGGTCCGCCACCCCAGCCGCCGCCACCCCAGTCCTGATCCTGCGGGCGAGAGGAGTCGATGTCACGCTGCGCGAGCTGAAGAGCCTCGGAGGCGAGATGCGCCACCCGTCGTGCCTGCACGAGCGCCGCTTCGCGCGTGTCCTCGGCCGGCAGCAGATCCGAGAGGTCGACGCGGAGGCGCTCGGCCTCGGCCAGCCGGGTGCGGGCGTCGGCGCCGATCCAGCCGCGGTGACCGGCGATGAGGCCGCGCGCCACACCCAGTTGGCGGTCGGCGTCGTCGATCGCGTGCTGGACCTGGGCGATGCTCGGCAGCGGGTTCTCGGCGCGGTGGCGTGCCTTCGCGATCGCGTCGTCCAGCGCGGAGTTGGCATCACGCAACCGGGAGAGCTCTGCGAACGGGTCGTTGGGCTGGCCGGACGGGGTCAGGGCGGTCAGGGCGGCCTGGAGCGCGGCGACCGCTGCGGCCACGGCGGGTACAGCGGGGGCGGTGCGTGCGGCGATGAGGTCGCCGCGCGAGTCTGCCACGACCTCCGCGAGCGTGGATTCGGCTCGCAGCGCCTCGATCTCGAAGTCCTCGACCGCGTCCAGCAGGGCGGATGCGCGCCGCGTGGCCTCGGTCGCGGTCTCGAGCGCGACGTTCGCCTCTTCGTTCTGCTTCGCCGCCCGACGACGCTCCGACACGTCGGCGCTGTGCGTCGCGAAGCTGATGAGCTGCTCCGCCTCGGCCGCGCTGGCGGTGATCTGGTGCATCGCGGAATCGGAGTAGCGAGCGGAGAGACGCGCGACGGTCTCGTTGGTCTGGGGGATGCGGGAGCTGAGCGCAGCGGCCTCCGCACGAACCTGCGCGATGATCTCGGGTGCACGGCGCACCTTGGCGACCGACTCCGCGAGGACCGAGGTCTTCTCGTCGAGGAGGTCCTGGGCCCAGTCGCACAGCTGCAGGATGCGCGCGTTGCGGGTGCGCAACTCCTCGTCGGTGTCGGGGATCTCGTCGTGGTTCAGCTGGTGGAGCTGGAATGCCTCGCGGAGATGGGTGCGCACCGCGGTGAGGGCCTTACGCAGGTCGGCGGTGAGCGACTCGCCGAGCTCGGCCTCGGCGAAGGACAACTCATCCGAGGTCGTGCGGATCCGCTCGTCCGCCCCGACCAGGGCCTGCTCCGCACGGCGAGCCAGATCGGCGTCCTGTGCGGCGAGTTCTTCCTGTTCGCGTTTGCGCTTGCCCCAAAATCCAGCCATGGGTCGATCCTAGTTTCCCCGGCCCCTGCTACGGCTGAGCATCCGCTCCAGGCGAACGACGTTCTCGAGGCGACGGCGCCCTGTCGCGCGCGTCGGTGATCCCTCAGGCTGCGGGGACCGCCTGTTCGATCACACCACCGGTCTTCGCGGGGCGTCCGCGTTTGGGGCGCTCCGCGGTGAGTTCGAGGGCCATGGCATGCTGCGGGTGCCGGGCGAGGCGCTGCTCGACGTGGTCGAGCCAGCGCACCTCGGCTTCGGCGGTGAAGATCATCGAGTCGACCACCAGCGACCATGCCAGCCCCTCGGGCCCCTCGGCCTCGCCCCGCTCCTGCCTCGCGTCACGCAGCCCGTCGAGCTGCTGCATCGACGCCGCGCGCTGTGCCTGGATGGCAGCCGAGGCATCGACACCGGGCAGCGTCGCGGTGACGGCGAGCTTGATGGCCAGCTCGTCGCGCGTCCCCTGAGCCCGGACCACGGGGGAGGTGAGCCACCGTCCGACTTCAACTTCTCCGGCTTCCGTGATCTGCCAGTACACGTGACCATGCTCATCGGCATCGCCGCGCCGGACGAGGCCATCGCGTTCGAGTCGCTCGAGCGTGTTGTAGATCTGCCCGACGTTCAGCGGCCACACCGACCCGGTGCGTCGATCGAACTCGTGCCGGAGCTGGTATCCGTAGCACGGCCCCTGGGCGAGGATGGCGAGCAGGCTCTGGCGTACTGACATGTTCGTCTCCTGTGTGCCGTCGGTCGAATGCGATACCGAGTATATGGATACCGGGCAACCACGCGGGAGGACGCGTTGTGCCGCCTTGCAGGCGACGTGCAGGTCACAGCCCGGTAACATGGCAAAGTATGCCTGGCTTCGGGTTCACCGACGGCCGGCGATTTACCCACTGACAGGGAGATGACATCCGTGGCCAATCCTCTTGAGAAGCTGCTGCGTGCGGGCGAGGGGCGGGTCATCCGCCGCCTGAATCAGGTCGTCAAGGCAGTGGGAGCGCTGGAAGAGGACATCTCCAAGCTCACCGATGACGAGCTGCGCAACGAGACCACGGAGCTGCGCGCGCGCTTCGAGAACGGCGAGACCCTCGATCAGCTGATGCCCGAGGCGTTCGCCGCGGTGCGCGAGGCCGCCAAGCGCACGCTCGGCATGCGCGCCTATGACGTGCAGATCATGGGCGGCGCGGCTCTCCATCTCGGGAACATCGCCGAGATGAAGACCGGTGAGGGCAAGACCCTCGTCGCGACGCTGCCCGCGTATCTCAACGCGATCGCCGGCAAGGGCGTCCACGTCATCACCGTCAACGACTTCCTCGCCAGCTACCAGGCGGAGCTCATGGGGCGCGTCTTCCGCGCACTCGGCATGACCACCGGCATCATCGTCTCGGGCCAGACCCCGGCGATCCGCCGGGAGCAGTACGCGGCGGACATCACGTACGGAACGAACAACGAGTTCGGCTTCGACTACCTGCGCGACAACATGGCCTGGCGCAAGGAGGACCTCGTCCAGCGCGAGCACTTCTTCGCGATCGTCGACGAGGTGGACTCCATCCTCATCGACGAGGCGCGCACGCCACTCATCATCTCCGGTCCGTCCTCCGGCGAGGCCAACCGCTGGTTCGCCGAGTTCGCGAAGATCGCTCGCACGCTCGAGGTGGGCGAGGACTACGAGGTCGACGAGAAGAAGCGCACCGTCGGCGTGCTGGAGCCCGGTATCGAGAAGGTCGAGGACTACCTCGGCATCGACAACCTCTACGAGTCCGCGAACACCCCGCTCATCTCGTTCCTCAACAACTCGATCAAGGCGCTGGCGCTTTTCAAGAAGGACACCGACTACGTCGTGATGAACGACGAGGTCATGATCGTCGACGAGCACACCGGTCGCATCCTGGTCGGACGCCGCTACAACGAGGGCATCCACCAGGCGATCGAGGCGAAGGAGGGCGTGCCCGTCAAGGCGGAGAACCAGACCCTCGCCACCGTCACGCTGCAGAACTACTTCCGGCTCTACGACAAGCTCGCCGGCATGACCGGTACCGCCGAGACCGAGGCGGCGGAGTTCATGTCGACCTACAAGCTCGGCGTCATCCCGATCCCGACGAACCGCCCCATGATCCGCAAGGATCAGTCGGACCTCGTCTACAAGAACGAGACCGCGAAGTTCGCGCAGGTCGTCGAGGACATCGCCGAGCGTCACGCCTCCGGGCAGCCGGTCCTGGTCGGCACCGTGAGCGTCGAGAAGAGCGAGTACCTGTCGCGCCTGCTCGCGAAGAAGGGCGTCAAGCACGAGGTCCTCAACGCGAAGAACCACGCCCGTGAAGCCGAGATCGTCGCGCGCGCCGGGCGGCTGGGCGCTGTCACGGTCGCCACGAACATGGCCGGTCGTGGAACCGACATCATGCTCGGCGGAAACGCCGAGTTCCTCGCGGTTCAGGAGCTCAAGGGCAAGGGGCTCGACCCCGTCGAGACGCCCGAGGAGTACGAGATCGCCTGGGACGAGACCTACGAGTCGATGAAGGGCATCGTCGCCGAGGAAGCCGAGAAGGTCATCGAAGCCGGCGGACTCTACGTCCTCGGCACCGAGCGTCACGAGTCGCGACGGATCGACAACCAGCTCCGCGGTCGTTCCGGACGCCAGGGAGACCCCGGCGAGAGCCGCTTCTACCTGAGCCTCACGGACGACCTCATGCGTCTGTTCCAGTCGGGTGCCGCCGAGGCGATCCTGTCGCGCACCAACTTCCCCGACGACGTGCCGATCGAGTCCGGCCTCGTCTCCCGCGCCATCCGCAGCGCGCAGTCGCAGGTCGAGGCGCGCAACGCCGAGATGCGCAAGAACGTCCTCAAGTACGACGACGTCCTCAACCGTCAGCGCGAGGCGATCTACGCCGACCGTCGGCACATCCTGCAGGGCGATGACATCGCCGACCGCGTGCAGCACTTCATCGAGGACGCGATCAGTGGCGTGGTCCGCGACCACACCGGCGAGGGACACAACGAGAGCTGGGACTTCGACGCTCTCTGGACCGAGCTGAAGACCCTGTACCCGGTCGGCGTCACGATCGATGAGGTCGTCTCGGAGGCCGCGGGCCGCAAGGGCGGCATCACGGCCGACGGACTCACCCGCGAGCTGCTCTCCGACGCGAAGATCGCCTACGAGACGCGCGAGGAATCGCTCGGCGAGGCTGCGACCCGCGAGCTCGAGCGTCGTGTCGTGCTCCAGGTGCTCGATCGTCGCTGGCGCGATCACCTGTACGAGATGGACTACCTCAAGGACGGCATCGGCCTGCGCGCCATGGCGCAGCGCGACCCGCTCATCGAGTATCAGCGTGAGGGCTACGCGATGTTCCAGTCGATGATGGGACAGATCAAGGAGGAGTCGGTCGGCTACCTCTACAACCTCGAGGTCGAGGTGCGCCGAGCCGCTGACTCGCAGACCACCGAGGTCGAGGCCAAGGGGCTCGCCGCCAGCGGGGGAGAGCAGCGTCTCGAGTACTCCGCTGCGAACGACGCGGGCGAGGTCGAGGTGCGCAACGATCGCGGCCAGGTCCAGCAGGCGGCGACCGACCGGGTCCGACAGGCAGCCGCGCGTGCGCAGGCGCCGCAGGCCGAGCCCGAGGAGGCGCCCCGGGGTGCGTTCGGGCAGCGGACGGACGCCGAGGCTCCGGCTGCGGGCAACCGCGAGCAGCGTCGCGCTCAGGGCAAGAAGAAGAAGTAGCGTTCCCTGAAAGGAGGGCCAGTCCGCGTGGATTGGCCCTCCTTTCGTCGCTGTAGGCTTGGTCGATGACCCCAACGCGCAACTTCGACCAGTCGTCGAAGCTCAAGAACGTCCTGTACGAGATTCGCGGAAACGCCCTCGTCGAGGCGGCGCGATTGGAGGCGGAGGGCCACAAGATCCTCAAGCTGAACACCGGGAACCCGGCGATCTTCGGCTTCGATGCACCGCACCAGATCGTGCACGACATGCTCGCGGCGCTGCCCACAGCGCATGGGTACAGCGACAGCAAGGGCATCATCTCTGCTCGCCGCGCCGTCGTGAGCCGCTACGAGCAGATCGAGGGCTTCCCGCGGTTCGATCCTGACGACGTCTACCTCGGCAACGGCGTCTCCGAGCTGATCACCATGACGATGCAGGCGCTGCTCGACGAGGGCGACGAGGTGCTCATCCCGGCACCCGACTATCCGCTGTGGACGGCGATGACCAGTCTCGCGGGCGGCACCCCCGTGCACTACCTGTGCGATGAGGACGACGAGTGGCAGCCCGATCTCGAGGACATCCGCTCGAAGATCACGCCTCGGACCAAGGCGCTGGTCATCATCAACCCGAACAACCCCACCGGCGTCGTCTACTCGCGCGAGATCCTCGAGGGCCTCGTCCAGATCGCCCGAGAGCATCAGCTGCTGCTGCTGTCGGACGAGATCTACGACCGCATCCTGTTCGACGGCGCCGTGCACATCCCCACGGCGACCCTCGCTCCCGACCTGCTCTGCCTGACCTTCAACGGGCTGTCCAAGACGTACCGCGTGGCGGGATATCGCTCGGGATGGATGGTCATCACCGGACCGCAGGGGCACGCCAAGGGCTTCCTGGAGGGCATCACGCTGCTGGCGTCCACCCGGCTGTGCCCGAACGTCCCCGCCCAGCACGCCGTGCAGGCTGCGCTGTCGGGGGTGCAGTCCATCGAGGCGCTCATCGCTCCGACGGGTCGACTTCATGAGCAGCGTGACATCGCCTGGGAGGGGCTCGAGTCGATCCCCGGCGTCTCGTGCGTCAAGCCCCAGGGGGCGCTCTACGCCTTCCCGCGGCTCGACCCGAACGTGCATGAGATCAGGGATGATGCCCGACTCGTCTACGACCTGCTGGTCTCGGAGCACATCCTCCTGGTGCAGGGGACGGGCTTCAACTGGGCGACGCCGGATCACCTGCGCCTGGTCACGCTCCCCGAGCCCCGAGTGCTGAGCGAAGCCGTCGAACGACTGGGGAACTTCCTCTCGAGCTACCGGCAGTAGCGGTCTCGGCATCGGCGGCGGCCAGGGTCGCGGCCAGTCTCCGGACGCCGGCGACGAAGGTCGATCGTGGCGTGACATCGGTCATCGGACGGGCGTGCAGCAGAGAGGCATCCGCCGCTCGCTGATCGAACGGCAGGAACACGACATCGGTGATTCCCGCGAACCTCTCGAGTGTGCGTCGCACCTGCCCTCGAGCGTCGATGCCCAAGGGACCCGGCCTGACCTGATTGACGACGACGATCACGGGAGTCGGTGCGGTGAGTCGGCGCAACTCTGCGTGGTCACGCAGAAAGCGGCTGATGCCGAGTGGATCGGCCGCTGCGACGGCGACGATCAGGTCAGCCTCGCTCAACGTCGCCGAGGTCGCCGCATGGCGACGCGGGCCGGCGAGGTCGTAGGTCACCTCGTCGTCCGCGTCGAAGGCGCCGGCCACATCGACGACCGTCTCCTCGATCCACCCCCGGCAGGCACGCAGCGTCGCGCGGAGGCGGGCGGAGGCGAGCTCCGGCCAGCGGCTCGGGCGGTTGATCCCGGCGAGCACCTCGACATCATGACCGCCGCTCGTGATCCTGGTCGACAGTCGAGTCAGCTCGGCATCGTCGAGGGCGCCCTTCTCTGCTCGACGGCACGCCGCCGCGATACCTGGCGCGTCATCGCTGAGGCCGAGGAGCAGGGCGAGCGATGGGGCGACCGTGTCGGCGTCGACGAGCGCGGTGCTGCGGCCGAGCCGGGCGAGCTCGACCGCGAGCTGGATCGCGACGGTCGAGCGCCCGGGCGCACCATGCGGCCCCCAGACGGCGATGACGCGATGCGGCTCGGACGCGAGCGGGCGGTCGGTGCCGACGACTTCGGAACCCAGCGCCGCGGCGACCTCCCAGCCGGCCGCTTCGGACGGCAGCGGGGCCGACAGCCCCCGTCGGCCCCGCAGACGACTGTCTGTTCCGCCGAGGGCGAGGATGCGCACACCCGCTCGGTCGCAGGTGGAGATGAGCTCGGCGGTCAGCACGTCGCGTGTGGCCGGGATGATGATCGCCTCGGTGTCGGGAGGCAGGTCATCGACCGGCGCGATCGCCGGCATGATGGCGAGCACCCTGATCCCTTCGAGCTCCAGCTCCGCGGCCAGCTCGCTCGCGCGCGGCTGCGGGATCGCCACGACCACCGCGGTCAAGAGCCCGCTCCGACAGGCAGCACCGAGAGGGCGGATCCTCCGGTGACCGCGGCGAGGACCTCGGCCGCATCGGACCGGTCGATCACGAGCTCGAGCCGGGTGCCCGACCCGGCGAGGACGCCTTCCGGCTCGATCACGTCACGGACGATCACGTCGGCCACGAGGATCCGCGGCACGTCGTGCGAGCGGCCCTCGTCGATCGGCGGGGCATGCCAGACCTCGACCACCGTGCCGGCCTGCACCTCTTCGGGGATCCCGGTGCTGCTCTCGATCACGATCGTGGTGCTGCGGCTCCGGTCCGCGTCCGTCAGCGCGGTGGTCGGCACGATCTCGCCCTTGCTGAGCGTACGAGCCGCGACCCGCCCCGGTTGCAGCTCGGCGGGGCTGAGGTAGTCGTCGGTCACCAGACCGAGCGCGACCTCCACGACCTGGAAGTCATCGGACGTGACCGCCTCTCCCTGCACGATGGTGTGGTTCGCGCGGAGCACCGGCTCCGCGTCGTCGGAACCGGTGACGATGAGCCAGACGGCGGTGATCGAGAGCGCGACCAGAGCGATCCCGATGAGGAATCGGAGGTCGCCCCAGAACGCACGCCGAGGTCGAGTGAGGGGAGCCATGGCGCTATCGTCACAGATATCGTCGAGGCCCCTCTCCGGTTATCCACAGGGCGACGCCGCGCCTGGTCCGTCGGGATCGGTCGTGGAGAATGGGAGCATGTCAGCTCCGTCCTCGCCCTCGCCGCGATTCCTCGCCCCTGCGCAGGTCGCCGAGCTGCTGAGCATCGGCGTGGGCGAGGTGATCGACCTCGTGCACGAGGGGAGACTCCGCGGCGCGCAGCTCGGTTCACCGCCTCGCTGGCGGGTGGAGGAGTCGAGCCTGGAGGGCTACCTCACCGAGGAATCCGAGACGGCACGCCGCATGGCGCTCTGGAGACAATCGCACCTTGCGAGCTTCCCCGAGGTCTGGGGCACATCCTCGGCTCACGGCAGCTGATCCCCGGAGGTCCGCACCGCGACGAGCGATGAGAACGGGATCATGCGGAACCCGTGCACGGCGCCGGCGAGGCGCGGCTGCCCTGGATCGTGCACGGCCAGATCCAGGTGATCCGCCGCCGCACGATCGATCGTGCCGTGGGTCTCGCCGATCCCGGTGATGATGTGCACGGGGACGCGGCGGCGCGCGAGGTCCCGCAGCACGAAGCCGAGCGTCATCCTCTCGCGGAGCGCCCGATCGCCCGGGGTCGGCTCTTCGAGGCTCGCCAGGATCATGCCGTGATCCGTGGCGAGCCCTGCGATCGCGAGCAGCGGGATGAGGAGGCCGGACGACGAAGTGCGGACGGCATCGCCGGACCCGCGCGATTCGACGGCGATCCAGTCCGCTCCGAGCGTCTGAACGGTGACGGGAAGCCGCTGTCCGTTCACGAGGTCGATCGTGGCGTCTGCGCCCGCATCGCAGAGGATGCGCAGGCGCGTCCGCAGTTCGAGTCGCGCGATGCGCAGCCGCTCCGACTCGGCGTCGAGCACGGCACGCTCGGCCTCCCACTCCGACGCCAGCTGGCCCTCGAGGTCTTCGAACAGTCGGTCCCAGTGCACCCGACCGAGCGTAGGGGACCGGGAATTCCGGCGTACGAGTTATCCACATACTTCCCGGATACTCCCTCGGACACCGGTGAGGCGGTGCTGTACTGCGAACTCGCAGACCTCCCCGACCGAGAGATCGACATGACGCCCCACGAGTACTTCGCACCCCAGCCCACCCCGACGAGGGAGCTTCCTGACCCCGCGCCCCTGCTGCGCAGCCTCACCCGCGGCGTCCTCGAGGTGCTCGCGGGTGTCAGGGAGGTCGACCAGCTCGCCCGGTGGTTCAGCGAGGAGGCATACCGGAGTCTCGTCACCCGTGCGAACCTTTCGGCGAGAGCGCGCAGCGCGCGCGGCGTCGTCCCGGCCCGTCCGACCTTCGAGATCAGGTCTCTGCGCGTGGCGGAGCCGACCGACGGCGTCATCGAGGCCGTCGTCGTCGTGGCCGGCCCGGGGCGCACGCGGGCGGTCGCTGTGCGGTTGGACGGGATGGATCGGCGCTGGCGCGCGACCTCCCTGGCGATTCTCTGACGGATGTGACCGTAGGCTGGAGGGGTGTCAACCCTCAGCGATCTCGCCCATGCCCAGGGCCTCCTGACCGACAGCGACGTGGAGTGGCTCCACCGCCTCGCCGGCGACGGACAGCTCCTCGCCGACCTCGCGTCGGCCGACATCGTCATCTGGATCCAGACCGAGGACGGCTCCTTCATCGCGGTCGCTCATGCGCGACCGAGCGGTGCGGCGACGCTCTTCTACCGCGACATCGTCGGCGAGCGGGTGCGTCCGCAATGGCGCACCCAGGTGCAGGGCGCATTCGAATCAGCGGAGATCGTCGATTCCTCCTCACCCGACTGGTTCGAGGAGACGCCGACGCGTGTCCGCGCGGTGCCGATCGTGAGCGAACGTCGAGGATCCGGCAGCACCCCGACCGTCATCGGCGTGGTCACCAGACACACCAACCTGGGCGAGCTGCGTACTCCGTCCCGGCAGCAGATCACCTTCGACGAGTGCGCGAACGACCTGTTCCGGATGATCGCGGACGGCAGCTTCCCCGATCTCGCGGCGCCGACCTCACCGAGGCGCGGCGCACCGCGCGCGTCGGACGGTCTCATCCGCATCGATGTCGACGGGATCAGCACCTTCGCGAGCCCGAATGCCCTGTCGGCGTTCAACCGGATGGGCTTCGATGACGAGCTCGAGGGGGAGTCTCTCGCCGAGGTCACCACGCGACTGGTCCCGCCTTCGCGTCAGGTCGACGAGTCGCTCCCCGTCGTCGTCACCGGGCGCGCGCCGTGGCGCACGGACATCGAAGCGCGGGGCGTGACCGTGTCGCTGCGCGCGATCCCGCTGAAGGACCACGGCACGCGCATAGGCGCGATCGTGCTCTGCCGTGACGTGTCGGAGCTGCGTCACCAGGAACAGGAGCTCATCACCAAGGACGCGACGATCCGCGAGATCCACCACCGGGTGAAGAACAACCTCCAGACCGTGGCGTCGCTGCTGCGGATCCAGGCCCGCCGCACCCACTCCGACGAGGCTCGTGACGCGCTGACGCAGGCCATGCGCCGGGTCGATGCGATCGCCGTTGTGCACGACACACTGGCTCAGGGACTCACGCAGAAGGTCGATTTCGACGAAGTCTTCCACCGGGTCCTCAAGCTGGTCGCCGAGGTCGCGTCGGCACCGAACACGCGGGCGCGCACACAGTCCACCGGGCGATTCGGCGTCCTCCCGAGCGAGTACGCGACCCCGCTCGCCCTCGCGCTCACGGAGGTCGTCACCAACGCGGTCGAGCACGGTCTCGCCGGGCAGGAGGGCATCGTCACGATCGATGCCAAGCGCACGGAGGAGAACCTCCGCGTGACGGTGCGGGACACCGGACTCGGTCTGCCCGAGGGGCGGATCGGCCAGGGGCTGGGCACGCAGATCATCCGGACCCTCATCCAGGGAGAGCTCGGCGGCACGATCGAGTGGCACGGGAGTGACGGTGAGGGTACCGAGGTGGTCATCGACATCCCGTTGCGCTGGCTCGATCGCTGAGGCCGCACGCCGAACACGCGAAAGCGGCCTGAGAGTGGATCTCAGGCCGCTTCCGGAAGTTCAGGAGGCGCGGCGGGCGCGAGCGGCGCGGCGCTTCAGAGCACGGCGCTCGTCTTCGGAGAGGCCACCCCAGACGCCCGAGTCCTGGCTGGTCTCGAGGGCGTACTGCAGGCAGATCTCCGTGACCGTGCAGGTGGCGCAGACGGTCTTCGCCTTCTCGATCTGATCGACGGCCGGGCCGGTGTTCCCCACGGGGAAGAAAAGCTCGGGGTCGACAGTCAGGCAGGCGGCCTTATCGCGCCAGTCCATGGGGGCTCCTCGGTGTGGATTTCAAGAGATGTCGCGATGCGACTTCTCGGATTCGGGTAGCTGTTCGGGTTCGGCTACCCTGTTGAGATGCGGACGGAATGCCCGCGAATTGTGATGCGAGCGTGAACGCTCGCCCCACGCCGCTGTGGGAGCACATGACTTTCTCTATTCTGTTACATGAATACCCTGAAATCAAGGGTTTTCTCCTCTTTCGATCCTAGGGAGACACTGTGCGCGCACCCGGAATCGCCCTCATGGCCGCAGCGGTCCTCGCTCTCGAAGCGGTCGCTCTCCTCGTGTTCGCGATCATCGAGCTCGCCGGTCTCGGAGCCGGTGACGCCGCCTCCCTGCCGACAGCCCTGGCACTCATCGTGCTCACCCTGATCGGTGCCGCGGCACTCGCGGCGTTCGCGTTCGGCACGCGGAGCGGGAAGTCCTGGGCACGCTCCGGGGGAGTGGTGTTCCAGGTGCTCGCCGTGGCCCTCGCCCTGGCGTCGCTCACGTTGCAGCCCGTCTCGTGGGCGTTCACTCTCGGTGTCGGGCTGCCCGGGCTGCTCGGGTTCGCGCTGCTGATCACGAGCGCGCGCCGTGAGGGTGAGCAGCGCGCGGCGGAGTGACCTCCGCTCCCGGCCGGTCCCGGAAGAGGGACGGCGTCGGTCGGTGTCAGGCGTCGATGCCGAGCTGCTTGCGCAGCCGCGCGACGTGGCCGGTGGCCTTGACGTTGTAGAGGGCGATGTCGATCGTGCCCTGCTCGTCGAGGACGAAGGTCGAGCGGATGACCCCTTCGACGAGCTTGCCGTAGTTCATCTTCTCGCCCCACGCGCCGTACGCGGAGTGGACCGCGTGGTCGGGGTCGCTGAGGAGGGGGAACGTCAGCGCGTCACGCTCGCGGAACTCGGCCAGCGTCGCCGGCTCGTCGCGCGAGATGCCGATGACGCGGTAGCCGGCGCCCTGGAGCGAGGAGATGCTGTCGCGGAAGTCGCAGGCCTCGGTGGTGCAGCCCGGCGTCATCGCGGCCGGGTAGAAGTACAGCACGGTCTTCTGCCCGCGCAGATCACTCAGACGGACCGTTTCACCGTCCTGGTCGAGGAGGGAGAAGTCGGGGGCTGCGGTACCGGGTTCCAGGCGCTGAGTCACCCCTCCAGCCTATCGGCCGGGGGCCTGCTCCGCCTTGTCTGCGAACGTCTGCAGCAGTCGCTGGAGCGAGTCGAGTCGTGCCCGACCGGTCTCGCCCAGCTCGCCCCGCTCGGCGGCCTCGATGAGGGCGCAGTCGGGCGCATCCGCCAGATGAGTGCAGCCGCGGGGGCAGTCCTCGGCGATCACGGCGAGTTCGGTGAACGCCGCGAGGATGTTCGCAGGATCCACGTGTCCGAGCCCGAAGGAGCGTACGCCGGGGGTGTCGATCACCCATCCTGTGCCTTCGGCTCCCTGGTAGCGGAGGGACACCGTCGACGACGAGGTGTGGCGGCCACGGCCGGTGACCTGGTTCACGTGACCCGTGGCGCGTCCGGCGGTCGGGACGAGCGCATTGACGAGCGTCGACTTGCCGACCCCGGAGTGCCCGACGAAGACGGTCGAGTGTCCGACCAGAGCAGCGCCGATCTCGTCCACCGGCATCTCGTCCTGTGCGCTCGTGAACACCCGCAGGTCGAGGCCGTCGAAGTGGGTGAGGAACTCCGTCGGATCCGCGATGTCGGTCTTGGTCACGACGAGGAGCGGGCGGATTCCGGCATCGAGTGCGGCGACGAGATAGCGGTCGACGAGGCGCGCACGGGGCTCGGGATCGGCTGCCGCGACGACGACGAGCATCTGGTCGGCGTTCGCGACGATGACCCGCTCGACCTGATCGGTGTCGTCGGCGCTGCGTCGGAGCAGCGAGGTGCGCTCCACGATGCCGATGATGCGCGCGAGCGTTCCTTCGTCGCCGGAGGTGTCTCCGACCACGCGCGCCTGATCGCCGGTGACGATCTGCATGCGCCGCAGCTCACGCGCCCGGGTCGTGGTGATCATGCGCTCGTCCGGGGTGTCCTCGCCGATGAGCACGGAGTACCGGCCACGATCCACGCCGAGCACCCTGCCGACCTCCGCGTCCTCGTGCGCGGGGCGACGCTTGGTCCGCGGGCGGTTGGCCTTCGGGTTGGGGCGGGTGCGGATGTTGCTCTCGTCGTAGTCCTCGAAGTCGTCATCGAGGTCGTCGGCGTCGTCGAGCCAGCTCACCGTCAGCCCCGCAGCATCCGCTCCCAGAGCATCGTGAACTCCGGGAGGGTCTTGGCCGTGGTGCCGATGTCGTCGATCTCGACGCCGGGAACGCGCAGACCGATGAGCGCGCCGGTCGTCGCCATGCGGTGATCGTGATGCGCGGCCCAGCTTCCGCCGTGCAGAGGGCGGGGGATGATGCGGAGCCCGTCGGGCAGCTCCTCGGCCTCCCCTCCGAGCGCGCGGATGTCGCCGATCAGCGCGGCGATCCGATCCGTCTCGTGCAGGCGGATGTGGCCGATGCCCCGGATCGTCGTCGGAGATTCCGCGAAGGCGGCGAGGCCGACCAGGGTCGGAGTGAGCTCGCTCGCGGCGGAGAGGTCGAGGTCGAGACCGCGGATGCCGGAGCCCGCGCGGACGGTGAGCGTGCCGCCGTGGCGGCCGACGTGCGCTCCGGTGGCCTGCAGGATGTCCGGCAGCATGGCGCCCGGCTGGGTGGAGTGCGCGGGCCAGCCCGTGACGGACACCGAGCCGCCGGTCACGAGCGCGGCAGCGAGGAAGGGGGCCGCGTTGGAGAGATCGGGCTCGATCGCGATCTCCTTCGCACGCGGCACGCCGGCCTCGACGAGCCACTCACCGGCTGCGGGGCGCTCGATGCGGATGCCACGGCGGCTCAGCGCTTCGATGGTCATGTCGATGTGCGGAAGACTCGGCAGGTGCTCCCCGGTGTGCACCAGGTGCAGCCCGACGTCGAACCGGGGCGCGGCGAGCAGGAGCCCGGAGACGAACTGGCTCGACGCGGAAGCATCGATCTCGACGCGCCCGCCCCGGATGCGGCCGTGACCGCGGATGGTGAAGGGGAGGGCCCAGGTGCCCTCGTCGTCGATGTCGACTCCGAGATCGCGCAGGGCACTGATGAGTCCCCCCATCGGCCGGTGCAATGCGGTCTCGTGCGCCGTGAGGTGCACGTCGTGCTCGGCGAGCCCGGCCAGCGGGGCGATGAAACGCATCACCGTGCCGGCCTGTCCGCAGTCGATCGTCGTGCCGCCGCGGAGCTTCGCCGGGGTGACCACGAGATCAGGGCCGAACTCATGTCCGGCATCCACCTCTTCGATGCCGACGCCCAGGGCACGCAGCGCATCGACCATGCGGGCGGAGTCGTCGGAGTGGAGCGGAGCGATCAGGCGGCCCGGCCCGTCGGCGATCGCGGCGATCATCAGCTCGCGGTTCGTCAGCGATTTCGAGCCCGGGATCGTGAGCTCGGCATGCACGGGCACATCGGTGGTGGGCGCAGGATAGGCACCCTGCACACGGGAGGGGGAATACCTGTTGGCGCTCATCGGTTCTCACCTTAGTAAACGCAGGCAGGTTCGTCGCGAAAGACGGGGCTCCTGACACGAAGGAGAGAGTATGCCGGCGACGTTGGAGCGCGAGCTGATCGACCTCAGCGGCCTAGACTGGCCGGTGATGGATGACACCGCAACCGCAGACATCGTCGGCGACCCTCGGCGCGAGTTCGAGGAGCAGGCGATCCCTTTCATGGATCAGCTCTATGCCGCCGCGATGCGCATGACGCGCAACCCGGCCGACGCCGCTGACCTCGTGCAGGAGACGTTCGTGAAAGCGTACGGCTCCTGGTCGACGTTCTCGCAGGGCACCAACCTCAAGGCGTGGCTGTACCGCATCCTGACGAACACGTACATCAACATCTATCGGAAACGGCAGCGCGAGCCGTTCCAGGGCACGATCGACGAGCTCGAGGACTGGCAGCTGGGTGGCGCGGAGTCGACCACCGCTTCGCACAGCCGGTCCGCTGAGGCGGAGGCGATCGACCGGATGCCGGCCTCGGTCGTCAAGGACGCGCTCCAGGCCGTGCCGGAGGACTTCCGGCTCGCGGTGTACCTCGCCGACGTCGAGGGCTTCGCGTACCAGGAGATCGCCGACATCATGAAGACCCCCATCGGCACCGTGATGAGCCGTCTGCATCGTGGCAGGCGGATGCTGCGGGAGCTGTTGGCAGATTACGCCGCCGAGCGGGGCATCGCCGCGGCTGACACGAGGAGCAAGAAATGAGCGACTGCGGCTGCGACAAAGCGCGTCAGGATCTGGAGGAGTACCTCCGCAACGAGGTGTGCAAGACCGAGCACACCGAGATCCGCGAGCATCTCGAGAACTGCCCGTCGTGCCGGGACGAGGCCCTGGTGGCGACGACCCTCACAGATGTCATCGCCCGTGCCTGCAAGGAGACGGCTCCGGAGGAGCTGCGTGACCAGGTGTTCGCACGGCTGCGCGAGGTCCAGGCCGCACAGCACTGACCGTCTGTCCGACGCTCTCGGTAGTGTGGATGGATGAGCTCCATCGATGCGCGGGACGTGCCCGCTGACGCCACTTCGACTGAACGACTGGCCGCTGCAGGACTCGAGTACCGCGTCGTCGATCTGACCGACGATGCGAGTTCCGTCGCCTTCCAGCGCGCGGTCGACCGCGGGTTCCTCGGAGCCGAACCGACGAGCGACATGCTCGCCCAGGTCGCGAAGACGTTCGCGGCACGTCGCAACATCGGTGTTTTCGAGCAGAACGCACCGGACGGGGCGCTTCCGGTCGCGACCACCAATGCCTGGGTGACTCCGCTGACGCTTCCCGGCGGTGGCGAGATCGACATGTGGGCGATCAGCGTCGTCACGGTCGCGGCGACCCATCGGCGTCGAGGAATCGCCCGCGCCCTGCTCGAGGGAGAGCTGCGGGCCGCGGCATCCGCCGGCGTTCCCGTCGCCGGGCTCACGGTGTCGGAGGCGACGATCTACGGCCGCTACGGCTTCGGCTCGGCGATCCCGGTCGCACGGCTGACCGTCGACACCAGGCGAGCCGGTTGGGGCGGTGCGACCCCTCCCGGGCGTCTCGAGTACGTCGACCGCGACACCCTCGCCGCCGATCTCGGCACGGTGCACGAGCGTGCGCGCTCAGGCGTCTCCGGACAGATCCCGGGCTGGCGCGGCCGCTGGGAAGGCTACGCGGGAGTCGCGCCGACGACCGACCGCGACCAGGCCCGTGGGGTGCACTACCTCGACGAGGACGGCGTGCTCCGAGGCGTCCTGGCCTACACCGTGAGTGAGGCCAGCGGCACCTTCCGCTTCCGGATGGATGTCCGCCTGCTCGTCGCCGAGACGTCGGACGCGCGCGCCGCGCTCTGGCGATTCGCGCTGCAGCACGATCTCGTCGATGAGGTCGTCGCCGACCTCCGCCCCCTGGACGACCCGCTGCCGTGGCTCGTCGCCGACCCGCGCGGCGTGAAGCAGGAGGTGCATGACCACGGGTGGCTGCGCATCCTCGACATCCCGACCGCCCTCACCGCACGACGCTACTCGGCGCCTCTCGACACGGTGCTGAGGGTCGAGGATTCCCTGGGCTTCGCCAACGGAGACTGGCGGCTGCGCGTGGACGCGGCCGGCATCGCGTCGGCTGCGGCTGCTGAGCAGAACGCCGACCCCGACGTCGTGCTCGACGTCTCTGCGCTGTCGGCGCTGTACGCGGGCGGGGTCCGTGCGTCGTCGTTGTACGGTGCCGGTCGCATCACGGGTGATCCCGCTGCCGTCGAAGCTCTCGACCGGGCGCTGATCGCCTTCCCGGTTCCGTCTCTCGACATCTGGTACTGACCCTCGCCGGCCCCGGCTGCTGTGTCGGCCGGCGTTCGTGGTGCCCGGAAATAAACTAGAAACCTCTTTACTGGAAAGAGCCTTTACTATAACCTCGCCTCAGAGCGGATGCCCGTCCGCCCTGCTCGACTTCCGCAATGAAGCTCTTGAGACGAGGTTCCCATGCTCGACAACCGCTGGAGGAAGACCCTTCCTCTCGTCGCCGGTGCCGCCGCACTGGCCCTGGCACTGGCCGGCTGCACACCGGGTGGCAGCTCACCCGGGGGTGATCGCCCGCTCCGCATGTGGTCCGGGTCGATGACCCCCATCACCAACAACTTCAACCCGTTCGCCGTCGACACCGCGACGCACATGACCTTCGGCGCCATCTACGAGCCGCTGTTCTTCTTCAACCAGCTCTCCGACGAAGATCCCGTCGGGATGCTCGGCGAATCCTTCGAGTTCAACGAGGACGGCACCGTCCTCACGATCGTCATCAAGCCCGACCTCAAGTGGAGCGACGGGGAAGACCTCACCGCGGCGGACGTCGCGTTCAGCCTCGGCTACGGATCCAACCTCGATCCCGACATGGTCTCGGCCGACGCCACCGATGACACGACCGTGGTCGTGACCTACTCGTCGGCCAAGTTCACGGCGACCTCGTTGATCCTCGGCTCGACCTGGATCATTCCGGAGCACATCTGGTCCGAGATCGATGACTACATGACGGAGACGAACCCGAAGCCGGTGGGGTCGGGACCGTACACGCTGAAGTCGTTCACCGACGCGGCCTACACGCTCGAGGCGAACCCGCTCTTCCGCGACGGCGCTCCGGAGGTCAAGGAGGTCCAGGACATCGGCATCGACTCGAACCAGTCCTCGGAGGACCTGCTGAAGACCGGGAAGCTCGACTGGGTCGGACAGTTCATCGCGAACCCGGACGGTGTGACGGGCAACGGCCGCATCAGCACCATGAACCAGCAGCAGGACCCGACGGTGATCATGACCTGCGCCGATGCATCGATGGGATGCACGGGCGCGCAGACGGACCCCGCCGTGCGCCAGGCGCTGAACGTCGCGATCGACCGTGGTGCGATCAGCAGCAAGGCTTTCGCCGGCCTCTCGGGGGAAGCATCGCCGAGCTTCGCGCTGCTGCCCCGCGACGAGAAGTGGCTGAGCGACGAGTCGCTGGCCGTCAGCCCGCAGGAGCCGGATGCCGCGACCGCGGAAGGCATCCTCGAGGCCGCCGGCTACACCAAGGACGATGAAGGCTTCTACGGCAAGGACGGCACGGCCATCGAGCTCGATCTGTTCTCGCCCGACGGCTGGACCGACTACAACGACGCCGCCAAGCTCATCAGCGCCCAGGCCGCGAAGGCCGGGATCCGCGTCAACGCGCGGACCGTCTCGGAGGCCGAGTACTGGACGCCGATCTCGACCGGTGAGTTCCAGCTCGCGCTCTACGGCATCACGCAGTCGCTGGTGGCAGACCCGTTCTCCAACTACGACCAGTACTTCACCACGACGGCGAGTGCGAAGGTCGGCGAGGAGCCGACCAAGGGACAGAACTACTCCCGCTACACGAATCCTGTCGTCGACGCTGCCGTGAAGCAGGCGGGCGCGACCCAGGACGAGGCGATCAAGAAGGACGCGTACGCGACGGTGCAGACCGAGATCGCCCGCGACCTGCCCTACATCCCGGTGGTGCTCAATGCGTCGCAGTCGTTCTTCAACACGGCGGACTTCACGGGCTGGCCGACCGAGGACGACCTGTACGCGGCGCCGCTGCCGTACCTGTCGACGGCGTCGGCTGTGATCCTGACCCACCTCCGTCCCGTCGAGAAGTAGGACCCGCACCCATGGATCGATCCATCGAGAGGAGAGGCTCGTGAAGTTCTGGATGCGCCGCGTCGCGTTCTACATCATCACGCTGTGGGCTGCGATCTCCCTCAACTTCCTCCTGCCCCGGCTGCTCCCCGGCGATCCCGCCGCGATCATGCTGGGCAAGCTCCGCCGTGCGAACGGGGGCAGGCCGCTCTCCGAGGAGACCGTCAAGGCGATCACCTCGATCCTCGGAGCGGAGAAGGGATCGACTCTGTGGGATCAATACCTCGCCTACTGGGGCCGGTTGCTGCACGGTGATCTCGGGGTCTCGTCGACCCGATACCCGGCCCCGGTGGGCGAGCTCATCGCCGCGGCTCTGCCGTGGACGGTGACGCTCGTCGGAGCAGCCACCATCATCTCCTTCGTCCTCGGCATCATCGCCGGTGCGTGGGTGGGCTGGTTCCGCGGCACGTGGGTCGACCAGCTCGTGCCGATCACCACGTTCCTGCAGTCGATCCCGTACTTCTGGCTCGCGCTCGTGCTCGTCGCGGTGTTCTCGGTGCAGTTGGGGCTGTTGCCCATCATCGGCGGGTACGACGTGTTCGAGTTCCCGGCCGGACCGGAATGGACGCCGGCGTTCTTCGCCAGTGCGTTCGTGCATGCCCTGCTGCCCGCGGCGACGATCGTGATCTCCTCCGTGGGCGGGTGGCTGCTGGGGATGCGCAACATGATGGTGCAGACGATGGCTGAGGACTACGTGCTCACGGCCGAGGCAAAGGGGCTGCGTCCCTCCCGCATCCGGACCGCGTACGCGGCGCGCAACGCCTCGATCCCGAGCCTCGCGGGCTTCGGCATCGCGCTCGGCTTCGTCGTAGCCGGTTCCATCGTGACGGAGCAGGTGTTCAGCTACCCCGGTCTGGGCAAGCTGATGATCCAGTCCGTGCAGGGACTCGACTACGCCCTGATGCAGGGAGTCTTCCTCGTGATCACCCTCACGGTGCTGGCGGCGAACTTCCTCATCGACCTCCTCTATGGCTTCATCGACCCGAGAGTGCGCCGCGATGGCTGACCTGATCGTTTCCCCCTCCGAGTCCACGCACGCCGTCGCCGTCGCGAGGTCGGCACGTCTGAGAGGCGGATTTCCTCGTCTCTCCGGAAAGCTCCTCACCGGAGTGATCCTCCTCGGGGTGATCGTGCTCTTCGGGCTGATCGGACCGCTCCTGCTCGGAGACCCGCGCGATGCGAGCTTCGATCCGCTCCTCCCGCCGAGCCTCGAGCATCCGCTCGGCACGACCAAGCTCGGCTTCGACGTGCTCGCCCAGGTCGCCACGGGAACGCAGGGGTCGCTGTTCGTCGGTGCGGTGGCCGGTGTCGTCGCCCTGTTCCTCGCGCTGGTGTTCGGTGTTCTCGCCGGCTACTTCGGCGGGGCCCTCGACGAGACGCTGATGCTGGCCACGAACATCATGCTCGTGATTCCCGGGCTGCCGCTGGTCATGGTGATCGCCGCCTACGTCCAGCACACCGAGGGGCTCGGCGACCTCGCGCGCAGCTCGCTGCTGGTGGCGCTGGTGCTGGGCATCACCGGGTGGGCGGGGTCAGCGGTGGTGCTCCGCGGCACCGCCCGGTCGCTGCGCACGAGGGACTACGTCGCGGCGTCCGTCGTCGCCGGCGAGCGTCCACTGCGCGTGATCTTCGTCGAGATCCTTCCCAACCTCGTCCCCCTGCTCGCGGCGCAGCTGATCTTCGGCGTGATCTTCGCGGTGCTCGGCGAGGCGGGGCTCTCCTATCTGGGCCTCGGGCCGACCGGATCGATCACGCTCGGCACCGTGTTGAACGACGCGCAGACGGGACAGGCGGTGGGAAGCGGAGCCTGGTGGTGGTTCGTGCCGCCCGGGCTGATCATCGCACTCATCGGGACGGCGCTGTCCCTCATCAACTTCGCGATCGACGAGATCGTGAATCCGAAGCTGCGCCTGGCACCGGCCGCCGCGCGACGGCAGCGTCGCGCACGCCGTGCGGGTCGCGGTGTCGGGGGAGAAGGAGCAGTCGCATGAGCGAGAAGACAGCGGTTCTGACGGCGCGGAATGTGTCGATCGAGTATGAGGTGGATCCGCCGGTGCGGGCGGTGCGGGGTGTGTCGTT
>JBJDMS010000004.1:0-202667 GCA_044900255.1 Microbacterium sp. NPDC090218 | reverse complement strand
CGCCGACTCCACGGCGTTCGTGCCCGTCGGACCCGGGAACATCACCTTGTACGGCAGGTCACGCGGACGCAGGATCACGTTCTCGAACGTCTCCAAAAACGCCCGCTTCGCCGTCGTGGCCATGTCCAGACCGTGCGTGATCCCGTCACGCTCGATGTAGTCGATCAACGCACGTTTCAGCACCGGATTGTTGTGGCCGTAGTTCAACGACCCGGCACCGGCGAAGAAGTCCAGGTACGAGTGTCCGTCCTCATCCGTGAGCCGGGCACCCTGCGCACGGTCGAAGACCGTCGGCCAGCCACGGCAGTAGCTGCGCACCTCGGACTCGAGGGACTCGAAAACACTCAGGGCACGCGGGTTGTTCGTCGTCATGACACGCTCCTAGTGCGCCGGACGTCCGAGAACCGGGTCTCGATCGACGAGGCAGGTGGGTGGGCCAGCGGCCCGATCCGGTACAGGTGTTCGGACTCGTGTGCGTCCGGGAAGAGCCCTGAGGGGAACAGCAGCTCACGCTCCACCGACGCCCCGTTCCGAGCGGCGAAGGAGAGGAAGAGCCGTTGTGACGCGTCGTTGTCGGCACTGATGGTCGTCTCCAGCTGCTGGAGGACGCCCTTGTCGCGCAGACGGGTGGTGAGGTGGTCCAGCATGGCGCCGGCCAGGCCTCGGCCTCGTCGATCGCCGTCCACGGCGATCTGCCAGATGACGAGGCTGCCGGGGGCTTCCGGGCGTATGTAACCCGTCACGAAGGCGACGGCCTCTCCGCTTTCGTCGCGGGCGACCACGGAGGTCGCTGCGAAGTCACGGCACCACAGCAGATAGCTGTAGGAGGAATTCACGTCGAGCACACGGGAATCGCGAGCGATTCTCCAAGCCGAAGCCCCGTCATCGATCGTGGGCTCCGCCATCTGTTCCCTTGACCTCACCATCGGCCCACACCTCCGTCTCACCTCGATACACAAGGCGGGAATGAACCCGCGAGAAGCGTGTGACGCTCTTCGGATCGAGCGTGTACCAACATATGTGCGAAGCGAATTGATTGACGAAAATACTTTCCGGAAATGCGGGTCGGGACCAAGGTAATCGGCTGGTCAGCGGCACCACGTGATCATCTCGCAGCACCGCCCCGGATCATGTTAGACCAGCGGACCTTTCCGGTCCACAGGAGAACTGTGGCACGAATGTCGACCGAAAGTGCGAGCTCGACGGCGGCCTTCCGAGGCAACTTCACCCGACGCGGACGTTCGGCGAGTTTCTTTTCTGATTGCCGGAACAGTTCCGATCGCCGGTGAACCCCGCCGACCACTCCGTGAAGACCTGTGTGCTTTCCTCGCCGCCCCCGACTCCGTTCGGGTGATTCCTGTCAAAAATTCGGGCATCTGGCGGCTCGCGGGAATTCACCTGCCGGATGCACCTGATTGCGGATGTGTAATTCCGGCCACTCCCGCCGACCCCGAGGCCGGGCCTGCCTGCGCACGGACCGGCGAGCGGACTCGCCCGCGGCGAGGTACGGGGTGACGGAGGCCGTCGGGCGCGTTTCCGCCACCGTGGCGCGGACCCGCTCCCGGCAGAACCGTGCGTCAGGCGGGAGATCACGGCGGACGGCCCGGAGCGCTTCGTGAGCCCGGGCCCCGCCGAAGTCATCACTGCCGCCTACCGGGCCCGGTCGCCCTGAGAACCGAGCGCGGGAGCACCGGCGCCGGCGGCTCCGCACGGCTCGGCCACCCCGGGGTGCGCCGCAGTATCGCCTCCGCCGGGTGGTCACACTCCCGGCATTGTCGCGTTTCCGACGTCGTGCCGTGACCTCGGCGTTGCCGCGTACCGAGCAGGGAGTCGACGGACAGTCGCCCCTCCGACACCGGGCGATCCGCGCGATCCCGGGCGCCCGAGGGCTTACGCAGCCCTTCGGCATGCGTTTCCTCGCGCGCCGCGCACCGCCGGAGCGCGGCGCGGTGGGCCGCACGCACGTCACGGGCTGCGGCTGAATCCATTCGGTACCCGCACAAACATCATGGGGCCGCGATCATCGTATCGAGTTAATGTCGTCGGCTCACCTTGGTCCCAGGGCGGAAGCCGCCATTAGTGTTCCCCTGGATCTGGACGGGTTCCCGTTCATTCACCACCTTTTCCCCTTTCGCCCGACGGCGTCCGCATACGTGTGCCACCGACCTGACCAAGGAGAGCGTGCCGATGACTGTCGACTCGACCCCGGACGTGCGACTGGAACTGCCGCGGCAGTCCAGTCTTGGCACAGCGGCTGCCCGCAACCTCGCCCACACCACCAAGTCCGCCCCGCAGATGCAGGAGATCTCCTCCCGCTGGCTGCTGCGCATGCTGCCCTGGGTGGAGACCAAGGGCGGGGCCTACCGGGTCAACCGTCGCCTGAGCTACACCGTCGGCGACGGCACCGTGGAGTTCGTCCAGGACGGCGCCGACGTCCGTGTCATTCCCCGTGAACTCGGCGAACTGGCCCTGCTCCGGGGCTTCGACGACTTGGACGTCCTGACCGCGATCGCCGATCGGTGCGTACAACGCGAGTTCCGCGCCGGCGAGACACTGGTGGAGCGCGGAACACCCGCTGACAAACTGCATCTGATCGCGCACGGCCGCATCAACCAGACCTCCGTGGGGAGTTACGGCGACGAGGTCGTCCTGGACGTACTGGCCGACGGCGACCGGTTCGGGGAGCACGCTCTGCTGGACGAGGACGCCCGCTGGGAGAACACCGCCACGGCCGAGACGTCGGGCACCCTCCTCACCTTGTCACGCGCGGACTTCGCCGCCGTGCAGTCCCACGCGGCGAGCCTGCGGGCCCACCTCGACACGTTCGCGTCGCTCTCCCAGCGGCGGCAGAACCACCGTGGCGAGGCCGAGATCGCGATGTCGGCCGGTCACGTCGGCGAGCAGGAGCTGCCCGGCGCGTTCGTCGACTACGAACTGAAGCCCAGGGAGTACGAGCTCTCGGTCGCGCAGACCATCCTGCGGATCCACACGAGGGTCGCCGACCTCTACAACGGGCCGATGAACCAGACCGAGGAACAGCTCAGGCTCACCATCGAGGCGCTGCGCGAGCGCCAGGAGCACGAGCTGATCAACAACCGGGAGTTCGGCCTGCTCCACAACGCCGACTTCAAGCAGCGCATCCAGACGCACTCCGGCCCGCCGACCCCGGACGACATGGACGAACTGCTCTGCCGGCGCCGCGGCACCAAGTTCTTCCTCGCGCACCCCAGGACCATCGCGGCGATCGGGCGTGAGTTCAACGCGCGGGGGATCTACCCGGACCACGCCGACCTCGGCGGGCAGCAGGTCCCGGCCTGGCGCGGGGTCCCCATCCTCCCCTGCAACAAGATCCCGGTCACCGAGGAGAAGACCAGCTCGATCCTCGCCATGCGTACCGGCGAGGAGAACCAGGGCGTCATCGGTCTGCACCAGACCGGACTGCCGGACGAGTACGAACCGGGCCTGTCGGTCCGCTTCATGGGACTCGACGAGAAGGCGATCACGTCCTATCTCGTGACCACCTACTACTCGGCCGCGATCCTCGTGCCGGACGCGGTGGGCGTGATGGAGAACGTGCAGATCGCCCGCTGGCCCAGGTAGCGGACCCACCCCCCGGACGGCACGGGACCGAAATCCTCAGGGCACGGTCGCGCGGGCTCCGGAGGGCCCCGGGACACCGCCACACCCCCACCCAAGGAGCCTTGGATGACCGCACCTGAGCTGCCACCACCACGGTCGAGCCTGCCGGAGGCCGCTTCCCGCTTCGGGGCGCACCTGCTCGCCTCCGCCGCGGCGCACGCACTCGATGTGGAGGGCGTGACCGGCGGCCCGCCCGGCACTACCTCCCTGCCCGCCCCTCCCGTGACCAGCGCGTCCGCCCTCGCCGCGCGGCCCTTCCCCGCAGCCCCGGCAGCCGGGGCGCCGGCTCCGAGCGCCGGGCTGGATCGGATCCTGCGTGGCCCCAGCGGCCTGGGGACGGCGGGCCTGCGCCTGTTCCCGCGGGACGAACCGCAGGCACCGCCGTCCCCGCCGGCGGCCGCAGCGGAGGGGAGACCGGTCCCAGGCCTCTACCACCACACCGTGACCGAGCCCGATCCTGG
Organism: Microbacterium sp. NPDC090218; assembly: GCA_044900255.1. Classification (GTDB taxonomy): domain Bacteria; phylum Actinomycetota; class Actinomycetes; order Actinomycetales; family Microbacteriaceae; genus Microbacterium. The sequence continues at coordinate 198,567 of JBJDMS010000004.1, read as the reverse complement.
GCTGGTCGAGGAGGTCAGCCGGAGGATCAAGGCCTGGGCACTGGACGAGGTCTCGCTGTATCCCGAGGACTGGGAGGAGCAGTTCGACGGCTTCTCCGTGGGCCGGTACATGGTCGGCTGCCATCCGGACGCGCCCACCGTCGACCATCTCATGCTCGCCACACGTCTGATGGTGGCGGAGAACGCGGTGGACGACTGCTACTGCGAGGACCACGGGGGGTCGCCGGTCGGCCTCGGCGAAAGGCTTCTGCTGGCGCACACGGCACTGGACCCCCTGTACACCACGGAGGAGTACCGGCCGCAGTGGGCGGAGTCGCTCCACGCGGACGCGCCCCGGCGCGCCTACCGCTCCGCCATGGAGTACTTCGTACGCGCGGCCAGCGCCTCCCAGGCGGACCGGTTCCGGCACGACATGGCCCGGCTGCACATGGGGTACCTCGCCGAAGCGGCCTGGGCCCAGCTGGATCACGTACCCGAGGTGTGGGAGTACCTGGCGATGCGCCAGTTCAACAACTTCCGCCCCTGTCCGACCATCACCGACACCGTCGGCGGCTACGAGCTGCCCGCGGACCTGCACGCCCAGGCCGGCATGCAGAAGGTCATCGCGCTCGCGGGAAACGCGACGACCATCGTGAACGACCTGTACTCCTACACCAAGGAACTCGACGCTCCCGGCCACCACCTGAACCTTCCGGTGGTGATCGCCGAACGGGAGGGCCTCTCCGAGCGGGACGCCTATCTGAAGTCGATCGAGGTCCACAACGACCTCATGCACGACTTCGAGCGCGAGGCCGCGGCCCTGGCCGAGGCATGTCCGGCGCCCGGCGTGCACCGCTTCCTGCGGGGCGTGGCCGCCTGGGTCGACGGCAACCACCACTGGCACCAGTCCAACACCTACCGCTACACCCTGCCCGATTTCTGGTAAAGAACGGACTCATCTGTGACCCACACCGAACTCGCCCCCGCCGCCACCGACGTCTCGGGCTCCGTGCGGATCCCCCGCCCGGCGTCCCCCTACCAGGGGGACATCGCCCGCTACTGGGACGGTGAGGCGCGGCCCGTGAACCTGCGCCTCGGCGACGTCGACGGGCTCTACCACCACCACTACGGCATCGGTGACGTCGACCACGCCGCTCTCGGGGACGCCGAGGACAGCGAGAGCGAGAAGAAGCTGATCGCCGAGCTGCACCGGCTGGAGTCGGCGCAGGCCGAGTACCTTCTGGGGCACCTCGGCGACATCGGAGGCGACGACACCCTGGTGGACGCCGGCTGCGGGCGCGGTGGCTCGATGGTGATGGCGCACCAGCGCTTCGGATGCAAGGTCGAAGGTGTCACGCTCTCGGCCAAGCAGGCCGACTTCGCCAACGGCCGTGCCCGCGAACTCGGTATCCAGGACCATGTCCGCGCCCGTGTCTGCAACATGCTCTCCACGCCCTTCGGAACGGGCTCGGCCGCGGCCTCGTGGAACAACGAGTCGAGCATGTACGTCGACCTGCACGACCTCTTCGCCGAGCACTCCCGCGTCCTGGAGGTCGGTGGACGGTACGTGACCATCACCGGCTGCTGGAACCCGCGCTACGGCCAGCCCTCGAAGTGGGTGTCGCAGATCAACGCGCACTTCGAGTGCAACATCCACTCGCGCCGGGAGTACCTGCGCGCCATGGCCGACAACCGTCTCGTGCCTCAGGCCGTCGTCGACCTCACGCCCGACACCCTCCCCTACTGGGAGTTGAGGGCCACGTCCTCGCTGGTCACGGGGATCGAGGACGCCTTCATCAACTCCTACAAGGACGGGTCCTTCCAGTACCTCCTGATCGCGGCGGACCGCGTCTGACCCCGGACTGACGGTGAGGGCCCGACCTGGCGGGGGCCCTCACCGTCGACCGCGCACGGTACCGGCGCGGCCCGGCCTTCGCCGGGCGGCCCTGCCGCACGGCCGCCGCTGCCGGGATCAGCCCACGAGGTCCGGCGCGCGCAGCATCTCGGGCGGGATGCCCCAGGCGTCGACGAGGTCGACCGCGAGGGGCCGGACCTTGCGGCAGAGGTCGTTCACCTCACGGCTGATCGCCTTGGAGCGCTGGACCGTCAGTCGGCCGTGTTCCATGAACCAGGCCCGGTCCGCCTCGATCGTCGACAGGGCGAACAGGTCGCACAGCAGGCCGAGCGCGACCTTGTTGCCGCCCTCGGGCTGCGCACGGAGCTTGTCGACGAACGCCTCCAGCACCAGCCGCTCGACGTGCGCGTGGGCCACCGCGATGACGTGGTCCTGCACCTGCGAGAAGACGGCCCCCGGATCGCGCTTCTGGTCGATCCCGCGCTTGAGCCGCCGCGCGACACCGGCGAGCATGTGCTCCTCGCGGTAGCGGAGCATGGCCAGCTGGTACTCGGAGTCGCGCAGGCCGGCCTCCTGGTCCCACTCGTCGCCTCCGGGCAGCAGGTCACGTACCCGTTCGAGCAGCTTGTGCGCCGAGGTCTTCTCGATGACCGTCTCGACGGCGAGGCCGGTGACGTGGCGGACCATGCCGAGCTGGTCCAGGTCCTCGAACTCGCTCGCGTAGTGGGTGAGCAGGCCCTTGGCCACGAGCTGCAGCAGGACGTGGTTGTCGCCCTCGAAGGTGGTGAAGATGTCGCTGTCGCTCTTGAGGGCGGCGAACCTGTTGACGGCGAGGTAGCCGGCGCCGCCGCACGCCTCGCGGCACTCCTGGACGACCCGGGTGGCGTGCCAGGTGCCGAGTGCCTTGGTGCCGGCGGCCCGTGACTCCAGCTGCCGGCGCTCGTACGCGTCGTCCTTGATGCCGGAGAAGACCTCGTGCAGGTGCGTGCGCACGACGTCCTGCGCGAAGTGCAGCGCGTAGGTCCGCGCGAGGAGCGGCAGCAGACGGCGCTGGTGCAGACCGTAGTCGAGGAGCAGCTGCTCCTCCGTGTCCGGGGCCGCGTCGAACTGCCGGCGGCGGACGGCGTACTTGGTGGCGATCGTCAGGGCGACCTTGGCCGCGTTGACCCCGGCGCCTCCGACGCTGACCCGGCCCTGTACCAGCGTGCCGAGCATGGTGAAGAAGCGCCGGTCGGGGTTCTCGATCGGACTCTCGTACACGCCGTTGGGAGTGACGTCGGCGAACCGGTTGAGCAAGGCCTCGCGTGGCACGCGCACCCCGTCGAAACGGATTCGGCCGTTGTCGACGCCGTTGAGGCCCATCTTGCGGCCGTCGTCCTCGATACGTACGCCGGGCACCACTTCTCCACCGGTCCGGACGGGGACCACGAACGCGTGCACGCCCTTGGACTCCCCGCCCACCTCGAGCTGGGCGAAGACGACCGCGAGCTCGGCGTGGCGGGCCGCGTTGCCGATGTAGTCCTTGCGCGCCTGGTCGCCGTCGGTGGTGATGACGAACTCCTGGGTGGCGGCGTCGTACGTCGCGAGTGTGCCGAGCGCCTGCACGTTGGAGCCGTGCCCGGTCTCGGTCATCGCGAAGCAGCCCATCAGCTTCCCGGTGATCAGGTCCGGCAGGTAGGCGTCGTGGTGACGGCCGGTGCCCAGATGCAGGATCGCACCGCCGAAGAGTCCGAACTGCACGCCGACCTTCACCAGGACCGACAGGTCACCGAAGGCCAGTGTCTCGAACGCGGCGATCGAGGCTCCGACGTCACCGCCGCCGCCGTACTTCGCCGGAAAGCCCATGCCGGTCTGACCGGTCGCGGCCATCTCGACCACGAGCTCACGCACCCGCTCCCGGTACGCGTCGACGCCGAGTTCGTCGGCCTCCTCGAGAACGGAGGCGTGCGTCACCAGGTTGGTCCGGACGAGGTCGCGGATGGCGGCGTACTCGCCGTCGAGCACCTCGGTCAGCGCCCGGACGTCGACCTCGGGCTGCACGTATCCGCTCGCAGCAGGGGATGTCTTGTCAGTGGCCATGTCCTTTCGCTACCCCGCGCGGGGACGATCAAGCGGTGCCCCTGGGCGGTCGGAGCCGTACGGAGGAGCGCGGCGCGGCCGGATGACCAGGAACGGGACACGGCCGCGGGATCCGGTGCGGCAGTGCTCTGTCATGACCATTGCCGACGGCCACCCTCGTCGCTATGTTAATGAGGAATCACATCGGTCGGCATGATCCGACGTGCAGGACGAGGACAGCCAATCGTGGAACAAGGGCACATGACTTGATCAGGTCGAGCATGGAAGCAGGTAAGTTAATGCGTAATCTCGACAGGCGAAAAGTCCTGTCCCTCGGTGTCGCACTCGGCCTCGTGGGCGCGGCGGATCCCGCCAAGGCGTGGGCATGGGCGTCGAAGGACTCGGTGGCAGGCAGCGGCACCGGGGCCGATCCGGAGTACGTCTGGGACAGCGCCACGGATCCCCTGATGGTCTCGCTGCTCCAGAACGGTCAGGTTCCGGCGGTCAACGCGGCGATGGCGGGGTGGGTGAACAACGGGGACGCGCTGCCTTCCGGGCTGCCGGCGGAGCTCGCCGCGCATCTGCGGACGGTCAACAAGCTGCCGCCCTGGGCCGACCCGGTCAAGCTCGCCCGCGCAGCCGACTTCAACAGGCGCAAGGACACCTATCTGTTCATGCTGTACGGCCTCGGCAGCGGCATCATGAGCACCGTGATCCCGCGCGAGGCCAGAAGCGTCTACTGGTCGGTGGGCGGCGCCGACATGAAGGACCGGGCCGCCAAGACGTTCACGTTCGGCTACGACCTGTCTCAGCTGGACGCCTTCAAGCCGACGGGGCAGTTCGTCGTCACCGCCAACAAGACCCGGCTGGTGCACGGCGCGGTGCGTCATCTGCTGCCGCAATCACCCCACTGGCGTGCGGTCACCGACCAGTCGGTCCCCATCAGCGCCGCGGACATCCTCGTCACCTTCCACAGCCTGGGAACCTTCGTACGCAGGAGGCTGCTCGACTGGAAGGTCCCGATGTCGGCCGCGGACCAGGAGGCCTTTCTGCACTCGTGGCAGGTCGCCCTCCACCTGCTCGGCGTGCCGGACGAGTACATCCCGAAGACCTGGGCGGCCGCGGAAGCCCAGTCGGCCCAGGTGCTCACCCCGATCCTCGCCCCGACACCGGAGGGTCTCGACCTGGCCGAGGTGCTGCTCGGGCTGACCGCCGAGATCGATCTCGGAGTGACGCGCGGATTCCTGAACGAGTTCGTGCGCTACGTCCTCAGCAACGAGGTCGGCGACTGGCTGAAACTTCCGCGCGACTACGCGGCGGCGGCCCTCGTCCGCACCGTGTGGCCGGCCTTCATCCTGTTCCGCGAGGGCCTGTCACCCGTCATGCCCGGCACCTTCTACATGTTCGACCAGTTCGTGCGGGGCCTGGCCATGCTGTTCCTCAACAAGGGCAGCTCCTCGACGACCACCCCGATCACGATCCCGACGGGGAACCGGCCGGCGGGCTGATCCGCGGCCCCGTGCGGCGGATGTCCGGCCCTCGGCTGTCGCACCCGGGGGCCCTGGGCCGGACATCCGGGCGCCTTCCCGACGTTCCCGACGTTCCCCTCGGTCGCCTCACCGCACGCAGCCCCGCCGCGCGCCTGGACGGCTCTCCGCCCGAAGCACGGGACGTGCCGGTTCAGAAGCCGAGGGCCCCCATCACCAGCGCGGTCACGGCGTCCCGGTGGTCCGGGCCGTCCTGCCACCGCAGCCCTCGGCCGGCCTCGACCGCGACGCCGAACCCGGCGTGCACCAGCACCCGGGCCTGGCGCGGGTCCAGCTCGGGACGGGCCAGCCGCAACTGCTGCTCCCAGACGGCGATGTGTTCGCGCTGTGCGAGGACCAGAGGACGCCGCAGGTCGGCCGGCAGCCCGACGAGCTCGGCCTCGGCGACGCTGTTGAGCGCGGTGTACTCGAAGCTGTACGCCACGTAGGTCGCCGCCAGCGCGCCGATGGCGTCGTGCGGGCCGGACACCTCGTGGAGGCTCTGGTCCACCTCCCGGGCCAGGAGTCCCGCCGCCTGGAGACACGCCGCCGCCAGGATGTCGACCTTGCCGGAGTAGTGACGGTAGAGGGCCGACGGGGCCAGCCCCACCGCCTCCGCGATCTGCCCGTTCGTGACACTGGCGAACCCGTCCCGCGCGAACAGGGGGATGGCGGCCGCGAGGATCTCCGCGCGTCGCGTGCGTGGCACCGGGTGGGCGACCACCTCGACCGTGCGGGCACCGGGCCGGGGCGCCGCGGGATCGGCCGCGGCCACCCGCAGCGCCGACTCCACCAGCAGTTCCTCGGCCCGGCGCTGGGCGATCGACGTGTGGTGCATGGTGATCGATCCGATGGCGCCGAGGGCAGCCACGGCCCGCAGGCGCCCGTCGGGCAGGGGTCGCTCGCGCTGCACCGCCTCGTCCACCCGCCCGATGACGTGCCGGAACTTCGCCCTGAGCTGCCTGCGGTCCTCGTGGTTGAGGTAGCGGGCCTCCCATCGGTACACACCGCCCGATGCCCGATGGGCGACGGTGACCCGGGTCACCGCGGTGAGCACATCCGCCGACGGCGCCCCGGACGGCACCTCGTCGACGGCGGCGACGAGCCGGTCGGCCATGAGATCGGCGCACTCGGCGAAGAGCGCGTACTTGTTCGGGAAGTGCCGGTAGAGGGCCGCCGCGGTGATACCCACGCCGGCGGCGATCTTCTCCATGGACGCCATGTGATAGCCGCGCTCGCTGAAGATCCGGCCGGCCGCCTCGACGATGAGCTGCTTGCGATTGCGGGGCCGGGTGGCCGCGGCCGGATCGGCGGTCACAGCCGAACGGGCGGTTGCGGAGACATGGCCATACGGATCAGTCAACCACACGGCGACGGAGGCCTTCGGGCCCCCTCGGCAGGCGGGTAACGCACGGCCTGCGGGAGCACGCCGGGCGGCGACGTCGCGTCCCCGCGCGAAGGACGTGCAGGTGAGGTTCACGAAAGCCGGGGCATACGTGGCGACAGACGAAGGGAGGTTGCCATGGATGGCAGAGATCTGGAACTCGGCGAGCTTCTGACCGCGGCGGAGTCCGCGCCGCCGGGGGAGTCCGTCGGCGTGCTCGCGCACGACCTGCGCAAGCGCTTCGGGGCCGACCGTGTGTCGTTCCTGTTCGTCGATCTCATGGAACAACGGCTGCTGCGCCTCACCGCGCCGGCCGACGGTGACGGTCCCGAGGCCGTCGAGGAACCGATCGATCTGCAGGGCACCGTCTACGACGCGGTGCTGCGCGACCAGCGCCAGCACGTGGACGCGGACGGACAGGGCGGACGGCGGGTGATCTCGCCGGTGAGCAATCGCGGGGACTGCATCGGGCTGCTGGAGGTGACGCTGCGGTCCGCCGACGACTCCGTGCTGGGGCAGATCAGCGACGCGGCCCACGCCCTGGCCTACATCATCGTCACGGACCGCCGGTTCACCGACCTCTATCACGCCGGCCGGCGGACCACCCGGACCAGCCTGGCCGCCGAGATCCAGCATCAGCTGCTCCCCTCGGCCTCCTGCTGCGAGGCTCCCCAGTTCACCCTCGCCGCAGGTCTCGTACCGGCCGACGACATCGGCGGCGACACCTACGACTACACCCTCGACCGGGACACGCTGTACCTGTCCATCACCGACGCCATGGGCCACGACACCGAATCCGCCCTGCTGGCGACGCTGGTCACGGGTGCGTTGCGCGGAGCCCGGCGCACGGGCTGCGACGCGCTCAGTCAGGCGAATCGCGCGCACGAGGCCCTGCTGGCCCACAGTCGGGGGCTGGCCACCGGACAGTTGCTGTGCATCCGTCTCGACACCGGTACGTGCGAACTGGTCAACGCCGGACATCCGTGGCCCCTGCGCCTGCGGAGCGGTGCCGGCGAGGCCGAGGAGGTCCCGCTCACGGTCAATCTGCCGTTCGGTGTCGCGGCCCCCTTCACCTACCAGCTCCAGGAACTGCAGTTGCACCCCGGAGACCGCCTGGTCCTGCTGACCGACGGCATGCAGGAACGCGGTGCCGCCGCCGTCGACCTGGCTTCCCTGGTGTACGAGACCCGTGACATGCATCCCAGGGAGGCCGTGCGCGTCCTGACCGCAGCGGTGCTGTCGGCCTGCCGGGGCAATCTGAACGACGACGCCACCGTGCTCATTCTCGACTGGCACGGCACCGGGACGTCCGGCTTCCGGCCGCTGAGCTCGACGGGTCGGTGAAGGGAAGGCCGGAGGCCGCCCCGGTCAGCCCGACTTCGGGGGCTTCTGCGTGTCGAAGGCGAAGAGGGTGTTCTCGGCTGCGGCGACGACCACCGCACGCCCCGCGACGGTCACGCGCGGGCTCGCGCCCTGCTCGCCCGTCAGGCCGTCGACCTGGGGGTTCGTCGTCCACAGGGACCTGCCGTCGTTCGGCGCCAGCGCGACGACCCGGCCGGTGGCAGAGCTGAAGTAGAGGGCGCCGGATCCCGCCACGGGCCCCGACGCGCCCTCCACCCCCGTCTGCCGCTTCCACTTCTCCCGGCCGGTGGTGGGATCGAGCGCGGTGACGAGACCGGCCTGACCGGCCACGTAGACGGTGCCGTCCGCCATGCCGGGCGTCCCCGCGTACGTCCGGGCCAGTCGGGAGTACGTGACCTTCCCGGAGGCCGGGTCGAACCGGGCCGTCCCGTCGTAGCCCGTCAGCGCGGCTCCCTCCCTGTGCTCCTGGAGGAGGACGAGGCCGCCGTCCCGGACCCCCATCGGCACGGCGGGCCCGTCGACCGCGACGGAGCTGCCCCACGTGCCCGAGGTGCGGTCGACCGTGTGGAGGGTGGGGTGGCGCACCTCCGAGGCGTCCAGCTCCGCGTCCGTCGCGCACATGGCGAGGAAGTGCTGACCCGCCGGGACGGGAGCGCACCGCGTGCCCTCGGGGAACGACGTTTTCCAGGCGACCTCGCCGCTGTGCGCGTCACGGGCCTCGAAGCGGGAGTTGGAGGCGTCGACCGTCACCACGGCGGAGCCGACCACCACGGCGTCCCGGCTCCGGCCCGTGACGGCCGTCGACTGGGCGCCGGACGGCACGGACCACAGCTCACGGCCGTCGTCCGCGTCGAAGGCCACCACCTCGCCGGGAGGGTCCTGCGGGGCGTCCTCGGCGGCGAAGCGGTATCCGAGCACCGTGTCGTCGGTGGCACCGACCAGGTGCATGCCCTGGACGGGGACGCCCGGACTCTTCACCGTCCACACACGTGAGCCGTCCTCCACCTTGATGCGGGCCGCGACGACCCCACCGCCCCCGCAGAAGAGCGCGTCGCCGTGCGTCACGCACCGGAGTTCGTCGGGGATGTCCTCCCGGCCGCCCGGCACGGTCCCGCGCCACGGCTCGAAGCCGTCCGGGAGTACGGCTCCCGACGCCGCGACACCGTCGCCCTTGTCGCCGCCGCCGCTGCCGCCTCCCGCGCTCTCCGCCTGCAGCGCGGCGACTCCCCCGCCGATCGCCGCCACCGCGACGGCGGCCGCGAGGACGGGCCGCCATCGACTGCGCAGACGGCGGCCGGCGGGGATGCCGGCGCTCCCCGTACCGGGAGCGGCCGGGGCGGTGCCGGGAGCAGCCGGCGGCGGGGTGTCCTGCGCCACGTGGTGCTGGGTGACCATGTCGCGGGTGCGGCCGGCGCCGGCCTCGTTCACGCCGGTCCCGCGGGTCCCGCCGAGGTCGTCCGGAAGGTCCCTCAGCAGGACGAGGAGTTCGTCGGCCGAGGGGCGCCCGTCCGGCTCCTTGTCCAGACACGGCTCGACGACCGCCCGCAGGGCCTTCGGCACGACACCCAGCGAGGGCTCCTCGTGCACCACCTGATACGCGGTCAGGTACGGGCTGTCCGCGTCGAAGGGCCCGCGGCCCGTCGCCGCGTAGACCAGCAGCGTGCCCAGGGAGAAGACGTCGGACCGCGGACCCACACCACGGGGCGTCTGCAGCTGCTCGGGCGACATGAAGGGCGGCGTACCGATGACCCGGCCGGTCATCGTCAGCGTCTGCTGGTCCGCGGCGCGTGAGATACCGAAGTCGATGACGCGGGGACCCTCGGGCGAGAGCACGACGTTCGAGGGCTTCAGGTCGCGGTGGACGACCCCCACCCGGTGGATGTCGCGCAGGGCCTCCGCCAGACCGATGGCGAGCCTCCGCAGTTCCGCCCCGTCCAACGGGCCCTCCGCGGCGATGCGCTGGGCGAGCGTCTGCCCCTCGATGTAGGTCGTCGCCATCCACGGCTGCTCGGCCTCGGGGGCGGCGTCGACGACGGCGGCGGTGAACGCGCCGCTCACCCTCCGGGCCGCCGCCACCTCCTGCCGGAAGCGGATGCGGAACTCGTCGTCCGCCGCGAACTGCTGATGGATCAGTTTGATCGCGACGGGCCGCCCCGAACTCGTACGGGCGAGAAAGACCGTGCCCATGCCACCCGAGCCGAGCCTCGCCTCCAGCGGATAGCCGCCGATCTCGGCCGGATCGCCCACACGAAGCGACACGCCTCCCCCACCTCCCGTCCTCCGTGCGCGTCTGCCGACACGGGCCCGCCTAACTGTCCTGCACACAAACTAACCGCAGGGCGGTACGGAGGAGCACAGCGGGGGACGGACAACGGGCCGGGGGCCGCTGCCGCGTGGCGACGGCCGCGTCGGCCTCCTGCGGGAGGGGCGGACGACGAAAGTGAACACGCGCGGGCGGGTTCGCGCCGGTAGGGATCCGCGCACCCTCACCTTTGGTCGCGGAGGTGCGCGACTTTCAGGGGCAGTTCTCGCCGGGCCTGTATCGCGACGATGGTCCTCCAGCCGAGGGACGGCCGCGAGCAGGTGCGGCCGTCCGGTGCACGAGACGCGACCAGAGGGAGACACCCCGTGGAGAGAACCACGTTGCAGGCGGCCGAGCGATTCGTCGTGAGCCGGAAGCCGGCGGTGATGACCGACCGGTACGTGGTGAACCGCGCTCTGCCCGACGGCTCGGCCGGTGAGGTCGTCGCGTTCGCCGAGCAGGCGCTGCTGTCGCCGAAGGATCAGGTGACCGTCTACACCGACGAGTCACAGGACCGCGTCCTGTGCACCTTCGAGGCCGACACGGTCCTGGACGTCGGCGCCGTGTACACGGTGCGGGACGAGGACGGGAGCCCCATCGGGTCGTTCCGCGAGAAGACCCTGACCTCGCTGCTGCGCTCGACCTGGGTCCTCGACCAGCCGGGGCTGGCCGAGCTCACCGGGCGCGAGCGCAACGCGGCGCTGGCGGTGCTGCGCCGCATCTGGGACTTCCTGCCGGGCACCGACTTCGTACCGTTCGCGTGGCGGCGTCACTTCGACTTCACCGAAGGCGGCAGGCACTGGATGGCGGTCGAGCGGAAGTTCGGGCTGCGCGACCGCTACCGGGTGCACATCGCGCGTCCGGACCTCGACCGCCGTCTCGCCATAGCGCAGGCCGTGGCTCTGGACGCCTTGGGGTGACGTCGGCGCGTCCGTGGCCGTCGCGGCGGACCGGGGCGTGGTGCTCCGGGTCACCCCGAGGCCAGCTGCTCCGCGATCTCCTTGATCCAACCGGCGCTCCTCGCCGGGTCGTTCAGGCTCTCCGCCCACGCTTCCGGCTCCAGCTTGTGCTGGGCGGGGCCGGACTTGAGGGCGATGAGCAGGGCCCGTGCGGACTCACGCATCTCGGCGGTCGTCCTCCCGGAGATCTCGGGACCCGCCGCCAGAGCGTAGATCTCGCGCGCCATGGCCTGGCGTTCGCCCTTGGACACCTTCTTCCAGAACTTCAGGGCGTGCTTCAGCGATTCCCCGCGGGAGGCGGCCTCCTCGGGTGTCCCGCCCTCCTGCGCCCAGCGTTCGGGGTGGTGGACCTCTTCGTAGCGCTTCGTCGCGGCGCGGAGTGCCTTGTACAGGGTGACGCCGAGGACGAGGCCGGCCCCGGCCCCGGCGAGACCCCATCCGACCGGGTTGCTCGCCAGCCCGACCGTTCCGGCCGCGACCGCCGTCACGACGCCGGCCGCGGCCTTGGTCGACTCGCCGCCGCCCCCGACCGTCTCCTTACCGATCTTGGCGAGCTGCTTCTTCTTCGCGTACCCCTGCACGGTGCTCAGCCTCTCGATGTCTCTCTCGGCGCGGCGCAGATGCTCGGCGGCGTCACGGGCTTCGCCCATCGCCTCCCAAGCGGCGTCGACGGCCTCGGAGACGAGCTCCAGACGCCCCTGGCCCTCATGGTTCCAGTAGGCGTCGAGCGCGACGAAGGCCTCGGCGGCGGCCCAGTTGGCGTGCTCCCGCGACTCGTTCAGGCGAGCCAGTGATCCCGCGTGCACGAGGTGGGGATCTCCCAGTTTCTTGACCTGCCGGTACTTGCGGGCCGCTCCCCCGACGCGGAACGCGGACCGCATGCCCTTGATCGCACCGACGGAGGCGCTGGCGATACCGCTCGCTTCGGACGCCACCGCGGCGTCCGCCGCCTTCTGGATCTTGGTGACCTCCTTGGCCACGGCCGCGCTGTAGCTGCCCGAACCGGCGGCACCGACGACGGTGTCGGCCCCCTTGGTCCTGGCCTTCTTCCTGGCCGTGTGGTGGCCGGCCCCGGTCTCGTGCTTCCTGGCGTCCTTCATGTTCTTGTACGCGTCCATGCCGCTGACGACGGTGCCGACGGACTCCGTGAGGAGGTTCCCCGAGGCGGCGGAGGTCCCCGAGGCGGCCGCGGAGTGCTTGAGGCCCTCGTTGGCCGCGGTCGTGGCCTGCTGGGTGAATCCCGCGTTCGCAGGTGTCTGGAACCCCTTGACGAAGGTGTCGATGGGCTCGAGGTTCTTCTTGAATCTGTCGAGCAGTCCGGCGATCCGGTCGCGGTAGTTCTTCCTCGACGCGGCGGGCGTGCCGCCGGAGTCCCCCGCCTTCCCGCCGGAGGTGTCCCGGGCGCGCTGCACCGCCGCGGCCGCGGCCCGGTTGCCGACGCGGGACTGCAGCTGGAGGAAGGCGCGCTCCGTCGAGCGTGCGGACGGGCCCCCGGTCCGGCTCTCCTCCCGAAGCCGGGCCGACGTCAGGACGGCCGTGGAGGGCCGTGCCGAGGTGCGACGGATCGGGGTGCTCATCGACGTACCTCTCCTGAACCGGACCGGGCGAGGCGAAGGTAGCCGTGCCCGGCCAACAGGAGGGGTGCCGCGGGGAAACTCCTCGCGGCACGCCGGGGGACGTGTGGTGCCGGGTGCCGTCGGACGCCGGAGCCCGGCGTGTGCACGGGGAGGAGGTGTTCCCACCCGGCCGCCCCGGACCGGCCCGCGGGCGGGCGGTCAGCGGATCCGTACGGTGAAGCAGCTGAACGTCGTGTCCTCGAGGAGCGCCGGAGTGACGGCGACACCTGTCACGTGCTCGGCCAGGGCGAACGCGGCCGGCGACGACAGGTCCGTTTCCGGCGCGTCCTCGCCGAAGTGGAATCCGATGTCCTGCATGACGTCGACGAGCTCGTCGGGCGCGCTGCCCCACCGGTCCTCCGGGAACATGGGGTCGAAGCACAGCCGCTGGACCCGGTCCTGCGCCCACAGGAACGTCCCGACGGCGTTGATGTTCACGAAGTGCGACACCCAGGTCGCTCCGGCCGAGGCCGGCAGGGCCCGCTCCTCGGTGACCCCGAGGTAGCCGTTGGCCTCGATCAGCAGCGTCCAGGCGCCGACGGTCGCCAGAGCGACCAGTTGGCGTTCGCCCTCCTCGAGGTCGTACCGGGCGAACGCCGCGTCGACGACAGCCGCGATCCCGTGCAGGGACCGCTCCTTGCGCCCGTCGAGCCGGGAGACCACGTCATCCGGTGCCGGACCTCGCACCAGCGTGAAGCAGTACGCCTCGGCGAGGTCCGGGAAGTCGTTCTCGAACCACGCGTAATCGGCCCCGGTCTTCGTCATGCCGCCCATCATGGCGCCTCCCGCTGACAGCGGGAGGAGCAGGGGGCCGTCGCCGGAGCCCTGCCTCCGGACCGGCGGTGACGGGGCCGCGGCCGCGGTGTCGGTCCGTCGACGTATCCTTCCCGCTCCGCACACCGACCCGGAGGACCGAGGGAATTGTCCGAGCTGCCTGCTTTCCCGCTGCCTTTTCACGCTTCCCGCTCCATAGCGTTCGCGACGCCCCGGACGCTGCGGGAACTCCAGATGATGCGGTGCAGCTCGCACATCCGGGCGAAGCCCGAGTGGTTCGACAAGATGCACGATGCCGACGTCGTCGCCCGGTGGACGCGAGAAGCGGCCGAGCAAGGGCTCACCGAGGCACAGGTCCAGTACGTACTCGCCGAACTCGCGCACTACGCCGCGCTGCGGGACGGACGGACCGGCATCGAGGTGTCCGCCGTCGACGGGGTGTGGCATTCGGACACCCTGGTCGACGAAGAGCTCAGATCCCGGCTGCGCGACGCGGTCCAGGTCCTGGAACAGGTCCCCGAAGCGGATCAGGACTGGCATCCGGGATCCGGCGGCCAGGTACTGGATCTGGTGCACCCCTCACTGTTCTGCCTGGTGAGAGAGGCGGGCAACGCACCCGAGGAGGCTTGGCGGAATCCTACGGACCGCTTTTCGGCATACGAGTTCTCGGAGAGGTTCCAGTGGCTTCCCACGGACGTCGAGGTCAGCGCCGACGGCGCCGTCGACTTCCGTTCGTACGTCAACAACGTCCGCCCCGGGGTTCATGACGAGCTGGCGGCCGTGCTGCCGGACGTGTTCGCCCGCATGCGTCCCCTGCTGGAGAACGTGCTCACCGATCTGCGCCATCCGCGGCCCCCGCGGATCCAGGCCGATCCCTACGGGTGGTACGAGTCGGAGCCGGAGTATCCGCACAAGTCCTCCTACAGCGACGACGGGGCCTACGCGGAAGCCATGAGCGCCTGGGAGGAGGCACAGGAACAGTGGTGGCGAACCCGTCGCCCGGTCGTCCCGGACGCCCCGGTCTTCACTCCTCCGAAGGTGCCCGGCGACTCCGACCGGGTCGATCTGCGCGGACGCGGCCTCCAGGTCATCGTCAAGCTCGCCACGATCCACCTCACCCCGGACAAGCCCGAGTACTCCGGTGGTTCCTGGCATGTCGAGGGAATGGTGAACGAGCGGATCGTCTCGACCGGCATCTACTACTGGGACAGCGAGAACATCACCGAGAGCGGTCTGAGCTTCCGCGCGGCGCTCGACGACCCGGACTACGAACAGAACGACGACGCAGGGATGCGTGAGGTCTACGGGCTGGAGAACGAGGACGCGCTGAACCAGGTGCTGGGATCGGCGCCGACGCCGGCCGGACGCTGCCTGGCCTTCCCGAACGTCCTGCAGCACCGCGTCGGCTCCTTCCGTCTCACGGACCCCACCCGCCCGGGTTGCCGCAAGATCCTCGCGTTCTTCCTCGTCGACCCGTCGGAGAGGATCGTCTCGACGTCCGACGTGCCACCGCAACAGCCCTGGTCCGACACCTCGACCATGACGCTCGAACAGGCCAGGGACTATCGCGAACAGCTCATGCGGGAACGCAAGTTCTTCGTCGACGAACACAACGAGCAGCTGTACGAGCGCGAGTTCTCCCTCTGCGAGCACTGAACTCCGTTGAGGCACGGTCGGGTTGAGCCTCCCGGGCATATTGACGTGGGCACGCCCCGATGCTCTGATGATCTTGATAATGGTCCACGGCCCTCGCGGTCGTCCCTGAAGGAGCAAGCATGCGTCCCTCCCTGCGGCGTACGGTCACCGGTGGCGCCCTCTCGATGACATTCCTGGGCGCCGGCCTCGTCGCCGCACCCTCGGCCTCCGCCGCGGCGGCGTACAACGGCGCCTGCGGAACCGGGTACTCCGTCGTCAACTCGGCCGCGGTCGGGACCAGGGGGATGACGTACCTGACGTACAGCTCGGCCACCGGGAAGAACTGCATCGTCACCATTCGCAACACGGCGGGCACGGGCGTCTACATCTACGCCGGATTCCAGCTCGCCGGCCAGGGGGACACCGCGGTGGACGACCACGGCACGTACACCAGCTACGCGGGCCCCGTGTACATCAGCGGCAAGGGCGCCTGCATCGACTGGTCCGGCGCGATCGGCCCCGCCCCCGAGCAGTACGTCATCCGGTACGCGACGAACTGCGGCTGATCCACGGGGCGAGGCCGGTGCGGGTCTGTCCGCCGTCGCGCCGGCCGGGCCGCGTTCCTCGCCGCCCGGCCGGGCACTTCCCTCCCGGCGCGCTCAGCTGACGTCCCCGCCGTGCCGGGGCTTGGGAGCCCCAGGTGGTACGAAGCAGGCGGTGACCGTCTTGCCCGATGCCTGCGGATGCGTGGTCCAGGCGTCGGCGAGCGCGTCGACGATCGCCAGTCCGCGCCCCCCGGTCGTCGTGACGTCCTCGGCCTGCTTGGCGGGGGGCGCGGGGTCGGAGTCGTGGACACTGACGTGCAGGCAGTGACTGTCCCAGGTGAGGACCAGCTGGGCGTCGCTGTGCGCGTGCACGTGCGCGTTGGTGATCAGTTCGGAGACACTCAGCAGGATCCCGTCCACCACCTCGGGGGCGTCCGCGGTCCACGCCAAGGACGCCAGGTGCTCCCGCGTCCACCGGCGGCCTGCCCGCACTCCTTGCGACACCGGAAACGACTGCGCCCATCCCACCGCACGCAGCGACGTGTCTCTAGCCATCGGCCCTCCCTCGTTTCATCCGGTGCCCACTCTTCTACCCCCGGCTCCGAGGCACACCGCGTCGGAGCCGACGTCCCGCCGCCGAATCGGGGAGTGGGCGAGGCATGTGCGGCCGCGGGGCGTGCTCCTCATGTCAGGAACGGGCCATGAGGGCCGCGAGACCGGCCCGGGTGGCGACACCCGTCTTGCGGAAGACCCGCGACACATGGGTCTCGACCGTACGCGGGCTGAGGAAGAGCCTGGTGGCGATCGCCTGGTTGGTGAGACCCTCGGCCACCATGCCGGCGACCTCCCGTTCGCGCGCCGTCAGCGAGGCCAGCCACGTCGGGACGGCTGACGACGCGGACGGCGCGGGAGGCCGCGTCAGCTCCGACAGGCCGATCAGCAGGCCCGCGCCTCCGCCGGTGGCCAGCCGTCGGCCCTGCTCCCACATGGCCGCACCACGCGCGCCGAACCCGGCGGCCGTCATCACCGGGGCCGCGAGCAGCAGTGACCGCGCCTCCCAGAACACCGCACCGGACCGCGCGCAGACCTCCACCGCCTCGGAGAGCAGGGTCGCGGCCTCGGCGGTGGCA
Organism: Microbacterium sp. NPDC090218; assembly: GCA_044900255.1. Taxonomy (GTDB): domain Bacteria; phylum Actinomycetota; class Actinomycetes; order Actinomycetales; family Microbacteriaceae; genus Microbacterium. The sequence goes on along the minus strand of JBJDMS010000004.1, from coordinate 181,442 downwards.
CCGTGGTGCGAGGCGAGCTGCGCCGCGCTCCGCATCGCGGAGGCGCGCTGCACGGGCAGACCGAGCCGCTCCGCCTCCTCGCGCGCACGCTCGGACCACGCGGACGCGGAGTCGACATCCCCGGTGGACAGGGCCGCCGTGACCAGGAGTTCCGAGAAGAGAGGGCGCATCGAGGGTTGCAGTCCGCCCAGGTCGTGGCCCCCGGCCCGCAGGATGGCGTGTCGGGCGCGATGCGGATCGCCGCCGGTCATCGCGGCGTAGCCGAGCATGCACCACGCCATCGAGGCGCGCCAGTTGTCACTCGGGCCCATGGTCGCGACCGCCTCCTCGGCGGCCGCCATGGCCTCCGGGTCGCCGGGGGCGGAGGCCGCGATACACACCTGGGCCTTGTTGGCCATGACGAAGGCGAGCAGTTCGCTGCTGCCGATTCCGCGGGCGATGTCCTCGGCCTCGTCCGCGAGTTCCCGGGCCGACGGCAGCCGACAGGTCTGGATCCGCACATGTGCCTTGCAGAGCAGCAGGAGCGGCAGGAGATAGATCTGCCCGCCGCGGCGGGCGATCCCGAGGCCTCGGTCGGCGTGGCGCTCGGCGTCGGTGAAGCGGCCGAGGAACGCCTCCGCCCAGCCCAGCCTGCCCAGCGGTTCGCACAGTGCCGTGAGGTCGTCGTCGGGCAGTCCGTCGAGTAACCCGGCCGCCTGCGCGGCGTAGGCGGCCGCCGCGGCCACGTTGCCCTCGTAGGCCTCGCCGAAGGCCGCGACCGCCAAGGCTCCCGCCTCCCAGGGTTCGTCACCGAGAGCGCGGGCCTCCGCGAGGGTGCGTGCCACTTCGTCCCGCATCTGCGGATAGGAGGCGTTGTGCGGTGCGGAGGAGCTCAGTTCGAGCCCGATCGACACCCTGTCCGACGGCGAGGGCTCCGGCTTCCTGCTCAGTTCACGGCGCAGCAGTGCGATCGCCTCGGGGTATCTGCCGAGGTGCCGCTCGGTCGAGGCGCACAGGACGACCGCCGACGTCCTGACCCCGGTCTCGTCGGGGCCGGCCGTGCTGATGACCTCGTGCAGCAGGTCGCGGCTCTCCAGCAGTCCACCGGCGACACCGAGCGCCCGGGCCCGGCGCAGCATCAGATCACGTCGCTCGGGGCCGTGCTCGACCGTGTCGGGCAGCAGCCGGAGGGCCGCCTGGAGCCAGTGTGCGCAGCTGGTCGGGGCCGTCGCCGCGGTCTGCTCCGCTGCCTGCCTGAGCACGGAGTACGCCTGGGGGTCCCACGTAGTCACCGACTGTTCGATGTGCCGTGCCTGCTCGACGGCCGGTGCGCCGGTTGCGGCCAGCTCGGCTGCGGCGGCGTGATGGATCTCGACGCGACGCCGGGCGGGGGTGGAATCGTGGACCAGCGCCCGGATCACCGGGTGGCGCAGCACCGGTCGGCCCGCCGGACCCGAGCGCACCAGGTCACGCCGCGCCAGGGCGTCCAGATCGTCGTCGAGCTCGGCGTCGGTCCGTCCGGTCGCTCCGCGGATCACCGGAGGCACGGCATGGTCGCCGAGCACGGCGATCGCTTCCAGGGTCCGGCGCTGCGCCGGGGTCAGTGGGGCCAGTTCGTTCAGCAGCAGCGCGCCGAGTCCGGTGGGCAGTCCGCCGGGGCCGATCCCGGCGGCGGCCGACGACGTACCGTGCGCCGCCGCGTTCTCGCGGTGCGCCTGGAGGAGGGAGAGGAAGTAGAGCGGGTTGCCCTCTCCCGCGGCGTACAGGTGCGCGGCCCGGTCGCGCGGCAGATCGGGGGCGAACCCCTCGACGCATTCCTGTTCCGCGAGCGGCGCCAGGGCGATCCGGAGCATCGCCTCGGTGTCGGCTTCGCGCGTGAGCGTCCCGGTGAGCGCGGTCGGAGTCTGCCGGTCCCGGCGGGCGACGACGAGGACGACCGGGCCGGGCACAGGGTGCCGGACGAGGTGGTCCAGGAGCTCCAGGGACGCCGGGTCCGCCCAGTGCACGTCGTCCAGCGCCACCACCAGGCCACCGGACCGGCCCAGTCGGGCCAACAGCCCCGCGACGGACCGGTGGAGACCGAAACGGTCGGCGGTCGCCGGCGCCGCTCCGGCTCCACCGCCGCCGAGGATCCGGGAGACCGCGTCAGGCAGGCCGGGCGCGTGCGGCGGGCGGTCGTCCAGATCGGCGAACGCGTCGGCGAACGGATGGAACGGGAGGTGCCGCTCGTACTCCGCCGCCCGGCCGCGCAGCACCGTCACCCCACGCCGCCGTGCACGCAGGCACAACTCCGTCATCAGCCGGCTCTTGCCGATCCCCGCTTCGCCGGTGATGTCGACGAAGGACGGGGCCCCCTGCCCCAGCCGGTCGATCACCGTGTCGAGCAGCCCCAGTTCGACCGAACGGCCGACAAGTGGGCTTCCGCTGTCGTGATGGAGGGCAGCGCCTACCGGTGCTCCCTCGTATGTGATCTCTCCACCGAACTCCACGGCATTGTCTACCACGCCGGACGGACAGCTGTTCGGGAGTCGTATGAACACCGCACCCGGCCCTTCGCCGAGAAGGCAGCGTCGTACGGCGCCCTTCCCTCTCAGCCGAACAGGGCCATGGCGATCGAGACGGGAAAATCCACCAGGAATCCGAGGACGAGGGCCGCGATCTCGGCGGCGATCAACACCGCGACGTAGTCGGCGTTGTGGCTCCAGGTGTTGTCCCGCGCGCAGGCACGGAACGACAACGCCAGTGCGAGGAACGGCCCGAGGATGAGCACGGTGACGGTGACCCACGTCCCGAGCGCGTCGCCCGACAGCTCGTGGGCTCTGCCTCTCACCGTCCGCACCTCCAGGACGCTGCCCGGATCGTGCGATTCCGCGGCCTTGTCCAGCGTGATCCGGCGTGGGGACCCGCCCGCCGCCCGCGGCGTGTACGTGCCACTGCAATCGGTACCGTCCGGATAGCCCTCCACGTCGGTGGCCCCGTAGCACGAGGTGATCGTCATGACGCCGTCCACGGGGCCGACGCCCAGGACAGCCGCCAGGTGGGGTGCGGGAAACAGCCAGATCAGCCAGGCGGCGACCGCGAGGGAGACCACCGCACCCGTCAGGTTCACCCTCCGTCTCCACGCCCCGGCCTTCCGAGCCTTCCGTGTCACACCGCCCGCCCTTTGTGAAGGCGGACGTCACGCGGACCGCCTGTGCTGTCCACGGCTCTCCGGGCCGGCCACGAATCTCCCACCCACCCACGGCGTCACGCATCCGTGGTTTCCCTGACGCGCCCTACGCGGTTCGGGTGCGCGCGGCCGGCCGCCCAGCCGTTACGTGGCCACGTACGTGGTTCCACCGATGCCCCGGGCAGCGGATCCTGCGAGCATCGGTCTCCCGCCGCAGCACGGCCACGCGCCCCCGACTGCGGGCTCTGGATCATTCGCCCGCCGAACAAGAGGGGCCTCCGTGTCACACCGCGTTCTCGTCCTCCCCGTCCTCGGACTGCTCCTGACCCTGGCCCTCGCCGCATGCGGATCCACGGCGCACCAGGACTCGGACGACCGGGGCTCCGGGGCTGCGGGCGGTGCGGCCGACGGCGGTACGTCAGGGGACTGCCCCGACAAGCACGCGGTGACCGTGCGGGACGACAAGTTCGGGGGAACGGCGGACATCGACCTGTGCGCGCGTCCCACGGTGCACCGGACAGCCGTCAGCGCGGACTGGGTGGCTGTGTACAGCAACCCCACCGTGAGCCCTCCCCTCAACATCATGCCGGTCTCCTGCACGGGCGGGAGCGACGACAGTTGCAAGGTGATCAAGGTCGGTGACGCCGAGCTGTGCAACCAGGCGAAGCCCGACTGTCACCCGCGGCGCGGCGAGGAGGTACCCGTGCTCTGTTCCTCCGTGGACAAGCTGAACTCCGACAGGCCGTACTACGGCGTGCTCCTCGACAGCACGCGCCTGCTGGCCATGGGGACGGATCACGACCGCAGCTACACCAAGGACTTCACCGACGCGGGAGACCTCCCGGTGGGATACGTGGACGCCGAGGGACTGGAGCAGGTGCGGGGGGAACTGCCCGCCTGCGACGGCACTCTGCTCCACGGTTCGGGAGCCCGCACCCTCGCGGTGGTCGAGGGCGGCCTGCCCCTCGACTGACCGCGCATCAGCCGTACGTGCCACGAACAGATCCGACCCGAGGGAGCGTCAGTGCGCAACAGAGTGGCTGTTCAAGGACTCGGCCGGATCCGTGGTGACTATGCCGTCATCAACCCGGCGACAGGCGCCATGATGCAGGTGCTGAGGGGCTTCCTGCTGATTCTCTGGATCTTCATGCTCGTCACCACGGTCGTCAACCCGTCGGCGGTCGGCGACAACGCCATTCCCACGACGGCCGCGGTGGCCGCGGTGTACGCCCTGAAGTTCGGATGGCGCCGGCTCACCGCCGTGCTCGGTGTGACCAGGTGCTACCTGTGCGCCGGCGGCGTGGCCGTCACCAACCGGTTCGGCCGCGTGCGCGACTCCGTGGCGTGGAGCGAGGTGACCGGGGTGCAGCAGACGGCGATCGTGGGGCTCGTCATGGGCTGCCACCGCGTCGAGATCTTCAGGAGCAGTTCCGCCGCACCCCTCTGGCTCGTGGCGCCCGGCGCGAAGTCTCCCCTGGTGGAGGCCCTGCTGAAAGAGGGAAGGCGCGCCGGCGCGCTCCAGTGATCGCCGCGTGCGGGCACCGGCCGTGCCCAGGACGTGCAGACCGGGCCCGTGCCTGTAGCGTGATCGCCTGCCGCATGGAATGTCCATGCGCCGGCCGGCCCGTGCGGGCCGTTCCGGTGGCGAGCGGGGGACCGAGATGAGCGGACCGACGAAGCCCGGAGTCGAGGTCCCGGAGGGCGACCCGCCCACCGAACTCACCGTCCGGGACCTCGTGGTAGGGGACGGACCCGAGGCACAGCCGGGCCGGGTCGTCCAACTCCACTACGTGGGGGTGGCGTTCGCGTCGGGTAGGGAGTTCGACTCCTCCTGGGAGCGTGGCAGGCCGTTCAAGTTCGCGGTCGGCGGTGGCAAGGCCATCAAGGGCTGGGACCGGGGAGTGCGGGGAATGAAGGTCGGTGGCCGGCGCGAGATCATCGTTCCTCCGCGTCTCGGCTACGGCAAGCAGTCGCCCTCTCCGCTGATCCCGCCGGGTTCGACGCTGGTCTTCGTCGTGGACCTGCTCACGGTCGTGGCGCCCACGACCTCGCCGAGGAACAGCTCCACCGACACGTCGAGGAGCTGATACCGCGTCGCGTACGGAAGGGACGAACGGAACCCCGGAGGACGGCCCCTTCCGCGACGGCGGACAATGACCCTCCCAGGAGGTTCCGGCGGTAGTCGAGGCCGGAGCAGAACCAGGGCAACGACGGCGGATCATGCCCGGCTCCGCTCACGGCACGATCCGTCGGCAGAACCTCAGGAGGGGAAGCGTGACCGAGACCGACGACACCCGATCCGCCGCCGGTGAAGTGCCCGTGGCACCACGGAGCCGACTGCAGCGCCTGATGCGCTACATCCCTCTGGTCGCCCCCGTCCTGCTGTGGACCGTGCCGTGCTGGGTCCTCCTGCACACCGGCCAGCACTGGCCGTTGCCCGTCACGCTGATCGGCACCACGCTGTTCGCCCTCGGCCTGATCGGTATGCCGCTCGCCATGGTGCGCGGCCACGGCCGGCGCCAGCAGGACGCGGCGGCGATCGTCGGCGACACGCTGCTGGGCAGCATATGGGTCCTGTTCACCTGGTCCGTCCTGTTCGGCGTCCTGCTCAGGCTCGCCCTCACCGTGGCCGGCGTCGGTGACGGGCAGGACCGGGCACGCACCGTCACCTGGGCCGTCGTCGGTGTGGCCGCCGTGCTGCTCGCCTGGGGGTACGCCGAGGCCCGACGCGTGCCGCGCGTACGCCGGCTCGATGTGCGACTCCCCCGTCTGGGGGCCGGTCTGGACGGGACGCGGGTCGTCCTGATCACAGACACCCACTACGGTCCCCTCGACCGCGCCCGCTGGTCGGAACGCGTCTGCGCGACCGTGAACACACTGGAAGCCGACCTGGTCTGCCACACCGGCGACATCGCCGACGGCACGGCCGAGCGCCGCCGTGCCCAGGCTGCGCCCCTGGGCACCGTGCGGGCCACTCGGGCCCGTGTCTACGTCACCGGCAACCACGAGTACTACAGCGAGGCCCAGGGGTGGGTCGACCTGATGCACGAGCTGGGCTGGGAGCCGCTGCGCAACCGTCATGTGCTCCTCGAACGCGGCGGTGACACCCTCGTGGTCGCCGGCGTGGACGACGTCACCGCCGAGTCCTCCGGACTGGAAGGCCACGGCGCCCGTCTCGCCGAGGCCCTGGACGGCGCCGACTCCGGCCTCCCCGTCCTGCTCCTCGCCCACCAGCCCACGTTCGTCGACCGCGCGGCGGCCCATGGCATCGACCTGCAGCTCTCGGGCCACACCCACGGCGGCCAGATATGGCCGTTCCACTACTTGGTACGCCTCGACCAGCCGGCCCTCGCCGGTCTCAGCCGCCACGGCGCCCGCACGCTCCTCTATACCAGCCGCGGTACCGGCTTCTGGGGCCCGCCGTTCCGCGTCTTCGCCCCCAGCGAGATCACCTTGCTCGTACTGCGCTCCCCGCAGCGCTCCGGCTGACCCCGGCGGTCACGTCGCCACCGCCGGTCCACGGCGCGTAGCTGCCGGCCGCCGGAGTCACGTGGCCGCGGGGGCCAGATGGCTGTCGCGGCGGATGAGAGCGGCGTACCTGCCGTCCTGCTCGAGCAGTTCCTCGTGCGTGCCGCGCTCCGCCACCGCGCCGTCGTCCAGGACGATGATCTGGTCCGCGTCCCTGACGGTGGAGAGCCGGTGCGCGATGGTGAGCGTGGTGCGCCCCTTCGACAGGGCGTCGATGGCCTGCTGCACGGCGTGTTCCGTACGGGTGTCGAGGGCGCTGGTCGCCTCGTCGAGGATCAGCACCGGCGGGTCCCGGAGAATGGTGCGGGCAATGGCCAGCCGCTGCTTCTCGCCGCCGGAGAAGCGGTACCCGCGTTCGCCGACCAGGGTGTCGTAGCCGTCGGGCAGCCCCGCGATGTGGTCGTGGATCTGCGCGGTGCGGGTCGCGGCCTCGATCTCCTCGTCGGTGGCGTCCGGCTTGGCGAAGCGGAGGTTCTCCGCGACCGAGGCGTGGAAGAGGTACGTCTCCTGGGAGACCACGCCGACGGCGCGGGCGAGGGTGTCGAAGTCGAGGTCGCGCACATCGACCCCGTCGAGCGTGACCCGGCCCCCTGTGACGTCGTAGAGCCTCGGCACGAGATAGCTGAGCGTGGACTTGCCCGAACCGGTGGGCCCGACGACGGCCAGACTGTTCCCCGCGGGCACCGTCACCTCGACGCCGCTCAGGGTCGGGCCGCTCTTCTCGTCGTAGTGGAAGGTGACGTCCTCGAAGGCGATCTCGCCGCGGATCTTCTCCAGTCGGACCGGCTTCGCGGGTTCGGTGATGTCCACCTCGAGATCGAGGTACTCGAAGATGCGGGCGAACAGGGCGAGGGAGGTCTGCATCTGCACCCCGGTGGAGAGCAGGCTCACGGCGGGGCGGAACAGGCCCTGCTGGAGCGAGACGAAGGCGACCAGCGTGCCGATGGAGACCGCGGTGGCACCGGACTGGAGGGTGAGGCCCGCCGCCCAGTAGATGACGGCGGGCATGGCGGCCATCACGATCCCGATGGTGGACATCCTCCAGCGCCCCGCCATGCTGGAGCGGACCTCGAGGTCGACCAGCCGCTCCGACTCCTCGGAGAAGCTCCGGGTGAGGGAGTCCGAGCGGCCCATGGTGCGGCCGAGCAGGATGCCGCTGACCGAGAGTGATTCGGTGACCGTGGCCGCCATCGCGGCCATCTGCTTCTGGCGCTGGGTGGTGATCTTCTTGCGTTCCCGGCCCACCCGGCGGCTGATCCAGACGAAGACGGGCAGCAGCAGCAGCGAGACGACGGTGAGCCGCCAGTCCAGGGCGAGCATGGCGACCACGGTGGCGACGACGGAGGTGAGGTTGGAGACCAGGGATGTCGCGGTGGAGGTGACCGTCGCCTGCATACCGCCGATGTCGTTGGCGATACGGGACTGGACCTCGCCGGTGCGGGTCCGGGTGAAGAAGGCGAGCGGCATCCGCTGCAGCTGGGTGTAGACGGCGGTCCGCAGGTCGTGCATGACGCGCTGTCCGACCGTCGTGGAGATCAGTGTCTGCAGGACGCCGAAGACGCTGGTCATCACGGCCGTGAGGATCATGCCGAGCGCGAGCAGCGTGAGCAGGCCCGTGCGCCCCTGGGGGATCGCGGTGTCCAGGATCTCGCGGAGCAGGAACGGGGAGGCGACCGACACCAGTGAGGAGGCGCCGACCAGCAGGCCCACCAAGGTGAGTCTGCCTCGGTAGGGGCGGAAGAGACGGAAGATGCGGCGCAGCTCGGCGGGCGGCTGACCGGCATCCGCGGCTGGAGGCGTCCAGGCGGGTTCGTCGGGTTTCATGGGCTCCTTCGAAGGTGTGCGCCGGGCTCGGCAGGTGACGGGCGCGGACGGGACAGAGGGTCCGGGGTTCCGGGCCGGGCTTCCGGCAGCGGACACGGAGCTCCGCGGAGCTGACGGCCGGGCCGACTTTTGAGAGCCTAGCTCATTGTTACCCCCCTTCACAATGAACCAGGTCCTGATATTGTTCCCCCATGGAATCCCCCGACTCCGACGGAATGCTCGCCGAGCAGCTCCTGCGCCTCACGCGCCGCCTCCAGCGCATCCAGAGCCGGCAGCTGGAGCCGATCGGCATCACTCCGGCGCAGTTCCGCCTGCTGCGCACGACGGCGCACTACGAGGGCGCGCCCCGGATGGCCGACCTCGCCGAGCGGCTCGACGTCGTCCCCCGGGCGGTGACCACCCTGGTCGACGGCCTGGAGGCGAGCGGCAGGGTGCGGCGTGCCCCGGACCCGACCAACCGCCGGGTGGTCCGTGTCGAGATCACGGAGGAGGGCCGGGCGGTGCTCCGTTCGATGCGCGCCGCGCGGAAGGCGGCCGCGGAGGAGATCCTGGCTCCACTGACCGCCGAACAGCGCGAGGTGCTCGGCGGTCTGCTGACCGCTCTGGTCGACGGGATGCCGGAGCGCCGCCGCTGCTGAGGCACGCGGTGCGGCCACCGCACCGCTCCGTCGAGGGAACCCTGCCATGCCGCTGCTGGAGCCGAAGCCGGAAGCCCTGCGCCCGGGTACGACACGCGCGCCGTCCCCCGATCGGGTGCCCGGCCGCTGGGCGTCCGGGAGCCCGGTGGAGCTGCGGGCCGGACTGACCGCCCTGCTCGGTCCGGAAAAGGTCCTGTGGAAGGTCTCGGACCTCGTGCGGTACGCCTCCGACGCGAGCCCGTACCGCTTCCTGCCGCAGGTCGTCGTGGTCCCCGAGGACCTGGACGACATCTCCGCGATCCTCTCGCACGCGCACGGAAACGGCCGCGGTGTCGTCTTCAGAGCGGCCGGCACGAGCCTCAACGGCCAGGCACAGGGCGAGGACATCCTCGTCGACGTACGCCGGCACTGGACGGGTGTCGAGGTCCTCGACGGCGGCGCCCGGGCCCGGATCCGGCCCGGGACCACCGTCATGCGGGCCAACGCGGCGCTCGCCCGGCACGGACGGGTGCTGGGCCCCGATCCCGCCAGCGCCATCGCCTGCACCATCGGGGGCGTGGTGGCCAACAACGCCTCGGGCATGACCGCGGGCACCACCAGGAATTCGTACCGCACGGTCTCCTCGCTGACCTTCGTCCTGCCGAGCGGCACGGTGGTCGACACGGGCGGGGCGGACGCCGACGAGCTGCTGCGCCACGCGGAACCACGCCTGTGCGACGAGCTGCTGGCGCTCAAGGCCGAGATCGAGGCCGACGAGGCGCTCACCGCCCGGATCCGGGCCAAGTACGAGCTCAAGAACACCAACGGCTACCGTCTCGACGCGTTCCTGGACGGATCGACCCCGGTGGAGATCCTGCGGGGCCTGATGGTCGGCTCCGAGGGCACCTTCGGATTCATCTCCGAGGTCGTCTTCGAGACCCTGCCCCTGGACCGCCACGTCTCGTCGGCGCTGCTGTTCTTCCCTTCCCTCTCGGCGGCCGCGGCGGCCGTGCCCCGCTTCAACGAGGCGGGGGCCACGGCTGTGGAGCTGATGGACGGCAACACCCTGCGTGCCTCGGTCCGGGTCGAGGGCGTCCCTTCGGACTGGGCGGCGCTCCCGCAGGGGACGGCGGCGCTCCTGGTGGAGTTCCGCGCCCCGGACGAGGACGCGCTCACCGACTACGAGCAGGCCGCGGCCACGGTCCTCGACGGCCTCGCTCCGGTGTTCCCGACGGTCTCCGTCACCAACGCGTTCACGCGCGATCCCGGCACCGTCTCGGGGTACTGGAAGGCGCGCAAGGCGTTCGTCACGGCCGTCGGCGGCTCACGTCCCGCGGGCACGACCCTGATCACCGAGGACTTCGCCGTCCCTCCGTCCCGGCTGTCGGAAGCCTGCGAGGCGTTGCTCGCCCTGCAGGCGGTCCATGGCTTCGACGCCGCGGTCGCCGGCCACGCGGCACACGGGAATCTGCATTTCCTGCTGGCCTTCGACGCCGCGAAGCCGGCCGACGTCGAGCGCTACGCCGCGTTCATGGACGAGTTCTGCACGCTCGTCGTCGACCGCTTCGACGGGTCGCTGAAGGCGGAACACGCCACCGGCCGGAACATCGCGCCCTTCCTGGAGAGGGAGTGGGGCCCCACCGCGACCGCTCTCATGTGGCGCACGAAGGAGGCCATCGACCCCGACGGTGTCCTGGCCCCCCGGGTCGTGCTGGACCGGGACCCGACGGCGCATCTGCGCGGACTCAAGACCATTCCCGAGGTGGAGCCGGTCGCCGACCGGTGCATCGAGTGCGGCTTCTGCGAACCGACCTGCCCGAGCCAGGACCTCACCACCACCCCGCGTCAACGGATCGTGCTGCGCCGGGAGATGATGCGGCAGCCGGACGGCTCGCCCGTGGAGGCCGGCCTGCTGGACGCCTACGGCTACGACGCCGTGGACACCTGCGCGGGCGACTCCACCTGCAAGCTCGCCTGTCCCGTCGGCATCGACACCGGCGCGATGATGAAGGATTTCCGCCATCGTCGCCACTCCGCCCGTGAGGAGAGGGTGGCGGCCCTGACCGCGCGGCACTTCGGGTTCGTCGAGGCGTCCGCCCGGGTCGCCCTCGGCGTGGCCGACGTCGTCACCCGCCATGCCGGCGACCGGCTGATCGAGGCCGTGACCGGGGTCGCCCGCAGAGCCGTGCGTCCGGACCTGGTGCCTGAATGGCTGCCGGAGATCCCCGGCGCAGCGTCCCGCACCCTGCCGCCCACCTCCCGCGCCGGTGCGCGTGCCGTCTACTACCCGGCCTGCGTGAACCGCGTCTTCGCCGGACCCGGCGAGGACACCGGAGCGCTGTCGCTCGCCGAGTCCGTCGTCTCCCTCTCCGCGCGCGCCGGCAGACCCGTGTGGATTCCCGAGGACGTCTCAGGGACCTGCTGCGCGACGATCTGGCACTCCAAGGGGTACGACACCGCCAACACGATCATGGCCAACCGCGTCGTGGAGGCCGCCTGGGGCTGGACCGGAGGCGGTGCGCTGCCCCTGGTGGTCGACGCGTCGTCGTGCACCCTTGGCCTGGCCCACGAGGTGGTGCCCTATCTCACGGAGGACAACCGGGCGTTGCACCGTGAGATGACGTTCGTCGACTCCCTCGTCTGGGCCGCGGACGAGCTGCTCCCCCGTCTGACGGTGTTCCGCCGGACGGGGTCCGCCGTCCTGCATCCCACCTGCTCGATGGAGCATCTCGGCGACGTCCGGCACCTGCGCACCGTGGCGGAGGCCTGCGCGGAGGAGGTCGTCGTACCCGACGACGTCGGCTGCTGCGGGTTCGCGGGCGACCGGGGCCTGCTGCACAAGGAGCTGACGGACTCGGCGACCGCCAAGGAGGCGGCCGAGGTACGTACCCGCCCGTACGACGCCTACCTGTCGGCGAACCGTACGTGCGAGATCGGGATGGACCGGGCGACCGGCCACCGTTACCACTCGGCCCTCGTCGAGCTGGAGCGGGCCACCCGGCCCGTACTCTGACGGCGCAGCCGTGTTCCGGCGCGACCGGTTCCGGACCTACCGGGCACACGGCCGACGCCCCGTCACCACGGCGTGCGGCGGGGTCCCTCCGAAGCCGGAACAGGCCGTCACGCCGGAATAATCGGTTGCCCCGGACGGGGTCAGGAAGCGAACCTTGCACGGTTTGGTCCCCCACTGTTCCACGAGATCCACCACGGGTCTCCGCATCCGATCCTTGGGACGTCATGCAGATTCGCGATCTTCCGTACACGGATCCCGGCGATCCCGACGTACGGTCCGGCCCCCGCTTCCTGTTCTGGCTCGGGCGAAGTCAGCTCGAGGGCCAGCTCAAGTCCCTCTCCTGGGGGCTGCTCCACCACTGCGCGATCGCGGGTCTCCCCCTCGCCGTCGGCCTCTCGGTGCAGGCCGTCATCGACGGTTCCGGCCGGGACCTGGTGACGGCCGGTGTCCTCCTCGTCGTCCTCGGCGTCCTGATCTCCGTCGGCGACACCATGCTCCACCGGACGGCGGTCACCAACTGGATCACCGCCGCGGCCCGGGTGCAGCAGCTGCTGGCCCGCAGGACGGCGGAGCTGGGATCCGCGCTGACCCGCAGGGTGGCGGCCGGCGAAGTGGTCGCGGTGTCCACCGGTGACGTCGAGAAGATCGGATGGTTCGTCGAGGCGCTGTCGCGCTTCCTGGCCGCCGCGACCGCCCTCGTGCTGATCTGCGTGGGGCTGGTCCTCTACCTGCCCTCGCTGGGTGTCCTGGTCGCGATCGCCACGCCCGTGCTGGCGCTCGCCGTCCTGCCGCTGCTCCCCCGGGCCACCCGCAGGGCCGATCTGCAGCGCGAGAAGGCGGGACGCGCCACGGAGCTGGCCTCCGACACGGTCGCCGGGCTGCGCGTGCTGCGCGGTATCGGCGGCGAGGAGCTGTTCCTCGGGCGCTACCGGCGGGCGTCCCAGGAGGTCCGCGAGGCCGCCGTGCGCAGCGCCCGGATGTGGTCCCTCATCTCGGCGATCCAGGTGTTCCTCCCGGGCGTCCTGCTCATCTCGCTGGTCTGGTACGGCGCGACGCTCGCCCGGGACGGCCGGATCGACGTGGGCCAGCTGGTCACCGTGTACAGCGCGGCGACCCTGATGCTGTTCCCGCTGCGCAACGTGGAGGAGATCGCCATGGCGTACTCCTTCTCGCGGCCGTCCGCGCAGCGCGCGGTCCGTGTGCTGTCCCTGCGTCGCACCACACGCCCGCCGTCGGCGGACGCCGAGGTGCCCCAGGGCGATCTGTACGACCCGGTGACCGGGCTGATGGCCCCGCAGGGTGTGTTCACCGCGGTGGTCTGCGGCGATCCCGACGAGGCCGGGCGGCTGGCGGAACGGCTCGGCGGACACGCCGAGCAGGACGAGGCGTCCGCGTCGGTTCCCTCGGTGCTGCTCGGCGGGGTGGCGCTGGACGAGCTGCCGCTCGGCACCGCGCGGACGGCCGTGCTCGTGCAGGACAAGGACCCGGTGCTGCTCTCCGGAACGCTGCGGGAGCTGCTGGACGTCCCGTCCTCGGGCGACGTGACGGCCCGGGACGCGCTCGCCGCCGCCCGCTGCGACGACGTGCTCGACGCACTCGCCCAGGCGTCCGTCGACGCGGACGGCGACCCGATGAACACCCGGATCACCGAGCGCGGCCGGTCCCTGTCGGGCGGTCAGCGCCAGCGCCTGGCTCTGGCCCGTTCCCTGGTCACGGACCCGCAGGTGCTCGTGCTCGACGAGCCGACGTCGGCGGTGGACTCGCACACGGAGGCCAGGGTCGCCGCCGGCATCGAGCAGCTGCGCCGGGGCCGTACGACGGTGGCGTTCGCCTCGTCGCCTCTGCTGCTCGACCTCGCCGACCGCGTCGTCCTCCTCCACGGGGGCACCGTCGTGGCCGCGGGGACCCACCGCGAGCTGCTTCGGCACGAACCCGCGTACCGGGCCGTCGTGACCCGCGAGACCGAGGAGGAGGCCGTGGGAACGGCCGCACAGGACGGGCTCACCACGGTCGACGGCCTCCGGCCGGCCCGTGCGTCCGAGGAAATCGAGGAGCGAGCATGATCGGCCTGGCACCACCGGAGTACGACCCGGCCGCACCGGAGTCGGCGACGACCCTGCCGGTCGGTACGCCGACGACGGTACGGGCGTACGTGAACGCCCTGCTGCGGCGTCACCGCAGAGCCTTCGCGGTGCTGGTCGCGGTCAACGCCGTCGCGGTGATCGCGTCGATCACCGGCCCGTACCTGCTCGGCGGACTGGTCGAGGACCTCTCCGACGGGGTCACCGACCTCCACCTGGAGCGCACCGCCGCGGTGTTCGCGCTGGCGCTGGTCGTGCAGACCGTCTTCACCCGGACGATGCGGCTGCGCGGGGCCATGCTCGGCGAGGAGATGCTCGCCGATCTGCGCGAGGACTTCCTCGTACGGTCGGTCGGGCTGCCACCCGGGGTCCTGGAGCGGGCCGGGACCGGGGATCTGCTGTCCAGGATCACGACGGACATCGACCGGCTGGCCAACGCGATGCGGGAGGCCGTGCCGCAGCTGGCGATCGGTGTGGTCTGGGCCGGGCTGCTGCTCGGCGCGCTGACCGTGACCGCCCCGCCGCTGGCACTCGCGGTGCTGATCGCGCTGCCGGTGCTGGTCGTCGGCTGCCGCTGGTACTTCCGGCGGGCGCCCTCCGCGTACCGTTCCGAGGCTGCCGGATACGCGGCGGTCGCGGCCGCCCTCGCGGAGACCGTGGACGCCGGACGGACCGTCGAGGCCCACCGGCTGGGGGCCCGGAGGGTCGCCCTGTCGGACCGGCGGGTCGCGGAGTGGACGGCCTGGGAGCGGTACACCCTGTTCCTGCGTTCGGTGCTCTTCCCCGTCATCAACACCACGTACGTGACGATTCTCGGCGCGGTGCTGCTGCTCGGCGGCTGGTTCGTGATGGAGGGCTGGATCACCGTCGGACAGCTGACGACCGGGGCGCTCCTGGCGCAGATGATGGTGGACCCGATCGGTCTGATCCTGCGCTGGTACGACGAGTTGCAGGTGGCGCAGGTGTCCCTCGCGAGGCTCGTCGGCGTACGGGAGATCGAGCCCGACGCGGGGGACGACCTCGTCGGCCCCGACGGCCGGGAGGTGAGGGCGGAGGAGGTGCGCTTCGGCTACCGGGCGGGGGTCGACGTCCTGCACGAGGTGTCGCTGGACGTGGCACCCGGGACACGGCTGGCGCTGGTCGGGCCGTCCGGCGCGGGCAAGTCCACCCTGGGCAGGCTGCTGGCGGGGATCTACGCGCCCCGGGCCGGTTCGGTGTCGCTGGGCGGCGCCGAGCTCTCGCGGATGACGGCGGAGCGGGTGCGGACGCATGTGGCGCTCGTCAACCAGGAGCACCACGTGTTCGTGGGTTCGCTCCGCGACAACCTGCTGCTCGCCCGTACGGACGCCGAGGACGCGGAGCTGTGGGCCTCGCTCGCCGCGGTGGACGCGGACGGCTGGGCGAAGGCCCTCGACGCCGGTCTGGACGCGGAGGTCGGCTCGGGCGGTCTGGCCCTCACCCCGGCCCAGGCGCAGCAGATCGCGCTCGCCCGCCTGGTCCTGGCGGACCCGCACACGCTGGTCCTGGACGAGGCGACCTCGCTGCTCGACCCCCGGGCCGCCCGTCATCTGGAGCGGTCGCTGGCGCGGGTGCTGGACGGCCGTACGGTGGTGGCGATCGCCCACCGGCTGCACACCGCGCACGACGCCGATGTGATCGCGGTGGTGGAGAACGGCCGCATCAGCGAACTGGGCAGCCACGACGAGCTGGTGGCCGCGGACGGCGCCTACGCTGCGCTGTGGCGGTCCTGGCACGGCTGACCGGCGGTTTTCCGCTCCGCCTCTTGTGCGGCGGCCCGTCGGCCGTCGCACAAGAGGCGGACTCCGTCCCCTGCGGTGAGGATGAGGGAGTGACTGGCTCCGGATACGGGGCAGGCGAGCGATGACCGCGTAAGCCCGAGAAGGGACGCACACCGTGGCACGACCCAGGATTCTCGTTGTCGGCGCCGGCTTTGCCGGGGTCGAGTGCGTACGCCGGCTGGAGCGCAGCCTCGCTCCCGGCGAAGCGGACATCGCGCTCGTCACCCCGTTCTCGTACCAGCTCTACCTGCCGTTGCTCCCGCAGGTCGCTTCCGGGGTGCTCACCCCGCAGTCGGTCGCCGTGTCCCTGCGCCGCAGCCGGCGCCATCGCACCCGGATCGTGCCCGGCGGGGCCATCGGGGTGGACACGAAGGCGAAGGTGTGTGTCGTCCGCAAGATCACGGACGAGATCGTCAACGAGCCGTACGACTACATCGTGCTGGCCGCCGGCAGCGTCACCCGTACCTTCGACATCCCGGGGCTGGTCGACAACGCCAGGGGCATGAAGACCCTGGCCGAGGCCGCCTACATCCGGGACCACGTCATCTCCCAGCTGGATCTGGCCGACGCCAGTCACGACGAGGAGGAACGGGCGTCCCGGCTGCAGTTCGTGGTGGTGGGCGGCGGGTACGCCGGCACGGAGACGGCCGCGAGTCTGCAGCTGCTGACCAGCAACGCCGTGAAGCACTACCCCAGGCTGGACCCCGCCCTGATCAAGTGGCATCTGATCGACATCGCGCCGAAGCTCATGCCGGAGCTCGGCGACAAGCTCGGTGTCACCGCCCTGGAGATCCTGCGCAAGCGGGGTATCGAGGTCTCGCTGGGTGTCTCCGTGGCGGAGGCGGGGCCGGACAAGGTGACGTTCACGGACGGCCGGGTGCTGCCGTGCCGCACGCTGATCTGGACCGCGGGGGTCGCGGCGAGTCCGCTGGTCGCCACCCTGGACGCCGAGACC
Source organism: Microbacterium sp. NPDC090218 (assembly GCA_044900255.1). GTDB lineage: Bacteria > Actinomycetota > Actinomycetes > Actinomycetales > Microbacteriaceae > Microbacterium. Next base: position 164,477 of record JBJDMS010000004.1, on the reverse strand, counting down.
GTGCGCGGGCGGCTGGCGGTGACCCCGGAGATGAGCCTGCCCGGTGCGGACGGCGTGTTCGCGCTCGGTGACGCGGCTGCGGTGCCCGACCTGGCGAAGGGCGACGGGGCGATCTGCCCGCCCACCGCCCAGCACGCCATGCGCCAGGGCCGCAAGCTGGCCGACAACATCATCGCGTCGCTGCGCGGCCGGCCGATGCAGTCCTACGTCCACAAGGACCTGGGCCTGGTCGTGGACCTCGGCGGGAGGGACGCCGTCTCCAAGCCCCTGGGCATCGAGCTGAAGGGCATGCCGGCCCAGGCCGCGGCGCGCGGCTACCACTGGGCGGCGCTGCGGACGAACGTCGCCAAGACCCGGGTCATGACCAACTGGCTGCTGAACGCGATCGCCGGTGACGACTTCGTGCGTACGGGGTTCCAGGCCCGTAAGCAGGCCACCCTGCGCGATTTCGAGTACACCGACGCCTATCTCACGCCGGAGGAGATCCGCGCCCACACGGCGGGCGCGGACGCCCGCGGCTGAGCCGGGTTCCCCGGCCCCCTCCCCCGGCCTCCGCCGCGGGGGCGGGGGCCGGCGTCGTGCGCGGCGGCGTCGTGCGCGGCGGGGAGAACCACACGGCCGTCATCCCCGGCGGGACAGGACCGTGCCGACGGTGTCGGCCTCCTCGGCGCTCTTGTCCTCGCGGTAGCGCAGGACGCGGGCGAACCGCAGCGTGACGCCCTCCGGGTAGCGGGTGGAGCTCTGGAGCCCGTCGTAGGCGATCTCCACGACCAGTTCGGGGCGCACCGTCACCACGTGCCCGTCGTCGCCGGTGGCCAGCTCGCGGAGCCTTTGCGTCTGCCAGCTGAGCATCGTGTCCGTGAGCCCTTTGAAGGTCTTGCCCAGCATCGCGAACGTGCCGTCGTCCCTGCGTGCTCCCAGATGCAGGTTGGAGAGCCTGCCGGTGCGTCTGCCGTGGCCCCATTCGGCGGCCAGCACGACGAGGTCCAGGGTGTGCACGGGCTTCACCTTCAGCCAGGAGGCGCCGCGGCGGCCCGCACTGTAGGGCGCCGCCGTGCCCTTGACGACCACGCCCTCGTGGCCGCGGGCCAGGGTGTCCTCGGAGAACGCCACGGCAGCCGCCCGCCGGCGCTCGTCCGCGGGGTATTCCACGGCGACGCGCCGCACGCGCATCTCCTCGGGGACCAGCGAAGCCAGATCCCGGTGACGTTCGGAGAGGGGGAGGTCGAGGAGGTCGCGTCCGTCCACGGACAGCACGTCGAAGAACACCGGGACCACCGGGACGGCGCCCGCCGCGGTGGCGACGTCCCGGCGGGACCCCACCCGGCCGGCGGTCTCCTGGAACGGCCTGGGCCTGCCGTCCGCCCCCAGGGCGATCGCCTCGCCGTCGAGGATGAACCGTTCGGCCCGAAGGCGGGTCACCGCCGCGGCGACCTCGGGGAGCCGGTCGGTGATGTCGTCGAGAGCGCGGGTGTAGACGCGAACCTGTGGCCCGTCGCGGTGCACCTGGACGCGGATGCCGTCCAGCTTCTCCTCGACGACACAGGGCCCCAGCCGGTCGATCGCCTCGGTGACCGAGCGGGAGGTGTGGGCGAGCATGGGCTGGACCGGCCGGCCGACGGTGAGCCGGAAGGAGGCGAGGGCTCCGGGGCCCTCCGCGAGCAGCGTGCGGGCGACGGGTCCCAGCGACCCGGCGAGCATGACGGCGCGCCGGACCTCGTCGCGAGGTGCTCCGGCGGCGTCCGCCAGGGCGTCGACCGCGACGGCGTCCAGTGCTCCCTGGCGCACCTCCCCGGTGAGCAGTCCGCGCAGGAAGTGCTGCTCCTGCGCGGTGGCCGCGCCGAGCAGGCGGGTCAGGCGCTCCTTGCGTGCGGCCTGCGAGCCCGGGCCGCCGAGGGCGCCGATGGCGCTGAGCTCGGCGTCCGTCCCCGCCACGGTCAGCGTGGGTTCGCCGGCCGGGGTGACCGGGACGCGCAGGGTGCTCCACCCGATCCCGAGACGCCCCTGCGGGAGGCGGCCGGCGAGATACGGGATCACGACGGGGACGTCGTCCGGCTCGGCGTCCCGGAAGAGCGCGGCCAGCAGGGCGGTCTTCCGGGTGCGGGCCGAGGTCGCGGCGACCTCCAGGGACACGAGGGCGATCCTGGCGAGCAGCATGCGGCCATCGTGCTACGTCGGGGGCCTCACCGCCCCCCGGGCGGCAGGAGGGCCGTCAGATGACGTTGAGGGCCGCTGCGGCGCCCACTCCGCCGAGGATCATGAAGGCGGGCATCAGCACCTTGATCTCGACCCAGCTGCCGGCCCGGAAGCGCATGAACTTCGGCGGGCCGAGGGGGTACCAGCGCTTGCGGCCCATCGGTATGGGCCACAGGATCGGGCAGCCGGAGACCGTGAGCGCGTCACCGATGTCGTGGACGAGGGCTCCGAGGACGATGGGCAGCCCGAGCCACATGTACTCCTGGCCGGGCGCGTCGAACAGCCAGCTCGAACCGTTGCCGGGCTGGTCCAGCACGCCCGCGAGGATCCACGCGCTGGTCGCGCCGAGCAGCCAGACCAGGACGTCGCTGGAGACGCGGGCCGCGCGCCACAGCAGTCCCTCGACCGCGAGCACGAGGTGGACGAAGAGGATGGCCAGGACCGCCCACCGGCCGCCGGTGACCGCGGCCACGGAGCACCCGGCGCCGACCAGCACGGCCCAGAGCCAGGTGTGGGTGAGGGTGCGGTGGCCACCGGTCCTGCGCGGGTCCCCGGTTCCCTTGGTCGCCTTGTAGACGGCGTAGGAGAGCTTGTCGACGACTTCGCAGAGTGTCTTGGAGACGGGTCCGAAGGCACGCGAGATCGTGGCCGACTTGTGGTCGAGGTCCGGGGCGAGCGCCGCGCCGGCGGTGATCAGGGCCCCGACGACCAGGACGGGCCAGGGCATCGTGTGGCCCGCGGCGGCGGCCGCGGCACCCACCCCCAGCCAGGCTGCCGCCCCTGACAGCGAGTGTGCCGGTCCCATCATGGTTCTTCCCGCCCCCATCGTGATTCGGCCGGGTGTTCCGGCCGGGCCGCCATGGTCTGTGTGATGCGGCCGAGTTGAGTGGGCAGCGTATCGTCCGTGATCTTCACCGGATGCTCCGGTTCCCGCATCCGGCCAGGAGGCAGGCAAGATGGGGGCGTGACCCTTATCGATCAGCTCCCGCCGAACGCCGACCCGGACGCCCTCTTCGAGGCCTTCTCGTCATGGACCGAATCGCAGGGGATCGCCCTCTATCCGGCTCAGGAGGAGGCGCTGATCGAGGTGGTCTCCGGGGCGAACGTGATCCTCTCCACCCCCACGGGCTCCGGCAAGAGCCTGGTCGCCGCGGGGGCGCACTTCACGGCGCTGGCCCAGGACAAGGTCACCTTCTACACCGCCCCGATCAAGGCCCTGGTCTCGGAGAAGTTCTTCGACCTGTGCAAGCTCTTCGGCACGGAGAACGTCGGCATGCTGACCGGCGACGCCTCGGTCAACGCCGACGCCCCGGTCATCGCCTGTACCGCCGAGGTGCTCGCCTCGATCGCGCTGCGCGACGGCAGGTACGCCGACATCGGCCAGGTCGTGATGGACGAGTTCCACTTCTACGCGGAACCGGACCGCGGCTGGGCCTGGCAGATCCCGATCCTGGAGCTTCCGCAGGCCCAGTTCATCCTGATGTCGGCGACCCTCGGCGACGTCAGGATGTTCGAGGAGGACCTGACCCGCCGCACCGGCCGTCCGACCTCCGTGGTGCGCTCGGCGACGCGCCCGGTGCCGCTGAGCTACGAGTACCGGCTGACGCCGATCACGGAGACGCTCACCGAACTGCTGGACACCCGGCAGTCGCCCGTCTACATCGTGCACTTCACGCAGGCCGCCGCGGTGGAGCGGGCGCAGTCGCTGATGAGCATCAACATGTGCACGAAGGAGGAGAAGGAGAAGATCGCCGACCTGATCGGCAACTTCCGCTTCACCACCAAGTTCGGGCAGAACCTCTCCCGTTACGTGCGCCACGGGATCGGGGTGCACCACGCGGGGATGCTCCCCAAGTACCGGAGGCTCGTGGAGAAGCTCGCCCAGGCGGGCCTGCTGAAGGTCATCTGCGGGACGGACACGCTGGGCGTCGGCGTCAACGTGCCCATCCGCACGGTGCTGTTCACCGCCCTGACGAAGTACGACGGCACCCGGGTGCGCACCCTGCGGGCCCGTGAGTTCCACCAGATCGCGGGCCGCGCCGGCCGGGCCGGGTTCGACACGGCCGGTTTCGTCGTGGCGCAGGCACCCGAGCACGTCATCGAGAACGAGAAGGCCGTCAAGAAGGCGGGCGACGACCCCAAGAAGAAGCGCAAGGTGGTCCGCAAGAAGGCCCCCGAGGGCTTCGTCGCCTGGTCGGAGACCACCTTCGACAAGCTGATCCAGTCCGATCCGGAGCCGCTGACCTCGCGCTTCCGGGTCACGCACACGATGCTGCTCTCGGTGATCGCCCGCCCGGGCAACGCCTTCGAGGCGATGCGGCATCTGCTGGAGGACAACCACGAGCCGCGCCGTGCCCAGCTGCGGCACATCCGCCGCGCCATCGCGATCTACCGGTCGCTGCTCGACGGCGGTGTCGTGGAGCAGCTCGACGCGCCCGACGCGGAGGGCCGGATCGTACGGCTCACGGTCGACCTCCAGCAGGACTTCGCGCTCAACCAGCCGCTGTCCACCTTCGCGCTGGCCGCCTTCGACCTGCTGGACGCCGAATCGCCCTCGTACGCCCTGGACATGGTCTCGGTCGTCGAGTCGACGCTCGACGACCCCCGGCAGATCCTGGCCGCCCAGCAGAACAAGGCGCGGGGCGAGGCCGTCGGGCAGATGAAGGCGGACGGCGTCGAGTACGAGGAGCGGATGGAGCGGCTCCAGGAGGTCACCTACCCGAAGCCGCTGAGCGAGCTGCTCTGGCACGCCTACGACGTGTACCGCACCAGCCACCCGTGGGTCGGTGACCACCCGGTGTCACCGAAGTCCGTGATCCGCGACATGTACGAACGGGCCATGACCTTCACGGAGTTCACCTCGAACTACGAGCTGGCCCGCACCGAGGGCATCGTCCTGCGGTATCTGGCGAGCGCCTACAAGGCGCTCGAGCACACCATTCCCGACGACCTGAAGTCCGAGGACCTGGAGGACCTGATCGCCTGGCTGGGCGAGATGGTGCGCCAGGTGGACTCCAGCCTGCTGGACGAGTGGGAGCAGCTGGCCAACCCCGAGGTGGAGACCGCCGAGCAGGCGCAGGAGCGGGCCGACGAGGTCAAGCCGGTGACCGCCAACGCCCGCGCCTTCCGGGTCCTCGTGCGCAACGCGATGTTCCGCAGGGTGGAGCTGGCCGCTCTGGACCGGGTCCGCGACCTGGGTGAGCTGGACGCCGACGCGGGCTGGGACGAGGACGCCTGGGGCGAGGCGATGGACGCGTACTGGGACGCGCACGAGGAGCTGGGCACGGGCCCGGACGCGCGCGGCCCGAAGCTGCTGAAGATCGACGAGGACCCCGGGCACGGTCTGTGGCGGGTGTGGCAGGCGTTCGCCGACCCGGCCGGGGACCACGACTGGGGAATCCGTGCGGAGGTCGATCTCGCGGCCTCCGACGAGGAGGGCCGGGCGGTCGTCCGGGTCACGGCCGTGGGCCAGCTGTGACGGCGCGCCGGCCAGGAGAGTGGAGAAGAACCGCATGACGAACCCCGCCGACAGCCTGGTCGATCTGCTCGACCTGGAGCGGATCGAGGTCAACATCTTCCGCGGCCGCAGTCCCGAGGAGTCCCTGCAACGGGTCTTCGGCGGGCAGGTCGCGGGGCAGGCGCTGGTCGCCGCAGGCCGCACCACGGACGGCGACCGTCCGGTGCACTCCCTGCACGCGTACTTCCTGCGTCCGGGCCGCCCTGGCGTGCCGATCGTGTACGACGTGGAGCGGGTGCGGGACGGCCGGTCCTTCACCACGCGCCGGGTCACGGCCGTGCAGCAGGGCCGGACGATCTTCAACCTGACGGCGTCCTTCCACCGCCCGGAGGAGGCCGGATTCGAGCACCAGCTGCCGCCGGCCCGGATCGTGCCCGACCCGGACGAGCTGCCGACGGTCGCCGACGAGGTGCGTGAGCACCTGGGCGGTCTGCCGGAGGCACTGGAGCGGATGGCCCGCCGGCAGCCCTTCGACATCCGCTACGTCGACCGGCTGCGCTGGACGCGGGAGGAGATCAAGGACGCGGACCCGCGCAGCGCGGTGTGGATGCGCGCGGTCGGCCCGCTGGGCGACGACCCGCTGGTGCACACCTGCGCGCTGACGTACGCCAGTGACATGACGCTGCTGGACGCCGTGCGGATCCCCGTCGAGCCGCTGTGGGGGCCGCGCGGCTTCGACATGGCCTCGCTGGACCACGCGATGTGGTTCCACCGGCCGTTCCGGGCCGACGAGTGGTTCCTGTACGACCAGGAGTCACCGATCGCCACGGGCGGCCGCGGACTGGCCAGGGGGCGGATCTACGACCGTCAGGGGCAGTTGCTGGTGTCCGTGGTCCAGGAGGGGCTCTTCCGCCGCCTCGACGGCGTGTAGGCCTTTCCCGGGGGTCAGGTGCCGGGCAGCGTGTCCTGGTCCACCTCGTGACGGCGGGTCCGGATGTCCGGGCCCGCCGGATGCAGTTTGGCGTCGCAGGCGGGGCCGAGCCCGGTACGGCGCGACCGCGCGCCGGTGAGGGGCCGTCCGCACAGGGCGCACCGCACCGGACGGCGGGGCTCACGACGGCCGGCTTCCGGCTGCGGTGCGGAGAACAGTGCGGGAGGGGGCTCGGAGGATTCCACGGGTCGGATCCTCTCAGGCGGGTCCGACACGGCGCGGTGGGCACGGCGGTGGATGCCGTGCACCGACGGCGGTGCCCGCCCGCAGGTCGCCCGGCGGATCGTACTCCGCCGTGGAAGGGTGTCGGTCCATGACCGACACCCTTCCGTCTCCGTCCGGTCCGCGCGAAAGCAACCGGGCCGCGAGCGTCTCCCGATCGCTCCCCCGGCCCCGCGGAGGCGGCGCGTGGATGTGATCCATGTCCGGGCGGTCAGTCCGCCGGACCTCACGGACCGGGTCGAGGAGTTCCTCGCCGGCGACCCCTACGTCCTCAACCTGATCGTGAGCCGTGGCGCCGCGCGCAGTCCCGACGGCGACTCCGTGGCGTGCGACGTGCTGACGGGAGCCGCCAACGAGGTGCTGCGCGGGCTGCGGGAGCTGCGGCTCGACGTCGACGGGTCCCTGGTCGTCGAGCCGGTCGACATGACGTTCCCGGGGCGCGCCTCGGAGGACGCGAGCCGACGGCTCGGGCCGCTCACCGGCGCGCCGGTCTGGGAGCAGGTGGAGGCACGCATCCGGTCGGAGGGGAGGTACGCGCCCAGCTTCTACCTCTACCTGGTCGCGGCGGGTCTCATCGGCTCGGTCGGCATCGTGACCAACTCCCAGATCCTCATCGTCGGCGCGATGGTCGTCGGCCCCGAGTACGGGGCGATCGTCTCCGTGGCGCTGGGCATCGACCGGCGCGACGGGCAGATGGCACGCCGAGGGCTGGAGGCGCTGTTCAAGGGGTTTCTGCTGACCATCACGGTCACCTTCCTCTTCAGTCTGCTGATCCGCGGTTTCGGCTTCGAGTCACAGGCCTTCACACGAGGTCTGCGCCCCGTGTCCGACCTGATCAACACACCCAACTTCTTCTCGTTCGCCGTGGCGGCGCTGGCCGGTGTCGTCGGCATCGTGTCCCTCACCGAGGCCCGCACCAGCGCCCTGCTCGGGGTCTTCATCTCGGTCACGACCATCCCGGCGGCAGCGGCCGTCAGCGTCTCCACGGCCTTCGGCAGCTGGTCCGAGGCGTGGGGTTCCCTGGTCCAGCTCCTGGTCAACATCGCCGTGCTGATCGCGGTGGGCGCCCTCGCCCTCAGGTCCCAGCGCGCGATCTGGCGGCGCGTGGGCCGGAGACACGCGGCGCGGAGCGGCGGACGGGCCTGAGGCGGCCCGGTCTCCCGCGCGGGGGCGGCCCCACGGGATCGGCCCGAGCGGCCGGAACGGGGCAGGGCCGGGATGATGGGAGGCAGGGAAAGCCGCCACACGGTCCCGCACGCAGGCAGGAGGGCCGCCATGCCCCAGGAACGCACCTCGCCGCTCCGTGCCGTGCCCGGCGCGACACCGCGGGAGCGGGCCGCGCTCGGCAAGGCGGCCCGTCGGCGTACCCCCAGGTCCAGCCATCACGCGTACGAACCACCGGCCGGCCGTCCGGACCCGCTGGCCCTCCTGGAGGCCCAGTCCGCGACCAGGGTGCCGGAGCTCGTCCCGATCCGGTACGGGCGGATGACGGAGTCACCGTTCCGCTTCTACCGGGGTGCCGCGGCGATCATGGCCTCCGACCTGGCCGGGACTCCGGCCTCGGGGATCCGGGCCCAGCTGTGCGGCGACGCCCATCTGCTGAACTTCAGGCTGCTCGCCTCTCCCGAGCGCCATCTGCTGTTCGACATCAACGACTTCGACGAGACGCTGCCGGGGCCCTGGGAGTGGGACGTCAAACGGCTGGCCGCCAGCCTGGTCATCGCGGGGCGCGCGAACGGCTTCACGGACAAGGAGCGGGCCCGCGTCGTACGGGCCACCGTGCGGTCGTACCGGGAGTCGATGATCCGGTTCGCGGACATGCGCAATCTCGACGTCTGGTACGCGAAGGTCGACGAGGAGCGCCTGAGGGCCATGGCCGCGGGGAAGCTGGCGGCCGCCGGCCGTAGGCGCGTCGCCGGTGCGACGGCGAAGGCACGCACGCGGGACAGCCTCCAGGCTTTCGCCAAACTCACCGAGGTGGCCGACGGGCGGCTCCGCATCGCCCCGGACCCGCCCCTGGTCGTTCCGCTCGCGGATCTGCTGCCGGACGCGGAACGGCGGGCGACGGAGGGGCAGTTCCGCAAGCTCCTGAGGGGCTACGCCCGCAGCCTCCCGTCCGACCGGCGTTCCCTGCTCGCGGACTTCCGGCCCGTGGACATGGCCCGCAAGGTCGTGGGGGTGGGAAGCGTCGGTACCCGCTGCTGGATCTTCCTCCTGATGGGCAGGGACGGCGAGGATCCGCTCTTCCTCCAGGCGAAGGAGGCGGACACCTCGGTCCTGGCGCCCTTCGCGGGGGCGAGTGCGTACCGGAACCAGGGCGAGCGTGTGGTGGCGGGCCAGCGGCTGATGCAGGCCGCGGGCGACATCTTCCTGGGCTGGGAGCGGGTCGACGGGTTCGACGGGAAGCGCCGGGACTTCTACGTGCGGCAGCTGCGCGACTGGAAGGGCATCGCCGCACCGGAACAGATGGTGCCGCGCGGCATGTCCGCGTTCGGCGAGCTGTGCGGGACGACGCTGGCACGTGCGCACGCCCGGTCCGGCGACCGCATCGCGATCGCGGCCTATCTGGGCCACGGCGACGTGTTCGACCGGGCACTGGAGACGTTCGCCGAGCGGTACGCCGACCAGAACGAGAGGGACCACCGGGCGCTCGTCGACGCGGTGGCCGCGGGCCGGCTCACGGCAGCCGGGGAGGGCCGGAGGTAGGGCCGGGGCCCGGGGGCCTGGACCTCGCGGCGGGATTCACCCCGCGCACCCAGCGGGTACTTCGCAGACATAACCGGACATCGTGGTATCACCGTGTGGACCCCGGCCGACGCCCCGGCGGGCCCCACACCGAGGAGACCATGACGATGTCGGCCGAACCGGCAGGAGCGCCCGGCGCCGAGACCCCGGATCCGCGCACGGTGATCCGCACCCGGGGCTACGCGGTCCTGCTGGTCATGGTGGCGGCCCTCGGCGTCCCCGTCTCCGCCGCGGCGTTCGGCTTCCTGGCGCTCGTCCACGAGCTGGAGGACCTGACCTACGAGGACCTCCCGCACGCCCTGGGCTTCGCGAGCACCCCCTCGTGGTGGCCGGTGCCGCTGCTCGGCGTGGCGGGTCTGCTGACCGCGCTGACCATCCGCCATCTGCCGGGAACGGGCGGGCACAGACCGGCCGAGGGGTTCGTGAACACGGGGGCCCCGACGGCAGCCCAGCTGCCGGGGGTCGCCCTCGCCGCCCTGACCTCCCTCGGTCTCGGCGCGGTCCTCGGCCCGGAGGCACCCCTGATCGCCCTCGGCGGTGGGCTGGCCGCGTACGCCGCCCGGCTGCTGAAGCCGGGGATCGCGCCGAGCGCGAGCGCCATGGTCGCGGCGGCGGGCAGCTTCGCCGCCGTCAGCGCCCTGCTGGGCTCGCCGCTCCTCGGCGCCTTCCTGCTGATGGAGGCGTCCGGCCTGGCCGGGATGATGCTGGGCCTCGTGCTCGTGCCGGGGCTGCTCGCCTCCGGCATCGGATCGCTCATCTTCATCGGCCTGGGGTCGTGGACCGGCCTGGGGACGTACTCCCTGACCCTCCCCCATGTGCCCCACACGCCCGATCCCGGCGTCGCCGAGTTCGGGTGGGCCCTCGTCCTGGGAGCCGCCGCGGCGCTCGTGGGTACGGGCGTCAAGAGGCTCTCCCTGTCCTTGCAGGACTGGGTCGAGCAGCGGCGGGTGATCGCGACCGTGGCGATGGGCCTCACGGTCGGCGTCCTGGCCCTCCTGTACGCGGAGAGCACGGGCAGGAACGCGTCGGAGGTGCTGTACTCCGGCCAGAGCGCCCTCGGCGGCCTGCTCGCCGAGGGCGCCACGTACGCGGTCGGGTCGCTCCTCGTACTGATCGTCTGCAAGGCACTGGCCTACGCGGCGTCCCTGAGCGCCTTCCGGGGAGGCCCCATCTTCCCGTCGATGTTCCTGGGGGCGGCGGGCGGGCTCGCGCTGTCGCACCTGCCCGGCCTGAACGCCACCTCGGGCTTCGCGATGGGCATCGGGGCCATGTGCGTGGCCATGCTCCGGCTGCCGATGACATCCGTGCTGCTGGCCACGCTGCTGCTGGGATCCGAGGGCGTCACCGTCATGCCCCTCGTGATCGTCTCCGTGGTGGTGTCCTACGTCCTGGTCCTCAGGCTCGAGCGTCCTGATGCGGCGAGCACAGCGCCCAGATGACGAAGATGTTGATCGCGATCAGGACGAGGGACCAGAACGGGTAGTACGGGAGCCACAGGAAGTGGGCGACGGCCAGGAGCCCCGCCAGCAGGACCCCTACCGCACGGGCCCAGAGAGCCCCGGTGAAGAGCGCGCAGCCCGCGAGGAGCACGACGATCCCCAGGATGAGGTGCACCCATCCCCAGCCTGTCAGACTGAACTTGAAGACGTAGTTGCTCGTCGTGACGAACAGGTCGTCCTTGGCGATGGCGGCGATCCCCTCGAGAATGGCCATGGCCCCACCGAAGATCATCATCACTGCCGCGAAGACGGTCCAGCCGGACGCGGCGGTTCTGCGCCCTCCGACGTCATGATCCGTACGCGACCCACTCACACTTCCAGCCATGTCGGCCTCCTCGATCGTGCTGCCGATGCGCGACACCGTGCGTCGACAGAGCGGCTTATGCGCCTTTTATCAGACTTACATGCCGCCGTCCGGTCGGCATACCGACCGGGCCCGCACCGGGCCCGCCACGCACCCACCGACCCCCGTTCCGCCGTGAACGTGAGAGGACCCGCCTCATGACCGAGATCGTCCCCGTGTCCGGCCCCGAGCTGGTCACGTACGCAGATGAGCTCGCCGCGCTGATGATCGAGGCCGTGGAGGCCGGCGCCTCGGTCGGTTTCCTGCTCCCCCTGGACCGGGAGGCGGCCGCCGTCTGGTGGCGCGAGCGGGCGGCCGCGGTCGACGCGGGAGGACAGCAGGTCTGGATCGCCCGGGACGACGAGCGGGTCGCGGGCACGATCGGCCTGGCCAGGGCCACCATGCCGAACGCCCGCCACCGCGCGGAGGTCGCCAAGCTCATGGTCAGGCCCTCGGCCCGCGGAAGGGGGATCGGCCGGGCGCTGCTCACGGCCGTGGAACGGTCGGCCGCCGAGGAGGGCCTTTCCCTGCTGGTCCTGGACACCGAGACGGGAAGCGACGCGGAACGCCTCTACCGCTCGGCGGGCTGGACACCGTGCGGCTCCGTCCCGGACTACGCCGCCGACCCCTACGGCACGCTGCGGGGGACCACGCTCTACTACCGGGCGCTCGGCCGCCCGGAGACCTCCGCGCCGTGAGCGTCACAATGGGGGCGGCGCCCCACCGGCGACACCCCACCGACGAGGAGATCTCTCATGACGCTGCACGACATCCCGCTCCGGACGCTCGACGGCGAGCCGACCACGCTGGGGGCCTACGCGGGCTCGGCGGTCCTGCTGGTGAACGTCGCCTCCCAGTGCGGGCTCACCCCGCAGTACGCCGGTCTGGAGAGGCTCCAGAAGCAGTACGCGGACCGGGGGTTCACCGTTCTCGGCGTGCCCTGCAACCAGTTCGCGGGTCAGGAGCCGGGCACCGCGGAGGAGATCCAGACGTTCTGCTCGACGACGTACGGGGTCAGCTTCCCGCTGCTGGAGAAGATCGACGTCAACGGCGAGGGCCGGCACCCGCTCTACACGGAGCTGACGAAGCTCGACGACGCCGAGGGCACCGCCGGTGACGTCCAGTGGAACTTCGAGAAGTTCCTGATCTCCCCGGCCGGGGAGCCCGTCGCCCGGATCCGCCCGCGCACCGAGCCGGAGGCACCCGAGGTCGTGGCGGCCGTCGAGGCGCAGCTGCCGCGCTGACCGGACGGGGAGCACGCGGGGCCGGGCCGGCGTACGGCCCGGCCCCGCGGCACGTGACTAGCGGATCGGCATCCCCGACAGGGTGCGGGCGATCACCAGGCGCTGGATCTCGCTCGTGCCCTCGAAGATGGTGTAGATGGCGGCGTCCCGGTGCATGCGCTCGACCGGGTACTCACGGGTGAAGCCGTTGCCGCCCAGGATCTGTACGGCCTGGGCGGTGACCGACTTCGCCGTCTCGCTCGCGTACAGCTTGGACATGGACCCCTCGGCCGCGGTGAACGGCTTGCCGGCGCTCGCCATCCAGGAGGCCCGCCAGACGAGCAGACGCGCCGCGTCGATCTGGGTCCGCATGTCGGCGAGCTGGAAGGCGACACCCTGGTTGTCGATGATCGGGCGGCCGAACTGGGTGCGGGTCTTCGCGTAGTCGAGCGCGACCTCGTAGGCGGCGCGGGCGGTGCCGACGGCCATGGCCCCGACGGCCGGGCGGGAGGCCTCGAAGGTGGCCATCGCCGCGTTCTTGACGCGCTCGCCGCCGGACCTGGCGCGCTCACGGGCCCGGGCGAGGCGCTCGTCGAGCTTCTCCTTGCCGCCGAGCAGGCAGTGACCGGGCACACGGACGTCCTCGAGGACGACCTCGGCCGTGTGCGAGGCGCGGATGCCGTGCTTCTTGAACTTCTGCCCCTGCGTGAGACCGGGGGTGGCCGGGGGGACGATGAAGGAGGCGTGGCCCTTGGAGCCGAGCTCCGGGTCCACCACCGCGACGACGACGTGGACGTTGGCGATACCGCCGTTCGTCGCCCAGGTCTTGGTGCCGTTGAGCACCCACTCGTCCTTGGCCTCGTCGTACACCGCACGCGTACGCATCGAGGCGACGTCCGAGCCCGCGTCCGGCTCGGAGGAGCAGAAGGCGGCGACCTTCACGTCGTCGGCGTCGCCGTACATCTGGGGGATCCAGGTGCCGATCTGCTCCTCGGTGCCGTTGGCGAGCACACCGACCGCCGCCAGGCCCGTACCGACGATCGACAGGGCGATCCCCGCGTCACCCCAGAAGAGCTCCTCCATGGCCATGGGGATGCCGAGGCCCGTGGGGTCGAAGAACTGCTGGGCGTAGAAGTCCAGGGAGTAGATGCCCACCTTGGCCGCCTCCTGGATGACCGGCCAGGGCGTTTCCTCACGCTCGTCCCACTCCGAAGCGGCCGGCCGGATCACCTCGGCGGCGAATCCGTGCAGCCAGTCACGGACCTGCTTCTGGTCGTCGTTGAGCTCGAGCGTGAACTCGGCCATGTTCCCTCCATGCACTTCCGGATATCCCCGTTACTAGCGGTAACAACAGTCTGTTACCAGCAAGTAGCCCCTGTCAACCGGACCGCGACGGATCCGCGGGTGGCGGACCAGGGTGTTACGTTGCCCGGGCGTGACGAGATCGCAGGACAGCTGGGCGGGGCGGGAGAAACGACATGGAGACCACACGAGGGGCCGAACGGCAGCGGACGGCGGCCGAACGCCGCCGCCGGGAGCTGCTCGAAGCCGCGGACCGGGTGGTGCTCAGGGACGGCCCGCAGGCCTCCATGAACGCGATCGCCGCGGAGGCCGGGATCACCAAGCCCATCCTCTACCGGCACTTCGGCGACAAGGGCGGCCTCTACCGCGCCCTCGCCAAGCGTCACACCGACGCCCTGCTGAGCGCGCTGCGGGCCGCCCTGGACGCCCCCTCCGAGCGCCGCGAACGGGTCGAGGCGACCCTGGACACCTACCTCGCGGCGATCGAGGCTCGCCCGCAGGTCTACCGCTTCCTGATGCATCCGTCGGACGACGCGGCGCCCTCCCCCGAGCAGGGTTTCGACGTCGGCCGCCACTCCGCCCCGCTGCTCCGGCGCCTCGGCGAGGAGCTGGGCAAGGTGATCGTGGAGCGGGTCGATCTCGGCCCGGAGAGCGAGCAGATGGCCCGCATCTGGGGCCACGGCATCGTCGGCATGATGCACGCGGCCGGCGACTGGTGGCTGGGCGACCGGCCGTGCTCGCGCGAACAGCTGGTGCGCAGCCTGGCCGACCTGCTGTGGGGCAGGCTCGCCGAGGCGGGGGACCTGCCGGGCGGCCAGGGATTCTGAGAGGGGCACCGCCCCGGGGGACCGGGTCAGCCCTCGGCCGCCGTACGCGCCCACGGCGCCCGCCGGGCCGCGCGCAGCGCCCTGGTGCGGCGCAGTCCGGTGAGCCGGTCGGTGTAGACCCGGCCGTCGAGGTGGTCGCACTCGTGCTGGAGACAGCGGGCGAACCAGCCGGTGCCGGTGATCCGCACCGGCTCTCCGGCGACCGTCCGGCCCTCGACCACCGCACGGTCGAAGCGCGGGGTGCCCGCCTCGATCCCCGGGAGCGAGAGACAGCCCTCCGGTCCGCGTACGGTGTCCCCGTCCGCCTCGACCAGGACCGGGTTGACGAGATGACCGAGGTGCCGGACCTCGTCGTCGTCCGGACAGTCGTATACGAACACCCTGAGCGGTACGCCGATCTGATTCGCGGCGAGCCCCACACCGTTCGCGGCGTACATGGTGGCGAACATGTCCTCCACCAGCCGGGCGAGGGACGGGCCGAAGTCGGTCACGTCGTCGCACGGGCTGTGGAGCGCCGGGGCGCCGAGCAGACTCATGGCTCGAACACGTCCGGTACTGCCGGGGATCGGGCGGTTTCGCATGCCCGGAAGCGTACGTTGCACGTGACCTCCACGTTCCCCGTGGTGCCGAGGTGCGGTCGGCACCTCGGACATCGATAGGCTGGGCACGGACTTACGCAAGGAGGATCTAGGACGATGGCAGGCAACACGGAGCCGTTGTCGCCGCGGGCCAAGCTCGCCGTGACGGCGGGCAAGGCCGCGGCGGCGGTGTCGCGCGCCGCGGGGCGCGGCAGCGGATCGGTGATCGGCGGCCGGGTGGCGCTCAAGCTCGACCCCGACCTGCTCGGGCGGCTGGCGCAGCACCTGGACGTGATCCTCGTGTCCGCGACGAACGGCAAGACGACCACCACCCGGCTCATCGCCGAGGCGCTGAGGGCCGCGGGCCCCGTCGTGTCGAACGCGCTCGGGGCCAACATGCCGGCGGGGATCACCTCCGCGCTGGCCGGGGGCTCGGACGCGCGCTACGGCGTGATCGAGGTCGACGAGAAGTATCTCGCCGGTGTGGCACGCGACACGACGCCGAAGGTGATCGCGCTGCTCAACCTCTCCCGCGACCAGCTGGACCGCGCGGCGGAGACCCGGATGCTGGCGGAGAAGTGGCGTGAGGGCCTGTCGGGCTCCAAGGCCGTGATCGTGGCCAACGCCGACGACCCGCTGATCGTCTGGGCCGCCTCCTCCTCCCCCAACGTGGTGTGGGTCGCGGCGGGACAGGCGTGGAAGGACGACGCCTGGTCCTGCCCGTCCTGCGGCGGTGTGATGCAGCGCCCCGGGGACGACTGGTTCTGCGGGGAGTGCGGTTTCCGCCGCCCCGCCCCCAGCTGGGCCCTGAACGGCGACTACGTCCTGGACCCGCACGGTTCGGCGTGGCCGATCCACCTCCAGCTCCCGGGCCGGGCCAACAAGGCCAACGCGACGAGCTCCGCCGCCGTGGCCGCGGTCTTCGGCGTACCGCCGCAGGTCGCGCTGGAGCGCATGTACCAGGTGCAGGCCGTGGCCGGCCGTTACGACGTCGTCAGCTTCCTCGGCCGTGAGCTCCGGCTCCTGCTGGCGAAGAACCCGGCCGGCTGGCTCGAGACGTTCTCCCTGATCGACCCTCCGCCCACACCGGTCATCCTCTCGGTGAACGCGCGCGGTGCCGACGGCACGGACACGTCCTGGCTGTGGGACGTCGACTACACCCAGCTCTACGGTCACCCGATCTTCGTGCTCGGCGACCGCAAGCTGGACCTGGCGGTCCGGCTCGAGGTCGCCGGACTCGACTTCCGTGTGTGCGAAACCCTGGACGAGGCCGTCCAGATGGCGCCGCCCGGTCGCATCGAGGTCATCGCCAACTACACCGCCTTCCAGGATCTGCGCCGTCGTGTCGGCAACTGACCCCCGCGCGGGCAACCCCCGGAGAGGACGAAGCATGAACAACAGCCTGCGGCTGGTGTGGGTCTACCCCGACCTCCTCAGCACCTACGGCGACCAGGGCAACGCCCTGGTCGTGGAGCGCCGGGCACGTCAGCGCGGTCTCGACGTGTCGCGCGTGGACGTCCGCAGCGACCAGCCCATCCCGACGTCGGGCGACATCTACCTCATCGGCGGCGGTGAGGACCGGCCGCAGCGCCTCGCCGCCGAACGGCTGCGCCGTGACGGCGGACTGAGCCGGGCCGCGTCCAACGGCGCGATCATCTTCTCGGTGTGCGCCGGCTACCAGATCCTCGGCCACGAGTTCATCAACGACCTCGGCGAGCGGGAGCCCGGCCTCGGGCTGCTCGACGTGGTCTCCACCCGGGGTGAGGGCGCCCGGTGCGTCGGCGACGTGCTCGGGGACATCGATCCGAATCTGGGGCTCCCGCCCCTGACCGGCTTCGAGAACCACCAGGGCGTCACCCACCTGGGCCCGTCCGCGCGTCCGTTGGCCCGGGTGCGGCTCGGCCGCGGCAACGGCACGGGGGACGGCACGGAGGGCGCGTACAACGACACCGTGTTCGGCACCTACATGCACGGGCCGGTCCTGGCCCGCAACCCGCTGATCGCGGACCACCTGCTGAAGCTGGCGCTGGACGTGAACGCGCTGCCGCCCAGCGACGACCGGTGGTACGAGGCGCTGCGCGCCGAGCGGATCGCGGCGGCGACCCAGCCCGCCTGACCCGTCCCGCGCGGACCGGCCCTCCCGGGGGCCGGTCCGCGCGCGTGTGCGGCCTGTGTACATCCGGTGGACGTCCAGCAATCGGACAGGGGGTTCGGTACGGCCACCCCGCGCCGGTAAGGTGGCGTGGATCCAACCGGACGACGTGGTCCGGGGTCGGCCCACGTTGCAAAGGTTTCCCGGGCAATGCGAATTGGTGTGCTCACCTCCGGCGGCGACTGCCCCGGCCTCAACGCCGTCATCCGTTCCGTCGTGCACCGCGCGGTGGTCGACCACGGCGACGAGGTCATCGGCTTCCACGACGGGTGGAAGGGCCTCCTCGAGTGCGACTACCGCAAGCTCGACCTCGACGCGGTCGGGGGCATCCTGGCCCGCGGCGGCACCATCCTCGGGTCCTCCCGCGTCCAGCCCGCGCATCTGCGTGACGGCGTGGAACGCGCGAAGGGCCACGTCACCGACCTCGGCCTGGACGCGATCATCCCGATCGGCGGCGAGGGCACCCTGAAGGCCGCCAACCTGCTCTCCGAGGCGGGTCTGCCGATCGTCGGGGTGCCGAAGACCATCGACAACGACATCGCCTCCACCGACGTGACGTTCGGTTTCGACACGGCCGTCGGGGTCGCCACCGAGGCGCTGGACCGGCTGAAGACGACCGCTGAGTCGCACCAGCGCGTCCTGATCGTCGAGGTCATGGGGCGGCACACCGGCTGGATCGCGCTGCACTCCGGCATGGCGGCCGGGGCTCACGCCATCGTCGTGCCCGAGCGGCCCTTCGACATCGCGGAGCTGACCGAAGTCGTCGGTCGGCGCTTCTCGGACGGCAAGAAGTTCGCGATCGTCGTCGTGGCGGAGGGCGCCAAGCCCCGGGAGGGCTCCATGGAGTTCAACCAGGGCAAGACGGACATCTACGGCCACGAGCGCTTCGCCGGTGTGGCGACGCAGCTCTCCGGTGAGCTGGAGCAGCGCCTCGGCAAGGAGGCCCGTCCGGTGATCCTCGGCCACGTCCAGCGCGGCGGCACCCCGACCGCGTACGACCGCGTCCTGGCCACCCGCTTCGGCTGGCACGCCGTGGAGGCCGCTCACCGCGGCGAGTTCGGCATGATGACGGCGCTGCGCGGCACGGACATCACGATGGTTCCGCTGGCGGCGGCCGTGGAGACCCTGAAGACGGTCCCGGCCGAGCGCTACGCCGAGGCCCAGGTCGTGCTCTGACCCTCACCGACACTCCCCGAACCGCCCCCGGCCGCAACCGTCGCCGGGGGCGGTTCTAGTCTGGACCGGACAACCGGCACGAAACGGGGACGTCCCCAGCGGGAGTGAACAGATGGATCACAGCGGGCACGGCATGAACATGGATCTGCCGCCGTTCACGCTGGGACGGGGGCTCGAGTTCTCCGCGGACCCGTTCTTCCTGGTCGGCTGCGTCGTCGCCCTCGTCCTGTACGGCTACGGGGTGGCGCGGCTGCGCGGCCGGGGCGACGGCTGGCCGGTCAACCGGACCGTCTTCTTCGTCCTCGGCGTGCTGTCGATCGCCCTGGTCATGTGCACGGGACTCAACGACTACGGCATGGTCATGTTCAGCGTGCACATGGTGCAGCACATGGTCATCAGCATGGTGTCGCCGATCCTGCTGCTGCTGGGCGCTCCGGTGACGCTGGCACTGCGGGCCCTGCCCGTGGCGGGGCGGGACCGTACGGGGCCGCGCGAGCTGCTGCTCAAACTGCTCCACAGCCGCTACATGAAGATCGTCACGCATCCGGTCTTCACGATCCCGTTGTTCATCGCGAGCCTCTACGGCCTCTACTTCACGCCGCTGTTCGACTTCCTGATGGGCTCGAAGACGGGGCACATCGCGATGATGGTGCACTTCCTCGCGGTGGGCCTGGTGTTCTTCTGGCCGATCATGGGCGTCGACCCCGGCCCGCACCGGCCCGGCTACGTGATGCGGATGCTGGAGCTCTTCGCGGGGATGCCCTTCCACGCGTTCTTCGGGATCGCGCTGATGATGGCGACCCAGCCGATGGTGAAGGCGTACGAGAACCCGCCGGCCTCGCTCGGCATCGACGCCCTGGGCGACCAGTCCGCGGCGGGCGGCATCGCCTGGGCGTTCAGCGAGATCCCGTCCGTGCTGGTGCTGATCGCGCTGGTCTTCCAGTGGTACCGCTCCGAGCAGCGGACCGCCAAGCGCTCCGACCGGGCCGCCGACCGGGACGGCGACCAGGAGCTGAAGGCGTACAACGCCTATCTCGCCTCGTTGCAGACGCGCGGACAGTAGCGGTGGGCACGCCCCAGGGGTGACCATGGCTGCAACGGCCGTGCGGCCGGGTGAGGAGCGTGCGCTCATGCCTGGATCCACGAAGACCATGGGAGTGCTGACCGTCGGCACGCTGGTCGCGGTGACGGCGTACACCGTGGCGCTGGGGAGCAACGGCTGGCTGTGGTTCGGCTGGGTGGTCCTCGGACTCGCCACTCTGGGGATGCTCGCCACCCGCGACACCTGAGGCGCGGGCAGGCGGTTTCAGGGGCCGAGCCGGTCCGTGGTGCGGGTGAGCGAGTCGTAGGTGCGGGCGCCCGTCCAGCTGCCGGCGCGGACGCCGGGGGGTGCGCCCGGCGCCGACGGGAGCGCCTCGTTCCCGGCCCGGGTGTGGTCGCCGCCGCGGCCGAGGGTGAGGTGCGGTACCCAGCGCCCTGGGTCGTGGAGCGGGTTGGGGCGGCCGCTCCCCGGTGCCTCGCGCAGGGTGCGCCATACCGTCCGGTGCAGGCGCAGCAGTGCGTCGTCGGGCCGGACGGCCCAGGCCAGCACGGGTCTGCGGCCCCGGAAGCGCACGAGCCCGTCGAGTGCCACGGGCAGGGGCAGGGCGGCCTCCAGCGCCTCGTCCAGCAGCGCCCGGGTCTCCGGCAGGAGGGTGTCCGCGGTGGCCAGGGTGAGATGCGGGCGGTTGGTCGGGTGCCGGTGCGCGGCCATGCTGGGCAGACCGGCGCGTGCCAGGCGCTCCCACGCCTCACGGACGGCGCGCTCCGTCGCGAGGTCGGGCAGCAGTTCCACGCTGTGCACGTGGGCAGCCTAAGGCCCCGCGCAGCCGGGTGCCCGCCGCACGGCTCCGGCGCGGTTGCGGTGCGTGGCTCCCGCGTGGTCCCCCTCGGCTCTCGCGTGCGGGCGGGGCCGGGCGGTGCCAGCATGGTGAGGTGCTCAGTGGTGCGGCTGTCCGGATCCGGCGTACAGCCCCGGCCGGCCGTGGGTCCCGACGTCGAGAGGTGGGTGCTCCGCATGGACAGGTCCGCGCTGATCGAGGCGGTGGGACGCAGGACGGCCGGCGGTGGTGAGCTGTCGGCCGACCAGATCGGGCGCGTCGTCGACGCCCTGTTCGGAACCGTGGCGGAGGCGGGTGCGATCGCCGAGACGCTCAGGACGGGTGGCGCGGTCACGCTGGTGGGCTTCGGCAGCTTCCACCAGGAGGACGGCGAGGCGGCTCTGCGGCCGGGCAAGGCGCTGAACGAGTTCGTCAACGACGAGGTCGGCCGAGCCGGGTAGCGGACGATGGCCGTCATGAGGCTGCGGGCCTCAGGACGTGCGGAGCCCGAGGACGTCTGGCTCCGCTACGCCGATCCGCGGCGCTGGCCGGGCTGGTCGCCGCAGATCCGGGCGGTGCGCGCCGACAGGGAGCGCCTCACCGCGGGCATGAGCGGCGAGGTCGTCTCGGTGTTCGGCGTGACCGCCGTGTTCGTGGTCGAGTCCGTCGACGACGCACGGTGGCACTGGGTGTGGCGGGTCGCCGTCGGTCCCGTGCGGCTGAGACTGAGCCACCGGGTGCTGCGGCGGCCGGGCGGATCGGCCACCGAGCTCGTCGTCGAGGGCCCGGCGGTCGCTCTGGCCGTGTACGCGGCACCCGCGCGATGGGCGCTGGGCCGGCTGGTCCGCGGCTGACCGCCGGGCGCGGCCGACATACCTCCCGGCACGGAGCGGGGCCGCCCGCCCCGTGAGGTCGTCCGCAGCCGGACCACCGCCGGGATGCGCACGGCCGGCGGCGTGGCGGAGGTGACGGCCGAGGCCGTCACCTCCGCCACGCCTGTCGTTCCACTCCGCCACGAAGGCGCGTGACCACGCACTCCCGCTCCGCTCGGCACAGCCCCGCCGGGATCAGGGCTACGATCGACCGCCCGAGGGCAGCGACGAGTTCGCACATGCCGTCCGACGGATCGTCAGGTGAGACGGGGGTGAGCGGGTATCCGTCCTCAGGAAGGCCGGGCCGCCCTCGGGCCGCACCGACGAGCCGGCCGAGCGCGACACCACGACGGGCGACCTGGCGGAACGCGGCCACCGGCCCGGTCCGGGAGACGAGGAGAGAAGACGTGTTCTACTACGTCCTGAAGTACGTCGTACTGGGCCCGCTGCTCCGGCTGGTGTTCCGGCCGCGCATCGAGGGACTGGAGCACATCCCCGACGACGGTGCCGCCATCGTCGCGGGCAACCACCTCTCCTTCTCGGACCACTTCCTGATGCCGGCGATCCTCAAGCGCCGCATCACCTTCCTCGCGAAGGCCGAGTACTTCACCGGCCCCGGTATCAAGGGCAAACTGACCGCGGCGTTCTTCCACAGCATCGGGCAGATCCCGGTGGACCGGTCCGGCAAGGAAGCGGGGCAGGCCGCGATCCGCGAGGGTCTGGGTGTGCTGAGCAAGGGTGAGCTGCTGGGCATCTACCCGGAGGGCACCCGCTCGCACGACGGGCGGCTCTACAAGGGCAAGGTCGGCGTCGCGGTCATGGCGATCAAGGCCGGGGTCCCGGTCATCCCCTGCGCGATGGTCGGCACCTTCGAGATCCAGCCGCCCGGCCAGAAGGTGCCCAGGATCAAGCGGGTCACGATCCGTTTCGGTGAGCCGCTGGACTTCTCCCGCTACGCCGGCCTGGAGGACCAGAAGGCCGCCATCCGGGCGGTCACCGACGAGATCATGTACGCCGTTCTCGGCCTCTCCGGTCAGGAGTACGTCGACGAGTACGCGGTCAAGGCGAAGGCGGCGCAGACCGAGGAGTCCAGGAAGTTCCCGCGCCGGGCACGCTGAGCGGGGAATCTGCTGTCGGCCGACATCCCTGGTCCGGCCGCGGGCGCGGCCGTAGCGTCCTCCGTATGAGCAGAGGACGAGCGTTCGTGCTGGGTGCGACGGGACAGATCGGCCGGGCCGCGGTGCGGGCCCTCTCCGGGGACGGCTGGGAGGTGACCGCGGCCTCGCTGGGAGGCGGCCGCGACGGCACCTGGGACAGCGGTGTCCGTGCCGTCGCGCTGGACCGCGAGGAGGAGGGCGCCCTGTCGGCCGCGCTCGGTGAGGGCTGCGACGTCCTGGTCGACACGGTCGCGTTCGGGCGCGGCCACGCGGCGCAGTTGACGGAGTCGGGACGGCGTGTGGGGTCCGCCGTCGTCATCTCCAGCGGCGCGGTGTACGAGGACGGGCGGGGCCGCGGCTTCGACACCCAGGGCGAGCCGGACGGCTTCCCCGCGTATCCCGTGCCGATACCGGAGACGCAGCGCACGGTCCCGCCCGGCGACACGACGTACGCGACCCGGAAGATCGCGCTGGAACAGGACCTGCTGGCGGCCGGCGACGTATGGCCGGTGACGTTGCTGCGGGCGGGCGCGGTGCACGGGGAGCACTGCCGCACGCCGCGCGAGCTGTACTTCGTCAAACGTCTGCTGGACGGGCGCAGGCGGCGGGTCCTGGCCTACGACGGGGAGAGCCGCTTCCATCCGGTGCACGTGTCCAACGTCGCCGAGCTCATCAGGCTCGCCGCTCTGCGGCCCGCGTCCCGCGTGCTGAACGCGGGGGATCCTCAGGCGCCGACCGTGGCCGAGATCGGTGCGGCCGTCGACGGCGTGCTCGGCATGGAGACCGAGACCGTGCTGATGCCGGGTGCCCCGCCCCGGGACGGTGTCGGCGAGACCCCCTGGAGCGGGGCGCGTCCCGTCGTCTACGACCTGTCGGAAGCCGCGAGGCAGTTGGGCTACCGCCCGGTGACGGGGTACGCCGAGTCGCTGCCCCGGACGGTGGAGTGGCTCGTGGAGCAGCTCGACGGGCGCGACTGGAGGGAGGCGTTCCCGAAAATGGTGCGCAACTACGGCGAAACGCTGTTCGACTACGCGGCCGAGGACGCGTGGCTGGACCGGCAGGAGCGGACGGTGTGAGCGACCAGTGCCGCCGGGAAGGTGAGCGGGCGGCCGCCGTAGGACATCGGCCGCCCGCTCACGTCAGGGGGTGTTGCTACGGCTTCGGTGTGGCGTGCGGGGTGCACGTCACATCGTGCCGGTCGGTCTTCCCCGTGAGCAGGTAGGTGTCCACCCGCTCGTTGACGCAGGGGTTGACCAGGCCCGTGACACCGTGCGAACCGGCGCCCTTCTCGGTGACGAGACGGGAGCCCTTGAACCGCTTGTGCAGCTCGACGGCGCCCTCGTACGGGGTGGCGGCGTCACGCGTGGACTGGACGATCAGTACCGGGGGCAGTCCCTTGCCGGTGCGGACGTCCAGCGGCGTCCGCTGCGTGGACGGCCACGTGGCGCAGGGCAGGTTCATCCAGGCGTTGGCCCAGGTCATGAACGGGTACTGCTGGTGCAGACGGGTGTTGTCGCGGTCCCACTTCTTCCAGCTGGTGGGCCACTTGGCGTCCGCGCACTCGACCGCCGTGTACACGGCGTTGCCGTTCTCCGCGCTGATGTTGCCCGCGGTGTCCGACAGGTCGGGTGCCGCGGCGTCGATCAGCGCCTGGGTGTCGCCGCCCAGGTAGTCGCTCCAGATCCGGGCGGTGGGCGCCCAGGCGGAGTCGTAGTACGGCGCGCTCTGGAAGAAGCCGATGAGCTCGGCGGGGCCCACGACGCCACCGATCGGGTTCTTCTTGGCCGCGGCCCTCAGCGTCAGCCAGGCCTGCTCGACCTTCTCGGGCGTGTCACCGATGTGGTAGGCGGCGTCGTTCTGCGCGACCCATGCCTTCCAGTCGTTCCAGCGGGTCTGGAAGGCGACGTCCTGGTTGAGGTTGGCCTCGTACCAGATGTTGTCCTTCGCCGGGTTGACCACGCTGTCGACGACCATGCGGCGCACGTGCGTCGGGAAGAGCGTGCCGTAGACCGCGCCCAGGTAGGTGCCGTAGGAGACACCGAGGAAGTTGAGCTTCTTCTCGCCGAGCGCGGCGCGGATCACGTCCAGGTCGCGTGCGGTGTCGGGCGTCGTCATGTGCGGGAGCATCTCGCCGCTGCGCTCGGCGCAGCCGTCGGCGTACTCGGCCGCGAGCTTGCGCTGGGCGCGCTTGTCGGCCTCGCTGTCCGGCACCGGGTCGGCCTTGGGGGCCTTCACGAACTCCTGCGGGTCGATGCAGGAGATCGGCGCCGAGTGGCCGACGCCGCGCGGGTCGAAGCCCACGAAGTCGTACGCCTTCGCGGCCTTCGTCCAGAGCGGGTTCTTGGTGACGATGCGCTTCGGGAACGCCATGCCCGAGCCGCCGGGACCGCCGGGGTTGTAGACGAGCGCGCCCTGGCGCTCTTCCTTCGTGCCCGTGCTGACGTGCCGGTCCACGGCGAGCTTGATCTGCTTGCCGTTCGGCTTGGCGTAGTCGAGCGGAACGCTCACCCAGCCGCACTGGATGGGCGCGGCGATCGCCCAGTCGGCCGGACAGTCCGCCCAGTCGATTCCCGCGTCCGCGGCCCGGTCCGCGGCGATCTGCACGCCGCGCGCTTCCCGGTCGCCGTGGTGCCGGCTGTCGGCACCTGCGGCGGGTGCGGCCATCGCCCCCGCTATGAGCGTGCCCGCGATCAGAGTGCCGGCCGAACCGAGCACCGCTGTGCGTCTCAAGTGGAACCTCCCCCTGCGTGATGCGCCGCGGTGGCGGCGCGTTGGTTCATGCGTCCAGGTGGATCCTTTCGTCTGTGAGGTTGCCGAGAACAGGGCGTACGCGTGTTTCTTTACCGAACCAATAACCGGTGTCGTTGTCCCGCTGAGCGAACTCAGCGCCTCCGGAGGGCCCTTGAATCCTTCAACAGGCCTTCCAGTGCCTCGTCCAGCACGGCTCGCAGCAGCCGGGCGTCCGGGGCGAGCGCGGTCACCAGAACGGCGGGGCCGGCCAGCGGGGTGAGTGCCGCGGTGGTGCCGAGCAGCCGTGGGGCGGGGAGGCCGTGGTCGAACGCGGGGTCGACCAGGAGAAGTTGGCCGACGGCCCGGTGACCGCCCAGGACGACCGCGCCGTCCCACCCTCCGGGTGCTCCCGGCCCGTAGGCCAGGTGCTGGTCGAGCAGCGGCCGTCCGGCTCTGCGCACCGTGAGACGGGTCGAGAGCCGTCCGGTGGTTTCGCCGTGCCGACCCAGGACCTGTTCCTCGCGGAGCACCAGACGGGCGGTGGGCGCGAGGTCGGCCCGGGTGGTCATGTCGAGCGCACTGCCGCGGGCGGAGACGAGCTGTTCGGGGAGCCAGCGGAGCTCGGCCCCCTCCCCCGCGCTCAGCCGCACGGTGTACGACGCCGGCCCGGCGTCCGGACCGGCCCCCGGCAGCGCCACGGTGGCGGCCGCGGCGTCCACCGTCAGCCGGGCCCCGTCCTCGGCCCGTACCTCGACGGCGAGCCGGTCGCCGCCGAGTGGCGCGCTCATCGCGCCGACCACGGTGACGCGCGCGTACCCGGTCTCCGGGGACCGGGTCCGGCGCAGGGCGAGCGGCCCGTCGCTTTCGAGCAACGGAAGCGCGGTGGAGCCCCGTCCGTCCGCGACGGCGGTGATCCGGGCGGTGGCCGTGACGCTCATACGGCCCAGTCCGCGAGCCGCGCCCGCACCCAGTCGGCGACGGGCGCGACACCGTCGGCACCGGTCAGGGAGGTGAACACCACAGGCAGTTCCCCACGCTGGGCCGCGGCGTCGCGCGCCATCCGGTCCAGGTCGGAGCCGACGTAGGGGGCGAGGTCGGTCTTGTTGACGACGAGCAGGTCGGCGGTACTGACACCGGGGCCGCCCTTGCGCGGGATGTCGTCACCTCCCGCGACGTCGATGACGAAGATCTGGGCGTCGACGAGCCCTCGGGAGAACGTGGCCGTCAGATTGTCGCCGCCCGATTCAACAAGGATCAGATCGAGCGGGCCCACGGAGTCCTCCAGGTCCTCGACCGCTTCGAGGTTGGCGGAGATGTCGTCGCGGATCGCGGTGTGCGGGCATGCGCCGGTCTCCACGGCCTGGATGCGCTCGGGCGGAAGCACCGCGTTGCGGAGGAGGAAGGCGGCGTCCTCGCGAGTGTAGATGTCGTTGGTGACGACGGCGATGGAGACACGGTCGCGCAGGAGGCGGCAGAGGGCCGCGACGGTGGCCGTCTTGCCCGAACCGACCGGGCCGCCGAGGCCGATGCGCAGCGCGCGGCGGGTGCCGTCGGGGCGGGCGGCGTCGGCGCTGACGGCCGCGGGGCCGTCGTGTGTGTGGTCGAGGTGCATGGGTGCGGCTCCAGGTGAGGGCGGGTGGGACGGGGCTCCCGCCGGCCGGGCGCGGGCAGGGGGCTCCGGGAGTCGTGATTCAGGAGGCGAACAGGCGGACCGGCCAGGCCGCGTGGGCCTCGGCCGTGATGTCGAGCAGGGGGGCGGAGGCGGCGGGCAGCGCGTCGATACCGTGCCGCGCCGCCTCGGCCGCCTGTTCGGCGACCTCGTCGAGTGCGGGTGCCAGCCGGGCGAGCACGGCCGTGGCCTCGAAAGGGTCCAGGGACAACAGGCGGACCACCGCGGTGGCGGGGCCGCTGACCGTCTCGTAGGCGACGCAGTGCGCGGCGTCGGAGGGCTCCAGACCCGCGGCGCGGGCGGTGAGCCCGAGGACGACCGGCTGGTGGGCGCCGCGCGGCCGGGCTTCGGCGAGCGCGGTGAGTGCGGGGCTGGGCCAGGTGGCCCGCGCCGCCCTCATCAGCTGCCGGCCGAGTTTGCGGGCGACGGCTCTGAGCGCGGGCGAGGGGGTACGGGCGTCCGCGGCCTCGTCGAGGGCGAGCGGGTCGAGGCCGTGGGCCGCGGCCGCGGCGAGGGCGGCCGCGGTGAGCCCGGTCGTGTGGAGCCGGCCCAGGCAGAAGTCCGCCAGGTCCTGGGCGTTCCTGATGTGTCCTGCCTTGACGGCCGGTTCGGCGCCACCGGAGTGGGCGTGGCCACCGGCGGGGAACCGGCCGTCGGCGAGGACGAGCAGGGCTGCGCGCGTCGTCATGAGGTGCCGTCCCGTCCTCAGAAGAGGAAGTAGCGCTGGGCCATCGGGAGTTCCGCGGCGGGGGCTGGGACGACAGGATCACCGTCGATGGTGACGGCGAAGCTGTCGGGGTCGACCTCGACCCGGGGCAGGGCGTCGTTCTCGCGCATGTCCGCCTTGGTGACGCCACGGGTGCTGCTGATCGGCACGAACCTCTTGCCGAGTCCGAGGTGTTCCGGCAACCCGGCCTCGACGGCCGCGGAGGAGACGAAGTTGAAGGAGTTGGCGGCGGGGGCCCGTCCCACGGCCCCGAACATCGGACGGGGCATGACCGGCTGCGGCGTGGGGATCGAGGCGTTGGCGTCGCCCATCTGCGCGTAGGCGATCTGGCCCCCCTTGATCACTGTCTGCGGCTTGACGCCGAAGAACGCCGGGTCCCACAGGACGAGGTCGGCGAGCTTGCCCGGTTCCACGGAGCCGATCTCACGGTCCAGCCCTTGGGCCACCGCCGGGTTGATGGTGTATTTGGCGACATAGCGACGTGCGCGGTGGTTGTCGGCGGCCCCGTCGCCCGGCAGCGCGCCGCGCCGCCGCTTCATCACGTGGGCGGTCTGCCAGGTGCGCAGGATCACCTCGCCGATGCGGCCCATCGCCTGGGAGTCCGAGGAGATGATCGAGATGGCTCCGAGGTCGTGCAGGATGTCCTCGGCCGCGATGGTCGAGGGCCGGATGCGTGACTCGGCGAAGGCGAGGTCCTCCGGGACGGTGGGGTTGAGGTGGTGGCAGACCATCAGCATGTCGAGGTGTTCCTCGATCGTGTTGACGGTGTGCGGGCGGGTCGGGTTGGTGGAGCTGGGCAGGACGTAGGGCTCCGACACCACGCTGATGATGTCGGGGGCGTGGCCGCCTCCCGCGCCTTCGGTGTGGTACGCGTGGATCGAGCGCCCGGCGATGGCGGCCAGCGTGTCGGCGACGAACCCGGCCTCGTTGAGCGTGTCCGTGTGGATGGCGAGCTGGGCTCCGGTCTCCTCGCAGACGCCCAGGCAGGTGTCGATGACGGCGGGGGTCGCTCCCCAGTCCTCATGGATCTTGAACCCGAGTGCCCCGGCGCGCAGTTGGGAGTGCATGGCCTCGCGCGACATCGTGTTGCCCTTGCCGAGCAGTCCGATGTTGACGGGGTAGCCGTCCAGCGCCTCGAACATCCGGGCCAGATGCCAGGGCCCCGGGGTGATCGTGGTGGCCTTGGTCCCCTCGGCCGGGCCCGTACCCCCGCCGACGAGTGTGGTGATCCCGGAGGACAGGGCCTGGTCGACGAGGGTCGGCGAGATGAAGTGGACGTGCGCGTCGATGGCGCCGGCGGTGACGAACTTGCCGTTGCCCACGATGATCTCGGTCTCGGGCCCGATGACCAGTTCGGGGTGGACCCCGTCCATCGTGTCGGGATTCCCGGCCTTGCCGATCCCGGTGATCCGGCCGTCGCGGATGCCGATGTCGGCCTTGACGACGCCCCAGTGGTCGATGATGACGGCACCGGTGATCACGGTGTCGGGGGCGCCCTCGGCACGGGTGGTCCGCGCCTGGCCCATCGACTCGCGGATCACCTTGCCTCCGCCGAAGACGGCCTCGTCCCCGGCCAGTCCGGGACCGCCGGACCGGTCCTCCTCGATCTCGACGACGAGACCGGTGTCGGCGAGCCGGATGCGGTCACCGGTGGTGGGCCCGAACAGGTCTGCGTACACGGGACGGCTGAGCTCAGGCATCGAGGGGACCTCCGGTGTCGCCGCGCAGTCCGGGAACGACGCGCAGACCTG
Source organism: Microbacterium sp. NPDC090218 (assembly GCA_044900255.1). Lineage (GTDB taxonomy): Bacteria > Actinomycetota > Actinomycetes > Actinomycetales > Microbacteriaceae > Microbacterium. The sequence goes on along the minus strand of JBJDMS010000004.1, from coordinate 135,001 downwards.
CGAGCGGGACGAGTTCGACGTCGACGGGGATTCCGGGCTCGAAGCGCACGGCGGTTCCGGCGGCGATGTTCAGCCGCAGCCCGTGGGCCGCGCGGCGGTCGAACTCGAGGCCGGTGTTGGCCTCGGCGAAGTGGTAGTGCGAACCGACCTGGACGGGCCGGTCGGCGGCGTTGAGGACGGTGAGGCGGGTGACGGGACGGCCCTCGTTGAGCGGCACCGCGCTCCGCGCGTAGAGGATCTCTCCGGGGATCATCGGCTGCTCCCCCGTCAGACGATCGGCTCGTGGACCGTGACCAGCTTGGTGCCGTCCGGGAAGGTGGCCTCCACCTGGACGTCGTGGATCATCTCCGGGATGCCCTCCATGACGTCGTCACGGGTGAGCACCTTCCGGCCGGAGGCCATGAGTTCGGCCACGGTCCGGCCGTCGCGGGCGCCCTCCAGGAGGTGCGAGGTGATCAGCGCGATCGCCTCGGGGTGGTTCAGCCGCAGTCCGCGCGCCCTGCGCTTCTCTGCCACGTCGGCCGCCACATGGATGAGCAGGCGTTCCTGTTCGTGCGGAGTCAGTTGCACGCTTCCACCCTCTTCGTCTACCGCCCGGTACCTGCCCCGGGCGCAGCGGGACCCTATCCCGCCTTCAACACTCTGTTGAACGATGAAGAGGATTCCGCGACCAGGTATTGCACGTTAGGGCGCAAGTTTTTCCGGCGCGTTAACTGATCTTTTGCAGATCCATGGACATCAGCGCGCGCAGCCCGTTCTCCAGGACTCCGGGCTCGACCCCGCCGAACAGCGCCTCCTGCGCGATGAACCCCTGGGCGGTCGCGATCATGGTCCGGGCGACGTCGTCGGCCGGCACGCCGGACGGCATGAGCCCGGCCGCGCGGTAGGCCTCGACCAGCCTGGCCCAGGCCACGCGCATGCCCGCATACCCCTCGGCGAGCGTGTTCGAGAGCCGGTCGTCGCGCAGGGTCTCGGCCCACACCTGGACGACGAGCGCGGCGCACGCGCGGCGCTCCAAGCCGTACATCTGCCCCTCGAACACCCCCCGCAGCACCCTGCCCAGCAACACGTCGGGCGTGGGCGGCGGAGTCGACTCGGCGGCCTCCTCGAACGCACGGCGGATGCCGCCGAACGCCTCGTCGGCGATGGCCGCGATCAGGTCCTCCTTGCCCGCGAAATAGCGGTAGACAGCCCCGGCGGACAGGCCCACCTCCTTCAGCACGTCCTGCATCGACGCACTGTGGAAGCCGTTGCGCGCGAAGCAGTGCGCCGCCCCGGAGAGGATCTGGCGGCGGCGGGCGTCGAGGTGCTCCTGGGATACACGTGCCATGGTGCCAATCTAAAACGAACGTTCCTTCTTGACAAGCGCCCAGGGCGGAGCGGACAGTGTCCGCACAAAGTAAAACGAACGATCCTTCTCTTTGAATTGAGGCAGCCGTCATGCCTGCTGCGCCGAACCGACGCGCGGTCGCCGTCATCCTGCTCGTCCCGCTGATCGTGACACTCAGCCTCTGGGCCTTCTCGTGGCCCGCGGCCCGGATCGCCCCGCGCGACCTGCCCGTGGGCGTCGCGGGTCCCGCGCCGGCGGCCGATCAGCTGCAGCAGGCGTTCGAGCAGCGCGAAGGCGCCTTCGAGATCCACCGGTACGCGGACGCGGCGGCGGCCCGCGAGGCCATCGGGGACCGCGTCGTATACGGCGCCGTCGTCGTCACCGGCAAGGGTCCGCAGCTGCTCACCGCCTCGGCGGCGAGTCCTGTCGTCGCCCAGCTGCTGACCGAGGCCGTCAAGGCGGCCGCGCCCGCCGGGGCAGCCGTACCGGTCACCGACGTCGTCGCGGCCCCGAAGGCGGACCCACGCGGCGCTGCCCTGGGCGCGAGCATCATGCCCCTGGCCCTCGCCGGTGTCGCCGCGGGGGCGATGATCACCCTCATGGGGCTGCGCGGCTCCCGGGCGGCCCTGACCCTCGTCGGCGCGGCCGGGCTGGTGGGCGTGGCCGCCACGGCGATCGCCCACAGCTGGCTGGGCGTGATCACCGGGGACTGGTGGACGGAAGCGGGCGCCATCGGGCTCACCGTGCTGGCCATAGGGTCGGCCGTGGCCGGGCTCGCGGCGCTGCTCGGCACGAAGGGCATCGGCCTGGGCGCGCTGCTGATGGTGCTGCTCGGCAATTCCTTCTCGGGTGTCACGAGCGCGCCCGAACTGCTCCCCGAACCGGTCGGGGCGATCGGCCAGTGGCTCCCGCCGGGCGCCGGTGGCTCACTGCTGAGGTCGGTCGCGTTCTTCGACGGGGCCGCGGCGAGCGGCGCGGCGCCGGTCCTGGCGGCGTGGGCCGTACTGGGCCTGGCCGCGGTGTTGACCGGCGGCCGCCGGAAGCCGAAGGCCGAGGAGGCGGTGGCACCCGGTCACGCTCGCGAACCGGCCCTCACGAGCTGACGGCACACCGCCGGAAAGAGCCGTGCCCCCACCGGGAGAGGTGGGGGCACAGCTCTTCGTCGTCACCGGGAGCCCGCGCGGACGTCAGCGTTCCCGCTCCTCGTGACCCCGGTGCTCGGCGGCGATACCGAAGCGGTGCCGCTCGCCCGTGGCGGACGGCACGGAGCGCAGCGAGCACACCGAGCTGATCACCTGCTCCTCGGCGGCGGCCTCCCGCGCCTCGGCCTCCTCGCTCTCCAGTCGCTGCAGGTCAGCGGCGGAGACCAGGGCGACCAACGGCTTCCCGTGACGGGTCACCACCACACGCTCACCGCCGTAGACGACACGGTTGATCAGTTCGGCGAGCTCCGCCCGGGCTTGCGTCACCGGAATCTCGTAGGCCATGACCCCATTCTAACCTCCTGTACGTCCTGTACATTTTTTACGTACGTCGATTTCGTGCAGCCCGAGGCCCCCAGGAAAGGCATCGCCATGTTCCGTACCGCCGCCCGCTACGTTCTGCCCGAGTTCACCGAGCGCACCGCCCACGGAACCCGGAACACGGATCCGTACGCGAAGCTGCTGTCCGAGCGGATCGTCTTTCTCGGTACGCCGGTCGACGACACCGCGGCGACCGACCTCGTCGCCCAGTTCATGTATCTGGAGCACGCGGACCCCGACCGGCCGCTCTCCCTGTACATCAACTCGCCGGGAGGCTCGTTCGACGCCATGACGGCGATCTACGACACCATGCGGTTCCTCGCCTGCGAGGTGGAGACCTTCTGCCTCGGGCAGGCCGGGGCGGCCGCCGCCGTGCTCCTCGCCGCCGGCGCGCCGGGACGCCGACATGCCCTGCCGGGCGCCCGGGTACTCATCCAGCAACCCGCTCTGGACGAGCCGGTCCAGGGCCAGCCGTCCGATCTCGAGATCCGCGCCCGCGAGTTGACGCGCGAGCGCGAGCTGCTCACGTCCCTGCTGGCCCGCCACACGGGTCGTTCCGCAGAGCGGATCAGCGCCGACATCGAGCGGGACACCATTCTCGACGCCGAGGCCGCCCTGGCGTTCGGGCTGGTGGACCACGTCATGGAGAACCGCACGCCGTCCCAGCCGCCGCACTCGTCGAGGTGAACACCCGATGCTCCCACCGCAGTTCCCCCCACTTCCCGCACTGACCCGCGCCGAGGCCGAGTTCATCGACCGCTACCTGGAGGTGCTCGACCAGGTCGGGCGCATCAACCCCGCCCGGGGCAGCGACACCTACGGAGCGCTCCGGGCGGCCCAGGCCCTCGCGTCGCGGGCCGTGGCCTTACGGGAGGCACTCGTACTGATGCATGAGCGGGGTGAGTCGCAGATCCACGCGGAAACCCTGGCCAGGGCGTTGCGGCTGCTCGACGGAGATCGCCGGGCGGGCCGCGTCGCCCTGCCTCAGGAGCCTTCGAGTTGAGCGTGTTCACCACCGACTGGCCGATCACACCGACCTCTTCGGCACAGGTGTGCGACACGCCCGGCGGGCTGACGAGTTTCCCTCGCTCGATCGGCGTAGGAGGTCCCCCGCCCGAGGGACAGCCCAACTTGCGCAACCGGGGCGGACACTGAACGGAACGCGTTGCTCCATCGCTGGTACACGGCTGGTCGGGTCCGGTCGCGGCGACTCGGCGCAGACCGCGTCCACTCGATCGGATCAGTCGTGACGACTCTCACATAACGGCACTTCAGACAGGAAATCCGGCAGCGCGTAGGTAAAGATCCCTGGGACGACAAGCCCCCGCCGCCGCGGCGGGGCGGTCCGGGCGGACGCCGAGTCCTGCCGCCGTCCGGATGCCTGGTCGACAGGAGTGGATCGGCAGGAGTGGAGGACCCGAGCACAACGGGCCGGCCGGAGTTCCGGACGGCCCTCGGGGTGAAGCCGCTGCACGCGGCCGGGCAACTTCGCCAGCCCGAACCCGACAGGTCATCCTTCACAGGCGGCTGACGAAGGGTTGCGCATGACTGCGCAGGTTCATGTCCCGTCTCTGTTCGCCCGGGTCGGTACCGCCTCGGTCCTGACCTTCGCCGTAGGCACCACGGTGCTGGCCCCGGGCTTCGCGCCCGAAGCCGAGGCCGCCACCCACGCGACGAAGGCGCTCAAGATCGCCGCCTCGAAGAAGGGCGCACCCTATCGATGGGGCGCCACGGGCCCCTCCCGGTTCGACTGCTCAGGGCTCACGCTCTATTCGTTCAAGAAGGCCGGCAAAAAACTCCCCCGCACGGCGCAGCAGCAGTACAACAAGACCCGCCATATCTCCAGGTCGCAGCGGAAACGCGGCGACCTGGTCTTCTTCCACGCGGGCCGCAGTGTGTACCACGTCGGCATCTACGCGGGCAGCGGGAGGATCTGGCACTCGCCCAAGGCCGGGGCGGTGGTCCGGCTGGAGAAGATCTGGTCCGGGAAGGTCTGGTACGGGAGGGTCCGCTGACGTTCCTCCCCCGCTGGTGCGGCGCGGCAGGGGACCGGGCGCCAGGACGCTGACCGACGCGTCGGGGGCCGCGCCCCGCATCACACGGGCGGTGCGCGGCCGGACCGGCGCCCGAACCCTGGCCCGGGCCTGGACGCCCCGTGCGAAGGCGTCAGGCCCGCGCGGGAACGGGCCAGGGAAGGGCGATCGACACGGTCTTCCCCCCGTCCGGGGTGGGGCTGACGCCGAGCCGGCCTCCGTGCTCCTTGGCCAGGGCCCGGATGATCACCATGCCGCGGCCGTTGTCCTGCCGCACCGCGGCGGGCAAACGCTGGGGCCAGCGGGGGTGGCTGTCCGTCACGCCGAGGTAGAACTCGACGTCCCGGTCGAGCCGGAGGTCGACGGTGAAGGTGGGCGACTGCCCGAAGGTGTGCTGGACGGCGTTGGTGGCGAGTTCCGAGACGATCAGCCGGAGGGTGTCGGCGGTGTCGCCGTCCTCGGCCAGGCCCCAGTCCGCGACCACTCGGGCCACGAACCTCCGGGCCGCGGAGACCGAGACCGGATCGCTCGGCAGAGTGACGGTTGCTTCCTGATGGTCTGCCATGGCGACGCCGTCCCTTTCGCGCCCGACCGGCCCACGGCCGGCCTGGATTGTGCCTCGCGTCAGACTGCCACCGATGCCGCCCTCCATGACGGCCATCCACCAAGATATGCATATATCTATCGCCCGATACGGTGAACTCCGCCGCCCCGGCCTCGCACGGACAGGGCACCTGTCCCGGCCCGGGCGGCCGTCCGGTCAGCCGACCGGCAGGGGCGCCGTCGCGAGGATCGTGTCCACGGCGGTCGCGATCTGCTCCTGAGTCAGGTCGGCACGGGCGGTCAGCCTCAGCCGCGAGATCCCGTCGGGTACCGACGGCGGCCGGAAGCATCCCACGGCGAGCCCCGCGGCACGGCAGTCGGCGGCCCAGCGCACCGCCGACTCCGCCGAGGGCGCGCGGACCGACACGACGGCGGCGTCGGGACGCACGGCGGTCAGACCGGCCGCCACCAGCCGCCCGTGGAGCTCCACGGCGACGTCCCGGACCCTCGCCGCGCGTTCGGGTTCGCGGCGCAGCAGCCGCAGCGCGCCCAGGGCCCCGCCGACGGCCGCCGGCGCGAGTCCCGTGTCGAAGATGAACGTACGGGCCGTGTTGACCAGGTGCCGGACGACCCGGGCGGGGCCGAGTACGGCTCCGCCCTGGCTGCCGAGCGACTTGGAGAGTGTGAGCGTGGCGACGATCCCCTCGCCGCCCGCGAGCCCGGCTGCCGCGAGTGCGCCGCGCCCGCCCTCCCCCAGGACGCCGAGTCCGTGCGCGTCGTCCACCACCAGGGGCGCACCCGCTTCCCGGCAGACGCCGGCGAGTACGCCGAGCGGGGCGGCGTCCCCGTCGACCGAGAAGACGGAGTCGGTCACGGCCAGCGCCCGCCCGCCGTGCGCCCGGAGTGCCTTGCGTACGGCCTCGGGGTCCGCGTGCGGGACGACGGCTGTGGCGGCCCGGGAGAGCCTGCAGCCGTCCACGATCGAGGCGTGGTTGCCCGCGTCGGAGACGATCAGCGAGTCGTGTCCGGTCAGCGCCGTGAGCACGGCGAGGTTCGCCGCGTAGCCCGAGGAGAACACCAGGGCCGCCTCGAACCCGCAGAAGGCCGCCAGTTCGCGCTCCAGTGCGGCGTGCAGTTCGGTGGACCCCGTGACGAGCCGTGATCCGGTGGCGCCCGCCCCCCAGGTCCGTGCCGCCGCTGCCGCCGCCGCCGTCACTTCGGGATCACGGCTCAGCCCGAGGTAGTCGTTGCCGGCGAGGTCCAGCAGTTCCGTCTCCGCGGCCCGGGGGCGCAGCGTCCGGACGAGTCCGGCTTCGGCCCGGCGCCGGGCCTCGTCGTCGATCCAGTCGAAGGGGGCGTAGGACATGAGCGGGTCCCTTTTTGTAGGCAGCTCACAGACCTTAGCCGGGTGCGCAACAGGCCAGGGTGTGGCAATACCCACAGCATCGACCGGACGTACTGTCCGGTTCCTCCTTGGCCGATGGCGGTGCCGTACGTCAGGATCAAGGCCATGGACCTGCTGAACTCGCTGGTGGACAAGGGGCTGCGGCGCGAACTGCCGACCCGGGACGAAGCGCTCGCCGTACTGGCGACCTCCGACGACGAACTGCTCGACGTGGTGGCCGCGGCCGGAAAGGTGCGCCGCCAGTGGTTCGGCCGGCGCGTCAAACTCAACTACCTGGTGAACCTGAAGTCCGGGCTCTGCCCCGAGGACTGCTCGTACTGCTCGCAGCGCCTCGGCTCCAAGGCCGAGATCCTCAAGTACACCTGGCTCAAGCCGGACGAGGCGCGGAAGGCCGCTGCCGCGGGGGTGGCCGGCGGTGCCAAGCGGGTGTGCCTGGTGGCCAGCGGCCGGGGACCGACCGACCGCGACGTCGACCGGGTGTCGCAGACGATCGAGGCCATCAAGGAGCAGCACGAGGGCGTCGAGGTGTGCGCGTGCCTCGGTCTGCTGTCGGAGGGCCAGGCCGACCGGCTGAGGTCGGCGGGGGCCGACGCGTACAACCACAACCTCAACACCTCGGAGGGGACGTACGGGGAGATCACGACCACCCACACGTACGCCGACCGGGTGGACACCGTCCAGCAGGCCCAGGCCGCCGGCCTGTCGGCGTGTTCCGGTCTGATCGCCGGGATGGGCGAGACCGACGCCGACCTGGTGGACGTCGTGTTCTCCCTGCGCGCGCTGGATCCCGACTCGGTGCCGGTGAACTTCCTGATCCCCATGGAGGGGACGCCGCTCGCGAAGGACTGGCACCTGACTCCGCAGCGGTGCCTGCGCATCCTGGCGATGGTCAGGTTCGTCTGCCCGGACGTCGAGGTACGGCTCGCGGGCGGTCGCGAGGTCCATCTGCGCTCGATGCAGCCGCTCGCCCTGAACCTGGTCAACTCCATCTTCCTCGGCGACTACTTGACCAGCGAGGGACAGTCCGGCCAGACCGATCTCGACATGATCGCGGACGCGGGCTTCGAGGTGGAGGGTGCGGACACGACGACTCTCCCCGGGCACCGCGTCCCCGCGGCCACCGGCTGCGGCTCTCACGGGGGCGACGCTCCGGATGCCCACGGGGCAGGCGGGTGCGGTTCGCACGGCGGCGGCTGCGGTCCGTGCGGTGAGGACACCGGAACGGCCTCCGTCGCGGAGCCGTCGGAGCCCCTGACGGCGCGCACCGACCTGGTGGCGGTCCGCCGTCGCGGCGCCGGGACGGACCTCGCCCCCAATGCCTGATCGGATCGACCCGGCTCGGCTCCGTGCCCTGGACCGGGCCCACGTCTGGCACCCCTACGGTCCGATGCCGGGCCGCCAGGAGCCGCTGGTCGTGGAGTCCGCGTCCGGGGTACGTCTCCGGCTCGCCGAACCCGCCCACGGCCGGACCGAATTGGTGGACGGCATGTCGTCCTGGTGGTCGGCGGTCCACGGCTACAACCATCCGGTACTCAACGAGGCCGCACGCGACCAGCTGGACCGGATGAGTCATGTGATGTTCGGCGGGCTCACGCACGAGCCCGCCGTCCGGCTGGCGACCCGTCTGGTGGAGATCACCCCGGAGCCCCTCCAGCACGTCTTCCTCGCCGATTCGGGGTCGGTCTCCGTCGAGGTCGCGGTGAAGATGTGCCTGCAGTACTGGCGTTCGGCGGGGCGGCCCGCCAAGCGCCGGCTGCTGACGTGGCGCGGCGGGTACCACGGGGACACCTGGCAGCCCATGTCGGTGTGCGACCCCGAGGGCGGGATGCACGAGCTGTGGTCGGGCTCCCTCCCCCGGCAGGTCTTCGCGGACGCCCCTCCGGACGGCTTCGACGCCGAACCCGACGAGGCGTACGCGAGGCATCTGCGCGAGCTGGTGGCCTCCCACGCCGACGAGCTGGCAGCGGTGATCGTGGAGCCCGTGGTGCAGGGCGCGGGTGGTATGCGATTCCACTCCCCCGCGTATCTGCGGGTGCTCCGCGAGGCGTGCGACGAGCACGACGTGCTGCTGGTGTTCGACGAGATCGCGACGGGGTTCGGCCGGACCGGGCAGTTGTTCGCGGCCGGGCACGCCGGGGTGTCACCGGACGTCATGTGTGTCGGGAAGGCACTGACCGGCGGATATCTGACACTGGCGGCGACGCTTTGCACCTCGCGGGTGGCGGAGGGCATCTCGAGCGGCGACGTGCCGGTCCTGGCGCACGGACCGACGTTCATGGGCAACCCGCTCGCCTCGGCGGTCGCCTGCGCGTCCGTGGACCTGCTGCTGGGCCAGGACTGGGAGCTGGAGGTGAAGCGGATCGGCGCCGGACTGCGACGGGGACTGGCGGAGGCCGCCGGGGTACCGGGCGTACGCGATGTCCGGGTGCTGGGTGCCATCGGGGTCGTACAGCTCGATCACGAGGTGGACATGGCGGCCGCCACGCGGGCCGCGGTGCGCGAGGGCGTCTGGCTGCGGCCGTTCCGCGACCTCGTGTACACGATGCCGCCCTATGTGACCGGCGACGACGACGTGGCAAGGATCTGCCGGGCCGTGTGCGCCGCGGCGAAGGAGGGCTGAGATGACGATCCTCGTGGTGACCGGTACGGGCACCGAGATCGGCAAGACGATCGTGACCGCGGCGGTGGCGGCGGCGTACCGGGACCTCCGGGTCGCGGTGCTCAAGCCGGCCCAGACGGGGCTCGCCCCGGGCGAACCGGGGGATGCGGCCGAGGTGGCGCGCCTCGCGGGCCCGCATGTCACGGCGGTCGAACTGGCGCGCTTCCCGGAGCCGTTGGCGCCCGGGACGGCGGCACGCCGCGCCGGTCTCGCACCCGTACGCCCCTACGAGATCGCCGAGGCAGCCCAGAAGTTGAGGACGGAGCACGACCTCGTACTGGTCGAGGGTGCGGGCGGACTGCTCGTGCGCTTCGACGAGGAGGGGGCCACACTCGCGGACGCCGCACGGCTGATGGAGGCGCCCGTGCTGGTGGTGGCGCCCGCGGGCCTCGGAACCCTCAACGCCACCGCGCTGACGACGGAGGCCCTGCGGACACGGGGACTCTCCTGTCCCGGAGTCGTGGTGGGGAGCATGCCGGCCGATCCGGACCTGGCCTCACGGTGCAACATCGACGACCTTCCGGTCTCGGCGGGCGCCCCTCTGCTGGGCGTGGTGCCGGCCGGCGCCGGGTCGCTGGAACCGGCCGACTTCCGGGCGCGGGCGAGGAGTTGGCTGGCACCCGGGCTGGGCGGCGACCGTCCCGCCGGCTGAGCGGCCGTACGGGCCCGCGCCGCGGGGAATCGTCGGGCCCGTACAGGGGGAGAATCGAAGGAGAGCCGTATTCACGCGCCCTCCGAGGAGGCCCGATCATGCGACGGCGCAGCACACCCGTCCCCCGGGACGCTGTCCACCACCCGGTCTTCGCCCGTTTCTACGCCCGGCTGAGCGTGATCGCCGATCTCAGGGGAGGGCTGGCGGGCCGTCGCGACGAACTCCTCGCCAGCCTGTCGGGCCGTGTCATCGAGATCGGCGCGGGTAACGGCCTCAATTTCACCCACTACCCGGGTGCCGTCTCGGAGGTGGTGGCGATCGAGCCCGAGCGCGGTCTGCGACAGATGGCGGCCGGCGCGGCGATGCGTGCCGAGGTGCCGGTCGACGTGGTGCCGGGGACCGCCGAGGCGCTGCCGGTGAAGAGCGAGGCGTTCGACGCGGCGGTGGCCTCGCTGGTCCTGTGCACCGTGCGGGATCTGCCGCGAGCGCTCTCGGAGATCAAGCGCGTGCTGAGGCCGGGCGGTGAGCTGCGCTTCTTCGAGCACACCCTGGCACCCGAGGGGAAGCTGGCGACGGTCCAGCGGGCGGCGGACCGCACCCTCTGGCCGCTGCTCTTCGGGGGCTGTCACACGGCGCGGGACACGGTCGCGGCCATCGAGGCGGCCGGCTTCGAGCTGGGGACGTACCGCCGGTTCCGGGTACCGGAGAAGGGCGTGCGGCTGCCGAGCTCCCCGTGCGTGATCGGTGTGGCCCGCCGGTCCGCCGTGGTGGACCGTGCGGCCGGGTAGGGCTGAGGAGCCCGGTCACAGGCTCCAGCGACGCAGCTCGTCGGCGATGGCCCTGACGTCGGCCTTGCCCTCCTTCACCAGCCGGGCCAGATCGCGGACCTGTTCGGGGGAGGTGATGACCTTCAGGCCGGATGCGACGAGATAGCCGTAGGCGACGGCGGAGGCGAACATCGCGTTGGAGTGCTCGAGCGCGGGCACGTGGAGGAGCAGTTGGAGAAGGGCGGCCGCCCGGGAGTGCGGATCGCTGTAGACGGGGCTGCCGAAGATCTCCGCCTCGTGCCGGCTGACCGCGGCGACGAGCGCACCCCAGTCGACGACCTGTGGATCACCGGGCGTCTTGTGCTCGGCGACCATGAGCAGCCAGGAAAGGTCGATCTGCAGATTCAACGGGTGCCTTCGCGCTCCGGGCCGAACTCCTCGGCGAACACCGACTCGTACTGCTTCATGAAGTCGGCCGCGGCCTCGACGAAGGTGTGTCCCACCTCGCCGGCATCCCGTTTGACGAGTTCCTCTATGTAGCGGTTCACACTCATCCCCCGCTGGAGGGCACGCTGCCGCGCTGCCTCGGCGGTGGCCTCGTCCACGCGAACGTTCAGCTGAGTCTTGGGCACGCCATCACGCTAGCGCCTGCGCGCTAGCACCCGCAAGGGGAACGGAGGCCGCACGCCGGAGGCCGGGACGGGAAAGCGGTCGCCTCCCGCCCGAGCCCTCTGGTTGGCTCGCACCATGACCGATCTTGACATCCGTTGCGCCGGCCACCCGGACATCGCCGCCGTCCTGCGCTTCTGGCGCACGGCGGCCGAGGGCACCAGCATCACCGACGACGAGGCCGGAGTGGCCCGGCTGATCACACGGGACCCCGGGGCCCTGATCCTCGCGGAGCGCGACGGCAGGATCGCCGGAACCGTCATAGCGGGCTTCGACGGGTGGCGATGCTCCGTGTACCGGCTGGCCGTGCACCCCGACTGCCGCCGGCAGGGGATCGCCACCGCGCTGACGGACGCCGCGGAGCGCCGTTTCGTCGCCCTGGGCGGACGACGGATCGACGCCATGGTGCTGGAGGCCAACGAGCGGGCGCATCACACATGGGGCTCGGCTGGCTACCATCGCGAGGACCACTGGCGGCGATGGGTCAAGCCTCTCTGAACCCGGCCAGGACCGCCGGAGGTCTGCGCACAGCAGCAATCCGTACGCCGGACAGTGCTTTTTGCCGATCCTTTACGATGGATCCTCGACCGTCCGACCCTTTCGAAAGGTGTGAGCGTCCGCCCATGGGCGAGCCCCCCAGTAGTCGACACCGCCGACATCGCGCGATCCTCCCGCCCCTGCCCGACCATGGGACGGAGGTGAACCGATGACCGAAGTGCTCCTGCTCCTCGTGGCGCTGTTGCTCTCCCTCGCCTGCGGAGCGTTCGTGGCGGCCGAGTTCTCCCTGACCACGGTGGAGCGTGCCGATCTCGAGGAATCCGTGGAGCGCGGTGACCGCGGCGCCGCGGGAGCGCTCAAGGCCGTACGCAGCCTCACCTACCAGCTCTCCGGCGCGCAGCTCGGCATCACCGTCACCAACCTGATCGTGGGCATGCTCTCCGAGCCGTCCATCTCCAAGCTCATCCGGGGACCGGTGGAGGCGACCGGGCTGTCGCCCGGGGTGTCCTCCTCCCTGGCTCTCGTCATCGGTACCGCGCTGTCCACCGTGGTCCTGATGGTGGTCGGTGAGCTCGTCCCGAAGAACTGGGCGATCTCCTCCCCCCTGGCCGTGGCCCGGGCCGTCGCCGCACCGCAGCGTGCGTTCACGGCGGTCTTCCGGCCGTTCATCAGCCACCTCAACAACACGGCGAACCGGATCGTGCGGCGTTTCGGCCTGGAGCCCGCGGAGGAGCTGGCCTCGGCCCGCAGCCCGCAGGAACTGGTGGCGCTGGCGCGCCACTCCGCCAAGGAGGGCGCGCTCGAGGCGGACACCGCCGAGCTCTTCGTACGCACCCTCAACCTGTCCGAACTCACCGCGGAGAACGTGATGACGCCCCGCGTCCAGGTCACCGCCCTCGAGGTGCAGGCGACCGCCGAGGACGTGGCGAACGCCACCCGGGCCACCGGCCTCTCCAGGTTCCCCGTCTACCGCGGCAGCCTGGACACCGTCGTGGGCGTGGCGCACATCAAGGACGTGCTGGCCGTCCCCGCGGAGCAGCGGCCCCGCAAGCGGGTGTCCGACATGCTGCGCGAACCGCTGCTCGTGCCGGAGACCCTCACCGTGGACCGTCTGCTCGACCGCCTCTCCGGAAAGCTGGCCATGGCCGTCGTCATCGACGAGTACGGCGGCACGGCGGGCGTCGTGACGCTGGAGGACATCGTGGAGGAAGTCGTCGGGGAGGTGCGGGACGAGCACGACCCGCACGAGACCCCCGACCTGGCGGCCGCGGGCGAGGACGCGGACGGGCGCACCCTGTGGTCCGCCGACGGCGCCGCCCGCACCGACCAGCTCCGCACCATCGGGCTGCGTGTGCCGGACGGCCCGTACGAGACACTGGCCGGGCTGATCGCCACGGAGGTCGGCCGCATTCCGGTGGTCGGCGACACCGTGGAGCTCACGGGCTGGCGGATCGACGTGGTGGACGCGTCCGGGCACCGTGCCGCGCGTGCTCTGCTGCACGCGCCGCTGCCCGGTGACGACGAGCCGGCGGAGGACGCGCGATGACCGCCGTACAGCTCTTCATCGGCCTTCTGACCCTGGTGGTCAACGCCTTCTTCGTCGGCGCGGAGTTCGCGCTGATCTCCGTACGCCGCAGCCAGATCGAACCCGCGGCCGAGGCCGGGGACCGGCGGGCCCGCAGTGTCATCTGGGGTCTCGAGCACGTGTCGGCGCTCCTCGCGGCGGCACAGCTGGGCATCACGCTCTGCACCCTGGTGCTGGGCATCGTCGCCGAACCCGCCATCGCCCATCTGCTGGAGCCCGTCTTCGACGCGGTCGGGGTACCGCACGGGCTGGTGCACCCGATCTCGTTCGTCATCGCCCTGACCGTGGCGACGTACCTGCACATGCTGCTCGGTGAGATGGTGCCGAAGAACATCGCACTCGCCGAGCCGGCCCGCACCGCGCTGCTGCTCGGCCCTCCCCTGGTGACCCTCGCCAGGGCGCTGAAGCCGGTGATCTTCGCGATCAACGCCTTCGCGAACACACTGCTGAAGCTGTTGCGGGTGGAGGCCAAGGACGAGGTCTCGGCGACCTTCTCCGACGACGAACTGGCGCGTCTCGTCAAGGACGCCGAGGACTCGGGTCTCGTCGACGACCGTTCGGCGGACCGTCTGCGCCACGCGCTGGAACTGGGACGGCGCCCGGTCCGGGACGTGCTCATCCCGGTCGACCGGGTGCTGTACACCAGGGTCGGCACGACCCCCGAGGAGCTGGAACGGCTCTCCCACGAGTCGGGCTTCTCGCGCTTCCCGGTGATGGACAGCGAGCAGCGCATCATCGGCTACCTGCACGTGAAGGACGCCCTCGACGCCACACCGCGTGACGTCCCGTTCCCGGTGACGGCACTGAGGCCGATCGCCCGGGTGCGTGCGGCGACTCCACTGGACGATGTGCTGACCGCGCTGCGGCGCAGCCGGACGCATCTGGCGGCCGTGCTCGACGAGGACGGCCGGCTGGCCGGCATGATCACGATGGAGGACGTGCTGCGCGAGCTGGTGGGCAGGCACCAGGCCCGCTGACGTGGGCGTCCTGTGACGCCGCGAGGAGGGGAGGGGCGTGGCTTCGGCCACGCCCCTCCCCGCGTCCGGCCGGCCTCCGGCTGCGGGCGCCCCCTCGGTCCTCCCACGGTCCCTTCCACGGTCCCGGCCGTGCACCGCCGTCGCGGTACGATCGGCATCGCCATGGAAATGAATGCCTCCTACACCAGTCTCGTCGCGGTCGGCGACTCGTTCACCGAGGGCATGTCGGACCTGCTGCCCGACGGTTCCTACCGCGGCTGGGCCGACGTCCTCGCCTCCCGCCTCGCGGCCCGCACACCCGGATTCCGGTACGCCAACCTCGCCGTCCGGGGCAAGCTCATCGGTCAGATCGTGGACGAGCAGGTCGCGGTCGCCGCGTCACTGCGGCCGGATGTGATCACACTCGTCGGCGGGCTCAACGACACCCTGCGGCCGAAGTGCGACATGGGCATGGTCCGCGGCCGGCTGGAGGAGGCGGTGGAGCGCCTCGCGCCGTCGTGCAAGACCTTGGTGCTGATGCGCAGCCCCGGACGGAACGGTCCGGTGATGGAACGCTTCCGCCCCCGGATGGAGGAACTGTTCTCGCTCGTCGGCGATCTGGCCGACCGCCACGGCGCCGTGGTGGCCGATCTCTACGGCGCACCGTCGCTGGGCGATCCCCGCATGTGGGACGTCGACCGACTCCACCTGACGGCCGAGGGGCACCGCAGGGTCGCCGAAGCGGTCTGGCAGGCGCTGGGGCTGCCGGCGGAGAGCGACTGGCGGACCCCGATGCCCGCGTCCGTGCCCGTCCGGTGGGCGCAGCGGCGGATCGATGACGTCCGGTTCGCCCGGCAGCATCTGATGCCCTGGATCGGGCGGCGCCTGACCGGACGCTCGTCCGGCGACGGCCGGGCCGGCGCCCAGTTCGACGCGGGACTCGGGAAGGCGTTCTGGATCACCCCCGGGGACGGGGCGGTTCCAGGCCCGGTGGCGGGCTGGCGCCGGGTCGACGGCTGACCGGCGCTCCTCACGGGGGGCCGCTCACAGCAGGCCCGTCACCGTCACGGTGATGCGGGCCGGTGCGGTCGTCTCCGGGAACATCCTTCTCAGGCATTCGGCGACGGCCGCGCGCGTCCCTCTGGCGACGTCGACGGCCCGTGCCTCGCCCAGCACCACGATGTGCACATCGACGTCCCACGTGCCTTCTCCTCCCCCGCCGCTCCGGCTCATCCGCAGCCCGGAGGCGCGCGTCGCGCCGGCCCGTCCCGTGCCGGCCAGCGCGGAGCGCACCTGTTGCGCCACTCCCGGTTTGAGGAAGGCGACGCCCTCCACGCCCAGGACCGCCCGGGCCACCTCGTCGATGTGCGCCGTACCGTTCACCGGTCCGTCCCCTCCCCGGGTTCGTCCGCCGCGTCGAGCAGGTCGGTGATCCGGATGTCGATGCCGTTCAGAACCATGCCCAGGGTGCCGTCGACCGCTGTCAGAACGCTGCGGCGGACCTGTTCCGCGAGGTCCTGCAAGGGTGCCGAGGCGGGCGCGTGGATCTCGAGTCGTACGTCGATCAGTGGTGCTTCCCGGCCGGGAAGGCGTTCGAGAGTGATCCTGCACGAGCCGGCGCGAACGCCCCGGACGGTCTCGGCTGCCGCGCGGACCGTCCTGGCCGCCGCCGATTCCATGATCCACAGGTCCTCGTCCGGTTCGCCCAGGGGCAGCGGGCGTCCGGGCCGCAGTTCCAGGCGGACGACGTCCATGATCCTGTGGGTCAGTGCGCGGGCGTCGTAGGCCTCGGCCGTGGACGACTGCTCGCGCAGCCGGCGTACCGAGGTCTCCAGGACCGCGAGTTCGTCGACCGCTCGGCGGCAGTGGAGGCAGCCCTCCAGGTGCGGGTCGTGCTTCTCCTGCTCCCGGAGGTCCCAGACCTCGGCCAGCGAACGGCCGCAGGGCAGCAGTTCGTCATCGCCGTCCGGCTGCGACGGGCGGGGAGGGTCGGTGCGGGCAGTCATCGCCAGGCCCCCAGTTGTTGTGTGAGAGATCGTCGTGCGCGGAAGACCCGGGCGCGGACAGCCTCCTGGCTGATCCCGACGGCCTGCGCGATGAACTCGTAGGACTGACCGTCCAGTTCTCTGAGCACCCAGCAGGCACGCTGCTCGGCCGACAGCGCGGTCAGCGCCGTCTGGAGTTCGTCGACCGCGGCGTGCGACTCCGCGATCCGTGCCGGTGAGACGGTGTGCTCCGGGGCCGCCACCTGGTCTGCCGCGTCCAGGTGGTCGACGGGTCTGCGGGCCCGCAGCACGTTCAGGCAGCGGTTGGTCACGATGCGGTACACCCAGGTACGGAACGTCGACTGCCGCTGGAATTCGGGCAGCTTGCGCCAGGCGCTGATGAGGGCGTCCTGCACGGCGTCCTCCGCCTCCGGCACGTTGCCGAGCATACGGGTGGCCATGCGCACCAGCGTGGGCGCGTGGAGGCGCACGAGGACGGCGAAGGCCTCCTCGTCCCCCTCGGCCGCCCGCACGACCAGCAACGTGTCGTCGGTGTCGCTCCGGTCCTCACCGACCGCTGATGCGGCCTGTTCGGGGGCCAGCGGCACGGGTGACTCCTCTCGTTCGCTCACATCGGGTTGGACACGCGGCCACGCCCCCTGTGACGCGGCACTGCGCGGGTGTGTCCGGCGCGCCCTGCCGGCGGTGGCCGTGGCACCCGTGGAAGAAGTTTCCGGGGCCGGCGTCACGGATCGCGTCCGGGCGGTTCTACCTGGGTGAGATCAGTCCGCACACCGTACAAGGAGGACCTTCCATGACCACGCAGACGGCCACGGTCGCCAAGAGCGCTTCCGTCCCGCAGAGCACGAAGAGCGAACAGGGCACGACGGCGCTCACGGGAGGAGCGACCGGCGCGCACGAGCCCGCCGCCACCCGGGGCCGGACGTCCATCGCGGACGTCGTGGTCGTGAAGATCGCCGGCAGCGCGGCCAGGGAGATCCCGGGCGTGCACGACATGGGCGGCGGGCTCTCGCGCACGCTCGGGGCCGTTCGGGACCGGGTGCCGGGAGGCCGCCCCAACGTCGGCCGAGGTGTCAAGGTCGAGGTCGGCGAACGGCAGACCGCCATCGACGTCGATCTGGTCGTGGAGTACGGGGTGGCGATCGCGGACCTGGCCCGTGACGTCCGGGAGAACGTCATCGCGGCCGTGGAACGCGTCACCGGACTGGAGGTCGTCGAGGTGAACGTGACGGTGAACGACGTGCATCTGCCGGACGAGGACGGCGACGCCGCCTCGGCCGATTCCAGGGTGGAGTGACCGGGAAGCCGGGACCGGGGACGGGAAGTGATCGGAGAGGTGGAGAGATGAGCAGGCCGGTGGTCGGGATGGGGGCCGGTATGGCCCTGGCGTTCGCCGCGCACTTCGGAGGTTTCGGCGCGTTCCTCCTCGTCGCCGCCCTGGGAGCGGTGGGGGCCTTCGTCGGTCACCGGCTCGACGGTGGCGGCGTGCCCGACGCTCTCAGGGACGTGTTCGAGCGGAACCGCCGATGATCACACCGTCGCAGCGAGGTACCACCACGGTGTCGGAGAAGGCCGTCCGGAGGATCGCCGGGCGTGCCGCCGCGGAGGCCCTGCCCGGCAGGGCCGTCACGGCCAGGGGCGTCACGGCGGCCGTCCGGGGGCAGCGGGCGGAGGTGTCGTTGGATCTCGCCCTGCCCTACCCCGCGTCCGTGGCCGACTCCGTGGGACTCGTCCAGGAGCACGTCGCCGCACGCACCCGGCAGCTGAGCGGGCTCGACGTCCCGCGGGCGGAGGTGAGCGTCCGTGCGCTGCGCGCGGACGCCCCCCTCCTGCGTGCGGGGCCGCCCGCAGGAGGGGATGCCCGGCCGGCCGCCCGCCGGTGGTGGTCGTCCAGGCGTCTTCCCGTAGCCGTCGTCACCGGTGCCGCTGCCCTGGTATGCGGGGCCCTCACCCTCGACGTGGCACGGGTGCGTCTGCTGGGCCTCCCTCCCGCCCGCTGGCGCAGCGGTGCCGTGGACTGGCTGTCCACGCACGGGGCCGGTGACCTGCCCGTCGTCCTGGGCGGTGCGGGTGCCGCCCTGACGGGCCTGGTGCTGGTCGTGCTGGCGGTCACACCCGGGCAGCGCCGCCTTCTGCCGCTCTCGCCGCCCGTGGACCAGCCGGTCTTCGCCCTCGACCGATCAGCGGTCTCCGCACTGGTCGAGGAGGCGGTGTCGGACGTCGCGGGCATCGGCCGTGCGAGAGTCCGGGTGGGGCGCCGGCGTGTCCTGGTCCGCGCCCGTCTGTCGTTCGGCGACCGGGAGGCCGCGCGCGTCGGCGTAGAGGCTGCGGCCCGCCTCGCCGTCGGCGGATGCGCGCTGCCCCGCGCCCCGCGTCTCCGCGTCAGGCTCCAGCCCGATCAGGCCTGGCGGCAGTCACCGGCCGTGGACCCCGCACCGGTGCCGCAGCCGGCCGAGAAGGCGCCCGTGGCGCCCCCGACGCAAGGACGACAGACATGAGAGGACCCTCACGACAGGCCGTCGACCGCGTCACGCTGGGCGCCCTCGGCCTGGTACTCGTGCCGGCGGGCGCGCTGGTCGTGGGCACGGAGCCGTCCCTCGCCGGCCGGCTGCCCTCCTGGTGGCCCGACGGATTGCCGGGCAGCGTGCTGCTGAGCCCGGAAGGACTCACGGATCTGCGCGGGGCGGCGTGGTGGGCCCCCTCGGTCATCGCGCTCGGCACGGTCCTGACGGCGCTGTCAGGCCTGTGGTTCATCAGCCTGTGCGGACGTGGTGTGCGGTCCGGCCGCGTACGGCTTCCCGGACCCGGCGGGGATCTCCGCCTCCGGGCCCTCCGCGACGTGCTGACCCGGCGGACGGTCTCCGTGGAGGGCGTGGAGCGGTGCCGGGTCCATCTCCGGGTGAAGGGCCGCCACCTGCACGTTCGTACGCGCGTGTGGATCCACCCGCACACCGCCCCCGCCACGGTCCAGGCCCCGCTTTCCGCCGTGCTCACCGAGGCCAGGGAGTCCCTGCTCCCCTACTCCGTGACCGGCGGGACGCGTATCAGCACCCTCGGCCACCGGCGCTCACGCACGCGCTAGCGGGACGACGGTCCGTGTCGGCGCACCGGGAGGGGATGTCCGTTGCCTCGCTTCCTCCCGTCGCAGGGGCGGCCCCTCCTGCACGCCGCCGCCCCGCTCGGCCGTCGGGAGGGGGCGGAAAGGGTCCGGTACGGCGCCGACAGGCCCAAGCCCTCCGGCTCCCGCTCTGCGAGCCTGTTTCGTGTGGACGGCAGAGAGGGAGCGGACCATGAAGGCGATGGTTTTCCACGGCAAGGAACAGAAGTCCTGGCAGGACGTGCCTGATCCCGGCATTCAGGACCCGGCCGACGCGGTGATCCGCGTGGAGGCCGTCACCATCTGCGGAACGGATCTGCACATCCTCAAGGGAGACGTACCGGAGGTGGAACCCGGCACCGTCCTCGGACACGAGGCGGTGGGTGAAGTGGTCGAGACGGGCAGCGAGGTACGTGGTGTACGGCCGGGTGACCGGGTTCTGGTCTCCTGCATCACCGCGTGCGGGCGCTGCCGCTACTGCCGGGAGAACCGGTTCGGGCAGTGTCTCGGTGGTGGCGGCTGGATCCTGGGACACCTGATCGACGGCACCCAGGCGGAGTACGTGCGGGTGCCCTTCGCCGACCTCTCCGTCCATCCGCTGCCCGGGGCGGTGCGCAGCGAGGACGCGGTTCTGCTGGCGGACATCTTCCCCACCGCCTACGAGGTGGGTGTGCTGAGCGGCCGCGTGAGGCCCGGGGACACCGTCGTGGTGGTGGGAGCGGGGCCGATCGGTCTCGCCACGATCGCCACGGCCCGTCTCTTCACCCCGGGAAGGATCATCGCGACGGACCTCGTGGCGTCGCGGCTGGACGCCGCACGCGCCGTGGGGGCGGATGTGACCGTCGACGCCGGCGAGGCGCCCGAGCAGCTCGTCGAGGACCTCACCGACGGTCTCGGAGCGGACGTCGTGGTCGAGGCGGTCGGTGTCCCCCAGTCGTTCGAAGCGTGCACGCGGATGGTCCGGCCGGGCGGACACGTCGCCAACGTGGGCGTTCACGGCAGATCCGCGGAGCTGCACCTGGAGAGCCTGTGGTCCCGGGACCTGACGATCACCACCGGTCTGGTCGACACCTGTTCCACGCCGCTGCTCCTCGACATGATGGCGGCCGGGCGGCTGCCGGCGGCTCCCGCCCTGGTGACGCACCGGTTCCCGCACTCCCGCATGGAGGAGGCGTACGACGTGTTCTCGGCGGCCGCCGACACGGGTGCGCTGAAGGTGGTACTGGGTCCCCCGACGCACGACGAGGTCGCACCGGCCGGCTAGACGCCTCGGCGCCGGGCACCCCGGCCGGGCCGGCGAGGTCGGCCCGGCCGTCGAGGCCTACGTCGACCAGGCCGTTACGGACGACGTCGCCCCCGCCGGTGAGGCCGACGCGCCCGCCGAGATCGAGGGCCGTGGGCCTGCCCGGCCCTCAGCCCTCCCTCTGCTCCTGATCGTGCGCCTTCGTGGCGATGACGGCGGCCTGCACACGGCGCTCGACGCCGAGCTTGGAGAGCAGACGCGAGATGTGGTTCTTCACCGTCTTCTCCGAGAGGTAGAGCCTCTTGCTGATCTGCCTGTTGGTGAGGCCCTCGCCGATCAGGTCCAGGACCGCCTTCTCCCGGTCGGACAGGGCGGAGAGCCGCTCGTCGCCCTCGGAGCGCGTCGATGCCGGCACACGCAAGGACTCCATGAGCCGGGTGGTGGTGGCCGGGTCCAGCATGGACTGCCCGGTCGCCACGGTCCGGACGGCCGCGACCAGGTCGGTGCCCTTGACCTCTTTCAGCACGTAACCCGCCGCCCCGGCCATGATGGAGTCGAGCAGCGCGTCCTCGTCGTCGAACGACGTCAGCATCAGGCACGCGAGGCCTGGCAGCCGGGAGCGCAGCTCCCTGCACACGGTGACGCCGTCCCCGTCGGGCAGCCGGACGTCGAGCACCGCGACATCCGGTCGCAGGGCGGGGCCCCGGGCCACCGCCTGGTGCGCGGTCGCCGCCTCGCCCACCACTTCCAGGTCCGGCTCCGCGTCCAGGAGGTCGCGCAAGCCGTAGCGCACGACTTCGTGGTCGTCCAGGACGAACACCCGGATGGGCCGCTCACCGGCTGTGCCGGCCGGCGCGTCAGTCATCGTCGTCCCCTGCATCCGCTGCCGGGCCATCGTCGCCCGGTTGGCACGACGAGTTCACGCCCAGTATCCCCCCGCAGTGCCCGCTTGGCTCGGATAGAGACCCTCCACCCCTTCTGATCAGGCATTTTCAACCGCACAACATCGGCATGCGGCGTGCCACGGCGCGCCATACGGTGAGAGAGGCGCAGTCGCCGTCCCAACGCGGGAGGGAACCTTGAGCGAACCCCGGCCGGCGGTCGATCCCGCGACGCAGGAGCTTCTGGACCGGCTCCAGGCCCGTGCGGACGCGACCGGTACGTCCCGCAAGCGTCTGCACGCGCTTCTGGAAGCCGTGCTGTCCGTGGGACGTGAGCTGGATCTGCAGCAGGTGCTGGGACGCATCGTCGAGGCGGCCGTCTCCCTCGTGGACGCCGGGTACGGCGCTCTCGGCGTCATCGGTGAGGACCGGATGCTCTCCGCGTTCGTTCCGGTGGGGGTGGACGACGAGACCTGGGCCGCCATCGGAGCCCTGCCGAGCGGCCACGGTCTGCTGGGAGAGCTCGTCCGCCATCCCGAGCCTCTGCGGCTGGACGAACTGTCCACGCATCCGGCGTTCCGCGGATTCCCCCCGAACCACCCGCCCATGCAATCCTTCCTCGGGGTTCCGATCCGGGTGCGCGGCCAGGTATTCGGCAATCTGTACCTCACCGAGAAGCGCGGAACCGCCCGCTTCGACGAGGAGGACGAGGCGGTCCTGATGACCCTGGCCGTCGCCGCGGGCGTGGCCATCGAGAACTCCCGGCTGTTCGAGCAGTCGTCCCTGCGGGAACGCTGGCTGGCCTCGGGGTCGGAAGTGACGAACAGCCTGCTGTCGGGCCGCCCACGCGCCGAGGTGATGGGTCTGCTCCTCGAGCACGCGCACAAGAACGTGGCGGCGGACCTCGGGCTGATCGCGGTTCCCGTGGAGGGCGCGGACACCCTGCGCATAGCCCTTGCGGTGGGCGCGGAGTCCGGCAGGTACCACGGCGAGTTCGTCCCCCTGTGTGAGGGCTACCTGGGGAGAGCGTTCACGGAAGCCTCGGCATCGGTCTCCCTCGACGTCGAACACGATCCGAGGAACGGAGCGGACACAGCGCGGTGGGCCGGATTCGGACCTGCGATGGCCGTCCCCCTGGGTTCGGGCGGCACCGACCCGCGTGGAGTCCTCCTCCTCGCCCGGAACAGCCGGGCGAACGCCTTCACCGCCGAGGCGTCGGCGTCCTTGAAGGGATTCACCCGGCAGGTCTCGCTGGCCATGGAACTGGCGGAACGCCGCAAGGACGCGGTCCAGCTGGCCCTTCTGGAGGACCGCGACCGTATCGCCAGGGACCTTCACGACCTGGCGATCCAACGGTTGTTCGCCACCGGCATGACCCTCCAGGGCGCACTGCGCTTCGTGACCCACCCGGAGGCGGAGCAACGGCTTCGCCGAGCGGTCGACGACCTCGACACGACGATCAAGATCATCCGATCGACGATCTTCGGCCTGCGTTCCCAGCAGGACAGCGTGCTGCGGCAGGGCCTTCGGAGCAGAGTCGCACAGGCGGTGGAGGCGGTCACCGGCCCTCTGGGCTTCGCACCGGCCCTCCGGGTCGAAGGGCTCGTGGAGAGCCGCGTCCCGGTGGCTCTCGCGGATCACGTGGTGGCGGTCCTCGTGGAGGCGCTCAGCAACACCGCCCGTTACGCGCGGGCCACGTCGGTCGACGTCCATCTGACGGCCACGGCCGACCGTACGACGCTCACGGTCACGGACGACGGCGTGGGCATACCCGAGGACGCGCGGTTCAGCGGGATCGGGAACATGCGTGACCGGGCCCGGATGGCCGGCGGCGAACTGAGGATCGGCACACCGCCGGGAGGTGGGACACGGCTGACGTGGTCGGCTCCGTCGGCTGACAGCGTCTGACCGCCGAGCGGCCGGCCGGCAACCGGTCCGGGGCCGCCGGCCACTCCAGGCCGATGCGCCGGGCGGAAGTCCCGGCCCGGATACGCGGAACCGGTATCCGGGCGGAGTCCCGCCCCGGATACCGGTTGCGCGCGGCGGGGATCCGGTCCTGTGCACCTCCGCGGCCCGTCCCGTCCTGGGCCGCCCGGACCCGCGCGGGACCCGCTCGGCCCTGGGACCGGGAGCGGGCCCGGTGGGACCTTGGCTGTAGGCGAAAGGTACGCGGGAAAGGGTGTGTGAGGACGATGCTGTCTCCTGTGGTTGCCGGTGTGGACGGAAGTGAGTCCAGCCTCCGCGCCGTGGACTGGGCGGCGGACGAAGCGGTGCTTCACGGAGTTCCACTGCGCCTGGTGTACGCCTCCCTGTGGCAGCGTTACGAGGGAGCCGCCCTCGCGAGGGGCCTGTCGCGCCCCGACGGCCGGGTGATGGCGGAGAACATCGCCGGCTCGGCGGCGGAGCGGGTCCGTCGCGTGGCGCCCGGCCTTGAGGTCACGGCGGACGTGCCGCAGGAGGACGCGGTGAGCGCACTCCTGAGAGAGGGACAGGACGCCTTCGCCCTGGTCGTCGGGAGCCGGGGCAGGGGTGAGATCGCCGGTCTGCTGCTCGGCTCGGTGAGTCTCGCCGTCGCCTCGCGTGCCCGGTGCCCGGCCTTCGTGGTGCGTGGCGACAAGGCGGGCCTGGAAGCGGCGCACGGACGGATCGCGCTCGGTGTGGGGGACGCGGATCCGCCCGACCTGACGGCGGTGCGGTTCGCCTTCGCCGAGGCGGAACTGCGCGGGTGCGGGCTGGATGTGATCCGCGCCTGGCGCTGCCCCTCCCACGAGACCTCCGACCACCCGCTCCTGGCCGGTGACCCCGCGCGCTACCACGAGGAGCAGGCGTCCGCCCTGCTCGACGAGGTCCTGGCCTCGTCGGAGAAGGATCATCCGGATGTCCGGGTGCGACGGGTGACGGCGGAGGGGCCCGCTCACAAGGTGCTCCTGGAACGCGCCGCGGTGTCCGACCTGCTGGTGGTGGGAGCCCGGCGCCGGGAGGGCCATGTCGGTACGCAGTTGGGCCGCGTCGCGCACACCGCACTGCACCATGCGGCCTGCCCCGTGGTCGTCGTTCCCCGCGACAGCGGTGCGGGAGCCTCGCCCGGAGCGACGCCATGACCGCCCGGACGCCGCACCGCGTGAAGGACGTCATGACGCAGACGGTCGTCGCGGTCGGTCTCGACGCCCGCTTCAAGGAGATCGTGGCGGCCATGAACCAGTGGCAGGTCACCGCCGTCCCCGTCCTGGAGGGAGAGGGGCGGGTCGTCGGAGTGATCTCCGAGGCGGACCTCCTGCTCAAGGAGGAGCTACGGGGCGAGGACGCCACCATGATCGGCCAGGGTGAGCGCCTCACGGACCACGCCAAGGCGGGGGCCGTGACCGCACGGGACCTCATGTCCTCCCCCGCGGTGACGGTCGCGACGGACGCGCCGCTGCCGGAGGCGGCCCGGCTCATGGCCCGTCACCGGGTCAAGCGTCTGCCCGTCGTGGACGAGCGGGGCGTGCTCAAAGGCATCGTGAGCCGGATCGACGTGCTCAAGGTCTTTCTGCGCACGGACGACGACCTGGCCGACGAGGTGAGGCAGGAGGTGATCGCCCCCCCTCTTCCCGGTCTCCCGGCGTGGCATCGGCGTAGCGGTCACCGGGGGACGGGTGACCCTCGACGGTGAGGTGCGCGACACGGCGCTCATACCGGTGGCCGAGCGCCTCGCCAGAGCGGTCGAAGGGGTGGTGGACGTCCGCTGCGATCTCCACGGCCCGGCCGTCGCGGAGCCGGAGGCCGGCCGGTGAAGCCCCGGGCCCGGGGTGCCCGGGGCGTCCTGTCGGGCCCGGCCCGTCCCTCACGAACGCCTGGCTGTCTTCGCCTTGACGACCACCACCGGGCACGCGGCGTGCTGAGCGCACCGCTGGCTGACGGAGCCCAGCACGGCCCGAGCGAAGGCTCCTCGTCCCCTGTTGCCGACCACCAGCAGGTCGGCGCCCTCGGACGCCTTCACCAGGACTTCCGACGGATCGCCCCGCACCAGGATCTCGTGCACGACAGCCGGCCTGGCGTCACCGAACACGGCCTCGATGCCGTCGGAGAAGCGCCTCCGGGCGTCCTCCAGATCGAAACCGGCCTCGGTGGCCGGCCCGGCCCAGCCGACCTCCGACGGGGTCTCCCAGACGCACACCGCCTCGACCACGGCACCGGTGAGCCGGGCGTGCCGGGCCGCCCAGCGCAGAGCCTCCTGGGAAGGGCCGGAGCCGTCGACCCCGACGACGACCCGCAGGTTTTCCGAACCGCTGTCCATACCCGCCTCACCGTCTCTACGAGCCCCCGCACATCCACACTGCCCGCGCGAAGGGTGCTGCGCCATGCGGGAGGCCGGGACCGGTGTTGGACCGGTGGCCGCTGGCCCGGCCGGCTCACGTGCGTGCCCTCGCGGTCCTCCTGCCGCACGGCCGCCGTGGGGTGAGGCCGGGAGTGTGCCGTCGGCCTCACGCAGGCGCCGCCGGTGGAGTGGTTCGGCGGCGAAGCGCCCGTTCGGACGGTCCCCGGCACGCGTCGACTCGGTGTCATGGGGGTGACGTGGTTCTCGACCGGGCCTCCCGAGGGCCGGCGCCGCGTCGGCCGGACACGGGACGCGATCCGGTACGGGACGAACGAAGGTGAGCATCATGACCGACCGATCGAAGACCGGCGCGGACGGGGACGGGGCGCCCGCGGCGGGTGACTTCGGCAGGCGGGTGGCGGCGCGCCGTGAATACCTCGGACTGTCGCGGGGAGACGTCGCGCTGCGCACCGCGTCGGCCCCGGGGTACATCGAGTACGTCGAGACACAGCCGGGCTCCCACGGGATGGGGTTCGTGGTGCGTCTGGCCCACGCACTCGAGACGACCGTCGACGAGCTCACCGGCGGCACCGTCGACCTTCCTCCTGGGGCGGGCCGCGCGGCAGTCCACCCCCGGCTGGTCGAGATCGGCCAGGACGAGTGCTGGAGACTCGTCGGCCGCCGAGGGGTCGGGAGGGTCGTCGTGAGCGACGAGGGCGGACCGGCCGTCTATCCGGTCAACTACGTGTGCGTGGAGAACCGGATCGCGTACAGGACCTCGCCGGACTCGGGTCCCGCCCACGCCGTCGGGCACGAGACCGCGTTCGAGGTGGACCACATCGACGACGCCTTCAGCCGGGGATGGAGCGTGCTCGTCGTCGGCGCCGCCGACGCCCTCACGGAGCCCCGGGACGTCGCGGCTCTGGAGAACGAGGCGGGGACCGTGACCCCCTGGGCCGGCGGTGAACGGGACCTGTGGGTCGTGGTGACGGCCGGCAGGGTCACCGGGCGCCGCATCGAGACCGACGCCCCGTAGCTCCTGTGCGCCTGGGACGCCGCGGGTCTCACTCCGCCCGATCGCCCCGCTCGTCGTCGATGGCCAGTACGTCGCCCACGTCACGGCGGGGCGTGGGCGGGACCATGGGGCCGTATCCCAGCCGGAGCAGCATCTGAGGGAACGAGGTGGTGGTTCCGGCGTGCGGATCCCTCAGCAGCCAGCGAAGTTCGGGGTGTTCGAGGGCTTGCGAGTTGAGCGACGTCGAGAGTCCGTCCGCCGTCGCCTGCAGGAGCACCCGCTCCAGTGCCTGCCCGGCGAGGAGCCAGTCCGGTGGGCGGTCCTGGGCGGTCCCGAGGACCACGAGGCAGGGTGCGTGCTCGAAAACGGCGGACCGCCGTTCGGGGAGGTGCCGCCCGACGGCGAAGTCCCGTGCCGGTGCTCTGCCTCCGTGGCGCCGTGGACCGAAGGCGTACATGGGGATTCCGTCCGGTCCTTCGACCCCGGATCCCGTCCACCGCGCGATCTCCGCGCGGGCCTCGGGTGACAGCCGCTCGTCCTGTGCCGCGTCCTCCACCACGTCGAGGACGGCTTCCGCCTGCCATTCGCCGAGGACGGACAGACCGGCCCCCTCCGATCGAGCCGCACCGCTGAGCGCGTCGAGCAGCGCGGCGGGGACCCGTTCGTCCGTGAACGCTTCCCGGCTGCTGCGGCGCCTCCGGATCGCCGGATACAGATCGGCGACGCCGTCGGGGTCCGCCGCCTCCACGAATCGGACGCTCGCCAGGAGGTGGGGATCAGCGGGATCGGGCAGCGGGCGGACATGCGCCGTCCATCCCGCGTGGGCGGCGGCCACGCGGAGATTGAAGAGCGCGGCACCGCAGCTGACGTGCATGCTGCGGTGGTGGGAGTCGGTGTGCGGCATGGAGCGCGTCAGGTCCATGCGCAGTCGGAGTTCGCCGGTCGCCGGCACGTACCGGAACTGCCAGGGCTGAGCGTTGTGCATGGAAGGGGCCATGACCGCGTCGCCGACCCATGCGGTCACCGTCGCGGCATCGGCCTGTGGAGTCGACATCTGGGTTCCTTCCCGACCGGTTCGCGGATTCAGGGATGCGGCACCACCGCGACCGGTGATGTGGCGTGATGGATGACCGCGTGCGCCACGTGCCCGAGCCGGGGGCCGACCGGACGCGTCCGCTCGCGGCGTCCGACGACGACCAGGTCGGCATCGGGCGAGGCGTACACCAGCTCCGCTCCCGGCGCTCCCGCCACCGCCGTGGTCCGCACCGTGACGCCGGGGAACCGCCGCTTCCAGGGGTCCACGACGCGTTCGAGGTTCGTCTCGATCTCGGCTGCGAGCTCGTTCCCCAGGCCGGGATCGGCGGCCTGGGCGTACGCGTACATGGGCGGAAAGGACCAGGCGTGCAATATCTGCAGCCCACAGCTCCGCCGGGCCGCTTCGGTGAAGCCGAAATCCAGGACCGGCGCTTCGGATTCCGCTTCTCTCGGATCGATACCGAGGAGCAACTGTCCCGCCGGCTGCTCGGAGCGGTGGGGCCGCTCGTCACGGTCGGTTCCACCGTTGCGGACGAGCACCACCGGACAGGGCGACGCCGCCGCCACAGGCAGCGAGGTGGTACCGATGACGAAGCCCGTGAGGCGGTTGAGCCCTTGTGACCCCAGCACCAGCAGGTCCATGCCTCCCGGTGTCCCGGCCTCGGCAAGGAGGACCTTGGAAGCGAGACCGACGCCGGTCACGTTCTCCGCGCCGACGCTCAGGCCCGGGTGTGCCTGCTCCGCCTCCGCCGCCGCTCGTGCCAGCAGGTCCTCGTACCTCGGGGAGCGTCCGGGTTCCGTGTGAGCGGCCGTGGCGGCGGACGACGACACCACGTGTTCGACGTGTCCGGGCGGAACCGGCCAGTCCTGGATGTGGATGATACGGAGCGCGACCTCACGCAGAACCGCCTCCTGGGCAGCCCATCGGACTGCGGCGAAACTCTCGGGCGAGCCGTTCAGCCCCACCGTCACATTGCCTGGCATGTCGGCCTCCTCGTAGCGAAGGGACTCCCGGCGTCGTTCCGGGGGGACGGGGCGGAAGCGATCTTCCGGTCCGCCTCCTTCCGCGTCATCGCAGGGGCGTCCTCCGTAACCAGCGTTCCGCGCGACGGCGGCAGCTGTACAGGGCCGAGTGGGCTCCCCAGGGAGGCGGCCACTGCCCGTCCCCGGGACCTTTGGCCCCCTGACCGGGCCGTCGTGGCCCTGCCGCCGAGGCAGCGCCGAGGACACCGTGGGAAGCAGGTGCACGTGGCCGAGGAGGACGTATGACGCGCTCCGGAACGAGCCGGGAGATCGTGGTCGGTGTCGATCCGCTCGACCCCTCGGTACCGACGCTCGCCTGGGCGGCGGACGAGGCGGATCGCAGGAACCTGCCGCTCCGGCTCGTCCTCGCCGTCCCCCCGCTGCACGACACCCAGCACGTGGATTCGACACCTCGGCGGATGTCGCTGCAGGCCAAGGGGCGCGAAGCCCTGGATGCGGCCCGTGAGACCGTTCTCCGCCTCTCCCCCGGGCTCCCGGTGGCGACCGAACTCCTGGACGGACGGCCGGCCGCCGTGCTGTGCCGATCCGCCGGCGCCGCTCACGCCCGCATGGTCGTGGTCGGCTCCCGGCGGCTCAGCAAACCGGCGGAGATCCTCGGAATGCGTTCGGTGGCCGCACCACTCAGCGCGCAGGCGGACTGCCCCGTCGTGGTCGTGCGGGCACCCGAGAACACGGCGGATCTCTCCGCGCGTCTCGTCGTGGGTGTCGACGGCAGCGACTCCTCCAGGGTGGCCTTGAGGTTCGCGTTCGAGGAGGCGGGCCTGCGCCGGGCCCCGGTTCACGCCGTGCTGGTGTGGCAGCGTCCGGCGTTCGCCCTGGCCGGGGAGGAGTCGGTCAGGGAGGGGAGCGCACGGATTCTCGCCGCCGCCGTCGCGGAGTGCTCCACTAATCATCCGGACGTGCGGTGCACTCAGGAGACGCGCCACGGGCATCCGGTGGAGGAACTCGCCCGTGCCTCGGCCGGCACTCTGGGCGTCGTGGTCGGGAGGCGCGGGCGCGGCGGTTACACGGGGATGCGGCTCGGCTCCGTGCCGCACGGACTCCTGCACCGGGCTGAGTGTCCCGTCATCACGGTGCCTGGTGAGAGCTGATACCTCGGCGGCCGGCAGACAGCCGGCGGGCTGTTGGCGGCTGCTTCCGGTTCATCGAAAAGGTTTCCCGAGGGCTTCACGGCTCCCTGCGCGTGGCTTCACGCCTCCCTGCGACTTCCCGGGGGCCTTCGGGCTGCCCGGAGGCCTGGGCGGATCACGGGTGCCGGAGGTCGAGGCGGATGTCGACGACACCTGCGATCGCCCGTACGGCGCGGGCGACGAGCGGCACCATGGTCCGGTCGGGCAGGGCTCCTCCCAGCGTGACGACTCCGTCGACGACCCGGGCCTCGAGGCCGACGGTGCCGGGGAGACCGGTGAGGACGGCCGCTGCTTCCGCCCCGATGTCCTCGTCGGAGCGCAGGAACACCTTGAGCAGATCGCCTCTGCTGATGATCCCTTCCAGCAGGCCGCCTCCGTCCACCACGGGCAGACGCTTGACCCGCCGTCTCGCCATGATCCTGGCCGCCTCGGCCAGGGGTGCGTCCGCGTGCACCGTGATCGCGGGACTGGACATGAGGTCCTCCGCGCGGACGGCACCGGCCTTGGCGGCGTCCGTGGGCGCGTTCGCGGATGCCGCACCCTCGTCGGGACGCCTCGCCTCCTTCGGCAGCAGGTCGGCCTCGGAAACCACTCCGATGACACGTCCCTCACCGGCCAGTACGGGCAGTGCGCTCACCTTCCACCGGTTCAGAAGCTGCACGATCTCCTTGTACGAGGCCTGGCTGCCCACAGCTACGGGCGTGTGGGTCATGAGGTCGCTCACGATGTGGGGCGAGGTGGTCATCCTGCTCTCCTCCTCTCGCACGCAGGCCGGACACGACGTCCGGCCTGCGGCAGGTGGTCACGCTCGGCGGCTCCATTCGGGTTCCACTCTGCTCCACTCCACCTCCCAGCCCGCTGAACGGCGGCGATTGCAGATGATCCGGATGCCGATCCCCGTCACGGCGCCGGCTCCGACCGGGACCGCGACGCTCCCCAGCCCTCCCACCACGGCCGCCGCCCACACGTCCCGGGCGTCGGAAGGTGCCGAGGTGGTTCGGCCCGTCCGGTCCAGCCACACCTCCACGCGCTCCCCGCGTTTCGCGCCGGGGGACACCCGTGCGTCCGCCGTGACGTCGGAGCCGTCGGTGCCGGTCCAGCGCACCGGCACCGGTACCCGCTCCGAACGCCCCGATTCGTCCGTCCACGGCGAGACCTCGGCGGCGTCCCGCAGGATCTCGGCTCTGACGGGATGGCGCGTGGCGCGCTGCTGTTCGGCGACGGACTGCTCGTGGTGGAGCGCGGCCATCGCGTCGATCACCCCGAAGACCGCGGCGCACGCGACGACGAGGGCGCAGAGGAGGACGAGCAGTCGGGCCTCGACGATGTCGACACGTCGTTTCAGCGCCCGATCGCCCCCGACGCGGCCCCAGCCTCCTGCGTGCATCGGATCACAGGCTTTCCGGTGTCTCGATCTCGGTGGCGATGCCGCGGGCCCACCTCGCGACGGCGTCGAAATCACGGAAGTCGCCGCCTCGTCCCTCGTCCAGGATCGCCCGGGCGATGCGGCCCTCGGCACCGGCCTCCAGCCGGCCACCGAAGGTGACGTGACCGCGGGCGCGCACCCGCTCCATCGCCCGGCGTGCGCCAGGCACGGGCGGGATGTCCCTCTCGGAGGCCGAGGGATCCAGCGGGCCGCTGCTGAAGGCCCAGACGGCTCGTTCGCGCAGGGCGTCGCGGTGTCGTCGCGTCAGCCGGCCGGCATCCCGGCGCCAGCGGCCCATGTACAGCGCGCTGCCGATCACCACCGCGTCGTACGCGGCCACGTCCGTCACCTCGGCGGCGGGGAGCGCCTCGGCCTCCAGCCCCTCGTCCCGCAGCGTCCGGGCGATGAACCGGGCGAGTTCGGCGGTCGAGCCGTACCTCGTCGCGTAAGCGACCAGCACATGGTGGGGCACCGTACGTCATCGCCTTCCCGGAACGCGGAGCGGATCGGATGGAAGCGCCGGACAGCCGACGGTCATTCCTCAGCTTCCACAACGGCCGCGGACTGGAGAAGGGCCGTCCGAGGCACGCGGCAGGACCGAACGGCCCTCCCTCCGGGTGGGATCACGCCCTGGGTCGCGGGGGCTCGTCCGGAAGGGGCCGAAGGTCCCGGTGTCCTACCCCGACCGTCTCTCGGTCGAGGCGGTGGTTGCGGCAGACACTGGCGTGAGGGACCGCGGCAGAAGACCCGAAGGTGTCCCCTCGTCCACTGAGGGACGCCGGGAGGTGCCGGAGCTTCGGGCCGGAGGAGCGAGAACAGTGCACGCATTCGTCTATCAGGGTCCGGGCCAGGGTTCGTGGGAGCCCATGAGCGACCCGGAGTTGGAGCAGTCGACCGATGCGGTCGTCCGGGTGGACGCGACGACCGTCTGCGTCGGTGACGTGCACACTCTTCGCGGCGACGCGTCCGACGTGAGTCCGGGCACCGTCCTGGGGCACGAGGCCGTCGGCGAGGTGCTGGAAGTCGGGACCGAGGTGCACGACGTGGTGCCGGGGGACGAGGTGATCGTGTCGTCCATCTCCTCCTGCGGACACTGCATGGCGTGCCGCCAGGGCGTCTTCGGCCAGTGCACCCAGGGGGGAGGCTGGCTCCTGGGGCACGAGGTGAACGGCACCCAGGCCGAACTGGTCCGGGTCCCGTTCGCCGACCACTCGGTCCACAAGCTCCCTTACGCCATGGACCGGGACACCGCCGTGCTGTTCTCGGAAGTCCTCCCGGCCGCCTTCGAACTCGGGGTACGCAACGGGAAGGTACGCCCCGGGGCCGTCGTCGTCGTGGTGGGGGCGGGACCGGTCGGACTGTCCGCGCTGATCATCGCGGGCATCTACTCCCCCGCCCGCGTGATCTCGGTGGATCTCTCCCCCGCGCGCCTGGCCGCGGCGGGCAGCCTCGGCGCCGACGACGCCGAACTCCCCGGACGTCTCATCGCGGACCTGTCGGAGGGCCCCGGAGCCGATGTCGTGATCGAGGCCGCGGGGAGTTCCGACAGCTTCGTCCTGTGCACACAGGTCGTACGTTCCGGTGGGCACATCGCGAACATAGGGATGCACGAGACACCTGTCAGCCTGCACCTCGAACAGCTGTGCCGGAAGAACGTCACCATCAGCACCGGCCAGGTGGACACGTCCTCCACCCCCTGGCTCCTCGATGTCCTGAGCCCGGAGCACCTGGACCTGTTCTCGCGGATCATCACGCAGAGGCGGGAGATCGGTGACATTCGGAGCGCCTACGCCATCGCGTCCAGCGCGACCTCCACGGACGCGCTGCGCACGGTCCTGCACCCGGCGCGCCCCTGAGCGGGCCGGGCGGCACGCCTGGCGGCCGGACACGCACCTGGCCGGCCGTCACCATCGGCGGTCCGCGACGTCCGGACGGCAGACCGGAACCTTCTCGGCGGGGCGGAAGTTGCACAAAGGGAGCGTGCTCCGTCCGGAGCCCGAGGGAAGCATGACTCACACACGCTTCCAGTTCTGCAGGCAGGGGGTCGAAGGATGGGACATCTCACCGTCGCCGACCTGATGACACCGTCGGTCATCAGCGTCCAACGCGGCACCACGTTCAAGGAGATCGCCCGTCTGCTCAGCGAGTCGGACGTCACCGCCGTCCCCGTCGTGGACGAAGGAGGGCGTCCGGTCGGCGTGGTCTCCGAGGCCGACCTCCTGCGCAACCGCTCCACGGGCGGCGCACGGGACGCCGGCGCGCTGATGAGCCATCCGGCCGTCACCGCCGAGCCCCGGTGGAACGTGGTGCACGCCGCCCGGGTGATGGAGGAGCACCGGGTCAAGCGCCTCCCCGTCGTCGACGCGGCGGGACGCCTGGTCGGAGTCCTGAGCCGCAGCGATCTCGTCCGGGTCTTCCTGCGCCGGGATCGCGCGATCCAGGAGGAGATCGTCGAGGAGGTGGTGACCCGGACGCTTCGGCTCAGCCCGTCCTCGGTGAACGTGGAGGTGTCCGAAGGGCTCGTCACCCTGAGCGGCGCCGTGCACAGCCCCGACACCGTGCCGCTCCTTCTCCGCCTGTGCCAGAGCGTCGACGGTGTGGTGGACGTCGTCGACCATCTCTCGTACGAGACTCCTGCGGAGGACGCCCGTCCCGGCACCGCCCCGACGACGGCCGGCAAGGAGGATGGGACGTCCACGCACACGGAGTGGGGGGAGCTGCCATGAGTGCGGGCCGGCACCGCCGCCGCTCCCCCCGGGGGCGTCATCCGTCGTGGGACTCCCGGCCGGCGAGGCCGGGCGTCCGCCCCGCGGGCAGCACCGTCGGGCCCGGGCCCTCGCTCAGGCGCCGGACCGCGGCCGCCTCGTGTTCTGCCTGCTCAGGGTGCCTTCGTCGCCAGTAGGGGTTCTCGTGCGAGAGGCGACTGGTGACCCTTCCGTACATACCGAACGTCGCGATGACCAGGCCCATGACGAAGCTGAACATCACGTTGGCCATGCCGAAGTCGAGGATGTTGACGGATCGGTCCAGTACGAAGATGTGGACGAAGCCGCTCAGGACGAACAGCCCTCCGATCGTCATGTTGAGGGTGGAGGCGAAGTTGCCCCCGATGGCGGCCCCGACGAGCAGAGCCAGTCCCACGACCGTGGAGATGACACTGAGCGTGGTGTTGGTGGTCATGCCCGCGACCGTGTCCCCGGCGGTGTCGAAGGGGGTGAGGGCGTCGGCGAAGCCCAGCGCGGCGAAGGCGAGCAGGATGAGGCCGCAGACAGCGGCTCCGCAGCGGTAGACGGTCGCCAGGTGGTGATCGACAGGAAGTTCGTCTCGAAGCTTCATGTGTCTTCTTCTGCCGGGGCCGTCCGTCCGGATGCCGACATGTCGCCATATCACCCGTACGCACCCCCACCCGATCCTGCGGAAGGGTGGCTGCCGAGCCTGGGGTACAGCCGGCCGGGCCGTTGCGACTCCCCGTGCATCCATCGGCCCGCTCCGAGCAGAAGTACGTGTGGGGCGGGGCGCACCACACGTACGAAGACGTCAGGAGACAGCCATGCATCAGGCGGCGACGGCAGCACCACCCGTGGCCCCGGTCCCGTCACACGGCGACGCCACGACGGGACACCTCGCGGCGCCTGACCGGGCCGGGCGTGAGGAGAAGCGTTCATGAGCACCGAAGGGCGCGGGACGACCGAGCGGTTGAACTGTCTGGTCACCGGAGCGTCCGGGTACATCGGCGGGCGCCTCGTGCCGGAGCTGCTGGAAGCGGGCCACACGGTCCGGTGCCTGGCCCGCTCCCCCGAAAAGCTGCGCGACCATCCCTGGGCGGGAGAGGTCGAGTCGGTCGGCGGGGATGTCACCGACGCCGCGTCCGTCGCTGCGAGCATGCGCGGGATCGACGTGGCCTACTACCTGGTGCACGCCCTCGGAACGGGTGCCGGTTTCGAGGACACCGATCGCCGTGCGGCACAAATCTTCGCCGAACAGGCCCGGGCCGCGGGAGTGCGGCGGATCGTGTACCTCGGCGGGCTCACGCCGAAGGGCGTCCCGGAGCGTGAGCTCTCACCGCACCTGCGCTCCCGTGCGGAGGTGGGCCGCATCTTCCTGGAGGCACCCGTTCCGGCCACCGTGCTGCGGGCTGCCGTGGTCGTCGGCTCGGGATCGGCCTCCTTCGAGATGCTGCGCTACCTCACGGAACGCCTGCCGGTCATGGTCACTCCGAGCTGGGTGAGCACCCGCACCCAGCCCATCGGGGTCCGCGACGTGCTGCACTACCTGGTCGGCTCGGCCACCATGCCGGAACATGTGGACCGGGCTTTCGACATCGGCGGACCGGACGTCCTCACGTACGAGGAGATGATGCGCAGGTACGCCGAGGTCGCCGGGCTCCGGCGGCGGCTCATCCTGCCCGTACCGGTCCTCACTCCGAGGCTGTCCAGTCACTGGGTCGGCCTCGTCACTCCCGTTCCCGCCTCCATCGCCCGGCCCCTGACCGAGTCGCTGCGTCACGAGGTGGTCTGCAACGAGCACGACATCGCCCTCTACGCACCGGACCCGCCGGGCCGGCCCCTGCCGTTCGACGAGGCACTGGACCTCGCCCTGCGCCGTGTCCGGGAAGCGGAGGTCACCACACGCTGGTCGTCCGCCTCCGTACCGGGGGCTCCCAGCGACCCTCTGCCCACCGATCCCGACTGGGCCGGGGGCAGCCTCTACCAGGACGAACGGCGACTCTCGGTGAACGCCTCACGCGAGTCGCTGTGGAAGGTGGTCGAGGGTGTCGGTGGGGACAACGGCTGGTACTCCTTCCCCCTCGCCTGGGCGGTCCGGGGCTGGCTGGACCGTGTGGTCGGCGGCGTGGGACTGCGCCGTGGGCGCCGGGACGCCGAGCGGCTGCGGGTGGGCGACTCACTGGACTTCTGGCGCGTCGAGGAGATCGAACCGGGCCACCTGCTGCGGCTGCGCGCCGAGATGCGGCTCCCCGGCCTGGCCTGGCTGGAGATGTACGTCGAGACCTGCGGGGGAGTCACCCGCTACCGCCAGCGTGCCGTCTTCCATCCGCGCGGCCTGCTGGGGCACGTCTACTGGTGGAGCGTCTCTCCGTTCCACGCGGTCGTCTTCGGCGGGATGGCCCGGAACATCACGCAAGCAGCCGCCAAGGGCACGTGCGCGCACGCGAACCGTGCCCGCACCGGCCGACAGGACGCTCCCCCGAGGTCACGGAACCGCCCGTGACCTGAGCACCTGCCGGTGACCGGCGCCGGCACATCCCGTGGCGGACGGGCTCCGCGACGGCCCCCGGGCCGCCCGGTCGCCGCCCGTGCCGTCGTTTGTCCATGCCGGCACCTGTCCGTGCCGGCGCCTCAACGCGCGGCGTCGTCACGGGCACATCGCCGGGACCGGGGTCTCACCCCGCCCGCTCATCCCGGGGAGCCGGGCGCGGACCGGGGTCTCACCTCGCGGGCTGGTCCCGGGGACCGGGCACCGGACGGGGCCGCTTGCCGCGGCCGCCGATCCCGTAGGCGTCGAGCAGAGCCTCGGCCGTGGCCGCGATCGAGTACCGGCTGGTCACCACGTCCCGGCCCACGGCGGCGAGTCGACGACGGTCCGCCGCGGGAAGAGTGATCATGCGGAGCAGCCCTCGGGCGAGTCCCTCCTCGGAGGAGGTGTCCAGGACGACTCCGCTGACTCCGTCATGGAGGTACTGGAGCGCACCGCCCCGGCCGGGGCCGGCCGTGGGCATTCCCGCCTCCATCGCCTCGAGCAACGCGAGCCCGAAGTCCTCCTCGCCGCTCGGACACACGTACCACGCGGCAGGGACTCCGGAGTCCGGGTCCGCCAAGGCGTGCTGGAGGCACCGCACCGTGCGGTTGGGCAGAGCGGTCAGTACGGCCAGCCGGGAGGCAGCCCCCGGACGGTCGGCCAGGGCCGCCCGGATACGGCGCAGCATGTCCCTCTCGTACTCGTTCTCCAAGGTCGGCGAGCCACCCACGAGGACCAGGGTCGAGCGCATGTACAGGCCGGAGGCGATCCAGGCGCGTACGAGTGCGTCCTGCTGCTTGACCGCATGCATGCGGCCGACGCACAGGAGCAGGGGGAGGTTCCTGTCCTCCGGTCCCAGGGAGTCCTCCTCGTCACCGCCGGCGAAGAGAGAGGCGACGAGGTCGGCTCCGCGGCGCGGTTCGTCGCCTTCGGGCCGGTACGGGGTGATCCCTTCCGCGGGGGTGACCGGCCCGGACCCTCCGTTCATCTGGGCCAGTTGGGGAAAGTGACGCACCAACTCGCCCGTGCCGCAGCGCCCCGCCACACCGATCACGGTGTCGGCACGTTCCACCAGACGGTCTCCGACGAAGACGCGGTGCAGGTCAACGCGCAGTCGTCCGAGCTCCTCCGGCCGATGGTCCGTGCGCTCCGCGGCCAGCCGGCTCGCGACCTGCCGGTGCGGATCGGGCGTGGCGGTGAACACCACGTGTGAACCCAGGCGTTCGGCCGCTTCGGCCAGAGCGAGGCTGCCGTCGTCGGCAGAGCGCACGTGCACCACCTGTGGCCGACGGGGAAGGGCGCCCAGCAGCCGCTCAGCCCACCAGGCGAGTGCGGGCCGGTGGAGATGCATCTGCGAGGAGTCCGGGAGGCCGCGTGCGTCCACCGGCAGACGCACGATCCAGTGCCCGGGTACCCGCTCGTACACGGTCCGTCCGTCAGCGGACAGTGCGTCGTGCCCCGCCAGGACCACGGTCACGACCGACGCGATGTCGTCGAGTCCGGCCAGATGGTCCCCCAGACCGCCGACGAGGACCCCGAGGCCGCCACTCACCCCCTGTCCGGGCCTTTCCAGATCGCCGAGCAGCATCGCCTGGGCCACCACCGCCCCCTCTCCCACGGGTGAGGTGATGCAGGGGTCCGGTGGGGCGAGCAGCAGCCGTTCGTACTCGTCAGCCGCGCTCTCGGGACCGGGGAGCAGGGCGGCCCCTCGGGGCAGGGCGTGCAGGTGGCGCCATGCCGCATGCCGTCCGGCCCTGCTGCCGCAGTCCGCGGCGAGCTTCGCCGTCTCCACGGGGCTCAGGGGGCGTAGCGCCGCGGCCGTGGCCAGATCGAGCAGCAACGCCGTGGACGGTCCGTCGATGTCGGGGCGGGTCAGCAGCGCTCTGAGCGACGATTCGGCACGCCGTGGGCCGTAGCGGTAGACCGACCCCGGCCACATCTCCGCCACTGCGGCGCTGCCTCGGAGTCCGGCGTTGCGTTGGGCGAGCAGACTTTCGGGGGCGATGGGCACGGCCAGGCGGCACGCCCGGCGCAGCGAGGCTGTCAGATGATCGGACCGGCTGAGCCTGGCAGCGCTTCCGGTCGGGCCGGGTCCGGCGCCTGCCGCCGTTCTGCCGAGGCGAGATTCCGTGCCTGTCGGCACGGCCGGGGACGAGTGCCCGTACTCAGCCTCCAGAAGGCTCTCGGCGTACGCGGTCTCGCTCCTCCCCCGTCCTGCATGCGCCCCCTTCCACCCGTGGCCCGCGAAGAAGGCGGCCCTGGCCTCCACCAACTGATTCCCTGTTCCGAGGGCGGGCGGGGCGGACAGATCGGCAACGAAGGACACCGGCATCTCCTGTCGAACGGCTATGACCGTGATTCGCTCGTCGCCTCCGGTTCGGATGCACTTCGGCGCCCGATGTTTCGGGACCGGGAAACGAGATCTCGCGGGTGGGGAGGGTCGGACCGGGAGCCGCGGTCCACCGAGCAGGCGTCGTCATCCCGTCCCGGGTTCCCGGGTGCCCAGGCCCGGGGCCGGTCCGCTCGACGGCGGCCTACCTGCCCGCGAGTGCCTCCACGGCCCTGACCGCCTCGGCGAGCCCTGGAGGATGCGCAATTCCCCGCGCGACCTGTCCGGCCCAGCCGGGACCCATCGCGAAGACAACGGGCTTCATGCGGGCGCCACGCACCCCCCACTCGATCGCGGCGATGTGCTGGGCGAGCGGCGCGCTCGCGGTGGTGCGGGACTGCGCCCACAGTCCGACAACGGCCGGTCCCGTTCTCCGCACCGCCGCGACGAGCGACTCGACCGGCAAGGCGGCGCCGAACATGCGGACGAGCAGACCGCGTTCGGTCAGCGCGGCGGTGAGCACCTCCAAGGGCAGCGTGTGAAGCTCCCCCGGCACACAGGCAAGGATCGTGGTCACGCCACGGGTGTCCGGAGCGATGGGTGGCGCATGGCGTCGCAGTGCGCCGGACACATGCCAGGACAGGAAGTGCTCGACCTCGACGTATCTTTCGCCCGAGGTCTCCCACTTGCGGCCGACAGCCTGCAGCGTCGGCATGATCAGCTCGGTCCAGGCCTCGAGCAGGCCGTGTTCCCTGACCGCCGCGTCCAGTAGTTCGTCCAGGGCTCCCGCGTCGAGGCGCAGGGCCGCGCGCGCCATTCCCTTGCACTCCTGGCGTACGCCGCCCAGCCTGAGTCCGCTGCCGGCCCGACTCCGTCCATGCGCCGCCGATGGTGGGACGGGGCGGGCCTTCGGCTGCGGCCGGGACACGAGAGGGGTCGAATCGTCGAGGACCAGCCTGGCAGCCTCCGCGGGCGGCAGCCCGTCTCCGGTCAAGGCGCACATCTTCCGCAGGCGCGCCAGATCCGAGGCGGTCCAACGGCGGTGCCGGCCGTCGGCACGGGTGCCGGGTCCGAGCCCGTAGCGACGGTCCCACGACCGGACGGTGGTGGGCGCGACACCGAGGCGCCTCGCCACCTCGCCGGTGGTCAGTCCACCGTCGAGCGGGGCGTCACCATCCCCTTCCCGCTCCCTGTCCGATCCCACGTCCGCAGCATACGACGCACAATCGACGCATGTTGTGTGCATCGCTTCCGCTTCCGAACATTGTGGGATCCAGGCAGGCCCCGTCATCTGTCACCCACCGGCCGGGGGCGGCTCGGCACTGTCCCCTGGATGCCGGGAGGAACAAGCATGAACGCCTGTACGCGATCCGACGATCCCTCACCGCCCTCCGCACCGCTCCGGGGCGTGGACCACCGCCCCGGAGCGGTGCGGAGCCTGACGGAGGAGGAGGCGTTCGCGGCCGTGTACCGGCGCTGGGGTTCACTCGTGCACGCGATGGCGACCCGTTCACTGGGCGACACGCACGAGGCGGAGGACGTGACCCAGCAGGTGTTCCTCGGCGCCTGGCGCGGGCGAGCCGGCTACCGCCCGGATCGGGGTTCCTTCGGAGCGTGGCTCGTCGGTATCGCACGCCGGAAGATCGTCGACGCCCTGGCAGCCCGGAACAGGCGACTGCACCTGATCGACTCCGCGACGCTCACCGTCGCGCCACACACACTCCAGCACGGACCTGATGAGGTACTGGACCGCGTTCTCCTGATCAACGCACTCTCCTGCCTTCCCGCCGACCAACGTCAGGTCCTGTGCCTGGCGTTCTACGCGGACCTGACGCAGGCCCAGATCGCCGATCTGACAGGAATGCCCCTGGGTACGGTCAAGAGCCATGCGCGGCGGGGCCTGCACCAACTGCGCGCGAAGATCGACAAGGGCCACACCGGCGAACGCGCGACATAAGGGCATCGAGCCGGGGCACACACCTCGGCCGGACCGGTCGCCGCCACCGCCGCCGCCGCCGAGGTGACCGGACCGGACACACAACTCTCCGAGGCGATGGCGAGATGTCCGTAGCGGCTGCATCCACGTACACCCGTACCGCCCGCATCCAGCTCCACCCGTAGCGCCTCCTCCACGTACAGCGGGCCGGTCCACGCCGAATGGACACCGCATCGAACTGGAGCTCGAATCACTTTCCGGGCTTCCATGCGCGCTCCGTCGTCACGCACGAGCTGCGACCTGCCTGTCGGGCGCGTCTGACCTGGAGCTTCCTCCATCAGGTGGACGGTTCGGATCTCGTATGGACGCCCGGTAAGCTCGGGACACGTGACTGCTGTGTCTGCGAAGCCTCGCATCCCCAATG
This sequence comes from Microbacterium sp. NPDC090218, assembly GCA_044900255.1. Taxonomy (GTDB): domain Bacteria; phylum Actinomycetota; class Actinomycetes; order Actinomycetales; family Microbacteriaceae; genus Microbacterium. The sequence goes on along the minus strand of JBJDMS010000004.1, from coordinate 93,262 downwards.
TCCTGGCCGGCCGCTATGCCTCCACGGAGCTGGCCGTCCTCTGGTCCCCCGAGCAGAAGGTGAAGCTGGAACGTCAGCTGTGGCTGGCGGTGCTGCGCGCTCAGAAGGACCTCGGGATCGAGGTCCCCGACGCGGCGCCGGCCGACTACGAGCGTGTGATCGACCAGGTCGACCTCGCCTCGATCGCCGAGCGTGAGAAGGTCACCCGGCACGACGTGAAGGCCCGGATCGAGGAGTTCAACGCGCTCGCCGGTCATGAGCAGGTCCACAAGGGGATGACGTCCCGGGACCTCACCGAGAACGTGGAGCAGCTGCAGATCCGGCTCTCGCTGGAGCTGATGCGCGACCGCACGGTGGCTGTTCTCGCACGGCTGGGCAAGCTTTCGGCGGAGTACGGCGAGCTGGTCATCGCGGGCCGCTCGCACAACGTCGCCGCGCAGGCGACGACGCTGGGCAAGCGCTTCGCCACCGCCGCGGACGAGCTCCTGGTGGCCTACGGGCGCCTGGAAGACCTGCTGGGCCGTTATCCGCTGCGCGGCATCAAGGGCCCCGTCGGCACTTCGCAGGACATGCTGGACCTGCTCGGCGGTGACGCCGGAAAGCTCGCCGACCTGGAGCAGCGCATCGCCGGGCACCTCGGTTTCGCCCACGCCTTCACCTCCGTCGGCCAGGTTTACCCCCGCTCTCTCGACTACGACGTCGTGACCGCACTGGTACAGCTGGCCGCAGCACCCTCCTCGGTCGCGAAGACCATCAGGCTGATGGCCGGGCACGAGCTCGTGACGGAGGGCTTCAAGCCGGGCCAGGTCGGCTCGTCGGCCATGCCGCACAAGATGAACACCCGCTCCTGCGAGCGCGTGAACGGCCTGATGGTCATCCTGCGCGGCTACGCCTCCATGACGGGCGAGCTGGCCGGCGACCAGTGGAACGAGGGCGATGTGTCCTGCTCCGTCGTCCGTCGGGTGGCGCTGCCGGACGCGTTCTTCGCGTTCGACGGCCTGCTGGAGACCTTCCTCACCGTTCTCGACGAATTCGGTGCCTTCCCCGCGGTCGTCGCCCGTGAGCTGGACCGTTACCTTCCGTTCCTGGCCACGACCAAGGTCCTGATGGGTGCGGTAAGGGCCGGCGTCGGCCGCGAGCTCGCGCACGAGGCCATCAAGGAGAACGCCGTCGCCTCTGCGCTGGCGATGCGGGAGCAGGGCGCGGAGCGCAACGAGCTGCTGGACAAGTTGGCCGCCGACGAGCGGATCCCTCTCGACCGTGGGGAGCTCGACTCCCTGATGGCGGACAAGCTCTCGTTCACCGGTGCGGCGGGCGACCAGATCGCCGCTCTGATGTCCAGGATCGAGGAGATCGTCAAGCAGCACCCGGCAGCCGCCGCGTACGCTCCCGGCTCGATCCTCTGACGGCCGGTACCACCACAGGATGACGCCCGAAGAGCTCTCGGCCACCCGCGACCGCGTCGTGCCCGACGTGGTCGCGGGCGGTTTGCGTGTGCTGTTCTGCGGAATCAATCCGAGCCTCATGAGTGCGGCCTCGGGGCACCATTTCGCCCATCCTGGCAATCGCTTCTGGCCCGTTCTGCATCGGTCCGGTTTCACGCCCAGGCAGCTGAAGCCGTCGGAACAGGACGAGCTACCGGGCTATGGCCTGGGCATCACCAACGTGGTCGCGAGAGCCACCGCACGAGCGGACGAGCTGACCCCGGAGGAGTTGCGTGAGGGCGGCAGGCTGTTGTCTGCGAGGGTGGAGGCGTCGGGCCCGTCATGGCTCGCAGTGGTCGGAGTCACCGCCTACCGCACCGCGTTCGGTGATCGCCACGCGCGGATCGGTCCGCAGGAACGGACCATCGGCGGCGCCCGTGTGTGGGCGCTGCCCAATCCCAGCGGGCTGAACGCCCACTGGACCGTGCGCAGCATGGCGGACGAGTACGCACGCCTCCTGGCGGCGGTCGGCAGCGACGACTCCCGCAGGCCCACTCCGTAACACCTTGGCCGCACCCCGAGGAGCGTCCGTCGCGCGACGGCCTCCGGGGGATGCGCCGACCTCGAGGGTGCGCCGCTCCGGCCGGCACCGCGACGACAACTCAGGGGCGCCGAAGGGCCCGGGAGCGGTCAGGACAGCACAGGTGGGTCCACCTCGGCGAGAAGCGCTGGTAGATCTGCCTCGGTGAGGGTGGGGCCGCCACGACGGTGAACGCGGAGGCTCCGCCAAGGTCGTCAGGGCGGGTCCACCACGGTGACGAGGACGCCCAGCTCGCAACCCGGCCCGTCGTCCTCGAGGTAGAGCACGACGGCTGTCCAACGGTCTCCCGTCCGCCACAGCAGGAGGTATTCGCAACTCGCCACGGGTTCGGCCCAGGGGTCGGCTATCACCTCCCCCGCCAGCATCCGCTCCTGTGCGCTCCAGAGGCTGACCATCTGAGGCTCGCCCCATCGCAGAGTCAGGAGCGCGAGCAGGGCGTCGTGTTCCGCCATGCGCCGCGCGCGCAGTTCGAGGCGGTCTGCCTCATCTGCCTCACTCCGCTCGTCCTCACCGAGGAGAAGTGTCGTGTGGTAGCCCGGACCGCTGATTCCCGAGCCCGACGAGACACGTTCCAGGGGGAATTCCTTGCTTCGCATCCCGTCGATGAGGCGAAGGTAGTGTGCGGTGGTCATACCGTCAGTAAACCTTCCCGCACTGACACATGGCCCCTGCGATCCGCCACCTGCTTCTACGAGGCGCGCCGCGTCGATCCTGCCGGCGGTCTACGGTGCGTCCGAAGCCGGCCCTTCACACGGGCAGCAGGCGTGGCCGTCGTGTCGCCGCACGGCACCCGCACCGCGCCTGTCCGCCGGTGTCCACCTGCCGCTCGCTTACTCCGGCCGGCCGCCTGCCGCTCGCTCCTCCCGTCCGCCACCTGCCGCTCGCTTCCTCCCATCCGCAGCGGCAGCACCAGCAGGAGGCCTGGCACCGTAGGCAGGTCTCAGGCATCCCTCGTCCGCAGGCTCGACCAGCCGGCCACGAGAGCGAGGGCCGCCCATGCGGCGGTCACTGTCAGTCCCGTCCAGGGGCCGAGGTCTCCATCCGTGTTCTGGTGGAGCACCAACTGGCCGGCCTGGTCCGGAAGATACTGCGCTACGTCACCCGCTACATCCCCCACCACGAAGGAGACGATCAGCAAGAAGGGTATGAGCGTGCTCAGTACGGCGACAGCACTCCGCAGAAGGGTCGTCAGTCCTGCGGCGAACAGGGCGATCAGTGCGAGGTAGACACCACCGCCGAGCGTCGCGCGGAGCGCACCGGTGTCTCCCAGGCCGATGGCGTACTCACCCATGAACATCTGTCCCACCAGAAATGTGGCGAAGCTGGTGATCAAGCCGACCGCAAGAGCAAGCGCTCCGATAACCGACACCTTCGCAGCGTAGAGAAGGCCTCTCCTCGGGACGGCCGTGAGCGAAATCCTGAGCGCACCGTTCACGAACTCCGAGGATATGGCGGTCGCCCCGAAGCTGATGGCTGCGATCTGACCGAAGTTCAGCGCGTAGAAGGCGGAGAACAAGGGCTCGTAGTCTGCGTTGCCCGCTTCGGCCTGCCCCACGGTGGCTGTGGCGAGGACGGTGACGGCGAGCGTGACGGCGAAAACCGCCAGGAGCGAGTACGCGACGGACCGCACGGATCTGATCTTGATCCATTCGGAGCGCAGCACCGCATTGGTCGACATATCCATGGCCTCAGACCTCCTGGTGTGCAGCGGATGCGGTCGCAGGCGCCGTGAACTGAGCCCTGCCTGCTGTCAGATCGAGATAGGCCTCTTCCAAGGTGGTGCGCAGCTCGGTGAGTTCCAACAGAGGGATCCCTTCATCCGCTGCCGCCTTGCCCACCTCCTCGGCCGTGACGCCCTCGACCGTCCAGCGCCCGTCGTCTCCCGGTACCGGCCGAAAACCCCTGCGGACCAGCACGTCGTGGAGCCGGCCGGCTTCGCCGGTACGGAGCCGGACACCGGGTCTGCGGTGGGAGTCGAGGAATTCCCGCATCGACATGTCCGCGAGTAGCCGTCCTCCGCCAAGGACGATCAGGTGATCGGCAAAGGAAGAGGTCTCCTTCATCAAGTGGCTGGAAACGAGGACGGTCCGCCCCTCGCGGGCCATGCCGCGCATCAGCTCGCGGATCCAGATGATGCCCTCGGGATCCAGCCCGTTCGACGGTTCGTCCAGCATCACCACATCCGGCTCACCGAGCAGTGCCGCCGCGATTCCGAGGCGTTGACGCATTCCGAGGGAGAAGGTCTTGATTCTTCGTCTTCCGACCGCTGCGAGGCCGGATTCTTCGAGGACCTCCTCGACCCTCCTGTCGGCTATGCCGTTACTTGCGGCGAGAGCCAGCAAGTGACTGCGTGCGGTACGGGACCCGTGAGCCGCCTGGGCATCGAGCAGGACGCCGACCCTGCGCAGCGGGTTGGCCAGCGACACATAGGACAGCCCGCCCACGGTGGCGGTCCCGGACGTCGGCCGGTCCAACCCCAGGACGAGCCGCATGGTGGTGGACTTGCCGGCGCCGTTGGGGCCGAGGAAACCCGTCACTCGGCCGGGGCGCACGCTGAAGGTGAGGTGATCCACTGCACGTGTAGTGCCGTAGTCCTTGGTGAGTTCGTGCACGTCGATGCTGGTCATGGGCATAGCCTGGCTGGCCGCAGCGACCTGCGGCCTCCCCCGCCCGGGTGGTTCGTCTCCCTCGCTCGGGGGAGCCGCCCCCGGCCCCGCGCTGACACGATGGCTTCATGCGCCGCTTCCTCGGGCCACTGACCATGCCCGTCACGTACAGCCGTTGGCTTCATCTGCTGATTCCGTCTGCGGTCGTCAGCCTGTGGCTGTTCATCTCCATCGACACGCCGTGGATGCCCTGCCTCTTCGCCGTACCGGTGGGGCTGCTGCCCTCGATCCGCCTTGCGGAGGGGGTGCAGGCGCAGCTTCTCCTCACTCCCGGGGAGCGTGGCAGGCCGGACGCCTCGATCTCCGCTGCGCCTGCCACCACGTGGGGGGACCGCTGGCGCACGGTGGCGTGGCTGGAGGTCAGGCTCCTTCTCACCGCCGCGGCCGGATTCGCGACGATCTGGCTGCCGGCGACAACGTTCGATCTGCTCAGTGTCTCGTTCGGTGCGGATCCGGGCATGAACCGGCTGACCGAGGTCGTCGAAGCACGATGGTTGTGTGCACTGTGGGCACCGGTGCCGATCCTGATACTCGTCGGGCTGGTCGTCCTCTGCGGCGAGGTGGCCACGGCGGCGGCGCGCGGGCTGCTGGGTCCGTCACCGACCGAGCGGATGACAGCACTGGAACAGCGCACCGAGCAGCTCCTGGAGCGGAACCGGATAGCGCGCGAACTCCACGACTCGATCGGACACGCACTGACCGTCGCCGTCCTGCAGGCCGGGGCGGCACGGACGGCGGGCAACCCGGAGTTCACGGCACGGGCACTCGCCGCCATCGAGGAGATCGGACGTAACGCGCTCGATGATCTGGAACGAGTCCTGAGCGTGCTCCGCGAGTCGGACGTGCCCGCCGGAGTTCATCCGACTCTGGTCGAGGCCGACCGGTTGCTGGAATCGGCCCGCGTCTCCGGCGCCGAACTCCACGTGGAGATGACCGGGCCACTGGACCTGGTCCCCGGCCCTGTGTCGCGTGAGGGCTATCGGATTCTGCAGGAGTCGCTCACCAACGTGCTGCGTCACGCCGGTGCCGGCCCCGTAAGGGTGAGGATCGTCGTGGTGAAGGAACGACTGGAGCTGGAAGTGACCAACCCACTCACGGAATCGAAGCGCGGCCCGGGCAGCGGCAGTGGACTGAGAGGCGTACGGGAGCGGGCAGCCCTGCTGGGAGGAAAGGCCATGACGGGCCCGCACGCAGGGGATTGGAGGGTGTACGCGAGCCTCCCGCTCGACCGCATACGCTGACCCGATGCCGGTTACCGTTCTTCTGGTCGACGACGAACCACTGGTGCGCGCAGGGCTCCGCGCGGTTCTGGAGGCGCAGGACGACATCGAAGTCGTGGGTGAGGCCGCCGACGGTGCGGCGGTGATTCCCCTCGTCAACCGGCTTCGGCCCGATGTCGTAGCCATGGATGTGCGTATGCCGCTGATGGACGGCATCGAGGCGACGCGCGTGGTGCTGCGCACCGTGACCGATCCGCCGAAGATCCTGGTGGTCACCACGTTCGAGAACGACGAGTACGTGTACGAGGCGCTGCGGGCAGGGGCCGACGGGTTTCTGCTGAAGCGCGCCCGGCCGGCCGAGATCGTGCATGCCGTCCGGCTCGTGGCGGAGGGCGAGACACTGCTCTTCCCCGCCGCGGTCCGGCAACTCGCTGCCGAGTACGGCACGAGCACGGCGCGCGCCGCGATGGACAGGGCTGCGCTCACCACCCGTGAGGCAGCGGTACTCCGCCTGATGGCCCGGGGGCTGTCCAATTCGGAGATCGCCGCCGAGCTCGTCGTCGGCGTCGAGACGGTCAAGACACACGTGAGTTCGGTCCTCGCGAAACTGGGCGCCCGGGACCGCACGCAGGCAGTGATCGCGGCGTACGAGTCAGGCTTCGTCGCTCCCGGCTGACCGGTGTCACGCGGGTGCGGCAACGGCCGGCGAAGGGGCCGAACGCCTCCTTCCGGGCCCTGCTCGCCGCAGCAGGGGCCAGCGAGTACGATCCGGCAGACACGCGCACGACCTGGGAGGACACACGGTGGGCAGGCTGACCGGTGGGGACCCGTCCCTGCTGCGGAGGATCAATTCCGCGGTGGTGCTGCACGCCCTTCGAGGGGCGGATTCCCCCACGCTGACCGATCTGACCCGGATCACAGGTCTGTCGCGTCCCACGGTGGAAGGTGTCGTCGAAGGACTCTTCGGGGCCGGGCTCGTGGTGGAGGCACTGCCCGACGAGAGCGGGGCCAGACGTCAGGGCCGTCCCGCCAGGCGCTTCCGGTTCCGTGCGGAGGCCGGATATCTGCTGGGCGTCGAGATCGGATCGCACCGGGTCTCGGCCCTGCTCTCCGGCCTGGACGGCAGGATCGTCGGCGCAGGCTCGCGCGATGTCTCCGAGTCCGCGTGTGCTGACGACAGGCTCGACCAGGTGAGAGCCGTGATCGCCGATGTGTTGCGGCGCACCGGGGTGGCGCGGAGCAGCTTGCGAGCTGTCGGGGTCGGCAGCCCCGGCATCGTCGAGGCCGACGGCACGGTGCGGCTGGGCACTGCGTTGCCGGACTGGACGGGGCTCGCGCTCGGGGAGAGGCTCCGTCGCTCCTTCAGGTGCCCCGTCCTGGTGGAGAACGATGCCAACGCCGCAGCGGTCGCCGAACACTGGAAGGGCGCAGCTACCGAGTCCGACGACATCGTGTTCGTCCTGGCGGGCCTGAGTCCTGGGGCGGGTTCGCTGATCGGTGGTCGCCTGCACCGCGGCTTCGGCGGTGCTGCGGGAGAGATCGGCGCCTTGCACCTCCTGGGCCGCGATGTAACACCGGAACACCTGCTCTCGACGACGGACACACCGCTCGACCCACTGGACGAGCAGGCGGTGGCCGCGGTCTTCGCGAAGGCCAGGGACGGAGATGCCGGGGCTCAGGCAGCCGTCGCGCGATTCATCCAGCGGCTGGTGCACGACGTGGCGGCCCTGGTGCTGGCGCTCGATCCGGAGCTCGTGGTCATCGGCGGATGGGCCGCCGGATTGGACGGCGTTCTCGATCCGCTTCGCGACGAGCTCTCGCGCTACTGCCTGCGGCCTCCCCGCGTTACCTTGTCGCTCCTCGGAGAGGCGGCCGTCGCCACCGGCGCGCTGCGCCTTGCGCTGGACCACGTCGAGGAACAGCTCTTCGCCGTGGACGGCACGGTGACGGCCCGCCGCTGAAAGCGACGGGCCGTACGGACGGTTCGGGCGTGACGCCAAGTCAGGGAACGGCGCGTGCGGCTCCGTCCGGAGCGGAAGACCGGGACACGGGACACAGTGAGCCCGGGCGGCCTTGAGACCAGGGGACCGTGAGACCAGGTGGCCGTGAGACACGGCGACCATGAGCCGGGGCGACCGCGCGACCGTGAGACCGCGCCACCGAGCGACCGTGAGACCGGGCGACCGGATACAGGGAGGACAGTCCAGGGCCGGATTCCGTCGAACGGCGCTCCGGAGAGTCAGGACGCCTGGCGCTCCTGCTCGTCGTGGCTGATCTCCAGCGCACCGGAATCTCCGAAGGTCAGCCGGCAGGTGTCCGCCCGGTAGGTGGCGACAGACACGGCCGCGGTGCCGGCAGCGGAGAGATACCGGGTGGTGACCACCAGGACGGGGGCACCGGGGAGCCGGTCGAGCTCCTTCGCGTCATCGGCGCGAGCCGACCCGAGTTCGACCGACCGGTCCTGGCCTTCGAGGCCGAGCCGGTGCAGTTCCCTCACGACGCTGCGGGCCCGGGCAGGCCCCGACGGCACCTCGATGGCGGACAGCTCGGGCACGGACGAGGTCGGAACGTACAGAAGTTCGGCAGCCAGAGCCTGCCCGTGGACGACGCGGATGCGGCGCACCACGTGTACGAGTTCCCTGGCATCGATGTCGAGCGTGAAAGCCACTGCGGCAGGGGCCGTGGCCATCGTGCATTCGAGCGGCTGCCATGCCTCGTCCGCATCGCCTTCCGCCCCGCCCTGTCGAGCGGTGGCGACGGGAACCCCGACACGAGGCGGGGCGACGGTCGTACCCACACCGCGTCGCCGCTGCAGCCTTCCTTCGAGTTCGAGCTGCTCCAGCGCCTGACGGAGCGTCGCCCGGGCCACGCCGAAGCGCGCCGCGAGGTCCCGTTCGTTGGGCAGCACTTCCCCCACCGCGAAGTCCGAGTCGAGCGCCTCGCTGAGCACGGTCCTCAGGTGCCAGTACTTCGGCTCCTGCACCGATTCCAGCTGCGTGGTCCCCACCATGTCCTCCGCATCCGCCCGGCGACTTGTTTTCCGCGACGTTATTTATTAAAGGTTCCTGCCTTATCGTTCAGACCTTAGGACGGCGAACCACCTTGGTCAAGACCAATCCTCTCTCCGTGACGCTGCGGAACGACCCCCTGCCGCAGAGCGTTCACAGGACGTTCGCGCGACGGTGAGCCCGGGCAACATGAAGCCCCACGGCCGACAACGCCGTTCCGGCCGACAATGCCGTTCCGCCCCGTGAGACCTGAAGGGTGGCTCAAGGCGCCCAAGAGGACTCAAGAGGACTCAAAAATGCCCCAGAGGGGCGAGGAACGAGTGGCGCACGGGGACGGCACGGGTCACCCGACCCACAAAACAGGCCCCCGCCCCAGCTGCACTCCTGCCAGTTTGTCCGGGTTACGGATGATGTAGACGCACCGGATGACTCCGTCCTCGATCTCGACCTGGAACACCGTGTCCACCTGCCCGTCCACGCTGAACACCAGGGCGGGGCCGCCGTTGAGCTCAAGGACACGCGCCTCCGCCGCGGTGGACCAGTCCTGGGCGACGGCGAGCAGGAAGCGGCCGACCTTGTCCGAGGTCTCGATGATCCGCCGCGGCGCCTTCGCCTTGCCTCCGCTGTCGCTGACGAGGCGGATGTCCGGAGCAAGCAGAGCGAGCAGCTTCTCCAGGTCCCCGCCCGACGCGGCGGCGAGAAAACGCTCGGTGAGATCGCGCCGCACGGCCGGATCGACCTCGTACCGCGGCTTGCGCTCCTCCACATGGCGCTTGGCACGGCCGGCCAACTGTCGCACCGCGGCCTCGGACCGGTCGAGGGTGGCTCCGATCTCCGCATAGGGGAATCCGAACGCCTCGCGCAGGACGAAGACCGCACGCTCAAGCGGGGAGAGCGTCTCGAGGACGACCAGCACGGCCAGGGACACGGAGTCGGCGAGCACGGCGCGTTCCGCCGAATCGGGTGAGGCGGGGCCGAATTCGGTGACCACGGGTTCGGGCAGCCAGGGCCCCACGTAGGCCTCACGGCGGGACCGCAGATGGCGAAGCCTGTCGATGGCCAGCCGGGTGGTGACGCGCACGAGAAAGGCCCTCGGCTCCCGCACGTCCTCACGCCCGGCCGAGGACCAGCGCAGCCACGCCTCCTGCACCACGTCCTCGGCGTCGGCGACCCGGCCGAGCATGCGGTAGGCGACCCCGGTGAGGAAGGGCCGGTGGGCTTCGAAGAGATCGGACGCGGTGTCGGCAGTCACCCGTCCATCCCATCCGACGCCCTTGAGGGTGTCCAGCGGGAATCGCGCACACCTCTTGAACCGCAAGCTACTCAACGGTAATCATTGTTGACGCACTGTCTCGCCCCCGTCGCGTCGCCCGCAGGTCTCTCCCTAGGAGCAGCATGGCCAGCACGGTCTCGTTCACGGTCGACTCCCCCCGGGGCCTCCGTACGGTCGAGGTGTCCTACGAGCGGACGGGGGTGGGCGCGCCGCTGGTCCTGCTGCACGGCATCGGCCATCACCGTCAGGCGTGGGACCCGGTCCTGCGGATCCTCGCGGCGGAACGGGACGTCATAGCGGTGGATCTGCCCGGCTTCGGTGCCTCGCCGGCGCTGCCGCACGGGCTCGCCCATGACCTGAGGACCATGGTCCCGGTGCTCGGTTCGTTCTTCGAGGCGCTCGGTGTGGTCAGACCGCATGTGGCAGGGAACTCCCTGGGCGGCCTGCTCGCACTGGAGTTGGGACGCGAAGGGCTGGCGCGTTCGGTGACGGCACTGTCCCCCGCAGGATTCTGGACGCCGAGCGAGCGCCGCTACGCGTTCGGCGTGCTGCGGGCGATGCGGGGAGCGGCCCTCGCGATGCCGATGCCGCTGATCGAGCGGCTCTCGCGGAGCTCGCCAGGACGCGCGGCACTGACCAGCACCATCTATGCCCGGCCCGGCCGCCGTTCACCCGCTGCGGTCGTGTCGGAGACCGTCGCGCTGCGCGAGGCGACCGGTTTCCGTCAGACCCTCGAGGCGGGTTCGGGCGTCACGTTCGCCGACGACGTCCCGGGCGTCCCGGTCAGCATCGCCTGGGGCACCAAGGACCGTCTGCTCCCGCGCCGCCAAGGGGTCCGGGCCGGTCGTGCGATCCCGAGGGCCCGGCTCGTGCGGCTCCCGGGATGCGGCCACGTCCCCATGAACGACGATCCTGCCGCCGTGGCCCGCGTCGTTCTCGACACGAGTCGCTGACCCGCCGGTCCCGCGCGGCCCCAGCATGCCCGAGCCCGGAGCGGCTCCGAGGCCCACCGGTGAACTCCCCGCCTCTTGACCCACTCCGCGGCTACGACCGGCAGCTCCGGCTGTGCCCGCGCGCGTACCCCGAACGCCGCGACGCCGCGACGGGAGCGCCGGGCAGGCACGTTCCCGCGACGGGAGAGCCGGGCAGACACGTTCCCGCGACGGGAGAGCCGGGCAGACACGTTCCCGGGACGGAGGTCAGCGGGATCGCAGCCGGTCGCACATCATCCCAAGGCTGCCCGGACGGTACGGCCCCCAAAGCAAGGTCCTACGGCGCGCCGCAACCGCCGTGATGGCGCTCCATGCGCCGAGCCCTGCATCGTGGGCGACCACGGTGCGGCGGGACCGCACGGTCCGCCTGGTGCTCGGTTACGCCCAGCCGGCGCCGGGGGCGGTGGAGCACAGCGGAGGCCTGTTGGCAGGGGCGGTCGACAGGGGTCCCGCTGTCCAGGCGCGGGGCGAGAAGGAAGCGGGGCCGGTGGTCGGCCGATCCGGTTGTTCATCTGCGGTTGGCGTGGCCGCCGCCACCGGGGACTAGGTATGGGGCTGTACCTCTGCCTGTGCCGGACCGCTGCCCCGGCAGCCCTCTCGCCCCCTGGAGACGCATCGATGTCCGACCGTTCGCTGATACCCGCCCCGGGGCGCCGCACCGTGCTGCGCGGCTCGCTCCTCGCCTCGGCCGCGATCGCCGTGCCCGCGGCGGTCACCGCCGCCCCTGCTTTCGCGCTCTCGGGCCGGCCGAGCGCCACGTGGGGCGTGCAGGTCGGGGATGTGACGGCGTCGTCCGCCCTCGTGTGGGTGCGTTCAAACCGCCCGGCACGAATGGTGGTGGAGACGTCCGCGACGGAGTCCTTCCGACGTGCCCGGACATGGCACGGCCCCCTGGTCGACGCCCGTACGGACTTCACCGGGACGACCCCGCTGTACGGGCTCCCGCCCGGCGAGCAGGTGCACTACCGGGTCACCCTCGTGGACCCGCACGATCCGCGGCGCACCGGCAGGCCGGTGCACGGGACCTTCCGCACCGCTCCGGCGACCCGTCGTGACGGGGTGCGTTTCCTCTGGTCCGGTGACATCGCTGGTCAGGGATGGGGTATCAACCCGGACATCGGCGGCTACCGGGTGTACGAGGAGATGCTGCGTCTGGACCCGGACTTCTTCCTGTGCAGCGGCGACAACATCTACGCGGACGGGGTGCTGGAGCCCAGCGTGACGCTGCCCGACGGGCGGGTCTGGCGCAACATCACGACCCCGGAGAAGTCCAAGGTAGCCGAGACCCTGGACGAGTACCGGGGGAACTTCCGGTACAACCTGCTCGACGAGCATCTGCGGGCGTTCAACGCGCAGGTCCCGTCCGTCGTCCAGTGGGACGACCACGAGGTCCGCAACAACTGGTATCCGGGGCAGATCCTGGACGACGCCCGCTACACCGAGAAGGACGTGGACGTGCTCGCGGCACGTTCGATGCGGGCGTTCCGTGAGTACTTCCCGGTCCCCACGCTGCTGGGCGCCCCGCAGGAGAGGCGCATGCACCGCGTGGTGCGGCACGGGCCGCTGCTCGACGTGTTCGTGCTGGACATGAGGACCTTCCGCAACGCGAACTCGCCGGGCCGCCAGTCCGACGACACGACGGGCATCCTCGGCGCGGAGCAGTTGAGCTGGCTGAAGCGGGAACTCTCCCGGTCGCGTGCCACGTGGAAGGTGATCGCCGCGGACATGCCGCTGGGACTGGTGGTCCCGGACGGAGCCACGGACTTCGAGGCGGTCGCACAGGGCGACCCCGGCGCGCCGCTGGGCCGGGAGCTGCAGATCGCCGAGCTGCTGCGCCACATCAAGCACCGGCGTATCACCGGAACGGTCTGGCTGACAGCCGATGTGCACTACACCTCAGCTCAGCACTACGCCCCCGAGCGCGCGGCCTTCAAGGACTTCGCACCGTTCTGGGAGTTCGTCTCGGGCCCGCTGGCGGCAGGTGGCTTCCCCGCGAACGCGCTGGACGGCACGTTCGGCCCGGACCGGGTCTTCGTCCGGGCTCCGGACCGGGCGAACGTGTCCCCCATGGAGCAGCCGCAGTTCTTCGGCGAGGTGGACATCGACGGCGGGAGCGGCGAACTGACGGTACGCCTCCGGGCCCAGGGCGGCACGGTCCTGTTCACCAAGGTGCTGCAGCCCGGTCGCACAGGTCAGTGAAGCGGCGAAGTACCGTCCCGGCACGCAGACGAAAATGGTGCTGAAGGCGACCAGATCCGCACGTAACCCATCAGTCACAATGCGTTCGTGATCAGGCAACACCGTTCGGTCACAGTGAAGGCATGACTGATGTGACATCCGCGAAGAGTGCCCGCCGTCCGCACCACTGGCGGCGGGACCTGATCGAACTGGCCGCACTGTTCACCGCCGTGGCGGTGGCCGACGCGATCGCCAATCTGATCGGGCACCAGCCCGACGGCCCCTATCTGCTCGTGGCCTCGGCCGTGGCCCTGGCCGCCACGGCCGCCTTCCACACCTGGTGGGCACGGCGTCACAGCCACGCACCGCCGGGCGCCGACAGTGGCGGCGCCGACGCGGAGCCTCCCTCCGTCGGCGCCGACGAGGCGGTGGAGACGGTGCTGTGGCGGATGCGCACGACCGTGCGGGACGCTCCCGGCACCCTGGCGGCGCTGTGCATCGCCCTGGCCCGCCACCGGGTCGACATCCTGACCCTGCAGACCCACCCGCTGGCCGAGGGGACGGTCGACGAGTTCCTGCTGCGCGCACCGGCGGCGCTGCCGGCCCAGCAGCTCACCCGGGAGATCTCCGCCGCCGGCGGGTCCGCCACCTGGATCGAGCGCGCCGACGCCCACGACCTGGTGGACACGCCCACGCGGGTCCTCGGCCTGGCCACCCGCACGGCGCTGGACGCGGCCGAGCTCCCGCTGGCCCTGCGCCGGCTTCTGGGCCGGTGCACCATCCACTCGCTGCCCGCCCTGTCGATCACCGGCCGTCCCACCGGGGAGAGCGCGCCCGTGGAAGGGGTGCTGGAGGACACCGTGATGCGGCTGCGCGATCCGTCGGGCGGTGTCATCACCGTGGAGCGCCCCTACCTCCCCTTCACCCCCACGGAGTTCGCCCGCGCCCGGGCGCTGGTAGAGCTCGACGCACGGCTCGGCCCGCGCGTGCCGCGCAGTGAGGACGTCCTCACCCTGCCCGAGGGCAACGAGATCACCGTGCGCCGCGCGGACCAGGGTGATCTCGACATGGCACTGGCCATGCACGGCCGTTGCTCCGAGCGCACCCTCGGCCTGCGCTACCACGGTCCGGTCCGTGACGCGGACCGCTATCTGGACCACCTGCTGAGCCCCCGCTTCGGACGGACACTCGCCGTGCAGACGGCCTCCGGCCGCATGGTCGCCCTCGGCCATCTGCTCTGGGACGGGGACGAGACCGAGGTCGCCCTCCTCGTCGAGGACGACTGGCAGCGCCGCGGCATCGGGACGGAACTGCTCGGCCGGCTGGTTGGCCTGGCCGTCGAGGCGGGATGCGAGAGCGTGTACGCGGTGACGCAGGCCCACAACACGGGGATGGTGGCCGCCATGCGGGCGCTCTCGCTGCCTCTCGACTACCAGATCGAGGAGGGCACCCTGGTCATCACCGCCCGGCTCGACGGGGCTCCCGCTCAGCGGTCCGCGTGGCCGGGGACGGAACCGGTGACCCGCTCAGGTGCGCCGTCGCACCCGTCGGCGCTCCGGACAGAGGAGCTCCGCCGGGCAGAGGAGCTTCACCGGACAGAGCAGCTTCCCCGGGCAGAGACGCCTTCCCCGGCCGAGCAGCCGGAACGGCACCTCCGTCGCTGAGCGCCTGGCACAGGTCCGCCCAGAGGTCCTCGATGTCCTCCAGGCCGACCGACATGCGCAGCAGCCGGTCACTCACGCCCGCGGCCCGCCGGTCTCCCTCATCCACGATGCGGTGGCTGATGGAGGCCGGATGCTGGATGAGGGTGTCCACACTCCCGAGGCTCACGGCGGGCGTGATCAGCCGGACGCCCGCGATGATCCTGTGGGGGTCCCCGAACACCTCGAAGGACACCATCGCGCCGCCCACCTCGGGGTAGTGCACCCGTGCGACGCGGGGGTCGGCCGAGAGCCTCCTGGCCAGTTCGGCCGCGGAGGCGGAGGCCGCCCGGACCCGTACGGGCAGGGTGGACAGCCCGCGCAGCAGCAGATAGCCGGCCATGGGGTGCAGCACTCCCCCGGTGGCGAACCGCACCTGCCGCAAGGTCGCCGCGAACTCCTCGTCGCAGGCGACGACACCGCCCATCACGTCACCGTGACCGCCCAGGTACTTGGTGGCGCTGTGCAGCACGATCCGCGCGCCGTGTTCGAGCGGCCGTTGCAGGACGGGCGTGGCGAAGGTGCTGTCGACGAGAAGGGGCACGGAGCCGCAGGAGTGCGCCACGGCCCGGATGTCGATCTCGGCCAGCGTCGGGTTGGCCGGCGTCTCGACCATGACGAGTCCGGTGTCCGGTCGGATCGCCTCGGCGATGCCCGCCGGGTCCGTCCAGGTCACCTCGGTGCCCAGCAGCCCCGCGCCGAGGAGGTGGTCGCTGCAGCCGTAGAGCGGACGCACCGCGACGACGTGGCGCAGTCCCAGGCTCGCCCGGGCCAGCAGGACGGCGGTGAGGGCGGCCATCCCGCTGGCGAAGGCGACCGCGCTCGCGGCGCCTTCGAGCCGGGCGAGTGCCGTCTCGAAGCGAGCCGTCGTCGGGTTGTCCAGCCGCGCGTAGACGGGCGGGCCGTCGGGCCTCGCTCCCGTGGTGGCGAAGGCGTCGATACGCGCGGCCTCACCCCGGGAGTCGTACGAGGGGTAGGTGGTGGACAGATCGATCGGCGCGGCGTGCAGTCCCTGAGAGGCGAGATCATCGCGTCCGGCGTGCACGGCTTCGGTGGCGAGCGCTCTGGACCGGAAGGAGGGCCGGGGTGTCAGCGAAGTGGCTTCGGTGTCCATGTCACAAGACTGAACA
The DNA here is from genome assembly GCA_044900255.1 of Microbacterium sp. NPDC090218. Classification (GTDB taxonomy): domain Bacteria; phylum Actinomycetota; class Actinomycetes; order Actinomycetales; family Microbacteriaceae; genus Microbacterium. The sequence continues at coordinate 77,070 of JBJDMS010000004.1, read as the reverse complement.
GTGACCGGCCGGTAGCGCCCCGACGCCGTGCTACGTTCGCCCGATGCCTGAATCCGTCGCTCTCGATCCGGTTGATCTGCACATTCTGCGCCTCCTGCAGAACGATGCTCGGACGACGTACCGGGAGCTCGCCGCGGAAGTCGGAGTGGCCCCGTCCACATGTCTGGACCGGGTGGCACGGCTGCGCCGGTCCGGTGTGATCCTCGGGCACCGGCTCCGGCTCGATCCTGCGCGGCTCGGCCGCGGCCTGGAGGCACTCCTGCTGGTCCAGGTCCGGCCGCACCGCAGGGAGCTCATCGGCCCGTTCGTCGACCGGATCAGGGCGCTCCCGGAGTCCCGGGCCTTCTTCCACCTCACGGGACCGGACGACTACCTGGTGCACGTGGCGGTCGCCGACCCGACGGACCTGCAGCGTCTGGTGCTGGACGAGTTCACCTCGCGCCGTGAGGTGGCGCGGGTGGAGACCCGGCTGATCTTCCAGCAGTGGGAGTGCGGCCCGTTGATGCCGCCCACCGCGGACGGTCGGAATTCCGCCACCACCGCGGGGACGCGCCCAGGCTCCTGAGGGCGTCCACGTACCTCCTCCGGCCGAAGTCCCGTACACCCGTGACGTGGAGGGCCTCGGCGTAAGAGGATGTCAACATGTCAGACACATCGAGCAGCGCACTGCCGCGCCAGGTCGCCGACGCCTACGTCGACGCGTACATCGATCTCGACCCGATCACCGGTACCTATCTCGGTGTCGCGGAAAGCTATCGCCGGCTGCCCGATTTCTCGCCCGCCGGTCAGGAGGCCACGGCCGAGCTGATCCGCAGGACCCTGGTGGAACTCGACGCCGCGGAGCAGGTTCCGGGCGCGGACACCGACGAGGAGAGGCGTTGCGCACGACTGCTGCGCGAACGCCTTACGGCCGAACTCGCCGTACACGAGGCGGAGGAGGGTCTGCGGGCGGTTTCCAACATCCACTCGCCGGCGCACAGCCTCCGTGAGGTGTTCACGGCGACCCCGACGGCGACGGAGGAGGACTGGGCGGCGGTCGTGGACCGTCTGCGGGCGGTGCCCGCCGCGCTGGAGGGATATCGCGCCTCGCTCGCGCTGGGGCTGGAGCGGAAGCTGTACGGCGGCCCGCGCCCGACGGCCACCTTCATCGGTCAGCTCGGCACCTGGGCCGGGGAGAACGGCACGGGCTTCTTCGAGGACTTCGTGGCCGGAGGACCCGCCGCGCTGCGCGCGGAACTGGACGAGGCGGCAGGACAGGCATCGGCCGGCCTGGTCGCGCTGCGGGACTGGATGAGGGATGTGTACGCCCCGGCCGTCGAGGGTGCCCCCGACACCGTCGGCAGGGAGCGTTACGCCCGCTGGGCACGCCAGTTCAACGGCACGGACCTGGATCTCGACGAGGCGTACGCCTACGGCTGGTCGGAGTATCACCGACTGCTGGCGGAGATGAGGACCGAGGCGGACAAGATCCTGCCGGGGGCCGGCCCCTGGGAGGCGCTCGCCCATCTCGACGTGCACGGCAAGCACATCGAGGGTGAGGAGGAGGTCAGGGTCTGGCTGCAGAACCTGATGGACGAGGCCATCGAGGCGCTCGACGGCACCCACTTCGAACTGGCCGAGCGCGTGCGGAAGGTGGAGTCCCGGATCGCCCCCGCGGGCGGTGCCGCCGCCCCCTACTACACGGGCCCCTCGGAGGACTTCTCACGGCCGGGACGCACCTGGCTCCCCACCATGGGCGAGACCCGCTTCCCGATGTACGACCTGGTGTCCACCTGGTACCACGAGGGCGTGCCGGGACATCACCTCCAGATCGCGCAGTGGACGCACGTCGCCGCGAGCCTCTCCCGCTACCAGGCCTCGGTGGGCCAGGTCAGCGCGAACGCCGAGGGCTGGGCGCTGTACGCCGAGCGGCTCATGGACGAGCTGGGATTCCTGCCCGACGCGGAGCGCCGCCTGGGCTACCTGGACGCGCAGATGATGCGTGCCTGCCGGGTGATCGTCGACATCGGCATGCACCTGGAGCTGGAGATCCCCGCGGACTCGCCGTTCCGTCCCGGCGAGCGGTGGACGCCTGCCCTGGCCGAGGAGTTCTTCGGCAACCACAGCGGCCGGCCCGCCGACTTCGTGGAGAGCGAGCTGACGCGCTATCTGTCGATGCCGGGGCAGGCCATCGGCTACAAGCTGGGCGAGCGGGCGTGGCTGCTGGGCCGGGAGAACGCCCGGAAGGCCCACGGTGACGCGTTCGACCTCAAGGCCTGGCACATGGCGGCCCTGTCGCAGGGGTCGCTCGGCCTGGACGACCTGGTGGACGAGCTGTCCAAGCTGTGATCACGGCAGGGGCCGGTGACACCGTCACCGGCCCCTGCACACTCCTCACGACGGCCCGGAGGTCGACATCCGCATGGCCCCGCCCGGCTTCCTGTTCTGCCGCGACCCGTTGCGCCCGACGCGTCCGGATCCCGTGTTCGCCGAGGAGGAGGCCGCGGCGCGGCGCACCGGCGCCCGGACCGTCCTGGTCGATCACGACGCTCTGCTCGCCGGCGATCCCGGGACCGCCGTCCGCCGGGTGCCGGGGGACTCGGGGACGTACTGGTACCGGGGATGGATGATGCCGGCCGTCCGTTACGCGGAGTTCGAGCGCGCCCTCGCGGCCCGCGGCTGCGCCCTGCTCACCGACGCCGCCGCGTACCGGCGCGCCCATGAACTCCCGGGATGGTACGAGGCGTTCACCGGGCTCACTCCGCGCAGCGTCTGGCGCTCCCTGTCCGCCGCGGACCTTCCGCCGGATCCCGCCACCGGCCTCGCGGAGGGTCTGGGCCCGGGTCCGGGCATCGTCAAGGACTTCGTGAAGTCCCGCAAGGACGAGTGGCACGAGGCGTGCTTCGTGCCGGAGGTGAAGGACGCGGAGCGGTTGGCCGCGGTCGTCGGCCGATTCGTCGAGCTGCAGGGGGAGTTCCTGGCAGGAGGAGTGGTGCTTCGCGCGTACGAGCCGTTCGTGCCGGGCGGCGAGGCGCGGGTGTGGTGGGTGGACGGCGAGGTCGCGCGGGTGACGGCTCATCCGGACACGCCGGGCCGGCTGCCCGCACCGGGCCTCGACGTCGTCGGCGAGGCCGTGCGCGCCCTCGGCTGCCGCTGGGTGACCACCGACATGGCGCTCCGGGAGGACGGGGTGTGGCGGGTGGTGGAGGTAGGTGACGGTCAGGTCAGCGGCCTGCCCGCCGGCGACGACGGCGAGGCCCTGTTCCGCGCGCTCCTCGGGCCGCCGGCCCTCTGAACGCCGCCTGCTCGAGGCCCGTACTCCCGAGCCGGCTCCGGCTCCGACGCCGGAGAAGTTTCCGGCTCCGGCTCCGGCTCCGGGCAGGTTCCCGGCTCAGTCCCGCCCGGTTCAGCAGCCACAGTCGTCGGCGCCCACGGGCGCGGTGAGCGCGTCGACGGGGCGCCGTTCCGAGCCCTCCCAGGTCTCGTACGCGAACCCCTCGCGCACCCAGTACTCGAATCCGCCGAGCATCTCCTTGACCTGGTAGCCGAGTTCGGCGAGCGCCAGAGCCGACCTGGCCCCTCCGTCGCAGCCCGGCCCCCAGCAGTACGTGACGACGGGAACGGCCGGGTCGAGGAGGCCGGCCGCCTGCTCCCCGGTGAGGGCGGTCGGCAGGTGCACCGCACCGGGAACGTGCCCTTGGTCCCATGAGGCGGTGGAGCGGGAGTCGACGACCACGAACCCGGGGTCGCCGTCGGCACCGAGGGCGGCGGCGACGTCGGACACGTCCGCGTGGAAGGCGAGCGAGGCGCGGAAGTATGAGGCCGCCGCGGCCGGAGAAGCGGGCGGCACGCGGAGGACGGGGTTGCCGGTGGTGAGCGTCTGTGAGGTCATGGCCGAAAATCTACGGCCGACCGATCCGCGTGCGAAGCAGTGATCCATGGCACTTTCGTTGATTCCCGGTGGATTCCCCTGTTGTCTGGCGCCATGACCGACTATTCCCCGGACGCCACGGACTGGCGCATCCTCGATGTCCTCCAGCGCGACGGACGCGCGACGTTCGCCGAGCTGGCCCGCGCCGTTTCGATGTCCCCCAGCGCCGTCACCGAGCGGGTGCGCCGCCTCGAAGAGGTGGGGGTGATCAGCGGATACACCGCGGTGGTGGACCCGGAGCGGCTCGGTATGCCGATCCTCGCCCTCGTCCGGCTGCGGTACCCGAACGGCAACTACAAGCCGTTCCACGACCTGACGGCCTCCACACCGGAGATCCTGGAGGCCCACCACGTGACCGGGGACGACTGTTTCGTCCTCAAGGTGACCGCGAGGTCGATGCGTCACCTGGAGGAGGTCACGGGGAGGATCGGCACCCTCGGTTCCGTGACCACCAGCATCGTCTACTCCTCGCCGCTCCCCCGTCGCGCGATCAGCCGCTGAGCGTGCCGGCCGCCCGGTGGACGACGGCCGAGCCGTGCCTCTCCTTCACCACCTCGAGCTGGACGGGGATGCGGCGGCGCAGGTCGCCCACGTGGCTGACGATGCCGACGCTCCGGTCGCGTTCACGCAGCGAGTCCAGGACGTCGAGCACCTCGTCCAGCGTCTGCTCGTCCAGACTGCCGAAACCCTCGTCGATGAAGAGCGTGTCCAGGCGGACACCTCCCGCCTCGTCCGTCACCACGTCGGCGAGGCCGAGGGCCAGGGCGAGTGAGGCGAAGAAGGTCTCCCCGCCGGACAGGGTCGCCGTGTCGCGCTCCCGGCCCGTCCAGGAGTCGACGACGTGCAGACCCAGACCCGCCCTGCGCCCCCCGCTGCGGTCGTCGGAGTGGACCAGTGTGTAGCGGCCCCCGGACATCCGCTGGAGGCGGATGGTCGCAGCGGCGGCCACCTGTTCGAGACGGGCCGCCAGTACGTACGCCTCCAGTCGCATCTTGCGCTCGTTGTCCGCGGAGGTGCCCGCGGTCAGCCCGGCGAGGCGGGCGACCCGCTCGTACTCCTGGCGCACCGGACCCAGCGCGCGCACCTCCTCCTCCGTACGGCGGGAGAGCCTGCCGAGCTCCGCGCTGCGCTCCTGTGCGGCGGAGTGCGCGGCGGCGCTCTCGCGCACGGCCCGCACGGACCGGTCGTACGCCGCCTGCGCCGCGTCCGGCTCGGCGGCCGGCCTGCCCGCGGCCGCCTTGGCGTCCTCCTCCGCGAGACGGTCGGCGACGGTGGCCGCCTCCGCCTGCCAGGCGTCGACGCGATGCTGGAGCTCCCGCTGCGCGGTGTCCCCGAGGATCTTGGCGGCAGCGGCCTGAGGCGTGTCGAATCCCGCCCGGTAGGCGGCGTCGGAGAGCCTGCCGTCGGCCTCCTTGAGGCGCTCGGCGGCTCCGTGCTCGGCGCGGAGGGCGTCGGCCGCGTCGGACAGCAGTCCGGCCCGGCGTTCCAGCAGTCCGGCGTGCTCGGCCACCGAGGCGCACGCTCCCCGTGCCTTGGCCAGTTCCCCTTGCAGCGCGGCCTGTTCACGGTCGAGCGCTTCGCGCTGCGACGTGCGGGCAGCCGTACGCCGCTCCGCCTGCTGCCGGGCGTCCAGCCTGCCGAGGTGCTCACGCTCCGCGGACGCCAGGGCCTCACGCGCCGCGTGCGACTGCGCGGCCAGGCGGTGCGCCTCCGCGTGCTCCCGGGTGAGGCGGTCCACCACGTCACCCAGTTCGGCCACGGATGCGGACGCCCCGCCGGCCGGGCCGGACTCCCCCGGGCCCGAGGCCTCCGCACGGGCCGTCGCGAGGCGTTCGCGCAGGACTCCCAGCCGGCCCTCCGCCTCCGTGCGGACCCGCTCCGCCCGCTGGTGGGCGGTCAGTGCCGCCTCCTCCGTGGCCCGGTCCACGTGTCCCGCCTCCGCACGGGCCGGCTCGGGGTGCTCGGGCGAGCCGCACACCGTGCAGGCCACACCGTCGGCCAGTTGGCCGGCCAGCTCCGCCGCGATGCCGCGCAGCCGCTGTTCGCGCAGGGCCAGCCACTTCTCGTGTGCGCCCACCGCGCTCTCTCGCGCCGTGGTCAGGGCCGCCGCAGCGGTCTCCTCCTGCTCACCGAGTGCGTCACGCCGTCGTGCCGCCTCCAGCCTCCTCCGGGCCGGGTCGAGCCGGCCCGCCAGCTGCTCCGCCCGGGTCACGGCGTCCTGTGCGGTCTCCACGCGTTCCCTCAGGGTCCGGTGGGTGGTGTCCCAGCCGGCCAGCCACTCCGCCGCCTCCTGGATCAGTTCGTCGTCCGCGCGGGACTGACGCTCCAGGCCGGCCCGTTCGGCGTCGATCTCCCGGCTCCGGCGCTCGGCACGGCGTGCGGACTCGAGCGCGCCCAGCTCCGCGCGGAGGCCGCGTTCCCTGTCGGCCAGCTGGCCGAGGCCCGCGTCGGCCAGCTCGGACGGCAGACCGGCGCGGGACCGTGCCAGCGCTGCGGCAGCGGTGCGGTGGGCCCGCTCGGCCTCGTCACGCAGTTCGAGAGCCGGGGCCACCAGGTCCGCCTTGCGGGCACGGGCCAACTGCTCGTGGCAGCGGTCCCGTTCCTCGCGGCGGTCCTCCAGACCGGCGGCACGGCGGCGGGTCTCCTCGTACCGCTGCTGGAGCCGGGCCAGTTCGCGTTCCGACTCGGCCAGGAGCCGGGCGGCGTCGCTCCGCCGTTCCGCCGCGGTCAGCATCCAGCGGGCGATGTCGAGCCGTTCACGGGCGCCGCTGCGCGCGACGGCCGCCCATCGCAGGACCGCCTCGGCGAGCCCGGGCTCGCCCGGCCGTTCCTCGGGGGCCGGCTCCTCCGCGGCCGGTCCGGCCGCCTGCGCGAGGCGATGGGCCAGCGCGAGGATCTGCTCGTCCCCTGCCCTGACCCGGGCTTCGGCCGCACGTCGCAGCTCGGCCAGGCGCTCCTCGACGGCGGCGAACCGGCGGGTGTCGAAGAGACGGCCGAGGAGCTTTCCACGCGCCTCCGCGTCGGCCCGCAGGAACCGCGCGAAGTCCCCCTGAGGCAGCAGCACCACCTGGCAGAACTGGTCCCGGCTCATCCCGACGAGCCCGCCGATCTCCTCGCCGATCTCCTGGTGGGAGCGGCTCAGCGCCTTCCAGCCGTGCTCGGGGTGGTACTCCCGCAGCCAGCTCTGCGCCTTCTCGGTCGTGAAGCCGCCGCCCCTCTTCTTGGGGCGGGGCTGGGCCGGCCTCCTGGTGACCTCGAGCCGGCGCCCCCCGACCGTCAGCTCCAGGCGTACCTCGGTCGGCCGGTCCACCGGGGCGTGGTCACTGCGCAGCGAGGTGCCGGGGCTCTGCCGGGCCCCGGGCACCGCCCCGTAGAGGCCGTAGCAGACGGCGTCGAGCACGGAGGTCTTGCCCGCGCCGGTGGGGCCGTGCAGCAGGAAGATCCCGGCCGAGGACAGGGCGTCGAAGTCCACTTCCTGGGTGGCGCCGAACGGGCCGAACGCGGTCAGGGTGAGCCGGTGCAGCCTCAACGGGACACCTCACCGATCACGTCGTCGATCCGTACGTCGTCGAACACGGCACGCAGCACCGTGCGCTCCTGGTCGCTGGGGCCGCTGCCACCGCGTACATGGGCCACGAAATCCTCCGCCACCTGCTGGTCGTCACGTCCCTCGAGCCGCTGTGCGTAGGAGGCGAGGGGGTCCTGCGGGGCACGTTCGGGGTCGAAGACCAGGCTGAGCGTGTGCGGGAAGCGTTCCAGGAGCCGGGCCATCGGCTCGTCCGGCCGCGTGGGGTCGGTGAGGGTGGCCTCCACCCAGGCTTCCCGGTGGCCTTCGAGGGCCGGGTCCTCCAGCAGGGCGTCGAGGCGGCCGCGGAGCCGCGCGAGCGGGCGCGGTACGGGGCAGTCGACGCGTTCGGCGGCGAGGTCCCCGCCGGGGCCGAGATCGATCAGCCACATCGTCTTGCGGTGCGTGTGCTCGGAGAAGGAGTACGCCAGCGGGGAGCCGGAGTACCGGACGCGGTCCGTCACCCTCTGGCAGCCGTGCAGGTGGCCGAGTGCCACGTAGTCGACACCGTCGAAGACGCCCGCGGGGACGGCGGCGACCCCTCCGACCGTGATGTCGCGTTCGCTGTCGCTCGGTTCACCGCCCGCCACGAACGCGTGGGCCAGGACCACCGACCTGGTGCCCTCGGGCCGGACCGAGAGGTCGGCCCGTACGCGGTCCATCGCAGCCGTGAGCACTCCTTCGTGCCCCGCCCCGGTGGCGCCCAGCGCGTCCCTCACCAGCGCGGGCTCCAGGTAGGGCAGCCCGTAGAAGGCCACCTCACCGTGCGCGTCGTGGAGCACGACCGGCGTCGCGCAGTCGGCGGGATCGGTACGCAGATGGATCCCGGCCCGTGCGATCAGGCCGGCACCGACGCCGAGCCTGCGGGCCGAGTCGTGGTTGCCGGAGATCATGACGGTCGGCACCCCGGCGCCGGCGAGCCGGTGCAGTGCGTCGTCGAAGAGCTGGACGGCCGACAGAGGCGGAACAGCGCGGTCGTAGACGTCGCCCGCCACCACGACCACGTCGACGGCGTGCTCCCGCACCGTCTCGACGAGGTGGTCGAGGTAGGCGGCCTGGGCGTCGAGCATCGGGACACGGTGGAACGACCTCCCCAGGTGCCAGTCCGAGGTGTGCAGAATCCTCACGACGCCACTCCTACTGATCCGTCCGGCATGCTTCCTCAGACATCCCCGTACGCCTCGCCGCCCGGTTCGAACGTCGCGGAGCCCGCGGTGGCGTCCGCCAGCCAGGCCCTGAAGCTCTCGACGTCCGCGTCCGGCAGCCCGATCGCGATGGTCACCGCCTCCGCGTAGGTCACCTCGTGGACCGCCACGCCGGTGGCGCGCAGATCGTTCTCCAGCTTGCCCGCGCGCTGGTGGTCCACCGTGACCTCGGCGAGGCGGAAGCGGCGGCGTGTGGTCGTGCCCAACGCGTCGAGCGCCTCGCCGACCGCCCCTCCGTACGCCCGGATCAGTCCGCCCGCCCCGAGTTTCACGCCGCCGAAGTACCGGGTGACGACGGCGACGGCGTACCGCACCTCACGGCGCATGAGCATCTGCAGCATGGGGACGCCGGCCGTGCCGCCGGGCTCCCCGTCGTCGCCGGCCTTCTGGACGGAGGCGTCGGCGCCGATGACGTAGGCGTAGCAGTGGTGGTTGGCGGTGGGGTGCTCCTTGCGGACGCGCGCGATGAACTCCTGCGCCTCCTGCTCGGTGGCGGCGGGGGCGAGCGCGCAGAGGAAACGCGACCGGCTGACCTCGGTCTCGTGCACACCCGCGCCGGTGACTGTCCGGTACTCCTCCTGCATCCGTCCACCCTATGCGCCGGTCCGCCACCCGATTTCACCCTCCCGTGGGGAATGACCGGGCGGGACCGTCCGTTGTCCGGGCATGTACGCAGACGACGACACGATTCGCGAAATCCTTCAGGACACGGGCGACACCTGGGCGGTGGTCGGCCTGTCCACCAACAGGTCCCGCGCCGCCTACGGGGTGGCGGAGGTCCTCAAGCGCTTCGGCAAGCGTGTGGTGCCCGTCCACCCCAAGGCGGAGCCGGTCCACGGCGAACAGGGGTACGCCTCACTGGCGGACATCCCCTTCCCCGTCGACGTGGTGGACGTCTTCGTCAACAGCGAGCTGGCGGGCGCCGTCGCCGACGAGGCGGTGGCGGCCGGGGCGAAGGCCGTCTGGTTCCAGCTCGGCGTGATCGACGAGCAGGCGTACGACCGCACCCGTGCGGCAGGCCTGGCCATGGTCATGGACCGGTGCCCGGCGATCGAGATACCCCGCTTGAGCCCCCTGCGCTGAGTCCTGCCGGCGGAGGCGTGGTGTCGCGGACGACCCCGGGCGGGGAGAATGTCCGCCGTGACCCGGCATCTCCTGCTCGGCGGTGAGCGCACCGCCGCCCAGCTGCACGAGCTCGGTGTGCGGCGGGGTGGTGTCCTGCTGGCGCATGCCTCGATGCGTGCCGCGGGCGGCAGCGCCGAGGACATGGCTCGCGCGCTGCACCGGGCCCTGGGACCGGCGGGGACGCTGGTCGTCCCCTCCTTCACCCCGGAGAATTCCGACACGTCCCGCGCCTACCTGGACAGGGTCCGCGGCCTGAGCGAGGAGGCCGGGGCGGCGGTGCGCGCGGCGATGCCCGCCTTCGACCCGGCGGTGTCTCCCGCTCCCACGATGGGCGCCCTCGCCGAGCTGGTCCGGCTGGCTCCGGGCGCGCGGCGCAGCGGCCACCCGCAGACCTCGTTCGCCGGGCTCGGTCCGGCGGCCGGGCAGCTGCTCGCCGGCCACCGCCCGGACTGCCACCTGGGCGAGGACTCCCCCCTCGCCCGGCTGTACGAGGCCGACGCGCAGATCCTGCTCCTGGGCACGGGCTTCGGCCGCTGCACCGCCTTCCACCTCGCGGAGTACCGCCGCCCGGCCCCGCCCCGGCGCCTCTACCGCTGTGTGGTGGCGTCGGAGGGAGGCCGCCGTTGGTGGGAGTACGAGGACGTCGCTCTGGACGACAGCGACTTCGCACGCCTCGGCGACGACTTCGTCCGTGCGCGGCCCGGAGCGGTCGGCGCGGGCCGGGTGGGGTCGGCGCCCAGCCGGCTGTTCCCTCTGCGCGCGGCCGTGGACTTCGCCGTCGGCTGGATCACGGAGCGCCGGACCGACGGCGTCTGACGCGTTCCGGGCACGTACGGCGCGGTCCGGCTCAGGGCACTACTCCCCACGGTCCGACAGTGCTTCTCAGACCCCGAGGCCTTCCAGCAGGACCGCTCCGGGCAGTGCCGCCAGCGCCTTGCCCGGGACGATGAGCTTGCCGCGGCGGCGGCCGCTGCCGATCAGGACCCACTCCGTGTCCGCCACCGCCGGGTCGACGAGGAGGGGCCAGGCCGCAGGCAGTCCGATCGGGGTGATCCCGCCGTACTCCATGCCGGTCTCGCCGACCGCGACGTCCATGGGGGCGAAGGACGCCTTGCGGGTACCGAGGTGCTTGCGCACCGCCCCGTTCACGTCGACGCGGGTGCGCGAGAGCACCACGCACGCGGCGAGGGTGGTGTCGCCGCCCCGCTTGCCCGCCACGACCACGCAGTTGGCGGAGGCGTCGAGCAGTCCGGGACCGTGGTGCTCGACGAAGGCGGCCGTGTCGGCGATCCCGGGGTCGGTGTCGACGAAGACGACGGACTCGGCGGGGGTTCCGCCCCAGCCGGCCGCGATCGCCTTCGCGACGGGCGGGGTGAGCAGGTCCAGCCGGTCCGCTGCGGGAGAGGCGTCACTGAAGTCGCCGAGGGGTGCGCGCATGCCGCTCACGCTACAGCCGCCGGCGCACCGCTCATCTGCCGTCCCGACGGACCGGCGGGATCGACACCGCCATCGTCAGGTCGGCGGGCTCGGAGCCGTCGTTGCGGTAGACGTGCGGCACATGGGCCTCGAACGTCGCGGAGGTGCCGGCGGGCACCACATGGGCCACGCCGTCGACGACCAGCGTCAGCTCCCCCGAGGTGACGTGGAGGAGTTCCACCGTTCCCTCGGGGTGCGGGTCGGAGAGGCTGCTGTCGCCCGGCATCAGATGCCAGGACAAGAGCTCGATGGGACCGCGGGCCTCCGTGCCGACCAGGAGCGTGTTCGAACTGCCGGCCTCCGTGGACCACAGGCGCACCATCTGGTCCGCGGGCACGAGCCGCACCTGGGACCCCTGCTCGTAGTCGAGCAGGGTCGTGATGCTGACCCCCAGCGCGTCCGCGAGCTTGACGGTGGTGCCGACGCTCGGGTTCGTACGCGCCTGCTCGATCTGGATGATCATGCCGCGGCTGACCCCCGCTCGGGCGGCGAGGGCGTCCAGGGTGAAACCCCGCTCACCTCGCCAGCGCTTGAGATTCCGGGCGAGCGACTGGGTGAGCTGATCGAGGTCGGTCACATTCCGTCCAATGTGATGGATGAAAAAGTCGAAAATATCGCACTACCGCGTGGCGCACACACCGGACCACCGCACTGTACTGCGAGGGTCCGACGCGAACGCCGCCCCGTACGAGCGGTGTCCGGTGCGAGCACGGTTCGTGCCGGGCACAGCACCGGCGGAAAGGTCAGTTTCCGGCCGGGTCCTCGAGCAGCAGCGCCACGGCGGCCAGCTGCTCCGGCGTGACCCCGTCGGGGATCGGCACGGGCGCGGGGGTGCGCAGCGGCGGCTGCCAGCCCTTCTCGGGGTCCCAGCTCCGCACCACCCTGGCGGGCGCTCCCGCGACCACCGCGTGGTCGGCGACCTCACCGCGCACGACGGCTCCCGCCGCGACCACGACGTTCCGGCCCAGCCGCGCGCCGGGCAGGATCACGGCTCCGGTGCCGATCCAGCATCCGGGCCCGATCACGACCGGCTCCATGCGCGGCCACTGCCTTCCGACCGGCTGGTCGGGATCGTCGTAACTGTGGTTCGTGGAGGTGATGTAGACGTACGGGCCGCAGTAGGTGTCCGACCCGATCGACACCGAGGTGTCGGCGATGACATGGCTGCCCCGGCCCAGCACCACACCGTCCCCCAGGGTCAGGATGGGATCGGTCCCGAGATCCAGGTCGGGCATCAGGCCGGCCGTGAGGGTGACCTGTTCGCCGATGATGCAGTGGTCGCCCAGTTCGATCCACCGCTCGCCGAAGACCGTTCCCTGGGGAAACGCGAGCCGGGTACCCACGCCGATGCGGCCGAACCGGAGCCGCCCGGGGTGCGGCGCGGTGACCGCCCCGGTCTCCTGCACCCAGGCCCAGACGCGGTGGACGGCACGGGAGGTGACCTCACGCCGCCGCAGGGCCAGGGAGGAGAACAAGTTCCGGTTCTTCGGCACCCGCTCACGGTAGTCGGCCGGGCCGGAACGGATCCGCGCGGCAGGCTGTGATGTTCACCCCACCCGGCCGGGCCGCGTGGACCGTCGATTACGGTTCGTGCGGAGCAGGGGGTGCCGTGCGCACCACACCCCACCCGAGGAGCTGGCGATGGCAGAGCAGGCATTGGTCACCGGTATCGGCGGCAAGGAGCCGGACGTCGACCCGGACGCGTTCCTCGCGCCGACGTCCGTCGTCATCGGCGAGGTGTCGCTGGCCGCGGGATCGAGCGTCTGGTACCAGGCCGTGCTGCGTGCCGACTGCGGCCCGATCTCCCTGGGCCCCGACAGCAACATCCAGGACAACTGCAGCGTGCACACCGACCCCGGCTTCCCGCTGACGGTGGGCGCCCGGGTCTCGGTCGGCCACAACGCCGTCCTGCACGGCTGCGTCATCGAGGACGACGTGCTCGTCGGAATGGGGGCCACCGTGCTCAACGGCGCACACATCGGTGCTGGTTCGCTGATCGCGGCGCAGGCCCTCGTCCCGCAGGGGATGCGGGTGCCGCCGTGCTCCCTCGTCGCCGGCGTGCCCGCCAAGGTCAAGCGGGAGCTGACGGCGGAGGAGCGTGAGGGCATCGCCTTCAACGCGGCCGGTTACGTCGAGCTGGCGAAGGCGCATCGCGCGGCCCACCAGGAGACGCGCCAGGAGGGCTGAGGGCGCACGGGCACGATGCCCGGCGCCGCCCGGCTCAGTCCGCTGCGGGAACCGCGTCCGGCACCGGGCTGTCGGCCTGTTCCGCGGCCTTCTTCGCGCGGTTCTTGAGCACCAGCATCGAGATCACCCCGATCAGCACGGCGGCCACGAGCCCCAGCCACGAGAAGCGCTTGAGCCACGCCTCGGCGACGACGCCCACCGAGTAGATGACGGCGGTGGTGCCGCCGGCCCAGACGATGCCGCCGAGCACGTTGGCGATCAGGAACTTCCAGTACGGCATGCGCAGCACGCCGGCCAGCGGTCCGGCGAAGATCCGGAGCAGCGCGACGAAGCGGCCGAAGAAGACGGCCCACATGCCCCACTTCTCGAACGACCGCTCCGCAAGGGCGATCTGGGGCGCCCCGAAGTGCTTGGGGAACCGGCCGCCGAGCCAGGCGAGCAGCGGGCGCCCTCCCCTGCGGCCGATGGCGTAACCGATCGAGTCTCCGATGATCGCTCCGGCAGTCGCGCAGGCGCCGAGCACCACGGGGTCGATGTCGCCGTGCTGGGAGGCCAGGAGCGCCGAACTCACGAGGATGATCTCGCCGGGCAGCGGGATGCCGAGGCTCTCGAGTCCGATGACCACCCCCACCAGGAGGTAAATGCTGACCGCGGGTACGGTCTCGAGCCACTCCTGGACGTGCATCGCCGGTCCTCCCGTGAGAAATCTGCCGCCGCGCACCACGAGGGGTGCACGGCGGGCAGCCTACCGGGCCGGACGGACGGGGAAGTCGGCGCGGCCCTCGGGCCGGGGTCCGCGGGACAGGCCCGTGCTCAGCGGTTGGGGCGCAGTGTCCAGACCACGCTCATCTCGCTGGTGACGGCGCCGTCGGCGCGACGGATCTCGACGCTCACCGGGAACTCCGGGCGCTTGCCCTCGTCCAGTTCCGCGACGACCTCCGCCGCAGGGCGGCCCAGGACCGCGGTGGCGGTGAGATCGCCCATGGCGACCTTCTTGAAGGCCATCTCCGTGGTGACGGGCAGCGGGACGGCACGGGCCATCTGGTCGCCGAACGCGGCGACGACGATCGCACCGCTCGCCGACTCGGCGAGCGTGAACATCGCGCCGGCATGGGGTCCGGCCAGGTGGTTGTGGTACTCGGCGCGGTCCGGGAGCGTGAGGACGGCACGCTCCGCGGTCGTCTCGAGGTATTCGATGCCAAGGGTCCGGACCATCGGGACGCTCGCGGAAAGGATCTCGCCGACCGTCATCTCTTCAGTACTCATGGGCGCGATGTTACTTGTCAGTAGCAGGCTTTGGCCATCCCCTCGCAGGGGCGCCCGTAGCAGCGGACGCCCCTCCCCTCTATGGTTACTGGCCATGTGGCCAGGACAGCAGCCGCCCGGGGGCGAGCAGAACCCGCAGGACCAGAACCCGTACCAGCAGCCGGGGTACCAACAGCCGAATCCCTATCAGCAGCCGGGATACCAGCAGCCCAACCCGTACCAGCAGCCCACGATGCCGCAGTACGCCGTACCCGGCGGGCCCGGAGGCCCGCAGAAGGACGACAGGAAGAAGACGACGATCGTCGCCGTCCTCGCGGCGACCGCCGTCGTCGTCACGGCCGTCGTCACCGGCGTCGTCGTCATGAACAAGGACGACAAGGGCGGCTCGGACGTGGCCGACGGCAAGGAGTCCTCGTCACCGACCGCGAAGCCGTCCGACACCGCATCCTCACCGGCGGCGAACCCGCGGGGCGGCGAGGACGCCGCGCCCACGGTCCCGGGCTGGAAGGTCGTGACCAACCCCAAGTGGGGCACGCAGTTCGACGTGCCCGGCGACTGGGAGGTCTCCGGTACCGGCGTCTTCGCCGGCTTCGAGGACGTGAAGGACCCCACCGGTCCTCCGGCGGTCGGCTTCTCCGCTCCCGCGTACCTCAAGACGAAGTGGTGCAGCGACGACACGGACAAGGACGGCAAGCAGGAGGACACCGGTCTGGCCGGCGTCGGCACCAAGGGCGCCCAGGGTGCGAAGAGCACCGACGAGGCGGCCACGAACGAGGCGGCCAACTGGGTCTGGGCCGCTTATGCCCAGAAGGACCCGAAGGAGAAGGTGAAGACCGGCGAGCCCGAGCAGTACACGACGAAGTCGGGTCTGTCGGGGAGCGTCGTCAAGGCCACCGCCACCGGGCTGGCCAACAAGGACAAGTGCGACACCGACGGCAAGTCGATCGCGTTCTCCTTCAAGAACGCCAAGGGCGACTACTCGTCCTGGATCCTCTACGCGAACGCCGGCGTCGACGACGAACTGCCGGACGCCACCATCCAGAAGATCCTCAGCACGGTACGCCTCGTGGAGGTCGCGGAAACCACGTCCTGAGCCGTCGGCCGGGGCGGACGGTCCCCCGCATTTGGCGGGAGGGGGCCGGTGCGGGGATAGTCCCTTGGTGACCTCCGCCTCCGCCGCGCCCTCTTCCGCCCCGCGCTCCCTGCCCGCGGGACGCAACTTCGGTCTGCTGACCGCCGCCGCGATCATCACGAGCCTGGGCACCAACGGCGCTCTGATCGCGGCGGCGTTCGCGGTCCTGCAGTCGGGCGGCGACGGCGGCGACGTCGGGCTGGTCGCCGCCGCGCGTACGGCACCGCTGGTCCTCTTCCTGCTGATCGGGGGCGCGGTCGCGGACCGGCTGCCACGTCACCGGGTGATGGTGGCGGCCAACACGCTGAACTGTGTCTCCCAGGCCGTGTTCGCCTGGCTGGTGCTGACCGGCGGCGCCGAACTCTGGCAGATGATGCTGCTCACGGCGCTCTGCGGCACCGGGCAGGCCTTCTTCGGACCGGCCGCCGAGGGCATGCTGATGTCCAGCGTCGACGGTGAGCAGGCCGCCCGCGCCTTCGCCTTCTTCCGGATGTCCATGCACGGCGCGGCCATCGGCGGCGCCGCGCTGGGCGGGGCCATGATCGCGGCCATGGACCCCGGCTGGGTGCTGGCGATCGACGCGGCGGCGTTCGCCGTCGCCGGCGTGCTCAGGGCGTTCCTCGACGTGAGCCACATTCCCGCGCGGCTGCCGGGCGGCGGTCTGCTCGCGGATCTCCGCGAGGGCTGGCAGGAGGTCGTCGGGCGCCCCTGGCTCTGGGCCGTCGTCCTGCAGTTCTCCGTGGTCGTGGCCGTCGTGGGGGCCGCCGAGGCGGTGTACGGACCGCTGGTGGCACGGGACGAGCTCGGCGGTGCCCGCCCCTGGGGCTTCGCCCTCGCCGCCTTCGGCGTCGGCACACTCGGCGGGGCGCTGCTGATGATGCGGTGGAAACCCCGACGGCTGCTGCTGGCCGGAACGCTCTGCGTGTTCCCTCTGGCCCTGCCGTCCGCGGGGCTCGCGATCCCGCTGCCGGTCGCCGGTCTCTGCGCCGTGATGTTCGTGACCGGGGTCGCCATCGAGGTGTTCGGGGTCTCCTGGATGACCGCCCTCCACCAGGAGATCCCGGAGGAGAAGCTGTCACGGGTCGCGGCGTACGACTGGTTCGGCTCGGTCGCGATGGTGCCCCTCGCCACGGCGGCGGCCGGTCCCGTGGAGACGCTCGTCGGCCGCAGCGAGGCCCTGTGGGGCTGTGCCGCCCTGATCGTGGTGGTGACCGCGGGCGTCCTGCTCGTTCCCGACGTACGGAATCTGACGCGCCGCAGCACCGTGGCGAAGATCAGCGTGCCGGAGCAGGGCGGCGCCTCACCCGACGCCGAAAGCCCCGTCCGGGGGCTCGGGTGAGCCCACGGCCTCGCTGTCCCGTACCGTCTTCGCTCCGCCGACGAACCGGCGAAGCGCCGCACCGTGCTCGACCCGGGCGGGGAACACGTCGGCGGCACAGAGCCTGGTGAGCGGCGGGACGTCCAGGGGAGCGTGCGAGGCGAGCAGCACGGCGTTGCCGAAGCGCCGGCCGCGCAGGACGGCCGGTTCGGCGATCAGCGCGATGTCCTCGAACACCGCTGCGAAGTTGGCCAGTTGCGACCGGAGGAAGCCGAAGGGAGCACCGTCGGCCAGGTTGGCCGCGTAGACGCCGTCACCGCGCAGGACCCGTCCGGCGGCCCGCGCGTACTCGACCGAGGTGAGGTGCGCCGGGACCCGTGAGCCGCCGAACACGTCGGCGATCAGGAGGTCGGCGGATCCTTCCGGCGCCTTCTCGATCCAGGCCCGGGCGTCGGCGCCGTGCACGGTGACATCGGCCCCGTCGGGCAACGGCAGGTGATCGCGGACCAGTTCGGCGAGCCCGCGATCCGCCTCGGCCACGTCCTGCCGTGAGCCGGGACGGGTCGCGGCGACGTAGCGGGGCAGCGTGAGTGCGCCGCCGCCGAGGTGGACCGCGTCCAGCGGCGCCCCCGGTGCCGCGGCCCGGTCCACGACGTGGCCGAGCCGTCGTACGTACTCGAATTCGAGATGTTCCGGCTCGTCGAGGTCGACGTACGACTGGGGTGAGCCGTCGACCGTGAGCAGCCAGGCCCGGTCCCGGTCGACGTCGGGCAGCAGTCGGGCGGTGCCGTGGTCGGTGTCGCGGATGACGGGTATCGGCTCGTTCACTCCCCCATTGTGACGGGCCCCTGGCGCTCTCCCCGCCGGGTCAGCCGTTCCACACCGCCGCGACCGCCTCGGTGTGGGCCGCGGACTGGGCGAGGCCCGCCCTGGCCGCGGCGGCGCGGCGGGCGGGGTCCAGGGGATTGCGCCCGATGGCCTTCCGTGCGCCCGCGTCCGGGGTGATGAGCTCGACCCGGGCGCCCTCGGCCTCCAGCAGGGCGGCCTGTGCGCGGGGCGAGGCGATCACCTTGTTCCCGGTGGCGGTGGGCGCGATCACGACGACACGTCCGTAGCCGGAGGCGAGCTGGACGTTGGCGGGCGAATGCACTCCACCGTCGATCCAGTTCCGGCCTCCGGCGCTGGCCACGGGCCAGACCACGGGGACCGCGCAACTGGCGGTGACGGCGTCGGCGAGCGCGACCGTGCCCGTCCGGTCGAAGGTGTGCAGCGCGCCGGTGACGGCGTCCACGGCGGTGACCAGCAGGTTCCCCTCGGGCCATTCGGACGACGGGAGCAGGCTCGCGATCATCTCCCGCCGTTCGTCCGCGGTCGCCACGGGCCGGCTGTCGCGGGCCAGGGCGCCCAGTCTGCGGCCGTAGTCGTCCGGCGTGCGGGAGGAGAGCACCGCTCTCGCGTAGCGCAGCACGGTGACGGGGCCGAGGCGTCCCACCGGCCCGTCCGCGCTCTCCGGGGCGGCGAGCTGGCGCTCGTAGAGATCGTCGACACCGGCGGGCCCGAAGGCGAGCTGTGCCCCGACGACGGCACCGGCGGAGCTCCCGACGATCAGATCGGCGGTCGAGAGGTCGACACCCGCCTTGGCGAGGCCGTGCAGGATGCCGCTTTCCCAGGCGGTGCCGGTGACGCCTCCGGCACCCAGGACGAGAGCTGTGTCTGCCATGGCTCCCAGTCTGCCGCAGGTGGCGCGGCCCGCTCCCCCGGGGTCGGGGAGGCGGGCCGCGCCGGTCCGTCAGAGCAGACCGGTGACGGTGCCGGCGCCGACCGTGCGGCCGCCCTCGCGGATCGCGAAGCCGAGGCCGGACTCCAGCGGGACGTCCCGGCCGAGCTCGACGGTCATGGTGACCGTGTCGCCGGGCCGCGCGACCGCGGCCTCGCCGAGGTCGACGTCCCCGACGACGTCCGCCGTCCGGATGTAGAACTGCGGCCGGTACCCGGTGGTGACCGGTGTGGTCCGGCCCCCTTCCCGGGCCGACAGAACGTACACCTGCGCGGTGAAACGCCGGCTGGGGGTCACACTGCCCGGCGCCGCGACCACGTGACCGCGGCGGACGCGGTCACGCTCGACCCCGCGCAGCAGCAGGGCGACGTTGTCACCGGCCTCCGCGGACTCCATCGGCTTGCCGAAGGTCTCCAGACCGGTGACGACGGTCTCCACCTCCGCGCCGAGCACCGAGACACGGTCCCCGACGCGTACCGTCCCACGCTCCACGGCTCCGGTGACCACGGTGCCGCGGCCCGTGATGGTGAGGACGTTCTCCACGGACAGGAGGAACGGCGCGTCGGTGTAGCGCACCGGCATCGGCACGTACGTGTCGACGGCGTCCAGCAGCCCCTCGATGGACGCGGTCCAGCGTGGGTCGCCCTGGAGCGCGCCGAGCCCCGACACCCGTACGACGGGCACGGTGTCCCCGCCGTATCCGTGCGCGGAGAGCAGTTCGCGGACCTCCAGCTCGACCAGGTCGGTGAGCTCGGGGTCACCCGCGTCGGCCTTGTTCAGGGCGACGACGATGTGGTCGACGCCGACCTGACGGGCCAGCAGGACGTGCTCCGCGGTCTGCGGCATGATGCCGTCGAGTGCCGAGACGACGAGGATCGCCCCGTCGAGCTGCGCCGCTCCGGTGACCATGTTCTTGATGTAGTCGGCGTGTCCGGGCATGTCGACGTGGGCGTAGTGCCTGGTGTCGGTCTCGTACTCGACGTGCGCGATGTTGATGGTGATGCCGCGCTGCGCCTCCTCGGGCGCCCGGTCGATCCGGTCGAACGGCACGAAGGTGCCGGTTCCGCGGTCGCTGAGCACCTTGGTGATGGCGGCGGTGAGGGTGGTCTTGCCGTGGTCGACGTGGCCCATGGTGCCGATGTTGAGGTGCGGCTTGGTGCGCACGTATGCCGTCTTGGGCATGGCTCGTCCTTGGTGTTCGAAGCTGAGAGAGAAGACCCCAGGGCCCCGCCGACCCTCCCCTTACGGGGTCCGCCGGACTGTCGGGGGAGGGTCAGCTTCGGGCGCCGCCGAAGGGCGCCGCGGCAGCGGTGAACGCTGCGTCGGGTGCTGCTGCCGCGAGTGCGGTCGCGGGGCTCACGGCAGCCTTCGGCGCGTCCGCGACTGCGGACTGCGCTGCGAGGAAGGCGTACCGGAACATGCCCTGATCATGGCGGAGCGGCGGGGCGGCGTCGAATGGTTTTCGCGCGGTTCTGCCCGGCCCGAGTGGCGGAATCGCCACGCGGCGGCTGAGCCCGAAGGAGGCCCCTCACCGGAGAGCAGTTCGGTGGCGCTGAAGGCCGTGCGGTCGGCGTCGTCCGTGAGGAGGCGGCTCGCGCGGCCGTTCCCCGTCACGACGAGTCCGTCGCGGGAACGGCGCCGCGGCCACGAACTCCTTGACACATCAGCCAACCCATCTCGAACCTTTGGCCAGGCTCCGGCTGTCGGCCGACGCACCGACCTCCGTATGTTTGTCACAAGTGATCACACTGACGGGGGATCCCATGACCTGGGACGAGTGGAAGCAGATCAAGGACGATGTGGCCGCCCAGCGCACGGACTCGATGCGACTGAACCAGCTCGCCCCGGCGGCAGGGGGCGGCAGCGCCCCGGATCTCGCCTCGAGCCCTGAGAAGAAGCAGGCGGCGGCAAAGGCCATCAACGATGATCTGGAACCCGACGTCGAGAGGGACGGCAAGCACGCCGCCGAGAGCGTGAAAGCGGTGGTCAAGGAGCTCGGTGCCAGGGACGGATACGGCTGGGACACGTCCGCTGCGTTGAAGAAGGCGCACCGGACGTGGGAGCAGCAGGTCAAGGCGCTGCTGGGTCGACTGGCGTCGGAAAAGCACGCCCTGAGCAAGACGGGCATCGACTTCCGGAACTACGACATCGGCATCGGCTCGCAACTGGGTCCGCCGTCCCCGATCGACGACTACTGACCAGCCGACCGACCGCCCCGGGGGATGCGTGCCGACCTATCACGAAGTGATGAGCAGCGACCTGTCCAAACTCACCGACGCCGCCGACAAGTGGGTCGAGATGGCGGGCAAGTTCAAGACGATCGAGGAGCAGTACGAACGGGATGTCCATGGCGTCTCACTCGGACCGTCATGGGTCGGCCAGAGCGCCGATGCCGCGAACTACAGGTTCACCGTGACACTCAAGGAGCTACAGGGGGCTCAGGAGGAGGCCAAGGCGATCGCGTCCATCCTGCGGGATTCACACACCCAGCTCGCCGCCCTCCGCGGCAGGGTGAGCACCGTGCGCACCGACGCGATCAAGCACGGCATGCGCGTCTCCGACCAAGGCGTCGTTTCGTTCGATACCGAACAGCTCAGCCAGAGTGCACGCAGTGCGTACGTGCATGACCCCGGCTACCAGGAAAGCGTTCGCGCACAGGTGACCCGGTGGGGTGAACTCCTCGACCGAGCGGTCCAGGCGGTCACTGACGCCGACGACGGCATCAAGCTCGCCCTCGCAGCCGCCGTGGTCGACTCCGACGTCATGGACGGGACCATGAACGGCTTCAACAGAAGCCCTGTGAAGAGCCCTTATCCCTCCCTGGAGGAGGCCGGCAAGGCCGCCGACATGCCGAAGGGGAGGGCCGCCGTGGCGGAGTGGTGGCGTGATCTCGATCCGGTGACCCGCGGCATCCTGCTGCGGGAGCGCGGCAACGACCTTCAAGCAGCAGGGATCATGGCCCCGCTGTACGAGTGGAGACCGGCCGACGCCGGCTCGGGAGCATTCGACACGGAGGATCCCACCGCTCACGACCTCTGGGTCCTGACGCAGGCTCAGTCGATCGCCGCAGGCGGCGATGTGACAGGAGAGGTCGCGGCATCCCGCAACATGCAGCACTACCTCAGTGGCACCGGCGAGCCGCTCGACCTCGACGTCGACCGCATCCTGCACGACGATTCCGGGTTCCGGACCGACGTCGGCACGCTTCACATCACCGAGAACCAGGAAGCGTGGCGTCAGAAAGCCCTCGACGAGTTCGAGAAGGCCGGCGGCGACAGGACGGTCGTCGTTCCCGTGGAGAGCCAGGCGATCGGGCGGACCTTCGGGGAAGACGAATGGTTCCACGCGGTCGGGTCGCACCAGCAGAACGTCTCGGGCATGGTCACCGTCAGTCCGGGCGACGGCGGCAAGCCACAGGTCTCGCTCGACTACCAGGTCAACGTGTGGGACCGGTACAACTGGGACTCCGGAAAATCGACGACGTTCCCCGGTGGTGTCACCATTCCCGACGACGACATGGGGCGCCTGCACAAAGTGGGCTTCGCCCAGGAATTCGACATGCGCGGCAGCAGCAGCACCTACACCCAGGATCTGAACAGTGGCTCAGCCCCCGGGGTGACACCGGCGGACCCTGGGCGCGAAGGGTCCCGCGGGGACGTCTCGCGCGGCGACGAGGAGAACCGGTGAACGAACGATCTGCCCTGCGGCCACGGCTGCTCGCGGCCCTCGGGGCCGCCCTGCTGCTCACCTCCTGTTCGAGTGCCGGTGAGGATGAGCACCGGACGACGGACGGGCGCGCCTCACACTGGGGAGAGGACATGGGCGCCCCGGAGGCATCGGCGTTCATGAAGGTGGCGGTGCCCGAGAGCGCGACAGAGGTGAAGGGCGCCGTGCAGATCAATCCGCAGGAGGACATCTACCTGCTCTCCTTCGTGACCGACGAGAAGACCGCCGTACGAGTGGCGGAGGATCTGCGTCCCGAGAAGCCCCTGCGCGCCAGAAACCAGGATCTCCCGTCCCCCACGGAGCTCTTCGGACACCTCGGCCTCGCCGAGCCGCAGAGCGAGAAGGGCGTCCGCTGGGCCGGGGTCTGCCCGCCCTGCGTGGGGGACAGCCGCCGGAGCGAGGTCCAGTGGATCGAGATTCACGTGCTTGAACTGGACGCGGACAGGGCCCGGGTGTACGTGCAGGCGTTCTGAGTACCGCCGTGATGCGTGGGTCGCCTCGGAGCTCGGAGCCCGCACCGAAGGCGGCGCCCCCGGAAAGCCGGAAGCACTCCCCGACGGCCTCTGCCGTCGCTGCCGCGCGCAGGCGGAGGGCACGTTCTCGGCCGCCGCCCCTGCCGAGGCGCCGGTGGAACGTGACATCCACGCCCTGGTCGGCGGACTCCGGGACCTGCTGAGAGCCCCTTGATCCGCGGGAGCCGGTCCGATCAGAGCATCAAGGTGAGCCGCCCCGCGTCACCACTTGCCCGGCGTCCGACCGTCGGAGGCCAAGTGACCCGTCGTCCGCCCGCCCGCCCCCGCATTACGACGATCACACACTCATTTCGGTTACGCTCCCCAGATGTTCGACCCCGTCCCCGCAACACGGCCCTCCGGTGGCCTCGCAGTGCGCTGTACGAGGGCGCTGCTCTCCCCCTGGTCCCGGTTCTCCCTGCTCGTGGCGGTCCTGCTGGCCGCCGCCGTCACCATGCTGCTGTTCGAACCACAGCGGCTGCTGGCCTCCGGCTGGCCACCTCAACTCACGGGAACAGCAGCGGCGATGCTGTTCGGTCTCGCGTACGGCGTGTGCACCGTGGCCTTCGTGCCGCGTCCGCTGCTCAATCTGGCCGCCGGGGCGCTGTTCGGTACCCAGGCCGGACTCGCGGCGGCGCTGGCCGGCACCGTCCTGGGCGCCGGTGTGTCCTTCCTGCTCGGCAGGGTGCTGGGCCAGGACGCGCTCCGGACGCTGCTGCGCGGCAAGTACCTGAAGGCCGCGGACGGACTGCTGAGCCGGCACGGGTTCCGGTCCATGCTGGCGCTGCGGCTCTTCCCCGGGGTGCCCTTCGCCGCGGCGAACTACTGCGCGGCGACCTCCCGCATGGGCTACCCGCCGTTCCTGCTGGCCACCGGGCTCGGCTCCATCCCGAACACGGCGGCCTACGTCATCGCGGGGAGCTCGGCCTCCTCGCCGACCTCGCCGGTGTTCCTGGCGGCGATGGGCTTCATCGTGCTGTCCGGCGCGGGCGCCGCCCTGGTGGCCTGGCGCCGAAGGCACCGGCTGGCCGGTACGGAGACCGCCCGCCCGGAGGCGGGCGGCGCGGCCTAGCCCGGGGCAGGCGGCAGTCTGTTCACCCGCAGGCGATACGCTGCCCGCAACCGACAGAGGATGTCCGGGGCCATGGCGTCCCGTCTCCCTTTCTGACCGCATCCGCACGTTGCCGACGGCCTTCGCGTCCGTCGGCCGTTGCTTGAGTACCTCCGGGATGGCCTAAGCCCCATGAGCTGGTTCGAATCATTCGTCCTGGGCCTCGTTCAGGGACTGACCGAGTTCCTGCCGATCTCCTCCAGCGCGCACCTGCGGCTGACCGCGGCCTTCGCGGGCTGGCACGACCCGGGGGCCGCTTTCACCGCGATCACCCAGATCGGCACCGAGGCCGCGGTCCTCATCTACTTCCGCAAGGACATCGCCCGGATCGTCTCAGCCTGGTTCCGGTCGCTGACGAATTCCGCGATGCGCAGCGACCACGACGCCCAGATGGGCTGGCTGGTCATCATCGGTTCCCTTCCGATCGGGGTCCTCGGCCTGGCCTTCAAGGACCAGATCGAGGGGCCGTTCCGCGACCTGCGCCTGATCGCGACGACCCTGATCGTGCTGGGCATCGTGCTCGGCATCGCGGACCGGCTCGCGGCCCGCGACGAGACCGGCGGGAAGCACCGGGCGATCAAGGAGCGCAAGTCGCTGAAGGAACTGGGCGTCAAGGACGGTCTGATCTTCGGCTTCTGCCAGGCGATGGCGCTGGTCCCGGGTGTCTCGCGCTCCGGTGCCACCATCAGCGGTGGTCTGCTCATGGGGTACACCCGTGAGGCGGCGGCCCGCTACTCCTTCCTCCTGGCCATCCCCGCCGTACTCGCGTCAGGCGTGTTCGAGCTGAAGGACGCGGGCGAGGGACACGTCTCCTGGGGGCCGACGATCTTCGCGACGGTCATCGCGTTCGCGGTCGGCTACGCGGTCATCGCGTGGTTCATGAAGTTCATCACGACGAAGAGCTTCATGCCGTTCGTCATCTACCGCGTGCTCCTGGGCATTCTGCTGTTCGTCCTGATCGGTGCCGGTGTGCTGAGCCCCCACGCGGGTGAGTCCGCAGGCTGAGAAGGACGCTGCTCCCCCGCCTCCCGGCCCCCCTGACTCCCGGACCCCCTGGTCCGGGAGTCAGTCGTTTCACCGGTGACGTGGGGGCCGGAGCGGGAGGCCGGGCTCAGTAGACGTCACGGGCGTACCGTTTGTCCGCCGCGAGCTGCTCGACATAGGCGGTGGCAGCGTCCTCCTGGAGTCCGCCGTGGGCCACGGCGATGTCCCGCAGGGCCCGGTCCACGTCCTTGGCCATCCGGGAGGCGTCGCCGCAGACGTAGAAGTGGGCGCCTTCCTGGAGCCAGGACCACAGCTGGGCCCCGTGCTCCCGCATCCGGTCCTGGACGTAGATCTTGGCGCGCTGGTCGCGGGAGAAGGCCGTGTCCAGCCGGGTCAGGGTGCCGTCGCGGCGCAGGAAGTCGAGTTCCTCGCGGTAGTAGAAGTCGGTGGCGCTGCGCTGCTCGCCGAAGAACAGCCAGTTCGCCGCCCGGTGGCCGAGGGCACGCCGTTCGTCGAGGAATCCGACGAACGGGGCCACTCCCGTGCCCGGGCCGACCATGACCATGGGGGTGGCCGGGTCGGCCGGCGGACGGAAGTGCGGGGCGCGCTGGACGAAGACGGGGACGGGGCTGCCCGCCTCCGCGTCGGCGAGGAAGGTGGAGGCCACACCCTTGCGGACGGCCCCGTGCCGGTTCTCGTACCGGACGACGGAGACGGTGAGATCCACCAGGCCCGGGTCGGTGAGCGGACTGGAGGATATGGAGTAGAGCCTCGGCCGCAGGCGCGTCAGCGCCCCGGCCCACTCGGCCGCGGTGGCGCGGGCGGAGTGCTCGGCGATGACGTCGACGGCCTGCCGGCCCCAGGTGTACTGGGCGAGTTCGCCCTTGTTGTCGGGGCGGAGCAGCTTCTTGAGGGTGCGGTCGTGGGTGCGCTCGGCGACCAGGCGCAGCAGTCCGGGAGTGATCCGGGCGATGTCCAGGTGCCGGTGGAGTGCCTCACCGAGGGGGACGGTCCCGGCCCCGGACACGTCGACGGGGCCCTCGGGATCCAGGCCGGTGACGGCGAGCCATTCCGCCACGAGCGCGGGGCAGTTGCGCGCTTCCACGCCGAGCGCGTCGCCGGCCTCGTACGCGAGCGGGACGGCGCTGTCCCGCGTGTCGAAGGTGAACCGGCGCACCTCCTTGGTGGCGCCGGGAAGGCTGAGCAGTTTGTTGCCGACGAGCCGCCCGGTCGTCGCGGAGCGGGGGGAGCGTCCCGTGCCGGAGGGCACGAGGGGCGGCGGAGCGGCGACGGACGGACCGGGGCCGGGCGGGGCGCCCAGTGCGGCGGACACCTCGTCGAGCCACTGCCCGGCCGGCTCCTCGTAGTCCGGTTCGCAGTCCGTCCGGGGGACGAGCCGGACGGCGCCCAGTTCGCCGAAGCGTTCGTCGATCCGTCGTCCGTGCCCGCAGAAGTCGTCGTACGAGGAGTCCCCAAGGGCGAGTACGGCGTAGCGCACACCGTCCAGCCTGGGCGTGTCGGGGGCGTTGAGCGACTTCCAGAACCCGGAGCCGTTGTCAGGGGCGTCGCCGTCCCCGAAGGTGCTGGTGACGACGAGCAGATCGGCCGTGCGCGGGAGGCTCTCCAGCGGGCTTTCGTCCATCCCGAGGAGGGTGGCCGGCCGCCCTTCGGCGGCCAGTCGCCGGGCCGCGGCCGCCGCGACCTCCTCGGCGTTCCCGGTCTGCGACGCCCAGAGCACCACCACCTGGCGGCCGGACGCGGCGTCGGCGCCGGCGGCCCTCGGCAGGGGGTCCGGGCCGTGGGCCGCGTCGCCGGGCGCACGGGAGAACATGCCGGCCAGCACGCCGTCGACCCACAGGGCGTGGTCCGGTTCGAACGGCGCGCCGGCCGGCAGTACGGGCGTGCCGGTGGGCCGGCTCCCGAGTCCCGCGAGGAAACCCGACAGGTAGCGCCGCTCGTGTTCGGCCAGGACGGGCGGTGCCGTGTCCGCGATCCCCAGCACCCCGGCGAGGGCGGCGACGGGCGCGGCCGGGGCGGCGGGGACCATGGTCTCCACGGGCACGGGGGCGGCGGCCGGTACGACGGCCGCGATCTTCACGAGCGTCACGGCGCAGACCTTGAACTCGGGCTGGAGGGACACCGGGTCGACGGCGTCGTTGGTGACCGCGTTGACGCTGAGGTACTCCCCGAAGAGATCGTTCCAGTGGAACGGCGCGAAGCAGTCCCCCGGCCGCACCCGGTCGGTGACGACGGCCGGCAGCACCGCCCGGCCGCGCCGTGAGGCGACCTCGACCGGGTCGCCCTCCGCGATCGACAGGGCGGCCGCGTCCCGCGGGTTGATCTCCACGAAGGGGCCGGGGTCGAGCCTGTTGAGCTTGGCGACCTTCCCCGTCTTCGTCAGGGTGTGCCACTGGTGCTGGAGGCGGCCCGTGTTGAGGACGAAGGGGAAGTCGTCGTCGGGCATCTCGGCCGGGGGCATGTGCGGGCGGCCGAAGAACACGGCCCGGCCGCTCGCCGTGGGGAAGGCCAGCCGGGGGACGCTCCCGTCGGGGCGTACGGTCAGGGTCTGGCTGACGCCGTCGTTGAGGTAGCGGACCGGGTTGCGGTCGGGGCCGTCCACAGCGGCGCTGGGCCACTGGACGGGGGTGCGGCGGAGCCGCTCGTAGGTGACTCCGCGCAGGTCGTATCCGGTCCTCGGGTTGTGGGCCCGCCTGATCTCCTCGAAGACCTCCTCGGCGTCGGCGTAGCCGAAGGCCTCCTCGTACCCCATCTCACAGGCGATCCGCGCGATGATCCGCCAGTCCGGCCAGGCCTCACCCGGCGGGTCGGCGGCCTGCGTGGCCAGGGTGAGGTTGCGCTCCGAGTTGATCATGACGCCCTCGGCCTCGCCCCACAGCGCGGCGGGCAGGGCGACGTCGGCGTACGCGTTGGTCTCGGTGTCGGCGAACACGTCCTGGGTGACGACGAACTCCGCCGCTTCGAGTCCCTCGATGACGGTCCGGCGGTTGGCCACGGATGCCACGGGGTTGGTGCAGATGATCCAGCAGGCCTTGATCCGGCCCTCGGACATCTGCCGGAACATGTCGACGGTTCCCGCGCCCGCCGCGTCCGTGCGCAGGGTCCCCGGCCCGAGGTCCCAGAGCTCCTCGGCGTGGGCGCGGTCGTCGTCGGACTGCAGCACGCGCTGGCCCGGGAGCCCGGGGCCCATGTAGCCCATCTCGCGGCCGCCCATGGCGTTGGGCTGGCCGGTGAGGGAGAAGGGGCCGCTGCCCGGGCGGCAGATGGCTCCGGTGGCCAGGTGCAGATTGATCAGGGCGTTCGTGTTCCAGGTGCCGTGGGTGCTCTGGTTGAGCCCCATGGTCCAGCAGCTCATCCACTCGCCCGCCTCGCCGATCCAGCGTGCGGCGAGGCGGATGTCCGCCTCGGGGATGCCGGTGATCTCCGAGACGGTCGCGGGCGGGTAGTCCCGCAGGAAGCCGGGCATGGCCTCCCAGCCCTCGGTGTGCTCGGCGATGAACCCGGGGTCGGTGTGGCCGTTCTCGACGAGGAGGTGCAGGAGGCCGTTGAGCAGGGCCAGGTCCGTGCCCGGGCGTATCTGGAGGAACAGGTCGGCCTTGTCGGCGGTGGCGTTGCGGCGCGGGTCGACCACGATGAGTTTCGCGCCGGCCTTCACCCGCTCCAGGAGGCGGAGGAAGAGGACGGGGTGGCAGTCCGCCATGTTCGAGCCGGTCACGAGGAACGTGTCGGCGTGCTCGAAGTCCTCGTACGAACCGGGCGGGCCGTCGGCGCCCAGGGAGAGTTTGTAGCCGCTGCCCGCACCGGCCATGCAGAGCCGGGAGTTGGACTCGATCCAACTCGTGCGGACGAAGCCCTTGGCCAGCTTGTTGGCGAGGTACTGCGCCTCCAGCGTCATCTGGCCGGAGACGTAGAGGGCGAGTGCGTCGGGCCCGTGCTCGTCCACGATCGCGCGGAGCCGGCGCGCGGTCTCCTTGACCGCCTGCTCCATGGGCATGGGGGCGGGCTCCTGGCTGCGGTCCGTCCGCACCAGAGGAGCCGTCAGCCGGCCGGGGGCGGCGAGCATGTCGGCGCTCGTCGCCCCCTTCGTGCAGAGCCGTCCGCCGTTCGCGGGGTGCGCCTTGTCACCCGTGGCCTTCAGGACGGTACGGCGCCCGTCGGAACCCCTGCCGATGTCGAGGACCATCCCGCAGCCGACCCCGCAGTACGAGCAGACCGTCCGCACCTGGGCGGGGGTGTCCGGCTGGGGATGTGCCACGGTCATGAACGGCCTTTCCTGGGGAACACTGATGTCGCGACCGTACGAAACGTCCGTTTCCCGGGTGTCACACCGGACGAACAGCCGTGGTTACGTCTCCTGCACAGGCGGCCGCGGACGCCGGTGAGGCCCGGCCGACCGCACCGGCGCACCGTCGGGTCATAATCGCAGTTCGGGCGATCATGGCCGCGCCCGGGAGTACTCCGACGGTCCTGGAGGCCCGCATGAGCACCGACGCCCTTCCCGTGATCGCAGCCGTGGACGGCTCGGCGCACAGCTGGGAGGCCCTCGACTGGGCGGTCGAGGAGGCGGAGCGCGGCGGTCTGCCGCTGCTGATCGTGCACGTCCGGCCGCACACCCCGCGCGCGGAGGAGGAGCGGGGACTGTGGGAGGCCGAGGAACTGCTCGCGCGGGCCGTGCTGCGGGTCTCCGGGATCGCCCCCGAGCTGCCCACCTCGACGCTGACCCCGCTGGACTTCCCCTCGGCGGCGCTGGTCTCGCTCAGCCGCGACGCCTCGCTGGTGGTCGTCGGATCCCGCGGTCTGGGCGGCTTCCGCTCCCTGATGACCGGATCCGACAGCCTGGCCACCGCCTCGATGGCGCGGTGCCCGGTCGTCGTCGTCCACACCGGCCGCACGGACGAGAGCGGCGCGGAGCAGCCGGGCACCTTCCCCGACGTCGTCGCGGGGGTGGCGGCGGACGAGAGCAGCGGAGCGGTCCTGGACTTCGCCTTCGAGGCCGCCGCCGCCCGACCGGGGGCACGGCTGCGGCTCGTCCACGGATGGACGATGTTCTCGTCCATGCTGTCCGGCGGCCCGGTGTTCGACAGCGAGGCAGCGGCGGAGACGGCGGAGCGGGCGCTCGCCGAACTCACCGCGGGCAGGAGCGAGAAGTACCCGGAGGTGGAGGTCGTGCGCGAACCCGTCCGGGGATCGGCGTCACGCACCCTCGTCACGGCGTCGGCCACCGCGGCACTGACCGTGGTCGGACGGCGCAGGGGCGGTGAGTCCCTGGGACTCGGTCTCTCGCCCGTCGCTCAGACGACGGTGACACACGCACTCGGGCCGGTGGCCGTCGTTCCCTGCTGAGGTCCTTCACCGCACGCCGGTACGCCCGGTCCGGCGGAGGGGTGCGGCCCGGTGGCGGCGGCACGCCCCCTGTGCCCTGCTGATCTTCTGCACCACACTGGGATCAGGCACCGGAACTGCGAGGAGGAGAGGCATGCCGATGCGGGTCGGGCGGCTTCCGGCCGAGCGAGCGGACGAGGGCGGCGCACGGCGGTACGAGCGGCTGCTGCGTTCGCGTACCGGCCGCGGCGCCGTCGCCCTGTGCTCCGGCGCCCTGCCGGCCCTGGCGTTTCCCGCGCCCTCGCTCTGGTGGTTCGCCTATGTCGCCCTGGTGCCGTGGCTGCTGCTGATCCGCTCGGCGGGTACGGCACGGCGGGCGGCGGCCGACGGATGGCTCGGCGGCATGGGCTTCATGCTCGCCGTGCACCACTGGCTCATGCCGAGTCTCCATGTGTTCATCGTGGTGCTCGCCGCTCTGCTGGGGCTGCTCTGGGCACCCTGGGGCGTGCTGGTGGCCCGGCTGCTCGGCGGATCGCCGTCGGTGCGCCGTTCGGTGGCCGCCGTGGCCGTGGTGCCCTCCGGGTGGCTGATGATCGAACTGGTCCGCTCCTGGGAGGGACTCGGCGGGCCCTGGGGTCTGCTGGGGGCCAGCCAGTGGGAGGTGGCACCGGCGCTGCGCGTCGCCTCGGTGGGGGGTGTGTGGCTGGTCAGTCTGGGGGTCGTGGCCGTGAACACCACGCTGGCGCTGCTGTCGGCAGTACCGGCGGCCCGCAGGGCAGCGGCCGCGTGCCTGGTGGCCGTCGCGGTCGGTGTGGGGGCGACGGTGATCTGGGCGCCACGGCCGGAGGAGTCCGGCTCCGTCCGCGTCGCCGTCGTGCAGCCGGGCGTGGTCGAGGGCCCCGGCAGTGTCGAGCGCCGCTTCACCCGCAGCGAGGAACTCACCCGGGGGCTCGCTGGCCGGGACGTGGACCTGGTGGTGTGGGGGGAGAGCAGTGTGGGCGTCGATCTGTCCCGGAGTCCCGGGACAGCGGACCGTGTCGCGGCGCTGTCGCGTCTGGTGGGGGCCGATGTCCTGGTCAACATGGACGCCCGGCGCACGGACTCCCCCGGCCGGACGGGGATCTTCAAGTCGGCGGTGCTGGTGGGCCCGCAGGGGCCGACCGGGGACCGCTACGACAAGATGCGCCTGGTGCCGTTCGGTGAGTACGTCCCTGCCCGCGCGTTGCTGGGCTGGGCGACCTCGGTGGGCAAGGCGGCGGGCGAGGACCGGCTGCGGGGCAGCGGTCCGGTGGTGATGGACCTGCCGGACGGACTGAGGGTGGGCCCGCTGGTGTGCTTCGAGTCGGCGTTCCCCGACATGAGCCGGCAGCTGGCGAGGGACGGGTCCCAGCTTCTGGTCGCCCAGTCCTCCACCTCGACGTTCCAGCACAGCTGGGCCCCCGCACAG
Source organism: Microbacterium sp. NPDC090218 (assembly GCA_044900255.1). Lineage (GTDB taxonomy): Bacteria > Actinomycetota > Actinomycetes > Actinomycetales > Microbacteriaceae > Microbacterium. Next base: position 44,989 of record JBJDMS010000004.1, on the reverse strand, counting down.
CACGCCTCGCTCGGGGCGCTGAGGGCGGCGGAGACGGGACGCCCGATGGCGCACGCGACGCTCACCGGCATGAGCGCGGTGTACGGCCCGCTGGGCGAACGGGTGGGCCCGGTGCTGGGCACCGGCGCGAGCGAGGCCGCCGTGTACGACGTCCCGCTCGCCCGGGGCACCACGCTGTTCGTCCGGCTGGGCGCCTGGCCCGTCTACGGCGCCCTAGCCGTGCTGGCCGTCTTCTTCGGTGCTCTGGGTCTGCGGTCCCTCAGGACGCCTGCTCCGAGGCGTCCAGGACGACCCGCTCGCACAGCCGGTGGGTCTCCAGGGCGTCCCGGGCACTGAGGAGTTCTCCGCCCCGCACCGCGTCCAGGAAGGACACGACGCTCTGCTCGATCCCGCGCTGGCGGGCCACGGGCACCCAGTCGCCGCGTCGCCGCAGGGTGGGCTGTCCCTTGTGGTCGACGACGTCAGCGAGGTTGAGGACCTGCCGCTTGGAGTCCTGCCCGGAGACCTCGAGGATCTCCTCCGTCGATCCGTTGAGCCGGTTCATCATGCCGATCGCGGTGAATCCGTCGCCGGACAGCTGAAGCACCACATGGTGCATGAGGCCCTCGACGGTCCGCGCCCGCACCACGACGTCGGAGACCGGTCCGGGAACCAGGAAGCGCAGGGTGTCGACGACATGGATGAAGTCGTCGAGCACCATGGTGCGCGGGTCCTCGGGCAGCCCCACCCGGTTCTTCTGCAGGAGGATCAGCTCGCGCGGGTGCTCGGCGCACTGCGCGTACGACGGGGCGAGCCGTCGGTTGAACCCGACGGCGAGCGAGACCCCGCGTTCCTCGGCGAGGTCCACCAGCCGCTCGGAGTCGGCGAGTTCGTAGGCGAGCGGCTTGTCGACGTAGGTGGGGACGCCCGCTTCGAGCAGCCGGCCGACGATCTCCGCGTGCACGGCGGTCGGCGCGTGCACGAAGGCGGCGTCGAGCCCCTGGTCCAGGAGCGAGCCGAGGTCCTCGTGGCACTGCGCCGCGGGGATCCGGTGTGCCCCGGCCACCGCCGTGAGGGTGGCCGGGGTGCGGGTCTGCAGATGCAGTTCGACGCCGGGCAGGGTCGTCAGTACCGGCAGATACGCCTTCTGCGCGATGTCGCCGAGTCCGATGCAGCCGACCTTCACGAAGCTCTCCCTGTCGCCTTGACCAGGGCCCTGTCACGGTCGCGTACTCCGCCCTTCCCCGGTTCCGGCAGCATACGTGCGCGGCGGGGGCCGCCGGTCGCGGATCCCGTCGAGGGTCCGCAGGACGAGGCCCGGGCCGCCGTCGGGTGCGCCGGGCTGTTGCGGGGCGTGCTCGGCACCGGCGCCGCTGGAAATGCCGGGCCGCGATGATCACCGATGCGGGACGATGGCCCCCATGACGACAGACGAACGTTCCGCGCCCGCCCTCGACGCCGCCGAACGCACGATGCTGGAGGGCTGGCTGGACTACCACCGCGTGACCCTGGCCATGAAGTGCGCGGGCCTCACCGACGCCCAGTTGCGCGAGGCGTCCGTGCCCCCGTCGGAGTTCACCCTGCTCGGGCTCGTGAGGCACCTGGCCGAGAACGAACGCGGCTGGTTCCGCGAGGTGCTGGCCGGCGAGGAACTGCCACCGATCTACGGGACGGAAGAGGACCCGGACGGGGAGTTCCACGTGACCGAGGAGGACACCTGGGAGGAGGCCAGGACCACCTGGGAGGCGGAGATCGAGGCCGCCCGGGCGAACGCCGCGAAGCTCGGACTCGACGGACTGTCCGCCGGCGTGGGAAAGGCGGGCAAGCCTTTCACGCTCCGCTGGATCTACACGCACATGATCGAGGAGTACGCGCGCCACAACGGCCACGCCGACCTCGTACGGGAACGGATCGACGGCGCCACCGGCGAGTGACCAAAAGACCCGGCCGCTGCGAAGCGACCGGCCCGCTCAGTCCCCGGCCCCGCTCCCCCGCATGCGCTGCTCCATACGCCCGATGGCGGCCCGCACCCCGCCGCCGTAGCCGTCGTCACCCAGTACGGCGACCGCGTCCCAGGCCCGGTCGAGGTGGATCCTGGCCGCCTCGAAGCGCTGCAGCTTCAGATAGCTGCCCGCCAGATGCAGATGGAGCGACGGGACGAGGGCCCGCACGGCGGTCACGTCCCGGTGCTCGTCGGTGTCCTCGTGAGCGGCGTCCTCCTGCTCGGCGTCCCGGTCCGTGGCCGTCGTCCCGGTCAGGCCCTCCGCGGCCGTCAGTGCCCGCAGGTCCCAGGCCAGCCCGTCACCGGGGTCGTCCTGGGTGCCCGCCATGTAGTGGGCGAGGGTGCAGCGGTGCAGGGCGTCACCGCTCTCACCGATCTCGGACCAGATGATCCCGAACCGCTTGCGGGCCTCCTCCCTGTCCCCCGCGTGGAGCAGCATGACCGCCTGGCCGATCCTGGTCATGACGACGTCCCCCGGCACTTCGCGCCGCTCCACCGCAGAAGTCTCCCCTGATCACCGCCGGCCTGTTCCGGTGGCTCAGACGCTAGCCGCAGCCACCGGCGATCCTGCTCAGGCGCGGGCCGCGGCCTTCGGACGGGTCACCGGAAGGCCCAGGTCCGGGATCCGCCAGTCGATGGGCTCGTGGCCCTGCGCGGCGACGGCCTCGTTGATCTGGGTGAAGGGCCGGGAGCCGAACCACTTCTTGGCGGAGAGCGGCGAGGGGTGCGCACCCTTGACGACCACGTGGCGGTCCTGGTCGATCAGCGGGATCTTCTTCTGGGCGTAGTTGCCCCAGAGGACGAACACGGCCGGGTCGGGCCGCTCGGCCACCGCACGGATCACCGCGTCGGTGACCTTCTCCCAGCCCTTGGCCTTGTGGGAGTTCGCCTCGCCGCCGCGGACCGTCAGCACCGCGTTGAGCAGCAGGACGCCCTGCTCGGCCCACGGCATCAGAAAGCCGTTGTCCGGGACGGGCAGGCCGAGCTCGTCGTTCATCTCCTTGTAGATGTTGCGGAGCGAGGGCGGTGTCCTGACGCCCGGCTGGACCGAGAAGCACAGGCCGTGCCCCTGGCCCTCGCCGTGATAGGGGTCCTGGCCGAGGATGAGCACCTTCACCCGGTCGTACGGCGTGGCCTCCAGCGCGGCGAAGACCTGCTCACGCGGCGGATACACCGGCCCCCTGGCCCGCTCCTCCTCGACGAACTCCGTGAGCTCCTTGAAGTAGGGCTTCTGCAGCTCTTCGCCGAGGACGCCGCGCCAGGACTCGGGCAGCAGGTCGGTGTCGGTCACGTCCACAACCTCCGGTAAGCAATCGGTTCTTGCTGACAGAACCTACCGGGGAGCGCTGACAACCGGCCCGCCGAGCCCGTCGGCAGCGCTCCTACCAGCTGGTCTTGCGGTAGAGCTCCCACATCTGCATGACCGTCTGGGGGTCGAGGGCGCGCTCGCCGCCGCCGATGTCCTCGCCGGCCGCCACGTAGAGCTTGCCCTGCCAGAGGGGAAGCAGCCGTACGTCCTTGACGAGGATGTCCTGGGCCCGCTTGAACTGGTCGGACACGGCACCGCGGTCGCTCTCCTTGCGGGAGGACGGCAGCAGCTCACGGGTGATCTCGTTACTCAGGTACGGAGTACCGGTGACGCTGTCCTGGCCGACGAACGGGGCGACGAAGTTGTCCGGGTCGGGGAAGTCGGGGAACCAGCCACGGCCGAAGACCGGATAGGCCCCTTTGTTGAAGCCTTCCTGGAAGGACTTCCACGGCGCGCTCCTCAGCGTGATCCGGAAGAGGCCGGACGCCTCGAGCTGGCGCTTCAGCTCGGCGAACTCGGTCGCGGTGGAGGATCCGTAGCGGTCGGTGGTGTACCAGAAGGTCATCTTGACCGGTGCGGTGATCCCCGCCTCGGAGAGCAGTTCCCTGGCCTTGGCGACGTCCGGGTCGCCGTAGGTGTCGAAGAAACTGGTGGCGTGTCCCGCGATGCCCTTCGGGACCATGGAGTAGAGCGGCTCGGCGGTGCCCCGGTAGACCTTGGCGACGAGCGCGTCGCGGTTCACCAGCTGTGCGACGGCCTGCCGGACGGCGAGCTTCCCGGCGGCCGGATCCTTGGGGTTGAAGACGAGGAAGCGGATGTCGGCGCCCACCGACTCGACGATCTGCAGACCGTTGTTGTCCTTCTTGTTGTCCTCGAGGCCGATGACCTCCTCGGCTGTCAGACCGCGGTAGGTGGCGTCGATCTCCTTGCTCTTCAACGCCTCCACCATGGGTTCCGAGTCGTCGAAGTAGCGGATCGTGACCGCGCTGTTCTTGCGGTCGGCGAACCCCTTGTAGCCGGGGTTCTTGGTCAGCTCGGCCTGCTTGCCCTGTTCGTACGAGTCCAGGACGTACGGCCCCGAACCGGTGACCTTGCCGTCGTCGCGGATCCGGTCCGCCGGGTACTCGCCGGGAGGGACGATCGACATCGCGGGAGTGGCCAGGATGAAGGGGAAGGTGGCGTCCGCCTTGGCGAGGTGGAAGATGACCTCGTCGTCGCCCTTGGTCTCCACCCGGTCCAGAGATCCGAGGAGGCCGGCCGGGCCGCCCTTGACCTTGATCGTCTTGATCCGGTCGATGGAGTACTTCACGGTCTCGGCGTCGATCTTGTCGCCGTTGGAGAACTTCAGGCCCGGTCGGAGCGTGCACCGGTACGCCATGCTCGAGGAGTCGGTGAAGCCGCATTCCTCGGCAGCGTCGGGCTCGGGGCTGGTACTGCCGGTCGGGAAGCTCACCAGTGTCTGGAAGACGTTCCTCATCAACTCCCAGGAACCGTCCCAGGCCGCTGCCGGATCGAGGGTCGAGGGGGAGCTCGTCGTCCCGACCGATATCCGCTGTTCCGTCTCCGAACCGCTGTCGGACAACAGACCGCAACCGGCCAGCAGAGTAAGGGAGGCAAGGGCTGCAGAGGCCTGCAGTCTGGACCGGTAGAACACGTGCACGCTCCTCGATCGGCCTTGGGGTCGGCAGACCATACCGCAAGGCCTCGCCAGGACAACTTGCAGGCCTGGCGAGGCACTTGAGGCAATCGGGGCCAAACTGGCGCAGTCCCGGTCAGCCCACTCCGGCGTTGAGGAAGATGCCGCCGTCGACCACCAGTGTCTGGCCCGTGACCCAGTCGGACTGCTCCGAGGTGAGGAACGCCGCCGCACCGCCGATGTCCTGCGGGACACCGAGCCGGCCCAGCGGGTACGCCGCCGCCGCCTCGGCCTCACGGCCCTCGTACAGCGCCTCCGCGAACTTGGTCTTCACCACGGCCGGGGCGATCGCGTTGACCCGCACGACCGGCGCGAACTCGTGCGCCAACTGGAGGGTCAGGTTGACCATGGCCGCCTTGCTCATGCCGTAGGCGCCGATGAACGGGGAGGCGGAGACCCCCGCGACCGAGGCGATGTTGACGATCGCCCCGCCGTTCTCCCTCTGCCAGGCCTTCCAGGTCTGCTGGGCGAACCCGAGCGCCGAGATCACGTTGGTCTCGTAGACTTTGCGGGCCACGTTGAGGTCCAGCTCGGCCATGGGCCCGAAGACGGGATTCGTCCCCGCGTTGTTGACCAGGTAGTCGACCCTGCCGAAGGCCTCCATCGCGCGCTCGACGGCCGCGGCCTGGTGGGCCTCGTCGTGCGCCTTGCCCGCGATGCCGACGGCCCGGTCGGCGCCGAGCCTCTCGACGGCCTCCTTCAGCGCGTCCTCGCCGCGCCCCGTGATGACCACACGGTCACCCCGGGCGACGAGCGCCTCGGCGATGCCGTAGCCGATGCCCCGGCTCGCGCCCGTGATGAGCGCGACCTTGCCGCTGTCCTGCACAGTCATGGTGTCCGTTGCCCTTCCGGGGTCAGTTGAGCGGTCCGCCGGCGACGTACATGACCTGTCCGGACACGAAGCCCGCGTCGTCGCCGGTGAAGAACGCGATGGCGTTGGCGATGTCCTCGGGGTGCCCCACACGCTGCACGGGGATCTGCGTGGCCGCGGCGGCCTGGAACTCGTCGAAGCCCATGCCGACCCGGGCCGCGGTCTGGGCGGTCATCTCGGTGACGATGAAGCCGGGGGCGACGGCGTTGGCGGTCACACCGAACTTGCCGAGTTCCTTGGCGAGCGTCTTGGTGAAGCCCTGGAGTCCGGCCTTGACCGCGGAGTAGTTCGCCTGGCCCCGGTTGCCCAGCGCCGAGGAGGAGGAGAGCGAGACGATGCGGCCGAACTTGGCCTCGACCATGTGCGACTGGACGGCCTTGGCCATCAGGAACGCGCCCTTGAGGTGGACGTTCATCACGAGGTCCCAGTCGGACTCGCTCATCTTGAAGAGCAGGTTGTCGCGGAGCACGCCCGCGTTGTTGACGAGGATCGTCGGTGCGCCGAGCTCGGCGGCCACCCGCGCCACGGCGGCCTCCACCTGGGCACTGTCCGACACATCGCAGCCGACGGCGAGGGCCTTGCCCCCGGCGGCGGTGATCTTCTCGACCGTGTCCTTGCACGCCGCCTCGTCGAGGTCGAGTACGGCGACGGCGCGGCCCTCGGCCGCCAGGCGTACGGCGGTGGCGGCGCCGATGCCCCGTGCCGCTCCCGTCACGATGGCGACGCGCTGCTCGGTGGTGGACATGCTTGGTTCTCCTCGCCCTTGGATCGCGGCTCAGCGGACGTCAGGAAGTTCCCGATAACTGAGCAACCGCTTAGTACCTTCAGCAGACGAGACGCTAGAAGCCCCGGCACCCGGTGTCAACGGCACACGGGGGCGCGGGCGCATGTCACACCGGACGGCGCCGTGGCCGCGTACGTCACGGACGGCGCCGCCGGTGCCGGAATCAGCGCACCAGCAGGTCGAGCAGACGCTCGATCTCGGCTTCCGGGTCCAGGGTGAGCCCGCTGTGCACGGTGCCCGGCTGGACGACCGTGGAGCGCGGGGCGATCAGCCAGCGGAAGCGTCGGCCGGGGTCGTCCCCGGCCGCCTGGCCCGCCGTGTCGCCGCCGCCGCAGACCCCCTCGACCGCGCGCAGGGCCGCCTGGACACCCACCACGTCGGCGTGCGGGTCCAGGGCCCTGAGCTTGCGCTCGTCCAGGTGGGTGCGCGCGGCGACGAAGGACTTCGCGCGGCAGTAGACCAGTACGCCCGCGTTGAAGCACTCACCGCGCTCGACCCGGGGCACGACGCGCAGGACCGCGTACTCGAAGACGTCGCGTGTACTCATCGGCCGCTGCCCTCGCCGTTCCGTCCGGTGTCCGCCCGCGCGGCACGGTCCTCGTCCGCGGGGTTCGGCCGCGGGGCAAGACGTTCCGCCAGCCAGCCGGGGGCCCGCGAGGGCTGCGTCTTCGTGGGCTCCCCGATGGAGATCCGCTCGTGGATGCTCCCGGCGCGCGCGAGCAGCGGCTCCACATAGGCCCGCCGCAACAGGTCCGTGGTCGCGAATCCAGGTTCTCCGGCGAGCCACTCGTCCGGTACCTCGGCGGCCACCTCGGTGAGCAGTTCCTCGGTGACCAGCGGCGCGAGCTCGGCGGCGGCCGCCTCGATGTCGGGACCGAACGGCGCGAGGACGTGGTCGGAGGCGTTGTACGGCTTCGCCGCGGAGGCCTGGGCGCCCGGCCAGTTGTGGTGCCAGATCATGGTGGCCCCGTGGTCGATCAGCCAGAGATCGCCGTGCCAGACCAGCATGTTGGGGTTCCGCCACGAGCGGTCCACGTTGTTGATCAGTGCGTCGAACCAGACGGTCTTCCCGGCCTCCGCCGGATCCACCTGGTAGGCCAGCGGATCGAAGCCCAGCGAGCCGGGCAGGTAGTCCATGCCGAGGTTCAGCCCGCCGCTGGCCTTGAGGAGCTCCTGGACCTCCTGGTCCGGTTCGGCGAGACCGATGACGGGGTCGAGCTGCATGGTCACCAGCTCCGGCACGCGCAGCCCGAGCCTCCTGCCGAGCTCGCCGCAGACGACCTCCGCGACCAGGGTCTTGCGCCCCTGCCCCGCCCCGGTGAACTTCATGACGTACGTGCCGAGGTCGTCGGCCTCGACGATCCCGGGGAGCGAGCCGCCTTCACGCAGGGGCGTGACATAGCGGGTCGCGACGACCTCTCTCAACACTTCTCCGGGCCACCCATCTCTTCGGCTGTGCGATCCATGGACTGCTTCACGGGTGCGATGACGGAAGCCGCCCGTGGGCCGCTCCTCGACACGAGGGTTCCCGGCCCGGGATCGGGTCCCGTGCACCGCTTCCCGGCGGTCCTGCGGCGGCAGCGTGCCGGACCGCACGCTCCGGCACGAAGAGAACAGAGTAACCGAGGGTGATCGCGGGCCGGGAGCGTCCGGCCGTTCAGGCCCGCGGCGTGGCAGGACGCCCTATGACGATCATGACGGCGTCGTCGTCGAGGTGTCCGCCGACATGGTCCAGCAGGTCGCGCCTGAAGCGGTCGAGGAAGAGGCCGGGATCCTTCTCGGTCCGGCCGGTGGCGCGCTCTGCGAGCGGGTGGAACACACCGCCGGCGTCGCGGGCCTCGGTGACCCCGTCCGTGTACAGCATCAGGAGGTCGCCCGGATCGAACCGGAAGCTGTTGACGTGGTAGCGGCGGTGCGCCAGATCGCCGAGGCCCAGCGGGGGTGCGGGGTGCAGGGCGTCCACCGTCGTCGGACGGCCGTCGCGCAGGACGACCGGTGGCGGGTGGCCGCAGGCGATCATCTCCACGCGGCCGTCCTCGTCGGGGATGTCGAGCACGGTGGCGGTGATGAAGGTTTCCCCGTAGCGGCCCGGCCCACCCGGCTCCGTGAGGCCCGAGCACACGCTCCGGTCGAGGTGGGCCACCAGTTCGCCCAGGCTCGCCCGGCGCCGGGCCGCGACGCGGAACGCTCCGAGCAGCGCGGCCGCGTCATGCACCGCGGCCATCCCCTTGCCCCGTACGTCACTGACGATCAGCCGGGTGCCGGAGGAGGTGCGCGCCGCGGCGTACAGGTCCCGGCCGACCTGGGCCTCGGCCTCCGCGGCGAGGTGGAGGGAGGCGACGCCCAGCGGGCCGAGCCGCTCGGGAAGCGGCGGCAGGACCACGCGTTGGGCGGCCTCGGACACGTAGCGGACCTGCGCGAGTTCCTTCGCGCGGCGCTCCCGCAGTACGCAGAAGATCACGAGGCTCGTGCCGACCAGTACCAGCGCGGCGATCTGCGCCTCGTGGCTGGCCGAGAGCAATTCGTCGGGATCACGCAGCACCCCGACGGCCGTCTGCCCGATCACCGCGAGGACGGCGACCAGACCCACGGTCCGGGGCCCGCCGAAGAGCGGGGTGATCGCCGGGGCCGCGACGAGCAGCGGTCCCAGATGGATGTCGGCGGCACGAGGACGTCGACCACACACACCGCGAGGATCCACGCGATCGGAATGGCGACCATCGCCCGACCCGCTCGCGCCGGCGGACGAAGTCCTCCGGGGCGCCGCGACATGCTTCCTCTCCACACCGCCCGTACGCGGCCCGCATGCAGGGAAGGGACGACTGCCGCGACCGGGCGGCCCCTACACTGGGAACCTTCGGGCCCGACCGCACGGCCCACGCCGGACGGGAGAACGATGGTGGCAGCAGGGGGCTCCGACGATCCGCCCGCCGAGGTGCTGGCGGACGCGGCTGCGGCGTTCGGGCTGCTGGCCTCGCCACCGCGCCTGCACATCGTGTGGGCCCTCGCGGAGGGCGAGAGCGATGTGAGCGGCCTCGCCCAGCGGGTGGGTGGTGCTCTGCCCGCGGTGAGCCAGCATCTGACGAAGCTGAAGCTCGCCGGCCTCGTACGTTCCCGGCGGGAGGGACGGCGGCAGGTCTATTTCGTCGACGACGCGGACGTCGTGACCGTGGTGCGGCTGATGATCGGCCAGTTGACCGACCGGGCCGCGCACGCGTCGGCCCCCCGCCTCCGTGACCTCGGTGCCTGAGGCCGCAGCGGCCTGCGGTACCGATCCGGCCGGTCCCGGGGGGCGAGGGCCGGAGCAGCCGGCGGACACCGGCCCCCGGACGGGCGACGGACCACCGCCCTGGCACGGACTCACCTCGCTCCAGGTCCTGCGGCATCTGGACAGCGGGCCCCGCGGGCTCGTCGAGGCGGAGGCCGTGGAGCGGCTCGCCGGGTCCGGCCCGAACACGGTGCCGTCCTGGAGCACGGCGTCCTGGCCCCGCCGGCTCGTGAGAAGTCTGCGGGACCCCTTCACCGCGGTGCTGCTGTGTCTCGGGCTGGTGTCGGCCGTCGTGGCGGCCTGGGGCACCGCGAGCGTGATCCTCTCCCTCGTGGTGGTGAGCTGCGTCCTGCGGGCGGGTGGGGAACGCCGGGCCGACCGGTCGGTGGCCGCGCTGCGGAAACTGGTGGCGACCACCGCGACCGTGCTCCGGCGGCCGGCGGAGGACGAGCCGCCCCGGTCGCGGGAGATCCCGGTCGACGAACTGGTGCCGGGCGACGTGATCCGTCTCGGCCCCGGCGACCTGGTCCCCGCCGATGTCCGGCTCCTGCGGGCGAGCGGCCTCACGGTGCACCAGGCACCGCTGACGGGCGAGTCGGCGCCGGTGGCCAAGCAGGCCGTCGACGCGCCGGAGCCCCGGGGCGGACTGTTCGACCGGCCCCAGTTGTGCTTCCAGGGCAGCAGCGTGGCCTCGGGCAGCGGCACCGCGGTCGTCGTCTCGACCGGGCCGCACACCCGCTTCGCAGCCACCCGTAGCGGCCCGGGACAGCGCGTGGCCAGCGCCTTCGACCGGTCGGTGCACGGGATCTCCTGGGTCCTCATCCGTTTCATGCTGCTGACCCCGCCCCTGGTGCTCATGGCCAACGCGGCCCTGCGCGGCAGGGGGTTCGAGACACTGCCGTTCGCGGTGGCGGTCGCCGTCGGGCTCACCCCCGAGATGCTGCCGGTCATCGTCACCACCGCCCTGGCCCGTGGAGCCTCCCTCCTGGCCCGTGACCACAGAGTGATCGTCAAGCGGCTCCCCGCACTGCACGACCTCGGCGCGGTGGACGTCCTGTGCCTCGACAAGACGGGCACCCTCACCCAGGACCGGCCCGTCGTGCACCGCGCGCTGGACGCCCGGGGCGAGCAGGACCCCGAGGTTCTGCGCTGGGCCGGCGTCAATGCGTGGTGGACGCTCCACCTCGCCGACCTGCCGGTCCCGGACGCCCTGGACGAGGCGGTCCTGGACGCCGTCGAGGAGGACGAGGCACTGGAGTACGACGGAGTGGCGGCGCTGCCCTTCGACGCGGTACGACGCCTCTCCACCGCGGTCGTACGCCGTCCCGGCCGCCTCGGTCTCCACACGCTGGTCGTCAAGGGGTCACCGGAAGACGTCCTCGAGCGCTGCACCCTCACCGAGGGCGAACGGGCCCGCCTGCTCGCCCTGGCCGCCCGGGAGGCGGCGAGCGGCCTGAGGGTTCTCGCGGTCGCCACCTCGGAACGGCGGGCACGCGATCGCGCCTACACCCCGGTTGACGAGCGCGGCCTGACCCTCGTCGGCTTCGTCACCCTGCGCGACACGCTCGCCCCGACCGCGGCGGAGGCCCTGGAGGTCCTCGCCGACCGGGGCGTCACCGTCAAGATCCTCACGGGCGACCACCCGGGCACCGCGGCCCGCGCCTGCCGCGACCTCGGGCTGGACCCCGGCGTCGTCCTCACCGCCGACACCGTCGACGGCCTGACGGACGGCGAGCTCGCCGTGGCCGCCCGCAGCACCACCGTCTTCGCACGCTGCGCCCCCGAGCACAAGGCCCGGATCATCGCCGCGCTGCGCGCCGACGGACACACCACCGGGTTCCTGGGCGACGGCGTCAACGACCTGCCCGCACTCCACGCGGCCGATGTCGGCATCTGCCCGCGCGGCGCCGTGGACGTGGCCCGTGAGAGCGCCGACGTGGTCCTGGCCGACAAGGACCTCACGGCCATCGCCCACGCCATCACCTCCGGCCGGCACAGCAGCGTCAACATCGCCACCTACCTGCGCATCACGCTCTCCTCGAACCTCGGCAACGTGATCGCGATGCTCGTGACCGGCCTGATGCTGCCCTTCCTCCCGATGCTGCCGGCGCAGATCCTGGTCCAGAACCTGTGCTTCGACGCCGCTCAGCTCGCGTTCGCCTTCGAACGGCTCCGTCCCGCGGCGCTCCGCGCGCCGACGGTGCTGCAGCCCCGCTACTTCCTGCGTTTCATCACCGGCTTCGGTCTGCTGGGAGCGGCCGCCGACCTGGCGACCTTCGGCGTCCTCGCCCTGGCCCTGCACGACGCGGCCGGCTCCGGCCAGGCCGCCTTCCACTCCGGATGGTTCACCGAGAACCTCCTCACCCAGGCCCTGGTGATGCTGCTGCTGCGCACGGGCCGCCGCGCCGCGGAGGGCGCCACCGCGAGTCCGGTCCGCTGGGCCGCCGCCGGCCTGGCCGTCATCGGCCTCCTGCTGCCGCTCTCGCCGCTCGGGCCACTGCTGGGCATGACGGCGCTGCCGGTCCTGTACTACCCGCTGCTCGCAGCGGTCCTCGCGCTGTACACGGTCGCCCTGGTGGCGGCCCGGTCGCGCTACGACAGGCCCGGCACCGAGCGGTAGGGGCCCGCGTGGTCCAGCTCGTCCGCCACCCTTCGGATCACCCGTACGACAGTGCGGCGCAGAGGTCCTCGTCCGCCGTGCGCGCCCCCTCGGCGACCTCCGCCGGCACCTCCGAGGGCGCCGGGGACGCCGTGGCGGAGTCCGCTCCGGAGGAGGTCCCCGAAGCCTGGTCCGCGTAGGACTGCCCGAGCACGACGTCCAGGCCGCCGCCGGTGGTGGAGCGGAGCTCCCCGGTGCCGAGGAGCCGGGCGAGTGTCCGCGCCTCCGCCTCCCGGCCTGGTCCGTACTCGATCACCGTGGTGCGGTGGTCCTGGCTGCTCGCCGTCGCCGTGCCGGTGACGGTGACACCCGACGCCTCCAGGACGGCGGCCGCACGGGCGGCGAGTCCGGTGACGCGGGTGCCGTTGCGGACAGTGACGGAGATGTCCTCGGCCGGGGCCTCCTCGTCGGCGCTCTTCGAGGCGTCGGCACTCTTCGAAGCGTCCGTGTCCTTCGATGCGTCCGTGTCCTTGGACGCGTCCGTGCCCTTCCCGTCCGCGTCGCTCCCGCCGCCCGCGTCCTGGCCGTCGAGGGTGCGGTCCGCCTTCAGCGCCGCCCACAGCGCACCCGCGTCCGGCTCGACGATCGCGACGCGGGCGCCCTCGTACCGCCAGGGGACGGTGACGAACCGGGTGTCGTTCAGATCGATGTCCTTCAGCGACATCGCGAACGAGACAAGCTTGTCGGCCGAGCCGAGGCCGGGGTCGACCGTCATGGACGTCGTCGCCGCGTCGGCGAGCGGCAGGAGTTTCGTGGGTGTGAGCCCGTCGCTCTTCACCTTCTTGATCAGGCTGCCGACGAAGGCCTGCTGCCGTTGGATGCGGCCTATGTCGGAGCCGTCACCGATGCCGTGCCGGATGCGTACGTAGTCCAGGGCCTTCTGGCCGGAGACGGTCTGCACCCCCTGGGTGAACAGACGCTTGCCACGCGTGGCGCGGCCCGGGTTCAGGTCCTTCTGGTAGATGTCCTGCGGAACGCAGACCTCCACGCCGCCGACGACCTCCGTCAGCGCCGAGAAACCCTTGAAGTCGACGACCACGGTGTGGTCGACGCGCAGGCCGGTGAGCTTCTCGACGGTGTTCTGGGTGCACGCGGGATTGCCCTCGGCCGTACTGCCCACGGTGTACGCCTCGTTGAACATGGCCTGGTGCCTGGTCTCGGTCCAGCTGCCGTCGGGCAGCTTGCACGGCGGGATGGTGAGCAGGGTGTCACGAGGTATGGACACCGCGACCGCGTGACGGTGGTCGGCGTAGACATGCAGCAGGAACGCGGTGTCGGAACGGCCGATGTCGTTCTTGTCCCCGCCGCCCAGTTCGCTGTTCCCCGCGGTCCTGGCGTCCGAACCGATCACCAGGACGTTCTGCCCGTCCGAGGCGGCGGCGGGCCTGTGGTCCGAGATCCCGTCGGCCCCGAAGGTGTCGATGTTCCCGTTGAGCCTGAGGTACGCCCAGCCCACACCCGCCGTCACGAGCACGAGCAGCGACACCGCCGCGGCCAGCACGATCCGTATCCGGGTGCGCCCGGACCGCCGGTCCCGGGCCGCTCCTCCGGTACCCCGACGGGTCGTCGTCGCCGCCCGGTGACTGCCTGTCATCTACGCACCCTCATTCGTCCGGAACCGGCGGAGGGGACGACTGGACCCACCCCGGGCTTGTACAGTTGCGCAATCTAGCAACCTTTGAAGCGTGCTTCGCACCCACCGGGTGCGGACACCGGCACCGTCGAGAGAAAGGACGGGGTGGACATGCTCCGCAACGGACTCGAACCCTGGCACCTGCTGATCCTGGCGATCGTGGTCATCATGCTGTTCGGATCGAAGAAGCTCCCGGACTCCGCGCGCGCCCTGGGGCAGTCGCTGCGGATCCTCAAGAGCGAGACGAAGGCCATGAAGGAGGACGGCGCGACCGCCGGGCCCGCGGCCACCGAACCGCTCACCCCTCAACCCGCACAGACCGCCTCCGGCGACACTCCCCCGGTCCGGCCTTCCGGCCCGGAGAGCGGCACCCGGCCCCGCTGAACGGCCACACCCGCGGGCACATCAGGGGCTGGCCGCGTCGAAGCCGTACCGCAGCGACCCGCCCCGCCCGTGCGGCTCGCGCCGGTAGACGTACAGCGCGTCGACCCGCACCCCGGAGGACGGCGCGTCCAGCTCACAGGGACAGGTCACCTGGACCACCCCGGGCCGGTCCGCGACCCTCACCCGCAGCCCGTCGGCGGGCCCTCCGTCGAGCACAGCGACTTCCCACAGCGTCGTACCGTCTCCGTTCATGCACAACACTTTAATAGTTGCGCATCTTATGAACTATCGTGAGGTCCGTCACGCGGGAGAGCCCGGACCGGGATTCCCGGCACCTTCTCGACTCGGGAGCAGCACAACATGGGTGTCAGCCTCACCAAGGGCCAGAACGTCGTCCTCCACCAGGACGGCACCCCTCTCGCCGACGTCACCGTCGGCCTGGGCTGGGACGCGCGGCCGGCCGACGGCGCGGACTTCGACCTGGACGCGTCCGCGATCATCTGCGGGCCGGACATGAAGGCCGTCTCCGACGCGCACTTCGTCTTCTACAACAATCTCGCCAGCCCCGACGGAGCGGTCCGGCACACCGGGGACAACCTCACCGGCGAGGGCGAGGGCGACGACGAGCAGATCCTCATCGACCTCGACCGCCTGGGCGAGGGGACGGGACAGGTCGTGTTCGCCGTGTCCATCCACGCGGCCGGGACGCGCGGCCAGAACTTCGGCCAGGTCGACGACGCCTTCATCCGGGTCGTGGACAACCTCACAGGCCGGGAGATGTGCCGGTACGAACTCTCCCACGACGCCGCCGGAGAGACCGCGATGGTCTTCGGTGCCCTGTACCGCAGGGCCGGCGAGTGGAAGTTCCGCGCGATCGGGCAGGGCTACACGTCAGGGCTGAGCGGCATCGCCACCGACTACGGCGTGAACGTCGGCTGAGCCGCTCCGCCGCGACTCCGGGCGGTTGCGGGCCGGGACCGCTCCCCCCTCACCCGGACCGGTCAGGTGGCATCGGGGTCGACCGGTGGGCGGCCGGCCGGAGGGGCGCCCTCGCCCTTGCGCGGGGAGACGGGGCCCTCGCCGGGGCCGGCCGGGGAATCGCGGACGCCCTCGGCACCGGCCGCGTCACGCACGGCATCCAGTGCCCCCTTCAGCTCCGGGCGCGGGTCCAGGGCGTCGCGGATCCCCTCGAGCCCCGCGCCATCGTCGTCCAGGAGGTGTTTGCGCACGAACGTCCGCGGATGCAGGTCCTCGAACTCGAAGTCCTCGAACTCCGGGCCCAGCCCGTCCCGGACATCCCGCTTCGCGTCCTCCGAGAACTCCCGGAACTTCCGGATGACCGCGGACACGGTCCTGATCGCCTCGGGCAGCTTGTCCGGCCCGTACAGGACGAGGGCGAGCACCACGAGCGTGGCCAGTTCCAGCACACCCACATCGGAGAACACGCCACCACCTTCCGGGCCGCCGCGCTCCGCGTACCGTCAGAGGTTCCGCAGCCGGCATCCATAGTTACAAAGTTGCGCAACCATGGAACCATAGGCATCGCTCCGGCGTTGGACCGGATGACGACGCCAATCAGAGCAATGGAGGAACACTCGTGGGAGTCAGCCTGTCCAAGGGCGGAAACGTATCGCTCAGCAAGGAGGCCCCCGGCCTCACCGCCGTGACGGTCGGGCTCGGCTGGGACGTGCGCACCACCACCGGTGCCGATCACGACCTCGACGCCAGCGCCCTGCTGTGCACCGAAGCCGGCAAGGTGGTCTCCGACCGGCACTTCGTCTTCTACAACAACCTCAACAGCCCCGACGGTTCGGTCCAGCACACCGGCGACAACCTCACCGGCGAGGGCGAGGGCGACGACGAGTCCATCAACGTGGACCTGTCGTCGGTGCCCGCCGAGGTGTCGAAGATCGTCTTCCCGGTCTCCATCCATGACGCGACGGCGCGCGGCCAGAGCTTCGGCCAGGTCCGCAACGCCTTCATCCGGGTGATCAACCGGTCCGACAACGTCGAACTGGCCCGCTACGACCTGAGCGAGGACGCCTCGACCGAGACCGCGATGGTCTTCGGCGAGCTCTACCGTCACGGCAGCGAGTGGAAGTTCCGCGCGGTGGGCCAGGGATACGCCTCCGGTCTGGCAGGTATCGCCGCCGACTTCGGCGTCAACATCTGACGCCACGCACGGACAGCCGTACGACGAGGGACGCGAGGCGGGCCAGGGGTGTCTCCCCGGCCCGCCCCGCGTCCTTGCGCGTCCCTGCGCGTCCTTGCGCGTCCTTGCGCGTCCTGCGGGTCCGCCCTCGTCCGCCGTCCGTCCTGCCCGCCGGACGGGATCGCCCAGGCTCCCGCTCACGTGCTGCCCTGTGCCCTACGCTGCCCATGTCCGCCGTCCCGCAGGCGAGTTCGATGCGCTCCCCAGGTCTTCGCCCTCCGGTGACCTCTCCACCGCCCGGCATGGGGCGCACCCGCTCGCCCCTCGACCTGGGAGCCCCGTTGAACACGTCACAGGCGAACCCCGAGCCCGGCCGCCCGCACCGTATGGACCCGGCCGGCGGCTGCCCGCACGCGGCCAACGCGAGGCTGCTGTCCCGGGGCGCGGTCACCGCCGTGGTGCTGCCCGGCGGGGTGGAGGGCATGGCGGTCCTCGGGCATGCCGCCCTCAAGGAGTTCCTGGCCCACCCCGATGTGGCCAAGGACGCACGGCATTTCGCGGCGCTCCGGTCGGGCGCGATCCCGGACGGCTGGCCGCTGAGTGCGTTCGCCACGGTGCAGGGCATGACCACCGCCGACGGGGCGGACCACCGGCGGCTGCGGGCCCTGGTGAGCAGAGCGTTCACCACCCGGCGCGTGGAGGAACTGCGCCCTCGGGTCGAGGCGTTGACCGCATCCCTCCTGGACGGACTCGACCGCGCCGCCACCGCCGGGGGCGGTGTCGCCGACCTGCGGGCGCACTTCGCGCTGCCTCTGCCCATGGGGGTCATCTGTGAACTGCTGGGCGTGGACGCCGCCCATCACCACCGGCTGCACGACCTGTCCAACCGCATCGTCGCCACGGACATCGGCCCCGAGGAGTCCATGGCGGCCAATCGGGAGATGGTGGAGGTGCTGAGCACGGTCGCCGCCGCCCGGACGAAGGACCCGGGGGACGACCTGACCAGCGCGCTGATCGCGGCCCGCGAGGAGAACGGTGACCGGCTCGGCCCCCACGAGCTGATCGGCACGCTGATGCTCACGGTCATCGCCGGGCACGAGACGACACTGAACCTGATCACGAACGCCGTGCGCGCCCTGTGCACCCACCGCGATCAGCTCGACCTCGTCCTGTCGGGCGGGGCGAGCTGGGCGGACGTGGTGGAGGAGACACTGCGCTGGGACAGCCCGGTCAGCTACTTCCCCTTCCGGTACCCGACCCGCGACCTGACGATCGACGGCACGGTGATCCCCGAGGGGACCCCGGTTCTCGCCGGCTACTCGGCGGCGGGCCGCGACGAGAAGGCCCACGGTCCCGGCGCCGGTCGCTTCGACATCACACGCGCCGACGGGACGCGGCATCTCTCCCTCGGCCACGGCGCGCACTACTGCCTGGGCGCCCCACTGGCCCGGATGGAGAGCACGGCCGCGCTCCGGGAACTGTTCACCCGGTTCCCGGACCTCGATCTCGCCGTACCGGACTCGGAACTGCTCCGCCACGCCTCGTTCGTGGGCAACAGCGTGCGGGCCCTGCCGGTCCGCCTGCACAGGTGACCGGGCCCTCGGGCCGCCCGGAAGCCGACGACGCCGAGACGCACGGCGCGGCGGGTGACCACTTCCGCCCGCAGATCTGAACAGGCTGCCACGCTGATCCGTATGCACAGATGTTCCTCCCTCTGACATCCATCCACCTGACGTCTTGTCACCCCATGAAGGGAATGCCGGTATGAGCGCATCGCAGGAGAACCGGATCCGCCTCGGACGGCGCACCGTCGTCACGGCGGGAGCGGCGGGACTGGCCGTCGCACTCACCGCGTGCGGAGGCGGGGCGAAGGACTCCGGCGGCTCCGACCCGGCCGAACCGGCCGGGGAGAGCGGCGGCGAGGGCGCCGGCGCACCGCTCACCGCGACCGCCGACATCCCGGAGGGCGGAGGAGTGGTCTTCGCCGACCAGGAGGTGGTGGTGACGCAGCCGAAGGCCGGCGAGTTCAAGGCGTTCTCGTCGAAGTGCACCCACCAGGGATGCGCGGTGAAGGGAATCGCCGACGGCGTCATCACCTGCCCGTGCCACAACAGCACGTTCGACGCGGCGACCGGCGAGGTGACGGGCGGCCCGGCGACCCAGCCGCTGCCGGAGAAGCAGATCCGGGTCGAGGGAGGCTCCATCACTCTGGTGTGAGCGGACGGGGCGGCGGAGCCATTGCGTGAGCACGGCCGAGGCCCCATGCTTCCGGAACCGGCCGGTTCCTCCAGGAAGGGCGTCCCGTGAACGCTGCACAGCGCCGTGGCCGTCGGATCATGATGACCGACGCCGAGCGGGACGTCTATCTCACCGAGCAGCGCACCTGCAGGGTCGCGACAGTGTCCCCCGAGGGGATGCCGCACGTCTCGGCCCTGTGGTTCGTGTGGGACGGCGGCTCCCTCTGGCTCTACTCGCTGATGAGGAGTCTGCGCTGGTCGCAGCTCCGCCGCACCCCTGAGGCCGCCGTGGTGGTGGACGACGGGGTGGAGTACGGCGAGTTGCGCGGGGTGGAGCTGTGCGGCGAGGTCTCCTTCGTCGGGGAGGCTCCCCGCACGGGCCGGGACTGTGCCGAGCTGGCGTCGCCGGAAAGGCTGTTCGCGGCCAAGTACCTCGGCCTGGACTCGCTGCCGCACGACGAACGGCACGCCTGGATCCGGCTGACGCCGCGGACCGTCAGGTCCTGGGACTTCACGAAGCTGTCCGGGCCGGCCGACTAGCCCCTTCAGGAATCCGTTGCGTGGAGGGCCCGGCCCGCGGAGCGCAGAGCGCCGACCGCGGCCCGGATCGACGGCCGCCGGTCCGCGTCCGAGCGCCATACCGCGTGGACATGACGCCTCATCGGCTGCCGGACGGGCACCAGGCGCACCCCCTCAGGCACCGGCCCCCGGCCGAGCCGGGGTGCCACACAGACTCCGAAACCGGCTGCGATCAGAGCGAGTTGGGTGTGGTGCTCGCCGGCCAGGTGCGCGATCCGGGGCTCGATACCCTTGGAGCGCAGGGTGAACATCAGCCATTCGTAACAGAATTCGCCCTCCGGCCAGGACACCCAGTCGTCGTCGGCGAAGTCCTCCATGTCGACCTCGGCACGGCCCGCCAGCGGATGATCCGCGGGCATGGCGATGTCCGGCGCGTCGTCCAGGAGTTCGGCCTTGGCGAGACCTCCGGGAACCGGCAGCCGCTTGTTGCTCCAGTCGAGCACCACGGCGAGGTCCACGTCGCCCCGGAGCACCGCGCGGATTCCGCTCTCCGGCTCCAGCTCGGTCGTACGCACCCTGAGATCGGGGTGCTCGGCGCGCAGCCCGGCGAGGGCCGCCGGGAACAGGCCCCGTGCGGCCGTCGGGAACGCAGCGAGGCGGACCTCACCCACCACCTGGCCGCGCTGGGCCTCGATGTCGGACTGTGCGATCTCCACCTGCGAGAGGATCTTCGCCGCGTGGTCCGCGAGCAGCCGGCCGGCGTCGGTGAGGCGGACGCCCCGCCCGTTCCTGGCCAGGAGCTGCTGCCCCACCTCGCGTTCCAGTTTGGCCATCTGCTGGGAGACCGCGGAGGTGGTGACGTGGAGGCCGTCGGCCGCTCCGCCCACCGATCCGTGCCGGGCGAGGGCGTCCAGCGTGCGTAGGCGCTCCAGATTCAACATGTAAGCGATGCTACGACAAACAACGAATGAAGTCTCACTTGTCCTACGCTATTGCACTCGTCATGGTTGACGCATGAACGCTGCAGCCGGACCAGGATCCGCGCCCACTCCCGACCCGTCCCCACCTGGGGCGTCACCGCGCCGGCCGGCCGTGGACTGGCGCATCCGGTTCGCCGCGCTGTCACTGATCTGGGGGTTCAGCTTCCTGCTGATCAAGATCGGCACCGACGGGTACGCCCCTTTCCAGGTGACCTTCGGCAGACTGCTGTCCGGAACGGCTGTGCTCGCGGTCGCCATGGCGGTGCGCCGCGAGCGACTGCCACGCGCGGCTCGGACCTGGGGCCATCTCTTCGTCGCGGCGTTCTTCCTCAACGCGCTGCCGTTCTCGCTCTTCGCGTACGCCGAACTGACCATCCCGTCCACCCTCGCCGGCATCTGCAATGCGACCTCGCCCCTGTGGGGCATGGCGCTCTCGCTCGTCGCGCTCTCCGAGGACCGGCCGACCCGTCGTCGCGTCGCGGGGCTCGGCCTCGGTTTCCTCGGCGTACTGACGGTGCTGGGCGCCTGGCAGGGGTTCTCGGGGCTGGACGTGACCGGCACGGTGATGGCCCTGCTCGCCTCGCTCAGCTACCCGGTCGGCTGGATCTACGTCCGTCGCACCCTGGCCGGCACGGGCTCGTCGACGCTTTCGCTGACCGGTAGCCAGCTCCTCCTGGGTACCGTCCAACTCGCCGTTGTCCTCCCGATGTTCACGGACATGCCCGCGCACGTGCCGCTGTTTCCCACGCTCGCCGTCATCGCCCTGGGGGCGCTCGGCACCGGGCTCGCCGTCCTCCTGCAGTACGGGCTCGTCGAGGAGGTCGGCCCGACGACGGCACAGATGGTCACCTACTTCATCCCGGTGATCGCCACGGCGGCCGGAGTGACCCTGCTGGGTGAGCGGTTGAACTGGAACACTCCTGTCGGTGCCCTGGTGGTCCTCGCGGGCGCCGCGCTCACGCAGAGCAGGAGCCGCGGCTCCACCGGCGCGTCCCGTCGCGTCGCCGGTGCCGCAACGGCCGGCCCGGACACCTCCAGCCGTACCGCCGCCGGGCCGGTCAGCCGTAGCTGACCGGGCGGGCGGGCGGTGCGGCCGCCGCCACCGCGTCGGCCAGGGGCTCGATGTCCGTGGCCGACAGCGTCGAGACGGTCAGCCGCACCCCCTGCGGCGAGGCAATCCGGAACCGCGCCCCCGGCGCCACCGCCCAGCCGGCGTGCAGCAGCCTGGCGACCGCCCCGGTCTCGTCACCGACGGGCACCCATACGTTCATCCCCGTCCGCCCGTACGCCTCGACGCCCCGCTCCCCCAAGGCCCGGATGAGCGCGTCCCTGCGCTCCCCGTAGGAGCGGGCGACAGCCGGAGTGTCGACGGCACCCGTCGTCCACAGGTGCGCGACGGTCCGCTGAAGCAGTCCGCTCACCCAGCCGGGCCCGAGACTCTGACGCCCCGCCACCCGGTCCACGGTCAGTGCGTCGCCGGTGAGCACGGCGAGCCGCAGATCGGGCCCGTACGCCTTGGAGACGGACTGCACGAAGGCCCAGCGCTCCGTGACCCCCGCGAGGGGGTGCACCGGCAGGTCGACGATGGCGTGGCCGTGGTCGTCCTCGATCAGGAGCACGCCGGGATGCTCCGCGAGGACGGACCGCAGCTCCTCGGCCCGTCCGCCCGTCACCGTCGCACCGGTCGGATTCTGCGCCCGGTCGGTGACCACCAGAGCCGCGGCCCCCGCCCGCAGGGCCCGCTCCACCTCTCCGGGCAGCGGCCCCTCCTCGTCCAGCGCCACCGGCACGACACGCATACCGAGGGCGGGGACGAGGTCGAGCAGAGCCCCCCACCCCGGGTCCTCGACGGCCACCGCGTCACCCGGCCTGAGGTGTGCGGTGAGCACCCGCTCGATCGCGTCGAGGGACCCGGAGGCCACGGCGAGCGGCCCGCCGGGCACACCGTCGGCATCCAGCCCGGCTCGCGCGATCTCCTCGAACCGGGGGATCACCGTCGCGTCGCCGTAGAGGTGCGGCTCCCGGCCGTATGCCGCCGCGGCGGCGGCCAGAGCCTCGCCGAGACCCGGCAGCAGGGCGGGGTCGGGATTGCCGTCGCCCAGGTCACGCACCCCCACAGGGGCCTCCACCCGGAGCGAGCCGCGAGCCGTGCTCGCCGGCCGGGGTCGCACGCGACTCCCCCGCCGCCCCGCGGTCTCGATCACCCCGCGCTCACGGAGGGTCCGGTAGGCGGCGGCCACCGTGTTGGGATTGACGCCCAGCAGCGCCGCCAACTCCCTCATGGGCGGCAGGACATGACCGGGCGCGAGATCCCCCGAGGCGACGCCGCGCTCCACACTCGCGGCGATTTCGGATGCACGCCGCCCATTGATCCGATACTCTCCTAGCACAAAGCCAAGTATGCACTAGTGCAATGGAGAAGGCAATGCCTGACACCGCCACGCCCGACAGCACCGGCCTCCCGGGGGCTGCCGCCTACGAGCCGACGGAGCGCACGGTCCCGAGCCGCGCCAGGCAGCGCGCCGCGTACGACAAGGAAACGGTGCACTCGATACTCGACGCGGCGTACCTGTGCCATCTCGGTTTCGTCCGCGACGGCGCACCGGTCGTGCTACCCACCCTGTTCGGCCGGATCGGCGACCGGCTGTACGTCCACGGTTCGACCGGGTCACGCCCGCTGCGCGCGACCGGTGCGGCGGATCCGGGCCTCGCCGTCTGCGTGACCGTGACGCATCTTGACGGCCTGGTGCTGGCCCGTTCCGCCTTCCACCACTCGATGAACTACCGCTCCGTCGTGGTCCACGGCACCGCCCGGACGGTGACCGACCCGGAGGAGCGGCGCGTCGCACTCGACGCCATCGTCGACCAGGTGGTTCCGGGCAGGTCGAGGGACTCCCGGCCGGCGGACACGAAGGAACTGGCCGCGACCGCGGTGATCCGCCTCGACCTCGACGAGGTCTCCGCCAAGATCCGTACCGGCGGCCCGAACGACGAGCCGGAGGACCTCGCCCTGCCGCACTGGGCGGGCGTGATCCCGGTGGCCCGGAGTTACGGGACCCCGGTGCCGTCCGACGACCTGGACCCCGCTGTACGGGTGCCGGACTACCTCACGGCGCTCCAGGGTGACGGCGCGGGACGCCCCGGCTCCTCCTGAGCCCGCGGGAGGGATTCCTACGGCGAGGCCGGAGGCCGGGACAGCTCGCTCCCGGTACCGGCCGGCTCCTGCGCCTCGGCCGCCCCGGCCACCGTCACGCCCGGCCCCGATGCCACCGGCCCCGACGGGGGCCTGGGTGCGGAGGACTGCGCGATGAAGGCGCCGATCAGCACCACGCCGCCTCCCACCAGTTGGGGCGGGGAGAGGTGCTCGCCCAGGAGCACCCAGGCGAGCACGGTCGCGACGACCGCCTCGAGACAGGCGACGACACCGGCGACCTGCGGCGAGAGCAGGCGCACCGACACCACACCGGTGGCGTAGGCCAGCACGGTCGCGAGCAGCACGATCCAGCAGAGCAGCAGCCACGCGGGTACGTCGTGCCCGTTCATCTCCGCGCTCCCGCCGAGGACCGCCCAGTCCATGGCCCAGGGGCCGGCCACCACCGTGAGCACGACCGCACCGGCCAGCAGCCCGTACGCGATCACGCCCACGGGGTGCGGGGGCTCGGAGTCCGCGGTCTCCCCGTGACCGGCTCCCTGGTCCGACAGGACGAAGTAGCCCACCTGGCAGCACGCCGCGCCGAGCGCGAGCAGCAGCCCGACCGCGTCGAAGCCCAGTCCGGCCCACACCTCGACGACACAGGCGAGTCCGCCGACCGCCAGCACCACACCGACGGCGGCGGCACGGGTGACGGGACGCCGCTGCACGAAGCGCACCCACCCGAGGACGAGCGCGGGCGCCAGGTATTCGATGAGGAGGGCGACACCCACCGGGATGCGCGAGATCGAGGCGAAGTAGAAGGCCTGGACCCCGGCCACGGCGAACAGACCGAAACCGGCGAGCAGTACGGGCCGCTCCCTCACGAGACGCCGGTGCCGCCAGGCGACCGGAAGCATCACGACGGCGGCACCCGTCACCCGGAGCCACACCACGTGCAACGGGTCCAGGCCCGCCTCGATCAGCGGCTTGGCCGCAACCCCTGAACCGCCGAACGCGAAGGCCGAGGCAAGGGCCAGGCCCAGACCGGCACTTCTCTTCTGAGACGCGTGCATCGGCACATCATGGCAGCAGGCGTCAGCAGCGTCACCCCCGTCACACCTGTCAGCGGCGCGTCCGTGATCACCTCTGCGGCTCCCGCGCCGCCTGCAGGTCCGCCGCACGGACGCTCAGCGGCTCGACGGCGACCCCGGCGCGGTCCAGCACCTCCACCGCACGGCAGCGCGGGTCCACGACCAGCGCCGCGAGGAGGTCGAGGCCGTCGGCGTACGGTTCCCCGCGCCGTAGCGCAGTGCGGGCCGCACGGTCCATCGCCGCCGACGCCGAGGGCGACCACCCCTCACCGGCGGGCTCCGGAACGGCCGGGAACCCGCCCGAATCCTCCTGAGTCCCCTGCCAGCGGAGGCCGTACCCGATGCTGCGCTGCACGAGGTAGCCGAGCACCCTGGCCAGTTGCGGGCCTCCGTCGAAGACCTCCCGGACCGCGGGGTCGGACTCCACCAGGGAGTGCAGGAGATGTGCGGTGTCGACATGACGGTCACCGTCGCGCACCGCTCGCCTGCGCGCGCCGGTCACCACGACGGTCATCGCGGAGCTCAGCCCCGCACCGGCCCACGGGTGGTTCGGCGGAGCTTGCTCGGGGATCCCTGATGTCCGGATGTGCACCTCTCCACCCCATCAGTCCCGGGGAGCGGAAACATCCCCGGTGCGGCCCATCCGTCATCCCGCAGAAGTCGGGGTCCGTGGAGGGCCCCCTCATCCTTGCGGATGAGATCACGCCGCGCCCGGGTGCACGGCGGCGTCCGCGGCACGCGGAGGCGAACAGAAGAAGGGCCCCACCAGGGGCCCTTCTCCGCGTACGCGTGCCGCACGGCTCAGTCCTCGTCGGCGAGGATCAGGTACAGCTTCTTGCGGGCGTCGTTGATCACCGTGAGCGCCTTCTGCCGCTGGTCGGCCGAGCCGGTCTTCCAGACCTGGCCGAACGCCTCCATCAGGCCGAACCCGGCCTGCCGGATCTCGTTCACGCCTTCCCAGTCGACGCCGCGTCCCGCCTCCTCCCAGGGGGCGTCGGGGCCGGACTCGGCCTCTCCGCGCCCCAGGTCGGTAAGGGTGAACAGCTTCTTGCCGCCCTCGCTGGCGCTCACGATCAGGCCCTCGTCCTCCAGCAGCTGGAGGGTGGGGTACACCGAGCCGGGGCTGGGCTTCCAGGCCCCGCCGCTGCGCTCGCCGATCTCCTGGATCATCTCGTATCCGTGCATCGAACGGTCCGTGAGCAGGGCGAGGATCGACGCGCGCACGTCACCGCGCCGAGCCCTCCCCCGACCGCCTCCCCGGCCGCGCCCGCCGCCGAAGGGTCCGCCTCCGAAGGGCGGTCCGAACGGTCCGAACGCGGCACGGCCGCCCTCGAAGCCCTCCCGGCCGGCGCCGCGGCGCCCGGGGCCGCATCCGTGGTCGTTTCCATGTGAACGCATGACGCGCTCCTCTCGTCGATATACCTTCGCGACTCTTCCTTGAACTGTCGCGATGCCTCGACGATATATCGGAAGCTATCGCATAACAAGGCCCTTGATTCGGCCTCCCGCCTCTGGGGGACCTCACCGCCCGGGGCCGCGTATGCGCGATTGGCCTTGGACCGCTCCGGGCGGCCCCGCCTACCGTCGGCCCCATGAAGATCCGCATCGTCGACGCGTTCACCGACCGCCCCTTCGCCGGCAACCCCGCAGGAGTGGTGATCCTGGAGCCCGGGGCGTTCCCCGAGGACGACCGCCTCCAGCTGGTCGCCTCCGAGGTCAACCTCTCGGAGACCGCGTTCGCCCTTCCGCTGCCGCCGGGCGGCGACGCCGACTGGGCGCTGCGCTGGTTCACCCCGGCCACCGAGGTCGACCTCTGCGGGCACGCGACGCTCGCCACCGCGCACGTCCTGCACACCACCGGAGCGGCGAGCGGCACGGTCCGCCACGCCACCCGCTCCGGGGTCCTGCGCACCACAGCCCATGACGACGGCACCCTGACGCTGGACTTCCCCACGGCACCGCTGACACCTGTGTCGGCCCCGCCGGGGCTGGCCGACGCACTCGGCGCCACGCCGCTCTCGCTCCACGACACGGGCGAGCACGTCGGGGACCTGCTCGTGGAACTGCCGGACGAAGCGGCCGTGAGAGCCCTGCGGCCGGACTTCACCGCGCTGGCCGGCTGCTCCCGGCGGGGCGTCATCGCCACGGCGCCGGCCGCGGACCCCACGAGCGGGTACGACTTCGTCTCGCGCGGCTTCTTCCCCGCGGTCGGCATCGACGAGGACCCGGTGACCGGAAGCGCCCACACCGCCCTGGCACCTTTCTGGGCGGCCCGGTTGGGCCGACACGACCTCGTGGGACTCCAGGCCTCCGCCCGCTCCGGGCTGGTCCGCGCCTCACTGCGCGGCGCACGCACCCTGCTCACGGGCAGCGCCGTCACGGTGATCGACGGGGAACTGCTCACCGGGCTGTGAGCGGGGGGTACAGGGCCGCCCCGTCACGGGGTGGGAAGCCAGTCCACCTTCCCTGCCAGCAGGGCGTATCCGACGAACGCCCCGATGTCGAGCAGGGCGTGCGCGACGACCAGCGGCCCGACCCGCCCCCAGCGCCGGTACAGCAGGACGAAGACCACGCCCATGACCATGTTCCCGATGAAGCCGCCGATCCCCTGGTACAGGTGGTAGGAGCCGCGCAGCACGGAACTCGCCACCAGGGCGGCCATCGGAGTCCATCCCAGCTGCCCCAGCCGCCGCAGCAGATAGCCGACGACGATGACCTCCTCGACGAGCGAGTTCTGCACCGCGGAGAGGATGAGGACGGGGAACTTCCACCACACATCGGGCAGCGACTCCGGCACCACCGTCAGGTTGAACCCCGCGGCCCGTGCCACCAGGTAGAAGGCCAGCCCGGCGCTGCCGATCCCCGCGGCGATCAGGGTGCCCCGGCCGAGGTCCGGCCCCGGCCTGGTGCGGTCGAGGCCCAGGGTCCGCAGACCCGCTCCTTCGCGGAGGAGCAGATGGGCGACGAGCGCGACGGGCACCAGCGCCGAGGCGATGCCGAAAAGCTGCCAGGCCAGGTCCAGCCAGGGCCGCCCGGGGGCGTACGACCCGTTGAGCGTCGCGGCCTGGTCCTTGAGGCCCCCGGGCTTCGTCAGCGACCCGACGAAGCTGATCAGGGCGGACACCCCACTGGCCCCGAGCGAGAGAGCCAGGACGAGCAGCGTCTCCGACCGCAGGATCCGCCGGGACATCCCCTCGTGAGGAATGGATTCAGCCACGCGCCCCGCCTCCACCTGTACAGCTGCCGTCAGCCGTGCGTCGTCATAGCTTGCCCGACGGGAGCGGGGAGGCGGGACACCGGGCGGGCTCCTCCTCAGGGGGCGGGGAACCCGACGGGCCAGGTGTGCACCGGCTCACCGGACTGCATCAGCTCGCCGTAGCGCCGGGTGGTGGCCGCGAGCGCACCTTCCCGTTCGAGACCGGCCTCCAGGGCCCGGTGGTACGTGTCGACCTGCCAGGAGGCGCCGTTCACCCGGAGCCTGCAGCGCTCCTCGATCACGCCGAGGTAGCGGTCCCGGTCGGCGGGTTCGATGTTCCAGGCGTCGAGCCCCGCTGCCGCGAGCGGCAGCAGTTCGTCCCGCACCAGCTTGACCGCCGGCACCTTCGCCACCCCTCCGGAGCGGCCGGGGCGCGGCCAGAGCAACTCCGCGTCGATCCCGTGGCGGCACGCGGCGTCGAAGTTCTCGGCCGCCGCCTCGAAGGGCAGTTTCGACCACACCGGCCGGGACTCGTCGGCGAGCGCGCGCACCAGACCGTAGTAGAAGGCCGAGTTGGCGATCACGTCGACGACCGTGGGACCGGCGGGCAGGACCCGGTTCTCGACCCTCAGATGGGGGACGCCGTCGGCCACCCCGTACACCGGCCGGTTCCAGCGGTAGACCGTGCCGTTGTGAAGCACGAGTTCGGCGAGTGACGGGACGCCGCCCTCGGCCAGGACCCGGAGCGGATCCTCCTCGTCGCAGATCGGCAGCAGGGGCGGGTAGTAACGGACGTTCTCCTCGAAGAGCTCGTACGCCGAACCGATCCAGCGCTCTCCGAACCAGGTCCTGGGGCGTACCCCCTGGTTCCGCAGCTCGGGCGGCCGTACGTCCGTGGCCTGCTGGAACAGCGGCGGCCTCGACTCGCGCCACAGTTCCTTGCCGAACAGGAAGGGCGAGTTGGCGCCCAGCGCGATCTGCACGGAGGTGATGGCCTGGGCCGCGTTCCAGACGTCGGCGAAGCGGTCCGGGGTCACCTGCAGGTGCAACTGCACCGATGTGCAGGCCGATTCGGGAGCGATCGAGGCGGAGGTCGAGACCAGTCGTTCGACTCCTTCGATATCGAGGACGAATTCCTCACCGCGGGCAGCAGCCATTTGGTCGTTCAGGAGCGTGTAGCGGTCGACGTCCGACAGGTTCGCCGAAACCACGTCCTCCCGTCCGAGGGTCGGCAGGATACCGATCATCACGATCCCGGCGTCGACCTCCGCGGCCTTCCGATGGGCATAGGCCAGCCCCGTACGCAGCTCCTCCGCCAGCTGATCGAATACCCGGCCGCTCAGCCGGTGGGGAAGAATATTCACTTCCAGGTTGAACATCCCCAGCTCCGTCTGGAAATCCCGGCTGGCGATGCGCTGGAGCACCTCCGCATTCCGCATCCTCGGCATGCCGTCCGAACCCGCGAGATTCAGCTCGATCTCCAGCCCCATGAGATTCCTGGGGCGATCGAACCTCCGCTCCGACAGGAGCCTCTCCAGCACCGTCAGGCACTGGGTCAGCTTCTCGCGGTACGTCTGCCGATCGGACGGGGCGAACGCGCCCGCCACGACCTTCTCGCCCATCGAAGGGTCCCTCCTCGAGTGGGCGGCCCGCGGCCCAGGCCGCTCGTATCACGATCGATAATGCCCCGCCGAGATGATCCGTAACGCCCCCACGTCCGACGAGCACCCAGTAGTCTGGTGACTGGAGCCGGAGGCACATTCCGAAGGCATGGGGCATATGCAGTTGCCCCGTCGGTTTGCGACACGGAAACACCGATGTGTTTCAGCCTACCGCCGCATCGGGAAAGTACCTGGCGACGGGCGCCGGGAGCGGCCCGAATCAACAGATTCCGCGCAATTCAAGGACTTGAATCCGCCTTGCGGGCAATAAGCGGGACGAGTAGCCGAAACATAGTGTGAACATTTGTCGTATAAACTCTGCGCACGAGGCAGAGAGTTGACGCACCGGCCCGGCCGCCCGTCACCGGCCTTCCTCTGGCCCCGCACGCCGACAGCGCCGTCTGCACCCGCCCATGCACCACCGTGTCTCCGAAGTGAGAGGCGACCCACCATGCCGCTGCATGTTTCTCCGGCCCCAGCGCCCGCACTGCGCAGCGTTCTCGCGGCACTCGGTTCTCCCACCGCAGTCCGCGAGGCCCATACGCCCGCTCTCCGGTCCGTCCAGGGATCGCTGAGTCCCGAACTCCCGCTTCCCGTCCATGTGCTGGACCGGATCGTGCCGAACGAGGCCGCACCACGCACCCGCCTCGCCGGCTGGCGCTTCCTGATCCGCAGCGGTGAGCGCGCCGTCGCCGCCGCGGACACCATGCTCACCCCCGACGGCTGGGCCTTCTCGCACTTCTTCGAGGGCCCCTACATCGTCTCCACCGAACTCGCCCTGCGCCAGGCGGAGTCGACGGCGACGCCTTACCAGCCGCGGCTGCTGTCGGTTCCCGAGCTGTACATGTTCACGCTGTGGCTGCACCACGACGTCGAGGACGACGCCGGTGCCGGCACGCTGGCACCGTCCGACGTACTGGTGCCGCTGGCACCGGCCCCCACGGGCATCACGGCCTACCGCCCCCACCGGGTCGCGGAGCTGCTCCCGGTCATGACCCTGCGGGTCACCCCGGCGCCCCTTCCGGATCTCCCCGAGCTCCCCGGCCTGCTCGGATCGCCCGCCTGACCGCCCGTCCTCCGCGTGCCCCTGCCGATCCGCTCGGCGGGGGCGCGTCCGTCCCCGTCCGGACTAGTCCGTACAGGTCACCCCGAACCATCCGAACGGACAGTGGAGTTACGTCGAACCGTCCGGCCGGGTGACGCGTCGTGGGAGGAGAACAGCGGCTGTCACGAAATCCCTGCGGAGAGAGGCCCGTGGGGCAACACTGGGACCGGACCGCTTGATACGGGAGCGGCCATGAAGACCTCGTCCAGCCGCACGACACTCGAATCGACGCAGCGAAAGAACCCATCCATGTGCCAGCACCAGCCCCCCTGCCCGACCGCTGAATCCAACGACCGTGAAGCCGCCCGCCTGATGGCTCACCACCCGGAACAGGGCTGGAGCCTGCTGTGCAACGGCGTCCTGCTCTTCGAGGACACCGGCGAGCTGCTCCCCGACGGGCAGATCATCGCCCCGCACCGGCCGCTGAGGAGCGGCCAGGTCATGAAGGCCGCCTGACCGCGGGCGGACGGAGCACGGGGGCCGGCCCGGAGGATTCTCCGCACCGGCCCCGACACACGTCGGCGTGCCTCTTGGTCCGCTTCCCTACTGGTCGTACGCGTCCAGGGGCGGGCAGGAGCAGACCAGGTTGCGGTCACCGAACGCGCCGTCGATCCTGCGCACCGGCGGCCAGTACTTGTCCGCCGGGGAGACGCCGGCCGGGAAGACCGCCTCCTGACGGCTGTAGGCGTGGGCCCACTCCCCGCCGAGCGCCGCGGCCGTGTGCGGAGCGTTGCGCAGCGGGTTGTCGTCCCCGCTCCACTCCCCCGACGCGACCTTGTCGATCTCGCCGCGGATGGCGATCATCGTGTCGCAGAAGCGGTCGAGTTCGGCGAGGTCCTCGCTCTCCGTGGGCTCGATCATCAGGGTTCCCGCCACCGGGAACGACATGGTCGGCGAGTGGAAGCCGTAGTCGATCAGCCGCTTGGCGATGTCGTCGATGCTGACGCCGGTCGCCTTCGAGATCGGACGCAGGTCGATGATGCACTCGTGCGCGACGAGACCGGCCGGCCCGTTGTACAGGACCGGGAAGTGCGGTTCGAGACGCTTGGCGATGTAGTTGGCCGCGAGTACGGCGACCTGCGTCGCCCGCTTCAGCCCCTCGCCCCCCATCAGGCGTACGTACGCCCAGGAGATCGGCAGGATACCCGCGGAGCCCCACGGAGCGGCCGAGATCGGCCCGACGCCGGTGTCGGGGCCCGCAGCGGGCTGCAGCGGGTGGTTGGGCAGGTACGGCGCCAGGTGGGCGCGCACTCCGACCGGGCCGACGCCGGGGCCGCCGCCGCCGTGCGGGATGCAGAAGGTCTTGTGCAGGTTCAGGTGGGACACGTCGCCACCGAAATGGCCCGGCTTGGCGAGACCGACCAGCGCGTTGAGGTTGGCACCGTCCACGTACACCTGGCCGCCGGCGTCGTGCACCTCGCCGCAGATGTCGGCGACGTGCTCCTCGAAGACGCCGTGCGTGGAGGGGTAGGTGATCATGAGGACGGCGAGCTCGTCGCGGTGCTTCGCGATCTTGGCCCGGAGATCCTCTATGTCGACCTCGCCGTCGTCGGCGGTCTTCACCACGACGACCTTCATGCCCGCCATGACGGCGCTCGCGGCGTTGGTGCCGTGCGCGGAGGACGGGATCAGGCAGACGGTGCGGCCGTCGTCCCCGTTGGCCCGGTGGTACGCGCGGACGGCCAGCAGTCCGGCGAACTCGCCCTGCGAGCCGGCGTTGGGCTGGATGGAGACGGCGTCGTACCCGGTGACCTCGGCGAGACGCTCCTCCAGCTCGCGGATCAGGGTGAGGAAGCCCTGCGCCTGCTCGGCCGGCGCGAAGGGGTGCAGCGCGCCGAACTCGGGCCAGGTGATCGACTCCATCTCGGCGGTCGCGTTGAGCTTCATGGTGCAGGAGCCGAGAGGGATCATGCCGCGGTCCAGCGCGTAGTCGCGGTCGGCGAGCTTGCGCAGGTAGCGCAGCATCGCCGTCTCGGAGCGGTGCCGGTGGAAGACCGGGTGGGTGAGCACCGCGTCGGTGCGCAGCAGACCCTCGGGCAGCGCGTCGGCGGTCGCGGCGTCGAGCGCCTCGATGTCGCCACCGGCTCCGAAGGCGGCCCAGACGGCGGCGATCTGCGTACGGGTGGTGGTCTCGTCACACGCGACGGAGACGTGGTCGGCGTCGACCAGGCGCAGGTTCACCCCGCGCCCGCGCGCGGCGGCGACCACGTCGGCGGCGGCGCCGGGGGCACGGACGGTCAGGGTGTCGAAGTACGCGTCGTGCACGACCTCGGTCCCGGCCGCCCGCAGTCCCTCGGCCAGGATCGCGGCGAACCGGTGGGTACGCCGGGCGATCGTCCGCAGCCCGTCGGGACCGTGGTAGACGGCGTACATGCCGGCCATGACGGCGAGCAGCACCTGCGCGGTGCAGATGTTGCTGGTCGCCTTCTCACGGCGGATGTGCTGCTCGCGGGTCTGCAGCGCCAGCCGGTAGGCCTTGTCGCCGTCGGCGTCGACCGACACCCCGACGAGGCGGCCGGGCAGGCTGCGGGCGAACTTCTCGCGTACGGCCATGAACCCGGCGTGCGGTCCGCCGAAGCCCATGGGGACGCCGAACCGCTGTGTGGTGCCCACGGCGATGTCCGCGCCCAGCTCACCCGGGGAGGTGAGCAGGGTCAGGGCCAGCAGGTCGGCCGCGACGGACACGATCGCGCCCAGCTCGTGCGCCTGCTCGATGACGGGCTTGATGTCGCGTACGGCACCGGAGGCGCCCGGGTACTGGAGCAGCACGCCGAAGACGCCGCGCTCGGCGATCTCCGAGGGGATGCCCTCGGAGAGGTCGGCCACGACGACCTCGACACCGGTCGGCTCCGCGCGGGTCTCGATCACCGCGACGGTCTGCGGCAGGGTGTCGGCGTCGACCAGGAAGACGCCGTCCTTCACCTTGCCGACCCGCCGCGCCAGGGCCATGGCCTCGGCCGCGGCCGTGCCCTCGTCGAGGAGCGAGGCGCCGGAGGTCGGCAGCCCGGTGAGGTCGGCGACCATCGTCTGGAAGTTGAGCAGGGCCTCGAGCCGGCCCTGGGAGATCTCCGGCTGGTACGGCGTGTACGCCGTGTACCAGGCGGGGTTCTCCATGACGTTGCGCAGGATCACCGGCGGGGTGAACGTGCCGTAGTAGCCGAGACCGATCATCGGTGCGAGCACCTGGTTGCGGTCGGCGAGGCTGCGCAGCTCGGCCAGGACCTCTGCCTCGGTGCGCGCCTCGGGGAGGTTCAGAGCCTCCGCGCTCTTGATCACATCGGGTACCGCGGCTGCGGTGAGCTCGTCGAGTGAGCCGTAGCCGACCTGGGCGAGCATCTTCGCCTGAGCCCCGGCATCGGGCCCGATGTGGCGCTGCTCGAACGGAATGCCCTGCTCCAGCTGGGAGAGCGGAGTGCGACGGGGGGTCATGATGGAGGCCTCCTGGTCTGCCACGACCTGCGAGGGGCGCCACGGCGTGGCTGCCCGAACGGCCTCCCCCTCTGTCATCTCGACCTGAGAGCTTCACCGGCGCGCCCCGGGGCGTACCGGCTTTCACCGTCGGTGAGGGCGGGGCCCGTCGCGGCGTGTGCCGTACGGATTCCGACCTGCTTTCCAGAGTGACCTCGTCCGTGCGGTACGGGGGCCTGAGAGATTCCGGGGAGGAGTTGCTCCTTCGGCGCCCCCGGATCTCTCCGGAGGACTCTCCCGCACAGGGTCAGCAGCCGTGTTCCAGCCTACCAGCGGGGTCGGCGCGGGCCGTCTCGAGTGGCCGACGACCCGGATGTGGCCTTTCGTAGAGCTGGTGGAGCAGCCGCGACCACCTGATGCAGTCGTGACCAGTGGAGGCACCGTGCAGACCGACATCGATCCGCGCAGCCTGATCGGCCGCAAGGCCTTCGACCGTCAAGGTGCCAAGATCGGGACGGTGGACGAGGTCTACCTCGACGACGCCACCGGGGTGCCCGAGTGGGCCGCCGTGCGCACCGGCCTCTTCACCAGGGACGCGTTCGTCCCTCTGGAGCCGAGCGAGTTCGTCGACGGCGCCCTCCTGATCCCGTTCGACCGGACCCTGATCAAGGACGCCCCCGACTTCGGAGTGGGCCGTCATCTGTCCCCCGAACAGGAACTGCAGCTCTACCGCCACTACGGGCTGGACTCCTCCCCCTCCTCCGAAACGGGTCCCGACAGGGACTTCGGCAGGCTGGCGGGCCAGGAGGAGTAGTCCTCCGGGTCACGCACCAGGGGCAGCGGGTCGGCGGGCCGCAGTTCGGGGTCGTCGACCCGGAACGTGCGTACCCGGCCGGGCGGCGACCACGGCTCCTCGAAGCGCACGGTGACGCGGCCGACGCCACTGCCCTGCACCCAGCCGTGCCCGTGGACGTCGTGCCGTACGTCGTGTCCGGCCGGCCAGCGCCTGGCGGCCGGCTGTTCCTCGCCCTCCCGGTCGTCCGCCCCCGTCGCCCCGCCCTCGGCAGCGTCCCGGTCGTCCGGGGGGATGTCGGCCGCCGCGGCTTCCCCGGCGGCGTGCTCCGCGTCGGCGGCCTGTGCGAAGAGGTCCTCCTGCGTGAAGTCGGCCAGCCCCGTGACACCCACTCCGAGCAGCCGTACCCCGCCGGTGGTGTCGACGGCCTCCAGAAGCCGCGCAGCGGCCTCCCTGACCACCGTGGGGTCGTCGGTGGGGCCGCGCAGCGTCTCGGACCTGGTGAGCGTCGAGAAGTCGTAGCGGCGCACCTTGAGGACGACGGTCCGCCCGGACCGCCCCGCGCCTCGCAGCCGCTGCACGCACCGGGACGCGAGCCGCTCCACCTCCGTCCTGACGCGCACCCGGTCGTGCAGGTCGACGTCGAAGGTGTCCTCGACCGAGACCGACTTGGCGTCCCGCTCGGCGACGACGGGACGGTCGTCGTGGCCCAGCGCCATGCGGTGGAGCGCGACGCCGTGGGCCCTGCCGAGCAGACGTACGAGCTCCGCCTCGCCCGCGTCCGCCAGGTGACTGACGACGGTCATTCCGGCGCGGCGCAGATGGTCGCCGGTGGCGGGGCCCACACCCGGGAGGATGCGCACGGACATGGGGGCCAGGAGCTCGCGCTCGGTGCCCGGCTCGATCAGCAGCAGCCCGTCCGGTTTCGCCTCCTCGGAGGCGATCTTGGCCAGCATCTTGGAGCCGGCGAGGCCGACCGAACCGCTGAGTCCAGTGACGGCCCGGATCACGGTGCGGAGCTGCTCACCGACCGCACGGGCGGACACCGAGTCCTCGGCGACCCCGCCGGCCTCCAGGTCGACGAACGCCTCGTCCAGGCTGAGCGGCTCGACGAGCGGTGACAGCCGCCCGAGCAACTCCATCACCTGGTCGCTCACCGTCCGGTAGAGCGCGAACCGCGGGACGAGATACGCCGCGTTGGGCGCGAGCCGCCTCGCCTGGGCCATCGGCATCGCCGAATGCACCCCGAGCCGCCGCGCCTCGTACGACGCGGTGGCGACCACGCCGCGCATTCCCAGGCCGCCCACCACCACCGGCTTCCCACGCAGGCTGGGCTTCGCCGCCTGCTCCGCAGAGGCGTAGAAGGCATCCATGTCGAGATGCAGGATGGTGGGCGCGGCTCTCACACGGACCGATGCTGCCTTACGCCACTGACAACCGCGCAGCCCGGCACACGCTCCGCGCCGTCGGACCCGGTGGTTCAGCCCGCGCGGTTGCGCCGCCGCGCCAGTTCGTCGGCCGGGTTGTGGCCGACGAGGGTCTCCCCGGTGTCCACACGCTCACCGTGGAGCTGGGACAGCGCCGCGTCGACATCCCGCCAGACGACACCGACGGCGATGCCGAAGACTCCCTGGCCACCCTGGAGCAGACTGACGACCTCGTCGGGCGAGGAGCACTCGTAGACGGTCGCCCCATCACTCATCAGGGTCATCCGCTCGAGATCCGTGAACCCGCGTGCCCTCAGGTGCTGGACTGTGGTGCGGATGTTCTGCAGAGCGACCCCCGTGTCCAGGAACCGCTTGACGATCTTGAGGAGAACCACGTCCCGGAAGCTGTAGAGACGCTGGGTGCCCGAGCCGTACGCAGGACGCACGCTCGGTTCCACGAGCCCCGTACGCGCCCAGTAGTCGAGCTGCCGGTAGGTGATTCCCGCCGCCGCGCACGCCGTCGGCCCCCGGTAGCCGATGTCCCCTGTTCCTGCCGCACCGTCCGCTGCCACCACAGCCGGCTGAACCGGCTGTCTGATGGAGTGGTCGGCCGCACCACCGTGCTGCCGGTACGGCCCACCCGCAGCCGTACCGTCGCCGCTACTTCTCACGCCGACCTCCGTCCTAGACCTGCCACCTCGAAGGTAGGCAGTCACCAGGGGTGCGTCAACGATCGCCACACTCGGCACGCCGAGTGATAATCACCCTGAGGGTGGTTTCCCGTGACTGAAATCCGGGAACGGCTTGTCGGATGCGCTGACGCCGGCCCTCGCCGGACGGTCACTGGCTGTTGGTACCGAAGTCCTCCGGCGAGATCTGGTCGAGGAACTCGCGGAACTTCTCCACCTCGTCCTCCTGCTCGTCGGGGATGGCGATGCCCGCGTCGTCGAGGACCCCGTCACTGCCGTAGATCGGCGTGCCGGTGCGCAAGGCGAGCGCTATGGCGTCGGACGGACGCGCGCTCACCTCGACCCCGCTGGCGAAGACCAGCTCCGCGTAGAAGACCCCTTCCCTGAGGTCCGTGATGCGGACCTCGGTGAGCTCCTGGCCGACGGCCTCGAGCACATCCTTGAAGAGATCATGGGTCAGCGGCCTGGCCGGAGCCATGCCCTGCTGGGCGAAGGCGATCGCGGTCGCTTCCCCAGGGCCGATCC
Organism: Microbacterium sp. NPDC090218; assembly: GCA_044900255.1. Taxonomy (GTDB): domain Bacteria; phylum Actinomycetota; class Actinomycetes; order Actinomycetales; family Microbacteriaceae; genus Microbacterium. Next base: position 7,488 of record JBJDMS010000004.1, on the reverse strand, counting down.
AAATAGGGAGGTACCGGTCGCCTCCCACTTCACGCAGGAGCACGATCGGTTGGTTGGAGGGCATTTCCACCCGGACACCCACAACGTCGAGCTCGTTCACACAGCAACCCTAGGACGTGCCCGCCATGTTTGGATAGTCGGGATCCTCCGCCCTCAGTGGAAGCCGGCTTTCAGAGCCGTCTGCACGAGCGCGGCATGGAGCCGGACGGAGAGGTCCGCGAGCTCCCTCGCGGTGGCCTCCGCATGTGCTCTGGTCTGCGGATTCCTGTGCCGACGCAGGGGTGCGACCACCTGTTCGACCAGTCCCGCCTCACGCTCCGCGGCCGCCTTGACGGCCCGGAGATGCCGAGGTTCCAGACCGAATCTGCCCAGATCCGCCACCAGGCGGGCCACGGTCACGGCCTCCGCGTCGTAGCTTCCGCCGGAGGCCGGCACGATCAGCCCGTACGACTCCCACTCGTCGAGCTGCTCCTCGCTGGCCTCGGTGGCGGCCAGGAGCTCCGCACGCCCGATCCGGGTGGCGGTGGCCCGGCCCGGCTCCTGGTCCGGCAGAAGGTCGGTGTGCTCGTCCTGACCGCCGTCGGACGGCAGTGCGGCCCTCTCCCCGCGGGCGAGGGCCTCCAGGTGCTCACGGATGACCTTGAGCGGCAGGTAGTGGTCCCGCTGCATGCGCAGGACCTGGGCCAGCCGCTCGACGTCGGCGGGAGTGAACTTCCGGTATCCCGACGGCGTGCGCTGCGGCTCGATCAGCCCCTCGGCCTCCAGGAAGCGGATCTTGGAGATGGTCACTTCGGGGAATTCGTCGCGCAGCTGCAGGAGCACCGTGCCGATGCTCATCGCGCGCTGACCAGCGGAGGCGGTGCCGTGGCCGGCACCGCCTGTCGATGTTCGCAGCATGGACCTTCCTGGGGTCCCCCCGGACGGTGTCCGGGGGAGGGTCACACGCCCCGCTGGCTCGCGTAGAAGACCAGCCGGTACTTTCCGATCTGGACTTCGTCGCCGTTGGTCAGCGCGACGGAATCGATGCGCTCACGGTTGACGTAGGTGCCGTTGAGGCTGCCGACGTCGCCCACGGTGAAACTACCTTCCGGACTCCTGTGGAACTCCACATGACGCCGCGACACGGTCACGTCGTCGAGGAAGATGTCGCTCTGCGGGTGACGGCCGGCCGTCGTCAGGTCGCCGTCCAGCAGGAAGCGGCTTCCCGAGTTCGGGCCACGTCGGACGACCAGGAGAGCCGAGCCCGCGGGCAGGGCGTCGACCGCGGCCTGGGCCTCCGGCGAGAGCGAGGGGAGGGCGGTCTGGCCCGTCGCCTCGGCCTCGTACGCCTCGATACCGGAGATCGAGATGGTCGAGGTCGTCTCCGAGGCGCGCTCGGGCACTCCGCCCCTCAGCGGCGCACCGCAGTTGGAGCAGAACCGACTGGCCTCGGCGTTCCGATGCCCGCACCTCGTACACACCGGCATGGAGGAGCCCTCCGTGGCGGAGGCGAACCCTCCACCCGTACTCGAGGTCGATGATTCCCCGAAACCTATGCGCCCTGCACCGCCGGGGTCAACAGACGACGCGCCGGCACCGCCGGGGACCTCGTCGCGGAACAGCGGGCGCTCGGAGCCCTGCTCCTCGGCACCCTGACCCTGGCGCGGAGCGCGGTGGCGGGCAGCGCTGTTGCTGTCCTCGCGGGCGCTCTTTCCGAACAACTTCGCAAACAACTTCACGGGCGTTTCCCCTTGACCGAAATAGACCCGCCCGTGGGGCAGGACGAACCCTGAATGACCACACCTGCCGACCCGGACATCCTCACAACGTCCGTATCCACTCGACAGTTTCCACCACACGTCACCGATCCGTTGCGCCGACCCCCCGCAACGTGGTGCACGAGTCCTTCGAGCACCGCGCGCCGCCGCCTCACCGTGACGACGACCGAGCGTAATCAGGCTGCTTCGCCGGTCGCAAGGCGTCCACGACGATGTCGTCGGCGCGCGTGACCTCCGCGGTTGCCTGTTCCTTCTCGAGCGTCTGGACCACGCCGCCCGGGATGTTGAGAGCCGGTTCGAGGTCCTGCGGCTTGCCGATGACCTTGAACTCGTACGGGGCCTCGATCCTGCGGCCGTCCACCCTCAACTCTCCCCCGTCACCGGAGAAGTACGTGTTCGCCACCACCCGCACACCGTTGATCTCGATCGCCTCGGCGCCGGCCGCGCGCAGCTCCTGGATCGTGTCGAGCAGCATGTCGGCCTCCACCGCGCCGGTCGGATCACTGATGGTCAGGGTGATACCGGGACCGTGCGCCGCGACCGTGCCCGCCAGGATACCCAGCTGCCGCTCCTTCTCGAGCGTCTGTTTCCGGGCCTCCTCCGCCTGGTCGGAACTGTTCTCCAGCTCCGTGCGCTGGTCGTCGAGACGCTGCTTCTCGTCCTCGAGGCGCTCGGTGCGGTTGTCGAGTTCGTCGAGGATGCGGACCAGGTCCTCCTGACGCGCTCCGCGCAGGGCGCTGTTGTCGCTGTTCGACCGGACCTGGATGGCCAGCCCCAGGCCGAGGACGAACAGCAGAAGCGCGACGATCAGTTGGGCACGGCTCACCCTGGGGGGCCAGAGGCCGGCCCGCAGGCGCTGTCGGCCGGTGACCTCCTCGGACGGGGCCGCGCGGAACGGCGCGGGTGCGGTCGCCTCGGGAGGGAGCGCACCTCCGTGGCGCTGTTCGCCGTACGGGTTCTGTTCGTTGCTCATCGGCCTCACGCCCGGAAGACGTGGCGGCGGATGGCCGCGGCGTTGGAGAAGATGCGGATACCGAGCACGACCACGACACCGGTGGACAGCTGGGCTCCGACGCCCAGCTTGTCCCCGAGGAAGACGATGAGCGCGGCCACCACGACGTTGGACAGGAAGGACACGACGAAGACCTTGTCCACGAAGATCCCGTCGAGCATGGCCCGCAGGCCGCCGAAGACGGCGTCGAGCGCGGCCACCACGGCGATCGGCAGGTAGGGCTCGACCACCGCCGGCACTTCGGGGCGGACCAACAGTCCGACCACGACTCCCACGACGAGGCCCAGTACGGCGATCACGATGTGCCCTTCCCTGTGTCTGCCGCACCACTGCCCGTGTCTGCGGCCTGAGGCTCTGCTGTACGTACGATCAGGCTGGGCGCGGCCGGAAGGCGCACCTTCTCCTGCTCGGAGATGCTGGTGCGGATGTCGAAGCTCTCGTGCAGCGCTTGAAGATACTGCCCGTCGGCGCTGTCCCGGAAGGCAGCTGCGAGCTTCTTCCCGTCCCCCACCGCGAGCACCGTGTACGGCGGCACGAGCGGCCTGTTGTCGACCAGTATGGCGTCGCCCGCCGCACGGATCGCCGAGAGGGCGGTGAGCCGCTGTCCGTTGATGGCCACCGCCTCGGCGCCGGACTGCCACAGCCCGTTGACCACGCGTTGCATGTCCCGGTCGCGCACCCGCCCAGTGTCGGCGAAGCCGGTGGACTCGCGGGGCCCGCCGCCGCCCTGGTCGGTGTTTTCGGCGTCGTCCACGACCAGCTTGATCCCCGGACCTTCGACGGGGGTGGCCCCGGACAGCAGCGCCACGAGGCCGCCCTGGTCCCCGCCGTGCTCCTGCAGCGCCTTGCGCTGCCGCTCGCCGACGTCCTTGCGCAGCTTCTCCACGTCGGCCTCCAGCGTGTCGGCCGTGGCGGTCTCGGCGTTCACGCGGTCGATGAGCTCCTCGCGCTCCTTGGCCACCACCGGTGCGGCGACCTGGGCCTCGGCGGCGCCGAGCGTCACCACGAGAGCGGCCAGGACCAGCCCCGCGGCGAGGCCCAGTTTCGACTTCAGCGTGCGGGGCATCCCCTCGCTGCCCTCGGAGCGGCGACGTGCCGAGGCCTCGGCGTATCCCTCGTCGAGGCTGTGTTCCATCACGGTGGTCAGCAGCGACATGGACGCATCCGGGCGAGGGCGCGTCGGGGCACTACTCCGATCGGGGGGCGGCTGCGACATGCCGCACATCGTCGCACGTCATGCCCGCTGCCGCCGAATGGCCTCACCGCCTGTCCGGAAGCCGCGGCACGCGGCTTCCGGACAGGCGGTGATCGGTCAGTCCCCCGCGCTGTCCACGACCGCCGCCCACTCGTCGAGCAGCGCCTGTGCCGAGGCGTCGTCGGGCCCTTCCGCCCACAGGTGAGTGACCGCCTCCGACGGATCGGGCAGCACCATCACCCAACGTCCGTCGGTCTCGACCACCCGGACGCCGTCGGTGGTGTCGACGCTGCGCTCCCCCGCGGCCTCCACGACCCGGCGCATGACGAGCCCCTTGACCGCCCACGGTGTGGCGAGGTCACGGCGCAGGACGTGCGCACGCGGGATGCGGGCGTCGATCTGGCTGAGAGTGAGCTGCGTCCTGGCCACCAGGCCGATGAGCCTGACGAAGGCCGCCGCGCCGTCGAAGACGCTGCTGAACTCGGGAACGATGAAGCCGCCGCGTCCGTCGCCGCCGAAGATGGTGCTGTCCTCACGGCCCACCCGCGTCAGGTCGTCCGGCGATGTGGTCGTCCACTCCACCTGCGTCCCGTGGTACGCGGCCACCTGCTCGGCGACACGCGTGGTCGTCACCGGCAGGGCCACGCGTCCGCTCCTGCGCTCGGCGGCCACGAGGTCGAGCAGGACCAGCAGCGCGCGGTCGTCCTCGATGATGTGTCCGCGCTCGTCGACGAGCGACAGCCGTTCGCCGACGGGGTCGAACCGCACGCCGAAGGCGGCCCGCGCCGAGGAAACGATCTCGCCGAGCCTGACCAGACCCGCTCGCCGGGACTCGGCCGACTCGGTCGGCCGGGACTCGTCGAGTCCGGGGTTGATGGTGAGCGCGTCCACACCGAGACGTCCGAGCAGGCTGGGCAGGACAAGCCCGGCGCTGCCGTTGGAAGCGTCCACGACCACCTTGAGGCCCGCGTCGGCGATGCCCGCGGTGTCGACGTTGCGCAGGAGGGAACCGGTGTAGGAGTCGAAGACGCTCGACGGGAAGTGCAGGTCCCCGATCTCCCCCGGGAAGGCCCTGCGGTATTCCTGACGGGCGTAGACCCGGTCCAGCTTCCGCTGCCGCGCCTGGGAGAGATCGGCTCCACGCTCGTCGAAGAACATGATGTCGACCGAGTCCGGTACGCCGGGGGACGTACGGATCATGATGCCGCCGGCGCTGCCCCGCGCGGTCTGCTGGCGGGCCACCGGAAGCGGCACGTTCTCCAGGTCCCTCACGTCGATGGCGCTGGCCTGCAGGGCCGAGATGACAGCCCTCTTGAGCGCGCGGGCACCACGGGAGTGGTCACGCGCGGTCGTGACCGTGGCGCCCTTCTTCAGCGTCGTCGCATAGGCGCCGGCGAGCCTGACGGCGAGTTCCGGCGTGATCTCGACGTTGAGGATCCCGGAGACGCCACGCGCCCCGAAGAGATGGGCCTGGCCACGCGACTCCCAGATCACGGAGGTGTTGACGAAGGCGCCGGCCTCGATGGTCTTGAACGGGTAGACCCGGACGTTGCCCTGAATGATCGATTCTTCACCGATCAGGCACTCGTCGCCGATGACGGCTCCGTCCTCGATGCGGGTCGCCCGCATGACATCGGTGTTCTTGCCGATCACACAGCCGCGCAGATTACTGTGCTGGCCGACGTAGACGTTGTCGTGGACGACGGCACGGTGCAGGAACGCACCGGATTTCACGACGACGTTCGATCCGACGACGGTGTGTTCGCGGATCTCGGCGCCAGCTTCGATCTTGGCGTAGTCACCGATGTACAGCGGCCCTCGGAGAACGGCGTCGGGGTGGACCTCGGCGCCTTCCGCGACCCAGACGCCCGGGGAGATCTCGAAGCCGTCGAGTTCGACGTCGACCTTGCGCTCCAGCACGTCGGCCTGGGCCTTCACGTAGCTCTCGTGCGTGCCCACGTCCTCCCAGTAGCCCTCGGCGACGTAACCGCAGATGAGCTTGCCATCCTTCATGAGCTGCGGGAACACGTCACCGGACCAGTCGACCGAGGTATCGGCCTGGACGTAGTCGAAGACTTCGGGCTCCATGACGTAGATGCCCGTGTTCACCGTGTCCGAGAAGACCTGGCCCCAGGTCGGCTTCTCGAGGAAGCGCTCGACCTTTCCGTCCTCGTCCACGATCGTGATCCCGAATTCCAGTGGATTCGGGACCCGGGTCAGGCACACCGTGACGAGTGCGCCCTTCTCCTTGTGGAACGCGATGAGATCCGTGAGATCGAAGTCGGTGAGGGCGTCGCCGGAAATGACCAGGAAGGTGTCGTCCTTCAAGGCCTCCTCGGCGTTCTTCACGCTTCCCGCAGTACCGAGTGGCTTCTCCTCGTTGGCATAGCTGAGCTCCATCCCGAGTTCTTCGCCGTCGCCGAAGTAGTTCTTGACGAGAGAGGCGAGGAACTGGACGGTGACAACGGTTTCGTTGAGCCCATGCCGTTTGAGCAGCCTTAGCACGTGCTCCATGATCGGCCGATTGGCCACGGGCAGGAGCGGCTTGGGCATGCTTGAGGTCATGGGGCGAAGGCGGGTGCCTTCACCGCCTGCCATCACGACGGCCTTCATGTCGGAAACGTCCTCCTCGAAGAGACGACGGTCATGCCGACTTCACCCGTCGGGGCAACACCAAAGATTCCGGTGCGGGCCGGCGACTCTGCACGGCGCCACGTCAACGAGCTAATCGGCTACTTGATCCGCCTTGACCAGACGGCGGACCTGGACCACGTATAGGATCCCTGCCCACCAATAGAGGGTTGTACCCCATCCAGCGAACGCCCATCCGAAAATGGTGCCTAGCGAAGCCAGCCAACCACTTCCGTCGCTGAGCAGCAACAAGGGGAAGGCGTACATCAGGTTGAAGGTTGCAGCTTTGCCCAGGAAGTTCACCTGGGGCGGCGGATAGCCGTGCCTGCGCAGGATTCCCACCATGACTAGGAGCATCAGCTCACGTGCGAGGAGCGCGGCCGTGAGCCAGAGTGGGAGGATATCCCGCCAGGTGAGCCCGACGAGGGTCGACAGAATGTACAGGCGGTCCGCGGCCGGGTCCAGGAGCCGGCCGAGGCTGCTGATCTGGTTCCACCGGCGGGCGAGCTTGCCGTCGAGGTAATCACTGATGCCGCTCAGCATCAGTACCAGCAGGGCCCAGCCATCACTGTTGGGCCCGCCGAACACAGGGCGGAGAATCAGCCACAGGAAGAGCGGTACGCCGACGAGGCGAGCCATGCTGAGGATGTTGGGGATGGTGAGTACTCGGTCCGTCTGAACTCGAGTCTCCTGGACCTCCACCCGGGGGCCTCCTGTGAAGAACGTGCCAATGATGCCCCCTGACCCTACCCTCAGTCTGCGGGCACCGGCGCACAGGGGTACGGGACCCCTGTCCGAAACGCAGAAAAGCCCCGTGCCACAAGGGCACGGGGCTTTCCCGGAATAATTGTTCGGCGGCGTCCTACTCTCCCACAGGGTCCCCCCTGCAGTAC
>JBJDMS010000003.1:711-926944 GCA_044900255.1 Microbacterium sp. NPDC090218 | reverse complement strand
CGGCCGGGGATGAGCAAGAAGGCGAAGACGGCGCGGGCGGAGGAGTTGTTGACGTTGGTGGGGGTGGATCCTGCCCGGTTGTCGAGTTTCCCGCATGAGTTGTCGGGGGGGATGCGGCAGCGGATGATGATCGCGATGGCGTTGGCGTTGGATCCGCAGGTGATGATCATGGATGAGCCGACGACGGCGTTGGATGTGGTGGTGCAGCGGGGCATCATTCGGGAGATCATGCGGTTGCGGGAGAAGTTGGGGTTCGCGGTGATCTTCATCACGCATGATCTGCCGATGTTGATCGAGATCAGTGATCGGATCGCGATCATGTTGCAGGGGCAGATCGTGGAGGAGGGTACGGCGGAGGAGATTTATCGGTCTCCGCAGCATGAGTACACGCGGCGGTTGTTGTCGAGTTTCCCGTCGCTCAAGGGTGAGCGGGGCGATTTCGTGCGTACCGGTGTCAGCCAGGAGGGCGTGCGATGAGCGACCACACGAACACGAACATCACCACCACGACGGCGGCCACCGGGTCGGTGGCGCGGTTGGAGGCGCGGAATCTGGTGAAGGATTTCCATCTGCGTTCGGGGTTCCGTACGAGTGTGCTGCATGCGGTGAAGGATGTGTCGTTCACGATCGAGGCGGGCAAGACGGTCGCTCTGGTGGGGGAGTCGGGGTCGGGGAAGTCGACGATCGCGCGGATGTTGATGAAGTTGGAGACCCCCACCAGTGGGGAGATCCTGTTGGACGGGAAGGCGTCGGGGGTGCGGGGGCGGGCGTTGGAGCGGTATCGCGCGGATGTGCAGATGGTGTTCCAGGACCCGTTCGCGTCGTTGAACCCGTTCCACACGATCGTGCATCATCTGGAGCGGCCGATCCGGTTGCATCACCCGGGCCTGTCGCGGGCGCAGGTGCGCGAGCGTGCGGTGGAGTTGTTGGAGCGGGTGCGGTTGACGCCGGGGGAGAGCTTCGCCGAGCGGCGCCCGCATGAGCTCTCGGGCGGGCAGCGGCAGCGGGTCGCGATCGCGCGGGCCCTCGCCCCGGGGGCGCGGTTCATCGTCGCGGACGAGCCGGTCTCGATGTTGGATGTGTCGATCCGGTTGGGGGTGTTGAACCTGCTCGCGGATCTGCAACGCGAGGAGAACCTCGGTGTGCTCTACATCACGCATGATCTCGCGACGGCACGGCATTTCTCCGATGAGATCATGGTGCTCTACAAGGGTGATGTCGTCGAACGCGGCCCCGCGGACGAGGTCATCCTGAACCCGCAACACGAGTACACCAAGACCCTCCTCGGCGCCGCTCCCGAGCCCGACAACCTCGGACGCCTCCGCGACGAAGTCCGCACCGAACTCGGCGTGGCCTGAACGGGCCACTCGAAAGGAAGAGCCAATGTCACAGATCGATCCGGGAACCTCGGCCTGGCTGCGTACCAGGAACGACCGCGAGGCGCTTCGGCTGATCCTCGAGCACGGCCCGCTCACGCGGACGCGTCTGGGCGAGCTGTCCGGGATGTCGAAGCCCACCGCGACCCAGATGATCGCGCGCCTCGAGCGTGCGGAACTGGTGGTGCCCGTCGGCGAGATCGCGGGCAGTCGCGGTCCGAGCGCCGTCAGCTGGGGTGTGCGGACTGACCGGGTGGCCGGTGTCGCGGTGAACATGCTCGACGGCAGCATCCAGGCGGCGCTCGTCGACGCCGCCGGATCCGAGTATCCGATCGTCGATCTGCCCATGCGCGGCCAAGAGCGCTCCCCTGAGCGTGACATCGCCCGTGCCATCGACGCCGCCTGCGTCGCGGCCGAAGCGGACCGCAGCACCATCGAGACCGTGACCGTCGCCGTCCAGGCGGCAGTGAGCCGCGGACAGGACACCCTGTCGCTCACCGATTCCCTGCCCGGATGGCCCGCTTTCGGGGCGCGGTCCCGCATCGAGGCCGAACTCGGCATCTCGGTGACCCTGGAGAACGACGTCAATCTCGCCACGATGGCCGAGCGGGCCGTCGGTGTCGCGCAAGACGTCGACAGTTTCGCATTCCTTTGGCTCGGCGTCGGCCTCGGTGTCGGTGTCGACCTGGGCGGAACGATCCACCGTGGCGCGCACGGCAGCGCGGGTGAGATCGGTTACCTCACCGTCTCGGCAGGCACGGGCGAGCCGGGAGCGGTCACGACAGACCTGCTCGGCTCACAGGTCGTCCTGGACCTCCTCGGCGAGAGCGACGGCAGCTACGCACAGGAGATCCTGGCGCTCGGCGATGCCGATGCGGTGCTGCGCACGGTCGCCGACCGGATCGCGCTCACGATCGAACCGGTGCTCGTCGTGCTCGACCCGGCGATGATCGTGCTCGGCGGCCCGACCGGCCTCGCCGGCGGACGCCGCCTCGCCGAACTGGTCGCGGAGCGCGCTGCCGGTGACGAGCGCCCCGTCCCGGAGGTGCGCGTCAGCGGGACGGGTGAGAGCGCCGTCCTCGTCGGCGCACGTCGACTGCTCGTCGAGCAGATCCGCACCATCCTCGAAGAACGCATCCCCACAGACTGACGCCCTCCCGGGCGGATGACCCTCAGAACAAGGAGACCAGATGAAACTGGCCATCGTCGGCGGAGGCTCGACGTACACACCGGAGCTGATCGACGGCTTCATCCGCCTGCAACGCGAACTCCCCATCGAGGAGCTGGTGCTCGTCGACACCGATCCGATGCGGCTGGAGCTGGTGGGTGCCGTCTCACGTCGAATGCTCGCCCGCGGAGGACACCCGGCGCGGCTGATCACGACAGACGACCTCGTCGCAGGCGTGAGCGATGCGGACGCCGTGCTCATCCAGCTGCGTGTCGGCGGCCAGGACGCCCGCGAGCAGGACGAGAGCTGGCCCCATGACGTCGACTGCATCGGTCAGGAGACGACCGGGCCGGGCGGTCTGGCGAAGGCGCTCCGGACGGTCCCTGTGGTGCTCCGCATCGCCGATGTCGTACGCCGACATGCCAAGCCCGACGCGTGGATCGTCGACTTCACCAACCCGGTCGGCATCGTCACCCGTGCGCTCCTGCAGGCAGGGCACCGTGCGGTGGGACTGTGCAACGTCGCGATCGGGTTCCAACGACGGTTCGCGGAAGAGGCCGGGGTCGCGCCCGATCGGGTCGCGCTGGCGCACGTCGGGCTCAACCATCTCACGTGGGAGCGGGGCGTCTTCATCGATGGCGTCGACCGCCTGCCGCAGGCGCTGGAGACCAGCGTCGGGGAACTCGCTGACACCGTCGAGCTCCCTCCGGCGCTGCTCGCCCAGCTCGGCGTGATCCCCTCGTACTATCTGCGGTACTACTACGCGCATGACGAGGTGCTGCACGAGCAGCGACACAACGCCACGAGGGCTGCCGAGGTTCGCGCGATCGAGAACGAGCTCCTCGGTCTCTACGCCGATCCCCGAGTCGACACCAAGCCGGAGATCCTCGAGAAGCGTGGCGGTGCCTTCTACTCGGAGGCCGCGATCGAGCTGCTGATCGCGATTCGCGGCGGCACGGACCTGCCGTGCGTGGTCAACCTCCGCAACGACGGCGTGCTCCCGTTCCTTCCGGACGACCACGTGATCGAGGTACCCGCCCGACACATCGACGGCAGGTTCGTCGCAGCGCCCGTCGACGCGCTGCCGGACGACATCATCGGTCTGATCAGCGCCGTGGCCGGCTACGAACGTCTCGCTCTCGACGCCGCGATCGGCGGTGGACGTGACCGGGTGCTGCGCGCGATGCGGGCTCACCCGCTGGTGCTCCAGCATGAGCGCGCCGAGAAGCTGACCGACCTGCTGCTGGCCGCCAACTCGCAGTTCCTGGAGTGGGCGTGAGCGCCTCGCGACGTCGCTCCTTGGTCCTCGCCGTGGACGGCGGGGGATCCAAGACCGACGTCGTGCTCCTCGACACCGCGGGGGAGGTGCTGGCGTGGGAGCGTGGCGCCGGATCCAGCCCACAGATCGATGGTCTGGAGCAATCCGTCCGGGTGATCGACGAGCTCGTGCGACGTGCGTTCGTCGATCACGAGATGCGCGACCTGGCGGCGGTGGGACTGTATCTCTCGGGGCTGGACCTCGCGGAGGAGATCGCGACCTTCCGAGCGGCCATCTCTGCTCTACCCTGGGCGGACGGGGCAGTCGTGGAGAACGATCTGCATGCGCTGCTGCGCGCCGGGACCGATGCCGAGGATGCGGTCGCCGTCATCTGCGGCACCGGGATGAACGCGATCGGCGTCCGCGCCGATGGTGCGGAAGTGCGTTTCCCCGCGCTCGGACCCCTGTCCGGCGACTGGGGTGGCGGTGCTGAGCTGGGTGACGCCGTCGTCTGGCACGCCGCCCGCGCCGAGGACGGCCGCGGACCGGAGACGATGCTGGTCTCGTTGCTCCTACGGGCTGTCGGCGCTCCCACGGTCGCAGCTCTCATCGAAGACGTGCATCTCGGGCGGCGCTCCGGGCAGGGCTTCGCGTCGCTGAGCCCTGTGCTGTTCGAGGCCGCGGCTGCGGGCGATGCGGTCGCGCGCGGCGTCGTGCAGCAGCAGGCGGACGAAGTGGTGGCCTTCGTGCGCGCGTGCGTGACCCGACTCGCGCTGCAGGACGTCGAGGTGCCCGTGCTCTTCGGAGGCGGCGTCGCCAGGGGACGCGACCCTCTGCTGCTCGACAGCATCCGGGCAGGTCTGGACGAGCATGCTCCGGCTGCTCGCCTGCAGATCGTCGATGCTCCACCGGTGCTCGGTGCGGCGCTGCTCGTCCTGGCGGCGGCGAACGCGGATGCCGAGGCACTCGAACGGGCACGGGCCGAGTTGAGCTCCGAGCTGCGCCTCGTGCAGCTTCCGCTCATCGCCGGCTGACTCGCCTCGCAGCCCGACCGAGACGAGAATGGGCGCCGCGACCTGAGTCGCGGCGCCCATTCTCGTGTGAAGATCAGTCGAGCGTGACGGCCGAGTGGATCAGTGCCGCCTGCTCCGCCGCGTGCACCTTCGACGATCCGGTCGCGGGCGATGCGGAGGCCGGGCGCGAGACCGGACGGAACGAACGGTCACCGGGGACGTCGGCGAAGGCGAGAGCCAGGAACGGCCAGGCGCCCTGGTTCTCCGGCTCCTCCTGCACCCACACGAGCTCGGCGTTCGGGTAGGAGTCGGTGATGGCCTTGAGCTCGTCGATCGGCGTCGGGTACAGCTGCTCGAGCCGGACCAGTGCCACCGCGGGGTTCGGGTTCTTCTCGAGTTCGGCGCGCAGATCCCAGTGCACCTTGCCCGAGTGCACGAGCACGCGCTTGACGGCGGCGCGGTCGAGACCGCGGTCGTCGTCGATGACCGGCTCGAACCGACCCTGGGTGAACGCCTCGACCGGGCTCGTCGCACCACGCAGACGCAGCATCGCCTTCGGGGTGAAGACGATCAGCGGCTTGCGCGGACGGGCGTAAGCCTGACGGCGGAGCAGGTGGAAGTAGGACGCGGGCGTCGACGGACGCGACACGATCATGTTGTCCTGCGCGCACATCTGCAGGAAGCGCTCGATGCGCGCCGACGAGTGGTCCGGCCCCTGGCCCTCGTAGCCGTGGGGGAGGAGCAGGGTCACGCTGGACTGCTGCCCCCACTTCTGCTCGGCCGCGGAGATGTACTCGTCGATGACGGACTGGGCGCCGTTGACGAAGTCGCCGAACTGCGCTTCCCAGAGCACGAGAGCCTCGGGGGCCTCCACCGAGTAGCCGTACTCGAACCCGAGCGCGGCGTACTCGCTGAGGAGCGAGTCGTAGACGAAGAAGCGGCCCTGGGCATCGGAGAGGTTCGACAGCGGCAGCCATTCCTGGCCGTTCGCGCGATCGTGCAGGGTCGCGTGACGCTGCACGAAGGTGCCGCGGCGGGCATCCTGACCGGCCAAGCGCACCGGAGTGCCCTCGACGAGCAGGGAACCGAACGCCAACAGCTCGCCGAAGCCCCAGTCGATGCCGCCGTTGCGGCTCATGTCGAGACGCTTGTCCAGCAGCTGCTGGATCTTCGGGTGCACGGTGAAGCCCTCGGGCTTGTTCACGAACGCGTCACCGATCAGCTGGATGACCTCGCTCGGCACACCGGTCACGTCGGGGGCGCCGACCAGGTCCTCGACCGGCGGTGCCTCGGGGCTGACCGGCAGAGCACCTGTCTCGGCGGCGTGCGTCTCGGCGAACGCGATCTCCAGACGGTTCTGGAAGTCGGCCTTGGCCTCGTCGTACTCCTGCTCCGTGATGTCACCGCGACCGACGAGCGACTCCGTGTACAGGCGGCGGACCGAGCGCTTGGCCTGGATCAGGTCCGTCATCAGCGGCTGCGTCATCGAGGGGTCGTCGCCCTCGTTGTGGCCGCGTCGGCGGTAGCAGACGAGATCGATCACGACGTCGCGGTGGAACCGCTCGCGATACTCGAACGCCAGCTGGGCGACGTGGATCACGGCTTCAGGGTCGTCGCCGTTCACATGGAACACCGGCGCCTGGATCGTCTTGGCGACATCCGTGGAGTAGATCGAGGTGCGACCGTCGTTCGGCGTGGTGGTGAAGCCGACCTGGTTGTTCACGACCACATGGATCGTGCCGCCGGTGCGGTAGCCGCGCAGCTGCGACATCTGCAGCGTCTCGACCACGACGCCCTGACCGGCGAAGGCCGCGTCGCCGTGCACGAGGATCGGCAGCCAGGCGAAGGTGCCGATCGGCTTGCGGTCCTGCTTGGCGCGGACGATGCCTTCCAGCACGCCGTCGACCGTCTCGAGGTGCGAGGGGTTGGCGGCGAGGTAGACCGGCAGCTCGGACGCGTCGTCGGCGACGAAGGTGCCCTCCGTGCCGAGGTGGTACTTCACGTCTCCGGAGCCGCGCTGGTTGCCGGGGGTCTGCGTGCCCTCGAACTCGCGGAACACCTGCCCGTACGTCTTGCCGGCGATGTTCGTGAGCACGTTGAGGCGGCCGCGGTGGGCCATGCCGATCGCCGCGCCCTCGAGCCCGGCGGTCGCCGCGCCCTGCAGGATCTCGTCGAGGAGCGGGATCAAGGACTCGCCGCCCTCGAGGGAGAAGCGCTTCTGACCGACGAACTTCGTCTGGAGGAAGGTCTCGAAGGCCTCGGCCTCGTTGAGCTTGCGGAGGACGCGCAGCTGCTCGTCGTGGCCGGGCTTCTGGTACTTGACCTCGACCTTCTCCTGGAACCAGCGACGCTGCTCCGGATCCTGGATGTGCATGTACTCGATGCCGAGCGTGCGGCAGTACGAGTCGCGGAGCACGCCGAGGATGTCGCGGAGCTTCGCGATGCGGCGACCGCCGAAGCCACCCGTGACGAACTCGCGATCCAGATCCCAGAAGGTGAGGCCGTGGCTCTCGATCTCGAGGTCGGGGTGGGAGCGCTGCACGTACTCGAGCGGATCGATGTCGGCCATCAGGTGGCCGCGCACCCGGAAGGAGTTGATCAGCTCCTGCACGCGGGACTGCTTGTCGACGCGCTCGGCGAGGTCGACGGCGATGTCGGGGTTCCAGCGGATCGGTGCGTACGGGATGCGCAGGGCGGCGAAGATGTCGTCGTAGAAGCCGCGCTGCCCGATGAGCAGCTCGTGCACCTTCTTGAGGAACTCTCCGGAGCCGGCACCCTGGATGACGCGGTGGTCATAGGTGCTGGTGAGCGTGATGGTCTTGCCGATCGCGAGCTCGTTGAGCGTCTTCTCGCTCGCGCCCTGGAACTCGGCCGGGTACTCGAGGGCGCCGGCGCCGATGATGCAGCCCTGGCCCTTCATCAGACGCGGGACGGAGTGCACGGTGCCGATGCCGCCCGGGTTGGTCAGAGAGACCGTCGTTCCTTGGAAGTCGCCGGCGGTCAGCTTGTTGCCGCGGGCACGCGTGACGAGGTCTTCGTACGCGCTGAGGTACTCGGTGAAGGTCAGGGTGTCGGCCCGCTTGATGCTGGGCACCATGAGCGCACGAGTGCCATCGGGCTTGGGCAGGTCGATCGCGATGCCGAGGTTGACGTGCGCGGGGGCGACCACGGACGGCTTGCCGTCGACCTCGGCGTAGAACACGTTCTGGCTGCGGAACTCGTCGAGCGTGCGGATGAGCGCCCAGCCGATGAGATGGGTGAAGCTGATCTTGCCGCCGCGGGTGCGGGCCATGTGGTTGTTGATGACGATGCGGTTGTCGATCATCAGCTTCGCCGGCACCGTGCGCACGCTGGTCGCGGTCGGGACGGTCAAAGACTCGTCCATGTTCGCCGCGAGGGTCTTGGGCAGGCCGCGCAGGGGCGTGACCTTGTCCTCCTCGACGACGTCCGTGGACTCCTTCGTCTCGGGCTTCGGCGCGGGCTTCGGTGCCTGGGCGGGGATCGGCGCCGCAGCGGCCGGCTTGGCCGTCGTCCGCGCCACCGGCTGAGAGCCGATCACGGGGATCGGGGCGGTGACCGGATGCGCCTGCTGTGCGGCCGTCTCCGCGCCGGATGCCGGAGCCGCCGATGTCGTGTCGGAGTGGTACTTCTCGAGGATCGGCCACCACTCCTTGTCGACGGAGTCGCGGTTCACCTTGAACTGCTCGTAGAGCTCTTCAACGAGCCAGGAATTGGCTCCGAACCCCCCGTCGCCGTTGACGCCGGTCACCTGGTTCGACACTCTCGATCGCCCTCTTTCATCGCTGAAGCTCTCTGGTGCGGACGTCGACGCAGGATGCGTTCGGGCCCGCACACTCTCGACCAACAAGCCTAACGTGTTTCGCTCGGGGAATCGTCGAAGCCATGCGCCCACGGCAACGCGATCTGGGTACCGTGGAGACATGGAATTCTCAGGAGCGCAGCCGGCCGTCGATCTGACCTATTCGGACGTCTTCCTCGTGCCGCGCCGATCCGCGGTGACCAGCCGTCTCCAGGTCGACCTGGCGCCCCTCGACGGCACACCCGCCACCCTGCCGATCGTCGCCGCGAACATGAACTCCGTCACCGGTCCACGCATCGCGGCCGTCCTCGCACGTCGCGGTGCTCTCGGGGTCCTCCCGCAGGACCTCCCGTTGCAGGATCTCGACTCCGCGATCCGTGAGGTGAAAGCACAGCCGGTCCTCTGGGACACGCCGCTCGTGCTCCCGCCGGAAGCCTCCGTCGCCGACGCGCTCCGCCTGCTCCCGGCCACGAGCGGGCACGGGATCGTCGTCGCGCACGGCGCCGCGCCGATCGACGTCGGACGGATCCTCGGCATCCTCCCGGCCGCGAGGCTCGCGACGGCCCTGCCGGACGCGCAGCTGGGAGATCTCGTGCATCGCGGTTCGCCATCGATCGACGCCGACGACATCGGCTCGGAACGACACGCCTTCGACGTCATCACCGACGCCGGCGTCGAGATGGTCACGGTGGTCCACCACGGGCACCTCGTGGGAACCCTCAGCGCCCGCAGCGCCCTGCGCTCCACCCTCTACCGTCCGGCGCTCGATGCGGACGGACGACTGGCGGTGGCGGCGGCCGTCGGGATCAACGGCGACGTCGCCGCGAAGGCGAAGGCTCTCGCCGGAGCAGGGGTCGACGTGCTCGTCGTCGACACGGCGCACGGACACCAGGAAGGCATGCTGCGCGCCCTGCGAGCGGTCGCCGAGCTTGATCTGGGATTGCCGATCGTCGCGGGCAACATCGTCACGGCCGACGGCGTGGCCGACCTGGTCGATGCCGGAGCGTCGATCCTCAAGGTCGGCGTGGGTCCCGGGGCCATGTGCACGACCCGCATGATGACGGCCGTCGGCAGACCGCAGTTCTCCGCAGTGCTCGAGACCGCGCAGGCCGCGCAGGAGCTGGGCGCCCACGTCTGGGCGGACGGCGGCGTGCGCTACCCCCGCGACGTGGCGCTCGCACTCGCCGCCGGTGCCGCATCCGTCATGGTCGGATCCTGGTTCGCCGGCACGATCGAAGCGCCGGGCGAGCTGCAGCGCGACGCCGAAGGACGCCTGTTCAAGGAGTCCTGGGGCATGGCGTCGACGAAGGCGGTGCAGGCGCGCTTCGGCCGGCTCGACGCCTACGAGCGCGCTCGCAAGGAGCTCTTCGCCGAGGGGATCTCCTCGTCGAAGATCTACCTCGACCCGCTCCGCCCCGGGGTGGAGGACCTCCTGGACATGATCACCTCGGGCGTGCGGTCCTCCTTCACGTACGCAGGGGCGTCATCCGTGCCGGAGTTCCACGATCGCGCGCTCGTCGGCCTCCAGTCGGCAGCGGGATACGAAGAGGGCAAGGCGCTGCCCATGATGTTCTAGAAACACTGGGCGGTGACAACGCAACACCTAGTCTCTCGGTGGCAGCACTCCCGTGCTGACGAGAACGATGAAGGTGACCCCCAGGAGGACGAACAGCACCCCGCCGAAGCGGTTGAGGTGTACCTGAAAGCGTCGCCACCTTTGCGTTCTCATTCTTCGGAGTCCCCAACGCTCCGCAACGTTCTCGATTCCTTCGGGGTGCCATGCGAACAGCGTTCCCATGACGATCGCCAGGACGCTCCACACGAGGATGAAGATGGCACCACCGGACACAGACAGATCGTAGCGCTCGCCCGGTCTGCCGGCAGCGGAACCCAGTCGTCTTCTGTACAATCGTCCGCATAATGGACGACCCTCCCAGTTGTAGAACATCGCCCCACTGTCCGCCTCTCTCACCGGAGAGGAACCTCTGATGGACTACATCATGTTGGGCGTGGGGCTCCTGCTCACGGTCGGCACCGGCCTCTTCGTCGCGAGTGAGTTCGCGCTGGTCAATCTCGACCGCGCCGATCTCGAAGCGCGACAGGCTCGGGGGGAGTCTCGGCTCTCCCTCACGATCAGTGCCCTCAAGCACACGTCGACGCATCTGTCCGCTGCCCAGCTCGGCATCACGCTGACGACGCTGCTGACCGGTTACACCATGGAGCCGGCGCTCTCGAACCTCCTCCGGCCGACGCTCGTGGCCTGGCACATCCCCGAGGCGGCCGTCGCACCCATCGCCACGGTCGTGGCGATGTTCGTCGCCACCGTGCTGTCGATGATCCTCGGCGAGCTCGTTCCCAAGAACTTCGCGCTCGCACTGCCCCTCGCCACGGCGAAGCTCGTGATCCCCTTCCAGATCGCCTTCACCACCGTCTTCAAGCCGGCCGTGGTGGTGCTCAACGGCAGCGCCAACGGCGTGCTGCGCAGCATGGGGATCGAGCCCAAGGAAGAGCTCTCCGGCGCCCGCAGCGCGGAGGAGCTCTCCTCACTGGTCCGGCGCTCCGCCAGTGCGGGTCTGCTCGAGGCCGACACGGCCACTCTGCTCGACCGCACCCTGACGTTCTCCCGCCTCACGGCCGCCGATGTGATGACCGCCCGACCGAGCATGCATGCGATCGCGGCCGGAGACTCCGCGGACGACGTCATCCAGCTCGCAGGCCGCACCGGTCACAGCCGCTTCCCCGTCTACGACGACGACCTCGACGACATCACGGGAGTCGTGCATCTGAAGGCGGCGATCTCGGTCCCGCGCGAGCGCCGCACCGAGGTACCCGTCGGGGCTCTGGCGACGGAACCGCTCCGCGTACCTGAGACCGTGCACGTCGACGCCCTGATCTCCGAGCTCCGCGCTCGCGGCTACCAGCTCGCGGTGGTGGTCGACGAGTACGGCGGAACTGCGGGACTCGTGACGCTCGAGGACCTGGTCGAGGAGCTGGTGGGCGAGGTCGCGGACGAGCATGACCGCACCCGTGCCGGAGTGATCCGCAACCGGGAGGGGGTCACGTTCCCCGGCGAGCTGAGGCCGGACGAGCTGCGTCGTCGTGCGGGAGTCGACGTGCCTGAGGGCGATGTCTACGACACGGTCGGCGGCTACGTCATGAGCGTGCTGGAACGCGTGCCTTCGGTGGGCGACGAGGTGCCGCTCGACAGCGGCATGCTCCGGGTCGTGCGGATGGACGGCCGACGCGTCGATCGCGTCCGCTACGTTCCGAGTCCGCTCGACGGCGGAGAGGAGGCCGCCCGATGAACGATTGGGGAGGACTCGCCTGGCTCGTCGTGCTTCTGGTCGCGAACGCCTTCTTCGTCGGAGGAGAGTTCGCGGTGATCTCCGCACGGCGGTCGCAGATCGAACCCCGCGCCGATCAGGGGTCGCGCGCGGCCAAGACGGCGCTCTACGCGATGGAGCACGCGACGCTGATGCTCGCGACGTCGCAGCTCGGCATCACGATCTGCTCGCTGCTCATCCTGAACGTCTCCGAGCCCGCGATCCACCATCTGCTGGCCGTGCCGCTGCATGCCCTCGGCTGGCCGGACGGCGCCGTCGACGCGGTCTCGTTCGCGATCGCGCTGCTGATCGTGTCGTTCCTGCACGTGGTCTTCGGCGAGATGGTGCCGAAGAACCTCGCGTTCTCGGTACCGGATCGTGCCGTGCTGATCCTCGCGCCGCCGCTCGTGTGGGTGTCGAAGGTCTTCATGCCCGTGATCTGGGTGCTCAACGCGACGGCGAACGCTGTGCTGCGACTGTTCCGAGTGGAGCCGAAGAACGAGGCGGCATCGACCTTCACGCTCGACGAGGTCGCCACCATCGTCAGTCAGTCGCGACGCGAGGGCGTGCTCATGGACACGGCGGGAACGGTCGCCGCGGCGGTCGAGTTCACCGACAAGAAGGCGCGGGACGTCGCGGTGCCGCTGGGTGATCTGGTGACCCTGCCGCAGTCGACGACCCCGGATGAAATCGAGAAGGCGGTGGCCCGCTACGGGTTCTCCCGCTACGTGATCGTCGATGGCGAGGGCGTGCCGATCGGCTACGTGCACCTGAAGGACATCCTTCGGGCGTCGGAGGGTCCGGATGCGGAGACCAAGATGGTCGAACCGCTCCCGGGGAAGCGCATCCACCACATGGTGCCGGTCCAGGAGGACACGGATCTGGAGGACGCCCTCGCGGTCATGCGCCGTGCAGGACGACACCTGGCAAAGGTGCGCGATGTTCAGGGGAACACCACCGCGGTGCTCTTCCTGGAGGACATCCTCGAGGAGTTGGTCGGAGAGGTGCAGGACGCGACTCGTCGCTTCCGCGGACGCTGACCCGACCGCGCAGACCAGGGCCGCCGATTCCGCGAGGACTCGGCGGCCTTCGTCGCTCCAACGACACTCAGCGCCAGCGCGCGCGCTCGTACTGCGGCGGCCACGCGACCTCGGCGTCGAGCTCGTGTGCGGCGCGAAGAGCGAAGTGGGGATCGCGCAACCATTCCCGCCCGGCGAAGATCGCGTCGGCCGCGCCGCCGACGAGCACCTGCTCCGCCTGTGCCGCCGCGGTGATGAGTCCGACCGCCGACACCGGGATGCGGCCGCCGTGGCGCACGGTCTCGGCGAGGGGGACCTGGTAGCCGGGGAACACGTCGATCCGCTGATGCGCCACCAGGCCGCCGCTGGACACATCGATCAGGTCCGCTCCGCGCTGCGCCGCCCAACCGCCGACGATGGTCGCATCCTCGGGAGTGAAGCCGCCTTCGGCGTGGTCGGTGGCCGAGATCCGTACGAACAGCGGCACCTCGGCTCCTGCGGTCTCGCGGACCGCTTCGACGACGCGCAGCAGCAGCCGAGCGCGGTTCTCTAAGGGGCCGCCGTACTCGTCGTCGCGCAGATTGGACAGGGGCGACAGGAACTGGTGCAGGAGATACCCGTGCGCCCCGTGGATCTCCAGCACGTCGAAGCCGGCGTCGAGAGCACGCCGGGCGGCTGCGGCGAAGGCCTCGACCACGCGGTCGATGCCTTCCCGGTCAAGGGCTGTCGGCGCCTCGAAGCCGTCGAACGCGACCGCCGACGGCCCGGACGTGATCCACCCGCCGTCGGACGCGGGCACCGAGCCGCGCTCGGGCGCCCAGGGCCACCACGTCGATGCCTTCCGCCCCGCGTGCGCGAGCTGGATGCCCGCCGATGCTCCGCGGGCGTGGATCGCCTGGACGACCGGAGCCCAGGCATCACGTTGCTCGTCGTTCCAGAGTCCTGCGTCGCGCGGTGAGATGCGTCCCTCCGGCACGACAGCCGTCGCCTCCGCGATGACGAGGCCCGCGCCGCCCGAGGCGAACTGCGCCAGATGAGTGTGGTGCCACTCCTGCACCACCCCATCGACGGCGCTGTACATGCACATCGGTGAAACCCAGAGGCGATTGCGGAACGTGACGGAACGGATGCCCAGGGGGGAGAAGAGAAGACTCACCGTTCGACGCTACCTCTGCGGGAGTGTGCAGCGGGCCGTCGCACTAACGTGGAGTCATGTTCGAGGTGCGCGAGTGGTCACGCGGCGATACGGCGCGGTTCATCCGCGCACCCACAGCGGACGACGACAAGTACACCCGCGGGGTCGTGGCGCTGCGCACCGGATCGGTCGCGTATCCGGGGGCTGCGGTGCTCGGTGTCGAGGCCGCCTGGCGGGCCGGAGCAGGTTTCGTGCGGTACGTCGGCCCGGAGCGGGTCGCGGACGCGGTGCTCGCCCGGCGGCCGGAGACCGTCGTCGGGGCGGATACCGGGCGCTCGCGCGTGGACGCCTGGGTGCTCGGGTCGGGGACGGATCCGAGCCATCGCAGCGACGCGGAGAGCGTCGCGCTCCGGGAGATCCTCGCGGGAACGGTCTCCGTCGTCATCGATGCCGGCGCCCTGGATCTCGCGCCCGGTGCGCGCGCACCGTTTCTCGTCACGCCCCACGCACGCGAGTTCTCGCGGTTGCAGGAGCGCCTGCGGGTGCCGGCCGGCGACGACCGAGCCGACGGCGCACGGCAGGTCGCCGCGAAGATCGGAGGGACTGTGCTGCTCAAGGGCGCACGGACGCTCGTCGCCTCCCCGGACGGCGCGGTGATCGCCGTCGAGGCGGGGACCGGGTGGCTGGCCACCGCGGGGACCGGAGATGTGCTCGCCGGCGTGCTCGGCGCCGTGACCGCCGCGAACCCGGGCGCCTCCCTCGCCGAGGTCGCCGCCACGGGCGCCTGGCTCCACGGCCATGCGGCACGGATCGCCGCGGGGGTCGTCGGCGGGGGGCCAGGGCACCCGATCGTCGCGATGGACGTCGCCGAAGCGCTCCCGCTCGCGATCGCGGATGTCCTGGCGTGAGCCGCAACGTGACGGTCCGGGTGCTCGTACTGTGGTGCGCGTTCCTGCTCGTGCACCTGCTGACGGCCGTGCTGGGATGGCTGTATCCCAGCCAGCCGATGGGCGATGTCGTCCTCGTTTACGAGCCCTGGGCATCGGCGGCGCTCGGCGGGGGACCGATCGTCGGCATCAGCGAGACCTGGGTGTACCCGCAGCTCGCACTCGTTCCGATGCTGCTCGCCGCCGGTCTCGCAGCGCCGCTCGTGCCCGTGCTGGGCATCTCGAGCGCGTATCTGGTGGGCTGGGCGGCGCTGGTCATCATCCTCGACGCGGTCGCGTTCGGCGTGCTCATCGGCCGCTCGCCTTCGCACGCGCGAAGGGTCGCCGCCTGGTTCTGGATCGCCGCCGTGCTTCTGCTCGGTCCCATCGCGCTGTACCGGATCGACGCGATCACGGTGCCCCTCGCAGTGATCGGCGGACTCTGGCTCATCACGCGTCCCGCGCTCGCCGCCGCACTCCTCACGATCGGGGCCTGGGTGAAGATCTGGCCGGGCGCCCTCGTCGTCGCCGCGGTCGTCGCCGCCCGGGCGCGCTGGCGGATGCTGCTCTCCGCCACGCTCGTCGCCGGCGGTGTCGTGGTGGTGCTGTTCCTGCTCGGCGCCGATACCGAGATACTCGGGTTCCTCACGGAGCAGACCGGGCGAGGACTGCAGATCGAGGCCGTCGCGGCGACTCCTTTCCTGTGGCTCGCCGCCGCCGGTGCGGCGCGCATCGAATACAGCTTCGAGATCCTCACCTTCCAGATCGCCGCCCCGGGCGTGGACGCCGTCGCGGCTGTGCTCACCCCGCTGATGGTGATCTCGGTACTGGCAGTGACCGCGATCGGAGCCGTGAAGGCGATGCGCGGCGCCGCCTTCCCGCGGTTGTTCCCTCCGCTCGCCCTCACGCTGGTGACGCTGCTCATCGTCACCAACAAGGTCGGATCCCCCCAGTTCCAGACCTGGTTGATCGCCCCGGTCATCCTGTGGATCGTGCTCGATCGCGTCCGCGCGCGTGTGCCTGCGGCGATCGTCCTGGCGCTCTGCCTGCTCACCTGCCTCGTCTATCCGCTCGGCTACGACGCCCTGCTGCGCGCCGACACGCTGTCGGTCGCGGTGCTCACCGTGCGCAACGTCCTCCTCCTCGTCCTGCTCGTCCTCGGCGCGCGCGCACTCCTGCGCGTGCCCGCCGCACACCATCCGAATTCCAAGGAGTGAACCCATGCTGATCGCCTTCTCCGTCGCCCCGAGCGGCACCCCCGCCGAGGGTGCAGAACGCACCGACGCCTCCGTGCACGATGCGGTGGCCGCCGCGGTGCGCGTCGTGCGCGAGTCCGGCCTGCCGCACCGCACCACGAGCATGTTCACCGAGATCGAGGGTCCGGACTGGGACTCGGTGATGGACGTCGTGAAGCGCGCGACCGAGGCCGTCATGCCGTTCGGCTCGCGGGTGTCGCTCGTGCTCAAGGCCGATATCCGCCCCGGGTACTCGGGCGAGCTCGATGCCAAGATCGAGCGCCTGGAGGCCGCGATCGAGGAGTCGGATGACTGATCCCGGTTCTCCGGGGCGTGTCGTCCTTCGTCCCGCGCTGGCCGACGACGTCGACTGGATCGCAGAGCTGCGGGCGGGCGTCCTCCGTGCCGACCTGAGTCGGCTGGGGCGCTACGACGACGTCCGCGTCCGGCAGCGCTTCCGCGACGCGTTCGAGCCCGCACGGACCCGGATCATCGTCGTGGACGGAACCGAGGCCGGCTCCGTCACGATCCGTCCGGAGGGCGGTGTCCGCTGGCTGGAGCACTTCTACATCGCGTCGTCGCATCAGGGTCGCGGTGTCGGCGATCGCGTCTTGGCCATGGTCCTCGCCGACGCCGCGCGGTATCGACTCAACGTGCTCCAGGGCAGCCCGGCCCGCAGGCTCTACGAGCGCCACGGGTTCGCCGTGGACTCGGAGGACGACGTTGATGTCTTCATGACACTCGACCGGACGAGGCCGGCGGACGAGGAGTCCCACGGCCGCTAAGCTGATCCGGTGAATCCCTCGACTGAATCGAGGGGTGCGGCGAAGTGGGCGCTCCTCTCTCTCGCCATCGGCAGCTTCGGCATCGGCATGACCGAATTCGTGGTCATGGGCCTGCTGCCCAACATCGCCGCCGACCTGCTGCCTTCGCTCTGGGCGACGAGCCCGGAAGACGCGCTGAGTCAGGCCGGCTGGCTGATCTCGCTGTACGCGCTCGGAGTGGTGGTCGGTGCGCCGACCATCGCCGGATTCGTCGCGCGTTTTCCGCGGCACCGTGTGATGATCGTGCTCGCCCTCGCTCTGACGGTGTTCAACGCGCTCACGGTGGTGCTGCCGACGTTCGAGCTCGTCGCCGCATCCCGCTTCCTCGCCGGTCTCCCGCACGGCGCCTACTTCGGCATCGGTGCGCTCGTGGCCGCCGATGTGATGGGGCCGGGCAATCGCGCCAAGGGGGTGGCCTTCATCCTCACCGGGCTCACCGTCGCCAACGTGGTCGGTGTGCCGTTGGGGACCTTCCTCGGACAGCAGTGGGGCTGGCGCTCCGCGTTCGCGGTCGTGGCGCTGGTGTTCGCCCTCGCGACGCTGTGCATCGCGCTGTTCGTCCCCGAGCACCCCGGCGACCCCGGCCGCACGATGAGGCAGGAGCTCAGGGTGTTCCGCATTCCTCAGGTGTGGTTCACGCTCGGTGTCGGCGCGATCGGCTTCGGCGGGTTCTTCGCCGTCTACAGCTACATCGCTCCGTTGGTGACGGAGGTCTCCGGTTCGCCGGACTGGGTGGTGCCGATCGTCCTCGTGCTGATGGGGCTCGGGATGACGGCGGGAAACCTGGTCGGCGGCCATCTCGCTGACATCGACCTCCGACGAACGCTGCTGTTCGGTCTCGCGGCGATGGCCGTCGTCTTCGCCCTGCTGGCTTTCCTCTCGTTCTGGATCGTCAGCCTGGCCGCCGTGGTGCTCGTGGTCGGGTTCGTGTCGTCCGTGCTGAGCCCGACGATCCAGACACGACTCATGGATGTGGCCGGTGACAACCAGTCGATCGCCGCGGCGATGAACCATTCGGCGCTGAACATCGGCAACAGCCTGGGCGCGTTCCTCGGGGGCTTCGTGATCGCCGCAGGCTGGGGGTTCACCGCACCCGCATGGACGGGGGCTGCGCTCGCCGTGGCCGGTCTGCTCATCGCCCTGCTGTCGTATCGCATCGAAGCCCATCGCCCTGGCGCGGTGGCGCTCGTGGCGTCATAGAGTGACGGGGTGAGCGCGCCCGAGGAGTCCCTGCCCGTCGCCGGCACCGTGGTGGTGCTGCGTGCGTCCGATCCGGGTTTCGAGGTGCTGCTGATGCGTCGGCCCGATCGCGGCTCCTTCGCTGGAGCCTGGGTCTTTCCCGGAGGCAAGGTCGAGCCCGGTGATCGACGCGCAGGCGACGAGGAGGCCGAGGATGCGCGCCGCGCTGCGGTTCGAGAGACGTCCGAGGAAGTGGGCCTCGAAGTCCGAGACCTCGTGGTCCTGTCGCAATGGCAGCCGCCGCTCGAGGCTCCTACACGAATTCGGACGTGGTTCTTCCTGGCCGAGGCGCCGCGCGAAGAACCGTCGCCCTCCGCAGACGAGGTCGCGGAGATCGCCTGGGTTCGGCCGTCCGAGGCGCTGGCTCGGCACGCGGCAGGGGAGTGGACGTTGTATCCGCCGACGTGGATCACGCTGCACCGGCTCTCGGCATTCACCGACGCCCGCGCCGCGATGTCCTCCGGCGGCGCGGCGGAACTGTTCCAGACACGGGTTCTCGACACCGAGACCGGCCGTGACTTCGCCTGGGAGCAAGGGCGTCTCCACGCCGGTGCGCTGCCGTGGCGGTTCGTCGCCGACTGAGCGGTACGGGGCGGCTCAGCTCTCGAGCACGCGGCGCAGATTCGACCCGACGGCCTCGGTCTCGATCAGGAACCCGTCGTGCCCGAAGTCGCTCGCGATGACGACGGCTTCCTCGTCGATCACGTTCGGGATGCTGCGAGCGATGCGCTGCTGCCCGTCCACGGGGAACAGGCGATCGCTGTCGATGCCGAGGACGAGCGTGGTCGCCGTGACCGCGTGCAGCGCCTCCTCGACACCGCCGCGCCCACGCCCGACGTCGTGCGAATTCATCGCCTCCACCAGGGTGATGTAGCTGTTCGCATCGAAGCGGCGGGTGAACTTGTTGCCGTGGAAGTCGAGGTACGACTCGACGGCGAAGCGCCCGCCGTGACCGAGCGGCGACACATCCGACTGCCACGACCGCTGGAAGCGCTGGTTGAGCTCGATCGGGCTGCGGTAGTTCAGCAGGGCCATGCGACGCGCCAGGGCGAGCCCGCGGTGCGGACCGTCGCCGTCGGAGAGGTCGTAGTACTCCCCGCCCTGGAAGCGCGGATCCATCCGGATGGTCTCCAGTTGCACGGTGTTCAGCGCGATCTGGTCGGCCGTCGTCACCGGGGGCGAGGACAGTACAGCCAGTCGTCGCACGCGTTCGGGGTGCGTCACCGCCCATTCCAGGGCGTGCATGCCGCCCATGGAGCCTCCGATCACGGCGGCCCAGCTGTCGATACCGAGTGCGTCGGCCAGGCGGACCTGGGCCGCGACCTGGTCGCGGATCGTCAGGTACGGGAAGCGCGACGCCCATTCGTAGCCGTCGGGGGCGACGCTCGCCGGCCCCGTCGAGCCCTGGCAGCCTCCGAGCATGTTGGGGGCGATCACGAACCAGCGGTCGGTGTCGAGCGGAGCGCCGGGGCCCGTGATGTCCTCCCACCAGCCTGCGGTCGGGTGGCCTGACCCGGCAGTACCGCGCACATGGCTGTCGCCCGTGAGCGCGTGCAGCACGAGGATCGCATTGTCGCGCGCCGCGTTCAGCTCGCCCCAGGACTCGTACGCGATGCGGATTCCGGGCAGTTCAGCGCCGCTCTCGGTCGAGAAGGCGCCGAAGGCGGCGAAGTGGCGGCCTCCGACGGGGTCCCCGTCTCGCCACGCGCCGGTCGCCGGCGGTCGCGCACGGAGCAGCCGCACGTCCGCCTCCGTCACGGGCGCCGAGGGCACCGTGTCCTCGGAGGTCGTCTGCCAGTCCATTCCTCCATTGTCGCCTGGTCGGGCACCCGTCGGTCGCAGGTTACGACCCGGTGTCGGACGCGGGCGAGGTCGTGCGTGGTGGGCCGCAGGAGGAGTGTCTCAGCGCACGCGGGTCAGGGTAGCGAGATGATCGCTGGTTCCCGCTCGCAGAGTGCCGGAGGCCACGACATCGAGACCGCGCACGAAGACCTGGTCGATCCGGACGAGCGGGAAGGTTGCGGGCCACGTGAACCCGAGGGTCCCGTCGGTCGGTCGCACCCAGTCGGCCTCCGCGCGCAACGCGGCCAGACTCGGATCCGTCGACGGGGCGTTGAAGTCGCCGACGGCGATGAGCGAGGCGGCCGGATCGGCGGCGACCTGCGCCGCGAGACCGCTCAGCATGGTGTCGCGGTCGTGCTGCTGGCCCGGTCGCACGGATGCCGCATGCAGCACGTACACGGCGACCGCGGACGTGGGGGCCTGGACCTCGACGCGGAGAGCGCGCTTCCAACTGAGCCCCAGCGTGAGCGGTTCCGCGTTCGCGAGCGGATAGCGGCTCCAGACGGCGACCGTGCCGACTCGGTAGGAATGGGGGTACGCATCGGCGAGCACTTCGGTCGCGGCGGCGAGGCTGTCGCCGTCGAGCTCGGTCAGGGCGATCACGTCGGCATCGCTGCGTGCGAGTTCGGCAGCGGATGCCGCGGCGCTGCCCGAGTGGGCGCGGACGTTCTGGCTGACGACCGTGAGCTCCGTCCCCGCCTCGGCCGTTCCGGGGAGGCCTGGTGCGGCGGGTGCCATGGCGAGGATCCAGAGCAGGGTCGGCACCAGGAGGAGGACGAGGGTGCGGCGCGCGAGGAACAGCGCCGTGATCAGCACGGCGAGGATGGCCAGGCCGAGCCAGGGGAGCAGGGCGGCGATCGCCGTGCCGACCACACCGGGGATCCAGCCGCAGGCCAGGAGGACGAGCAGGAAGATCCCCGCGACCGCGAGCCGGCGGGCGTGGGCGGTCGTGGATCGCCGGACACGCGGCGGTCGTCGTTCGACGTCGATCATGCTCTCCTCACGGCGGGTATTCCATTCTCGACGGAACCGCCTGTGGGTCGGCCGGGTGACGATCGAGGGAAGACGCGAGAATGCCCCGGACCGCGTGGATCCGGGGCATTCTCGTCTGAAGCTGTGTGGTGTCAGGCGCGGGCTGCCTCCGACACGGCACGTGCCGCGGCGAGAGCCTGGTCGAGGTCGGCCTTGAGGTCCTCGATGTTCTCGATTCCCACCGAGAGTCGGACGAGGCCCGGCGTGACGCCCGCCGTGAGCTGCTGCTCGGGCGTGAGCTGCGCGTGCGTGGTCGACGCGGGGTGGATCACGAGCGAGCGCACGTCTCCGATGTTGGCGAGGTGGCTGAACAGCGACAGGCTGTTCACGAACTCGCGACCGGCCTCGACACCGCCCTTGAGCTCGAACGACAGTACGGCGCCGACGCCCTTGGGGGCGTACTCGTTGGCCTTGGCGTACCACGGCGAAGAGGGCAGGCCCGAGTAGTTGACCGTCGCGACATCGTCGCGGCTGTCGAGCCATTCGGCGATCTCCTGGGCGTTCTGCACGTGACGCTCGATGCGCAGCGACAGGGTCTCGACACCCTGGATGAGGTTCCAGGCGCTCTGCGGGGCGATCGCCGATCCGAGGTCGCGGAGCAGCTGCACGCGGGCCTTGATGATGTAGGCGAGGGGGTCGCCGACTGCCGCGGTGTAGCTCGCGCCGTGGTACGACGGGTCCGGAACCGTGAGGCCGGGGAACTTGTCGACGTTCTTCGACCACTCGAACGTGCCGCCGTCGATGATGACGCCGCCGATGGTCGTGCCGTGGCCGCCGAGGAACTTCGTGACCGAGTGCACGACGATGTCGGCGCCGAACTCGAACGGGCGGATCAGGTACGGGGTGGCGATCGTGTTGTCGACGATGAGCGGCACGCCGTTCTCGTGTGCGACGTCAGCCACGGTGCGGATGTCGAGGATGTTGATCTGCGGGTTGCCGATCGTCTCCGCGAAGAAGAGCTTGGTGTTCGGGCGGACCGCGCGACGCCACTCCTCGGGGTCGTCCTGGTTCTCGACGAAGGTGACCTCGATGCCGAGCTTCGCGAGCGTGTACTTGAAGAGGTTGTAGGTGCCGCCGTAGATCGAGCTCGAGGCGACGAAGTGGTCTCCGGCCTGCGCGATGTTGAGTACGGCGAAGGTCGAAGCTGCCTGGCCGCTGGCGAGGACGAGAGCTCCGGTGCCGCCTTCGAGCGCGGCGAGGCGCTGCTCCAGCACGTCCTGCGTCGGGTTCTGGATGCGGGTGTAGATGTTGCCGAACTCCGCCAGGGCGAAGAGGTTGGCCGCGTGGTCAGCGCTGTCGAAGACGTACGAGGTGGTCTGGTAGATCGGCGTGGCACGGGCCTTCGTGACCGGATCGGGGGCAGCGCCGGAGTGGATCTGCTTGGTCTCGAAGCGCCAGGACTCAGGTGCGGACATGTGTTCCCCCTGGAACGGTTGGAAGGTCGGGTGGCGGATGCCGTTGCAGCGAGCGTACGGAATATCGGCACTTGTCAACAACAGACGGGAAATGTGACGTAACACGGTTGAGGCCCGGAATCACGGGGCCGAGCGGCCCGTTCGACCACATCCGGAGCAGGATGCGTCGGCCGTATCGTCGTGTTCTCGTGAGCGATCCGCGACAGCACCGTGAGGGACTCCGCAATCCGCGGGGAACATCGTACGGTGGAGGCATGGTGAACAGACGTGCAGTGGTGACAGGTGCGAGTTCCGGGATCGGCGCGGCGACGGTGCGAGCTCTCCGCGCCCGAGGATGGGATGTCGTCGGGGTCGCCAGGCGGGAGGACCGTCTGTCCGCGCTCGCCGCGGAGACCGGAGCCTCGGCCATCGCTTGTGATCTGACCGACCCCGCCGCCGTCGACGCGCTCGTCTCGACACTCGCGGAATCGGGGCCGGTGCATGCGCTCGTGCAGGTGGCGGGCGGTGCGCGTGGCACCGACCGCATCGAAGACGCCTCCGTCGACGACTGGCAGTGGATGTTCGACGCCAACGTGCTCGCGACGCAGCGGCTCGTGGCCGGACTACTCCCTCTGCTGCGCCGAGCCGCCGCGGCGGACGGGCATGCCGACACGGTGTTCATCACCTCCACCGCCGCCCAGTCGGCGTACGCGGGCGGCGCCGGGTACAACGCGGCGAAGGCCGCCGAGGGGATGCTGGTCAAGGTCCTTCGGCAGGAGCTGAACGGTGAGCCGATCCGCGTCGTCGAGGTCGCACCGGGCATGGTCCACACCGAGGAGTTCACGCTGAACCGCCTGGGTGGCGATGCCGTCGCCGCCGAGGCCGTGTACGCCGGGGTCGATGCGCCGCTCCTCGCGGAGGACGTCGCCGATGTCATCGCCTATGCGCTGGAGGCGCCGGGACACGTGAACCTCGATCTGATCACGATGCGTCCGGTCGCGCAGTCGGCGCAGCATCTGCTCGCTCGCGGTCCGCTGCGCGTGCGGTCCATCGACTGAGATGGCGCGGACTCTCGCCGCGCTCGCTGCGGACGGCCTGATCGATACCGGTTGGGCGGAGGCTCTCGCCCCGGTCCAGGAGACGATCACGGAGCTCGGTGAGCGGCTGCGTGCGGAGCAGGAGGCGGGTCACGGGTATCTGCCCTCCGGGGAGAACGTGCTGAGGGCGTTCCGACGGCCACTGGCCGAGGTGCGCGTGCTGATCACCGGGCAGGACCCGTACCCCACCCCGGGGCATCCGATCGGCCTGTCGTTCGCGGTCGACCGCGAGGTGCGGCCGTTGCCGCGCAGCCTGTCGAACATCTACAAGGAGCGGGAGAGCGATCTCGGCATCCCGCCTGCACCGCACGGCGATCTCACCGCGTGGAGCGACCAGGGCGTGCTTCTGCTCAACCGGGTGCTGACCGTGCGCCCCGGCGCCGCCGCCTCGCACCGCGGCTGGGGCTGGGAGAAGGTGACGGAGCTGGCGATCAGGACCGTCGTCGCCCGCGATCAGCCGCTCGTCGCCGTGCTGTGGGGCAAGGACGCGGCGAACCTGCAGCCGATGCTGGGTTCGACGCCGGCGATCGCCTCGGCGCATCCGTCCCCGCTGTCGGCCAGCCGGGGCTTCTTCGGTTCGCGGCCGTTCTCACGGGTCAATGCGGCGCTCGAGGAACAGGGCGCTGCGCCGGTGGACTGGAGGGTGGAAGGCGAAGCCGATCCGTCTCTAAGCTGAGCGCATGCAGTTCGAACCGGGGGACCGTCGCCGCGTCCTGCCGCGCCATCTTCGCCCTGAGATCGTGCCCGAGGTCTTCTCCTACTCGATCCGGGCCGCCCGCCCCGCGGACCTCCCGCACGTGCGCGAGATCTACAACCACTTCGTGAGCAACTCCGCGGTCACCCTCGACGAACGCCGCAGCAGCATCCCCTACTGGCGTGACAAGTACGCTTTGCTCACCCGCCTGGAACTGCCGTTCCTCGTCGCGGTCTCTCCGGCCGGTGTGGTGCTGGGGTACGCGCTCGCCCAGCCGTGGGCGGGCAAGAACGCCTACAAGTACACCGTCGAGGATTCGATCTACCTCGGTCCCGGAGCAGGAGGGAAGGGGCTCGGAGCCGCCCTGCTGCAGGCCCTCATCGACGCATGCGAGCAGATCGGGCTCCGGGAGATGGTCGCGGTCATCAGCGACCGGGGCGCCGAGGCGTCGGTCCGGCTCCACGAGAAGCTCGGCTTCGTCGAGGCTGGGCGCATGGGACGGGTGGGGTACAAGTTCGGCCGCGATCTCGGCACGGTGTACATGCGGCGCACGCTCAAACCGACGGGAAGACGGCGGGGGAGTCTCTTCGGGCCACGACGCTGACGCGGCATCTCCCAGCCGTTCAGAGACCGGAGGTGCGGGGGATCACCGGGATCGCCGCCAACAGGGTCTTCGTGTACTCCTGCGTGGGGTGCAGGAGAACATCCTGTGTGGATCCCCGTTCGACGATGTGACCGTCCTTCATGACCACGACGGTGTCGCAGAGGTTCTGGACCACGCCGATATCGTGCGACACCAGCAGGAGCGTGAGGTCTGTCGTCCGACGCAGCTCGATCAGCAGGTCCAGGATCTGCGCGCGCACGGTCACGTCGAGCGCGGAGAGCGGCTCATCGCCCACGAGGATACGGGGCCGATGCACGATGGCGCGTGCGAGGGCGATCCGCTGCCGCTGCCCTCCGGAGAACTCGTGGGGATAGCGATCGCCCATCTCGGGCTCGAGCCCGACCTGCGCGAGGACCTCGCGGACCCGTGCGCGATGGTCGCCGTCGATGTCGAGCGCCCAGAGCGGTTCACGGACGATCTGTCCGGCGGTCATGCGCGGGTCGAGTGAGGCATAGGGGTCCTGGAACACCAGTCCGGTCTCTCGGCGCAGCCAGTGCAGCGATTTCGCGGAGGCGGCGGCATCCACGGGGCGTCCATCGATGGTCACGGTGCCGGATGTCGGCCGGTCGAGACCGAGGAGCAGTCGGATCAGCGTCGACTTCCCCGATCCCGATTCGCCGATGATCCCCACGGCCGATCCCTCGACGACATCGAGGTCGGTCGGGGCGAGCGCCGTCTGGAGGCGGGTGCGCTCGAATGTCGCACGCTTCGGGACGACGAAGTCCCGGCTGAGACCACGCGCTTCGATCAGGCTCATGCGGCACCGCCGTTCGGTCGCCAGAGAGTCGCGGTCGCATCGCGGAGGAGTCCTCGGGTCGCCGGTGACGTGGGGCTCGAAAGGAGGGTCGAGACCGACGCGGCCTCCACGACGCGCCCGTGCTCGAGCACGACGCCCTCGGTCGCGACCTGAGCGAGCACGGCGAGGTCATGGGTGATGAAGACCAGGGACATCCCCTCGTCGGCGACGAGCGCCAGCAGCAGCGACAGGATCTCGGCCTGGATCGTGACGTCGAGCGCCGTCGTCGGTTCGTCGGCGATCAGGAGGCGCGGGCGGCAGGCGAGTGCCATCGCGATCGCGACCCGTTGCCGCTGCCCACCCGAGAGCTGGTGCGGGTACCGGTCCACGATCGATCCTGGATCGGGCAGACGCACGCGCGCGGCCTCGGCGATCGCGCGCTCCCTGGCTTCGCGGCGGCCCAGCCCCTCGTGGATCCGGATCGACTCCGCGATCTGCCTGCCCACGGTGCGGATCGGGTTCAGCGCCGTGCGGGGCTCCTGGAACACGATGCCGATGTCGTCGCCGCGGAGCCGAGCCAGCTCGCGGTCGGGCATCCCGATCAGTTCCGTGTCGTTCCAGCGGATGCTGCCGCTCGCCGTCGCGCCGTCGGGGAGGAGACCGAGCACGGCGAGAGCCGTCAGGGACTTGCCCGAGCCCGACTCTCCGATCAGGCCCAGCCGTGCGCCGTCCGGCACGTCGAACGAGATGCCGTCGACGACCCGGCGCCCGTCGATCTCGATCACGAGATCCTGCACGGAGAGGCTCATGCGACCACCCCCGGTGTGTGGATCTCGGCGGCACGGTGCCGCAGCGTGGGATCAGTGGCCTCACGCAGACCGTCGCCGAGGAGGTTCAGAGCGAGCACCGTGATCGTGATGGCGAGGCCGGGCCAGATAACCGAGAGCGGATGCACGCCGATGTAGCGCTGGAGGTCGGCGAGCAGCAGGCCCCAGCTCGGCTCGACCACCGATGCCCCGAAGCCGAGGTACGACAGCCCCGCCTCGGCGAGAACGGCGACGGCCATCGACCAGGAGAGCTGCACGATGAAGACCGGCGCCACATTGGGAAGCAGGTGTCGCACGAGGCTCTGAGAAGGCGTGAGGCCTGCAGCCCGCCCTGCCAGCACGAAGTCGCTCTGCTGCACGCGGCGCAGCTCCGGCCTCGTGACGCGGGCGATGTTCACGCCGAAGCCGATTCCGACCGCCCAGATCACGACCCAGAGCGACCCGCCCCAGACCGAGGAGATCATCATGGCGATGAGGAGGACGGGGAAGGCGATCAGGATGTCGACGAGCACCGCGACGGTCTCCCGCATCCAGCGCGCGGTGAGGGCTCCGAGAGCGGCGAGGGCGATGCCCACCACCGTGGCCACGATACCGGCGCCGATGCTCACGAAGACCGTTGTGCGTGCTCCCGCCATCAGCAGGCTCAGGATGTCACGACCGGTGTCGTCGGTGCCGAGGAGGTGCGGCCAGCTCGGTGGCAGCCACCGTTCGCCGATGTCCGAGGCCTGGGGGTCGAACGGGGTCCAGAACAGCGCGACGAGTGCGGTGGCGGCGATCACCGCCACGACGATGACGCCGAAGCGCCCGGTCGGGGTGCCCCAGAGGCGCGCGAGCCAGCGCGGAGTCATGCGGCCTCCCGCTGTCGAGGGTCGATGGCGCGGTGCAGGAGGTCGACCAGGAAACCCACGACCAGCACGAAGCCGGTGAGGACGAGGAGCTCGCTCTGCACCTTGATGAGGTCACGCGTTCCGACGTCGGCGACCAGCATCCGTCCGATGCCGGGAAGGGTGAAGAGCTGCTCGATCACGACCGATCCGACGATGATCCCGGCGACCTGGAGTCCGAGCACCGTGACGATCGACAGTCCCACCGCCGGGATGCCGTGCTGGATGAGGGCGCGCGTGCGGGTGAGTCCCTTCGCTGCGGCCGTGCGGACGAAGTCCTGTCCGGCCGCCTGCAGGGTGGCGCTGCGGACGAAGCGCATCAGCATCGCGCCCTCCACGATGCCGATGGTCAGTGCGGGCAGCAGCAATGACTCGATCGCCCTCCACGGCGTGGACCATCCGGTGCGGGGGAAACCCTGCGGCGGGAACCAGCCCAGCCACACCGAGAACACGACGATGAGCATCATGCCGGCCCAGACCACGGGGACGGCTGCCAGTGCCTGAGCGCCGACGCTGAGGCCCGTGCCCCCGCGCCGTCCGCGCAGGAGCGCGGCGAGGATCCCGAACGGCAGGGCGATCAGCACGGCGATCAGCAGCGACATGATGCCCAGAGGCACGGTGACCTGCGCCTTGAGCAGCAGTTCTTCGCCGACCGAGGCACCCGACAGCAGGGAGGTGCCGAGGTCGCCGCGGAAGATGCCGCCGATCCAGTCGGTGTACTGCGCGATCAGTGGGCGGTTCAGCCCGAGCGATTCTCGCAGCGCATCGACCTCTGCGGGAGATGCCTGGGTCCCGGCGATGAGTTGCGCGACATCGCCCGGGAAGACGCGCAAGGTCAGGAAGATGAGCACGCTCGACACGAGGAGCCCTGCGATGAGCAGGGCTCCTCGGACGAGCGTGTAGCGGATCACGAAGGGGTGACCGCTCGCTACTTCTCGGTGGAGACGGTGACGCCGGCGAGGTTGATGCGCGAGTTGATCGAGTCCTCCGGGAAACCGGCGACGATCGGGCTCACGGCCGTGATCGTCTCGCCGTTGTACAGCCAGTCCGCCGCGTGGTCCTCCGACACGATGCGTGCGGCCTGCGCGAGCAGGTCGGCGGACTTGTCGGGGTCGACCTCGGCGAGGGCCTTCGCGTACAGGTCCTGCACCTCGGCGTTGTCGTAGCCGAAGTAGTAGTCGGGGTCGGCGAAGTTGCCGAAGTCCCGCGGCTCGACGTGCAGCACGAAGCTGAGGTCGTAGTCGTGGTTGGTGTACACGTCTTCCAGCCAGGTCGGGAACTCGACCGAGTTGACCTCGAGCGAGACGCCGACCTTCTTGAAGTCGGAGATCAGCACCTTCGGCACCGTGGTCCCGTAGAAGGCGGGGATGGTGAGAGTGAGCTCCAGGTCCTCCTGACCCGCTTCGGCGAGCAGTTCCTTCGCCTTCTCCGGGTCGTAGGAGATCACGTCGGACAGGTCCTCGTATCCCGGGTCGAGTTCCGGGATGGGCCCGTACAGGGTCGTGCCGGCGCCGACGGCCTCGATGAGGGCTTCGTGGTCGATCGCGAGGCGGAGCGCCTCGCGCACGCGGACGTCGTCGAGGGGCGCCTTCTTGTTGTTGAATGCCAGGGTCGCCTTGTCGGTCGTCCGGCCCTTCGTCAGAGCGAAGTCCCCCGAGTCCTCGAGCTGCGGTGCCAGGTTGGGATCGACGGCGGTGAGGACATCGACGTCACCGGCGAGTGCCGCGTTCACGCCTGCGGTGAAGTCGGGGATGTACTGGAACTCGACCTGGGCGACGCCGGCCTTGTCTCCCCAGTACTCGTCGTTGCGCGCGAAGGTGATGGTGCTGCCCTTGTTCCAACGGGTCAGGGTGAAGGGACCGGTGCCGTTCTCGGCTGACTTCAGGTCGGTCGTGTCGCCGGTTTTGAAGACCAGCCCGGCGGGGCCCGTCAGCGCGAACAGGAAGTTCTGGTTCGGCTCGGAGAGCACGATCTCGACCGTGGTCGCGTCCGGTGCGGTGATCGAGGAGACAGCGGCGAACTCCGCGTTGCCCTGCACGGTCGCGTCGGTGCGGACGGTCTCATAAGAGGAGACGACGTCGGCGGATGTGAGCGCCGTGCCGTCATGGAACACGATGCCGTCGTTGAGCGTGAACGTGTAGGTCAGCCCGTCATCCGAGACCTTGTAGTCGGACGCCAGGCGGCCCTCGATCTCGTTCTCCTGCGTGCGACTGACCAGCCCCTCGTAGATATTGTCGATGAGGATCTGCTCGAGGGCGGCGCCGCTGGTGTGCCGGATGTCGAGGTTGGTGGGTTCGAGGACGAGCCCCACGTGCAGGGTCGCGTCGGGGTCGGGTGTGCCGGCACCAGCCGACGGCTGAGGCTCAGGGGAGCCCGCGCAGGCGCTGAGGATGACGGCTGTGGCCGCGAGCGCGGAGATCAGCGCAAGGCGTCGGGTGCGTCGGAACATGGGTGTTTCCTCTCGGTGCGGCAGTTGCTGTGTGCCGTTGGATCGAGCCTAGAGATGCGTGGCGGGGTGCGGGTCGGATGTGGAACGAATCGTCATAATCCGCGCGCGGCGGGTGCTGACGCGATGAGTGCGGCCAGCGCGACAGGTGCGGTCTCCTGGACGTTGTGTGTCGCATCCAGTGCGATCACGCGGGCGGCGGGAACCCGTCGCTGCAGTTCTGCCGCGTCCGCCTCGCTGACGAATCCGCGCTCCGCGCGCACCAACGTGATCGGAGCCCGGACCCCGGAGAGGTCGTCCCACCCGGTTTCGTGCAGCACGGACGGCGCGGCCGCCGATCCCGGGTCATGGGCCGCGAGCGCCTGGGCGGCGAGATGTGCGAAATGGTGCTTCCATTCCACGCGGCCGTCGGGGCGCACACGGGTGTTGAGGAAGACGCCACGTTCGGTCTCGGGGCGGGTGCCGCCGAAGCCGAGCGACATCGCCTTGTCGACCAGCTCGTCGCGGGAGGCGAAGTCGGTGGGGCCCGCGTAGAACTCGCGCAGCGCCGCCGGTCCGGCGGTGACGTCGATGCCGGGGGTGATGTCGACGATCACGAGCTCGGACACGAGGTCCGGTCGGGTGGCGGCGAGTGCCGCTCCGGTGAGCCCGCCGAGGGACTGGCCGACGACGACCTGCGGCTGGGTGGTCCATGCGTCGAGAGCCGCCGCGACGTCGCGCGCGAGTGTGCGCGGAGTGTAGTCGACGTCTTCGCGCCAGGACGAGTCGCCGTGGCCGGCGAGGTCGATCGCAAGCAAGGGCTGCCGAAGCGCGAGCGCAGTCGTGTCCCAGGTGTGTGCGTTCAACCCGGCGCCGTGCAACAGCGTCACGCGCGGAGTGTCCGTTCCGAAGCGCAAGGCGCTCAGTGTGCGTCCGTCGTCGAGCGACAGGGTGAGGCGCTCCACCGGCGGGAGCGGGACGCCGAGCGCATCGGCCTGTGCGGGAAGATAGCTGAACTCGCTGATGTCGATCGCCACGTCCATATTCTGCGCCCTCCGGAGGAGGTGCGAGAAATGCGAGCGCAATATGACAAACGCGGTGACGATCTGCGTGCTCGTTTTGCGAAGTAATTCCCATGAAGGCTGCAAGATCTGCATTTCACGGGAGCGGTGTTCTCCGGGGCTCCTCGACCACGCGCCGAATATCATGGAGTCATGAGCGAGACGCGTGTGCACCTGTCCAAGACCGAGCCTTCCGCCTACCAGGCGCTCGATGCGTTCTCGAAGACGGTCGGGCAGATCTGCGCGGCCAACGGCATCGACGACCGCCTCAAGGAGATCGTCATGATCCACTGCTCCCAGCTGAACGGTTGCGCGTACTGCGCGCGGATCCACGTCGACAGGGCCGTCGCCGCAGGTATCGACACCGACACGCTCACGCAGATCCCGACGTGGCGGGAGAGCGGTGTGTTCAGCGAGCGGGAGCGCGCGGCGCTCGAACTCGCCGAGGCCTTCACCTTCATCTCCGAAGACGGAGTCTCCGACGAGGTCTACGACCTCGTGGGCAGCGTCTTCACCGAGAAGGAGTACGCGGCGCTGAGCTGGGCATGCGTCTCGATCAACGCGTTCAATCGCATCGTGATCGCCGGCCGCTACCCGGTGCCCGCGCGCACGCCTCAGGCGCAGCCATGACGATCCTCGACGTCGCCGGCGTGACCAACGTCCGCGACGTCGGCGGCATCCCGGCGGCGGGCGGTCGCATCCGGGCCGGTGTCCTGCTGAGGTCCGGACAGCTGTCCGGGGCGACCGCGACCGGGGCCGCCGTGCTGCGTGAGAGGGTGCAGCACATCGTCGATCTTCGCGACGGCGAGGAGGTCGCCGCAGAGCCGACCGAGATCGAAGGGCCGGGCACCACCCACCTTCCCCTGTTCCTCGGGTCGGTGCGATCGTTCTTCGAGACTGACACGAGCCTCGATGAGCTGTACCTGCACCTTCTCGAAGAGAGCGGCGATCGGCTGGTGGAGGCCATCCGCATCATCGCGGCGGGGGAGCGCACGCTGGTGCACTGCACGGTCGGCAAGGATCGCACCGGTGTGACGGTGGCGCTGGCGCTGTCGGCCGTCGGCGCCGAGAGGGAGGCGGTGATCGCCGACTACGCGCTCACCGAATCGCAGCTCCCCGCGCAGCGCTCCCAGCGCATCGCCGCGTATCTGCGGGCGCAGCATCCGGAAGCTGTGCACGCCGTGGCACTCGCGACGCAGTCGCCTGCGCCGGTGATGCGTCGTCTGCTCGAGCAGATCGATGAGCGGTGGGGCTCCGCAGCGGGTTACCTGCGCGCGAACGGCATGTCCGAGAGCGAGCTCGCGGCGCTGACCGCGGCCCTCGTCGAGCCCGGGGAGTAGTGCGGTCGGGACTCCCTGCTTCCCAGCTTCAGCAAGGTTAGGCAAGCCTTCACTTGGTGTACGATGAAGACATCATGAACACCTCGCTCGATACTCGCAGCACGCGCGCGGAACGCCGCGCGGCACGTCAGCGCGCGCACCATCTGGTGACGGCCGACGAGCAGTCGCTCGCCGAGCTCGAGGTGTTCCTCGCCACGCTTCCGCTGTGTGCGTCCGGCCGTATCTTCATCGAGGTGCCCGAGGTCGCCGACATCGGAGTGATCGAGGCCCCCGGTCGCATGACCGTCACCTGGCTCGCGCGTGAGCAGCGTTCGGGC
The DNA here is from genome assembly GCA_044900255.1 of Microbacterium sp. NPDC090218. Lineage (GTDB taxonomy): Bacteria > Actinomycetota > Actinomycetes > Actinomycetales > Microbacteriaceae > Microbacterium. Next base: position 894,295 of record JBJDMS010000003.1, on the reverse strand, counting down.
GCTCCCGGAAGCGGCCGTTCCTGCGCGCCGGGTCAGGCTCTTGCGCGGGCGACCTGCGCCTGGGCCGACGAGATGATGTGCGACGACGAGATCGAGACCCGTGTCACGCTCCTCGGCGGCTACCTGGGGACGGCGGACATCGTCGAGCACCTGACGAGCTCGCTGGAGATCTCTCCGGCTCTCATCCACGCCCCTGAGCGCTTCGGCCTGCTCCCTGCGCAGCGCTGAACCGCCGAGCAGTCAGCGCGTGCGCCGCACGTAGTTCCCGTCTTCCAGTCCCGCTTCGATCTCGAAACGGTTCCGCAGCGGATCCCGCCCGGCGAACAGGTAGAGCACCGGCATCAGAAAGCCGTAGCGGAGCCATTGTGCCTTGTGCACGGCTTCATGGCGGAGCACGGCATCGGAGGGACGCGCGTCACCGGTCAGGAAACACCCCCCGACGCAGACGCCGCCACGGTTGAAGGTCCACTTCGGCATTCCCCGGAAGATCCACAGTCCCGCGCGTCGTTCCACGGGGCCCGTGCTCCACAACGAACCCCACAGCCACCCGACAGCGGTGCCCCAGGCGTAGCCGAGTCGGCTGATCGGGGAGCGCAGCAAGAAGGACGGGATCCGGCGATCGAGACGGCGGCCGCGCGCGAGAGCCTCGTCGGCAGCTGTTCGCCAGGCGGCGTCGGGGGTCATGCCACGGCTCCGACCAGGCGCAGCAGCGCGCCGAGGTCGTCCACCGCGTCGGCGGGCGAGCGGGGTGCGAATCCGGCGATGGTCGCGCCCGCGAGGGGGATCTCGCTGCGCAGGGCACGGACGGCGGTGCTCAGCGCGGCGGGCGAGAGGCCGAACGGCACCGACGAGGAGACGCCGGCGAAGTCCGACGGGTCGAGCACATCCACGTCGATGTGAACCCATACCCGGGAAGCCCCGGTCGCTCGCACGGCCTCGAGCAGCGCTTCGGGGCGATCGAGGTCGGCGACCGAGAGGTTGGTCAGCGGATCGAGCTGCGCGACCTCCGCGTCGTCGAGGTTGCGCATCCCGACCGTCACCACGCGGTTCGCGGAGATCGCGGGGGAGAGCACGAGCTGCTCCTCGCCCTCTCCGAGCAGCGCGCGCAGCGCCATCCCCGAGAAGGCGCCGGAGGGGGAGGTCTCCGGTGTGTGCATGTCGGCGTGCGCATCACACCACACGACGGCGAGGTCTTCCGTGCCGCCGGGCAGGGCATCGAGTGCGGCCACGGTGACGCTGCAGTCGCCGCCGATCACGACCGTGTCGGCGTCGATGTGGCCGTGGACGAGCTCCCTCGTGCGCAGCAGGGCGCTGAGGCGTCGCACACCCGTGCCCAGCGCTTCGCCGGCCTCGACAGGGACGTCGAGGACCGTCGTGGCCGCGCGGGGCAGGTCGCCCGCGATCGCAGAGGCTCCGTCGACGAGGAGCATCGCCCGCGGGGCGGGCGAGCCCTGCCACTGCGGGATGACGAGGAAACGCACCATGGGTGCCTCCGGGGGAAGAGCGCTGATGCCCCGGACACGAGGCCCGGGGCATCAGCTGATCGTGTCAGGAGCCTTCGATGGCCTGACGGGGAGCGCTGCCGCCGGCCTTGAGCTCGGCGAGACGGGCCTCGACCTCGGTGAGCTCGCCGAGGTCCTCCAGGCTCTCGAACTGGGCGTCGAGGCTGGACGCGGCCAGCTCGATCTTGCCCTGGGCGATGGCCTCCTGGCGCCGGACCTTGTCCTCGAATCGGCCGAGCTCGCTGGTGGGGTCGAGCACGTTGATCGAGCCGACCGCGTCCTGCACCTTGGTCTGCGCCTCGGCGACCTTGGCGCGGGCGAGGAGCTCGCTGCGCTTGTTCTTGAGCTCGCCGAGCTTGTCCTTCATGCCGTTCAGGCCGCTCTTGAGCTTGTCGACGATCTCGGTCTGCGCGGCGATCTGCGGCTCGGCGCCGGTCGCCTCGCGCTCGGCGCTGATCTGGCGCTGGAGGGCGATCTTGGCGAGGTTGTCGAACTTGTCGGCATCCGCGGCGTCGCCGCTCGAGCGCATCTCGTCGGCCTTGCGGCTGGCGGCGAGAGCCTTGTTGCCCCACTCGGTGGCCGCCTGGACGTCCTCTTCGTGGTCGCGCTCCAACAGGCGCAGGTTGCCGATGGTCTCGGCGATCGCGGACTCGGCGTCGGCGATGCTGTTCGTGTAGTCACGAACGAGCTGGTCGATCATCTTCTGCGGGTCTTCCGCAGAGTCCAGCAGGGAGTTGATGTTCGCGCGGACGAGAGTCGAGATACGTCCGAAGATGGACTGCTTGGTCATGCGTGTTTCCTTTCAGAGGGCGTCTTCGAGAGCTTGGCGTAAGTGTCTGTGTGGAGGATCAGAAGCGTCTACCTCCGGATCGGCCGCTGCGGCCTCCGCCGCCGCGGGAACCGCCGCCGCCGCCGAAACCGGAGCTGCGGAAGCCTCCGCTCCCGGAGGAGCGCCAGCCGCTGCTGCTGCCGCGGCTCGAGGACCTGCCGCCACCACCGGCGAGCAGGCCGCCGATGATGCCGCCGAGAATGTCGCCGCCGATTCCCGAACCGCCGCCCGACGACGATCCGGACCCGCCGAAGGGGCCGCCGAAGCCGCCCTGGTCATAGCCGGAGGGTGTGTACGACTGGACGTCGGACTGCGCCGCCGAGGTGGCCTGCCCCGCGAGGGCGAGTGCACGATTCGCCTCGGCCAGCGCGGCTTCGGGATCGGTCGCCCGCAGGCTCAGAGCCTGGGTCAGGCTCGCTTCGGCGTTCGCGAGCCGCGTCCGGGCGGTGGAGCCGACCGTGCCGCGACGGGTTTCGATGAACTCCCGGGCCGCACGGATCTCGGAACTCGCCTGAGCGAGGGTCTGCTCGAGCATCTGCTGCACGCGACGCGAGCGCTCGACGCCCTCTCTGCCCTGGGCGATCGCGGCATCGATCTGCACGTTCGCTGCGGTGAGCGCCTCGAGCACGCGCTGCGGGTTGCGTGCGGAGCCCGCGAGATCAGCCTGCGCGAGCTGGAGCTGCTGGGCGGTCGCGGAGGCCGCGGCAGCGATCGCGCCGTCGGCGTCGGGCAGCTGCTGGGCCGCCGCGAGGTCTCCTTGCAGCTCGGCGATGAGCGCCTGCGACTGGGTTTCGATCGCCGACAGCTCGGCGCCGAGCGTCGTCACCGCCTGGGCGAGCTGCGCCGCCTGCGCGACGGACTGCTCGGCTGTGCGGATCGCGAAGGCGGCTTCTCCTGAACGCCCGGCGGCGATCGCCTGGGCGGCGGCTTCGATCGATCGATCCGCCAAGTCCGCCCGCTCCTGCGCCTGCGCGGGGTTGTCCGTGACCGTGCTGAGCGCAGCACGGTCGTAGGTCGACGACAACGCCGCCAGAGCCGGCGCGACGGACGTGAGGAGAGGAGTCAGTGCCGCGCGCTCACCGCGGACCCTCTCGAGCTCCTGGGGCGCGTTCTGCTCGAGCTTGCGGAGGGCGTCGAACGCCTCGGTGTTGTCGTCCAGCACATCGTCGATCTCCTCCGCGATCCGGATGATCCGGATGTGCCAGGCCCGACGGTCCTGAATCGTGTCCTCGATCTCATCGTCGAGCTTCTGCTTGAGGTCGAACGCCTCGGCGATCTTGGCCTTCGCCGCATCGACGACACGGGTGAACTCCTCGGTCGCGCCCTCTCCGAACTGCGCGACCGCGAAGCCGAGCTCCTCCCTGCTCGAGGTGATGGCGTCGTCGGCCTGGACGAGCGCGAGTCCCGCCTGCGTCTCGACCTGCTGATCGGTGAGCGTGGAGAAGGGATCAGCGGGATCCGGCGTCTCCGGCATCGCGCCGCGTTCGCGGATCTCCGCTCTGCGGCGCGCACGTCGCACCAGTGCGATGACGAGCCAGAGGAGCAGGGCGACCACGACGATCCCGACCACGATCAGGCCGATGCGGAGCGCGCCCGCGCCCCCGTCTCCTTGGATCTCATCGGCGGCGAGAGTGATCGCCCCGACCCAGTCGCCGTCTGCGGCGAAGGGGACCATCTTGTCTTCGATGCTGTCGAGCTGGCTGAAGCTGACCGGACCGTCGGGGGCTGCAGAGATGTAGTAGCTGCGGCCGTCGACGGCGATCGCGAGGAGGTACTGCTCCGCGCCGAGGTTGTTGGCGTCGGCGACCGCATCGGCCCACTGCACGTTGTCGCTGGGATTGGTGAAGTCATCGACGAGCACCACGAACAGGTCGGCGTTCGAGTTGTCGGTCAGCTCCTGGAGCCGGGTTTCGACGCTCGCCTCTTCGTCGGCGCTGAGCACGCCGGCCTGATCGGTGACGTACCCGGCATCGAGGGTGACCGGATCGGTGGCGGATGCCGCGGATGAGGTGAACGCCCCTGCGGCGGCGGCCAGCGTGAGTGCGGCCAGCGTGAGCCACCGTTTCGTCATCGTGTTCCCTCCGACCGGCAGCCGAGCCCCATGCCATGAGTCTATGCATTGAGTACGACACGCGACAGCACCCGGAGCCGGATCGCCGTTCGCCCTCAGCGGAGGCACATACGCTGGAAGGCATGGACGACATGTACGGTTCGGATGTGCTGGCCACCGGCTGGCGCGACCGCGGCGCGAAGCAGATACCGCAGGTCGCGGCGGAGGCGGATCTCGTCGTGGAGGTCGCCGATGACGGATTCTGCGGCGCGGTCACGCGCGTGCAGGGCGGGAACGTCGAGCTCGAGGACCGTGTCGGACGCCGCCGGCTGTTCCCCCTCGGCGGAGGCTTTCTGATCGACGGCTCACCCGTGCGACTCGTCGTCCCGGCGGCGAAGGAGCAGGGGCGGCGGCGGACAGCCTCCGGGTCCTTCGTCGTCGCCGACCAACGGGCGCGCGTGGCACTGCCCAGCCGCATCCTCGTCGAAGGCAAGCACGACGCGGAGTTGGTCGAGAAGGTCTGGGGTGCGGATCTGCGCGTCGAAGGTGTGGTCGTCGAGTTCCTGCAGGGCGTCGACCTCCTCGATGACCTGCTCGCCTCCGAGCCACCGAGTGCGACACGGCGCTACGGCGTGCTGGTCGACCACCTCGTGCCGGGATCCAAGGAGACGCGGATCGCCGAGGCGATCGCTCGCGGTCCGCACGGTCGGCACCTCCGTATCGTCGGCCATCCGTTCGTCGACGTCTGGCAGTGCGTGACGCCGCGTGCTCTCGGCATCGCCAAGTGGCCGGAGATCCCCCGCGGCACCGATTGGAAGACCGGTATCTGCCGGGCGTTCGGCTGGCCGTACGAGACCCAGGCCGACACGGCGCGTGCATGGCAGCACATCCTCTCCAAGGTCACCACCTATCGAGACCTGGAGCCTGCGCTGCTCGGGCGCGTGGAAGAGCTCATCGACTTCGTGACGGCTCCCGCGGGCTGAACGCGGCGCGTGCCGTGGGCACCGGTCGCCCTCGCTGCGGCGACTACCCTGGAATCATGTCCGAACCCCGTACCTTCCGAGACGAACCGGTGTCTTTCGTGCGCCGCAGCGGCCGGATGTCCGATGCGCAGGAACGTGCTTTCACCGAGCTCGGCCCGCACTATCTGCTCGACGTCCCGCGCGACGTCGCCTGGACCTCGGTGCACCCGGAGGCCCGCCTGGATCCTGCGGCGGAGTACGGTCGCGCGGCCGACCTGTACGTCGAGATCGGCTCTGGTCAAGGGCACGCCATCGTGGCCGCGGCTTCGTCTCGTCCCGACGACGACTTCCTCGCCGTCGAGGTGTTCCGTGCCGGTCTCGCCCGGACCATGCTCGATGCCGACCGTGAGGGAGCGCGCAACCTCCGCGTCGTCGAGGCGAACGCGCCGGAGGTGCTGTCGTCCTTTCTCCCCGAGGCCGCTGCCCGCGAGGTGTGGATCTTCTTCCCCGACCCCTGGCACAAGAAGAAGCACACCAAGCGGCGCCTCGTCCGAGCGGGCTTCGGCGACACCGCTGCGCGGGCGCTGCGCGACGGCGGTCTGCTGCGACTCGCGACCGACTGGGAGGACTACGCACTGCAGATGCGCGAGGTTCTCGATGCCGAACCTCTGTTCGAGCGCGCGTTCGACGGGGAATGGGCCGAACGCTTCGACGGCCGCGTGATGACCGCTTTCGAGCGCAAGGGCATCGCGAAGGGCCGCGACATCCGCGATCTGGTCTATCGGCGCCGGGCGCGCCCGTGACCGACGCGCGGCGCGCGACGACGACACGGCTGGGTATCGCGCCCGCGCTGCTCGTGTGCGCCGCGGCGCCGGCATTCTTCGTGCTGGAGATCCCGTGGCTCGGTTGGGTGCTGCTCGCGCTGGGCGTCGGTGCGGCCTGGCTGATCGAACGCGGCCGGACGGTCGAAGATGAGGTCGTGAGCATGGGTGCCCGGCGGGAGACCGCGAGGGTGATCGGGGTGCGCCGGGCGCCGTCGCTCACCCGGGACCTCTCCCTGATCGCGGTCGGGCTGCTGATCGTGAGCGTCATCCCGCTGGCCGCTGAACTCGACAATCTCGCCATGCTGCGGTTCACGCTGGCGCTGGGCGGTGCGGTCGCCGTGCCCTACGTCATCTCCCGATTCCTCTACCGTGACCGCGCGATCAGCTTCCCGTGGCGGACGCATCGGCGATGGGGGCGTCTGCAGTGGGGCTGGCTCGTGGCGGTCCTCGTCCTGGGCTGGCTGATCCTGCCCTTCTACTTCATCACCAGCGGCGTGTACCAGAACTGGCCGGTCGTCGACACTCCGGAACTCATCGCACGGCTCTTCGTCGGCGTCGGCGCCGTCGGCATCTGGGATGAGCTCTTCTTCATCTGCACGGTGTTCGCCCTGCTGCGCCGCCACTTCCCGAACCTCATCGCGAACCTGCTGCAGGCGATCGTGTTCGTCTCGTTCCTGTGGGAGCTGGGGTACCGCGAGTGGGGGCCGCTGCTCACGATCCCGTTCGCCCTGCTGCAGGGGTACATCTTCCTGCGCACGCATTCGCTCGCCTACGTCGTCACCGTGCACCTGCTGTTCGATGCTGTCGTGTTCGCGGTGCTGGTGCATCCGCACAACCCCGGACTCCTCCCGATCTTCCTGGTCTGACTTCTCCCGCTCGGCCTCGGCTTGCCGAGCGACCGTGCGGGCGAGAGAATCAGCGCATGCTCATCGTCGGTCTCGTCCTCGCCGCAGCGGCTGCTGCGTTCCACGTGTTCATCTTCGCGCTCGAGTCGCTGAAGTGGACAGAACCGGAGACGAGGAAGATCTTCGGCGTCGCCAGCGAGGCCGATGCCGTCACGATGAAGCAGCTCGCCTTCAATCAGGGGTTCTACAATCTCTTCCTGGCGCTGACGACCCTCCTCGGCATCGGTCTCGTGATCGTCGGAGCCCAGACGGTCGGATTGACCCTGGTCTTCGCGGGGACCGCCATGATGCTCGCAGCCGCACTCGTGCTGGTGCTCTCGGACCGCACGAAGACCCGCGCCGCGGCGATGCAGGGGACGCTCCCGCTGCTCGCGGTCGTGGCGACGGCGATCGGCGTCGCGGTCGCCTGACCCGCAGGTCTCGGCGTACGGGGTGACAGGCGGGCCGTCACCCGTCACACTCGTTTGCATGGCCGACTGGGTGCTGCACGTGGACATGGATCAGTTCATCGCCGCGGTCGAGGTGCTGCGCAGACCGGAACTCGCCGGCCGCCCCGTGATCGTGGGCGGCCGGGGCGATCCCACCGAACGGGCCGTCGTGTCGACCGCATCCTACGAAGCGCGCGCCTTCGGCATCGGGTCGGGGATGCCCCTCAAGATCGCCGCACGGAAGGCGCCGGAGGATGCGGTGTTCCTTCCCGTCGATCACGAGGCCTACGAGGTCGCCTCCGGGGAGGTCATGGCGGCGCTCCGGTCTCTGCCGGACGTGGTGGTGGAGATCGTCGGATGGGACGAGTGCTTCCTCGGCGTGACGACCGATGATCCTGAAGGCGTCGCACGCGCCGCGCAGGCTGCGGTTCTGCGGGCGACCGAGCTGCACTGCTCCGTCGGAATCGGCGACAACAAGGTGCGCGCCAAGATCGCGACCGAGTTCGGAAAGCCGAGAGGGGTCTTCCGGCTCACGGCCGAGAACTGGTTCGAGGTCATGGGCGACAAGCCGACGCGCGACCTGTGGGGCGTCGGGTCGAAGGTGCAGAAGCGCCTGGCGGAGCATGGCATCGCGACCGTCCGCGAACTCGCCGATGCCGACGAGCAGACACTCATCGCGGAGTTCGGGCCGAGGATGGGCGTCTGGTATCACGGACTCGGCTCAGGCCAGGGCCCCCGTGTCGTGGATGACACGCCCTGGGTCGCTCGCAGCCACAGTCGCGAGACGACCTACCAGCAGAACCTCACGACCGCGGGCGAGGTCGAGGCCGCGATCCGAGAGCTCGCCGTCCAGGCGTTCGACGACTGTGCCGTGGAGGGCAGGGCCGTCGTACGGGTTCATCTGAAGGTGAGGTACGCCCCCTTCGACACGAAGACGCTCGGCCGCAAGCTGCCTGGCGCGACGGAGGATCGCGAGGAGTTCGTCGCGGCCGCCCTCGCGCTCGCCGCGACTCTCGATGCCGACCGCGAGGTACGCCTCCTCGGAGTGCGCGCGGAGATGACCATGCCCGACGCGAAGGATGACGCTGAGGGGACGCCGGTGCGGGGCAGGATCTGATTCCCGTCGTGTCGATGAGCTCCCGAATCGACCGGGATTCAGTCTCGGATCACAGCCGCGACCGCACTCACCTCGATGAGGGCGCCAGGCACGCCGAGCCCGGCCACGAGGGCTGCAGTGACGAGGGGCGGTGCCCCCTCCCGTGCCAGTCTCGAGGCGACCGCCCCGTAGGCCGCGCGCAGATCTGCATCCTGGTGGATCAGGACGGTCCAGCTGACGACGTCGTCGAGGCCGGCGCCGACCGCCTCGAGGGCGATCCTGGCGTTCTCGACGGCGCGGAGCGACTGTTCGCCGGCGTCGGAGGAGACGACGGCGCCCGTGGCGTCGATGCCGTTCTGGCCGCCGACGTAGATCGTCGTCGCGCCGGGCGGAACGACGGCGACGTGGCTGAATGCGGGGCTCACGACGAGTCCCTCTGGCTGAGCGAGTGTGATCTCCATGCCCACACTCTGCCCCGGGTGTCCGACATCGGGAACCCCCGTCACCCGGGGCGCTCGGTGCTCAGAATCGGAGCAGCACCTTGCCCACGCGTCCGGGCGTGTTGCTGGCCTGCACGGCGGCACGGATCTCGGCGGCGTCGAAGACCCCGGCGACGGGCAAGGTGAGCGTGCCGTCGGACAGGCGCTGGAAGAGCTCGCCGAAGAGCGCGCTGCGGGTGGCCGGGTCGAGGCTCGGGATCACCTTGCTGCCCCAGAAGCCCTTCACGACGGCCTGCTTGAAGATGACGTCGGAAGAGGCGATCTCCATCGTGGGGGAGTCCATCGCGCCGAAGGCGACCAGGGTTCCTCCCTCGGCGAGGAGCGAGAGCACCTGCCCGGCGGAGGCGCCACCCACCGAGTCGACGCCTGCGACGATCGGTGCACCGCCCGTGAGGGCGACGACCTGCTCCTCCCAGCCGTCCTGGTCCGTGGCGACGATCCGGTCGATGCCCTGCTCGCGGAGCTCATCGACCCCCGCGGTCCGGCGGACCAGGCCGAGGACGTTGACCCCGCGCGCGCTGCCCAGCTGCGCGAGCATCCGTCCGACCGCTCCGTTGGCGGCGTTCTGGACGATCCACTCGCCCTCCTTCACACCGAGGAAGTCCAGCAGGGTGATCGTGCTGAAGGGCATCGAGACGAGCTGTGCGGCGGATTCATCCGGAACGGTGTCCGGAACGGGGATGAGGCCGGCGGCGCCGGTGACCAGGTACTCCGCCCAGGCACCGAAGGTGCCGCCGGTCGTGGCGCGCTGTCCGACCGCGAGGTGATCGACGCCAGCGCCGAGTGCGTCGACGACGCCGAGCGCCTCAGTTCCTGACGCCGCGGGCAGTTCGGGCTTGAACCCGTAGGTTCCGCGGACGGTCCAGAGGTCGTGGTTGTGGATGGGGGAGAGCACGACCCGCAGACGCACCTGGCCCTCGCCGGGCTCGGGGAGGGGACGCTCCTCGATGCCGAGGACCTGGTCCGGCTCGCCGAACGTGTGGTGGATGAGTGCGCGCATGGGTTTCCGTTCTCGAGAGGTGGTCAGTTGGTGCCGGCGTCGTGCGAGTCGGCATCGAGCTCGGCGGTCACGCGTTGGAGGCGATCGGTGATGTCGGTCAGCTCGGCGATGAGTCGACGGCGCCGGTCATCGTCGCGGAGTCCTGCGACTTCGGCGACGCGGCGGTGGATGGGAGCGACCTCGGAGCGAAGCTCTTCTCCCCGAGCCGTGAGCTGCACCAGCACGACGCGCTCGTCGTCGGAGCTGCGGGAGCGCGTGACGAAGCCACCCTGTTCGAGACGCCGCACGAGTGGCGAGAGCGTGCCGGAGTCCAGGCGCATCGCCGAGCCGAGCGAGCCGATGGTCTGCTCGCCGTCCAGCCAGAGCGCCGCCAGCACCAGGTACTGCGGATACGTCAGCCCCCAGGGCGTGAGAAGCGTCCGGTACGCCTGTGCGGTGGCGCGGGAAGCGGAGTACAGGGAGAAGCACACCATCTCATCGGTCACTGGCATGATCTAAGAATTGCACACTATTCAGTTGTGCACAATCTAAAGTCCGCCCACGAGTTCACCAGGGTGAGCCGCGTTGCACGCGAGGTCCGTCGCAGTACGCTTCAGACGACCCGGTGAGGGGAGAGGCCTGTGACCGCGACGAGACGACCGCCCTGGCTGTTCAGCACGGTCGAGGGCTACGAACGGAAGTGGATCCTCCGCGACGTCGTCGCCGGGCTCTCGGCGGGAGCGGTCGTGATCCCCCAGGGGATGGCATACGCGACGATCGCGAACCTGCCCGTGCAGGTGGGCCTGTACACCTGCATCGTTCCGATGCTGGTCTATGCCTTCCTCGGCGGCAGCCGGGCGATGAGCGTCTCGACGACATCGACCATCGCGACGCTGACGGCGACGACACTGGTCTCCGCCGGCGTGGCGGCCGGATCCGACGATGCGATCGGCTCCCTGATGATGCTGACGCTCCTGGTGGGAGTGATCCTGCTCATCGCCCGGCTCTGTCGGCTGGGTTCTCTCGTCGAGAACATCAGCGGCGCGACCGTCCTCGGATTGAAGATCGGCGTCGGAGCGACCGTCGCGGTCGGACAGCTGCCGAAGCTGCTGGGGGAGACCTACAACTTCTCGGGTCATGGCTTCCTGCGCTCACTCGGTGCGGTCGCGGAGGCCTTGGGGAGCGTGAACTGGCCGACCGTCGCGCTCTCGGCCGGGTCGATCGCGGTGCTGCTGCTCCTCAAGCGGTTCGCACCGAAGGTACCCGGTACCCTCGTCGTCGTCATCGGGGGGATCCTGCTGGTCGCGTTGACAGGTCTCGACGAGCAGGGTGTCGACCTGATCGAGCCCGTCCCGGGCGGCCTGCCGCTGCCCGGAGTGCCCGACTTCTCCCAGGTGCTGACGCTCGTGCCCGGCGCCCTGGCGATCGCCGTGATGGCGTTCCTCGAGTCGGCGGCCGTCGCTCGGAGCCTCAGGGGGGCGACGGAGCCCCGGATCGACAGCAATCAGGAGCTGTTCGCGACCGGAGCCGCCAACACGGCGGGCGCGTTCTTCGGGACGATGCCCGCAGCCGGCGGGTTCTCGCAGAGCGCAGTCAATCAGAGCGCCGGTGCGCGGTCGCAGGTGGCGACCGTGGTCACGGTGGTGCTCGCCATCCTGGTCGCCCTGTTCCTCGGTCCTGTCCTCAGTCTGCTGCCCGAGGCCACCCTCGCCGCGATGGTCTTCGTCGCGGTCGCAGGGCTCATCAACATCCCCGAGCTGGTGCGGTGGGCGCGGGTCAGCCCCGTGGACTTCTGGATCGCGTTGTCCGTCGCGATCCTCGGGCTCACGGCAGGGCTTCTTCCCGCCGTGGCGATCGGTGTCGTCGTCACGCTGCTGCTCGTGTTGCGCGAGGTGAATCTGCCGAAGCTGACGGTGGTCGGCGTGGTCCGCGGTGTCGTGGGCATCCGTGTGGACGGCGGTCTCTACACCGCGAACGTGATGGCCAACGAGCAGAAGATCCTCGAGCTGGTCGGTGGGCAGCCCGACGCGGTCGGCGCGGTCGTCCTCGGGCTGGAGCGTCAGGAGGTGATGACGATCACCGTGCTCGATGCTCTGGCGGATCTCGACCGCGAGTTCTCGCAGCTCGGCATCGTCCTCCATCTCGCCGCGCTTCCCGACGCTGCTGCAGCCGTCGCGAGGCGTACGCCCTGGTTCATGGGCCTGGAGTCCGCCGGGCGTGTCCATGCCTCCGTTTCGGCGGGGCTCGCCGCCGCCGGTGCCGCGCTCCCGGTGCCGCCCGGCCTTCACCCGGGTGAAGTGGGCGATGTGCACTGACGTGTGCAGGACGAGGTCCTTAGGCTGGCTCCACGCCGGGGTGAGGGGGGACAGGTGGACGACCACGCGGGCCTGAGCTGGCGCTGGTCTCGGTTCAGCCTCGGTCTTCTCTTCGCCCTGCCGGCCGTCGCCCTGGCTCCGTTCCACCTGACGCTCGCCGTCGCCCTCGGGATCGGGGTGCTCCCAGCCGCGGCATTCGGTCTTCCGCCGCGGCGGCGCGGGCGGGCGGTCATCCCGATCGTCGGGGCGCTCAGCGCGGTCGGCCTCCTGGTCGGCTCGCTGCTGTCTTCCTGGCCCGTGATAGCGGTCGCAGCGCTGTTCGTGCTGGCGATCCTCGCGAGTCTGAATGCGTCACGCGGGCGCTGGGGGCAGCTGATCCTGGTGCTCGCCCTGCCGATGACCGGCATCGGGCTCAGCTTCCCCCTGTCGCCGACCACGCTGGGCTTCGCCGCGTGCATCGTCTCCGGGTCGCTCTACGCGTGGATGGTCTCGCTGCTCTGGCCGGAGCGGGACGAGTCGCCTCTTCCGGCGCCCGCGGTGCCGCGGGGCCGTGCGATGCTCGTCTACGGCATCCTGCTCGGCGCAGCGGCGGCGACTGCGGCGGCGCTCGGATTCCTGCTCGACCTCGAGCACGTCGGCTGGGCCACGGGCGCGGTGCTGTTGGTCATGCGGCCGGTCCGGGGGCAGTTGATCGCGCGCAGCGCGGGTCGCGCGGCCTCCGTACTGATCGGTGCGTTCGCCGCGGCGGCGATGGCACTGCTCGCCCCTCCCGATGCCGTGGTCGGGATCGTGCTCGGGATCGTCGTCGGGGCTGCGTGTGCGAGTCAGGAGAGCCGGTGGTACATCGTTCCGGGGTTCACCACGTTCCTCGCGCTGACGCTCATCATGGCGACGTCGTCGGATCCGCCGGGCGAGCGATTCGTCGAGCGTGCGGTCGAGACTCTGATCGGGGTCGGCCTCGCGCTGTTCTTCGGTGCTGTGCTCCCATCGGTCGTCTCGCTCCTCCACAGAAGGCGGCGACCGACATCCGCGTAGTCCGTCCTAGACGAAAGTGCCTTGAAACCTCGAAGGCGACGGTGGGATACTTCGAGAAGGGAGGGTGTGTCGTCTAACATTTTACAGGGGGGTCTGTTGAGTTCCGATATGCCGGAATCCGATGCGGCGCGGGCGCTGATCCCCGCCGCGGTCGCCGGGGATGTCACGCGTCCTCGGCTGCTGTCCCAGCTCACTGCGGCGATGGACGAACCGTGGACCCTCACGGTGCTCTCGGCGCCGGCGGGCTCGGGGAAGACGAGGTTGCTCGCGCAATGGGCCCGCCTCCTCGCGTCGGTCGGCGAGGACGAGACGGCTGTCGTCTGGCTCTCGCTGCAGCGCGGAGATCAGGATCTCGAGTCCTTGCGATCCGCGCTCGCGCAGGTCGATGACGAGCGTCTCCGTGCAGGCCTCGAAAGCGCAGCCCCTGTCTCGTCGACGGATGCCGCGCGTACTCTGGCGCGTGCGCTGCGCAGAACGGATCGTCGCGTCGTCGTCATCATCGACGATGTCCACCTCATCGAGACCGACCGGCTCGCCGACATGCTGACGGCGTTCGTCAACGCCGTCCCCGGCAATGCGCATGTCGTGATCTCGGGCCGCGGTACCCGCAGGATCCCGCTCGCGCGACGACGCATCGCGGGGATCGCGCTGGAGCTCGGCGGCCGAGACCTGGCGTTCACTCCGAGCGAGGTGCGATCCTTCTTCCGCGCACGTGGTGTACGGCTCTCCCAGGGCGAGATCACCTCCGTCCTCCTGCGTACCGAAGGCTGGGCGACCGGACTCCGCCTCCTGGAGCTGGCAGCCCTGCATGATTCCTTCGCGACCGTTCTCCCGCTGAGGGGGGACTCTCCGACGGTCACGGACTACTTCGTCGAAGAACTCCTCGCGGACCTGACCCCTGAGCTCAGCGAGTTCCTCGTGCTCACCTCCGTTCCCGAGTCCTTCACACCCGAACTCGCCGCGCTCCTCTCCGGCGGTGCGCCGGCGGCAGCCTTGATCGAGCAGCTCATCCGCCTCTCGGTGTTGATCAGCCGGCACGGTGACGAGCCGGCCCGGTATCACTATCACCCTCTGCTGCGGGAGTTCCTCTACTCGCGGTTGACGGACCGCGGGGACGCGGTGGTGGAAGCACTCGAGCGGACCACAGCGGAATGGTTCGCCGAGCAGCACGACTACCTGTTCGCGCTGTCTCATGCCACGCGCAGCCGCGACGGGGTCTCGACGTCTCGGATCCTGCGTCAATGCGGCATGCAGCTCGTGCTGATGGGCCACGCCGAAGCGGTCCTCGCCGCCACTTCGCAGCTCCCGCGCTCCGTGGTCGCGGAATCCGCGGTGCAGATGCTGATCGCATCGGCGGAGCTTGCTCGAGGCGACGCCTCCACCGCGGCCGCCTTGCTGGATGCGCTTCCGGCCGAGGCGGAACCGGGGGCCGTCCGGCAATGGCGGAAGGGGCTGGACCTGCACACCGCCATTCGGCGCGGGGGACTGGCGGAGACCCTCGACCGACTGGATCATGTGCTCGACGAGGTCACGGGAGAACCGCAGCTCGACACATACGTGTTCCTCCAGGCGGCGATGGCCGAGCTCTACATCGGTCAGCTGGACAGAGCCGACCGCTTCGCCCGTTACGCGTGCGATCACGCCCACGCGGCGGGCACGGCCGCCGCCGAACTGCAGGCGGCTGCGATCATGAACACCGCGGAGCTGTTCCGCGGCAGGATGCGAGAGGTGCTCGGCTCCGGCGTGCGCCTGGATCAGCGCTGGGCAGAGCTCGGCACCCCGGACAACTCGTTCTACGAGGTCACGAGGGTATGGCGGTACTGGATCCCGTTCGAGCAGATGATCGCGCAGGACGCCGACGAGACCCTGCGTGTGGCGGCGGCGATCATCGAGGCCGGCATGGAGCCCGCGATCGCGCGGGGGCTGCGCGGGATGATCGCCCTCCTGGCTGCGGACACCGCGGTCGACGCGTACGCGGCGGCGATCACGCTGCACGAGAACCTGATCCCGCGAGACGACATGCCCCTGCCCGTGCACTGGTACGCCATGATGAGCGCCTTCGCGGTGCGGGCGTTCGACCGTCTCGGGGAACAAGCCCTGCGCGACCGCTTCATCGCCGGCGTCGAAAGCGCGATCGGGTCGACCGGCGACGTCGCCGTGCTCCATGCGATCGCGCTCCTCCACGACCAGGAGTTCGCGCACGCCAGGCAGGCGATCGGGCGGGTGCTCGAGGGGGCTTCGCCGTGTCTGCTGCCGGCGTCCATGGTCGATGCCTGGCTGGTCGCGGCGTGCCTCGACGTGCAGGAGGGGCATCCCGAGCAGGCGCAGGTGTCGCTCGCGTTCGCGCTCGCGCTCGCCGAGCCGGAGGAGCACGTCAGGCGCTTCGCGGATGCGGGCCCCGTCGTGGCGCGACTGCTCGCCGCCCGCGCAACACCGGGGGCGCGGAGCCGATTCGCGGACTGCGTGCGGGAGCGACTCGCTGCGGCGGGGATGCTCGTCGACGAGGATCTCACCCGGCGGGAGCGCATCGTTCTCGCCGCGTTGAGCCGCAACGCGACGCTCCGCGAGATCGCACAGCAGGAGTTCATCTCGCCGAACACCGTCAAGACCCACGTGCGCAACATCTACCGCAAGCTCGGCGTCTCCGATCGCGACGCAGTGACGGCGGCGGCGCACGCTCTCGGGATCGAGTGAGCATACGCCACCGCCGTCGTGTGGGGCGTCAGTCTCTCGCCATGGCCGCCGCAAGATGTGCCTCGAGGTCGAGGCCATCTTCGGTCTCCTTCATCTCTCGGAATGCCGCGATACCTGCACGCGTCGGCGGCACGATCCCCCGCTGAGGCGGGAGGACGACGATTCGCACGGGACCGTGCGCGCGTTACCACGTTTCACAGCAGGCCTCCGATGCCCTTCTCGAGCTGGAGCGCCCCGATCACGAGGAGCAGCGCCGCATTGAGCACGTGCGTGTTGCCGGCGATCCAGGTGCGCACCCGATCCAGGAGCGGCTGGGCCGCGCTGCCCCGGACCACCACGTAGGCCACGGGGAGGGCGATGGGCAGAACGCCGATCACCACGAAGACGACGGCCACCCAGAGGCCCGCGGTCGGGTCGACCCCCGAGAGTGTGATGTCGAGGGCGGCGATGATCGCGCAGGAGGCGTCGACCGGATTCAGCACGAAGAGGCCGGTGCCGAGGAGGAACGTGCGTCCCGGCCGGAAGGACTCGACCGAATGGAGCCATCCGGGAAGCTGAGGAGAGGCGGCGACGACGTCCTGCGGGGTGGAGGCCGCGGCCATCCGGGCGATGTGGGCTCGTCCCTTTCGGTACACCCAGACGGCGGAGGCGACGAGGAAGAGTCCGACGAGCAGCCGCACGAGCGGCACCCACAGCGGCGGCTCGCCCACCTCGTGGACGGCCAGCAGCGGGAACAGCCACAGGAAGAGCGCCATGAGGCCGGCCAGCCCGAGGATCCAACCGAGGAGATACGCGATCCCGTTAGCCCTGGCGTTCCGCGAGAGCAGCACGGCGACCAGCGCCATGATCGCGAGTGGACTGAGCACGACGCCGAGCGCGACCGGGACGAGCGCCAGGATCAATTCGCCCATGCGTTCGTCTCCTGTCCCTGTCGGCGCTTCCGGCGGCGCTAGAAGCTGCCGATTCCCTTGCCGATCATGGATACCCCGATCACCAGCAGCAGGACGGCCATGATGACCGCGTTCTCGGCGGCGAGCCAGCCTCGCAGGGCGTCGAGCGGTGCGCGGAGACGGTCAGAGGCGATGAGGTAGCCGATGACCGGGATGAGCACGGTCGACGAAGCGATGAGCGTGTACACGACGATGACCACGACGGTCGAGCCGACGGGGAGCGCCGCTCCGCCGAGATCGGTGCCGGCGCCGGCCGCCATGATCAGGTTCTTCGGGTTGACCGCCGAGAGCAGGAATCCCAGACCGAACGCGACCGGGAAGGTGACGGTGTCGATCGCCTTCATCCACTTCGGCAACGCGGCTTCCTCGCCGGCTTTCGGACGCTTGCGCCACTGTCCGAACGCGAGCAGGAACAGCAGCACCCCGAGGACGAGCTGCACCACGCCTCGGATGGGGCGGGATGCGTCGGGGTCTTCTTCCGGCAGGACCGACGACACCAGAGTGAACACGGTGACCGCCACCACGATCCCGATCACCCAGCCCAACAGGAATCCGACGCTGGTGACGCGCGCTTTCGGCGAGAGCAGCATGAGTATCGCCGCGATGATGGGAATGGGGCTGATCGCTACGCCGAGCGCGAGCGGAAGCATGTCGCCGATGACGGTTCCCATCAGTTGCCTTTCTCTGGAGCGGATCCGGTCGTGGAGGAGACCAGTCGAGTGATCGCCTCACGGTTGGTCGCGTAGACCTCTTCGGACTCCAGCAGCCCGAGGGCGGTGAGCCGGTGGAGCGTGTTCGGGCGCACCCTGCTGAAGGCGAGGGACACGGCGTGGGTGGCGAGCCAGTCTTTGAGGGCGACGAACGATTCCGCGCCGGTGACGTCCACATCGGTCACCGCTTCCATGTCGACGACCAGGTGACGGACGGATCCCTCTCCGGCCGAGTGGATTGCGTCCTTCACCGCCGTCGAGAAGATGGCTCCGTTCGCGAAGAACAGGGGAGCGGCCAATCGGATCACGATGACGCCCGGAGCGGTCGTGGTCCCGGCCGGAGCATCCTCGAGCAGGGATTCGCCCGGGTCGCCGCTGGATTCCAAGACGTCGATCGCGGGATTCGAGGCGCGCTTGGCCAGGTTGATGAGGGCGAGCACGAACGCGACGACGATGCCGGCGATCGAACCGACGAAGAGCGTGACGAGGAAGCAGGTGGCGCCGATGAGGAACTCGAACCGATCCTTGCGCCACAGATCGATGAAGTCGCGGATCCCGAGCAGCGGGATGATTGCGACACCGACGATCGCACCGATGGCGGGCGACGGGATGTCGGCGAGGAGCGCCGTGCCGAACAGGAGGAGCAGGAGGGTTCCCGCAGCGAGGATCAGAGCCGGGAACTGGGTGCGGGATCCGGCCTGGTCCATCGCCGCCGTGCGCGACGTCGATGAGCCCACCGCGAAGCTGCCCTGCGTACCCGCGGCGATGTTGGAGAAGCCGAAGGCGAGGAGGTCGCGGTTCGCGTGGAACGGGTACCCGTGCTTCTCGGAGTAGGAGCGCGAGACGAGCAGCCCTTCAGCCGTGGTCACCATCGTGAGCGCGATCGCGGAGGGCACCAGCGCGAGCCACAGGGACCAGTCGATCATCGGCCAGGTGAGCACGGGCGGACCGGCGGGCACCTCGCCCAGCACGGCGACCCCTCGCTGATCGAGATTCGTGAGGACGACCACGAGTGTCGTCGCCACCAGCACGATGAGAGCCCAGGGGACGGCGTGGAGGTACCGGCGTCCCAGCAGCAGGACGGCGACGGAGCAGACCGAGATGACGACAGCCCAGCCGTTGAGCGTCGTGAAGCCGCCGATGAGGTCGGCCACCTTGCCGGTGAATTCCTTTCCGGAGTCGATCTTCACGCCGAGCATCTTCGCGACCTGGCTGACCATGATGTCGAGCGCGAGGCCACCGACGAATCCGACGAGGATCGGCTTGGAGAGGAAGTTCGCCAGGAAGCCGAGTTTGAACACGGCGAGCAGCACGAACATGACGCCGCAGATGATCGCCTGGGCGAGGGCGAGGGTGGCGTAGTCGGCGCTGCCGGCAGCGGCGAGGCCACCGATCGAGGAGGCGACCAGCGCGGCCGCCGCGGCATCAGGCGAGGCGACCAATTGGCGCGAGGAGACGACCAGCGCGTACACGATCGTCGGCACGATGAGGGCGTACAGCCCCGCGGTGGCGGGAAGGCCGGCGATCTGCGCGTATCCGATGTTCAGCGGGATCGCGATCGCGAGCAGTGTGATGCCGGCCGTCAGCTCCGTGACGAAGTTCCGCCTGTTCAGGCCCGCGAGCGGACGTTGCACGTCGCCTCCCTCCGGCACCGCGCCTCGGTCGGGCGCGTTCGCGTCCACCATCCCATTGCGGGAAAGTCGCGGACCATGCCTGCGCGCAACCTCCCCCGGGTGATTTACGGGTGAGCGGGGGGCTCTCAGGCCTTGCGGGCGATGCGACGCCGACGACGGCCGCGGCCCGCGGGGACCGGCTCCGGTGCGGGAGCCGGAGGCACGGCCGTGCGGTCTCCGGAGAGCCAGCGCAACCACGTCGCATCCGGATCGCCCTCGAAGACCAGCGTGCGGGCGAGCAGCGTGAGCGGGATCGACAGGATCGCGCCGAGCGGTCCGATGATGAATGTCCAGAAGATGACCGAGAAGAAGCTGAGGGTGAGGCTGAGATCGACCGCATCGCTGACGAACTTCGGCTGCACGAGCACCTGGAGGACCACGTTGACGATGCAATAGACGGCGACCACTCCGAGGAGCAGCGGCCAGCCTCCGACCACGAAGGCGAGGATCGCCGGGGGGACCAGCCCGAGGACGAACCCGATGTTCGGGATGAAGTTCGTCACGAAGGCGAGGATCGCCCAGACGACCGGAGCGGGAACACCCATCCACCACAGAGCGAGGCCGTCGATGATCGCGACGATGGCGCCGAACGAGGCGTTGACGATGTAGTAGCGACGGACGCCGGAGTTGAGGCGCGTGATGCGTGCGATGACGGCGCCCTTCGTCGTTCCGAAGAGCGCGGGCGCCTCACGGTAGCGTGCGGCATCGGCGGCCATGAAGATGATGTACGCGCAGACGAAGAACAGAGCGGTCGCCACGCTGAGCACCGTTCCGCCGACGCTTCGTGCGATGCCGAGCAACGTCGTGGGATCGAGGACGGAGGCGGCGGCATCCGATGCCTCCTGGTCCAGACCGAGAGCCTGCAGCCAGCCGACGACCTCATCGGCGGTTTCCGCCAGGCCTCCCTCCGACACGAGGTCGCCGATCAGTCGGGCGAACTGCGTGCCCGCGAGCCAGAGCAGAGCGCCCATCGCCAGGAGGATCAGGTAGGCGAGCACGATCACGGCGGTGGTGCTCGCCCACCGGGGCCAGCCGCGCCGGTCGAGGGGACGACGCAGCGGCTCGCAGATGATCACGATCACGATCGCGAGCGCGATCGGACCGAAGAGGTCCCGCACGAAGTACACGCCCGCCAGCGTGATCACGCTCGCCGCGAGCACGAGGAGCACCCGCAGGCTGGGGGAGAGCATCCGGTCTGAGGAGCGCTCGGGCGCCGGCGTGGTGGTCACGCGGCCAGCGTAACCGCCGCTCGCGCCGAATGCCGGTCGCCTCGCGGACGGGGATTCCGACCGTGGATGCTCAGAACGGTTCGGGCGTGACGAGGGGAGGAGTGCTCTGCTGCCGGGAGACCACGGCTCGGTGGCCGGCCCCCTCCAGTGCCTCCGCGACCGCGTGCACGGTATCGGAGACGACGACGGCGCCGTGCAGCGGATGATGCCAGATCTGCAGGGCCAGCACCCACCGGCCAGGAGAGACAGAGGTGATGCGCACTCCCGGATGCTCCCGGGCGTGCACACCCTCGACGTCGCTCGCCGCGCCGGTGATGACTCCGATCACCTCGTCCAGATCGAGCCCGTCCGTTCGGGCTACCCTCACCTCCAGCTCGCTGCGACGCGACCCGTGCCGGGAGTCGTTCACCAGGATCCCCGTGAGCAGAGTGGCATTGGGTACGTGCACGGTCCGGCCGTCCACCGTGGTGAGGATCACGGCGCGCCCGTTGAGTTCCTGCACCGTGCCGCGGATCACCCCATCGGGACCGTCGATCGCGATCTCCTCGCCGATCTTCACCGACTGGCGCGACTGGATCAGCACGCCGGCCGCGAAGTTGTCCGCGACTCCGCGCAGCACCAGGATCAGCACGACCACGGCGATGGCCGTCATCGCGAGCAGGGGCTGGACGTTCGCGCCGAGGAAGGCCAGGCCGACCCCGATGCCGACGAGGAGCAGGGAGTACTGGGTGAACCGCGCGGCCAGTTGCGACACGGAGTCCGAGATGCCCGGGGTCCGTGCCGCGAGTTTCAGCACGCCCTTGCGCGCGAATCGTGACAGCAGCCAGCCGAGGAGCACGGAGAGCACGGCCAGCACGATCTGCCAAGCCGAGAGTCCGTCAGGGAACAGGTTGTCCAGGCTCACGATCGCGGGCCGCTCGGGGTCGTCCTCCGGGTCCTCTTCCTCATGCGAACAGGATGCGGCGAACGGGCGGTCGTCCGGGCACGACGCTCACCCCGCGCGGGTGAGTACGACACCACGCCGTTCCCGTCCCGCATCACCCGCGACGGATGAACCCCCGGGTACAGCAGTCGGGCGGGGCGGGGAAACTGGGCCCATGTCCACGACGCCGCCTCGACAGGACCTCCTCACCGCAGCCCGCTCGCACGGCGCCACACGGGAGCGTGCACGCGAGGCCATCGGACTCCAGATCTCGATCTTCGCTTTCGTCCTCGCGGCGCTCGTAGCCCTCGTGGTCTTCCGGCTGCAGGCCGCGCCCATCTCCGGCCCCGATTCGATCGGACAGTTCGCCGCACTGATGTCTGCGGTCACGGCGATCGTGGTCTTCGTGCTGGGACGCATCATCGCGGCAGACCCCGCCAGAGAGAAGCGACTGGGTGTTCTCGACATCGTCGACATCGCCGCGTTCGCGTTCGCCCACGCCATGATCGCGCTGCTCGGCTGGACGTTGGCGGCCACGATCGTGGAGGCCGGGCTCATCGGGGCCGTCGTGTTCCCGGTGCCGGTCCTGATGCTGGCAGGGGCAGCGGCCGGGCTCACGGCGTATGTGACCTACTACTCTGCGACCCACCTCGATCTGCAGCTCCTGGCGACGGTGCTCGCCGTCTTCCTCGTGCTCGGAGTCCTCGCGAGCATGCTCACCGCGAGTGATCCGCAGTGGTGGAAGGAGAACCTCAGCGCTCTCGGCATGACGGACGACCTCTCGGCGCGGGCGTTCAACCTGACGCTGATCGTCGCGGGGATCCTCGTGACCACCCTCGCCCGCTACGCCACGAAGGGGATCCCGACGACGCATCCGCGCGGGGTCGCCTCGGTGCGGACCTGCCTCGTCGTCGTCGGCATCTTCCTCGGGCTCGTCGGAGTGTTCCCCGTCGATGACTACTTCGCACTCCACACGGCTGTCGCGTCGGGCATGGTCGTCGCCTATGCGGTCCTGGTCGTGGCCATCCGCCGGTGGGTGCCCGGCGTCTCGCGGACGTTCCTGCTGCTCGGCTACGTGTTCATCCTGCTGATCCTGCTGCTGTCGGTGTTCTTCGCCGTCGGCTACTACACGCTCACCGCCGTCGAGCTGGTGGCGGGGACGGTCGTCTTCACCTGGATCATCCTCTTCATCCGCACCGCCGATGCGCTCAAACGCGACGCCGGACAGGTGGTCGCGGACTGAAAAGATCACCCGGAGGATGCCCTTGAAGGCGCTGCGGCAACGCCACTAGCTTTGGTGCCATGTCGCCCCCCGTACGCTCGACGACGCCGGGACCGACGGTGCGCTTCCGGCCGCCGGCACCCCAGCCCGGCGCCATCCGCCGTGAACGCGTGAGCTCCGCGATCGACGAGGCCGCGGCGGTCGATCCGCTGACCGTGGTGAGCGCGCCCAGCGGGTTCGGCAAGACCACCGCCGTCGCGGACTGGGCCTCCGGACTCGAGCAGGTCGCCTGGCTCGGACTCAGCTCCTTCGACTCCGACCCCTCGCGTCTCACGCAGGGGGTCGTGAACGCCCTGCTCGTCGGCGCCGAGCGTGCGGGTCGCCCGCTCGAACTCGCGCGCGACCTGGACGACCCGAGCCATGCCTATGAGGAGATCTGCGGAGTTCTGGAGGGCCTCGACACCCGAGTCCACCTGATCATCGACGATGCGCAGCGTGCGGGGGAGGACTGGCGTCGGGGGCTCCTCGGGATGCTCGCCGAGCAGGCTCCGGACAGCCTGCGGGTCGTGCTCGTCGGGACGACGCTGCTGGAGGTCACGCTCTCTCGGCATCGGGTCACACACCCTGAGTCCTTCGTCGGCGCGGAGACCCTCAGCTTCACGGCGCCCGAGGTGACACTCCTTCGTGGCGCGGAGTCGAACGGACTCGCGGCCGACACGATCTTCGAGGAGACGAGAGGATGGCCCATCGCCGTCCGCCTCATGATGATCGGCGGGGCTCGTCCGGATTCCCGGGCGCAGAGTGCTTCCGGCTTCCTCGGCGACTATGTTCGCGAGCACGTCCTCGGGGCGCTGCCGCCCGATGTCGCGGACTTCGTGCTCGACGCGAGCGTCTGCGGCGAACTGACGCCCGAGTTGGCCGCCGCGGTCACGGAACGCCCCGATGCCGGGGAGCTGCTGGAGACCTGCGTTCGACTCGGCCTCTTCCTCGACCGGTTCGAGGGACCGCACGGCGTCGTGTATCGCTGGCATGCATCCTTCGCACGGCAGTGCGCCGAGATCGTGGGACTCGATGCCGCGCGCGCCGCCGCCTGCCATCGCCGCGCGGCCATCGCGATCGAAGCGACGGATCCGATCGCATCGATCGCTCATTCTCTCCGTGCCCATGAACCGGTGACCGCCAGAGATACCCTGCTCCGGCACTGGGTCGGCCTCGTGGTCGGCGCGAGCGCGGCTGAGGTGGAGCGTACGGCGACGGAGATGCTGCACCGCACACCGGATGATGCGCAGGTGCTTCTGGTCCGCGCGTGCGCGAGCGACGTCCTGGGCGACCATCGCGTCGCGCGCGAGCTGTTCCGCCGCGCCGAGGCGACGGTGGCCAGGACGGGCGACGGCGAGGAGCCTGCGGTCCTCCAGATCGCCCGGCTCTTCATCGCGGATGAACGCGCCGAGGTGGCCGAAGCGAGCGCCAAGGTGCGGCAGATGCTTCTCGAAGCGGATTCGACCGAACTCGGTGACCGTGCGGCGCTCAACTATCTCCTCGGCTGGACGGAGATCCGTCATCGGGGCAATCCGATGATCCCGCTCGAGTACTTCTCGGCCGCGGCGAGGGAGGCTCAGGCTTCGGGCGACCGCGAGCTCGCGAAGCGCTCGCTGGGTCACCTCGCGTTCGGCCAGACCTGGGCGGGGCACTTCACCGATGCGCGGGTGTCGCTCGCCGCCGCACGGGGGGCCGACGATGTCAGTCTTCCCTGGAGCACCTACGCGGGAGGGAGCGCGGCCACCGCTGCCGGGTACGTCGCCTACTGGTCGGGGGAGTCCGCACAGGCGATCCGCGAGTTCTCCACCGTGATCGCCAACGGGAGCTCCGACCGATCCTTCACCAGCGTCGCGCGCATGATGATCGCGTATGCGGCCGCGGAAACGGGAGACGTCGGGGCCTGCCGCCGTGCGGCGATCGGAATCCAGGACATCCCGCTCGAAGTCGTCCATGGCATCTCCTGGCCGGCGTTCCGGGAGTCTTCCGTCGCGCTGCTCGAAGAGGCCGTCGGCAGGCAGGATCGTGCGCTGCGCATCGCCAGGAAGTACGTGAAGTGTCCCGACCTCCCGGTCGTCAATGTGGCGCTCGCCGGAGTGCTGCGCCGCGCCGGCGAGTACGCTGCGGCGCTGGAGATGCTGAGGTCGCTGCGGCTCTTCGGCGAGGCCTCCTACGTGAAGTCCGCGACGCTGATCACCGCGGCGGTGCTGCGTCGTCACACCGGGCATCACGACGAGGCGCACGAGATCTGCGAGGCCGCGGTCGCTGTCGCCTCCGGGGAGAACATCCGGCTGCCCTTCGGGCCGCGTGAGACGGCAGTGCGCAAGCTTCTGGGGGAGCACGTGCACTTCGGCACCCAGTTCGAGGACTTCATCGGGCGGTGCCTCGCGAACGACGCCGCGGGCTCGCTGGTCGACACGCTCTCCGAGCGGGAGCGCGATGTGTTCCAGCAATTGCAGACCGCGCGCACGCTGCACGAGATCGCCGGCGAGCTGGCGGTATCGATCAACACGGTCAAGACCCACCAGCGAGCGATCTACCGCAAGCTCGGGGTGTCCTCCCGGCGTGAGGCGGTGCGGACCACCGTCTGACGTCGCTGCCGGCCGCCTCGGGGGCGGCAACGGTCACAGCTGATGCAGGGCGGAGGCGAGAATCGTGTTCGCGATCGCTGCCGGGATCGGCTGGGTGGCGAGGACGCTGTCTCCGCGCCGATCGACATCACGCGCGAATCTCTCGCACCAGGTCGGCTCCACGAGGATGAGAGCCGCGAGCGAGCCCACGGGAATCCGCGAGGCGAAGTATCGGGCGTCGTCTTCGCAGACGAGGCCGGGCGTATCCAAACCGAGACCCGCGAGAGCGAACTCATCGGCGTCGATCTCGATGAAGCGCCACTCGGCTCCGTCGAGCCGACGGATGATCAGGAAGTCCAGGAGGCGGATGGCGCCGCTCTCGACCTGTCGCAGCAGGGCCTCCAGGATGTTCGGGCTGAGGCGGTCGTCCTCCAGGCGCACGACGACGAACTCGACGTCGCCGAGCGCCTGCAGGGTCACATCGACCGCCTCAGCCACGATGCTCAGCCCAGGGCTCGCGCCTTGATGGAGGCGAACTCGTCGGGAGTGATGGTGCCGGCGGCGAGGAGCTTCGACGCCTTGTCGATCTCGTCACTGGGACTGGATCCGGCAACGCTGCGGATGTACGAGTCGGCGGCGTGCTGCTGCTCCCTGTAGGCGGAGGCGCTACGTTCGCCCATCCCCCTGCCGCGCGCGATCAGGTAGACGAGAGCCGTCAGGAAGGGGACGAAGATGAGGAAGATGATCCACACTGCCTTCCACCAGCCGTTGAGCGCGTGGTCCCGGAACAGGTCGGCCACGATGTTGAAGAGCACCATCAGGTAGGAGATGAACACGAAGACCCAGAAGAACCACCAGATGATGTCCCAGAAGCTTGACCAAATGGACACTTCGGACCCCTTTCGTTGAGTTACTGCGTACGGCGATCGTGACAGCGCGACGCAGCACAGGGGAGTGACGCTCACCCCTAGCGGGCGACCCCGGGAGTACACCGGCAGATCGAACACTCATCCGATTCGGGTGAGATCGCCGGACACGGTGGCGAGCTCGGTGCGACCATGATGCTCAGCCGCGGTCGGTGCGCCCGGCGAGAGAGGACGATCCATGAATGACTTCCGATTCGGCCCAGCCGAGTTCTACCTCGTCGGTTTCGAAGGGGATCGTCCCGACCCGGCGACGTTCCGAGCGCTCACCGACCTCGTCGACAGCGGCGTCGTCCGGCTTCTCGACTTCGTTGTGCTCTCGAAATCAGCGAGCGGGTCGGTCGAGATCGTCGAACTCGACTCGGGCGACGGGTCCCTGGGACTGGACGACTTCGAGCCGATCGCGGCAGGACTCGCCGGCGAAGAGGACGTCGAAGCCCTCGCCGGTGCGCTCGCTCCGGGGCAGTCCGCTGCGGTCGTGGTCCTGGAACTCGCCTTCGCTCGCAAGCTGGCCCAGAGTCTCGCGGCGGCAGGAGGGCAGGTGCTCCGGAGCGAGCGGGTTCCCGCTCCTGTCGTGAACGCCATGATGGACATCCTCGATCAGGAAGGTGAATGACATGCCATTGAGAAGATTCGGTCGACCGGGACTGATCGGGTTGGCCGCCAGGACCGCCGTGGTCGCGGGCACGGCGACGGCCGTCGGCGGTGCGATGTCGAGGCATCAGCAGCAGCGGGCCCAGGGGCAGTATGAGCAGGAGCAGTACGAGGCGGCGCAGCAGCAGGCGCAGCTCGATGCCGCCGCTCAGAGCGCGGCGGCTCAGTACGCGGCCCCGGCCGCGTCCGCGCCCACGGGAGCCGACGACATGATCGCGAAGCTGCAGCAGCTCGCGTCGCTGAAGGACTCCGGTGTCCTGACCGAGGACGAGTTCGTCGCGGCGAAGCAGAAGCTCCTGAGTTGACGAGCACGGCGCCCGTCGGAGACGGCGGACGGAGACGGCACATCGAGGAGGACGACCGATGAGCGAACTGGACGATCTGCGCGCGCGCGTGCTCCTCCTCGAACAGGAGAACGAGACGCTCAAGAGCGTGACCGACGAAAGGCCCCGACGTCGCCCGGTGGCCAGGAGCATCGTCGCCGGCATCGTGCTCGCCGTCGCGGTCCTGATGGCTCCGATCGCCGCGATGGGCACGTGGGCGCGGCTCCAGCTCGTCGACGACGACCGGTTCGTCGCGACATTCGCGCCCCTCGCCGACGATCCCGATGTGCAGGACTTCGTCTCCGATCAGGTCAGCGCCGCGATCCACGAGCAGGTGGACCTCGACGCGGTCGTCGGGGACGTCTTCGACGGGCTTCGAGAGCTGGATCTCCCGCCGCGCGCCGCATCCGCCCTCACCCTTCTGGAGGCACCGGCCGCCAGCGGCCTGACGTCGCTCGTCGACGGGGTGGTCCATGACGTCGTCGCCTCGGACCAGTTCGCCGACATCTGGGCGCAGTCGTTGCGCTTCACCCACGAGCGTGCCGTGGCGCTCATGCAGAACAGCCCGGACACCGCATGGCAGCTCGGAGACGACGGCGTCCTCTCGCTCGACCTCGGCCTGGTGGTCGAACGTGTCAAGTCGGTGCTCGCTGAGCGCGGCGTCGGATTCGCCGATCTGATCCCCGTGGTCGATCGTTCGATCCCGATCGCGCAAGCCGACGCTCTGGTCCTGGTGCGGACGGTCTACCAGATCGCGGTCGCCGCAGGCTTCTGGCTGCCGTGGGTCGTCCTCGGGCTGGTCGTCGCCGGCATCCTGATCGCGCGGAACCGTCCGCGTGCGCTCTTCTGGACCAGCGCGGCGCTCGCCGCGGCGTTCCTGCTCCTCTCGGCCGGGATGGGCATCGGCAGGACGTTCTTCATCGGCGCGGTGAGCCCGTCGATCATGACGGCTGCAGCGGCACAGTCGCTGTTCGACCAGGTGACCTCCCTGCTGAGCTCGACGATCGCGGCCATCGCCCTGGTCGGAGTGCTCGTCGCGGTGTGGGCCTGGGTCGCCGGTTCCACCCGCAGTGCCGTGGCCATCCGCGGTGCTCTGGGGAGCGGCTTCGCAGCCATCCGCGGCACCTGGGAGCGACGAGGACTCTCGACAGGACGGTTCGGTCTTGCGGTCGACCGCTTCCACGGTCCGATCGTCATCGTCGGCATGGCGCTCGCGCTGCTCATCCTCATCATGACGCGACCGGTGTCGTTCGGCTCGGTGTTCGGGGTGACGGTCGGACTCGTGGTCTATCTGATCCTGGTCGAGCTGCTGCGGCGTCCCTCCACCGCGACCGAACCCGCCGTGGATGAACCGGGCGGTGAGGTCGCGGAGTCGGGCGACACGGTCTCGGCGACGACCTGAGCCACTGCAGGCGTTCGCTCTTCGGCGGGGCTCAGGCCCCCTGCGCCTCAGCCGCCGACGGAGGGAACACGCTCTCCCAGTCGTCCTTCACGCTGACCACGGTGTACCCGCTGTCGGCGGCGGTCGCGAGAGCCCGCTCGGCCCCGGCGTCGTACGGAGTGTCGCCACGAGACGGGTCGTCGTGGTGGATCAGGACCGCGAAGCCGGCTCGCGGTCCGCGGCGCGCGAAGTCCAGCATCGCGGTGTCGCCGTTGGAATTGCCTCCGGCGAACAGCGGTCGCCGCCCGATGCGAGTCCAGATCCGCACCGGCTTCTCGGGTCCGTCGTCGAAGAACGCGAGCGACGACGAGTACCGCACGGTCGCGTCGGCGTCGTCCCAGCTGAGTCCGAACGCCGACCCGACGACACGCTCGGGCGGGATGCCGTAATTGGCCTGCGTCATCGGCCGCATGAAGTCGCGCTCGCCGCCCGACACGATGTAGCAGGTGAAGCCGTGGTGCTCGAGGTATCGGAGCAGCTCGACCATGGGCTGGAACACCGCCTGGGAGTACGGGCGCCTCAGTGTCGGATGTTGCGCCGTCCGGTAGAACTCCCCGACGGAACGCGCGTAGTCCTCGACGCTCATGCCGTCGGTCAGGCCGACCAGGGCCTGGATGATGACCTTCAGGTCGGAGTCGTCGCCCGCATAGTGCTTGTCGATCGCCGTGCTCAGCCATCCGAAGTCGCCGCTCACGGCGGCGAGATACGGTTGCCGCTCGGCCAGTGCCGGGTCGCGCTCCGCGGCTGCGCGCCATTGCTCGACCACGTAGTGCAGCTGTGTCGGCATCGGCTTCTCCGACCACAGGGTGCCGTCGTTGTCGAACACCGCGATCCGCTCCTCTACCGGCACGGCGTCCGGTCCGTCCGTGACCGACGCGACGAACGCCTCGATGTCTCTGCGAGTGGGGGTGTCCCGCCAGGAAGGCAGGGTGGCGTGGTCGTTCATCTCGGATCCCCTCTCGATCGGTCGGTCAGTGCTGGAGGAGGACCCGGTCCGATCGAGCCGGGTCCTCCCGTGCGCTCGCGCCCTACTGATGCCGCAGGGCGGCGTTGAGGTGCTCTTCCGGGTCGACCAGGTGGTTGTGGTCATCGGTGCCGAGAGCGACTTCAGCCCACGAGATCGTGCCGCTGAACTTGCCGCCCCACTCCTTGTAGCCCTCGTAGGCCGGCATCCCCGTGTCCTCTGCGGTGTCCATGCCTTCGTCGAACGAGAAGTACAGCGGGTGGGTGTGCTCGACGCGTCCTGAGCCGGCGGCCACGCCGTCGATGTACAGGGTGACGTCGCCGCCCTTCCCGATCCCGCCTCCGTCGTACGCGAACTCCACGCGGACTTGATGGTCGCCGCCACCGATCGGGCGGTCCGACAGCACCGTCGTGCGGACCAGGCCGCAGTAGTTGTAGTGATATCCGAGCTTGCCGTCCTCGGCGAAGAACGACCATCCGCCGGTACGCCCGCCTTGTGCGACGATCGCGCCCTCGAGGGCTCCGTCGGAGGGAACGGTGAGCTCTGCGGTGACCGAATACGAGCGGTTCTTCACGTTCAGCGCGACGTTCTCGCCGAGCCGGATCATCCCCGGATACAGGCGCAGCCGGTCGCCCGTGACGAGCGTCGGTCGCCCGGCGATGGCGGGGTTCATGCGCTCGGCCGCCCGGTCGTCGAGCGGGAACACGTTGTGCCGTGCCGCCTCGATCAGGAACATCTGCTGCATCTCCGCGAGCTTCTCGGGATGCGCGGATGCCAGGTTGTTCGACTGCGTCCAGTCGACGGAGGTGTCGTACAGCTCCCACACGTCGGCCGAGAAGTCCGGCGCCTTCGAGACGACGTCCCAGGGCGTGCGGTGCTTCGTCTGCGCGGTCCACCCCTTGTGATAGATGCCGCGGTTGCCCATCAGCTCGAAGTACTGCGTGACGTGCCGTTCGTCGGCGTCCGGTGCGTTGAACGAGTAGGCCATCGAGACGCCGTGCATCGGGATCTGGGTCACCCCGTTCACCGTGTGCGGCTCGGCGAGACCCGCGACATCGAGGACGGTCGGGGCGATGTCGATGACGTGATGCCACTGATGCCTGACCTCGCCGGATCCCTCGATCGCGCTCGGCCAGTGCACGATGGTGCCGTTGCGGGTGCCGCCGTAGTGCGAAGCCACCTGCTTCGTCCACTGATAGGGCGTGCACATCGCGTGCGCCCAGGCCACGGAGTAGTGGTTGTACGCCTCCGGACCGCCGACCTTGTCGAGGTGCTCGTTCCAGAACTCGACGGTCTCGAACTGGCCGCCGCCGTTGGAGGCGGTCGTCAGCATGTAGGCGCCGTTGATGCCGCCCTCCGCGCTCGCGCCGTTGTCGCCGATGATGTAGTACACGAGGGTCTCATCGAGGATCCCCTGCTCCTCCAGCGCATCGATGACTCGGCCGGTGTGGAAGTCGGCGTACTCCAGGAATCCCGCATAGACCTCCATCTGGTGCGCGAGGATCGGCTTCTGCTCCTCGGGAACGTCGTCCCAGGCGGGCAGCCCTTCGGGGCGCTCGGTGAGCTTCGAATCCGGGGCGATCACGCCGAGTTCGATCTGCTTCGCGAACGTCTGCTCCCGCTGCGCATCCCACCCGTGGTCGAACGCTCCCTTGTACTTCGCGATCCAGTCCTTGGGGACGTGATGCGGGGCGTGCGTCGCGCCGGGAGCGAAGTAGATGAAGAACGGCTTGTCCGGGGTCAGGCTCTTCTGCTGCCGGACGTAATCGATGGTCTTGTCGGCCAGATCGGGCATGAGGTGGTAGCCCTCATCCGTCGGCGGCTCGACCGCCGTGACGCCATCGACGAGGGCCGGCGTCCACTGGTTGGTCTCTCCGCCGATGAAACCGTAGAACCGCTCGAAGCCCGAGAACGCGGGCCAGTGGTCGAACGGACCTGTCGGACCCGTCTCCCACACCGGTACCTCATGGCACTTGCCGAACTGTGCCGTGTTGTAGCCGTTCTGGCGCAGGATCTCCGGCAGCGGCACTGCGGAGTTCGGCCGGGTGGAACGGTACCCGGGCGAGGGCGTCGCGGTCTCGGTGATGTGCCCCATGCCGACGGCGTGATGGTTCCGCCCGGACAGCAGGGCGGCTCGGGTGGGCGAGCAGAGCGCGGTGGTGTGGAAACGCGTGTACTTCAGTCCGGCGTTCGCGAGGCGCTCCGCCGTCGGGGTGTGGATCGGGCCGCCGAACGCGCTCGAGGCGCCGAAGCCCACGTCGTCGAGGAGGATCACGAGCACATTGGGTGCGCTCTTCGGCGGGCGCTTGGCGACGAGGGGAGGGAAGTCGGCCTTCGACTTCTTCGCGTCGAAGACGACCGGGCCCTGATACTCACGGTCAGGAAGCGGCAGAATCGATCCGGGCAGTTCCGCGGTCATGGAAGCTCCTTCTTCTCGTTCAGCATGGTCGCTTCCCCGTTCGGGGCTGAGCCGACCACCTCGGCCGTTGACGACAGGAGTCCACTCCGCGGTGGCTCCCGCTTCACGGTCAGGCTAGCCGCGGTGCTGCGGCGAAATGCGGGTGCACTCGGGAATTCACCCGGGGGACCTTCCGGGTTCGCACGTGCGACCCTGCGCGGGGGTGGCGGGCGGCCGCGCCGATTGCCAGAGTGGACGACACACGACCAGCGACGGTACGGACGCGCCACGGCGTGACGTCGTCACCACGCGAAAGGCTCCGGACATGACTGCATACTCCGCCGACGACCAGCCGATGTTCACGAGGCCGGGGGAGGCGACGATCACCTCCCGTCATGTCATCCCCGCCACGGAATCCCTTCCCGACACGGCCAAGCAGATCGTGGAGGACGAGACGATCCTCGACGGGAACGCGAGGCTGAATCTCGCGACGTTCGTCAGCACCTGGATGGATGATGACGCCAAGCAGGTCTACTCCGCGTCGTTCGACAAGAACATGATCGACAAGGACGAGTATCCTCAGACGGCGGAGATCGAGGACAACTGCTGGCACATGCTGGCGAATCTGTGGAACGCGCCGGATGCGGAGAAGAGCATCGGGACGTCGACGATCGGCTCGTCCGAGGCATGCATGCTCGGCGGGCTCGCGTTCAAGCGGCGCTGGCAGCAGGCCAGGCGTGCGGCGGGCAAGGACGCCTCGACACCGAACCTCGTGATGTCCGCCGCCGTGCAGGTGTGTTGGGAGAAGTTCTGCAACTACTTCGACGTCGAGCCGCGCTACGTGCCGATCAGCGCAGAGCACAAGACGCTCGACGGGCACGACCTGGCGAAGTACGTCGACGAGAACACGATCGGCGTCGTCGCGATCATGGGGGTCACCTACACCGGGATGTACGAGCCTGTGGCCGAGATCGCCTCAGCGCTCGACGAGATCCAGAAGGCCACGGGTCTCGACATCCCCATCCACGTCGACGGCGCGTCCGGCGCGATGATCGCGCCGTTCCTGCAGCCTGACCTGGTCTGGGACTTCCGGCTCGAGCGGGTGCACTCGATCAGCACCTCAGGCCACAAGTACGGTCTGGTGTATCCGGGGCTCGGATGGGTGATCTGGCGTGAAGCGCAGTGGTTGCCGGACGACCTGGTGTTCAAGGTCAGCTACCTCGGCGGCGAGATGCCGACGTTCGCCTTGAACTTCTCCAGGCCGGGCGCGCAGGTGGTGCTCCAGTACTACTTGTTCCTGCGGCTGGGATTCGAGGGATACCGTGCCGTGCAGCAGGCCTCGCAGGATGTCGCGAAGTTCCTGTCTGCCGGCATCGGCAAGCTCGACGCCTTCGAACTCTGGAACGACGGCAGCGACATCCCCGTGTTCGCGTGGCGCCTCGCAGAAGGACACACCGAGAACTGGACGCTCTACGATCTGCAGGATCGGCTGCGGATGAAGGGCTGGCTGATCCCCGCGTACCCGATGCCGGCCGACCTCGAGCAGATCACGGTGCAGCGCATCGTCGTCCGCAACGGACTGAGCATGGATCTCGCGGCTGAGCTGATGCGGGCGATCGAGACGGAGGTCGCCTACCTCGACGCGCTGGAGTCGCCGATGCCGGCAGAGAAGCCCCAATCGGCCTTCCATCACTGAACGCGGAAGGCCGCTCCGAAGAGCGGCCTTCTGATGCTGACGTGCCCCCGACAGGAGTCGAACCTGCGACCTACGGTACCGGAAACCGGCGCTCTATCCACTGAGCTACGGAGGCGTACCGATCGACAATATCACTCGTCGGGGGTGGTCTCCGACCCGCCGGCCTCGGTGACCGGCGCAGCGCGCATCTCGTCGAGGGCGGCGGCGACCTTCTCGGCCAGATACCGGTGGCCCTCGGTCGAGGGATGCTTGCGCCCGATCTCCACGTCGATGACGTCGAGATAGTTCTGTTCGGTGATCCACTGCTGGGCGACGGGTGAGATGTACCACCAGCCGCGCGCCGCGGCGAGCTCGCCGAGATCCGTGTCGATGCGAGCGGTCGCTGCGCCCACCGGGAGCTCGTGCGGAGCCGGACCGAGTACGACGATCACCGCGTTCGGGTACTTCGCGGCCATCGCGTCCCAGGCAGCCGTGACGGCCTCGCGGTAGCCCGTGACCCCCTGCTCCCGGTCGTTGATCGACCCCTGCATGATCACGAGGTCCGGGGTGAGGGTGGGGTCGAGTGCGGCGATGCGCTC
The DNA here is from genome assembly GCA_044900255.1 of Microbacterium sp. NPDC090218. Taxonomy (GTDB): domain Bacteria; phylum Actinomycetota; class Actinomycetes; order Actinomycetales; family Microbacteriaceae; genus Microbacterium. The sequence goes on along the minus strand of JBJDMS010000003.1, from coordinate 859,887 downwards.
ACCGAAGGTCGGTCCGTCGAGTCCCGGCTTCAGATATCCGCTCCCGCGGACGCCGTTCACGATCGTCTCGCCGTCGATCAGGTCCGCCAGGAGGTACGCGTACCCGAGAGTGGGCACGGTCGCCGCGGAGCCGAAGGTCCACGAGTCTCCGAACACCAGGACGATCGGGTGGGCCGGCAGCGTGAGAGGCGCGGGCGCGATCGCCTCGGAGGCTGCACCGGCCCCTTCGACCGGAGCTCCGACGGGCGCCGTGGAGGGCAGGGGAGTCCAGGGTCGCCACACGCCGAGAACGCCTGCCGCGACGGCGAGGAGGAGGGCGATGGCGACCCCTGCGCTGCGCAGTCGGCGGCGGGTGACGGAGGCCTTCATGGGATGAGAGTAGATCACCCCGAGCCGAATGCGAATTCCGCACGCCCCGCGCCGTCGGATGCGGCTGCCGCGCCCCGTAAACTGGGGAGGCTATGAACCCCGAAACCCTCGCCGCCGCTGTCCTCGCCGTCCTCGCACCGATCGCCGAGGAACGACGCCTCGGCGAGCCCGTGGAGCTCACCGCAGCCGATGTCGTGCTGGAGCGTCCGCGCAACCGCGACCACGGCGACTGGGCATCGAACATCGCCATGCGCCTGGCCAAGCCGTTCGGCACCAACCCGCGCGAACTCGCGCAGCAGATCGCCGACGGTCTCGCCGCGGTCGACGGGATCGCCAGCGCCGAGGTCGCCGGTCCGGGCTTCATCAACATCCGGCTCGACGCCGCGGCTGCGGGTGCCCTGGCGAAGGTCATCGTCGACGCCGGCACCGCCTACGGCACCAACACGTCGCAGGAGGGCGTCAGCGTGAACGTCGAGTTCGTGTCGGCGAACCCGACCGGGCCGCTGCACATCGCGCACACGCGCTGGGCCGCTCTCGGCGACTCGATCGTCCGACTCCTCCTCGCCAGCGGTGCGCACGCCGTCCGCGAGTACTACATCAACGACGCGGGCGCGCAGATGGACCGCTTCGCCGCCTCGGTCCTCGCGGCCGCGAAGGGTGAGCCGACCCCGGAGGGCGGCTACCCGGGCGAGTACATCGCGACGCTCGCTGGCCGAGTGCTCGAAGCACGCCCCGATCTGCTGCAGCTGCCCGAGGGTGAGCAGCCGGTCGTCGCGCTGGAGCTCGCGTACGAGTTCCAGCTCGCTGAGATCAAGAGCTCGCTCGAGCGCTTCAACGTGCCCTTCGACGTGTGGTTCTCCGAGCGCACGCTGCACGCGAAGGACGCCTCGGGCGCGAGCCTGATCGATCAGGCCGTCGACCGCCTGCGCGAGCAGGGCCACGTCTTCGACGAGGACGGCGCCGTCTGGGTGCGCACGACCGACTTCGGTGACGACAAGGACCGCGTGATCCGTCGCTCGAACGGCGAGTACACCTACTTCGCCGCCGACGCCGCGTATTACCTCAACAAGGGCGACCGCGGGTTCCAGAACAAGATCTACCTGCTCGGCGCCGACCACCACGGGTACGTGCACCGTCTCAAGGCCATCGCGGGCGCCGCGGGGGAGGACCCGGAGAAGAACGTCGAGGTGCTGATCGGTCAGATGGTGTCGATCAACGGCGCCCGCCTGAGCAAGCGCGCCGGCAACATCATCGAGATGGACGACCTCCTCGACTGGCTCGGCAGCGATGCGCTGCGCTACTCCCTCGAGCGTTCGCCCGCCGACTCGCCGCTCGACCTCGACCCCGAACTGCTCCAGAAGCGCACCAACGACAACCCCGTGTTCTACGTGCAGTACGCGCATGCCCGCACGCACAACGTCGCACGCAACGCCGCAGACTCCGGCGTCGACCGCTCGGAGTTCGCTCCGGAGACGCTCACGCACGAGAGCGAGAGCGCGCTGCTCGGCGCGCTGCAGGAGTTCCCGCGCATCGTCGCCTTCGCGGCCGAGGTGCGCGAACCGCACCGTGTCGCGCGCTACCTCGAGGAGCTCGCGGGTCTGTACCACCGCTGGTACGACAACTGCCGTGTGATCCCGCAGGGCGACGACCCGATCGAGACCGTGCACCGCACCCGCCTCTGGCTGAACGACGCCGCCGGACAGGTGTTCCGCAACGGACTCGATCTTCTCGGCGTCTCCGCGCCCGAGCGCATGTAGTGCACCCCGCCGTCCTTTCGGGTACGGCAGGATGGCAGGCATGAGCGACGACAACCACACCCTGCCGTATCCGGATGCCGCGGCGGAGCATCCGACGCTCGTGATCCCCGGCTCCGTCTCCGAGCAGAAGGCGGAAGCTGCGCCGCGCAGACGCCGTCGCTGGCCGTGGGTGCTGCTGATCGTCGTGGTCGTGCTGGCCGCGCTCGTCGTCGCCGCCGAGTTCATCGCGCGGGCGGTGCTCCCGGGGATCGTGCGGTCGATCGTCGTGGAGCAGCTCGATCTCCCGGCCGACCAGCAGCTCGACGTCGAGACGGAAGGGCTCCTGCTCCCGCAGCTCATCGGCGGCACCCTGGACTCTCTGCATCTGTCGACCGATTCGGTGACCCTGGAGGGCATCACCGGCGCGGCGGACGTCACGGCGACCGATGTGCCTCTGCGTGGTGGGGATCTCGGCGGCGCCTCCGGCACGATCCGCATCGATCAAGCCGAGTTCACCTCTCTGCTCACCGGCACCGACCTGCTGATCGACTCTGTGGAGTTCGAGGCTCCGAACGCCACGGTGAGCGGGTCCATCAGCGTGTTCGGTGCGGCCGTGCCGCTCTCGCTGACGCTGACACCGGGTGCCGTCGAGGGCGACCTCGAACTCACGCCGGTCGCCGCGAGCATCGGCGGCCTCGACATCGACCTCGATCACCTCGGTTCGACGCTCGGCTCGCTCGGTCAGGGCCTCACGCAGCCCCAGCGGGTGTGCATCGCCGATCAGCTCCCGGCCGGACTCACCCTCACCGGACTCGAGATCGTCGATGGTGCGGCGGTGATCGACATCGACGTCGATGGGGCGATCGTCACCGACGCGTCGCTGCAGGACAAAGGCGTCTGCCCGAACTGAGAGGTGGGGGACCGCCGTCAGCGGGGTCCGCCAGCTTCACCGAGCCAGTTCTCGATTCGCTGCGCCAACCAGTCGGGGCGTTGCAGAGGGATGCCGTGCCCGCATCCGTCGACGACCTGCAGGGTGCTGTGCGGAAGCGCCGTGTGCAGTGCGGCCGCCGAGCGCTTCATGAGCGTCTTCTCCTCGGCGCCGACGAGGATCATCGCGCCGCCGGGATATGCCTGCCACGATGCCGGCGGAACGAACCGGAGGTTCTCCTCGACGGAGCGGAGAAGCGTCTCCCGGGAGATCGCTGCCGAGGTCCGGATGTACTCGGGGATGAGCTCGTCCGGCACGAACAGCTGCCGCGCCTGCAACCTGGCGAACCATTCCTGCTGCGCCAGGCCGGACAGCGCGCCGAGGAGCGCGAGGGTGGGGCGGGTGGCCCGCATCGGCACGGCCTGCGCGCTGACGACGGCCACGCGGTCGACGAGGTCGGGGCGCTGCGCGGCGAGGAGGACCGCCAGCTGTGCGCCGAGCGAGAACCCGACGACCGTCGCCGCAGACGGCCCCTCGTCCTCCAGCAGGCGAGCGAGCGCCCCGACGGTCTCCGCGTGCGACACGTAGGGCTCGTCCGCACTGCCGCCGTGGCCGGGTAGATCCGGCACGATGATGCGACGCCCCTCCTGAAGGCGGGCGCGCAGAGGGTTCCACATCCACCCGGCCACGCCGCCGCCATGAAGGAGCAGGAGAGGAGGGGTGCCTTTCGGCCCGTGGGATTGCCGATGCATCATCGCTCCGTCTCGAAGGTCGCGGCCATCCGGCCGATGGTGTCGATCGTTCCCTCCAGCAGCACCGGGTCGAGCGGCCCGAGCAGACGCGCCGCCGACAGAAGCCCGATCGTGGTGCTCGACAGCGCCAGAGCGAGTGTGCGTGGATCGACATCCGTCACGATGAGGCCTCGCTCCTGCAACTCGCGGAACCAGTCGACGACGCGGCGATGACGCTCCCGGTACCGGCCGTCCGTCACCTCCATCACGTGCGCGCCGAGAACGCCCTGATCGTCGAGGAAGGCCGCGGTCATCAAGGGGTCGGCGAGCAGCGCTCGAGCCGTCTCCCGACAGGCGTCGCTGAGCCGGGGGTGCTCGCCGAGCTCGTGGCGGACCCGTTCGGCCATGCGCGTGTTGCCCCGCAGCAGCAGCGCATCGAGGATGTCGCGCTTGCCCGCGAACTCGAGGTACACGGCGCCCTTGCCGATGCCGGCGCGCTCAGCGATCGATGCGACGCTCATGGCGTCGAAGCCCTGGGCGAGAACGAGCGCTTCGGCCGCATCGAGGATGCGGTCACGCCGGTCACTGATGCGTGGTCTGGGCATCGCCGCTCCTTCGAAGGTGTTCGATCATCGCCGGGACGACGAGGTCGGGTCGGTCGCGCTGCACCCAGTGGCCGGCGCCGGGGACGGTGAGCAGCCTCCCGCCCGGTAGCAGCCCGGATGCCGTCTCGACACGTGCGAGGGGAACGCCCGAGTCCCGATCGCCGTGCACGAGCAGTGTCGGCGTGTGGATCGAGGGCAGCTGCTCGGTGTAGACCGTGCGCAGCCGATTCCATCGCACCTGGTCGCGCTGCCATTCGCCGAAGGTCGCCAACCCGGTGCCCTCGGCTGCCTCGGCGAGGACCGCGTCCACGAGTTCCGGAGTGCGCGCCTGCGGGTTGCGCACCAGATCGCGGAGTCCGCACTCCATGGCGGAGGGGTTGTGCGCATACGCCCGGGTCATCGCGGCCAGGAGTCCCGACCGCAGCAGGAGGAACGAGGTGAGATGCGTCACCCGGCCGAAGAGACCGTCAGCGAGTCGGGGCATCAACCCGTAGCACCCCAGGAGGACGGCGGTCCGAGCGCGGCCCGGCTGATCGAGGAGGTGCCCGACCGCCATCCCTCCGCCGAGCGAGAGCCCGGCGATCGCGTAGTCGGTCAGGTCGAGGGCGTCGACGAGTTCTCCGACATGCCGGACCAGGTTCTCCTGCGTGAGGGTCCACTCCGCGCGGATGCTGCGCCCGAATCCCGGAAGATCGGGGGCGATGACCCGGTGCCCTGCGCCGGCGAGAGCGGGGCCCACTTCACCCCAGGAGAGCTCGGCACTGTCGGCGCCTCCACCGTGCAGCAGCAGGACCGGCGGTGCCGTCTCGTCGACCGGGCGCCACTCCAGCGCCGCGACCGTGGCGTGCGGCAGATCGATCCGCGTTCGTCGGACGTCCATGGCTTCCTCCCGTTGTGACCAGAATAGAGCATTCGGTCACAACGGGGGTCGGCCTCAGGATGACTTCTCGGCGGCTGCGCCTTCCTGCGCGGCCCGCAGCTCCGCGGTCGCGACACGTACCTCTACCTCAGCCCGCTGCAATCGCCTCTGAGCGAAGGTCGTCGCGGCGAAACGCGCGTGCACGCGGTCCGACCTCTCCTCTTCGGCCGTCACGATGTAGGCGCATGCGAACAGCATCACCTGGGCGGAGAAGTTGAGCCAGATCAGCAGTGCGAGCAGCGACGCGAAGGAGGCGAGCAGCGGGTTGCTCGTCGCGCCGCCGATGAACAGTCCGGACAGCTCCTGCAGCACCAGGAGCCCGAGGGCACCGATCAGTGCGCCGGACCACAGCGACCGCGCGGCCGGGCGCACCCCGGAGAGCAAGCGGAAGACGCCGATGATGAGCGCCGTGTCGAGGGCGAAGACGACCACGAGCGACAGCAGCCGCACGGTCCACGCCACGGCCGGCGAGTCGGCGGAGAGACCGAGCAGATCGGCGATCCAGGAGACGCCGAGCTGGCCGACGAAGGTGAGACCCGCGGACACCACGAACGCCGCGCCGATGCCGATCGCGAGAGCGAGGTTGCGCAGGATCACCCATACCCAGAGGATGTCGTCCTGCAGGGTCCCGGCGAGCACTCGCACGGCGGTACGCAGCGACCCGATGGCGCCGAGTGCGGAGCCGACGAGTGCGATCAAGGAGATGATGCCGGCGACCGATAGCGAAGCCGGGGCGCGCAGGGCGTCGGTGTCGATCACGCCGCCCTCGCCGATCAGCCCCGGCACGGCCGACTGCACGGCATCGATGATCGCCTGCCACGCCACCGGGTTCCCGGCGAGCCACAGTGCCGCGATCGAGAACCCGAGCAGCACGCCGGCGAACACGCTGAAGAGTGCGCGGTAGGTGACGCTGTCTGCCAGCATCGGGCCGCGCCGCTCGGAGTAGAGCAGGGCGGCACGCACCGGTCGCCGTGCGAGCGCCCAGGCGATCAGAGGGCCGGTGATGCGCGCCACCAGCCCGGGACGTGCGGGGGAGTCTGTCGGAGTTTCGGTGTTCGCCACGCCCCCACCCTAGGAGCCGGGGACGGCTCGATGCAGGGGCTTGACGCCGAGCGTCACCCTGACCAAGGTGGCGGGACCGGTGCCCTAGAATCGGGTCAACCTCGATGTGCGCCCGCCCGCCCGAGAACCTTCCCACGATTGGTGATCAGTGCTTCCCCCTGCCGATTCGCTCGCCCCGGAATGGCTCGCCGTCCCTCAGGACGCGAACGACCTCGCCGACGGCGTCTGGCCGGCATCCGCCGCGCGCGACGCCGAGGGCGTGCTCGACATCGCCGGTGTCAGCGCTGCGACTCTCGCCCGCACCTACGGCACTCCGCTGCTCGTGCTGGACGAAGACGAAGTGCGCGGTCGCGCCAGACGGTTCCGGCTCGCCTTCGACCAGGCGGCGGCCGAGAACGGTACGACGGCCCAGGTGTACTACGCGGGCAAGGCGTTCCTCTGCACGACGGTCGCGCGCTGGGTGGTCGACGAGGGCCTCCGCATCGACGTGTGCACCGGGGGAGAGCTCGCCGTCGCCCTCGCCGCCGGCGTCGCCCCCGCATCGCTCGGCTTCCACGGCAACAACAAATCCGTGGCCGAGCTCGAGCGCGCGGTCGAGGTCGGTGTCGGGACGATCATCGTCGACAGTGCGATCGAGATCGAGCGGCTCGCCGCCATCACCGCTCGCACCGGCGCCACACAGCGGGTGCTGGTGCGCGTGATCAGCGGCGTCCACGCCGAGACCCACGACTTCCTCGCCACGGCCCACGAGGACCAGAAGTTCGGGTTCCCCTTGCCGGAGGCCGAGGTCGCGGTCGCCCGGATCCGTGAGATCCCCGGGCTGGTGTTCGCGGGGCTGCACTGCCACATCGGCTCGCAGATCTTCGGCGTCGCGGGCTTCCGCGAGTCCGCGTCCCGCGTCCTCGACCTGCACACCGCCCTGCTCGAGGGCGGTCCTGTGCCGCAGCTCAACCTCGGCGGCGGCTTCGGCATCGCCTACACGCGCGTCGATGACCCGACCCCGATCGACGAGCTCGCCGGCGAGATCGTCACGGCCGTGGCGGAAGGATGCGCCGCACGCGGCATCCCGGTACCCGCGCTCTCGTTCGAGCCCGGACGGGCCATCGTCGGAACCGCCGGCGTCACGATCTACGAGGTGGGCACGACGAAGGACGTGACGGTGGAGTCCGGTGCCGTGCGCCGTTACGTCAGCGTCGACGGCGGCATGAGTGACAACGCGCGTCCCGCTCTCTACGGTGCACAGTTCTCGGCCCGTCTCGCATCGCGCGTGGGAGCGGGTGAGCCCCGCCTGAGCCGTGTCGTGGGCAAGCACTGCGAGTCGGGCGACATCGTGGTCGACCACGAGTACCTGCCCGAAGACCTCGTGCCCGGTGACCTGCTGGCCGTGCCGGCGACCGGCGCGTACTGCGTCTCGCTGGCCAGCAACTACAACCACGTTCCGCGTCCGCCGGTGATCGCCGTGCGCGACGGACACTCCACGGTCATCGTCCGCGGCGAGACCATCGACGACGTGTTGGCCCGCGACGCGGGCATCGACGGGGCGCACGCCCCCGAGGGAGACCAATGACCCACCTCCGAAGGAGCAACCATGACTGACTACCGACGACTTCGGGTCGCACTGCTGGGTGCGGGAGCGGTCGGCTCACAGGTCGCGGCGCTCCTGCTGCGCCACGGCGACGAGCTCGCCGACCGCGCGGGAGCCGAACTGGAGCTCGCCGGCATCGCCGTGCGCAACCTGGACGCACCGCGCGATGTCGACCTGCCCAAGGAGCTCTTCACCACCGATGCCGAGTCGCTGATCCTGGGCGCCGACATCGTGATCGAGCTCATCGGCGGCATCGAGCCCGCCCGCACGAACATCCTGCAGGCGATCGGCTCCGGCGCGGATGTCGTCACGGCCAACAAGGCGCTGCTGGCTACGCACGGCCCCGAGCTGTTCGAGGCCGCCGACCGTGTGGGCGCGTCCGTCTACTACGAGGCCGCGGCCGCAGGGGCGATCCCCATCATCCGCCCGCTGCGCGACTCGCTCGCCGGTGACCGGGTGGTGCGGATCATGGGCATCGTGAACGGCACCACGAACTACATCCTCGATCGGATGGACAGCGAGGGCGCCGACTTCGCCGACGTGCTCGCCGACGCACAGCGCCTCGGCTACGCGGAAGCCGATCCGACCGCTGATGTCGAAGGCTATGACGCCGCGCAGAAGGCCGCGATCCTCGCGAGCCTCGCCTTCCACACCGCCGTGCCGCTCGATGCTGTGTACCGCGAGGGCATCACCTCGATCACGCCGTCGATGATCGAGGAGGCGCGCGCAGCCGGCTTCGTGATCAAGCTGCTCGCCGTGTGCGAGCGGATCGAGGCGAACGGCGCGGAGTCGATCTCCGTACGCGTCTACCCGGCCCTGGTGCCGAACTCGCACCCGCTCGCTTCGGTGCACGGTGCCAACAACGCGGTGTTCGTCGAGGCCGAGGCCGCCGGTTCCCTGATGTTCTACGGTGCGGGTGCCGGTGGCGTGCAGACCGCCTCCGCCGTGCTCGGAGACGTCGTCTCGGCCGCTCGTCGCCACATCGCCGGCGGCGTCGGGGTGGGCGAATCCACCCGTGCGAACCTTCCGGTCGTTCCGATCGGTCACGTCACGACGCGCTACCAGATCACCCTCGAGGTCTCGGATGCCCCCGGTGTCCTCGCCACGGTCGCCGGCATCCTCAGCGACGGCGGTGTCTCGGTCGCGACGGTCGTGCAGACCGTCGAGGGCGAGGACGAGCCGACCGCGCGGCTGATCATCGGCACGCACCGTGCGACGGAGCAGGCGCTCAGTGCCACCGTCGACGCTCTCGCCGACAGCACCGTCGTCGCTCGCGTCGTCTCCGTGCTCCGGGTGGAAGGCGAGTGACGATGGCGTCAGCCCTCGCCCCGACCGACGGGGCTCCGGTCATGGGGCGCACCGTCGAGGTGCGGGTCCCCGCGACCAGCGCGAACCTCGGCCCGGGATTCGACACACTGGGCCTGGCGCTCAGCATCTACGACACCCTCCAGGTGACGGCTCTGCCGGCCGGTGAGCTCGAGATCGAGGTCATCGGATCCGGGGCGGCCGAGATCCCGCGTGACGCATCGAACCTCATCGTCCGTACGATCGCGTACGTCTTCGCCGATGCGGGGCGTCCGGTTCCCGGTCTGCGGATCGTCGCCGAGAACGGCGTTCCTCACGGCCGCGGGCTCGGATCTTCCGGCGCCGCCGTCGCTGCGGGTGTGCTCGCGGCCAAGGGGCTCCTCGAAGGCGACGTGGAGATCGGCGATGCCGACCTCCTGCGTCTCGCGACCGAGCTCGAGGGCCACCCGGACAACGTCGCACCGGCCCTGTTCGGCGGACTGACGATCGCCTGGGTGGGGGAGCGCGGCCCTCAGCACAAGAAGCTCCTCGTGCATCGTGGCGTGTCGCCGCTCGTGCTCGTCCCGGCCTACACGATGTCGACCTCGCAGGCCCGTTCGCTGCAGCCGCCCCAGGTGTCGACCGCGGATGCGGTCTTCAACGTCTCCCGCTCGGCCCTGCTGATCGCGGCGCTCATGCAGAGTCCGGAGCTGCTCCTGGACGCGACCGCCGATCGGCTCCACCAGGACTACCGTGCCGAGGCGATGCCGGAGACGCAGCGACTCGTCCAGGCGCTGCGCAAGGCCGGTTTCGCGGCCGTGGTCTCCGGAGCCGGACCGAGCGTGCTCGTGCTGGCTGATGGCCCGGGCAGCCGTCAGGACGCCGTCGAGCTGGCCGACCAGGTCACCGACACCCCGTGGGAGGCGCTCCTGCTCGCAGTCGACGTACGTGGTGGTACAGTGGGGACTCGAGCGGAGGGCTCCACGTAACTACGTGAATCTGGCCCCATTGCAACTCTTGCAAGACCCGCACGCAAACCCCTGAGGCACAAGTGCCGAGGCTGGCTGGCGCCGAGCGTCAGCCCGTGCGATCGTGCGCAGCACCCGTTGTGTGCGTTCAACGCTCATTCCCCATGACATATAAGGGAGTACTCGTGGAGAACCTCTCCGAGACCCAGAACGACCAGTCGGCTCCGGCCGCAGACGCTTCTGCCGCAACCGCTGACTCGACCACCGCGACCGCGCCGCGCAAGCGCGCACCGCGTCGTGCGAGCACCGCCACGGCGGCGGCCAAGGCAGAGAAGGCCGAGACCGCGAAGGCGGAGAAGGCCGAGAAGGCTGCGCCGAAGAGCGAGGACGCGCCGAAGAGCGAGTCCGCACCCGCGGAGGCAGCCGCCGAGGCGACCGAAGCAGCGCCGAAGGCGAAGGCACCGCGTCGCAGCCGTGCGAAGAAGGCGGACGCCGAGGCTCCGGCCGCGGATGCCGCTCCTGCGGAGTCGCCCGCCGCCGATGCCGCGCCGGCAGAGGCTCCCGCGGAATCCGCCCCGAAGTCGACCGGCCGTGGCCGTCGTGGCGCTCAGAAGACCGCGCCCGAGGCCGAGGCCCCCGCAGCAGCTCCTGCGGAGTCGCCCGCAGCCGATGCCGCCCCCGCCGGGCCCGCGCAGAACAGCGATGCCGGCTCGGACTCCACGGACGGTGGCGAGGAGCAGGGCGGCCGGGGTCGTAACCGCAGCCGCAGCCGCAACCGCGGTCGTGGACAGAACGGCGCCGCGCAGGAGCAGCAGCAGGCCCAGCCCGCAGCCGACGACGACCAGGCCGGTGGCAACAACCGCAACCGCCAGCGCAACAAGCGCCGCAGCGGTGCCCCGACCGACGAGTTCGACACCGAGATCGGCGAGGACGACGTCCTGATCCCGATCGCCGGCATCCTCGACGTCCTCGACAACTACGCGTTCGTCCGCACGACCGGATACCTGGCGGGCCCCAGCGACGTCTACGTCTCGCTCGGGCAGGTGAAGAAGTACAACCTGCGCAAGGGCGACGCCGTCGTCGGCTCGATCAAGCAGCCCCGCGAGGGTGAGCAGCAGGGCCGTCAGAAGTACAACGCCCTGGTCAAGGTCGACTCCATCAACGGTCTGTCGATCGACGACGCGGCCACTCGCGTGGAGTTCGGCAAGCTCACCCCGCTCTACCCGCAGGAGCGTCTGCGTCTGGAGACGGCCCCCGAGAAGCTGACCCAGCGCATCATCGACCTGGTCGCGCCGGTCGGCAAGGGCCAGCGCGGTCTCATCGTCGCGCCGCCCAAGGCCGGCAAGACGATCGTCCTGCAGCAGATCGCGAACGCGATCGCGCAGAACAACCCCGAGGTCCACCTCATGGTCGTGCTCGTCGACGAGCGCCCCGAAGAGGTCACCGACATGGAGCGCTCGGTCAAGGGCGAGGTCATCGCCTCGACCTTCGACCGCCCCGCCGAAGACCACACCACGGTCGCCGAACTCGCCATCGAGCGTGCGAAGCGCCTGGTCGAGCTCGGTCGCGACGTCGTCGTGCTGCTCGACTCGATCACCCGCCTGGGCCGTGCGTACAACCTGGCCGCTCCGGCATCCGGCCGTGTGCTCACCGGTGGCGTCGATGCATCCGCGCTGTACCCGCCGAAGCGCTTCTTCGGCGCTGCACGCAACATCGAGAACGGCGGATCCCTCACGATCCTCGCCACGGCGCTGGTCGAGACCGGCTCCAAGATGGACGAGGTCATCTTCGAGGAGTTCAAGGGCACCGGCAACAGCGAGCTGCGCCTCTCTCGCGCGCTCGCCGACAAGCGCATCTTCCCGGCGGTCGACGTGAACGCGTCCAGCACCCGCCGCGAAGAGATGCTGCTCTCGGCCGACGAGGTCAAGATCACGTGGAAGCTGCGTCGCGCCCTCGCCGGCCTCGACCAGCAGCAGGCTCTCGAGGTCGTGCTCGGCAAGCTCAAGGAGACCAACTCGAACGTCGAGTTCCTCGTGCAGATGCAGAAGTCGATCCCGACGCTCCCCTCGGGCGCGCACGGGCACGACAACAACATCCGCTGAGCGGCTGAGCCGTGTTCGAGTCCGTCCAGACTCTGATCGACGAGCACCGCCGGGTGCAGGAGGAACTCTCCGACCCGGCGGTGCACGCCGATGCCGCCCGTGCGAAGCGTGTCAACCGTCGCTACGCCGAGCTGTCGCGCATCGTCGCCGCCTACGAGGCCTGGGTCGCAGCGACCGACGATCTGGAGACCGCCCGCGAGTTCGCTCGTGAGGACGAGTCGATCGCGGCGGAGATCCCGGCGATGGAGGAGGAGCTGCAGCTCTCGCAGGAGCGTCTGCGGCGCCTGCTGATCCCGCGCGACCCGGACGACGCCCGTGACGTGATCATGGAGATCAAGGCGGGGGAGGGCGGTGCGGAGTCCGCGCTGTTCGCCGCCGACCTGCTGCGCATGTACATCCAGTACGCGGCATCCAAGGGCTGGAAGACGGAACTGCTCGAACGCAACGAGTCCGACCTGGGTGGGTACAAGGACGTGCAGGTCGCCATCAAGGGATCCTCCTCGGACCCCGCGCAGGGTGTCTGGGCACACCTGAAGTACGAGGGCGGTGTGCACCGCGTCCAGCGCGTGCCCGCCACCGAGTCTCAGGGACGCATCCACACCTCCACCACGGGCGTGCTGGTCTTCCCCGAGGTGGATGAGCCGGAGGAGATCCAGATCGATCAGAACGATCTGAAGATCGATGTCTTCCGTTCCTCCGGTCCCGGCGGGCAGTCGGTGAACACGACCGACTCCGCGGTGCGCATCACGCACGTGCCCACGGGCATCGTCGTCTCGATGCAGAACGAGAAGTCGCAACTGCAGAACCGTGAGGCCGGAATGCGCGTGCTGCGCGCCCGACTGCTCGCGAGACAGCAGGAGGAGCTCGACGCGGCGGCATCCGATGCCCGACGCTCGCAGATCCGCGGCATGGACAGATCCGAGCGCATCCGCACGTACAACTTCCCGGAGAACCGGATCGCGGACCACCGCACCGGGTTCAAGGCGTACAACCTCGATCAGGTGATGGACGGAGCACTCGACCCGCTGATCGAGAGCGCGATCACCGCCGATGAGGAAGCGCGGCTCGCCGCGGTGGGCTCCGACTCCTGACGCGCGAACGGCGCTCCGACCGCTAGGCTCGGGCCGTGATCACACTCCTGTTCCGCGGCATCATGTACGTCGTGTCAGCCGGTCTCGGCCTGATCGCCGCCGACCTCGCCCTCGATGGATTCCTGATCGAGTGGGACAAGTGGTGGGGCTTCGTCATCTGCATCCTGATCTTCGCGATCCTGCAGAGCATCCTCGCGCCGTGGGTGGGCAAGATGGCCACGCGCTATGCCCCCGTGCTCATGGGCGGCATCGGGATCTTCTCGACGCTGATCTCGCTGATCATCGTGGTGCTGCTGCCCATCGGAGGTCTCCGCATCACCGACCTCACCGGTTGGCTGCTCGGATCGGTCATCGTGTGGCTGATCACCGCTCTCGGAAGCGTCCTGCTGCCGCTGATCTTCCTGCGCAAGAAGGTGGATTCCGCCAAGGGCGCCCGACGCTGAAGGGTGGCGTCCGCCGCTGATCAGATCGCGTAGTGGTCGGGCGCGGTGAGCAGGGCCCTGGTGTCTTCGCCCGCGCTCCGCTGGCGTGGCTTCGCGGGAACGCCGACCAGGATGCTGTCGGCCGGAGCGTCGCGGGTCACGACCGCGTTCGCGCCGACGACTGACCCGGCGCCGATCGTCACGGGGCCGAGGATCTTCGCCCCGGCGCCGACGGCGACCCCGTCACCGAGCGTCGGATGACGCTTGCCGGAGGTGCGGGTCCGCCCGCCGAGAGTGACACCGTGATAGAGCATCACATCGTCTCCCACCTCGCTGGTCTCTCCGATGACGACGCCCATCCCGTGGTCGATGAAGAAACGGCGCCCGATCTTCGCTCCGGGGTGGATCTCGATCCCGGTCAGCCAGCGCGACAGCTGGGAGCCGGCACGCGCGAGCAGTCGCAGTCGGCGCCGCCAGAGCGCGTGCGAGACCCGGTGCGCCCAGATCGCATGGAGTCCCGGGTACAGGAGAGCGACCTCGACGGCGCTGCGCGCGGCCGGATCCCGGAGGCGCGCCGCCGCGATGTCCTCGCGCATTCGCCCGATCATGCCCATCGAACGTCTCAGTCTTCGCGCAGATCCTCGAACAGGGCGGTGGAGAGGTACCGCTCGCCGGTGTCCGGGATCACGACGACGATCGTCTTACCGGCGTTCTCGGGGCGTGCGGCGACCTTCAGGGCCGCAGCCACGGCCGCGCCGGATGACATGCCGACGAGCAGGCCCTCCTTGGCCGCGAGGTCGCGGGCGACGCGCAGCGACTCGTCGAACTCGGCGGTCATGATCTCGTCGAGCACGTCGCGGTCGAGCACGTCGGGGACGAAGTTCGGGCCGATGCCCTGGATCTTGTGCGGGCCGGGGTGTCCCTCGGTGAGCACGGGGGAGTCCTTGGGCTCGACGGCGATGACCTGCACTCCGGGCTTCGCTGCCTTCAGAGCCTGACCCGTTCCGGTGACGGTTCCGCCCGTACCGACGCCCGCGATGAAGATGTCGACCTCGCCATCCGTGTCGCGGAGGATCTCCTGCGCCGTGGTCTCCCGGTGGATCTGGGGGTTCGCGGGGTTCTCGAACTGACGGATCCAGATCGCGCCGGGCGTCTCGGCGACGATCCGCTTGGTCTCCTCGATCGCTCCGCTCATGCCCTTCGTCGGGTCGGTGAGCACGATCTCCGCGCCGAACGCCTTGAGCAGGACCCGGCGCTCCTTCGACATCGAGGCCGGCATCGTCAGGATGACCCGGTAGCCGCGAGCGGCGCCCACCATGGCGAGGGCGATCCCGGTGTTCCCGCTGGTCGACTCGACGATCGTGCCGCCCGGCTTCAACTCGCCGGCTGCCTCGGCGGCGTTGATCATGGCGATGCCGATGCGGTCCTTCACGCTGGAGGCAGGGTTGTAGTACTCGAGCTTGGCGAGCACGGTGGCTCCCAGGCCCTCGGTCACACGGTTCAGACGCACGAGCGGCGTGTTGCCGAAAGCGGTCGTGATGTCGGAGTGGATGCCGGGCATGAGGAGCCTTCCTGTGCGGGGATCGCTGCCGGACCAGCCTAGGGGAGCGGGGTGTCCGGGGCGGCTTTGTGACAGCCGCTTGCACTCTACGCTGGAACCCATGTCCGACACCTCTCTCGCGGCGCTCGTCCGCGCCGCAGCTCAGCGCCTGGCCGATGTCGGCGTTCCGGATCCCCTAGTCGACGCCGAGTTGCTCGCCGGTCATGTGCTCGGTCTCCGGCGCGGTGAGGTGCAGGCCGGGATGGTGCGAGGCGACGGCATCGACGACCGCACGGCAGCGGCGTTGGACGCCGTCGTGGAGCGCCGTGCCGCACGAGAGCCGCTTCAGCACATCACCGGCACCGCGCCCTTCCGTCACCTCGAGCTGGCCGTCGGCCCCGGTGTGTTCGTGCCGCGACCGGAGACCGAGACGGTGGTGCAGTACGCGATCGACGCGCTGCTCAACTCCGCGGAGCCGGCGCCGGTCGGAATCGACCTCGGCACCGGGAGCGGCGCGATCGCCCTCGCGATGGCCACCGAGGTCCCGCACGCCCGTGTCTTCGCGGCCGAGCTCTCCGAGGATGCCCATGCCTGGGCCAGCCGGAACGTCGTGGGCGTCGACAACCTGACGCTCGTGCTCTCCGATCTGGGGGAGGCGTTCCCGGAACTGGAGGGCACGGCGACGGTCGTGATCTCGAATCCGCCCTACGTCCCCGATGCGGCGATCCCGCGTGACCCGGAGGTGCGACTGTTCGATCCCGCTCTGGCGCTGTACGGGGGAGTGGACGGCCTCGACATCGTCCGCGTGCTCAGTTCCCGTGCCCTGGAGCTGCTGCATCCCGGGGGACTTCTCGTGATCGAGCATGGCGAGCTGCAGGGCGAGTCGATCCGCGACATCCTCGTCGCGGACGGGTGGCGCGCTCCGGCGACGCATCGCGACCTCACTCTGCGCGACCGCACGACCACCGCGCTCCGGCCCTGATCAGCCGTCTCCGAGCAACCCACCCACCTGCGGCGCATAGAATCGAACCGTCATGTCAACCATCTTCGACTGCCGCGACGAATCGCAGCTGCTCGCCGGCATGCGCCACGCGCGCCAGGCGATCGGCCGGGGCGACCTCATCGTGATGCCCACCGACACCGTGTACGGCGTCGCCGCCGACGCCTTCTCCCCGGTTGCCGTCCAGCGGCTCCTCGACGCGAAGGGGCGCGGCCGTGATCAGCCGCCGCCCGTCCTCATCGGCACGAAGGAGACGCTCGCCGCCCTCGCGGAATCGGTTCCGGAGCCCGTCGAGCGCCTGGTCGAGGCCTTCTGGCCCGGTGGGCTCACGATCGTGCTGCCTGCCCAGCCCTCTCTGGTGTGGGATCTCGGGGAGACCCAGGGGACCGTCGCCGTGCGGATGCCGGAAGGACGCGTGGCGCTGGAACTCCTGGCCGAGACGGGTCCGCTCGCGGTGTCCAGTGCGAATCTCACCGGGCAGGAGGCGGCGATCTCGGCTCTGGACGCCGAGAAGATGCTGGGCGACAGCGTCGCCGTGTATCTCGCCGACGGTCTGAGCAAGGATGGCATCGCGTCCACGATCGTCGACGCCACCTCCCTGGTCCGCCGTGGCGCCGATGCCGAGCCCGGAACGGTGCGCATCCTCCGCGACGGTGCGGTGACGCGTGAGCAGCTCCAGGAGGTGCTCGGCGATCTGCTCGAGCCGGAGGAGCAGCAGGAGGAGCACGGGCACGCGGAGGAGCAGCAGGACGCGGATTCGTGAAGCAGTATCTCGCCACGATCATCCTCACGGCAGCGGTCACCTTCGCGCTGACCTGGGCGGTCTGGCGACTGAGTCTCCGCTTCAAGCTGTACCCCGGCATCCGTGAGCGGGACGTGCACACCACGCCGACGCCGCGTCTCGGCGGCGTCGCGATCTTCCTGGGCATCGCGGCCGCCTTCGGGTTCTCCGCCATAAACCCCTTCTTCCACAGCATCTGGATCCCGCCGCAGACGATGTGGTCGATCCTGGGCGCCTCGCTGCTGATCGCGATCATCGGAGTCGTGGACGACCTCTGGGACATCGACTGGATGATCAAGCTCGGTGCCCAGTTCCTCGCCGCCGGGGTGATCACCGTCGGCGGGGGGCTGCAGATCCTGTCGCTGCCCTTCGGCGACCTGATCGTGGTCTCGAGCTGGCTGAGCATCACCATCACCATGTTCGCGATCGTCATCGTCATGAACGCGGTGAACTTCATCGACGGTCTCGACGGCCTCGTCGCGGGTGTGTGCCTCATCTCCAACGGCGTCTTCTTCGCCTACTCCTACATCTTCACGCGCGACTCGGGCGCCTCCAGCTACTTCAACCTCTCCACGTTCATCGCGGCCGTCCTCATCGGTGCCTGCCTGGGCTTCCTGCCCCTGAACTGGAGCCCGGCGAAGCTGTTCATGGGCGACTCCGGCGCGCTGGTGATCGGTCTGCTGATGGCGACCTCT
The DNA here is from genome assembly GCA_044900255.1 of Microbacterium sp. NPDC090218. Taxonomy (GTDB): domain Bacteria; phylum Actinomycetota; class Actinomycetes; order Actinomycetales; family Microbacteriaceae; genus Microbacterium. The sequence goes on along the minus strand of JBJDMS010000003.1, from coordinate 842,069 downwards.
GCGATCGCCATCACCGGGCAGATGGATCCGTCGGCGCTCGATCCCGAGCGTCTCGGACGTTCGCAGCTCATCGGTGCGTTCCTGCCGATCCTGCTGCCGTTGCTCGTCGTGCTGCTGCCTCTGCTCGACTTCGGTCTCGCCGTGCTGCGGCGCATGAGCGCCGGTCGCTCGCCGTTCTCGCCGGACCGCAAGCATCTGCATCACCGCATGCTCGACCTCGGGCACCGAGACCGCGATGCGGTCCTCATCTTCTACGCATGGACGGCCGTGATCTCCCTCGCCGTGCTGCTTATGTACGTCGGAGCACGGGAGGACTGGCCGGGCCAGTACCTGCCCGGCGTCGGCTTCGGCATCGTGGGCATCGCCGCCTGCCTCGTCGTCACCCTCAGTCCCACCCGCCGCAGGAAGAGCGCAGCGGCCGCCGAATCCGACCCGACACCCGTGGAGTCCTGATGAGCCCCAGCCCCGTTTCCAGCACGCCGATCCTGCGTCGCACCCTCATCTGGTCGGCGGTGGCCACCGCGGTGCTCGCTGTCGTCGCGGGTGGCATCGGCTATGCGGTCGCTCAGGGGGAGGGCCTCGTCAGCGGTCTCCTCGGCGTCCTGCTGGCCGCGGTCTTCCTCGCGATCACCGGGATCAGCATCCTCATCGCCAACCGCTGGTACGGGGATCCGATCTACGTGCAGCTCTTCTTCGCGATCGTCCTCGGCGGCTGGCTGCTGAAGCTGGGTCTCTTCGTGGTGGCGATGATCCTGCTCGCCGGGCAGCCGTGGCTGCACCCGATGGTGTTCTTCCTCTCGATCGTGGCCGGCGTGCTGATGTCGCTCGCGATCGATGTGATCGTGCTCACCCGCATGCGGCTGCCGAACGTCAGCGATGCGACCCTCCCGACCGAGGTGCCCGAGGATCGTGCCCCCGGCAAGGCGAACGACATCGGCGAGGGGCCCGTCGACGAGGCCCCTCGGTCTTAGGGGACCCTCAGATTCTGATACTGTTGAACCGTGCCCGCCGCTCGCCCGCGAGCGCTTGCGCTGTGTAGCACACCGACCATCGTCGCCCCGGTTTAGACCGGTGCCCCGAAGCTGGAGCCCGCGCTGTTTAATCTTGCTGCGACCCTGACCCCCCGACTTGCCTCCGACGGCGAGTTCCACGGCCCTTCGATCGACGATTTCTTTCCGGAGATCCTCTTCAACGTAGGTCCCATCCCCGTCAACCGGATCCACCTGGTCCAGTTGCTCGCGGTGATCGCCGTGGTCCTCATCCTCTGGCTCGGAACCCGCCGCATGAAGGTCGTCCCCGGACGCTTCCAGAGCCTGGTCGAGATGGGGCTCGGATTCGTCCGCACCAACGTCGCCCACGACATGCTCGGCCGCAAGGACGGCGATCGCTTCCTGCCGATCCTGACCACGATCTTCTTCATGGTCCTGTTCATGAACATCACGGGCATCATCCCGTTCCTGAACATGCCCGGCACGGCGATCGTCGCGGTTCCGCTCACGCTGGCCGTCGTCAGCTACGTGACCTTCATCTACGCGGGCATCAAGCGCCACGGCTTCAAGTTCTTCAAGAACTCCCTGTTCCCGCAGGGTGTGCCCGTGGCCGCGATGCCGATCGTGGCGATCATCGAGCTCATCTCGACGTTCATCCTGCGCCCCGTCACGCTGACGCTTCGTCTTCTGATGAACCTCGTCGTGGGGCACATGATCCTGGTCCTCGCGTTCTCCGCGACCCAGTTCTTCTTCTTCACCGCAGGCGGCGGCTGGGCCGCGCTCGGTGTCGGAACCCTCGCCTTCGGCGGCGCCTTCACTCTCTTCGAGATTCTGGTCGCCGTTCTCCAGGCATACGTCTTCACCGTCCTCACCGCGGTCTACATCCAGCTCGCGGTCGCAGAAGAGCACTGAGCGGGCAGGCATCAGCCTTCCCACCCAACGAAAGGAAAAACCCGTGGACGCTACTACGGTTCTCGCTGAAATCAACGGCCACCTCGGAGCGGTCGGCTACGGCCTGGCAGCCATCGGCCCGGCCATCGGCGTCGGCATTGTCGTCGGCAAGACCATCGAGGGTGTCGCCCGTCAGCCCGAGCTGGCCGGTCGTCTCCAGGTCCTCATGTGGATCGGTATCGCCTTCACCGAGGCGCTTGCATTCGTCGGCATCGCCGTCGCATTCATCCCCTTCCCGTAATCCTCACCGACTTCTGAAGGAGACAGGATGCTGAACGCTCTTGTCACGAACCTCGCGGCAGAGGGGGAGCAGAACAACCCCCTCATCCCTGCGTGGTACGACATCATCTGGTCGGGCCTCTGGTTCCTCGTCATCCTCCTCGTAGTGTGGCTGGTGGCCCTGCCCCGGCTGACGAAGATGCTCGACGAGCGGTCCGCCGCCATCGAGGGCAACATCGCGAAGGCCGACGAGGCGCAGAAGCAGGCCGAGGCTGCACTCGAGGAGTACACGCGTCAGCTTGCTGAGGCGCGTACCGAGGCCGGCGAGATCCGCGAGGCCGCCCGCGAGGACGGCAAGAAAATCGTCGCCGAGGCGAAGGATGCCGCATCCGCCGAGGCTGCACGCATCACCGCCACCGCGCACACGCAGATCGAGGCGGAGCGTCAGACCGCTCTCGTGTCGCTGCGCAGCGAGGTCGGAACGCTCGCGATCGACCTCGCCGGTGGCGTGGTCGGCGAGACGCTCTCCGACGACGCCCGTGCGACGGCTGTCGTCGACCGCTTCCTCGCCGAGCTCGAGGCATCCGAGAAGGCGGCTCAGTAATGGGCAGCGCGACCACTCAGGCACTCGCGGCATCCATCAAGACGCTTGCCGCAGCGAAGGACGTCACTCTCGACACGGCGCGGGAGCTCCTCTCTGCCGCACGTGCCGTGAGCGAGTCGTCCCAGCTGAGCGGCGCGCTTGCTGATCCTTCCGCTCCCGCCGCGGCACGACAGAACGTCGTCGCCGCGGTGTTCGGCGGGTTCTCCGCAGGCGCTCAGGACGTTCTCAAGACCGTCGTGGCCGAGCGCTGGTCGAACGCGGGCGAACTCGTCGACGGTATCGAGGAGCTCGCGATCCGCGCCGCCGCGATCGCCGAGCCGGATGCGGACATCGAGGAGGAGCTGTTCGGCTTCTCACGCGTGATCGCCGCCAACCCCGAGCTCGAACTCGCCCTGGGCAGCCGCCTCGGGGGAGAAGAAGCCAAGAGCGCTCTCGTCGAGCGTCTCCTGGCCGAAGGCTCCACGAGCGCAGCGTCGACGCTGATCATCACGTCTCTCGTGCGGCAGCCGCGCGGGCGCCGTGCTCGTCGGCTGCTGAACCGGGCGATGAGCATCGTCTCGAGCCAGCGCGGTCGCGTGGTCGCCACGGTGCACACCGCGGCAGCCCTCAGCGACGCGCAGCGCGCCCGTCTCAGCGACTCGCTCTCGCGTCGCTACGACGGTCAGGTGTCGCTCAACGTCGTCATCGACCCTGCCGTGGTCGGAGGTCTGCGCGTGCAGATCGCCGATGACGTCATCGACGGCAGCATCTCCGCACGACTCGCAGACCTTCGCCAGAAGCTCGCGGGCTAACACGACTTCGCGCGGGGAACCGCGCACCCAGATACAAAGGGAAGACAATGGCAGAACTATCGATCAGCCCCGACGTCATCCGTGACGCGCTGAAGGACTTCGCCGCAGCATACGAGCCCTCCGGGGCCGGGGCGACCGAGGTCGGCACCGTCATCGACGCCGCCGACGGCATCGCCCACGTCGAGGGACTGCCCGGCGTCATGGCGAACGAGCTCGTCATCTTCGCGGACGGCACCAAGGGTCTCGCTCAGAGCCTGAACGAGCACGAGATCGGTGTCGTCGTCCTCGGCGAGTTCACCGGTGTCGAGGCCGGTCAGGAAGTCACCCGCACCGGTGAGGTCCTCTCCGTCCCGGTCGGCGACGGCTACCTCGGCCGCGTGGTCGACCCGCTCGGCAACCCGATCGACGGCCTCGGTGCGATCGAGACCGAGAGCGTCCGCGCCCTCGAGCTCCAGGCGCCCGGCGTCATGCAGCGCAAGTCGGTGCACGAGCCGATGCAGACCGGCATCAAGGCCATCGACGCGATGATCCCCGTCGGCCGTGGCCAGCGTCAGCTGATCATCGGCGACCGCCAGACCGGCAAGACGGCCATCGCGATCGACACGATCATCAACCAGAAGGCCAACTGGGAGTCGGGCGACGTCAACAAGCAGGTCCGCTGCATCTACGTCGCCATCGGCCAGAAGGGCTCGACCATCGCTTCGGTGAAGGGCGCGCTCGAAGAGGCCGGAGCCCTGGAGTACACCACGATCGTGGCCGCTCCGGCATCCGACCCCGCCGGCTTCAAGTACCTGGCTCCCTACACCGGTTCGGCCATCGGCCAGCACTGGATGTACGGCGGCAAGCACGTCCTCATCATCTTCGACGACCTGTCGAAGCAGGCCGAGGCATACCGTGCCGTGTCCCTCCTCCTGCGCCGCCCGCCGGGCCGCGAGGCCTACCCGGGTGACGTCTTCTACCTGCACTCGCGTCTGCTTGAGCGTTGCGCGAAGCTGTCCGACGAGCTCGGCGCCGGATCCATGACGGGTCTCCCGATCATCGAGACCAAGGCGAACGACGTCTCCGCGTACATCCCGACCAACGTGATCTCGATCACCGACGGCCAGATCTTCCTCCAGTCCGACCTCTTCAACGCCAACCAGCGTCCGGCGGTCGACGTGGGTATCTCGGTCTCGCGAGTCGGTGGTGACGCGCAGGTCAAGTCGATCAAGAAGGTCTCGGGGACGTTGAAGCTCGAGCTGGCGCAGTACCGCTCGCTCGAGGCCTTCGCGATGTTCGCCTCGGACCTCGACGCGGCTTCGCGTCGTCAGCTCTCCCGCGGTGCGCGTCTGACCGAGCTTCTCAAGCAGCCTCAGTACTCGCCGTACCCCGTCGAGGAGCAGGTCGTCTCGATCTGGGCCGGCACCAATGGCAAGCTCGACACCATCGAGGTCGAAGATGTCCTGCGCTTCGAGCGCGAGCTCCTGGACTTCCTGCGTCGCAACACCACGGTTCTCGACACGCTCCGCGACACCAACGTCCTCGATGACGCCACGGTCGCCGAGCTCGAGAAGCAGACGGATGCCTTCATCCTGGAGTTCCAGGGCGGCAAGGGCCACGCCATCGGCGCCCCGGGCCACGAGGAGCACGCTGCCGCCGAGGCTGAGGACGTCAACCAGGAGAAGATCGTCAAGGGTCGTCGCGCGTAACCGCGTGAGGTACTGACATATGGGCGCTCAACTCAGGGTCTACAAGCAGAAGATCTCTTCTGCTCAGACGACCAAGAAGATCACGAAGGCGATGGAACTCATCGCGGCTTCGCGCATCCAGAAGGCGATGGCACGCGTCAAGGCGTCCACTCCCTTCGCGCGAGCCGTGACGAGGGCCGTGTCCGCCGTCGCGACGCACTCGAACGTGGATCACCCGCTGACCCGCGAGTCCGAGAACATCACCCGCTCCGCGGTCGTGATCTTCTCCTCGGACCGCGGTCTCGCCGGAGCCTTCAACTCGCAGATCCTCCGTGAGGGTCTCGAGGTGGCCGAGCTCCTGCGCGAGCAGGGCAAGGAGCCCGTCTTCTACCTCATCGGTCGCAAGGCCGTCGGCTACTTCCAGTTCCGACGCCTCGCTTCCGCTGCGGAGTGGACGGGTGACACCGACACCCCGTCGTTCCACACCGCCGAGGAGATCTCCGCGACGCTGCTCGAAGCCTTCTCCCGCGGGGGAGAGGGTGGCGGCGTCGACGAGATCCACCTCGTGTACAACCGTTTCGTCAGCATGATGACGCAGTCGCCGGAGTCCGTGCGTCTGCTTCCGCTGGAGATCACGGAAGCCGATGAGTCGGAAGCAGGTAACACCGTTTACCCGCTGTACGAGTTCGAGCCGGATGCCGAGACCGTTCTCGACGCCATCCTGCCGGTGTACATCCAGAGCCGCGTCTTCAACGCACTCCTGCAGTCGTCTGCCGCCAAGCAGGCCGCGACGCAGAAGGCGATGAAGTCGGCCAGCGACAACGCCGACAAGCTCATCACCGACTACACCCGTCTGCGCAACAACGCGCGCCAGGCGGAGATCACGCAGCAGATCGCCGAGATCGTCGGCGGCGCCGACGCCCTCTCGAGCAAATAGACCATCAGGAAAGAGACGAAAATGACCCTCACCGCTCCGGCTGACCAGCCGGCGACCGCGGTCGTCGGGCGCGTCGCACGCGTCAACGGTCCGGTTGTCGACATCGAGTTCCCTCATGACTCGATCCCCGACATCTACAACGCGCTGAAGACCACGATCGAGATGGGCGAGGAGTCCACCGAGATCACGCTCGAGGTCGCTCAGCACCTCGGCGACGACCTCGTCCGCGCCATCGCCCTGAACCCCACGGACGGCATCGTCCGCGGGCAGGAAGTCCGCGACACCGGCGAGGCCATCTCGGTCCCCGTCGGCGACGTGACCAAGGGCAAGGTGTTCAACGTCATCGGCGAGGTGCTCAACCTCGAGCCCGGCGAGACGATCGAGGTCACCGAGCGCTGGCCTATCCACCGCAAGGCGCCGAACTTCGACCAGCTCGAGTCCAAGACTCAGATGTTCGAGACCGGCATCAAGTCGATCGACCTCCTCACGCCGTACGTGCTGGGTGGAAAGATCGGTCTGTTCGGTGGTGCCGGTGTCGGCAAGACCGTCCTCATCCAGGAGATGATCCAGCGCGTCGCGCAGGACCACGGTGGTGTGTCGGTGTTCGCCGGTGTCGGTGAGCGCACCCGTGAGGGCAACGACCTGATCCACGAGATGGAAGAGGCGGGTGTCTTCGACAAGACCGCCCTCGTCTTCGGCCAGATGGACGAGCCGCCGGGGACGCGTCTGCGCGTCGCGCTGTCGGCTCTGACGATGGCGGAGTACTTCCGTGACGTGCAGAAGCAGGACGTGCTGCTCTTCATCGACAACATCTTCCGCTTCACGCAAGCCGGTTCCGAGGTCTCCACGCTGCTGGGCCGCATGCCCTCCGCCGTGGGATACCAGCCGAACCTCGCCGACGAGATGGGTGTGCTCCAGGAGCGCATCACCTCGACGCGTGGTCACTCGATCACCTCGCTGCAGGCGATCTACGTGCCGGCCGATGACTACACCGACCCGGCTCCGGCGACCACCTTCGCCCACCTCGACGCGACGACCGAGCTCTCTCGTGAGATCGCCTCGAAGGGTCTGTACCCGGCCATCGACCCGCTGACCTCGACCTCGCGCATCATGGACCCCCGCTACTTGGGCGAGGACCACTACCGCGTCGCCACGACGGTCAAGCAGATCCTCCAGAAGAACAAGGAACTGCAGGAGATCATCGCCATCCTCGGTGTCGACGAGCTTTCCGAAGAGGACAAGATCGTCGTGTCGCGTGCACGTCGCATCCAGCAGTTCCTCTCGCAGAACACCTACATGGCGAAGAAGTTCACCGGTGTCGAGGGCTCGACGGTCCCGCTCAAGGAGACCATCGAGTCGTTCGACGCGATCACCCGCGGTGACTTCGACCACGTGGCCGAGCAGGCCTTCTTCAACGTCGGTGGCATCTCCGACGTCGAAGAGCAGTGGGCGAAGATCCAGAAGGAGAACGGCTGACCATGGCGCTGCATGTCAGCCTCGTCTCCGCTGACGCGGAGGTCTGGACGGGAGAGGCGAGCCTCGTGGTCGCCAAGACCGTCGAGGGTGAGATCGGCTTCATGACCGGCCACGAGCCGGTGCTGGCCATCCTCGCCGAGGGTCAGGTTCGCATCACCCAGTCGGATGGCACCAAGGTGCTGGCCAACGCGCAGGACGGGTTCCTCTCCATGGAGGGCGACACCCTGACGATCGTTGCCGGCAACGCGGCTCTCATCGCCTAGCAGTTTCCTGTTTCACGCGTCCGCCTCGGTACCCGCTCGGGTCCCGAGGCGGACGCGTCTGCATCCACCGAGGTTTCATGAAGATCCTGCTTCCGCCATCCGAGACCAAGCACGAGGGTGGTGACGGCTCCCCGCTCGACCTTTCCGCCCTGGCGCTGCCCGCTCTGGCAGCGCCGCGATCGGCGGTGCTGGACGCCCTCGTCGCTCTCGCGGCGGACGAAGAAGCGGCCAAGCGCGTGCTGAAGCTGAGCGAGCGTCAGATCGGCGACATCGCCCACAACCGACGTCTGCGCGACGCACCCACGATGCCCGCAGTCGACCGCTACACCGGCGTGCTCTTCGATGCGCTCGATGCGCCGTCGCTGTCGAAAGCATCCCGTCGGTGGCTGGGGGAGCACGTCTGGATCCACAGCGCTCCTCTCGGCCCGGTCGGGGCACTCGATCCGATCCCGACGTATCGGCTCGCCGCGGGCACCTCGCTGCCCGGTCTTCCTGCGCTCCGGCGTCACTGGGCCGGTGCGACCTCCGATGCCATCGACGAAGCCTCGCCGTCGTTCGTGCTAGATCTTCGCAGCGAGGCGTACGTGGCCCTCGGTCCGATTCCCGCCTCCGTGCCGTCGGTCTACGTGCGCGTCGTGACCGAGCACGGCAGGGCGCTGAACCACTTCAACAAGAAGTCGAAGGGTCTGCTCGTGCGCGCGATCGCCGAGGACCGACCGCGTAGCAGCTCCCTTCGCGGTCTCCGGGCGTGGGCCCAGTCGCGCGGGATCGTATTCCGCGACGGCGAACACTCCGGCGTACTCGAGCTCGTCGTCGGCGAGTAGAGGCGGTTTCTCCTCGCGTCGCGGCTCCCGCGCGGCTCGTTGCCGGGCGTGGGGTGCACCGCTAGTGTGGTGTCGCGGCGTGAATCGCGTCCGTTCTTTCAGATCCGGAGGGGATCATGGACTCCTACTACGACTCGGGATACCTCGCCGCTATTTTCGGCATCGTCATCTTCAGTGTCATCATCGGTCTCGCCGCCTACGTGCTGACGTCGATCTTCATGATGAAGATCTTCGAAAAGGCCGGTGTCCAGGGCAAGTGGCGCGCCTGGGTGCCTGTCTACAACATGATGGTCTTCTTCAAGCTCGGTGACCTGAGCCCGTGGCTCGTCCTCTACGGCGTCGCGGGAGCCGCGTTGCTCAGCTGGATCGGCATCGGCTACGTCTTCTCGCTCGCCCTCGCGGTCTTCTCGGCGATCGCCGCATGGCGCGTCGGCCTCAAGCTGCAGAAGGACGCCGTCTGGGTCATCCTCTACGTGTTCCTCAGCATCGTCTGGCTCGGGATCAACGCGTTCGACAAGTCGCGCTGGAACCCCAACATCCAGCCGGCCTCCTGGGCCTCGAACGGCTTCCTCGGCGACCGCACGGTCTGGGACGGCGTCCCGGTCCAGCCGGCCGCGGCAGCCCCGCAGCCCGGCTACGGCGCGCCGCAGGGCTACGCTCCTCCCGCACAGGGATACGCTCCGCCGGCGCAGCCCGGCTACACGCCTCCCGCACAGCCCGGCTACGCGCCGCCTGCAGGTCCTGCAGCGCCCGCGACCGGTGCGCCGGTGCCTCCGGTGCCGCCGACCACGCCGCCCGCACCTCCGGCAGCGCCTCCGGCCACGCCGCCGGCACCGCCGACCGCTCCGCCTGCTGCGCCGCCGGCACCGCCTGCCGCTCCGCCGGCACCGCCGACCGATCCCACGCAGCCTCCGGCGTGATCCTCTGACACAGAGCCCTCGACTTCGGTCGGGGGCTCTGTGCTGTTCCCGGTGGTTGCGCGTCCCGCGTGGCCGCTAACGTGGAAGACATGGTCTTGTCTCAGCGCCGAGTCGGCGCTTCCGGTCTGCTCGTCTCCGCCACCGGCCTCGGCTGCAACAACTTCGGGCGCGCGGGGACCGCGACCGAGACGCTCGTCGGGACCCGTGAGGTGATCGATGCGGCTCTGGCCAACGGAATCACCTTCTTCGACACCGCCGACATGTACGGGGCGGTGGCCGGAGCGAGCGAGACCTTGATGGGTGAAGCGCTCGAGGGGCGACGCGACCGCGTCGTGCTCGCGACGAAGTTCGGACAGGAGCGTGACATGGGCTACGCGTTTCCTGCGGCGCGGGGCTCTCGTCGGTACGTCCGCCGGGCCGTGGAGGAGTCCCTGCGACGGCTGCGCACCGACTGGATCGATCTGTACCAGTTGCACCTTCCCGATCCGGAGACGCCGATCGCCGAGACCACGGATGCGCTCGACGAGCTCGTCCGCGAAGGGAAGATCCGCTACTTCGGGCACTCCAACTTCACGGGCTGGCAGATCGCGGAGGCGGAGTTCACGACCCGCGCCCGCTCGTCCGGGAGATTCATCTCGGCGCAGAACCACTACTCGCTGCTCGCCCGCGCCGCCGAGCGCGAGGTGCTTCCGGCCGTGGAACGGTATGAACTGGGGTTCTTCCCGTATTTTCCTCTGCACAACGGACTGCTCACCGGAAAGTTCACGCGGGACGGCGGCCCGGCATCGAGCCGGATCATGTCCGCGCGCCGCCACGTCTGGGAGGATGCGCCCTGGGACGCTCTCGATGCTTTTCGGGTCTTCTGCGACGAACGCGACATCACGATGCTGCAGGCCTGCTTCGGCTGGCTTCTCGCGCAGCCGGCGGTCTCGAGCGTCATCGCGGGTGCGACATCTGCGGCGCAGATCGAAGCCAATGCCGCGGCCGGTGAAGCGTGGCGTCCCGACGCCGCAGACCTCGAGATCATCGATGAACTTTTCCCCTTGCCTGCCGACCCGGGCGCCCGGGTGTGATCACGGTGCGGGGGAGTTCTACTACGATGTGTGAGTATCCTGCGGTCGCCCGATCCGTCGCAGGCCCATCGGAGGCAGCACGTGGCTGAGACGAAGACGCATCGCGTCACGGTTGCGCAGCGCCCTCTGCTGCTGTCCTGGGCGGGGGTCACCGATCTCGGACGACGCCGCGAGACCAATCAGGATGCGTTCCTGGCCGAATATCCGCTCTTCATCGTCGCCGACGGCATGGGCGGCCATGCCGGTGGCGAGATCGCGAGCAGCAGTACCGTCACACGGCTCCAGGCCGTCGTGGCCGCGGGCGAGGTCAACGGACCCGCGATCGAGAAGGCGCTCGAACTCGCCGTCGGCGACATCGCCGACCATCCGGAAACCACCGATGAGGGCACCGGGACCACTCTCACAGGCGTCTTCCTCGCCAGCGACGGAGACGACGCCCAGTGGGTCGCCCTGAACATCGGAGACTCGCGGGTCTATCTGCTCCGCGAGGACAGGCTCGTGCAGGTCACGACCGACCACTCCGTCGTGCAGGAGCTGATCACGGCCGGCAAGCTCAGTCCCGAGGAAGCCGAGGGGCACCCGTACAGCAACGTGATCACGCGTGCGGTCGGTGCGAGTGAGCTCACCGCTCCGGACTACGTCACCATCGATGTGCGTGCGGGCGATCGATTCGTCATCTGCTCGGACGGCCTCACCAAGGAGCTCACCGACTACGGGATCCAGCATTTCCTCCGGGAGCACAGCGATCCGGCCGCGGCCGTCGACGCGATGCTCGCCGCAGCGTTGGAGAACGGCGGGCGTGACAACGTGACGCTCATCATCGTGCAGATCGAAGACGAGGCGGACTCGTTCTCCCCAAGCGACGACACCGCGGAGTAGTCGCTCGGCGCTGTGGAAAGCGCGGAAATCCCGCTGGTCATGCGATCCACTGGATGGCATGGATTCCCTCCCGATCACGCTGCCGACGGCCCCGGCCCCCTCGCGCCGCGCTCCACTGCCGTTCGTGGCCGCCGTCGTCCCCATCGCCGGCGGCGTGGCGCTGTGGCTGATCACCGGTTCGCTGTTCGCGCTCTGCTTCGCGGCGCTGGGACCGCTGATGATGGCGGCCTCCTTCCTCGATTCCGCCCGTGGTCGTCGTCGCGAGCGTCGTCAGGGAGACGCGCAGGCCGAGCAGGACTGGGCAGCGGCCGAGGCAGAGCTCATCCGCCGACACCGGGAAGAGCGTGAGGCGCTGTGGCTTCGCCTGCCTGACGTATCGGTCTGCCTCACGCAGCCGCCACTCCGCGGCATCGCGCCACCCGATCCGGAGACCGCCGTGGTGATGGGCTCCGGAAGTGCAGCGAGCGGCGTCCGCACTGTGGGGAGTGACGACGCTCGAGGTCGGAGTTTCCAGGAGCGATGCAGCGTCCTCGAACACGCGCCGATCGCGGTTCCACTCGGCGGAGGCATCTGCGTGCGGGGTGCACAGCCGATCATCCGCGCTGTCGCGCGTGCGCTGGTGGTGCAGCTCAGTCTGCGCTTCAGCCCTGCGCAGCTGTCATTGGTGGGCACGGGGCTCGAAGAATGCGGCCTGGACGAGCTGCCGCACGCAAGGCGGGCGCGCCGGGGCGGTTTCCGAGTCGGAGTCGGGTCGCGCGAGTCCGGTCGCGTGGAGGCGGATGCGCTGATCTGGCTCGCCTCGGCCGACGCGGAGGTGCCTGAGGGGATCACCACGGTGCTCGACGTGGTCGAACCGGGAGGAGCGAGACTGCGCACGCCGAACGGCACGACGATCGTCGCCGCGGAATGCCTATCCCTCGCGCAAGCCAGGGTGATCGCCGGCCAGCACGCGGCTTCGGCCGACATCGCCGATGAGCTCCCGGCGACGGTGTCGCTGCGCGAGTTGAAACAGCCCACCGCAGGGAACGGCCTGGCAGCCGTGGTCGGGCGGAGTGTCCAGGGAGACGTCGTGGTCGACATCGTCGAAGACGGGCCGCATGCCATCGTCACCGGCACGACGGGAACGGGCAAGAGCGAGCTCCTCGTCACCTGGGTGACGGCGATCGCGGCACAGCACGGTCCTGACCGGGTGACCTTCATCCTGGCCGACTTCAAGGGCGGCACCGCGTTCGAGCCGTTGCGCGAACTGCGACAGGTGGCTGCGGTGATCACGGACCTCGACGAGGACGGCGCACGGCGCGGCGTCTCCAGCCTCACCGCCGAGCTTCGGCGGAGGGAGGGCGTTCTCGCCGCGGCGGGTGCCCGCGACGTGAGCGAGGTCAGGATGCCTAGGTTGGTCATCGTCGTCGACGAGTTCGCGGCGCTGCTGGCGGAGCACCCGGATCTCGGCGCGGTGTTCACCGATGTGGCGGCACGCGGTCGCGCGTTGGGCATGCATCTCATCCTCGGCACACAGCGCGCTGCCGGTGTCGTGCGGGATGCGCTTGCCGCAAACTGCCCGCTCCGCATCAGTCTGCGCGTGGGGGATGCCGCTGACAGCAGAGCGATGATCGGTACGGATGCCGCATCCGAACTACCCGGTGGTGCAGATTCGCGCGGACTCGGCCTGGTGCGCCGGCCCTCCGACGCGGAGCCGGTCACGATGCGCATCGCCTTGACCGGCGCCGCCGAGCTGCGTGCCGCTGGCGTGCGCTGGTCGGCGGAAGCGCCGCCGCGCAGCCCGTGGCTCCCCGCGCTTCCACCGCGCCTCCCGCTCGCCGACCTCGTCGGGGCGTCGAGACAGGTCCCGGACGATGCGATCGTGCTCGGCCGTGCCGATGATCCTGCACGTCAGGCGCAGCCGTTGGAGCTGCTGCGCTGCGGGCAGGAACGCGGGATCGTCTTCCTCGGAGGGCCCGGCTCGGGACGCACCACGGCGCTGCGGGCGCTGGCGGCTCAGCAGCCTGGCTCTGCCTGGGTGCCCAGCGATCCCGAGGGTGCGTGGGACCTCATCGACGCGTGGGTGACGGGCAGGAAACGCGCACCCTCGCTCGTGCTCTGCGACGATGCCGACGCGCTGCTCTCGACCTTTCCGTCGGAGTTTGCGCAGCAATTCGCGCAGCGTTGGGAGCAGCTGCTGCGAGCAGGTGCGGAGGCGACGTTCGCGCTGACGGCGACGAAGGCGGCGGGGGCGCTGGGTCGTGTGCTCGATGCGCTTCCCCGACGAGCACTGCTGCGCATGGGGACGCGAGTCGAGCATCTTGCGGCCGGGGGAGAGGCATCGGCGTTCCTCCGCGACCGCGGGCCCGGTCGCGCGCGCATCGGCGACCGGGAGGTGCAGCTGGCCTGGGTCGATGCCGGTTCCGATGGGCGGACAGCGAAACCCGCAGAGGATGTGTGGTCACCGTCATGCGCCGTCACGGCCATCGTCAGCGCCGGGGCCGGATCGCTGGCATCGCGACTGCGTGACGCGCACCCCGGATTCGAGGTGGTTCTCCCCGGCGCGGAACCGAGTGCACCGAAGGGTCCCCGGATCCTGGTCGCGGACGCCGACACGTGGCAACGCAACTGGTCGACGTGGCAGCACATCCGCGCGGAAGGAGAGGTCGTGATCCGAGCGGAGCAGCAAGCGGATCTCCGGCAGCTCGCCGGTGTGCGCGAACTCCCGCCCTACGCTCGGCCTCACGCAGGACGGGCCTGGTCGGTCCGGGGAGCAGCGTCGCCGCGGAGGGTGATCATCCCGCAGCTGGCGCCGCGTTGAGCAGGAAGCGCGTCGCGATGAAGCGTGAATGCGTTCGCGCGCGGAAGAGGGGCGTTCGGCGTCAGAGGCCGGCGCTCGTGCGGATCGCTCCGACGACCGCGTTCCCACCGGAGACGGTGAGCGGCAGTGCTTCCGCGAGCGTCGCGACCTCGGCGTCGCTCAGCCCGCCGGCGCGTGCGAGCAGAGTGGCGGCCACGATGGTCGATGCGCGGGTGGCGCCATCGAGCATCTTCAGGGCCACGGTCGTACCGTTCGGGGCGACCATCACCATGACGCCCTCTGCGCCGAACTTGCTGAAGACACCGAGCTTCTCGATCGCGATGGTGTCGGGACGGCCCGGTCCTTCGATCGTCCACGGGTTCTCCCGCACCGCGCGGACGAGGGACCCGGCGACACGATGAAGGGCGAACGGCGAGCGGTCGGATGCAGTGCCGATGCGGTGGATGGAGCGTGCCAGGCCGGTGAGCGTCATCGCGTAGACGGGCGCGCCGCAACCGTCGATCGCCGTATGCGCGACCTTCTCGCCCGTGAGGCGTTCGACGACGTCGCGGATGTGCGCCTGGAGGGGGTGCGCGGGGTCGAGGTAGCCGTCGGTCGACCAGCCGGTCGCCACGCAGGCCCGCAGCATCGCCGCATGCTTTCCGGAGCAGGGCATCCGCACCCGCGTGGGCTCACCGTGCTCGCGGACGAGTTCGTCACGCGTTGCCGAGTCGCTCGGCCACGACGCAGGACAGCCGAGGTGATCCTCGGTGAGTCCGCCTTCAGTCAGCATGTCGCGGACGACGGATGCATGCCGGTCCGTGCCGATGTGGCTCGCGGTCGAGATGGCGAGCTGCTCGCCCTCCAGGACGGCACCGGCCGTGATGCACGCGACGGCCTGCAGGGGCTTGAGGCTCGAGCGCGGCAGGATCAGCGCATCCGCGTTGCCGTGGCGGGCGATGATGTCGCCGTCGGACGACAGCACGACCGCAGCTCCGGCATGACGGGATTCGACGAATCCGCTCCGCTCGATGACGGCGAGTTCCACGGAATCCTGAACGGTGAGAGTCTCCAGCACCCGACAACTCTATCGTCGGACACCTCGTCGCTCGCTCGACGTCGGAGGGGCCTGACAGACTGTGGGCATGGCAGAGTCGACCTCCCGCATCCTCGGCGAACATCACTACGCGCTCACGGCGACATGGACCGGAAACACCGGCACCGGCACATCCGGCTACCGGGACTACCGCCGCGACGTGACCATCGCGGTCGGCGAGAAGCCGGAGCTCCTCGCATCGGCAGACAAGCCCTTCCGAGGCGATCCTTCGCGGTGGAACCCGGAAGACCTCCTTCTCGCGTCGCTCTCCGAATGCCATCTGCTGTCGTATCTGCACGCGTGCGTGACCCTGGGCGTCGTCGTCGTGTCCTATCAGGACGAAGCGAGCGGGATGATGCGCGAAGACGGCAAGGGAGGCGGCTCCTTCGTCGAGGTGATGCTCCGCCCCGACGTCGTCGTCGCGGAGGCATCGATGATCGACGCGGCCGAGCGTGCGCATGCGCTGGCCAACGAGTGGTGCTTCATCGCGAACTCGATGAACTTCCCCGTGCGTCACGAGGCCAAGGTCCGCGCACTCGCCTAAGCGCCGGTGCCGGAGCGTCAGCGGCGCTCGTGGGGGAGGGCCTGCTTGATCTTCTCGATCGCGCCCTGCGCCGGCGCCTCGTTGTAGGCACCCGCGAGCTCCTGGCCGGAGAGCCCGTGGATCGCGGCCATGATCTCGTCGGTGGCGAGGCGACGTGCACGACCGCTCGTCGCGGGTCCGTGCGGGGAGAGGTCGAGCGGCTCGCCGAAACGGACGGTGATGCGCTCCTTGAGCGTCGGCACCTTCGCACCGACGGGCATCACCTTGTCCGTGCCGATCAGACCGACGGGCACCACGGGTGCGCCCGTCTGCAGCGCGAGGAATGCGACGCCCGTGCGGCCCTTGTACAGCCGGCCGTCGGTGGATCGGGTGCCCTCCGGGTACAGAGCGACCGCGAGTCCCTCGTCGAGCAGCTGTCGCTGCAGATCGAGAGCATCCAGGGCGGCTTGTCCAGCACCGCGGCGCACCGGGATGGCGCCGATCGACTCGAAGAAGGTCTTGCTCATCCACCCCTGGAAGCCGGTGCCCTCGAAATAGGTGGACTTCGCGAGGAAGTGCACCGGCCGGGGAGCGGCCACCGGGATCGCGATCGAGTCGATGAACGACAGGTGATTGCTGGCGAAGATGACGGGCCCGGTCAGCGGAACGTGATCGCGACCCTCGATCCGCGGGCGATACACCAGGCGTGCCAGCGGGGTGATGAGGCTGCGGCCGAGCGTGTACGCGAATCCGGCGTGACGAGGCTTCGCAGTCTCTGTCGGCGAGGAGTCCTCTTCTGGCGAGGGCTCGGGCTCGACAAACTGCTCAGAGGTCATCAGAGCAGGTTACTCCCGGATCCATGCCCTCGTGGGAATGAAGATTCGCGCCGCGCCTCCCAGCGAGAGCAAAGGGGTATGGGGGAGGATGGAGTGTCCCGCCCGCGATCCCGAGGTCTCACTGTGCGCAAGCGTCCGCTCATCGTTCTGTCCACCGTCGCCGCGGCGACCCTGCTGCTGGCGGGCTGTTCCGGCAGCTCTGCGCCGTCGAGCTCCGGGACTCCGAGCCCGTCTGCCTCGAGCGCCTGTGCGCTGGACGCTCAGCCCGGCGAGACCTCCGACGCCGTCGTCGTCGAGGGAGAGGGCGCCGACACCAAGGTGACCGTCCCTGCAGATGCCGCCTTCGCAGGTGTCGAGCGCACTGTCATCTCGGAAGGCGACGGCGACGATGTCTTCGTCAACGACCTGGTCTCGGTCGAGTACCAGATCGTCGACGCGACGAACAACGAGGTCCTCGACTCGTCCGCGCGTGGCGAGGGCGGCGTCCTGCCGGTGCTCCTCGACACCAATCAGTCTTCCCTCTTCGTCGCCGCACTCGAGTGCGAGCCGGTCGGCTCGCGCATCGTGCTCACGCTCCCGGGCAGCGCTCTGGGTGAGGGAGCCAACAACGTGGTCGTGTACGCGCAGGCACTGGAACAGCTTCCCGAGGTCGCCACCGGAACCCCCGTCGACCCGACCCCTGGAATGCCGACCGTCAAGCTCGACGACAAGGGCGCCCCGACCGTGAAGATCCCGGACGGCGAAGCACCGACCGAGACGAAGGTCGCCGTCCTCAAGCAGGGCGATGGCCCGACCGTCGGATCCGGCGATCTCGTCGTCGTCCAGTACCTGGGCGTCAAGTGGTCCGATGGCAAGGAGTTCGATTCCAGCTGGAGTCGCGATGCCGCGCCCACCCAGTTCCAGACCACAGGCGTGGTCGCCGGGTTCCAGAAGGCGCTCGAGGGCCAGAAGGTCGGCTCGCAGGTCGTGGTCGTGATGCCGCCGTCCGACGGCTACGGGGCGAGTGAGGGGCACGAGCTCCAGAAGGAGAGCCTCGTCTTCGTGGTCGACATCCTCGCCACCACCCCCGTCCAGCAGTAACCGCGGCGGCGCCGGGGACGTGTCCTAGGCTGGCGTCATGCGTCGCATCATCGTCCTCGGCTCCACCGGCTCCATCGGCACCCAGGCGCTGGATGTGATCCGCGCCAATCCTCGTCGATTCGAGTTGGTCGGCCTCGCTGCCGGCTCGAACACCGAGATGCTGGAGGCGCAGGCCGCGCAGTTCCAGGTCGAGGACACGGCGCTCGGGGCGGTCGAAGCCGAACAGCTCGTCCGTGATGTCGAAGCCGACGTCGTGCTCAATGCCATCACCGGTTCGATCGGTCTCGGCTCGACCCTCGCGGCGCTGAAGGCAGGGCGCACGCTGGCCCTCGCGAACAAGGAGTCCTTGATCGTCGGGGGAGACCTGGTGCTCGCCGCCTCCGCACCGGGGCAGATCGTTCCGGTGGACTCGGAGCACTCAGCGCTCGCGCAGGCCCTGCTCGCAGGCACCCACGCCGAGGTGCGGCGACTCGTCGTGACGGCATCCGGTGGTCCGTTCCGCGGTCGTACACGGGAAGACCTGGCGGACGTGACCCCCGCGGAGGCACTCGCGCATCCGACCTGGGACATGGGGCGCATGGTCACGACGAATTCGGCGACCCTGGTGAACAAGGGGCTTGAGGTGATCGAGGCGCACTTGCTCTTCGACGTCGCCTATGACGACATCGAGGTCGTCGTGCATCCGCAGTCGATCGTGCATTCGATGGTCGAGTTCATCGACGGCTCCACGATCGCCCAGGCGTCACCGCCCGACATGCGGCTGCCGATCTCGCTGGGCCTGGACTGGCCGCATCGTGTCGGAGGCGTCGGACGACCGCTCGACTGGACGACGGCATCATCCTGGACGTTCGAACCCCTCGACGGGGCTGCCTTCCCTTCGGTCGCGCTCGCGAAGTCGGTCGGACGGGCGGGCGGCACGTTCCCCGCGGTCTACAACGCGGCCAACGAGCAGGCGGTCGATGCCTTCCACGAGGGGCGGCTGTCGTTCCTCGGCATCGTCGATACGATTGCGCGCGTGGTCGATGCCCATGACGCCCCCGACGTGCTCACCGTGGAGACGCTCGCCGCGGCGGAGTCCTGGGCGCGTACGACCGCGGATCGGATGATCGCGGAGAGCTGAGCTCAGGTCGCCGCAACACCCGACCGCGGCGTCTCTCCCCGCCGCGACTCACCGCGGCCGGCCGGTCAGTCTTCGTCGGGGTAGGGGACGGGCCAGCGCGGCTCCGGAACCGGCCACCCTGCAGCGCGCAGCGCCCGACGGGCGAGTTCGCGGGCGGAGTACGGCGTCCGCACCCCGCGGATGTCGCGGTAGTCCTGGTGGCCGGGGCCGGCCCACAGGATGGCATCACCGTCTCCGACGAGGCCGACGGCGGTGATGATCGCGTTCTCGGGCGGAGAGGCTTCGTGGATCTCCGCGTCCGGCCGCGCCTTGCGCGCACCTTCGACGAGGGTCGCCCTGATGGAGGCGGGATCCTCGAAACGCGGGTGGTGGTCGGTGACGACGAGGATGTCGCTGCCCTCGACCGCCGTGCGCGCCATGTCGAACCGCTTGCTCGCGTCGCGATCGCCGTCGGCGCCGAACAGCATCAGCACCCGGCCCGGGGTCACTCGGCGGACGGCGGCGAGGGTCTTCTCGAACGCATCGGGTGAGTGGCCGAAGTCGACGAAGACGGCGGGGCCACGCTCGCCGGAGACCAGCTGGGTGCGACCCGGGAGATAGGCGCGGATGCCGCCATCGCGCGTGAGCGCCTCGGCGATGCGTTCCCACGCGTAGCCACCCTCCAGGAGCATCACGATCGCGAGCGCGGCGTTGGCGGCCATGTGCGGGCCGATCACGGGGACAGTCGTCGTGAGCGAACCCGCGGGCCCGGTCATCGTGAACGTGGTGCCGGCGGCTCGCTCGTCGTCGATCACGACGACCCAGTCCGCAGCCGAAGCGGCGACAGGATCCGCGGCGATCGAGGGCGTTCCCACGGTGACCACCGGGATCTCGGCCCGCTCCACCACGATCGCGCCGGAGGGGGAATCGAGGCAGATGACGCCGCGCTTCGCCCGATCGGGACGGAAGAGCGGGAGCTTGGCCTCGAAGTACTCCTCCATGTCGGCGTAGTCGTCGAGGTGGTCGTGGCTGAGGTTGGTGAAGCCGGCGACATCGAAGCGGATGCCGTCGACACGGTGACGCGACAGCGCCTGCGCGCTGACCTCCACCGCGACCGCTTCGACGGCGCGCTCGCGCATCAGAGCGAGGAGGGCGTGCATCTCGGATGCCTCGGGAGTCGTCAGACGCGAGACGATGACCTCGCCGGCGATGTGGCGTTCGGCGGTGGAGGAGAGCCCGGTGACGACGCCGATCTGGTCGAGGATCCCCTCGAGCAGGTGGGAGACGCTCGTCTTCCCGTTGGTCCCCGTCGTCGCGAACAGCAGTGGCAGCGGGTCATCGGCGCCGGTCCCGTAGACCCACGCGCTCAGATCGCCGAGGACGGCACGAGGATCGTCGACCACGAGGATCGGAAGCCCCGCTGTTCCGGCGATGGCCGCTCCCGACTCGTCGGTGATGACGGCGACGGCCCCCTTCTCGGCGGCAGCGAGGGCGAAGTCGGCGCCGTGGCGGTTGACCCCCTGGATCGCCACGAAGGCCTCGCCGGGGCGGAGATCCGCCGTGGCGAGCGTGATGCCGGAGAGGGTGATCCCGTCGATGTCGCCGCGCACAGTGCGGGCGAAACGGGAAGCGAGTTCGGACAGCTCACGCCGGGGCGGGTTCGCGGGGCGGAGCACGGGAGGCAGGCTCGGTTGTTGTTCAATCGACATGTCGAATCCATGATCTCATGACGACACGGTGAACCCCTCTGCGGCACGACTCCTCGCACGCCCGGTCACGGGGCGCACGAGGAGCCGTGCGGGTCGTCAGGCCTTGCGCCGGTATGCGAGGACCGCGACGACGAGTGCGGCGATACCCGCGACGAGTCCGCCGGCGCCGAGGGCGATACCGACGGGGTCGTTCCCGGTCGGGGCGGGCGTGGTCTCGTCCGCGGACGCAGCGGCGTCGTGCTCACCGTGGCCGCCCGATGCGGCCTCGGCGACGGTCACGACGGGTGCGGGAGCATCGAGGCTGTGCGGATCCTCACCGTTCTCGGCGAGCTGCGTCCACTCGGTCGAACCCTCGACGCACTCCTGGACGACGGGGAAAGCCAAGGTGTCCGGGGTGCTCTCATCGAGTCCGACCGACATGCTCACCGCGCCTCGCAGGTCGGTGGGGACCGGCGTCAGTGCGGTGTAGGTCACCGTACTGACGAGACCGTCGTCGCCACGTTCCACCTGGATGCTCCAATCGCCGTCCATGGTCGGCGCCACGGATGCGAGCCCTTCCGGCATGGTGATGCGCAGGGCCGTCGTCGGGGAATTCTCACAGCCGTGCGAGAACGAGAAGGTGAGCACGCCGTGGTCGCCGGCGACGAGTTCGTCGGGGCTGACTCCGACGTGCGCGCCGGCCATGGCGGGGACGGCGAGAGCGAGGAAGGCACCTCCGAGGACGCCGGTGGCGGCGAGGACGGTGCGGCGGGTGCGGGTACGGATGTTGCGGGACATGAGGAATCTCCTGGTGCTCGAACTGCGGGCGCGCGACGATGGCGCGATCCCGCGAATGGATGGTGCCGCTCGGAACGAGGCGGCGAACTCCGGGGCGACGGATCGGGGTGGATCAGTCGCGGACGAGGACAGGCGGACCGCGTCGCGGCGCGGCGGCCGTGACGGCGGCATCGAACGACGGCAGGAGACGCGAGTGCAGGCGAGGCGGTCGGCGGTGCGCGATCGGTGCGATCGCGCGGTCGGACCGGAACAGGGCGTCGACCCACCGGGCGACAGCACGGACGACGGCTTCACCGTGCCAGATCAGGAACGTGGTGACGACCGCGGCGAGCACGTGCGCGAAGAGCATCGAGACGCCGGGTGCGGCCGCGGACGACGCGGGGGCGAGCAGCGCGAGATCGATGGCGTGGACGTGGCCGATGCTCCCGGCGGACGCGGTTCCGGTGGGAGAGCCCAGCGCCTGGAAGAGCAGGTGGAAGGCGGCCTGCCCGAGGAAGACCGCGGCGGCGACCCTTCCGCGCGACCGGTGGACGCCGACGAGCAGCGCGGACAGGGGCGTGAGCAGAGTCGCGACGGCGAGTATCAGCAGCGGATGCGGGGCCGCTCCACCGCCGAGCGTGTGCGACAGGGCCGCCAGCAGAGTAGCGACCGAGGAGACGCCGGCAGCGCGCACCAGTCGCAGCTGCCGAGCATTCACGCTCACAGCCTAGCCGCGCCGAGCGGGCCGGGCTGATTCCTAGCTCGGGGCAGTAGCGTTGGCACGTGGAATTCCTGCTCTATCTGGGCGGCATCCTCTTCATGCTGATCGGCCTCGGCCTCTCGATCGGCCTGCATGAGGTCGGCCATCTCGTCCCCGCGAAGCTCTTCGGCGTGCGCGTCGGCCAGTACATGATCGGCTTCGGGCCGCGCCTGTGGTCGAAGCGCATCGGAGAGACCGAGTACGGATTCAAGATGCTTCCGCTCGGCGGCTTCATCTCGATGTCCGGGATGTACCCGCCCTCGAAGAGCACGGGGCCGGCATCCGGTGTGTTCCGCTCGCTGATCCAGGACGCTCGGTCCGCCAACGACGAGACCATCGCCGAAGGCGCCGAGGATCGTGTGTTCTATCGCCTGCCTGTATGGAAGCGTGTGATCGTGATGCTCGGCGGTCCGCTGATGAACCTGATCCTCGCGACCGTGATCTTCACTGTGCTGGTATCCGGGATCGGGGTCCAGCAGGGCACGACCACGATCGCCTCCGTCACCCAGTGCGTGGTGCCCGCCGGCTCGACCCAGACAGAGTGCACGGCGGACGACCCCGAGTCGCCGGCGGCAGAAGCGGGGATCAAGCCCGGTGACGTGATCGTGTCCGTCGACGGGCAGCCGGTGTCGAACTTCGCCGAG
Source organism: Microbacterium sp. NPDC090218 (assembly GCA_044900255.1). GTDB lineage: Bacteria > Actinomycetota > Actinomycetes > Actinomycetales > Microbacteriaceae > Microbacterium. Next base: position 819,194 of record JBJDMS010000003.1, on the reverse strand, counting down.
GCGACGGCGATCGTCCAGGCCTCGCCCGGGGAGACGCTCGACCTGGTGGTCCTGCGGGACGGCGCCGAGAAGACGCTGAGCGTCACGCCGATCGCTGCCGAGCGCACGATCACGGATGCCGCGGGACAGCCCGTCCTCGACGAATCGGGCGAGCCCGTCGTCAAGGAGGTCGGCTACGTCGGCATGGGATCGCAGATGGGCTACGTGCAGCAGCCCCTGAGCGCCGGACCGCAGATGGCGGCCGAGAACGTCGCCAGGGTCGGCTCTCTGCTCGTCACGCTGCCCGCGCGCCTCTGGGACATCGGCGTCTCCCTCGTCACCGGAGGCGAGCGCGATCCGAACGGGCCGTTGAGCGTGGTCGGCGTCGGGCGGCTCGCCGGCGAGGTCGCCGCGACGGATGCCCCCATCCTCAACCGATTCGCGATCCTGCTCGGACTGCTCGGGTCTCTGAACGTCGCACTCTTCGTCTTCAACCTCATCCCGCTCCTCCCGCTCGACGGCGGCCACATCGTCGTCGCTCTCTGGGACGGCATCAAGCGGGCCTGGGCGAAGGTCTTCCGCCGGCCTCCGCCTGCCCCGGTCGATGCGACGAAGCTCGTGCCCCTGACGGTGGTGGTCGCCGTGCTGCTCATCGCGATGGGCGCCCTGCTGCTGGTCGCGGATCTCTTCAATCCGGTGAATCTCCTCGGCTGAGGTGTCGAAATCGTCCTTGCCCGTTCGCTGTGGGGGTGAAACGGTTCTCAAGACGAAAGGACGAACCTCATGAAGTACGTCATCATGTTCACGTCGACCCCGGAGCACGACGCTGCGGTCGCGCCGGAGGTCGCACAGGACGTCTACGGGCGCGTGTACCAGTGGTTCCAAGACAACGCCGAGGCGATCGAAGACAGCGGAGCAGAGCTCCAGCCGGTCGACACGGCGACCACGGTGCGACACGGCGCGCAGGGCGCTGTCGTCGTCGACGGTCCCTTCACAGAGGCGCGAGAGGCCATCGGCGGGTTCAGCATCATCGACGTCCCCGATCTCGATGCGGCGATCGCCCTCGCCAAGAGCTGGCCGATGCTGGAGCTCGAGGGCACCTCGGTGGAGGTCCGGCCGATCGTCACCGACTACAGCCAATTCGAGCAGTGACCGGATCGGATGCCGTGTCGCTGCCCGACGCGGCATCCGATCGCGCCCTCGATCGTGTGATCCGCGCGGAGTCCGCGCGCATCGTCGCGTCGCTCACGGCTTCGCTCGGCAACCTGGATCTCGCCGAGGAAGCGGTCGCCGAGGCTGTCGTCGAGGCGCTGGTCGAGTGGAGGGCGAAGGGCGTACCGCCGAATCCGGCGGGCTGGCTCACGATCGCCGCCCGCCACAACGCCCTCGATCGGCTGCGGCGTGACAAGCGCTATCGACAGAAGCTCGAGATCCTCGCGGCCGATCCGTCGCCGTCGGACGGCGAGATCGATGAGCGTCTGCCGCTGCTGTTCGGCTGTTGTCACCCCGCGCTGACCGAGTCGGCGCAGCTCGCGCTCACTCTTCGCGCGGTGTGCGGACTCACGACCGAGCAGATCGCCCGGGCCACCGTGAGCACGCCGACTGCCGTGGGGCAGCGGATCGTGCGCGCCAAGCGGAAGATCGGCGCGGCTGGAATCCCGCTGCGGGTACCCGTCGGTGCGGAAAGGTCACCGCGCCTCGACCTGGTGCTGACGGTGATCTCGGTGATGTACAACGAGGCGCATCTTCTGGCGGGAGGCGGTGCCGAGGCGGATCGCGACGTCGCCGAGGACGCGCTCTGGCTTGCCGACGTGGTGGCCCGGGCCCTCCCCGACGAACCCGAAGCGCTCGGGTTGGTGGCACTGCTCAAGTTCCACCGCAGCCGGGAAGGCGCACGCTCACTCGGTCGCGATCTCGTGCTCCTCGCGGATCAGGATCGCTCGCGGTGGGACGAGAAGCTGCAGGACGAGGCCCGCCGGGCTCTCGAGCGCGCGGCCTCACTGCGGCGACCGGGAAGATGGCAGCTGCAGGCGGCGATCGCCGCGTGCCATGCCGATGCGTCCCATTTCGCCGAGACCGACTGGCCGCAGATCGTCGTGCTCTACGACATGCTGCGCGAATACGACCCGTCACCCGTCGTGCGCCTCAACCGCGCCGTCGCCCTCGGCGAGATCGGCGAGGCGGAAACGGCCCTCGTCGAGGTGGAGGCGCTCCGCGAGGAACTCGAGCGCTTCCACCTGTGGCATGCGGTGCGCGCCGATCTGCTGCGACGTCTCGGCCGCGACGAGGAGGCCGTCACAAGCCTCCATGAGGCACATGAACTCACGAAGAACGACGCGGAGCGGCGTCTTCTTCGAGCCCGCGGCGGCATCGACCTCTGACGGAACCGGGTCAGACGGTGTCGTCGGCTTCGGCGAGCGCGTGCGAGACGAGACGCTCGAGCGTGCGGATCCCATCGCGCGACAGGATCGACTCGAGGTGCCCCTGCACCGATGCGAAATGCTCTCCGCGGAGGGCGTACACGTCGCCTGAGGCTGCGTCCGCCGAGACCTCGGCCTCCTCGACGGTCGTCGTTCCGGGGGCCACTCGTGCGGTGAAGGTGTTGTAGAAGCCGATCGACGCGTCCTCCCCGAACACGGGCACCGACTTCTGCAGGCCCTGATGCGGGGCATCGAGGGGCGTCAGGGCGATTCCGAGCCGGTCTGCGAGGATCTGATGGCTGAGGCACACCGCGAGCAGCGGCGCCTGCGCGTCGAGGCGGCGCGCGACGATCTCGCGCATCCGGGCGATGCGGGCGTTCGTGGTGTCCCGAGGGTCACCGGGGCCGGGGCCGGCGACGACGAGATCGGCCGCATCCAACTCGGTGTCCCGGACCGCACTCCACGGGGATATGGTCACGGCGAGGCCGAGGTGGCGCAGTTGGTGGGCGAGCATCGTCGTGAAGCGGTCCTCGGCGTCCACGACCACAGCCGTGCGTCCCGCGAACGGCCCGGTGAACTCCTCGCCCTGCGGATTGAGCCAGAACTCCGCCAGGCGGGCGTTGCGCGAAGACAGCAGTGCGGCGACGGCGGGGTCTTCCGCGAGGGCGCGCTCCTCGCCGGGAGCATCGGCGTCGGTGCGCGCCTCTGCCACGCGGTCGCGGTCGATCGCACCTATCGCGCCCAGCACGCCTGCCGCTTTCCCATGCGTCTCGGAGACCTCACCCAGTGGGTCCGAATGCCGCACGAGCGTCGCCCCGACGGGAACGCGCAACGTGCCGTTCTGCAGGTACACGGTCCGGATCAGGATGGGAGCGTCCAGGTCATGCCCGCCGTCCGCGTTCGGGGTGAACAGCGCGGCCACCCCGGAGTAGTAGCCGCGGGGCTGCCGCTCGTGGCGGCGGATCACGGCGCACGCGTTCTGCATGGGGGAGCCGGTGACCGTCGGCGCGAACATCGTCTCCCGGAGGATGTCGCGCGGGTCGAGGGCGCTGCGGCCGCGGAGCATGTACTCGGTGTGCGTGAGTCGCGACATCTCCTTGAGGTGCGGGCCGGTGATCCGACCGCCGTCGGAACAGACGGCGCTCATCATCTTGAGCTCCTCGTCCACGACCATGAACAGCTCCTCTGTCTCCTTCGTGGAGGCGAGGAAGTCGATCAGCGTCTCCTTGGTCGCCCCGCCCGCCGGGTGGCGGAAGGTACCGGAGATCGGGTTCATCGTGACGATGCCCTCGCGTGCGACCACGTGCGCCTCGGGGCTCGCACCGACCGCGATGTGGCCGGGCGTGAAGACGGCGAAGGTCCAGTACGCGCCGCGCTCGTGCGTGAGCAGGGCGCGGAACCAGGTCAGCGCAGCCGTGCGGTCGTCGATGTCGATGCCGGCGGTGAAGTCGCGTCGGATGACGAAGTTCGCGCCTTCGCCGCGGCCGATCTCCTCGGCGATGACCTTCTCGACGATCGCCGCGTACTCGGCGTCCGCGATGTCGAAGCCGTCATCGTGCAGCGGCACTGGTGCACTCGGGAGCTCGTCGAGGAGAGCAGACGTCGGCAGGTGGAGATGCTCCTCGACGATCACGCAGCGCAGCGGTGCCCCGTCATCCTGTGCGACGAATCCGCGTTCGCGCACCTGACGGTAGGGGACCATGGCGAACACCTCGCGCGGGGTCCCATCGATCGACAGCGGGATGTCGGCGAGCAGATCGACGTCGAGGATGTCGCCGGTGAGGAGCTCGACGGTGTCGGCGCCGTCTCGGGCGATCAGTACGAAGGAGGCGGTCGGGTCGGCGCTGAGCTCGGCGAGGCGTGAGAGGGTCATCGATGTCTCCTGTGCAGTGCTCCGGCTCGGCGCAACGAAAAAACCGCCGACGTCGGCGGTCTGGATTCGTGGGAACGCGAACACACCGCCTAGAAGGCGGGCCACCAGGTGAAGTTCGCGAGCATGGGGCCGAAACTACCACATCGCCGGTGGTGGCCTCGGCGTGGTGACGTCACCAGATGCTGCCGCCGGGTGCCTCTGCTTCCGCGTCGAGGGCATGATCGACGATGAGGCGGACTGCGCGCGCGAGCTCATCGTCGGCGAGGTGGGCCGCGCCCGCCGGTGCGGTTCCAGCGGACCACGGGAGGTGGATGAAGCCGGCGATGGCATCGTGTCGAACCGCGCCCAATGCCGTGTACAGCACGTGGTTGCACACGTACGACCCCGCCGAGAGCGAGAGCTGCGCCGGAATCCCCTCCGCTGTCAGCACCTGGACCAGCCGCTTGACCGGAAGCGTGACAAAGCGGGCTGCGGGACCGCCGACCTCGCTCGGGGCGTCGAGCGGCTGTGCGCCGTCGTTGTCGGGGATGCGCGCATCGATCAGGTTGACACCGATGCGCTCGACGGCGACCCGCGGACTCCCCCCGGCGAGTCCGGTGGCGATGACGACATCGGGGGAGTGCTGTGCGATCAGAGCGCGGAGGCGTCGAGCCGATGCGTCGAACGCGACGGGCAGTGTGGCGACGACGAGATCGTGCGGACCGTCGTAGTCGGCCGCCACGGCATCCGCGGCATCCGCTGAGGGATTGCGGTCCGCGCCGTCGAAGGGCTCGAATCCGGTGAGAAGGATGACCGCCATGCGTCCAGCGTAAGTGCGTCCGTCCAGCCCTCTCGCATCCGGGCGGCGTAGGCTTGGAGGGTGCCAGCAGTGAACCTCGGAATGCCGAAGATCCCCGAAGTCCTCGCCCCACGCCGCAAGTCACGGCAGATCAAAGTGGGCAAGGTGCTCGTGGGCGGCGACGCTCCCGTCAGCGTGCAGTCGATGACGACCACCAAGACGACCGACATCAACGGGACGCTGCAGCAGATCGCCGAGCTCACCGCATCGGGATGCGAGATCGTGCGCGTCGCCGTGCCGCATCAGGACGATGCCGACGCGCTCAAGATCATCGCGATGAAGAGCCAGATCCCCGTCATCGCCGACATCCACTTCCAGCCGCGCTACATCTACACGGCGATCGACGCCGGCTGCGGAGCGGTCCGCGTCAATCCGGGCAACATCCGCGAGTTCGACGGCAATGTCGGCAAGATCGCCGAAGCGGCCAAGGCGGCAGGCGTCTCGCTGCGCATCGGTGTCAACGCGGGATCGCTGGATCGTCGCATCCTCACCAAGTACGGCAAGGCGACGGCGGAGGCCCTGGTGGAGAGCGCCGTCTGGGAGGCGTCGCTGTTCGAGGAGCACGACTTCCACGACTTCAAGATCTCGGTCAAGCACAACGATCCCATCGTCATGGTCAAGGCGTACCGCCTGCTGGCCGAGCGCGGCGACTGGCCCCTGCACCTCGGCGTGACGGAGGCGGGCCCGGCATTCCAGGGCACGATCAAGAGTGCGACCGCGTTCGGGATCCTCCTCGGGGAGGGCATCGGCGACACGATCCGCGTGTCCCTCTCGGCCCCGCCCGCTGAAGAGGTGAAGGTCGGGCATCAGATCCTGCAGTCGCTCAACCTCCGTGAGCGCAAGCTCGAGATCGTGTCGTGCCCGTCATGCGGTCGTGCTCAGGTCGACGTCTACACGCTCGCCGAGAACGTCACCGAGGGTCTCAAGGACATGACGGTTCCGCTGCGCGTGGCCGTCATGGGCTGTGTCGTGAACGGTCCGGGTGAGGCTCGCGAGGCTGACCTCGGCGTGGCATCGGGTAACGGCAAGGGGCAGATCTTCGTCAAGGGAGAGGTCATCAAGACCGTGCCGGAGGCGGATATCGTCGCGACCCTGATCGAAGAGGCCAACCGGATCGCTGCCGAGATGGGGCCGGAAGCGCCTCTCGGCACCGCGCAGGTCGTCACAGTCTGACCCCCGAGGAGCATGACGATGTCCGATGTCGAACTTCCCGCTCCCGTCCGCGCGATGGTCGACGCGATCAACGACGCCGACACCGACGCGTTCGTGAGCGCGTTCGCACCGGACGGATTCGTCAGCGATTGGGGCACGGTCAAGGCCGGCCCCGCAGGTATCCGCGGCTGGGCGGACAGCGATGCGATCGGTGCCGGTGCGAAGATGACCGTGCTCTCGGCGACGACCGAGGGAGACACCACGCGCATTCGCTTCGGCTGGTCGAGCAGCGTCTTCAACGGCGAGTCCGACGGCATCTTCGTCGTCGATGGTGACAGGCTCGCCAGCTTCACCATCCCGCCGTCCCACTGAGCCGTCGGGCGAGAGCCCGCTGCACCGCACTGAGCGCACCGCCGTCGAATCCGAGGAGTTCCATGTCGACGCCCACCATCGTGACCTTCGCCGAGGGCGCCATCGCCGGGGAGGGCACCGTCACCCGCGTCGAGCGCGGATCGGACGGGACCGTGGTCGTCGTCGACACGACGCCTTTCCACCCCGTCGACCACACCTGGCCCGATCAGCCCGGTGACGGCGGCGCCATCGCTTCCGAAGGCCGTACCGTCCCGGTCGTGGAAGCGGTGATGGCAGCAGCAGAGGGCGACGGAGCGTTCGCCGTAGGCTCCGAGATCCCCGTCAAGCGCGGAGCCGAGGGCTGGACCTGGCTGGTCGGACACCGGATCGCGGCGGACGCCCCGGACTGGCTGGTCGAGGGCGCGCGCGTGACCCTGTCGGTCGACGGCGCACGTCGCGCCGGCCTCAGCCGCGGCCACACGGCCTGTCACCTCGCCTCCCTGGCGCTCGATCTCGCCGTGGCCGACCTGTGGCGCAAGGAGCCGGGGGAGGACGCGCTCGGGAACCCCGACTTCGAAGGCCGCGCGAATCAGTCCAGCCGCATCCATGAGGATGGGGCGGTCGACGAGTACCGCCTCGGCAAGAGCCTGCGCAGAGCGGGTTTCGATACCGAGACGTTCGCCGCGACACTCGCCGACCGGCAGGAGCGGATCAACACCCAGCTCGCCGCGTGGGTGGCCTCAGGCGCTTCCAGCCGGGTCCGGACGGAGGGGCCGACGATCGTCGACCGTCGGCGCTGGCACTGCGATCTCCCGGAGGGCGAGGCCGTGATCCTCTGCGGTGGCACCCACGTGGAGTCCCTCGCCGAGTTCTCCGCGATCACGGTCGCGCTCGACCTGAGTGATCCTCAGCTCCTGATCATGACGACGACGGCGACTCCTGCGCGCTGACGTCAGCGCACGAAGCCCGCCTGAACACGCCCGCCCGCTCGGAGCAGTTCCTCCTCGACGCGGTCGGCGAAGCTCGCGAACTCACCGGCGAGCAACGGTGTGCTCAACCGATCGGCGCGCTCCAGGCTGAGGGCACGTAGTCGCCGGGGGAGCCACTTGCCGGCCGCGACCCAGCGTCCGTCGCTCAGGAGCATCAGCTCGGCCATGCGTTCGAACAGCAGGCTCGCGACGACCTGCTGCTCGAGCGGATCCGTCGCGTCTCGAAGGTCGTCGAGCAGGTCTGTGATCACGTAGCGCCGGAACGCGGACTCCGCGGCGTCCACATCGGGACCCGCGGCGAGGACTCCGCCCCATCGGCGGCGGAGCTCATCGAGCGAAGCGTCGGAGCGGATGGGCAGCCCTTCCACGAGCATGTGGACGATGACCGGTCGGTGCTGGCCGATCCCGCGATTCGCCCACTCGGCGAAGCCCGCCGGCGTGTACGCGAAGACCTCGAAGATCTCGCCTTCGAACTCGCGAGTCGCTGCTTCGCTGGACTGCTCCACGTCGTCGAAGAGCGATTCGCCGATGAGCAGGAGGTCGATGTCGCTCGTCGCGGTCCGGGCGCCGCGTGCCGTGCTCCCGGCGACGATCGCGATCCCCGCGCGGGGATAGGTTGCAGCGATGAACCGCTCCACGAGCTCGGCATGATCCATCTCGCCAGGGTATCCGCCGCGCAGGGCTCGAAGTCAGCGCGCTCGCACGCGGTCACCAGATCGCACGGAGTACACGCTGCGCGTCCGCGAGTGTGAGCCCATCCGCCTTGGCGACGGAAGCGAGTGCCTGGGCGGCATCGGCGATGGCGCCCGCGATGGGGCGGGCGGCATCGCTCACCCGTGTACCGGATCCGATCCGCGATGTGGCGAGCCCGTCCTCCTCGAGGAGGCGATACGCCTTGGCGACGGTCCCGGGCGCGATCGACAGGTCCGAGGCGAGCTGGCGCACGGACGGCAGGCGGTCCCCGGCCAAGAGATGACCTGTCGTGATCAGCCCTCGGATCTGATCGTGCACCTGCTCGGCGGGGGATTCGCCGGTGTCTCGGCGGATCGTGATGATCATGAGGGGCGCACCGGATTCTGCTTCCGGGCACCCAGCGGAACGCCGCTGAGGGCGGTGAGCAGCCAGAGCGCGCTTCCTGCGGTGGTGGCGATCGCCCATGCGGCGAAGAGCGCGGGCTCCATCGCGGCGAAAGGGGTGCCGAGTGAGACCATGCCGATGGTGCCCGCCTGTGTCGACAGCATCATCGAGGCGGTGCCGCGCAGGGAGTTGAACACGACCGCGAGGTGCAGCAGGACGGCCCCGCATGCGATGCGCGTGACGTTGGCGGCGCGAAGGCGACGGAGAGCGGTGTCGCGATCGATGTCATCGCTCCAGGCCGGGCGCGGGATCAGGAGCCAGGCGACGGTGGTGGCGACGAGGAGCACGCCGAGCAGTGCGAGGGAGGGAAGCGAGTAGTGCCACCCGTAGATCCCGGTGGAGGCCGACGCGCCGGAGGTGCCGAGGGTGATGGAGAACAGGGTGTACTGCCCCAGCTCGTCGCGTTCGGAGGCGGCGCCCGCGGCCAGCGAGAGAGTGACCGCCACGGCTGCGAGAGCACCGAGGAGGATCGGCTGCCTCGGGCGGAGGAAGGTCCTGGCCGTCCGCGGGAGGAGCTGCGCCGAGGCGTTCATCTGCGTCGTTCGAGCGGGGGGAATCGAGAGGATCACGGCCCCGAAGATCCCTAGAGCCAGCGGGGTCGCTGCCCTGACACCGAGATCCGACCAGAGCCACGGGCTGAGGCCGAGGCTCGCTCCCACGACGGGGATGAGGAACACGATGACCGGAATCCCGCCTGCGACCGCGGCGATCACGGCATCCCGTGCCGTGAGCCGAGGCGCACCACGGAGGAGGGTCAAGCGGAGTGCGAGAGCGATGATGAGGGCCAGGAGGGTCGGCCCCCAGACCAGCAACAGGAATTGGAACATCATCGCCTCCGAAGTGTGTCATGTCGTTGACACATTATGTGCCAATTCGGTGACACACTTCAAGGCCGATTCAGACGGCGAACTCGACCTCGGCCTTGGCGACGTCCGCACGTACGATGCGCACTCGGACGACATCGCCCGGCTTGGCGCCGGGAGGCGCGGGTGCCGTCGCCGTGACCGCGGGCTCCGCGATCTGGACGCTCACCCGATCGCCGCGCAACTCGATGACGGTCGCGTCGATCATCGTCCCGATGAGGGGGACGAGCAGGGCCGCCTCGACGGTGTTGATGGTGGCCGAGTTCAACCGTGATGCGCGTTGGCCGGATTCCTGCATCAGAGCGGGAAGCTCGGAGAGTGAGGAGCGCGCCCACTCCGGCACCGGCACGCCGGTCGATACGGCGAGACAGATAGCGAGCGTCCACCGGTCGACGAGTCGACGCAGGGGAGCGGTCGCGTGGGCGTAGGGGGCGGCGATCGCGGCCTGCACCGCATCCCTCGGGGGCTCGCCGTCGAAGACCAGGTAGCCCGCGCCCCGGAACAGCGACGCGGCAGCCTCGAGCACAGGGAGCGTCAGGGGATCGGCGCGATCGAGCTCGCGCAGGTACTCGCCGTACGTGCCCGTCGCCCAGGGGCGTCCGAGGGCTTCGGTCTGGTGTCGGAACGCATCGAACGCCGCGTCATCCGGTTCCGGCATGGTGCGCAGGATCCCGACGCCGGCATCGAGCATGAGGGATGCCGCCGCCATCCCCGTCATGAGTGAGAGCTGGGCGTTCCACTCTTCGACAGGGAGCGGGCTGCGTCGTTCGATCGCATAGGCGCCGTCCCCACCCCGCACGACCTCTTCGTCGGGGAGGTTGAGGCTCGCGCCTCCGCGCAGGCGCTCCTGCTCGAGGCGCAGGGCTCCGATCTCCGGAAGCAGGGCCGCCGGTCCGTCCTCGCCGCGGTCCAGCGACTGCTGCGTCGTCACGTAGTCGAGCTGAGCCCGGGATCGGATGAGCGCACGCTCCAGGCGGAAGTCCTGGACGGTGCCCGCGGGGTCGAGATCGAAGGTCCACACCAGGGCCGGCCGATCGACATCGGCGAGCAGCGACGCACGGCCCTCGCTCAGCACGCGCGGATGCAGCGGGATCGAACCGTCTGCGGCATACAGCGTCTGCCCGCGGCGCCGTGCCTCCGCATCCACCGCTCCGCCCGGGACCACGAACCCGGGGACATCGGCGATCGCGTAGCGCACGGTGTAACCCGCGCCCGCGCGAGCCAGATGGAACGCCTGGTCGAGATCACGCGAACCTGCGGGATCCAGGGTCGCGAACGGGACATCCCGCAGATCGAGCTCTGGCTCGGCGGCGGTGGCGACCTCCGCTTCGGCAAGCACCTCGGGTGGGAACTCGAGCGGCGCATCGGAAGCCTCCCGGAGTGCGGCCAGTGCCGCGGCGAGCTCGGACCGAGTGGCGGAGGGGGAGACATGCGATCTGCGCTGCGGCATGGGTCCACACTAGGCGGACGCCATCGGCAACCGCTCGACGCCGGATCCATCCGAGCCGGCCCGATCGCCCGCGTCTCGCGTTACCGTGGTTTCGTGACCACTGCAGCCAAGGCCCAGACCCTTGTCGGACTCTATGACGCCCCGGAGATCCTCCGCGTCGTGAACGTGTGGGACGTCGTCTCCGCGCGAGCCGTCGCCGCCCTCCCGGAGACGAAGGCGCTCGCCACCGCGGGCCACGGCATCGCCGCTTCGTTCGGCTACGAAGACGGCACCACGCCTCGCGAGATCATGATCGACATGGTCGGTCGGATCGCGGCCGCCGTGCAGGTCCCCGTCACCGCCGACCTCGATGACGGCTATGGAGACGCGGGGGAGACCACTCGTCTCGCGATCGCGGCCGGTATCGTCGGCGCCAATGTCGAGGACCGACTCAAGCCGCTCGACGAATCCGTCGCCGCGGTCGAGGCGATCGTCAAGGCCGCCGAAGCCGAGGGTGTTCCCTTCGCCCTCAACGCGCGGACCGACGCCTTCGTCCGTGCCGGTGGCAGGCCCGTGCCGGAGAGCATCGCCGACGCCATCCAGCGCGGTCGCGCCTTCCTCGACGCCGGTGCGACCTCCGTCTTCGTCCCCGGCATCCTCGACATGAACGTCACCCGTCAGCTCGTCGAGGGCATCGGCGAGCGCAAGGTCAGCGTCATCGGTCTCCCGGGTGCGCTCGCCGCCTCCGAGTACGAGAAGCTCGGCGTCGCCCGTATCTCGTACGGCCCGCTTCCGCAGCGGGTCGCCCTGACCGCACTGCAGGAGCTTGCGGCCGACCTGTACGCGGGCGGCGTCGTCCCCGCGAACCTTCCGGCGCTCAACTGACGCCGTGAAGACGAGTGACCACGGCTCACTAGACTTGCTCCGTGGTCACTCGTCTTTCGAACTTCTTCCTCCGCACGCTCCGTGAAGACCCTGCAGGCGCAGAGGTCGCCAGCCACCGGCTGCTGATCCGGGCGGGATACATCCGCCCGCAGGCCGCCGGCATCTTCGCGTGGCTGCCACTGGGTCTTCGTGTCAAGGCGCGGATCGAGACCGTCGTACGCGAGGAGATGGCCGCTGCGGGTGCCCAGGAGGTGCATTTCCCGGCTCTCATGCCGCGCGAGGCCTACGAGGCGACCGGCCGGTGGGACGAGTACGGCGACCTGCTCTTCCGCCTCCAGGACCGCAAGGGCGGCGACTACCTTCTCGCCCCGACGCACGAAGAGGCCTTCACGCTGCTCGTGAAGGACCTGTACTCGTCGTACAAGGACCTTCCCCTCACGATCTACCAGATCCAGGACAAGTACCGGGATGAGGCTCGCCCCCGCGCCGGTCTCCTCCGTGGCCGCGAGTTCACGATGAAGGACGCCTACTCGTTCGACTCTTCGGACGAGGGGCTGGACGTGAGCTACCAGGCACAGCGCGACGCCTATGAGCGCATCTTCCAGCGCCTCGGCCTCGAGTACGTCATCGTCCAGGCGGATGCCGGGGCGATGGGCGGCTCCCGCAGCGAGGAGTTCCTGCACCCGACGCCGGTCGGTGAGGACACGTTCGTGCGCAGCGCGGGCGGGTACGCCGCCAACGTGGAGGCGTTCACGACGGCAGTGCCCGACGCGGTCGCGTTCGACCCCGATGCGGCGCCCGTGATCTTCGATTCCCCCGACACCCCCACTATCGAGACGCTGGTTGCGCACAGCAACCGCGAGCTCGAGGGGGAGTACACGGCAGCGGACACGCTCAAGAACGTCGTCCTGGCGCTCACACACCTCGATGGAACGCGCGAGCTGGTCATCGTCGGCATCCCGGGCGATCGCGAGGTCGATGAGAAGCGTGCCGAGGTGGCGTTCGCTCCTGCCGAGGTCGAGACCGCAACGGCCGAGGACTTCGAGAACAACCCCCTGCTCGTGAAGGGCTACATCGGACCCTGGTCGCCCACGGGCGCGGTGCTGGGCGAGGAGTCCGCCACCGGCATCCGCTACCTCGTGGACCCCCGCGTGAGCGAGGGGACCAGCTGGATCACCGGCGCGAACATCGATCAGAAGCACGCGCACTCGGTCGTCGCCGGACGCGACTTCGCCGCCGACGGCATCGTGGAGATCGCGAGCGTCCGCGCGGGCGACCCGGCGCCCGACGGCTCCGGGCCTGTCGAGCTCGCCCGAGGCATGGAGATCGGACACGTCTTCCAGCTCGGCCGCAAGTACGCCGAAGCCCTGGGCCTCAAGGTGCTGAACGAGAACGGCAAGCTCGTCACCGTGACGATGGGCTCCTACGGCATCGGTGTGACCCGCATCCTCGCGATCATCGCCGAGCTCAACAACGACGAGAAGGGCCTCATCTGGCCGGCATCCGTTGCGCCGTTCGACGTCCAGGTCGTCGCGGCGGGTCGCGATCAGGTCGCGTTCGACGTCGCTGCGGACCTCTCCGCACAGCTCGAAGCCGCAGGGCTCGACGTGCTGTACGACGATCGCCCCAAGGTCTCCCCGGGGGTGAAGTTCGGTGACGCCGAGCTCGTCGGCGTGCCGAAGATCGTGATCGTCGGACGCGGTGCGGCCGACGGGCAGGTCGAGCTCTGGGACCGTGCCACCGGAGAGCGCGACGCGGTCTCGGTCGACGAGGTCGTCGGACGCCTGTCCCACCGATGAGCATCCACGGCCGTGTCGTCAGCAGACGATGCGGCCGTGGTTCATCGTCTCGTCATCCGGCGTCTCGCGAGTGACGAGTGACTTGAGAGCCCCTGCCGCCAGAGCCAGCCTGCCCTTCGCCGGCTCCCAGAACTCCGTCACCTTCGGCGTCACTCTGAGCAGCGCGATGCCGGGAGTGTCGAGGCCGTCCGTGAACCAGATCTCCAGCGACGCCGAGTAGAGCTCCTCCATCTTCGCCCTGTCGTGGACGACTTCGGCGGTGCCGGCGACCGACACATACCGCATTCCCTTGGCGTCGCAGTACGCAAGACCGACCTCGTGGTGTCGACGAGCCTCTTCGACCTTCTCCGTGTCCTCCGCAGTGAAGAACCAGATGTCACCGGCATCGTCCATCTGCCGGGTCGACATCGGTCGACTCACGAGCGCGCCGTCGTCGTCGATGGTGGTGAGCATCGCGATGTCGATGTCCTCCACGAGCTCGGCGACGCGGGCGAGGGCTTCGGGTCCTGTGATCTCCGTCATCAGCCCAGGTTGCCGTGTCCGGCGTGAGGGTGCACGGGCGTTGACAGCACGGCCGCACCGTGATCAGGAAGGGCGCGCTCTCGCGGGCGGCGGCGTGGCGGGTCCATGGCGGCAGCGGGCGCTCAGCGCTCCAGCGTGCAGTCGAGCGCCGTTCGTGCATAGGAGAGGATGTTGGCGCGGTAGGTCTCTGCGCCCAGTTCCAGGCCGATCAGCGGGTAGAGGTCGTAGGCGTCCTCGAGGGCGACGATGTTCCGTGCGATGACGGTGAGGTCTGCGGTCGGTCGGAATGCGCCGAGGGCGGTGCCGATCTCGATCGTCGATCGGTAGAGCGCCACTTGCCGCTCCACGATCGAGCGGTGAAGCGGACGATACTCGGGCTGCTCGCGAAGAAGCGGGATGCTCTCGTACGCCATCCGCAGATGGTCGCTGATCTCGTCGGGGACGCCGGCCACGATCAAGGCGACCAGGCGCTTCGCGGGATCCGGTTCGCGCTCGGCGATGGTGCGCCGCTTCTCGTACATCTCCTCGAGCACGCCCTCGACGGTCGCGTACATCAACTCATCGAAGCTGGGGAAGTAGTACAGGACGCTTCCGGCGCTGACCGATGCCTCGGCTGCGACAGCGCGGACGTTCGTGCCGCGGATGCCGCTGCGTCCCGCGACGCGTCTGGTCGCGGAGATCAGTTCGGCGCGTCGGGCGGCATGTTTGCGCTGCTCGGCCACGTGTCCTCCTCGTGCCTGGCGCTACTCGTCGTCGGGAACGAGCGTGGTGAGTTCAGCATAGTGCTGGGGACTGCGCTTCCTGAGGACCAGCCCGACGACGGCGCCGGCGAGGAACAGGATCGGTGTGGGGGCGAGGAGAGCGAGGTTGATCGGCCCTTCGAGGCCGGTGACGAGGTCGAAGTTCATCGCGATGAGCGTGAAGCCGATGATCAGACCGATCGCACCGAGAGCGGGGGCGACCAGGACCCGCCAGATGCTGTGTCCGCGGCGTCCCCGGAGGAAGAACCCCACGACGGCGATCGCGGCCACCGCCTGCGCGAACACGAGACCCGCGACGCCGATGGAGTAGACGGGGAGTGCGAAGCCGAGGAAGGGATCCGCTCCGCTGATGATGGTCACGATGATGGCCAGGAGCGAGACGAGCGAGATCACCAGGCTGGCATGGTGCGGCGCCTGCGTCGACGGCTCCGTCTGCGCGAGCCAGGTGGGCAGCAGCCGTTCTCGACCGAGCGAGAAGAGGTAGCGCGAGCTGGCGTTGTGGAAGGCGAGCAGGCACGCGAAGAAGCTGGTGACGATGAGCACGCGCATGGTCACGGACGCCCATTCGCCGAGGTAGGCGTCGCCGGCATGGAAGACCATGTCCTGGAAGTCGTCCTGCATCGCGAGTCTGAGTACCCCCTCCACGCCGAATGCCACCGTGAGCACCCAGAACGTGAAGGCGTAGAAGACCCCGAGGAACGCGATCGAGATGTAGGTGGCCGTCGGCACGGTACGGGCGGGATCCTTGGCCTCCTCCGTGTAGATCGCCGTGCTCTCGAAGCCGAGGTAGGCGCCGAACCCGAACACGAACAGAGCCCCGCTCCCGGTCGCGAAGAACACGTTCTCAGGGGAGAAGGACGCGAAGGAGACGGGTTCCGGCCCGCCCTTCACGAGGACCGCGACGGCGAGGATCAGCAGGATGGCGACCTCCGCCGTGAGCAGGACTCCGAGGACCTTCGCGCCGACGTCGATCTTGCGGTATCCGAGGACTCCGACGATCACCAGGGCCAGCGCGGCGTACACCGTCCAGGGCAGGTCGATGCCGAACAGTGCGGAGAAGGTCATCTCGCCGAAGAAGCCGACGAATCCGTAGAAGCAGATGCAGAGGGCCGTGTACGAGAAGATCGTGACGAAGACGATCCCGATGCCGATCGGCTTGCCCAGGCCGCGTGCGCCATAGACATAGAACGCACCGGTGTTCCGCACGTACCTCGACATCGCCGTGAAACCGACGGCGAAGAGCATCAGCACCACGCCGCTGGCGAGCATCGCGCCGGGGCCGCCGATCCCGGCCAGGCGGAAGTCGGTGGCCGCGGCACTCGCGACGACAGTGAGGGGTGCGGCGGCCGAGACGACGAAGAAGACGATGGCCCAGACGCCGAGGCGACGCTGAGCGAGCGTCGTCGTGGTGGTGGTGCGGACAGAGGGGGGATTCGACTGAGACATCTGTGGCTCCGGAATCTGCGCGGTCGGGTGACGAGGCATTTCGCGGTCGAGATACGACCTGAACAGTGATTCAAGAGTGTCGGCTCGGTTAAGTCAAGCAAAACAAAGATTCTTCCTCTATTCTCTGAACACACGTTCATATGGATCGGAGCATGGGATGACTGCAACGCCACAATCGGGATCGTCGAACAGCCGGGTCAGGGCACGGGACCTGGGAATCCGGTTCCCGGGTCGGAGCGGGATCGCCGACGCGATCACGGACGTGCCCGGTGTGGCCGTCGGCTACCGGACCCTGGTCGACGGCGACGGACCCGGCGCCGTACGCACCGGGGTGACGGTGATCCTGCCCCGAGGACGGGCGGGGGTCGGCGTGCCGTGTGCGGCCGCAGTCCACTCTTTCAACGGCAACGGCGAGCTCACAGGGCGCTCGTGGATCGACGAGTCCGGATCGCTGGCCATGCCGATCGGCATCACCAGCTCCCATGCGGTCGGAGCCGTACATGCAGGCATCGACGCGTGGGTCGCCGAGACCGCCCCGCAGGTCGCCGCTCAATGGATGCTGCCTGTGGTGGGGGAGACGTGGGACGGCTACCTCAACGACATCAACGGCGGGCATGTCGGTCCGCAGCATGCGAGGGAGGCGCTGGACGCGGCATCGACCGACGCGCCGGCGGAAGGGAACGTCGGCGGCGGCACCGGGATGAACTGCTACGGCTTCAAGGGCGGCACGGGCACGGCTTCCAGGAGCGTGTCGTACGGCGACGAGAACTACACGGTGGGTGTCCTGATCCAGGCGAACTTCGGCTCTCGGGAGGAGCTCCGACTCGGGGGGATCGAGGTCGGGGCACGATCCGCGACGCCGAACCCGATGGGCGAGGACGACTGGTTGTCGCGGGAACGGAATCGGCGTGCTCCCGGCGGGGCGGGATCGGCGATCGTCATCATCGCCACCGACGCCCCGCTGCTCCCCGGGCAGTGCGCCGCACTGGCGCGGCGCGGTGCGCTCGGCCTGGGGCGCAGCGGCACGGCGGGGAGCCACTTCTCGGGAGACATCGTGCTCGTCTTCTCGACCGCGAACGAGGGTGCCCTGACCTCGACCTTCCCGGAGCGGACCGACGCCGAGTACGAGACCCTGCGCATCATCCCGTGGGGGCGGATCGATCCCTTCCTCACCGCAGCGGTCCAGGCCGTCGACGAGGCCGTATGGAACGCGCTCGTGGCCGCGCGGGACATGACCGGTCGAGACGGACACGCGAGTCCGGCGCTCCCGCATGACGAGATCAGGGCGGCCGTCGCCGAGATGAACGGTCTTTGACCAGCGGTGTGGCATACGGCCCCGGTCGCATCGCCGCGTGCCACCCTGGTGACATGATCGACGAACCTCTGCCCGAAGCCCTCAGCTCCGAGATCAACGCCGTCCTCGACGAAGCAGGCGTGCACGCCGATCGGCGGCTGGTGATGCGGATGCTGCGGACGGCGATCCTGCTGGGGGAGGACGGCGCCGACCGCCTCGACCTGAAGATCGCCTCCGCGGCGTTGGCGGAGATGCGCGATGCGTTCCGCCTGTTCGCGCCGTTCCGCGGTGTGCCCAAGGTCACCGTCTTCGGTTCGGCGCGCACCAGGCAGGACGATCCGCTGTACCTCACCGCCCGTGACGTCGCCGCCGCTCTGGCCGGCGACGGCTGGATGGTCGTCACGGGCGCCGGGCCCGGCATCATGCAGGCCGCGTCGGAAGGGGCGGGCCCTGCGCTCTCCCTCGGCGTGTCGATCCGGCTGCCCTTCGAGGAGAAGCCGAACGGTTTCGTCGCGGGGCAGGACCACGTCGTGGCCATGAAGTACTTCTTCACCCGCAAGCTGATGCTCATCAAGGAGTCGCTCGGGTTCATCTGCCTTCCCGGCGGTTTCGGCACGCTCGACGAGATGTTCGAATTGCTCACGCTGCAGCAGACCGGTAAGGCCGAGCCGACGCCGATCGTGCTCCTCGATCAGCCGGGCGGGACCTTCTGGCAGGGGCTTCGCAGCTTCATCGACGATCACCTCGCACCGACCGGCGTCATCTCGGAGGGCGACTTCGACCGCGTCGTGATCACCGACTCCGTGGAGGCGGCGCGTGCTGAGATCACCGGTTTCTGGCACAACTACGACTCGCTGCGGTGGGTCGGCGACGCTCTGGTGCTTCGGCTGCGCGAAGAGCCGACCGACGCCGAGATCGACGGACTCAACGAGCAGTTCGCCTCGATGCTCTCCTCAGGCCGCATCGAGCGGACGCGTCCGCGCCAGCCCGAGATCTCCGACGACGACCGGCTGGACCTTCCGCGGCTGGCGCTCCACCTGGATCAGCGTCAGGTCGGGAACCTGTTCCGACTGATCGGTGCGATCAACGCCCTTCCGTCTGCTCCCGCGCGGTGATGCCCGCGGCGAAGTCCTCCAGGGCGACGGAGCGACCGAGGATCCGCTCCGCGGCTCGGCGACCGGAGTAGAAGGCCGCGCCGACGGTGGCCGGCTCGTCACCCCAGGTCGCCTCACCGGCGAAATGCAACACGCCGTCCACAGGGCCGGCGAGGGCGTCGTGATCGTGGTGGCTCGATCCCACCGCGAGGTGGGAGTAGGAGCCGTTCGAGAACGCATCGGGACCCCAGTGCGTGATCCAGTGGGCGCGGGGTTCGCCGACCGCGTCGCCGTACAGGCTGCGGAGAGCGCGCACGACATCCGCCACCACCTCCTTATCCGACAGTTCCTGCATGTGCCGCCCGAACGGGCCCGCCGCGAAGGTCAGCAACGTGGGGAGCCCGCTGACGGCGGAGACGTCGTACCAGGAGTGCCAGTGCTCGCCGGCCTCGCCCAGCGCGCGCACGACGTAGCTCTCCTCGTGCCAGAAGCGTTCGGGGAACTGCAGGAACACCTTGTTGAACACCCCCATGCCGAGCCGGGCGATTGGACCCGCCACCGTATCCGGGAGGGCGGGCTCGAACGTGATCGTCCCCGCTTTGAGAACGCCGAGCGGCACGGTCACGATCACGCGATCAGCCGTGAACTCCGTCCCGCCGGCGTGGACGACGACGCCGTCCGTCGAGCGGGTCACACGCGTGACCGGCGTATCGAGGCGTACATCGAGCCCTGCGCCGATGCGGCGCGGCAGCTCGTCGTAGCCGCGAGGGAAGATCACCTCATCACCTTCGATGGCGTCCTCGTCGAGTCCGTGCGCATCCAGATCGCCGATCCAGGCGCCGCACTGCTCCTCGACCCGGTGTCGGAAGAACTCGCGGATCTCGTCGATGCGTTCGGGCGCCATCCCTGAGCGGTCGAGTGCGCGCTCGGTCACATCGAGGTAGGTGTCACCGGAGGAGGAGGCCGCGATCTCCTCGACGAGCAGGCGGTCGGCCTCGTCGACGTCGGCGATCCACTGCGCGGTGGCCTCGGCGTCCATCGCCCGGCCATCGCCGCCGAAGTTCTCGATCGGACGCCCCCCGACCTGGAAGCTGCCCACCGTGTACTCGATCGTCGGGATCCCGAGTGCCTGGACGAGGTTCCACAGGGGTGAGTCTTCGATCCCGTGGATCCACGAGGCGCCGAGGTCGACGGGGAATCCGGCCGTGCGATCGGTGTGCATGCGTCCCCCGATGCGGTCCCGTCCTTCGAGGACGACGACACGCTGGCCGGCGTCGGCGAGCATGCGGGCGCTCGTGAGCCCCGACATCCCTGCGCCGATCACGATCGTGTCGAATGAGCTCACGTGGTCCTCCTCGTGCATGTCGCGGCGCCGACGGTGCTGCCGTCGTGGCAGGGGCCGGTTGGCACAGGGTATCGTGGTACGGATGTCGCGCGTGCGAACAGGCGCGACGAGAGCTGAATAGAGAGGCCGTCATGGACATCGAACTGAGTCTTCTGCGAGGGATCGAGAAGGAGAAGGCGATCCCCTTCGACGAACTCGTCGCGATCATCGAGCAGGCGATCCTGACCGCCTACTCCAAGCACGTCTCCGAAGACGGCGTCACGCCCGAGGGTGTCCGCGTCGACCTGGACCGCAAGACCGGGCACGTCGCCGTGCTGCAGGTCGTCCGGGACGAAGAGGGCGCCGTCATCGGCGAGGAGGACGCCACGCCGGACGACTTCGGTCGGATCGCCGCCTTCGCCGCCAAGCAGGTCATCAGTCAGCGTCTGCGCGACATCGCAGACGACGTGGTGCTCGGCGACTTCAAGGACAAAGAGGGCGACATCGTCGCCGGCGTCATCCAGCAGGGGCCCAACCCCCGCATGATCCACGTCGACCTCGGGGCCGTCGAGGCCATCCTCCCGCCCGAGGAGCAGGTGCCCGGCGAGGAGTACACGCACGGATCACGTCTGCGCGTCTACGTCACCAGCGTCGCCAAGGGTCTCAAGGGACCGCAGATCACGGTGTCGCGCACGCACCCGGGGCTCGTCCGCCGACTCTTCGCGCTCGAGGTGCCGGAGATCGCCGCCGGTCTCGTCGAGATCGTGGCCCTGGCCCGTGAGGCCGGACACCGCACCAAGATCGCGGTGAAGGCGAACGACCCGTCGATCAACGCCAAGGGCGCCTGCATCGGGGAGCTCGGCCGTCGCGTCCGCGCCGTGACCGAGGAGCTCGCCGGCGAGAAGATCGACATCGTCGACTACGACCCGGATCTGCCCGTCTTCGTCGCGCACGCGCTCTCGCCCGCGAAGGTCACGAGCTCGTTCGTCCTCGACGCGGGAACCAAGGCGGTCCGCGCCCTGGTCCCCGACTACCAGCTGTCGCTCGCCATCGGCAAGGAGGGCCAGAACGCGCGTCTGGCCGCCAAGCTCACGGGCGCCAAGATCGACATCCAGCCGGACAGCATCCTCGACTGACCGGCTCCGGCCTTCCGGCTCGCCCCGCGCGCGGGGCGGGGCGGGGTGAAACGCAGGTGTAAGATGGAACCCGTACGAACGTGCGTCGGTTGTCGCACGCGTGCTCCCCGCTCCACCCTGCTCAGGGTGGTGTCCCAGAACGACATCCTCGTCATCGACGAGAGTGCTGTCCTGCCGGGGCGCGGCGCGTGGGTGCATCCGACACGGGAATGCATGGATGCCGCTCTGCGGCGCCGCGCATTCGGACGAGCACTGCGGGTGTCCACTCAGCTGGACACACGGACCTTCGAACAGCATCCACCAAGAAACAAAGGCTGAACAGCTATGGAAACAAAGTGAACGGCTCGAAATGAGACCCGTCCGCGACTAGTGGTCTGCCCTGTCTGGGTGGACCGACTCAGACAGGAGAATTGTGGCTGGTAAACCACGCGTACATGAGATCGCCGCCGAACTCGGCGTCGACAGCAAGGTCGCACTTGCAAAGCTCAAGGAACTCGGCGAGTTCGTAAAGAGCCCCTCTTCGACCATCGAACCGCCGGTGGCGCGCAAGCTGCGCGCGGCGATCGAGGCCGACGGCTCGCTCAAGGGCGCGGCTGATGCCGCTCCCGCAGCGAAGCCTGCCGCAGCGAAGCCCGCTGCGGCGAAGCCCGGTGCCAAGCCGGCACCGACCCCGGGCCCCAAGCCCGGTCCGAAGCCTGCCCCGGAGGCTCCGGCCCCCGAGGCTCCCGCGCCCGCTGCACCGGCGCCGGCTCCTGCCCCCGTGGCAGAGGCTCCCGCCGCAGCTGCACCCGAGGCGGCCAAGCCCGCCGAGGGCGGCGCTCCGACCCCCGGGGCCCCGCGTCCCGGTAACAACCCGTTCTCCTCTGCGCAGGGTATGGGGCAGCGTCCGGCCGGTCCCCGTCCGGGCAACAACCCGTTCGCCTCCGCACAGGGCATGGGCCAGCGCCCGACGCCCGGCAACATCCCGCGTCCGCAGGCTCCGCGCCCCGGCGCACCCCGTCCGGGTGCTCCGCGTCCCGGCTCGCCGCGTCCCGGCGCGCCTCGCGGTGGTCAGGGCGGTCGTCCCGGTGCTCCGTTCCAGCAGCGTCCCGGCGGCCCCGGTCGTCCCGGCGGTGCCGGTGGACCCGGCGGCGCCGGCGGTCCCGGAGCACGTCCCGGCGGCGGTGGCGGTTTCGCCGGTCGTCCCGGCGGCGGTGGCGGTCGTGGCCGTGGTCCCGGTGGTGGTACCGCTGGTGCCTTCGGTAAGGGCGGCGGCAAGAGCAAGCAGCGCAAGTCGCGGCGGGCGAAGCGGCAAGAGTTCGAGATGCGGAGTGCTCCGGTCGTCGGTGGCGTCAACGTCACGCGAGGCAACGGAGAGATCATCCGTATGCGCCGCGGCGCATCGATCGCGGACTTCGCCGACAAGATCGAGACGCTGACCGGTTACACCGTTCAGCCGGGAACCCTCGTCACCATCCTCTTCAACCTCGGCGAGATGGCCACGGCCACCGAGTCGCTGGACGAGGCGACCTTCGAGGTCCTGGGTGCCGAGCTCGGCTACAAGATCCAGATGGTCTCGCCCGAGGACGAGGACAAGGAGCTCCTCGAGGGCTTCGGTCTCGACCTCGAGGCCGAGCTGGAGAACGAGAGCGACGAAGACCTCGAGATCCGTCCGCCGGTCGTCACCGTCATGGGTCACGTCGACCACGGTAAGACGCGACTTCTCGACGCGATCCGCCAGACCAACGTCATCGAGGGTGAAGCCGGTGGCATCACCCAGCACATCGGTGCCTACCAGGTGTGGACCGAGCATGAGGGCATCGAGCGTGCCATCACGTTCATCGACACCCCGGGTCACGAGGCGTTCACCGCCATGCGTGCTCGTGGTGCGCAGGTCACCGACCTCGCGATCCTCGTGGTCGCGGCCGACGACGGCATCATGCCGCAGACGGTCGAGGCGTTGAACCACGCCCAGGCGGCGAACGTGCCGATCGTGGTCGCGGTGAACAAGGTCGACAAGCCCGACGCCAACCCGTCGAAGGTGCGTCAGCAGCTGACCGAGTACGGTCTGGTCGCCGAGGAGTTCGGTGGCGACGTCATGTTCGTCGACGTCTCGGCTCGAGCGAACACGGGTATCCAGGACCTCCTGGACGCCGTGCTGCTCACCGCTGACGCCGGTCTCGACCTGACCGCCAACCCGAACAAGGCCGCTCGCGGTGTCGCCATCGAGGCGAAGCTCGACAAGGGTCGCGGTTCGGTCGCCACGGTGCTCATCCAGTCCGGAACGCTCCGGGTCGGCGACGCGATCGTCGCGGGTACGGCTTACGGCCGTGTGCGTGCGATGGCGGACGAGAACGGCGAGCAGGTCCTCGAGGCCTACCCGTCGCGTCCGGTGCAGGTGCAGGGTCTGAACTCCGTGCCGCGTGCCGGCGACGTCTTCATCGTCACCGAGGAAGACCGTATGGCTCGCCAGATCGCGGAGAAGCGTGAAGCAGTCGAGCGCAACGCCCAGCTGGCCAAGGCCCGCAAGCGCATCTCGCTCGAGGACTTCACCCGTGCTCTCGAAGAGGGCAAGGTCGAGTCGCTCAACCTCATCATCAAGGGTGACGTCTCCGGTGCCGTCGAGGCGCTCGAGGAGTCGCTGCTCA
The DNA here is from genome assembly GCA_044900255.1 of Microbacterium sp. NPDC090218. Lineage (GTDB taxonomy): Bacteria > Actinomycetota > Actinomycetes > Actinomycetales > Microbacteriaceae > Microbacterium. The sequence goes on along the minus strand of JBJDMS010000003.1, from coordinate 795,275 downwards.
AGATCGAGGTCGACGACTCGGTGCAGCTGCGCATCATCCACCGCGGTGTCGGTGCGATCACCGAGTCCGATGTGAACCTCGCGACGATCGACAACGCGATCATCGTGGGCTTCAACGTCCGCCCCGACACGAAGGCGCGCGAGCGCGCCTCCCGTGAAGGCGTTGACATCCGTTTCTACTCCGTCATCTACAACGCGATCGACGAGATCGAGAGCTCGCTCAAGGGCATGCTCAAGCCGGAGTACGAAGAGATCCAGTCGGGCGTCGCCGAGATCCGCGAGGTGTTCCGCTCCTCGAAGTTCGGCAACATCGCCGGTGTCATCGTGCGGTCGGGAACGATCACGCGCAACGCCAAGGCTCGCGTCATCCGCGACGGTGTCGTGCTGGCCGATGGCCTCGCCATCGAGTCGCTGCGTCGCTTCAAGGACGACGTCACCGAAGTTCGTACGGACTACGAGGCCGGTATCGGTCTCGGCAAGTACAACGACATCCAGATCGGTGATGAGATCGAGACGACCGAGCTCGTCGAGAAGCCTCGCGGCTGATCAATTCGAAACACCTTCGGGCGTCCTTCGCTCCCGCTCCTTCCGGAGCGCGGAGCCGAAGGACGCCCTGAGGTTTCCTGGACAGGGAGAGAACAATGGCAGGCGAACGACAGGCTCGACTCGCGGATCGCATCCGCGTGATCCTCGCTGAACGGCTGGAGAAGGGGCTGCGCGACCCGCGCCTCGGCTTCGTCACGATCACGGACGTCCGCGTGAGTGGAGACCTCCAGCATGCGTCCGTGTTCTACACGGTGCTCGGCACGGAGGAGGAGCGCATCTCGAGCGGTGCCGCGCTCACCTCGGCCACCGGCATGCTGCGCAGCGAGGTCGGACGGCAGCTGAGCACGCGGCTGGTCCCCACTCTCGAGTTCATCCCGGATGCCCTTCCGGAGAATGCGGACCACATCGGTGCGCTGCTCCGTGAGGCGCAGCAGCGGGATGCCGACGTCGCGAAGCTCGCGTCCTCGGCATCGCATGCCGGCGACGCGGACCCCTACCGCACGGACGACGACGCGGAGTGATCGCCTTTTGATACGCTCGGCTTCGCGGGACCGCATCCCGCGAAGCTGGGGGGATCGGCATCGAGGGTACGAACACGGCACAGGGTCTCTTCGTCGCGCCCGCAGCGGTCGAACTGATCCTCGACGAACTCCTCGCTCTCGACCTCGGATGCGCGCCGCATGTGCTCGCCCGCCTCGCCGGTGACCTCGACGCGGATGCCCCCACGATCCGGGAGGTCGTGGAGACGCTGACGCCGGCGCAGCGTCATGGCCTGCGTCCGCTGCCGGCTCCGCTCCCGCTCGTGCCGGCCATCGAGCGGCGTTTCGATGCCCTCGAACTCGATCGACGGGATCGCGAGCTGCTGCTCGCCCTCTCGGTCTGCCTCGACGATGAGCTCGATCCTCTCCTCGAATTCGACGGCAGATCGGCAGCGGAGATCGTAGCTGCTCGAGTCGGCGAACGTCTCAGACTGCATGCCGGTCGTGCGCGCTTCATCGACACCAGGCTGTCGATCTGGATCAGAGCACACACACCCGCTGCGGCCACCGCGGCCGTTCACGAGCGACTGAGTGCGATCTTCCGCGGCCGTGGCGATCGCGTGCGCGCTGATTGGCATCGAGCGCGCGCCTCGCTCGAAGGCGACCCCGGTGCTGCTCACGAGCTCACCACCATCGCTCGACTTCTCAACGAAGCCGGACACCCGGTTCGAGCGCTGCTGCTCGCGCGAGAGGCCTCGGTGCACGCGACCGGCGGTGACCAGGACGAAGCCCGTCTCGTCGCCGGCGCCGCGTCCGTGGCCGCCGGGTTCGCTGCGGAGGCGGTCACGTGGTTGCGCGGTCTTCATCCACATGCGTCGGAGCGACGGCGAGTGCGGGGGCTCGGAGGGCTGCTCGCCGCTCAGACCTTCCAGCAGGGGGCGGTGCCCGAGGTCGACCCGAGCGCCCTGCGTCCGACCACGGACGATCACGAGAATTGGTGTCATTGGACGCGGGCTGTCGCTCTCGCTGCGGTGCTCTGCGCCGAACGCGGCGATCGACGGGCGATGCGCGTCTGGCTCGATGCGCTCCGCGAAGGAGCGACGGTCATCGGTGCGGAACGGGAACTCCGGGATCCGGTCGTGGCACTGAGCTGGCTCATCGCGGGGGAGCGCGACGTCGATGAGGTCGCGGGTTCGGGTCCGGTCAGCGGAGGGATGCTGGGCGCACTGCGCGCGGCGTTGGACGGCGACATCGACCGGGGGCTCCGGCTGCTGGCCGTCGACGACTCCGCGATCTCGGCCACCCCTGACCCGTTCATCTCCGGCTATGAGCGGAGTCCGATCGTTCAGGCATATCGTGCGATCGTCGAGGTGCTGCTGCTCGCCTGGCGAGGGGACATCGGTCTGGCGCGTGACCGACTGATCCGATCCGCCCTCACCCTGCCGGTGGCCCTGCCGTTCGCCGGGCTCGGCGTGGTGCTCGCCCGCCGCCTCGATCTCGCCGTGCTCGGTGAACTCGGTCCCTATGCTCGCTCGCTCACCGCCGCTCTCCCTGCGGGGACGAGGATCGATCTCCTCGTCGATCGCGGTATCCAGTCGTTTCTCGCCGGTTCCTTCGATGACGCCGCGGCGACTGTTCGTCTCTGGGCCGATCTCGGATCGTCGCGGACGGCCATGACGGTTCCCGCGCTCGACGAACTCGCCCTGACCGCCGATGGGCATCCCGCCGTCATGGGATCTATCGAGCCCCCGGAGATCGCGCTCGCGCAGCAGCTGCGCGTCCGGATCGCCACGGCAGGGGACGCCCGGTGGCGTTCCGAGCGAGAAGCGGTCCGTGAGGCGGCGCGAACGCTCAGCTCCCCGTTCGCGCGGGCCAGGGTGGAGACGATGCTCGGCACCCAGCACGCGATCCGCGACGACCACGCTGCGGCCCGGATCCACCTCCACCATGCGGAGCGGCTGTTCGAGCTGTCCGGAGCGACGGCTTGGGCGCGCGCCATCCGCGACCGTTTGGACCGGCTCGAGGCCAGAGAGGGGAGCATCGTCCCCGCAGTCGATCCGCTGTCGGCATGCCGGGCCGCGTGGTCGCTCTCCCTCACGGCGCGCGAACTGGAGGTGGCCATGCTCGCCGTCGGCGGAGCAGCGAACCGCGACATCGCCGAGATGCTGAACGTGTCGGTGCGCACCGTCGAGGTGCACCTCGGTCGTGTCTTCGCCAAGCTCGACGTGCGCAGCCGGGTCGAGCTCACGGTGCTCGCGCACCGCACCGATCAACACCTCTGAGGTGTCACCGGGGCAGGGAGAGAGCTTCGCCATCCGCCTCCGCGAGACCATCCGCGATCAGAGAATCGATGGCCCGATCGCGCTGGCGAGCATCCGGCCATTCGGGGAGGACGGCCACGAGCGGCACCGCTTCGGGGGACCGGTCTCGCAGAAGGCGCAGCACGGCTCCACGGGCTTGTCTGTCCGACCCCTCGTAGGTCGCCTGGCGCCGGCGCTCGTCTCCGGTGTCGGGTCGGCCGGCCGCGAGCCACGCGCAGGAGTCGGCGAGAGGGCACAGCTCGCACCGCGGGGAGCGGGCCGTGCAGACGGTGGCCCCCAGCTCCATCGCAGCGGCATTGAACACCGCGGATTCTGACACGCCGACCGGGAGGAGCGACTCCATGAGCGTGAGGTCACGCCGCGACGGCGGAGCCGGCTGAGCCCGGCCCTCGATCGCCCTCGCAAGGACTCGTCGTGTGTTCGTGTCGACGACCGGGTGTCGATCACCGTAGGCGAAGACCGCGACAGCCCGGGCCGTGTAGTCGCCGATGCCGGAAAGCGCGAGGAGCGCGTCCACGTCGCGGGGCACGACACCGCCATGCCGCTCGGTGATCTCGATCGCGGCGCGGTGCAGCCAGAGCGCACGTCGGGGGTATCCCAGATTCGCCCACTGCTGCACGACGTCCGCCGTCGATGCGGCGGCCATCGTCGACGGCGTCGGCCATCGCGCCAGCCAGGCCTCCAGATGCGGAATGACGCGTGTCACGGGTGTCTGCTGCAGCATGAACTCGCTCACGAGCACGCCCCAGGCGCCGAATTCCTCATGAAACGCCGGACGGCGCCACGGCAGATCGCGCGCGGTGGTTCGGTACCATTCCGGCAGGCGCGACATGGTGTCGGGAGGGGCCTGCGATTCGGGCATCCCTCCAGCCTACGTGAGCGGGCCGATGCGCCTGAGACCGGAGTCGGGGGACCTATGAACACCATCGCGCGCGCGAGCGGACTCGCATTGATCGTGGCACTTGCCGTCGGTGCGTCGGCAGGCTGCGCAGCCACACCGGGCAGCGCATCGCCGAGCGACGATTCCTCACCCAGCAGCAGCCCGACGGCCACACCGACCTCGACGCCGGAACCGCCTGCCGAGGATCCGACGGATCCGTCCACCTGGATCATCGACGAGGACGGCGTCGGGCCGATCGACGTCGGAGGGGACTTCGCCGCGACCCTCGGTGTGCTCGGGGAGAACTGGAAGAACGACACCGCGACCTGCTCCTGGATGGCGTCGTGGACCGCACCCGACAACGGCTACGGGATGTACTTCGTCCGCGGCACGGAGAGTGATGCGGCACCGATCCGTGAAGTCTCGGTCTACTCGGCTGCCGAGGCCCCCGTGGCGGTGACCGGCCCAGCGACCGTGGAAGGCCTCGGGATCGGATCGACGGTGGCGGAGGTCCTCGCCGCATACCCCGACGCGCAGGAGGGTACGCCGACGATCGGCAGCGGCACGTGGCTCATGCTTCCCGGCGACGCCGACGCGCACGTGTTCTTCGAGTTCCGCGAGGGCGGCGATGCCGCGTGGGATGTCACCGTCACGACGGGAGCCGAGCCGTCCTATGAGGTGTGTGGCTGACGCAGCGACGGGCGGACCCGTCGAGCCGTCGTAGGCTGGGGGGATGGTCTCGCCCGGCATCCTCCTCGTCGACAAGCCCGCAGGGCTGACCAGCCACGACGTGGTCGCGCGCACGCGCCGAGCGTTCGGAACGCGAAAGGTCGGGCATGCCGGAACGCTTGATCCGATGGCCACGGGGCTGCTGGTCATCGGCATCGAAGGGGCCACTCGTCTGCTGACCTACATCGTCGGAGCGGACAAGACATACCAGGCCACGATCCGTCTGGGCCAGACCACCGGCACGGACGACGCCGAGGGCGAGATCCTCACGACGGCCGCCCCCGAGGCCTGGGACTCCGTGACCGACGACGCGGTGTCGGCGGGTATCGCGGCGCTCACGGGGGAGATCTCGCAGGTGCCCAGCGCCGTCTCCGCGATCAAGGTCGACGGGCGCCGCGCCTACGATCGTGTGCGCGCCGGCGAGGAGGTCGTGCTGGCGGCACGCGATGTCGTCGTCTCCCGCTTCGACGTGCTCGAGAGCCGCCGAAGCGAAGGCGCCCTGGATCTCGATGTGATCGTCGACTGCTCGTCCGGCACATACATCCGGTCCCTCGCTCGCGACCTCGGCGCAGCCCTCGGTGTCGGCGGGCACCTGACAGCGCTGCGGCGTACGAGGGTCGGCCCGTTCGACGTGGACGACGCCGTCGACCTCGACTCGCTCAAAGGAGCACCCACTCTGACTCCGGCACAGGCTGCCGGTCGTATCCTCCCGGTGCTGGACATGTCGGCCGACGAGGCGCGGGACCTGCGACACGGCAAGCGCCTCAACGGGCAGGCGGCGCGCCTGGACGCCGCGATCGCAGCGGCGATCGACGAGGACGGTCTCCTGGTGGGCATCGTCGAGAAGCGGGGAGCAGACCTCAAGAGCGCCATGAACATGCCGGAGGTCGGGCGATGATCCTGTGGTTCACGATCGCCCAGATCGCCGTGGCCGTGGCAGCAGGTGTCTTCTGCCTCGTCGCCGGGCTGATCGGGCGCCGACCGAGCGACTTCAGCGTGGGCGCCCTCGCCCTGGTCGAGGTGCTGTTGATCATCCAGGTGATCGTCGCGATCGTCGCACCTTTCGCGGGAAACCCGCCCACCGGCGACCTGCTCGAGTACTGGGTCTACCTGGTCTCGGCGGCACTCCTCCCCATCGGCGCCGTGCTGTGGGCGCTCATGGAGCGCAGCAGGTGGAGCACCGTCATCCTCGGTGTCGCGGCGTTCGCCATCGCGATCATGCTGTGGCGCATGCAGGTCATCTGGTCCGTCCAGATCGCGTGACGTGGAACGTCGCGGCGGAGTCCGGCCGTCTCCCGCGGCTCTAGGATGGAATGCGCTATGAGCTCCACCGCACCCTCCTCTCGGATGACCGGAATCGGTCGTGTCCTCGTGATCGTCTACGCCGTCATGGCGCTGGCCGCGACCGGACGCAGCTTCGTGCAGATCGTCCGTCGATTCGACGAGGCGCCGCTCGCGTACTCGCTGTCCGCGCTCGCTGCCGTCGTCTACATCCTCGCGACCCTGGCGCTCGTGCTCGTGCGCCGACGCGGCTGGTACACGGTGGCCTGGATCGCCATCGTGTTCGAACTCACCGGCGTCCTCGTCGTGGGGCTGCTCAGCATCCTGATCCCGGAGCTCTTCCAGCACGAGACGGTGTGGTCGCTCTTCGGGCGCGGATACCTGTTCATCCCGTTGGTGCTCCCCGTCTTCGGGATCTGGTGGCTGCGCACGCATCGACCGGCCGACGTCGTGGAGCCGGTCGAGGTCAGCGCGTGATCGTCTTCCGCAGCCCGGAGGAGGTCCCCGAGGGATTCGGGCCGAGCGCTGTCGCCATCGGAAAGTTCGACGGCGTCCACGCGGGGCACCGTGCGGTCATCGCGCGGTTGAACGAGGCCGCCGCGGCCACGGGGAGCCGCTCCGTCGTCGTCACCTTCGACCGCAACCCGCTCGCGATCCTCCGGCCCGACAGGTGCCCTGAGAACGTCGTCACGGTCGAGCGCAAGCTCGAGCTGCTCGGCGAGCTGGGGATCGACGCGACTCTGGTGCTCACCTTCGACGAGCAGCTCGCGGCACGCAGCGCCAACGACTTCGTCGCCGACATCCTGGTCGACGCGCTCGAGGTCTCCACCGTGCTGGTCGGCGAGGACTTCCGGTTCGGGAACAAGGGAGCGGGCACGCCGGAGCTGCTGCGCGAACTCGGACCCGACCACGGATTCTCCGTCGAGGTCGTCGAGGACGTGTACCTCCCCGGTTCCGCGCGTCGGGTGTCGTCGAGCTGGATCCGCGAACTCCTCATGGAGGGCGACGTCGCCGCCGCCGCGAAGGTGCTCGGACGCCATCCCGACGTGCGGGGTGAGGTCGTCCACGGCCTCAAGCGCGGACGGGAACTGGGTTTTCCCACTGCGAACCTCTCGACGATCGTCGACGCCTTCGTGCCGGCGGACGGCGTGTACGCGGGGTGGCTGGTCGACCATGACACCGGCATCCGGCATCCCTCGGCGATCTCCGTCGGCACCAACCCCACCTTCGACGACGTGCTCGTACGGCAGGTGGAGGCCCACGTACTGGGGGAGACGGGCCTCGACCTCTACGGACACGACGTCACCGTCGAGTTCGTCGAGCGGCTCCGGGGAATGGTCGCCTTCGAGGGCATCGAGAAGCTCATGGAGCAGATGGGCGCCGACGTCACCGATGCAGCGCGGGCTCTCGGCCTGCCCTCCTGATCGTCCGGTTCGACGGCGCGGTGCGGAGAATCTCCGCGGCACGAGCGCGATGACATAGAATGGACATCGGCTCCCGCCGATTCTCGCGCTTCTCGCGTGCCTCGACGGGAAGAAGATCCACTGTTCGTACGGTCCTGGCTCACGCCACACGCGGACAACGAGAACGGCTTGCGGCTTCATGGGGAAGCCGGAGCCTTCACGCTCAGGAGGAGCATGCCGACCACGGCAACCGCCGCCACGCGGCGAAAGAAGACGTCCCGTCGTGACGACGAGGCACCCCTCATCCCGATCCTCGCGCGCAAGGTGCGCGAGATCGAGGCGAAGTCCCAGCGGGGGAAGCTCGGTCCGACGAATCGGGTGAAGTTCCAGGTGATCGCCTTCCTGGTGCGCGAGGAGCGCGCCAGGGTGAAGGCGGATGCCGAGATCGGCGACCCCGCCCGTGCCGAGCTGCTGAAGCGGCTCGACGGCGTGGCCACGATCCTCGCGAAGACCGCTGCACGCGACACCTCGCTCATCCAGCTGCTCGAGGCCGACCAGGCGACATCGCCGGTGGCCAAGCGCATGCGCCGCGACTGGCTGCTCGAATCCGGCGCCGAGCTCGCGCCGGAGGAGCTGATCATCGCCGACGCAGCGCCCGTGCAGATCTCCGTGGTGCCTGCGGCGATCGCGGAACGGCAGGTCACGCCGCCGTCCGTCGAGGCGCGCCAGTTGGCGAACCCGTTCCTCGCCCCCGACCTCACGCCGCGTTCATCGGCGACGCCGCGTCGCCGCCTCGACGGCTGGGAACTCATGGGGCCGCTGTACAAGGCTTTCGAGACGGGCGCCGGCGGATCCGCCGCGACGATGGACCTGCCTCCTGCGCCGGAGTTCGACCACGTCTCGCCCAAGGGGCTCGAGGTGATGGTGCATCAGTCGCGGTTCCTCGAGGCCGTCAAGGCGGGGCATCGCAGTTTCCTCCTCGCCGATGAGCCCGGACTCGGCAAGACGGCGCAGTCGGTGCTCGCCGCGTCCGTCGCCGGCGCCTACCCGCTGCTCGCCGTCGTCCCGAACGTCGTTAAGATGAACTGGGCACGCGAGGTCGAGCGGTGGACTCCGCAGCGACGTGCCACGGTCATCCAGGGTGACGGGACCGATATCGACGCCTTCGCGGACGTGTTCATCGTGAACTACGAGATCCTCGATCGCCACCTGTCGTGGCTCGCATCGATCGGTCTGCGCGGCATGGTCGTCGACGAGGCGCATTTCATCAAGAACCTGTCCTCGCAGCGGTCCCAGAACGTGCTGTCGCTGGCCGCGCAGGTGCGTGAGCGCACGCCGGGTCACGATCCGCTCATGCTCGCCCTCACCGGTACGCCGCTGATCAACGACGTCGAGGACTTCGATGCGATCTGGCGGTTCTTGGGCTGGACCACCGGTGAGAAGCCCGGCCCCGAGCTCATGGAGAAGCTGGATGCGACCGGGTTCACCCCGGCCGACAAGGCGTTCTACCCCGAGGCGCGTGACGCCGTCATCTCGATGGGGATCGTCCGCCGCAAGAAGAAGGACGTCGCCGCCGACCTGCCCGACAAGCTGATCGCCGACCTGCCCGTGCAGCTCGACGACGAGTTCGGTCGCAGCATCCGTCAGGCCGAGCGCGAGCTGGGGGAACGACTCGCAGCGCGCTACCGCCGCATCATCGAAGCGCGCGGCGACCGCGGGCTTGCACCGGGGGAGATCGACGAGGACATCGTGCGTCTCGTCGCGCAGAACGAGCTCGAGGAGTCGAAGGCCGCCGGCACCGGGGGAGACAACGTCTTCACCATGGTCCGCCGCATCGGTCAGGCGAAGGCGCAGCTCGCAGCGGACTACGCCGCACAGCTGCAGCGTTCGGTCGGCAAGGTCGTCTTCTTCGCGAAGCACATCGACGTCATGGACCAGGCGGAGGCGCATTTCGCCGCCGCGGGCATCCGCTCGGTGTCCATCCGAGGCGACCAGACCTCGACGACGCGACAGCAGGCCATCGACGACTTCAACGGTGACCCCGCAGTGGGCATCGCCGTGTGCTCGCTCACCGCGGCCGGCGTCGGACTGAACCTTCAGGCGGCGTCGAACGTGGTGCTTGCCGAACTGTCCTGGACGGCGGCCGAGCAGACGCAGGCGATCGACCGTGTGCACCGCATCGGGCAGGATGAGCCGGTCACCGCGTGGCGGATCATCGCCGCGCACACGATCGACACCAAGATCGCCGAGCTGATCGACCAGAAGCAGGGCCTCGCGGCTCGAGCGCTGGACGGCGAAGCGGTCGAGGAGTCGGCCGCCGAGCCGGTCCAGCTGGCAGCGCTCATGCACCTCCTGCGGCAGGCGCTCGGCGCGGCCTAGGCGTCAAGAACACCGGTTCTTAACGCCGGTTTCGCGGTGTCATCCTGCGTGATCGGGAAGTTCGTCGAAATCGGCGGATCGGGTCGTCAAGATCGACGGTTTTCGTCGACCTCGAATGGCGCGCGAGCCCGCCGGGGCGCTAGTGTCGATCGAAGGCAGCGTCGCCTTTCCCCCCCCCCATCTCCCGAACGTCTGAAGGCACCAGCATGAAGATCGGCATCCTGACGAGCGGCGGCGACTGCCCCGGCCTCAACGCGGTCATCCGCGGCATCGTGCTCAAGGGCACCACCACGTACGACCTGGAGTTCGTCGGCATCCGCGACGGATGGCGCGGCCTCGTCGACGGAGACTTCATGCCGCTCACGCGCCACGAGGTGAAGGGGCTCTCCAAGGTCGGCGGCACGATCCTCGGAACCAGTCGCACGAACCCCTACGAGGGTGAGCGCGGGGGAGCGGAGAACATCGCGAAGACCCTCTACGGGCACAAGATCGACGGCATCATCGCCATCGGCGGCGAAGGAACCCTCGCCGCCGCCGACCGGCTGGCCAAAGACGGCATCAAGGTCATCGGCGTCCCCAAGACGATCGACAACGACCTGCAGGCCACCGACTACTCGTTCGGGTTCGACACCGCGGTGAACATCGCCACGGACGCGATGGACCGACTCCGCACGACGGGTGACTCCCACCAGCGCTGCATGGTCGCCGAGGTCATGGGCCGTCACGTCGGCTGGATCGCTCTGCACGCCGGAATGGCCGCCGGCGCCCACGTCATCTGCATCCCCGAGGTGCCGATGTCGATCGACGACATCACCGAGCTGGTGACCAGTGCTCACGACCGCGGCCGCGCGCCTCTGGTCGTCGTCTCCGAGGGGTTCAAGCTTCTCGGGATGGACGAGGCGTATAGCGACAAGGGGCTCGACGCATTCAATCGGCCGCGTCTCGGCGGCATCGGCGACCTGCTCGCGCCCGAGATCGAGCGCATCACGGGCATCGAGACCCGCGCGACGATCCTCGGCCACATCCAGCGCGGGGGATCGCCCTCGGCGTTCGACCGCGTCCTCGCCACCCGTCTCGGGCTCCATGCCGCTGATGCGATCGTCGACGGCGCGTGGGGGCAGATGGTCGCGATGCAGGGAACCGACATCGTGCGGGTGCCCTTCGCCGATGCGCTCGGCGAGCTGAACACGGTTCCGCGGTACCGCTACGACGAGGCGGCTGCTCTCTTCGGCTGAGCCCTCGCCACCCGCCGCGCACACCTGGCGGATACGAAGGTCCTGAGCTCAGGACGATGATCCTGAGCTCAGGAAGCCTCCGGTCGCTCAGGCTTCGGCGAGACCGAGCGTGTCGAGGAGCCAGGCGAGCTCGAAGGCGCGCTCTCGCCAGGAGTTGTATCGTCCGCTCACACCGCCGTGACCTGCGACCATCTCGCACTTGAGCAGGACGTCCGAGGCTCCGGCTTCGCGCAGCCGCGCGACCCACTTCGCCGGCTCCACATAGAGGACCCGGGTGTCGTTGAGCGACGTCACCGCGAGGATCCGCGGGTAATCGACGCCGTCGCGGACGTTCTCGTACGGGGAGTACGACTTCATGTACTCGTAGACGTCCGCTCCGTGGAGCGGGTCGCCCCACTCATCCCACTCGATCACCGTGAGCGGCAGGGACGGGTCGAGGATCGTCGTCAGCGCGTCCACGAAGGGCACTCCTGCGAGGATGCCGGCGAAGAGCTCGGGAGCGAGGTTGGCGACCGCGCCCATCAGGAGGCCACCCGCGCTGCCACCCTCGGCGACCAGGCGGCTCGGGCTGGTCACTCCGCTCGTGATCAGGTGCTCGGCGCATGCGACGAAGTCCGTGAAGGTGTTGCGTTTGTTGAGGAGCTTGCCGTCTTCGTACCACTGGCGACCCATCTCCCCGCCGCCGCGCACGTGGGCGACCGCGAAGATCACCCCGCGGTCGAGCTCGGAGAGCCGGGCGACCGAGAAGCCGGGGTCGATCGAGTGCTCGTAAGACCCGTAGCCGTACAGGTGCACCGGACGCTCCGTTGCGCCGGGCTCCCCGAACGAGCGCTTCCACACGAGTGAGATCGGCACGCGCACGCCGTCGGATGCGGTCGCCCATTCGCGCCTCTGACCGTACTCCACCGCGTCGTACCCGCCCAGGACCGCGACCTGCTTGCGCAGGACCAGCTCGCGAGTCGAGAGGTCGAGGTCGTACACGGTGCCCGGGGTGACGAAGGAGGTGTAGCCGAGGCGCAGGAAAGGCGAGTGCCATTCCGGGTTCCCGCTCACCCCGGCGGAGTAGAGCGGCTCATCGAACGAAACCTCGTCGACGGCGTCGGTGGCGTAGTCGAGCAGCCCGACGCGTTCGAGTCCTTCGCTGCGGTACTCCACGGTGGCGAAGTCTCGGAACGCGTCCATGCCGAGCAGTCGCCTGCCTGCCTCGTGCGCGATGACCTGGTGCCGCTCTCCCTGCGGGTCGGAGGCCGCGACGGAGACGAGCTCGAAGTCCAGGGCCCCATCGTTGTGGAGGATGAACAACCGGTCCTCGCCGTCCACCACGGCGTGATCGATCGAATACTCGACACCGTCGCGGCGCGGCCAGACCAGGCGCGGCTCGGCGGTGAGGTCGCCCGTCAGGTCGACGAGGTACTCCTCGCTCGTGATGCTCGACCCGACGCCGATCACGAGGTATCGGCGGCTTCGGGTGATCCCGGCGCCGAGCCAGAACTTCTCGTCGGGTTCGTGGAACAGCTGGATGTCGTCCGCGACGGGGGTCCCGAGACGGTGCAGCCATAGAGTGTCCGGGCGCCAGGCGTCATCCCTGGTCGTGTAGAGGATTCCGGTGCCGTCCGGCGTGAAGAAGGCGCCGCCTGTGTTCGGGATCTCGTCCTCGAGGGTGGCGCCGGTCGTCAGGTCGCGCACGTGCACGGTGTAGAGCTCGTCGCCTTCGAAGTCGGTCGACCACAGCAGCTTCGTGGCGTCGTCGGACGTGTCGAAGGCGCCGAGCGAGAAGAACTCGTGCCCCTCGGCCGCGACGTTCCCGTCCAGCAGGACCACTTCGCCGGGAACAGGGACACCGGGCTCGAGCAGCGGGGGAGTCCAGTCGTCGGCTTCGGCCGCGGCGCGGCAGTGGATTCCGTACTGGGCGCCTTCCTCGGTGCGGCTGTAGTACCACCAGTCGCCCCGTCGGGTGGGCACCGAGAGGTCGGTCTCCTGCACGCGGGCTTTGATCTCCTCGAACAGCTTCTCGCGGAGATCCGCCAGATGAGCGGTCTCGGAATCCGTGTGGGCGTTCTCGGCCTCGAGGTGTGCGATGACCTCTTCCGAGTCCTTCGCGCGCATCCACTCGTACGGGTCGTCGAAGGTGTCGCCATGATGCGTGCGGAGCGTGGAACGGCGGGCAGCGAGGGGAGCGTCAGTCACCGTCCCACGCTATCCCAGGTCGAGTTGACCGGCACGGGGCAGGGTGGGAGGATTTACCGGGGCCGGTTAACGGAAGTCAAACCCACGGTGAACTCTTCGTTCGTCACGTCGATCCCGTCGACATCTCCTTCTTCCTCAAACGACCGAAAGCGAACGGTGGAAACCGCAGCCCTCATCGTCGTGCTTGTCATCGCGCTGGCACTCTTCTTCGACTTCACCAACGGCTTTCACGACACCGCGAACGCCATGGCGACGCCGATCGCCACCGGCGCGCTCAAGCCCAAGACCGCCGTCCTTCTCGCCGCCGTCCTGAACCTCGTCGGGGCGTTCCTGTCCACCGAGGTCTCGAAGACGATCTCGGGCGGCATCATCCGTGAGGACGCGATCCTCGCCGCGGGGACCGACCTCTTCCTCTCCCTGATCTTCGCGGGGCTGATCGGTGCGATCACCTGGAACATGCTGACGTGGCTCCTCGGCCTGCCCTCGAGCTCGTCGCACGCGCTCTTCGGCGGCCTCATCGGGGCGACCCTCGTGGGCGCCGGACTCGGCGGCATCGACTTCGGCATGGTGCTCTCCAAGATCGTTCTTCCGGCGCTCATCGCACCGGTCACCGCGGGGCTCATCGCCTTCGCCGCGACGAAGATCGCGTACTCGATCACGCGTCGTTACGACGGCAAGCCGGACGGCCGCGATGGCTTCCGCTGGGGACAGATCTTCACGTCCTCGCTGGTGGCTCTCGCGCACGGCACGAACGACGCGCAGAAGACCATGGGTGTGATCACGCTCGCGATGATCACGATCGGCTGGCAGTCGGGTGCGCATCACGAGCCGGAGCTCTGGGTGATCATCGCCTGTGCCTTCACGATCGCGCTCGGCACCTACCTCGGCGGCTGGCGCATCATCCGCACCCTCGGCAAGGGCCTCACCGACGTCAAGCCCGCGCAGGGCTTCGCGGCGGAGAGCTCTACCGCCGCCACCATCCTCGCCTCCAGCGCACTCGGCTTCGCGCTCTCCACGACCCAGGTCGCCTCCGGGTCCGTGATCGGCTCGGGCCTCGGGCGCCGAGGCTCCACGGTCCGCTGGCGGACCGCAGGCCGGATCGGCATCGGCTGGCTCCTCACGCTTCCGGCGGCAGGCGCCGTCGGTGCGCTGGCCGCGCTCCTGGTGGTCTGGCTCGGCAACTGGGGTGTCGCGATCGACGCGGTCATCGCGCTCGTCATCATCCTCGGCCTCTTCATGCGCTCACGGCGCAATGCCGTCACACCGGCGAACGCCATGAGTGATGTGGCCGAATCCGGGCGGGCCATCGAGCTTCCGGACACCCCGCCGCCGACGCGCCGTCAGCAGCGCATCGAGCAGGCGAAGGCCGAGGCGAAAGCCCGTGCCGAGGCCAGGGACAAGGCGAAGGCGCAGGCGAAGCAGGACGCCGAGGCCAAGGCGAAGAAGAAGGCTCAGGCGAAAGCGAGCGCCAAGGCGGCGAAGTCAGGATCTTCGTCGAAGAACGCGGATGCGGGTCGGAACGGGGAGTCGGAATGAACGTCGTCATCGACTGGCTCGCGTTCCTCCAGGTGTTCCTGGCGGCGCTGATCGGCGCCGCCGCGATCGTCACCTTCTATGCACTCGGCCTCCGGCTGCTCGTGCGCAGCGGTCGTGCGCCGGTGGTGAGCCCTGCGGAGTTCACCGACGCGATCACCGTGATCACCGAGAAGGAGCTCCGGCGCGCGGAGAAGCAGGCTGCGAAGGCCGCGAGGAAGAGCCCGCTCACGGAAGGGCAGAAGACGCTGTCCCTCATCGGCGCCTACGGCTGCTTCGTGCTCTGCGCCGCGGCGGTCGTCGCCGGCATCCTGCTCCTCGTCATCGGGCACTGATCCCGCGTCGCCGCGCGAGTCGCGCTCAACGCAGAAGGCCGTCGACCAGGTCGTCGATGATCTCGTCGGTCGACGTCTCCGGATCGATCGGAGTCGTCAGACGATCCAGCAGGAGCCCATCGATCGCATAGTGGAACAGTGCGATCTCGCGGCGTCCGCCCGGCAGGCCCGCTCCGGTGTTGAAGGCGACATCGCCGTCGAGCCCTGAGCGCTGCCAGGCACCCAGCACCGCGGCGACCTCGGGGCGGCGGCTGCTCTCGAGGCGCAGCTCGAAGAGCGCGAGAGTGACCTCCCGGTCGTCGCTGAGCCGGCGGACGATGTCTCGCACGTAGTCGGCGAAAAGAGCGCGCCCGGGTACGCCCGTCGACCGCTGCGCGAGATCCTCCGGTGACGGTGCGAGCCGTTCGCCGATGCGTTCGACGAGCCCGGCCACCAGCGCGTCGCGGCTGCGGAAGTAGTTCGAGGTCGTCCCGGTCGGGACCCCGGCCGCGACATCGACCGCACGGTGGGTCAGCCCACGGGAGCCCTCTCGGGCGAGCACGGCCAGCCCGGCATCCGCGATCGCCTGTCGTCTGCCCTCGTTCTTCGCCATGACGGAATCCTAGCTCGATCACTACACCCGCAGTAGTCGACGGACGCCTAGGCTGATGCCATGTCCGCAGGAACCGGCAAACCGTACGTCTTCGGTCGGCACGAGCCCGCATCGCACGTCCTCATCCATGTCAGCGACCCGCATTTCCTCGCCGGGGGAGCGCGGCTCGGCGGTCGATACGACGTCGAGGCGAACTTCGCACGCACGCTGGAGGCGATCCGCGGGGTGCACGCGAACCCCGCGGCGATCGTCGTGACCGGCGACCTCGCGGATCTGGGGGAACCCGACGCCTATCGTCGCCTCCGGGCGGCCGTCGAGCCGGTCGCCGAGGAACTCGGCGCGCCGGTCGTCTGGGTCGCCGGTAACCACGACGAGCGCCCGGCCCTGCGTGCCGGGTTGCTGGATCTCGAGCCGACGGAGAGCCCCGTCACGGGTGTCTGGGATCTCGACGGGTTGCGGCTCATCGCTCTGGACACCAGCGTCCCCGGCTGGCACCACGGAGATCTCGATGACGGACAGCTGTCGTGGCTCGCGGATCTGCTCGCCCGACCCGCTCCTCACGGCACGCTGCTCGCGATGCACCATCCGCCCCTCCCGAGCCACCTCCCGCTGTTCGACATCCTGGAGCTGCGTCATCAGGACGAGCTGGCCGAAATCGTCCGCGGCAGTGATGTCCGCGGCATCCTCGCCGGGCATCTGCACTACTCCTCGCACGGGATGTTCGCGGGCGTGCCGGTCAGCGTCGCGTCGGCCACCTGCTACACGATGAACGTGGCGCGTCCTTCGACAGAGGTGAACGGCATGGATGCCGCGCAGGCGTTCCAACTGGTCCACGTGTATCCCGACACGATCACCCGAACCGTCGTCCCGGTGACCGATGCGGCGACCGGGGACTACTTCTCCGAGGCATGGGTGGAGCGCATGTCGAAGCTCTCGCCGGAAGGGCGACTCGAGGCCTTCTCCCGCAAACCCGGGCGCTGAGCGGCGTAGACTGGGAGCATCCCCCACCCTTCTCACCCGCCACGACCCACGAGGATGTGACATGGCTTCTGCCGCGCCTACCCCGACCCGCACCGAGACCGATTCACTCGGGAGCATGGAGATTCCCGTCGACGCGTACTGGGGGATCCACACCGCCCGCGCCGACGCGAACTTCCCGATCACGAAGCGGCCCATCTCGGTGTATCCCGACCTGGTGGTCGGCCTGGCCATGGTCAAGCAGGCGAGCGCCCGCGCGAACCGTGAGATCGGCGTGCTCGACCCCGAACGTGCCGACCTGATCGATCGTGCCGCGCAGCGTGTGATCGACGGCGAGTTCCACGAGCAGTTCACGGTGGGCGTCATCCAGGGCGGTGCCGGCACCTCGACCAACATGAACGCGAACGAGGTCATCACCAACATCGCGCTCGAGATGGCCGGCCGCGAGAAGGGCGACTACGCGTTCCTGTCTCCGATCGACCACACCAACCGCAGCCAGTCCACCAACGACGTCTACCCGACGGCCGTGAAGATCGGCCTCTCGCTGACCCTGCGTTCCCTGCTGGAGGAGCTCGACCTGCTGCGCCTGTCGTTCCTCGGCAAGTCGCGCGAGTTCCACGACGTGCTGAAGGTCGGTCGAACCCAGCTGCAGGACGCCGTGCCGATGACGCTCGGCCAGGAGTTCAACGGCTTCGCCACGACGCTCGGCTACGACCACACGCGTCTCACCGAGAACGCCTCGCTGATGTTCGAGATCAACATGGGTGCGACGGCGATCGGCACGGGCATCACCACGCACCCCGGCTACGCGCCCGCGGTGCTGAAGCACCTGCGCGAGATCACGGGACTCGATCTGCGGACGGCCGGCGACCTCGTCGAGGCCACGAGCGACACCGGCTCGTTCATGTCGTTCTCGTCCACCCTCAAGCGCAACGCGATGAAGCTGTCGAAGATCTGCAACGACCTCCGTCTCCTGTCGTCCGGTCCGCAGGCCGGCCTGGGCGAGATCAACCTCCCTGCGATGCAGGCGGGTTCCAGCATCATGCCCGGCAAGGTCAACCCGGTGATCCCGGAGGTCGTGAACCAGGTGGCGTTCGCCGTCGCCGGCGCTGACATGACGGTCACGATGGCGGCCGAGGCCGGACAGCTCCAGCTGAACGCGTTCGAGCCGGTCATCGCGCACTCGATCTTCCAGTCGATCACCTGGATGCGTCAGGCGATGTGGACCCTCCGCGTCAACTGCATCGACGGCATCACCGCCAACCGCGACCGCCTCGGTGCGATGGTCGGTGCGTCGGTCGGCGTCATCACGGCCCTGACCCCGTTCATCGGCTACGCGGCTGCCGCGGCGCTTGCGAAGACCGCGCTCCTGACCAACCGGAGCGTCGCGGACCTGGTCGTCGAGGCCGGTCTGATGTCGCGCGACGAGGTCGTCAAGCAGCTGTCACCCGCGCGTCTGTCGGGGCTGGAGACCATCACGGCGGCGATCCCGGTCATCGCTCCCGAGGACCTCATCGAGATCTGAGCCACCGCACGACAGAAGGAGGGGGACAGATGCCGCGGCATCCGCCCCCCTCCTTCTGTGTCGATCGCCCTCAGTCGGTGATGCGGCAGTGTGTCGTGAGCTCGCCGATGCCGTCGATGCCGACGGTGACGGTGGAGTGGTCACGGAGGAAGATCTGCGGATCGCGCGAGTAGCCGGCTCCACCGGGGCTGCCGGTCGAGATGAGTGTGCCGGGAAGCAGCGTGAGCGACTGCGAGAGGTGTGCGATCAGCTTCGCCACCGAGCGCACCATCTGGCCCGTGCTCGCGTCCTGCACCGTGTGACCGTCCACGACGGCCCAGATGTGGAGGTCCTGCGGGTCGGGGATCTCATCCGCCGTCACCGCGAACGGACCGGTGGGCGTGAAGCCGTCGAACGACTTGCACCGGGACCACTGGGCTTCGGAGAACTGGATGTTCCGCGCGGTGATGTCGTTGACCACGGTGTAGCCCCACACGTGTGTCAGGGCGTCCGCCTCGCTGACGTCCTTCGCGGGAATGCCGATGAGTACGCCGAGCTCCGCCTCGTAGTCGACCGCTTCGCTCAGTTCACGAGGCCAGGAGGTCGTCTGCTCGTGTCCCGTGAGCGAGTTCGGCCACAGCGTGAACACCGTGGGCGCCGCGTCGGTCTTGAGTCCGAGCTCGCTCGAGTGAGCGGCGTAGTTCAGGCCGACGGCGAGCACGGCGGGAGGAGCGAGCACTGCCGAGGAGAACTCCCAGTCCCCGAGCGGGTGACGTGCGGCGGTGCCCTCGGCCAGTCCAGCGCGCAGAGCGTCGCGAAGGGCGTCCCCTCCCTCGATCAGCTGCTGCAGCGTGGCAGGAGCGTCGGTCAGGAGATCAGAGACGAGGATGGCGTCCGAGTCCTGCACCACGGCGAGAACCGCACGAGGGGAGTCAGGACGGCGCAGATGAGCGAACCGCATGGTTCTACGCTACCGGGTGGTGGCCGTTCCGCGGGTGGAGGACTCAGCCATACCGGGGCCGTCTCTCTTGTGCCCCTTAGGCTTTGGCTATGAGTTTCGGAGGACCGCCCCCGCCGCAGCAGCCGTCGCCGTATTCGCCGCCGCCCGCGCAGCCCGCCCCGTCTTCGCCCGCGCCTGCCTCTCTCCGACGGCAGCGCTACGCCTCGGCGCTCGCGCAGCCGACGCCGTACACGCCGCCTGCCCCGGTCGCGCCGTCTCCCGCGGAATCGCTCCCGGCGCTGCCGGTGCCGACACGGAAGGGGCGGACGATCTCGCTCTGGCTGTTCGGTTTCCTGGGCTTCCTGCTGCTGGTCCTGATCGGCTACTTCGGTTGGGCACTCGGTGCGCTCGCCTCCGTGGTCGGGCTGGTGCTGGCGCTCATCCCGCTGACCATCGTGTTCCTCGGTGTGCGGATGATCGACCGTTGGGAGCCGGAACCCAAACGCCTGGTGTTCTTCGCGATCGCCTGGGGAGCGGTGGCGGCGGTCGGCCTGACGCTGCTCGTCGACATCGGACTGAAGATCCTGATCGGACCCACCACCGAGGCGTTCTCCGCGGTGGTGCAGGCTCCGATCGTGGAGGAGTTCTGGAAGGGACTCGGCATCTTCCTCATCTTCCTGCTCGCCCGGCGTGCGTTCGACGGTCCTGTCGACGGCGTCGTGTACGGGGCGCTGGTGGGAGCCGGATTCGCCTTCACGGAGAACATCCAGTACTTCGCCATCAGCTTGATCGAGGGCGGCGGCGAGCAGCTGACGGTCACGTTCGCGGTGCGGGCCATCCTCTCGCCGTTCGCGCACGCCATGTTCACCGCGGTCACCGGGTTCGCGATCGGTCTCGTGGCGCGCCGGCACGGCTCGGCGCGCTCTGCGATGGGGGCGGGCGTGGTCGGAGGGCTCGGGGCTGTGCTGCTGCACGCACTGTGGAACGGGTCGGCGACGTTCGCCGACTTCTTCGGGCTCTACTTCACCCTGCAGGTGCCGCTCTTCATCGGCTTCATCCTCGGCATCGTCGCGCTGCGGCGGGAGGAGGCGCGGCTCACCCGGGCCCGGCTCGCGGAGTACGCGAGTGCGGGATGGTTCACGCCGGAAGAGGTCACGATGCTCGCCACGCCGAGCGGACGCAAGGCCGGTCTCGCGTGGGCCCGCGGGCTCCGCGGCGACCGGCGTCCGCTCATGCGCGAGTTCATCAAGGACGCGACCGCGCTGGCCGCCGTGCGCCAGCGCGCGATCACGGGCCGGGACCCGCTCGCGATCGATGACGAGCGTGCGCTGCTGATCCGCACCCGCGCAGCGCGTGCGGCACTGCTGGCGTACTAGGCGCGGCCTCGACATACTCGTCGGAGAGAGGCGGTTCCGATGAGTGCATTCATCCTGATTCATGGTGGGGGAGACGTCGGCTGGTCGTGGCACCTCGTCGCCGCGGAGCTCGAAGCGCGTGGTCACGAGGCGTTCGCACCGGATCTCCCTGCCGACGACGACTCCCTGACGCTCGAGGACTACGCCGATGCCGTCGCCGCCGCCGTCGGGGCACGGCAGGACCTGATGGTCGTCGGGCACTCGTTCGGAGCCTTCACGGCACCCCTCGTCGCCGAGCGGCTGTCGGCCGATCTCCTCGTGCTGGTCGCCGGGATGATTCCCGCACCGGGCGAGTCGCCGGAGCGATGGTGGGCGGATTCCGGATATGTCGCTGCCGCGGAGGCGCAGTCGGCGCTCGACGGAGGGCTGACCGGCAACGACGACCCGTACATCAGCTTCTATCAGGATGTGCCCCGGGAACTGGCCGACGAGGCGATGCGCAGGGAGCGGGCGCACCCGTCCCAGGCGGCCATGGAGGCCCCGTGGCCGCTGACGAGCTGGCCGGACGTGCCGACGAGGTTCATCGTGTGCGCGGACGACCGCTTCTTCCCGGCCGCCTTCCTCCGCGGCCTCGCTCTGGACCGTCTGGGTGTGGTCGCGGACGAGATCCCGGGTGGGCATTGCGCGATGTTGAGCAGGCCCGCCGAGATGGCGGAGATGCTCCTCAGCTACCTCGATTGACGTCCGGAAGTCGCCCCGGGCAAGACTCAGCGCCCGGTGCTGCGGCGATGCCTGCTAGTCTCCCGGGCGCTGAGTTGATCTGTAATCAGGGTGCACCCGACCCCCGCGAGTGTCAAGAGGATCTTGGCCGAGGTGCTCGTCGAAGTGTTCGCTGTGAGCAGGTGCGATCGCGTTGACCCCGCCCGCCGTGCTCGGGTTTGATGGAAGACATGACTGATCGCACAAAGCCCGAGTTCGACGCTCCCACCGGCCCTGCTCCCGCGGAGCTCGTCATCCGCGACATCATCGAGGGTGACGGCGCTGAGGCGCAGCGGGGCGACACCGTGACCGTCCACTACGCCGGCGTCGAGTTCGAGTCCGGCGAGGAGTTCGACTCCTCCTGGGGACGCGGTATGACCATCCAGTTCCCGCTGGCCGCTCTGGTCCAGGGGTGGCAGGACGGAATCCCCGGCATGAAGGTCGGCGGACGCCGTGAGCTCATCGTTCCGCCGCACCTCGCCTACGGCCCGGCAGGGGGAGGCCACTTCCTCTCGGGCAAGACGCTGATCTTCATCATCGATCTCGTCGCGGTCGGCTGACCTCCCGCGGACTTCCCACGAGGCGCCCCTCTTCATCGGAAGAGGGGCGCCTCGTGCTATCCGGGAAAAGATCTTCATGCGCGGGAATATATGCGGGTGAATGTAAGTTGTCACAGGGGTCGCGGTGAACGCGGCCCCTGTCCGACGCCGCAGAAGCGGCCGATGTCTCCAGAGGAGAAACCATGACCAGCATCGACATTCCCGGCTACCGTCCCGGCACCTGGGTGCTCGACCCCGCGCACAGCGAGGTCACGTTCAGCGTCCGCCACATGATGATCTCCAAGGTGCGGGGCAAGTTCGGCGTCAAGAACGCCACGCTGATCGCACCCGAGAACCCGCTCGAGGCGAAGGTCGAAGCGAGCGTCGACGTGACCTCGGTCGACACCAACGACGAGGGCCGCGACGCGCACCTCCGCTCGGCCGACTTCTTCGACACCGAGAACTTCCCGACCATGGAGTTCGTCTCCACCGGCGCGCGCGTCAAGGGCGACGAGCTCTACGTCGACGGAGACCTCACGATCCGCGGCGTCACGAAGCCGGTCAGCTTCGAGCTCGACTTCGGCGGCTTCGGCACCGACCCCTACGGCAACTACAAGGCGGGTGCCTCCGCGAAGGCCGTGATCAACCGCGAGGACTTCGGCCTCACCTGGAATGCCGCGCTCGAGACCGGCGGCGTGCTCGTGGGCAAGGACATCACGATCAGCCTCGACCTGCAGGGCGCCCTGCAGCAGGACTGACCCCGAGGGCAGTTCCCCGAACCCCGGGCCCGTCAGGGCTCGGGGTTCTCTGCGTCGTAGTCGTGGAAGCGGCGGTTCCGACGCGAGAGCATCGCGACAAGAGCGATCACCAGCACGCCGCCGAGCAGCGGCGGGAACCACAGGGTCGTCAGGGTGGCGAGCGTTCCGGCGTACAGGGCGCCGACCCGAGGTCCGCCGGCGACGACGACCACGAACAGTCCCTGCAGTCGTCCGCGCATGGCGTCGGGGACGGCCGCCTGCATCATCGTGTTGCGATAGATCGAACTGACGTTGTCGGAGGCGCCCGAGAGCGCGAGTGCCACGCAGGCCGCGATGATCAGTCCGACATTCGGCGCGTCCGCGGCCGCGGGTGCCGAGAAGGCTCCGATGAGGAGCACGACGCCGAACAGCAGGATCGACGCGCCATAGGCCTCGACGGCCCGGGCGATCCCGCGACCATGCCAGCGGTACTGGACGACGCGGCCGGAGAACAGGCTCGAGGTGAAGGTGCCGACGGCGACGGCAGCTGTGAGGATCCCGGTCGTGACGGCACCTCCGCCGAGGAGGACCGTACCCAGCGCGGGGAAGAGCACGAGGGGCTGGCCGAACGTCATCGCGATGATGTCGATGATGTACTGCATCCGGATGTTCCCCGCCTTGCGGAGGAAGCGCCATCCGTCGACGAGCGACTCCAGCCCGGGGCGGACGGTCTCGCCTTCTGGCCGCAGTGTCGGCAGCGTCCACAGTCCCAGGAACATGGAGAGCATCAGCACGACGTCGATCGTGTACGTCCAGCCGTAGCCCGTGAGGGCCACGAGGAGGCCGGCGAGTGCGGGGCCGGCCATCACCGTGAGGCCGAAGGCTACGCCGTTCAGGGCGGACGCGGCGGCGAGCTGCGCGCGGGGGATGAGCCGCGGCACGATGGCCGTGCGGGTGGCCATGCCGACCGAGTTCGCGGCCGAGTTGATCATGCTCAGGGCGTACAGCCACCAGATCGTCTCGGTCCCCGTCCAGGTGAGGGCCGCGAGCAGGGCGGTGGAGGCGAACGTGATCGTCGCGGCGATCAGCGCCACCCGCCGTCGGTCGAACGCATCCGCGAGCATCCCGCCGTACAGGCCGGCGAGGATCATCGGCACCAGGCCGGCGACAGCGATCATCGAGACGGCGAAGGTGCTCTGCGTCAGCACGAAGACGTGCAGCATCACCGTGACGATCGTGAGCTGCCCGCCGATGCCCGCGAGGGTCGAGCCGATCCACATCCGCGCGAAGGCGGGGCTGGTCTTCAGGGGTGTGAGGTCGATCAGGTGACCGCGTCGGGCGTTCACTGGTCGATCTTCTTCTGCACCGTTCGAGCCTAGTTGACCTGTGCGGGGCGGGTCTGCGCGGGTGTCACTCACGGGACTCTTCGGCTGGTAGACTCTTCAGGTTGCCGTTCGATCGGCCGCGGATAAAGAGAGCCCTCGCATCAGGCGTCGGGCGCCGCGCAACAAGCAGAGAGGGGATCGAATCTATGGCACTGGAAGCAGACGTCAAGAAGGCGATCATCGAAGAGTACGCGACGCACCCCGGTGACACCGGATCCCCCGAGGTGCAGGTCGCAATGCTGACGCAGCGCATCAAGGACCTCACCGAGCACCTCAAGGAGCACAAGCACGACCACCACTCGCGTCGTGGGCTGTTCCTGCTCGTCGGTCAGCGCCGTCGTCTCCTCGGCTACCTCCAGGACATCGACATCGAGCGTTACCGCTCGCTGATCGAGCGTCTCGGACTTCGTCGCTGAGGCACTGCGATCCTGCGTTCAATCGCGCAGAACATTCTTGAGAAGGCCGCCCCACGGTGTGGGGCGGCCTTCGTCATTCCCCGGCGGCGATCGTCGAGCGGCGCGAACGCGTCGTCGACCGTCGGGCGACTGCCGGGCTGACGATCGTGAACGCGGCATCCTGGCGGCTACGGCGTTCTCCGTCTGATCCCCGTGTTCCGAGAGGCGACCGCCTGACCGGAGCGGTCAGGCGGTGGTGCCCACGAGGTCTGCGTGATGGATCGCGGCGACGTCGGGGTGGGCGCGCAGACGGGACTTGAGCGCGTTCTCGCCGTAGAGCGCGTGGATGGGGTTGTTCGGATCCTTCGTGACGCCCTTGGCCTCGGCCGCGAGGTCCGCGGGAAGCTCGATCAGGGGGAGGCGCTTGTCGAGCGCGGGATTGAAGAAGAACGGGATGGAGATCCGGTCGTTCGGAGCCTGGGGCGACACGACGCGGTGGTTCGTCGCCTTGAGGTATCCGCCCGTCGCGTACTCGAGCAGCTCTCCGATGTTCACCACGAATGCTCCCGGAACCGGGGGAGCGTCCACCCAGGAGCCGTCGCGCTCGACCTGCAGTCCGCCTTTTCCGGGTTCGACCCACAGGAGTGTCAGCACGCCCGAGTCCTTGTGCGCCCCGACGCCCTGCTGCGGCTCAGGCTCATGGGTGCCCGGATAGCGGACGATCTTGATGAGCGTCGACGGCTCCCCGAAGTGTTCGTCGAAGTAGGTCTCCTCGGCTCCGAGGGTCTGGGCCCACTCCCGCAGCAGCCTGCGGGCGACCTCGGAGAGCGTCTCGTGCCACTCGGCCACGACGTCCTGGAGCTCTGGCTGTGCCGCCGGCCACAGGTTGGGGCCGATCAGCCGGTTGAAGGCGGGCCCGTCCTCGACGGGTTCGCGCTCCGGCCCGATGTCGATCTGCTCGCGCCAGTCGACCTGGCCCTGGGTCCGCTCGCCGCCGATGCGCGTGTAGCCGCGGAAGTGCGGGCTGTTCACATTCTCGATGGCGAGTTTCTCCTCCTCGGGGAGGGCGAAGAAGTCGAGAGCAGCGCGGTGGAGCCGTGATTCGAGCTCGGGGGAGATGCCCGTGCCCGTGAGGTAGAAGAAGCCCACGTCGTGCGTCGCCGCCCTGAGGTCTTCGCGGAAGCGTGCCGCGGCCCCGGGGCCTTCATCGAGCTGGGACAGGTCGAGGATGGGGAGCGAGAGTTCAGCCATGGACCGAGGGTATGTCGGCTGTCGATGAGGGAGGCGGACTGTTGCGCCGCGTTACTGCGGCCGGGCCGTCGCTCGCAGACGTGCGATGTTCCTGCATGTCGCAGATCGGGTGCTAGAGTCTCGTGAGTAAGGGCTGCCTTACCTCAGTCATCGTAAGAGAGTCTGTCTCCGTGCTCGCCACTTTTCTCATCGGCCTCCGTGAAGGTCTGGAAGCCGCACTCGTCGTAGGCATCCTCGTTGCCTACCTCCGTCGCCTCGGTCGACAGGACGCCCTGCCGAAGATGTGGGCCGGGGTCGGTCTCGCGATCGCCCTCGCACTCGGGATCGGGGCGGTGCTCACGTTCGGTGCCTACGAGCTCACCTTCGAGGCGCAGGAGCTGATCGGCGGCGGGCTCTCGCTCCTGGCGGTCGGCATGGTCACGTGGATGATCTTCTGGATGCAGCGGGCCGGACGCACGATGAAGGCGACTCTGGAGGGCGGACTCGATCGTGCTCTCACCGTCGGCGGACTCTGGGCGCTCATCGCCATCGGCTTCGTCTCCGTCGCGCGTGAAGGGATCGAGACGACTCTCCTGCTGTGGTCGATGGTGCAGGCCTTCGGCGATGCGCCGTCAGCTCTGCTCGGCGCTCTGCTCGGCCTCGCGGCTGCCGTCATCATCGGCTGGCTCATCTCGCGTGGGGCAGTGAAGCTCGACCTCCGCCGCTTCTTCGCCTGGACCGGCGGCTTCCTCGTCATCGTCGCGGCGGGCGTGCTCGCCTACGCCCTGATGGATCTTCAAGAGGCCGGTGCCCTCCCCGGCCCGTTCACGGCCGCGGCGCCGCTCGATCCGGCCACCGGGGCCGTCGCGATCGGATGGGCGGCGTTCCCGTTCGGCTGGGCCTTCGACGTGTCGTCCACCATCGCGCCGAGCGGGCCTCTGGCCGCGGTGCTCCAGGCCACGGTCGGCTTCATGCCCGCGATGACCTGGATCCAGGTCATCGCCTGGAGTCTCTACATCCTCATCGTCGGATCGCTTTACCTCCGTGGTCTCCGCTCGCGGCGTCCGTCGAAGCCTCGTGCGACGACGGAACCCGAGCCCGAGACGACCTCTCTCGCACAACAAGGAGCAGCATGACCACCTCTCACCGTGTCCTGGGGGCACTGGCAGCCGCGGGCGCTGCCGCACTCGTCCTGAGCGGATGTGTCGCGAAGAGCGACGTCGCCGCCGATGCGGCCTTCGACGTCTCGTCCACGGACGGCGACTGCGCGGTCTCGGCGGCCTCGGCCAAGAGCGGGACCCTGACCTTCGACGTGAAGAACGACACCGATCAGGTCTCGGAGTTCTACCTCCTGGCCGAGGACGGGCTTCGGATCGTCGGCGAGGTCGAGAACATCGCCCCGGCGGCCTCCCGCACTCTCACCGTCGTCGCGCAGCCGGGGGATTACTTCACGCTCTGCAAGCCCGGCATGATCGGCGAAGGCGTTGGCAAGGCCGCGTTCACAGTCACCGGCGACCGGATCGCGGTCGATGGACCCGACGCGGAGCAGAAGCAGAAGGCGGTCGACCTCTACGCCGCCTTCGTCAAGGACCAGGTCGGACAGCTCGTCCCGGCCGTCGAGGAGTTCGTCACCGCCTACGAGTCCGGCGGCGACGAGACCGCGCGTGAGCTCTTCCCGCAGACCCGCGCCTTCTACGAGCGCATCGAGCCGGTGGCCGAGGCGCTGGGCGACCTCGACCCGCGCATCGACTACCGCGAGGTCGACGCCGTCGCGGAGGAGTTGGACTGGACGGGGTTCCACCGCATCGAGAAGGACCTGTGGGTGCCGGCGCAGGACGCGCTGAACGCCGACGGCGAGACGCCCGCCTGGCAGGACTGGGCGCCGTCGACGCCGGACGAGCGCGCCGACTTCGGCGACCTGCTCCTCGCGGATGTGCAGGAGCTCTACGACTACGTCCACTCGGACGACTTCACGACCGCACTCGATGACCAGGGCATCGGCGGAATCTCGAACGGCGCGATCGCGCTCCTGGACGAGGTCGCGACCGGCAAGATCTCGGGTGAGGAGGACTGGTGGTCGGGAACCGACCTCTACGACTTCGCCGCGAATGTCGAGGGCTCGAAGATGGCTTTCTCACTCGTGCAGGACTTCGCCGTCGCCCAGGGCGACGACGGCAAGGCGCTGGTCGACGAGATCGAGGCGGGTTACGCGGCGCTCGAGGAGTCGCTTGCGAGGCACGGCTCGCTGACCGACGGCTTCGTCGGCTACGCGGAGCTCACGGAAGACGACAAGCGCGAGTTCACCGATCTGATCAACGCACTCGCCGAGCCGCTGTCGCAGCTCACGAGCACGGTTCTCGACTGATCAGCTTCGGACGGGACTGACGGGATACCATCACGGACGTGAACGAACCAGCAGCGGATGCCGCACCCGACGACGTATCAGCGGGTGCGGCATCCGCTCCGGCCGGGCTGAGCAGGCGCGGACTCCTCGGCCTGGCCATCGGCGGCAGCGTCGCCGGGCTCGCCGTCGGAGCAGGCGCCGGTCTCACCGGAGGGGTGGCGCTCGGTCGAGCACGGGCCACCGAAGACGCCCATTCCGAGTATGAGTTCTTCGGCGCGCACCAGGCCGGCATCACCACGCCCGTGCAGGATCATCTTCACTTCGCAAGCTTCGACATGATGCCGCGAACCGACCGCGACGATCTGATCTCGCTGCTGCAGGACTGGTCGTACGCGGCCTCGCGGATGGTGCAGGGTCTCGAGGTCAGTGCCACCGGGGCGGTCGGCGGACCGGCCGAAGCGCCACCGGACGACACCGGCGAGGCTCTCGGTCTTCCGGCAGCCGGGCTCACGATCACCTTCGGCTTCGGCCCGGGACTCTTCGAGAACGAGGACGGCGATCGCTACGGCATCGCCGCGCAGCGCCCCGCCGGGCTCGAGCGGCTGCCCGCCTTCCTGGGGGACGACCTCGACCCCCAAACGTCCCACGGCGACCTCTGCATCCAGGCGTGTGCAGACGACCCCCAGGTGGCGGTGCATGCGATCCGCAACCTCAGCCGCATCGCGTTCGGGCGGGCGCGGCTGCGCTGGTCGCAGTTGGGCTTCGGCAAGACGTCGCGCACCACGGCCGCGCAGGCCACTCCGCGCAACCTCTTCGGATTCAAGGACGGCACGGCGAACATCCTCGCCGACGATGCCGACGCGCTCAGGGAGCACGTCTGGGTGTCCGCCCAGGACGAGCCCGCCTGGCTGGCCGGCGGCTCCTACCTCGTCGCCCGTAAGATCGCGATGCTGATCGAGACCTGGGACCGAGTGCGGCTGTCGGAGCAGGACTCGATCATCGGACGCGACAAGGGGGTCGGGGCGCCGCTCTCCGGCGGAGACGAGTTCACGGCCCCCGACTTCCACGGCACCGGGATCGATGCCAACAGCCACGTGAGCCTCGCGCACCCCGACCACAACGACGGCATCCGAATCCTTCGGCGTGGATACAACTACGTCGACGGCAACAACGACCTCGGACGGCTCGACGCCGGTCTCTTCTTCCTCTCGTACCAGCGCGACCCGGCGCAGTTCGTGTCGCTGCAGCGACGGCTCTCGACCGACCTGATGAACGAGTACATCCGGCACGTCGGCTCCGGCATCTGGGCCGTCCCCGCCGGAGCGAAGCCAGGATCCTACGTCGGCGCCGGCCTCTTCGCCTGAGCGGACTCAGGCGTCGCGCCGCGCATCCTCCAGGATGCCGACCACCGAGGAGGCCATGGCGTCGGCGCCGAAGTGGTCGTCCGCCGTGATCGTCACGACCGCGTCCTCGAGGAAGATCAGCAGCTGCCCGTACGCGCCGTGCAGTCGCCACGCTCGGCCCGGACCGCCCCATCCTGCGAGGGCGTAGCGGTCGTATCCGGGGCTCTCGCCGGCGACCACAGGGTTCTCGTGCATCGCATCGATCCGCCCCGCCGACACCAGCATCCGGCCCTCCCAGATCCCGCGGTCGCGGATCAGGCGGCCGATGCGCGCCATCTCGGTGGTGCGGAGGGGAAGGCCGCCACCTGCCTCGATGCGCCCGTTGGGGCTCCGCGCCCAGACCACGTCCTCGATGCCGAGCGGGGCGAAGAGCCGCGCGTCGACATAGTCGCCCACGTCGCCCGCACGGGCTGCGAGCACCGTCATCGCGGTGTAGGTGCTGGCGTTGGAGTACTGGAAGACCCGCCCCCGGGACGGACGTCGCAGGAACTCGCGGGCGAGGTCGGGCCAATCCGTCATCAGCGTCTCGGACCAGGGCAGGTCGATCCCACTCGACATCGTCAGAAGGTGGCGCAGCGTCACGCCGTCGACGCCGTCGCCCAGGTCGAAGTCGGGAAGAGCGGCAGCAACCGGTTCGTCGAAGTCGATCAGCCCCTCGTCAGCGGCGATCGAGGCGGCCAGCACGCAGACGCCCTTCGCGACGGAGTGCACGTCTTCGCGGACATCGGGCGTCCACCGATGCTCGGCCTCGACGGCGCCGATGCGCACATGGAGTCCGTGAGCGGCGAAGCCGGAGGCCTCCACGACCTCGACGATCCGGTCGCGCGCGGCGCGCGCGGCGTTGTCCACCGTCATGGAGTGGGGCGGGGGCGACGGGAGCCGGTGGGATCGTTTCGGCGGCCCTCTCGCGACGTGAGCTCGGGGTCGGTGAAGAGCCAGCGCGGGCGCGGCTCCACCAGTGGTCGGAAGACCCAGCGGACCGGCTTCGTCGCGAGGAGCAGCGCCACGACGACGGACAGCGCGGTGACCAGGGGCAGCCAGATCCAAGTCGGCTCGAGGTCGCGGAGCACGCCCGTCTCGCGGAACGGGTAGAGCACGAAGGAGTGCAGCAGATAGACGTACATCGTGTACTGACCGAACTTCGTCCACCAGTGCGAGCCGCGGGGGATGAGGACGAAGAAGGCGGCGCACAGGACGACGGCGAGCAGCATCAGCGCGATCCGGATCCCTCCGGCCCACCACTGTTCGCCCACCAGGTCGGAGTAGGAGTCCTCGTAGAAGAGCCAGTGCCGCAGATCCACGGCTTGCCAGACCGGCAGCCAGTTCCACGCCGCCCAGCCGGTCGCGGCGAAGACCGCGATCGCAGCGGCGCGGATCCACCACGGGCGCAGATCCAACAGCCGCAGTCGATCGACGATGTCGTGCTCGCGGAGCCACCAGCCGAGTGCGAAGAACGGCAGGAGGCCGAGGGTGCGGGACAGGGAGAACGTGCTGTCGACGTTGGGGAGATAGCCCGAGCCGATCGAGATCACCACGGTCCACAGCAGGGGCCAGCGCAGCAGAGCGAGGTACGGAAGGACCAGCCGGAAGATGCCGAGGGCGAGCAGGAACCACAGGGTCCAGCTCGGCTTCGTGAAGTTCGGGGTCGCTTCGCCCTCCACGAGCCACTTCGTGAGGGTCCACAGCGTCTCGAAGATCACGTAGGGGAGGATGATGTCCGTGATCACGCGGGCCATCTGCGTCTTCGTCGGCGAGCCGGACTTCGAGAAGTATCCGGAGATGATCGCGAACGCCGGCATATGGAACGCGTAGAGCGCGAGATAGAACGCGAACGCGATGTCGGAGTCGTAGATGAGTCGCTGTATCGCGTGGCCGAGGACGACGAGCACGATGCACACGTAGCGTGCGTTGTCCCAGAACGGCACGCGCCGTCGCTTGCGCGGAATCGATCCTGTGGTGGGCCCTGTGATGTCCGCCCCGGTACTGCTCATCGTTCGAGGCTACAGCCCGGGAATAAAGTTGCTCTGAGCGCGTTGACACAGATACATTCAAATGAATAGAAACGGATGCGAGTCGTCCGGTTCGGAGAACACGGAGCAATCATGAGCGAGCAGTCAGGCGCGCAGGCGATGCAGTTCGGCATCATGTCGGTCAGCGACATCACCCGCGATCCCACCACGGGGATCACCCCCAGCGAGCAGGAGCGCATCAAGGCGACGACGGCCATCGCCGTGCACGCCGAAGAGGTCGGTCTCGACGTCTTCGCCATCGGCGAGCACCACAATCCGCCGTTCTGGTCCTCGAGCCCCACGACCTTCCTGGCGGCACTGGCCGCGCAGACCGAGCGTCTCATCGTCTCCACCTCGACGACGCTCATCACCACGAACGACCCGGTGCGCATCGCCGAGGAGTACGCGATGCTGCAGCACGTCTCCGACGGTCGCATGGACCTCATGCTCGGCCGCGGCAACACCGGCCCGGTCTACCCGTGGTTCGGGCAGGACATCCGTCAGGGACTCCCGCTCGCGATCGAGAACTACGCGCTGCTGCACAAGCTGTGGCGTGAGGACGTCGTCGACTGGGAGGGCAAGTTCCGCACCCCGCTGCAGGGCTTCACCTCGACACCCCGTCCGCTCGACGGCATCGCGCCCTTCGTGTGGCACGGCTCCATCCGCACCCCGGAGATCGCCGAGCAGGCCGCGTACTACGGCGACGGCTTCTTCGCGAACAACATCTTCTGGCCGAAGGAGCACTACCAGCGCCTCATCGAGCTGTACCGTCAGCGCTTCGAGCACTACGGCCACGGCACGCGGGAGCAGGCGATCGTCGGTCTCGGCGGGCAGGTCTTCATGGCGGCCAAGTCGCAGGATGCGGTCGATCAGTTCCGCCCGTACTTCGACAACGCGCCGGTGTACGGTCATGGCCCGAGCATGGAGGACTTCTCCGAGATGACGCCGCTGACGGTGGGGTCTCCGCAGCAGGTCATCGACCGTTACGCGGCCATGCGGGAGCACTACGGCGACTACCAGCGCCAGCTCTTCCTCATCGATCACGCCGGCCTCCCGCTGAAGACCGTGCTGGAGCAGCTCGACATCCTCGGCTCGGAGGTGGTGCCGGTGCTCCGCAAGGAGCTCGCGAAGGACCGCCCCGCCGCGGTGCCCGACGCGCCGACCCATGCCGCCAGGGTCAAGGCCGAGTTCGGTGACGGACCCACCCGTCAGGCGCGCCCCGGTGCGAACCGCGGCGACAACCTGACCGGCGACTCGCCCTATCAGGACAGCCCGGCCCCCGCAGGCGCGGCATTCGGACTCGGCCGGAAGGAGGCGTGAGATGACCACTCGTCGTATCGCCGTCGTCGCGGCCGGTCTGTCGAACCCCTCCTCGACCCGGATGCTCGCCGATCGTCTGGCCGCCGCGACCGTGAAGGCCCTGGCCGAGCGGGACATCGAGGCGAGTGTCGACGTGATCGAGCTCCGCGACTATGCGCATGACATCACCAACAACACGCTCACCGGCTTCGCCCCGCCGGCGCTGGAGACCGCGATCAACACCGTGGTCTCCGCCGATGCGCTGATCGCGGTGACGCCGATCTTCTCGACGAGCTACTCAGGGCTGTTCAAGTCGTTCATCGACGTGCTCGACCCGGATGCCCTCACCGGCAAGCCCGTGCTGATCGGTGCGAACGCCGGTACGGCGCGGCACTCCCTGGCGATCGACTACGCCATCCGTCCGCTCTTCGCCTACCTGCATGCAGAGGCCGTCTCCACCGGCGTGTTCGCGGCATCGAGCGACTGGGGCGGCTCCGGCGACGACGTCGCCCCCCTCGGCAAGCGTGTCGAGCGGGGTGCTCAGGAGCTCGCCGACGCGATCGCGCGCCGCGAGGAGGCGAAGGTCGTCGATCCGTATGACCCCGAAACCTACCTCGGTGAGGGCCGCTCGTTCGGTCACATGCTGGGCGGTCTCGCGGGGGAGTGATTCTGGCATGACGCCATCGACGATGTCCGAGGGATGTCGTACGGTGGCGTCATGCCTGCACACCCCGCACTCGTCACGCTCCAGGACCGGCTGACCGGAACCCTTTTTCTCCCGCAAGATGCGGGATACGACGCGGCCCGTCAGCCGTGGAACCTCGCGATCGAGCAGCGCCCCGCGGCTGTCGCCGTCCCCGCCGACGTCGACGACCTGAGGGCCCTCGTCGGGGCGGCGCGCGAATCGGGTGCGCCCCTCGCTCTCCAGCCCAGCGGGCATGGCGCCTCGGGATCCCTCGACGGCGCCATCCTGGTGCGGATGAACGCGTTCGACGAGGTGGAGATCGACCTCGAGCGCGGAATCGCGCGCGTGGGCAGTGGCGTGCACTGGGGCACCGTCGTCGACGCGCTCGAGGGGACCGGGTGGGTGGCGCCGGCCGGCACCAGCCCTGTCGTCAGCGTCGCCGGGTACACGCTGGGCGGCGGACACTCGTGGTTCAGCCGTACGGCGGGCCTCGGATCCGACAGCCTGCGCGCCGCCTGGGTGCTCCGCACAGACGGCTCCCACGAGCGAGCAGACGACGACTCCGACCCCGATCTCCTGTGGGCGCTGCGGGGAGCGGGCGGGGTCGCGGGCATCGTGACGGCACTCGATTTCGACCTGGTCCGGGCTCCCGCGATCTGGGGAGCCGGTCTCACCTTCGATGTCGCGGACGCCGCTGCGGTCGTCCGTGCCGTTCGCGACCTCGCGGTCGAGTCACCGTCGTCGCTGAACGTCTTCCTGAACTCGATGCGGATGCCCGACGCGCCGCAGCTCCCGGACGAGATCCGCGGCCGCAGTTTCCTCACCGTGCAGGCGCTGTCCACCGACGGGCCGAAAGAGAGCTGGATCGACGCCGTGAGAGCCGCGGGAACAGTGCGTCGCGAGATCACCGGCCCGACGTCGCCCGCCGCTCTCGCTGCGGCATCGAACGAGCCGACCGATCCCACGCCGGGACGTGGGGCGTCGATGGCGCTCCGGACGCTCGACGATGCGACCATCGACGCGTTGCTCGAGTTCCGCGAACTCCCCGAGCAGTCGCCCATCATGGGAATCGACATCCGGATGCTGGGCGGGGCGTTGGACGCGCCGCGGCGGTCCGGGTTCGCCTCGCTCGAAACGGTGGGCTGGTTGATGCACGCGCTGGCGCCGATCTTCCCCGGCGCGCCCGCCGAGCCGGGCGAAGCCAGTCTGGCCGGGTTCCGGGAGCTCCTCGCACCGAGTGCCGCGCCTCAGACCGTGCCCACCTTCCTCGAACCGGGACAGACCCTCGACAGCTGTGGCTCAGCGGACGACATCGCCCGGCTTCGCGACCTGCGCGCCCGCTTCGACCCGGACGCCGTCCTGCACGAGGGGCGGCTGCCGCGCTGAGGATCAGGTCTCGGAGTCGGGGCGTCGCTTCCAGTCGTACTCGGTCTCCGGCCGTCCGCGGGTGCCGTACCGCGCGGACCGCGTGAGAACGCCTTCGGTGACCAGGTGCTCCAGGTAGCGGCGCACTGCGACCCGGGACATGCCCAGTCGCTCGGCCGCCTCGCTCGCCGACAGCGGCCCGTCGGTGCGCAGTTCCGCGGTGACCCGGTCCAGCGAGGCCGCCGAGAGTCCCTTGGGAAGCGCGATCGTGCCCGTGGAGCGGCCGAGCAGTGCGTCGATCTCCGCCTGGGTGGCTTCGCCGTCGGTGGTCCGCGCGTGCTCACGGTGGGTGCGGTACTGCTCCATCCGTTCGCGGAACACGGCGAAGGGGAACGGCTTGACGAGGTACTGGAAGACGCCGAGAGCAGCCATCTGCCGCACGGATTCGGCGTCGCGCACCCCGGTGATCGCGATCACATCCACCGAAGCGGAGCGACCGCGAAGCGCTCGGAGCACATCGATGCCCGAGCCGTCCGGCATCGTGATGTCGAGCAGGACGAGGTCGAAGGCGTCGGGGCGCTCGAGCACGGCGGTCATGGCGGCGCGGGCGCCCGTGCACTCGCCGGCGACCACGAACCCGTCGAGACGTGCCACGTAGTCGCGATGCAGCTCGAGCGTCAGAGCGTCGTCGTCGACGATGAGTGTGCGGATCATGGGTGTGGTCTCCTCGGTCCCGCGGCCGGAAGGACGACCCGGAACGTCGTCGGGGCGTCGCTCACCGTCACCGAGCCGCCCGCTCCGGTGACCACGGAATGCACGAGGGCCAGGCCGATGCCTCGCCCCTGCGCGTCGGCGGGTTTCGTCGAGTAGCCCTGGTCGAAGATCCGCTCGCGCACGGCGGGCAGGATCCCGGGGCCGCTGTCCGAGACCTCCAGCACGATCCCCGTGCCCTCGTGCGGTCGGAGCGAGACCTCGACCCAGCGATCGTCCGACTCCACTGCGGCGTCCATGGCGTTGTCCACGAGGTTGCCGAGCACCGAGACCGCGTCCACGGGCGACAGGGGTGTGCGGGGCGTGTCGGGCTCGATGTGCACCCGCCAGTCGATGCCGCGCTCCTTGGCTTGTGACGCCTTGCCGAGGAGGAGTGCGCCGACGGCGGGATCACCGTGACGCCGCGCGGTCACCTGGTCGACGAGCGACTGGCTCTGCCTCGACGTCTCCGTGAGGATCTCGATCGCCTCATCGCGGCGTCCGAGCTCGAGCAGGGCGACCGCGGCGTGCATCCGGTTCCCGTGCTCGTGGGTCTGCGCGCGCAGGGCCTCACCCAGGGTGCGGATCGATTCGTACGACGACACTGCATCCCGCACCTGACCCGGGGGCAGATCGCCGGCGATGCGGCGGGTCACCCGTCGGGCGATGACCGCGCCGCCGGCTCCGAGCGCCACGAGGCCGACCGTGATGCCGAGGGTGAGCGGAAGACGGCGGATCAGGGTGTCGGAGATCGACTCGGTCGTCACCCCGGCGGCGACCCAGCCGAGCAGGCCGCCGTCCGGCGCGGTGACCGGTGCGATCGTCCGCACGGAGGGGCCGAGGGTTCCGGTGAACTCCTCCGTCAACGTCCGCGGTGATGGGGGAATCGTGCCCAGGTAGGTTCCGCCGATCTGGGTGGTATCGGGGTGGGTGATCCGAGTGCCGTCCGGGGTCATGACCGTGATGAAGTCGAGCCCCGCGTCGGCGATCACCTCCAGGGAGTACGGCTCGAGCACCTGGGTGGCTGCGTCCTGATCGCTCGAGAGCAGGCCGTCGACGACGAGGGGGGAGGAGGCGATCGCGGCCGCTGTCGCCGCCGTCACCCGCTCTGCCTCAGCGCGGATCGACCGTTGCGCTTCGACGACGAGGTAGACCGCCACGAGGGCGCCGATCACGACGGCCGCGACGAGCAGCACCACGAAGACGCGCGATGCGGTGCTGCGGGTGCGGGAGGTGCGCGCCATCGCTTCCTCCGATCATCGATGGTCCGTGCCGAGACCAATACGACCACAACTCGCCTCGATGCGTGAAGTCGGAGACCGTGAACTCTGATCGGCGGCGAAGCAGCCGCCCACCCTGACGAAGACGTCGATGATCGAGGAGGACGCGATGGCGCTCACAACAGGATTCTCACTGCCGAAGTTCAATTGGCGGAGAGGGAAGCAATCGTGGGACCGGCACACCTGGTTGTACGTGTCCGTGCTCCTGGCGGTCGTGCTCGGTGCGGTCGTCGGTCTCGTGTGGCCGGAGGTCGGACAGGCGTTCGAGCCGCTGGGCAAAGGCTTCGTCGCGCTGATCAAGATGATGATCGCGCCGATCATCTTCTGCACGATCGTGGTCGGGGTGGGGTCGATCGCCAAGGCGGCCACCGTCGGCAAGATCGGCGGACTGGCGCTGCTGTACTTCATGGTCATGTCGACCTTCGCGCTCGCGATCGGCCTCGTCGTCGGCAACATCATCCACCCCGGTGCCGGCCTCGACATGGCCTCCTCAACCTACGACGCGGTCGAGGCGGAAGCGAAGACGACGCAGGAGTTCATCCTGGGCATCATCCCGACCACGTTCTTCTCGGCGTTCACGGGCGAGAGCGTGCTGCAGGTGCTGTTCATCGCGCTCCTCGTCGGATTCGCCCTGCAGGGTCTCGGCGATCGCGGTGCGCCGATCATGGAGGCGGTCAAGCAGCTCCAGAAGCTGGTCTTCCGCATCCTCGGCATGATCCTCTGGTTGGCGCCCCTCGGAGCGTTCGGAGCCATCGCCGCTGTGGTCGGCAAGACGGGTGTTGCGGCGATCTGGAGTCTGGCGACGCTGATGGTCGCGTTCTACATCACCTGCATCCTGTTCATCGTCGTGATCCTCGGGGTGCTGCTGTGGACGGTCACGCGCGTGAACATCTTCGCGCTCATGAAGTACCTCGCCAGGGAGTACCTGCTGATCGTCGGCACCTCCTCGTCGGAATCGGCGCTGCCTCGACTGATCGCGAAGATGGAGTTCGTCGGCGTCTCCAAGCCCGTCGTCGGCATCACCGTTCCGACCGGATACTCGTTCAACCTCGACGGCACGGCGATCTACCTGACCATGGCCTCGCTGTTCATCGCCACGGGCATGGGGCAGCCGATGACGATCGGCGAGCAGATCGGCCTGCTGGTGTTCATGATCATCGCCAGCAAGGGCGCAGCGGGTGTCACCGGCGCCGGACTCGCCACCCTCGCGGGTGGGCTCCAGGCCTATCGTCCCGATCTGGTGGACGGTGTCGGTGTGATCGTGGGCATCGACCGGTTCATGTCGGAGGGGCGAGCGCTCACGAACTTCACCGGCAACGCGGTGGCGACGCTCCTGATCGGCACCTGGACCAAGCAGATCGACCGCGACCGAGTGCGGCGAGTGCTCAGCGGCGAACTCGCCTTCGATGAATCGCTGCTCGACGGGGTCGATGCACACGGTCATGCGGATGCTCCGCAGGCCGCGGACATGCAGGAACTGCGTGAGGCGGCGGTCACCGAGATGGCGGCGAAGGAGGAGCGGGCCAGGCTTCGTGCCGATCGCGTCTGAAGAGCGGTCGCACACGACGAGAGGGTGAGGGATGCGGGAGCCGGCCGAGCCGGCTCCCGCATCCGCGCGGTCAACCGCTCTTGCGTCGGAACTCGCGCCGGGTCTGCGGGGCGTTCGCACTGTGCACGGCGGAGTCGCCGTCGAGGTGTGCCTCGCCCTGCCGGTGGTGCGCGTTCTTCTTCTCGAGCGCTTCCTTGAACTTGCGCTTCATCTCCTCAGACGAGGAGGCGCCTTCTTCGGTGCTCATGCCCCGAGCCTAGAGCACGCGGTCTGACGGGTCACCCTCTGGTGCGTCGCACCCACAGGTCGATCAGCACGCCGACTCCGATCGCGAGGCCGACGGACACGGGGATCGCGACGAGCGGTCCGCCGGGGACGATGGCGGCGACGGCGGCACCGACAGCCGCCTGGTAGAGGGCCCATCCGGTCGCGGCGAGGGCCACGAGGGCGAGGTACCGGGGCGGGTGGATGCGGGACGCCCCGGCGACGAGGTTGATCGCGAGCCGCGCGAACGGGACGAAGCGCGCGGTGAACAGCACCGTCGCCGTACCGCTGTCCAGCCGCCGCCGAGCCCACCCCAGAGCCTGCTGGATCCGAGGAGCGCGCATCCATCCCCACCGCTCGGTGCCGACGAGCCGGCCGATCAGATAGCAGCAGACGTCTCCGAGCGTCGCGGCCGCTGCGGCGCAGGCGACGACGGCCCAGAGGGGCGGTGTCCCCGTGGTCACCGCGAGCGCCCCGAGCGCGGTCACGGCGATCTCGCCGGGCACGACGACGAAGAACGCGTCGCCGACGACCAGCAGACACATGAGGGCCAGACTCCATGGTCCCGCGAGCGATTCGGTGAGCAGGTCCATCGGCACGTCGTCCACTGTGCCTGCAGACGGTGAACGGGAACCAAAGACCGGATAGCCGGTGACCCGCGATCCAGCATCCGGTGAACATCTGGTGCTGAGAGCTGTTTCCGGAGGGCGAGGCCTCGGAGCCCCGTCATCCTGGGGCTGTGAGAGTAGCGATCGTCACGGAGTCCTTCCTTCCGCACATGAACGGCGTCACCGGCTCGGTGCTGCAGATCCTGCGTCACCTCGAGCAGAGGGGCCACGATGCCCACGTCGTCGCCCCTGCCGCGGTGGGGATCCCCGATCAGGTCAGCGGCGCACGGATCGAGGCGATCCCGAGCCTCGCGCTGCCGGGATATCGCAACGTCAGGGTCGGGACATCAGGAGCTCATCGCCTCGCGTCCTCGCTGCGTCGCTTCCGACCCGACGTCGTGCATCTCGCCTCGCCGTTCGCACTCGGCTGGCGCGGCGTGCTGGCGGCCGAGCGTCTCGACGTGGCCAGCGTCGCCGCCTACCAGACGGACGTGGCGGCGTATACCGAGCGCTATCGGATCGCCGCGACCACGGGCATCGCCCAGACCCACATCGCTCGACTGCACCGGCGGGCGACGCTGACCCTCGCGCCTTCGGCTGACTCGGCGCATCAGCTCGCCACGCTCGGGGTGGATCGGGTGCGGCGCTGGGGGAGAGGCGTCGACGCCGAGCGCTTCCAGCCCTCCCGACGAGACCCGGCGCTCCGTGCGGGGTGGGATGCTGATGTCGTGATCGGCTACGTCGGTCGCCTCGCGCCCGAGAAGCAGGTCGAGGACCTCGCTGCTCTCCGAGACATCCCTGGGGCGAGAGTGGTGATCGTCGGCGATGGGCCCAGCCGGGCGCGCCTCGAGACCCTGATGCCGAGCGCCCTCTTCCTCGGACACCTCGAGGGTGCCGCGCTCGCTGCGGCCATGGCATCCTTCGACCTGTTCGTGCACCCCGGGGAGAGCGAGACGTTCGGGCAGACGCTCCAGGAGGCCCACGCGAGCGGCATCCCCGTGATCGCGACCGGTCGAGGGGGACCCCTGGATCTCGTGCGCATGGGTGTCGACGGCTGGCTGTACCGGCCAGGAGACCTCGAGGACCTGCGGATGCGGGTTGCCGATCTCGCCGGCGACGCACGCAAGCGGCAGGCCTTCGGCGAAGCCGGACGCGAAGCCGTGCAGAGCCGCAGCTGGTCCAGCGTGTGCGACCAGTTGCTCGAACACTTCGACGAGGCGCAGACGCTGCGCCGCGCGGACGCCGGCGCCCGCGCTCGCCGCGTCGTACGACCCGAATCGCCCGCGGCCGTGCCGCATCGACGCTGGCGGCGCTTCATCGCCCTGGGGGACTCGCTCACCGAAGGGCTGTGCGATCCGGCCCCTGACGGAGCGCTCCGCGGCTGGGCGGATCGCCTCGCGCTGCTCCTCGCCGCGCAGGGGGGACTCCACTACGCGAACCTGGCGATCCGATCGAAGCGGGTGCGGGACGTGACCGGTGTCCAGCTGGAGCGGGCACTCCAGTTGCGTCCCGACCTCGTGTCGATCCTCATCGGCGCCAACGATCTCGTGAAGCACCGCGTCGACGTTCCGGCGCTCGCCGCAGAGCTCGAAGGCACCGTCGTCCGGCTGAGGGAGACCGGCGCCGATGTTCTCCTGGTCACCCCGTTCCTGCCGGGGCGCACGGCGGCGGCGATCTACACGCGACGTTTCGCGGCTTTCGCGACGGCGTTGGCGGGCATCGCCGCTCGCACGGGGGCGATCCTCATCGACACGGATCTGCATCCTTCGCTGGGCGAGCGGCCGAACTGGGGCGAGGATCTCGTACACCTCAGCAGTCGCGGGCATCGGTTCCTCGCATACCGGGCGGCCGAGATGCTCGGTGTCCCCGATGCGGATGCGCTCGGTGCGCTCGATGCCGCGCTGCACGAGCACGAGCCGATCGGCGCCGGAGTATGGTGGCGTCGACACGCCCTGCCCTGGGTCTGGCGTCGCCTGCACGGTCGGGCCGCGGGCGACGGACGATCGGCCAAGCACGACGGCTATGTCTACGTGGGCAGGGCACCTGCGGGGCGCGACGTATCGGTCCGCTGAGCCACCGCCGATCCGGCGGCGGCTATCGCCGACCCATGCCGTGATACTGCCAGCCGGCCGCGCGCCAGGCCGCAGCGTCGAGGCAGTTGCGGCCGTCGACGATGATCCGTCCTCGGACGAGACCACCGGCGTGCACCGGTGAGAGATCGCGTCGGTACTCGTCCCATTCGGTCACGACGACCACGGCGTCGGCTTCGCGCAGCGCATCGTCCCGTTCGCGCGCGTATCCCAGCTGCGGGTGCGCAGCGGTGGCGTTGTCGATCGCGGCCGGGTCCGTCACCACGACATCGGCACCGAGACCCCTCAGTCGAACGGCGACATCGAGCGCCGGGGAGTCGCGGATGTCGTCGCTGAACGGCTTGAACGCGGCTCCGAGGACTGCGATCCGACGTCCGAACACGAGGCCGCCGAGTGCGTCGACCACCAGCTGCACAGCCCGGTCGCGGCGTCGGAGGTTGATCATGTCCACTTCGCGCAGGAAGCCGACCGCCTCACCGCGCCCGAGTTCCTCGGCCCGAGCGGCGAACGCGCGGATGTCCTTCGGCAGACACCCACCGC
Source organism: Microbacterium sp. NPDC090218 (assembly GCA_044900255.1). GTDB lineage: Bacteria > Actinomycetota > Actinomycetes > Actinomycetales > Microbacteriaceae > Microbacterium. Next base: position 753,368 of record JBJDMS010000003.1, on the reverse strand, counting down.
CGAAGCCGATCCCCGCGCCGAGGTAGCGTCGACCGATCCGCGTGTCATGGCCGAGGGCGTCCGCGAGGAGGGCGACGTCCGCTCCGGAGGCCTCTGCGATCTCCGCCATGGCGTTGATGAACGAGATCTTGGTGGCGAGGAAGGCGTTCGCGGCGCCCTTGACCAGCTCCGCGGTGGCGAGATCGGTCACCAGGAACGGCGTCCCGGCGTCGACGGCCGACGCGTAGACCTCGCGCATCACGGCGACGGCGCGCGCACCGGCGGCATCCTGATCCGCACCGACCACGAGCCGATCCGGTGTGAGAGTGTCGTGCACGGCCCATCCTTCGCGCAGGAACTCGGGGTTCCAGACCAGTGCCGCTCCGGTCCCGACGATGCGCGGAGCCAGCCGCGCCGCGGTGCCGACCGGCACGGTGGACTTGCCGGCGACGACGTCGTCGGGGCGGAGGTGGGGGAGCAGGGCGTCGATCGCCGCGTCGACGAAGCGGAGGTCCGCGGCGTGACCACCGGGCGCCTGAGGCGTGCCGACGGCGAGGAAGTGCACGTCCGCGCCTGCCGCGTCCTCCATCCGACTGCTGAAACGCAGACGTCCGGATCCGAGCCCGTCGGCGAGCAGCTCCGGGAGTCGAGGCTCGAAGAACGGGGCGGTTCCCGCGGCGAGGGCGGTGACCTTCCCCTCATCGACGTCGATACCCGTCACGTCGTGTCCGAGGGAGGCCATCGCGGCTGCGTGCACGGCACCGAGGTACCCGCAGCCGATCACTGACATGCGCATGGTTCCAGCAGAGCGGAGCCTCGTCGCGTCACGGCGTCCGCGGGGTGAACGCCCCATGGCCGGTGCGTGTCCGATCCGCGATGCCGCGAGGGAATCAGGATTCGGGGTGCACGCTGGTAGGGTGGATGAGGTTGACCTGTGTCAACTGCACAACTTCATATCGACTCACGGAGCGAGCGGCGGAGAAGCTGGTCCCCTGTGGTGGGTTCCTCGGCGGCAGATGTCGGGTGGCTTTCTACTGGTGGCCAGCGCAGGCGACATTCGCGGGAATGCCCGCGCGCCCGAACCCTTCCGTTCCGCTCCTTTGAACACGCTCGCGCGTCACATGGATTCGCGAGTCTAAACAAAGAAGGAGAGACCTCTTGGAAGGTCCTGAAATCACCGCCACCGAGGCCGTTCTCGACAACGGCCGCTTCGGCACCCGCACCATCCGCTTCGAGACCGGCCGCCTCGCGCAGCAGGCTCAGGGCGCAGTCGCCGCGTACCTCGACGGCGAGACCATGCTCCTCTCGGCCACCAGCGCAGGCAAGCACCCGCGCGAAGGCTTCGACTTCTTCCCGCTGACGGTCGACGTCGAGGAGCGCTCCTACGCAGCCGGCAAGATCCCCGGCTCGTTCTTCCGTCGTGAGGGCCGCCCCTCCACCGAGGCGATCCTCGTCTGCCGTCTGATCGACCGCCCGCTGCGTCCGTCGTTCGTCGACGGCCTGCGCAACGAGGTCCAGATCGTCATCACCGTCCTCTCGATCGCGCCGGGCGAGTTCTACGACGCCCTTGCGATCAACGCCGCGTCCGCGTCGACCCAGATCTCGGGTCTGCCGTTCTCGGGTCCCGTCGCCGGTGTGCGCCTCGCGTTCATCCCCGGCCAGGGACAGCACGAGGACCAGTGGGTCGCGTTCCCGACCGCCGAGCAGGTCTCGGAGGCCGTGTTCGACCTGATCGTCGCCGGCCGCGTCGTCACCAAGGCCGATGGCACGGAAGACGTCGCCATCATGATGGTCGAGGCCGAGGCCACCGAGGGCAGCTGGAACCTGATCAAGGCCGGTGCCACGAAGCCGAACGAGGAGATCGTCGCCCAGGGCCTCGAGGCCTCGAAGCCCTTCATCGCTCAGCTCGTCAAGGCTCAGGCCGAGCTGGCCGCGACCGCATCGAAGGAGCCGGGCGTCTACCCGGTCTTCCCCGCCTACAGCGACGAGGTCTACAACTTCGTCTCCGAGCGTGCGTTCGCCGAGCTCAGCGACGTCTACCAGATCGCCGACAAGGTCGAGCGTCAGACGGCTGACGACGCGATCAAGGACCGCGTCAAGGCAGAGCTGATCGAGGCCACCGAAGCGGGCACGCTGCCGGCTGCGGCTCCGCTCGAGTTCTCCGCCGCGTACAAGTCGGTCACGAAGAAGATCGTCCGCGGACGCATCCTCACCGAGGGCGCTCGTATCGACGGCCGCGGCCTGGCGGACATCCGTCCGCTCGACGCCGAGGTGCAGGTCATCCCGCGCGTGCACGGCTCCGCGATCTTCCAGCGCGGCGAGACCCAGATCATGGGCGTCACCACGCTGAACATGCTCAAGATGGAGCAGCAGATCGACTCGCTGTCGCCCACGACGAGCAAGCGCTACATGCACCACTACAACTTCCCGCCCTACTCGACCGGTGAGACCGGTCGTGTCGGTTCGCCGAAGCGTCGCGAGATCGGGCACGGCTTCCTCGCCGAGCGCGCACTCGTGCCGGTGCTGCCGAGCCGCGAGGAGTTCCCGTACGCGATCCGTCAGGTGTCCGAGGCGCTGAGCTCCAACGGCTCGACGTCGATGGGCTCGGTCTGCGCGTCGACCCTGTCGCTGCTGAACGCGGGTGTGCCGCTGCGCGCCCCCGTCGCCGGTATCGCGATGGGCCTCGTCTCCGACGAGGTCGACGGCGAGACCCGCTACGCGGCTCTGACCGACATCCTGGGCGCGGAAGACGCACTCGGCGACATGGACTTCAAGGTCGCCGGAACCAGCGAGTTCGTCACGGCGATCCAGCTCGACACGAAGCTCGACGGCATCCCGTCGTCGGTGCTCGCCGGCGCGCTGACCCAGGCACGCGAGGCTCGTCTGACGATCCTCAACGTCCTGAACGCCGCGATCGACGCTCCTGACGAGATGGCGCCGACCGCGCCGCGCGTCATCAGCGTGCAGATCCCGGTCGACAAGATCGGTGAGCTGATCGGCCCGAAGGGCAAGACGATCAACGCGATCCAGGATGAGACCGGTGCGCAGATCTCCATCGAGGAGGACGGCACCGTCTACATCGGCGCGACCGACGGCCCCTCGGCCGAGGCCGCCCGTGCCCAGGTCAACGCGATCGCGAACCCCACGAACCCGGAGGTCGGGGAGCAGTTCCTCGGCACCGTCGTGAAGATCGCCACCTTCGGTGCGTTCGTCTCGCTGCTCCCGGGCAAGGACGGCCTCCTGCACGTCACCGAGGTGCGCAAGCTCGCCGGTGGCAAGCGGGTCGAGAACGTCGACGACGTGCTCTCCGTCGGTCAGAAGATCCTCGTGAAGATCACGAAGATCGACGACCGCGGCAAGCTCTCGCTCGAGCCCGTCCTCGACGACGCTCCGGCCGCTGAGGCAGCACCCGCTGAGGACGCCGCCGCCGAGTAAGCGCAACGCTCGAACCGGAACCCGGGCTCGTCCACACAGGACGGGCCCGGGTTTCCGTCGTCTCGGGTGTGATCAAATCGTTATCGGACGTTTGCGCGACGTTCCCTGGATTGGTCAGGACGTTCTGTGAATTCGCTTACCCTCGAAAGTACGCACCGGGGGGTGCAGATCCAGCAGGTACGCAGGTCGGCACGCACCGATCGACGCGGGGGTGAGAGAGTATGCGGTTGTTCAGCGTAGGCGCAGGAGCGTCCGCAGAACGCGCCCAGACGGGGGCTGCCGAGCACCCGTCCGCGCCCATCCCCATCGTCGGACCCGGAATAGGGGAGTCGATCCGGGTCCCGCTCGGCGAGACCGGCTTCGAGACCTTTCCGCTGATGCTGGGGGCTGCGGAGTTCGGCTGGAACGTCGATCTCGAGACCAGCCACGGCATCCTCGATCGGTACGTGGAGTTCGGCGGCAACGCGATCCACACCGCCGATGGCTTCTCCGGAGGCCGCAGCGAACACATCATCGGTCAGTGGCTCCGCTCACGCGGACGACGCGAACGGGCCGTGCTGAGTGTGCGTATCGGGGCCCATGCCGACAACCCGGGGCTCGGTTCCGTCAACCTCGTGCGGGCCGTGGAAGGCTCGCTCACACGACTGGGTGTCGAACGGATCGACGTCCTCTACCTCGACGCCACGCTCGACGCGACGACGAACCTCGAAGACACGCTCGCGACCGTCGAGTGGCTGTCGGACGCGGGCAAGGTGGGCGCACTCGGCGCCTACGGCCTGGCTCCGGAGCGGCTGGTCGAAGCGCGCATCCTGGCCTCGGCGGGGTATCCGCGCATCCAGGTCATCGATGCGCCGTACAACCTCGTCCGGCGGCAGCCGTTCGAGGGCGACCTGCGTCTGGTCGCGGGTGCCCAGAACCTCGCCGTCACGCCATCGCACGCCCTCGAGCACGGCTTCCTCTCGGGGCGCCACCGCAACAAGGCGCTCACATCCCGGGGAGTGCGGGGCGAGCAGCTGCGCGGGCACCTCAACCGGCGAGGGATCAAGATCCTCCGCGCGCTCGACCAGGTCGCCGAAGAACTCGCCGTTCCCGTGGCAGCGGTGTCGATCGCCTGGCTTCTCGCCCAGCGCACGGTCGCTGCTCCGATCGTGAACGCGTTCGCGACGGACCATGTCGATGAGCTCATGCAGGGCGCGGGCGTATCGCTGTCGAGGAGCCACCTCGCAGAGCTCACCCGGGCGGGCAACTGAGCATCGTCCCACCCTTGACATAGGGTGGAAGGGACGCCCGGCGGATGCTGGCAATGAAGCGAGCGAGTTGTGACGCACTACATATATCTGGTCAGACATGGTGAACATCAGGATGCCGAGCACGGTCTCGCAGACGGCCCCCTCTCTCCGCGGGGGCAGCGTCAGGCCGAGCTGATCGCCGACCGGCTGTCGGGTCTTCCGCTCGATGCCGTGTGGCATTCGCCTCTGCTTCGCGCCAACGAGACCGCGCGGGCCATCGCCGCCCGTCTGCCCTCGGTCGACCCTGAGCCCACAGCGCTCCTCTTCGACTGCGTCCCGACGGGGATGACGGAGGAGACCCCCGCCGTGTTCGAACCGTTCTTCGGGTCGGTCACCGAGGCGGAGATCGAGGCCGGGCGGGCGCAGATGTCGGACGCCGTCAACGAGTTCCTCGTGCGCAAGACGGGCGACGTGCATGAAGTCCTCATCACCCACAACTTCGTGATCTCGTGGTTCGTCCGCGAGGTCCTCGCCGCGCCCGAGTGGCGGTGGATGACGCTGAACCAATCGCACTGCGGCCTGACGGTCATCGCGCAGAAGCAGGGGCGGCCGTGGACGCTGCTCACCCACAACGACACGGGGCACCTTCCGGTCGAGCTGCGCACCGGAATCCCCGATGCGCTGCTCGTGTGACATCGCTCACCGCCAGAACCGGGTGAGCCGGATGGCGGCATCCCGGCCCTGCGCGAAGCCCGCCTGAGCAGCAGGCACACGGGTCGAGGGATCCATCACGTTGTCGCCGAAGGCCTGCCGTGCCTGCGGGTCCGGAGCGATGCTCTCGACGAGACTTCCCGCGGAACGGAGATCCTCGATCTGCGCGGCAAGGTGCGTGCGCCATGCCGCCGGCGTACGCGAGGCGCCACCGAAGGGAGACAGCACGAGCACTCGTGCGTACCCCGTCGCGAGATCGGCGTTCTCGGCGTTGGCGCGGAAGCCGCCGTCGATGTACCGGCGCCTCCCGATCGGATAGGCGAACCCGCTGGCGCAGCTCGCGGCGACGGCGTCCACGAGTTCGACTCCGCTGCCGCGTTCGAAGCCGATCGGTTCGCCGGTCAGCGCGTCCACCGCTGTGATGAGGATCCTTCCGGACGGCCAGTCGGCGCGTGGCAGGCGGGCAGCCACGGTCTGCCGCCATCGCGCGCCGGCGCCCGCGGAGGCCTCGGCCAGCTCGATCGCGGCTGCGCCCATCCGTCGACGCATGTCGGCGATGTTCTGTGAGGCGTCGATGATCCGCTGGGTCCTCTGCAGGTGATCGGAGGGGGATCCCGAGGGGCGTTGCGCACCGGTGGAGCCGGATGGGGGCAGTGGCTGAGTCGGCGACGCGAGGATGTCGTCGAGCAGTCCTGCCGGAGGCGCGCTGGTGAGCTGGGCTGCCGCGGTCGCCCCCGCAGAGGTTCCGACGATCAGGTCTGCATCCGTCACGTCCAGCCCGCGGTCGGCGAGGCCGGCGACGACGCCGATCAACCAGGCGTTTCCGGCGGAACCTCCGCCGCCGAGTACGAGGGCCCGCTCGCGCCGCAGTGCGGGCTCTTTGTGCGGGGGAAGGGAAGTCAGGTGGTTCATGGGAGTGCCTCTCACTGATGAGTGGTGGGGCTCCCGGTGGCGACTATCGCGGTCGCACGAGCACGTTCAGCGGGGGAGCACCCACGGGGGATACTGCGTTCATGGGACTCACCTCCTGACGTCGATCGCGAACACGGGAACGCTACCACCTCGTCGTGCGCCGCGGGAGATCGAGGCGGCAGAGTGCGGTCCGGCCCCGCGCGCCCCGGGCCGGACGACTGCGGCCGCGAAATAGACTGGACGCATGACCACGCAGGTAGCACTCGTCGGCGGAACCGGAAAGCTCGGACAGATCATCCACGCGGTGATCGAAGAGCTCGAGGGCTTCGAGGTGAGCCGCGTGCTGACCTCGTCGAGCGACCTCTCGGAGCTGGACGGCGCTGATCTCGTCGTCGATGCGTCGACCCCGCAGGTGAGCGTCGATGTCGTCCGCGCCGCCGTCGAGCGCGGCATCAACGTGCTGGTCGCGACGTCGGGCTGGTCTGCGGAACGGATCGCCCTGGTGCGTCCGCTCGTCGAAGCGGCCGGGACCGGCGCGGTCTTCATCCCGAACTTCTCGCTCGGCTCGGTGCTCGGCTCCGCTCTCGCGGCGGCTGCGGCGCCCTTCTTCGGTTCGGCCGAGATCATCGAGGCGCATCGCGAGACCAAGATCGATTCGCCGAGCGGCACCGCCGTGCGCACGGCGGAGCTGATCGCGGCGGCCCGCGCGGAGCAGGGGCCCGTGAGCGCTCCGCACGCGGACCAGCGCGCCCGGGGGCAGCAGGTCGGCAGCGTGCCGATCCACTCGCTGCGCCGTCCCGGTGTGGTGGCGAAGCAGGAGGTCATCCTCTCCGGCCCCGGCGAGTCCCTCACGTTCACCCACGACACGACCGATTCCGCGCTCGCCTACGCGCCAGGCATCCGCATCGCCGTGCCGTTCGCCCTGAACGCCACCGGTGTGATCGTCGGTCTCGAGCACATGATCGACATCGGCATCCGCTCGTGATGTCGCGGATCGGCGTCGCCCTGATGGCGGCGGCGTTGCTCGTCTACCTCGCAGTGGCCGTCTGGCTCGCCGTGATGTTCATCTCGGTCGGCACTCCGATATCGATCGGCATGGGCATCACGCTCCTCGTCCTGGCTCCGATCGGTGCCTGGGCGCTGATCCGGGAGATGATGTTCGGCTTCGGCGCAGACCGCCTCGGTCGCCGGCTCGACGCGGAGGGCGGGATGCCTCCGATCGAGACGGAGCTGACGCCGAGCGGACGCATCGCGCGCGCCGACGCGGATCCCCTGATCGCCCGATACACCGCGGAGGCCGATGCGGCCGGCGATGACTGGCGTGCTCGCTACCGCCTGGGCGTCGTCCAGGATGCCGCTGGCCGCAGGAAGGATGCCAGGGCCAGCATTCGCGAGGCGATCCGTCTCGCGCGCCGGCCCTGACGTCGGATCGGTCGATCAGGCGAGCGTGGCCTCGAGGGTGATCTCGATGCCGGCGAGCGCCTGAGACACCGGGCAGCCGGTCTTCGCGCCGTTCGCGATCTCCTGGAACGCTTCCGGGGTCAGGTTCGGGACGGTCGCGTTGACGTTGAGGTGGCTGCCGGTGATGCCGACGCCGGGCTTGAACGTGACGGAGGCGCTCGTGTTGACGCGCTCGGGAGGGGTCCCGTTCTCGGCGAGGGCATGCGAGAGCGCCATGCTGAAGCACGACGCGTGCGCGGCCGCGATGAGCTCCTCCGGCGTGGTGGTGGTGTCACTGCCCTCGCTGCGGGCCTTCCAGTTGATCGGGAAGGTGCCGAGGTTCGACGACGAGAAGGCGACGGTGCCCGATCCCTCCATGAGCGATCCGGTCCACGTGCTGGCGGCTTCGCTGGTGACGGGCATGATTCCTCCGGTTCTCGCGCCCCGCTGATATGGGGACACGTCGCGGCCAGCCTATCGATCGTGTGTGCCGGACGGAACCGGATTCATGCCGTGGAAGCAGTGCGTCCGATGACACCGGCCCGCTGCAGCAGGAGATAGAGCTGGCAACCGAGGCAGAAAGCGAAGGCGGCGTTGAGGAATGCGGCGATGAAGGCGGCGGCCGTGGCGATCGGCAGCGCCCATGGGACGCCGATCAGGTGCAGAAGGAGGCCTGCACCGACCACGAACAGACCGACTCCTTGGGAGAACCGAGGTGGGCGCGGGTCCTCGAGCTCGGTCGGCGGCGCCAGACGAGGGCGGACGACCGTGCGGAAGACGAGACCCCAGGGTGCTGTGCGCGGTGACGCGACGGCCCACAGGAAGAGCGCCGCGATGACGACCGTGAGCAGGAACCCCGGATCGAGCGCACGCCCGGCGAGAGTCGCTGAGGAGATGGCCCAGCCGGTGGGCGTGTAGGTGGCGTCGGCGAGAGGTTGATAGGCGAACCAGCCGAACGTCGCGGTGCCGCTCTCGGCGGTCGATATTCCCGTGAGCGCCAGGAACGTCGCCACCAGCAGCAGTACCGCGGTGATCGTGGCGGCGAAGCGTGGACCTCGCGGATCGATGCCTGCGGGAGTGCTCATGTGTGCTCCAGTCTTCGCGCCTCAGACGGCGGCGACGGCTTCGGTGAGGGCGTGGCGGTGGGGGACGCCGTGGAATCGCGCGCGGACTGCACCTGAGCCGTCGACGATGAAGGTCGTCGGCGTCTGCAGCACCTTGTATCGCGCAGAGAGGTCAGGACGGTGGGTCAAGTCGACCTCCACGTGCACGAGCCCCTCGTGATCAGAGGCGTAGGAGTGCAGCAGACGGCGCACCTGCGGGCAACGTGCGCACAGCTCGGTGCTGAACTGCACGAGGGTGGCGCGGGAGCCGAGTTGCGCCGACGGAGCATCCTCGGGGTCGAAGCGGAGGGTTCCACCGTCGCGGCGCCGTCCGTCGCGGCGGCGCAGCAAGATGCCGATGATCGTGGCGAGCGCGAGAAGCGCTGCGGCGACCCCGAGGGCGAGTGCGGGCGACATGGGTCGAGATTACGCCGCCGCGACGGAGCGGAGGCCGATGTTTCCGAGGATGACGAAGGGCCTGTCGCGCGCGGGGGATCCGCCCGCAGGCGAGGGCGGGAAGGTATCGTGGCTGTCATGAGTGCAGCCGTTCCGACTCCCTACGAAGACCTGCTCCGCGATGTTCTGGAGACGGGCACGCATAAGTCGGATCGGACGGGAACCGGCACGACGAGCGTCTTCGGTCGGCAGATCCGCTTCGACCTGTCGAAGGGCTTCCCGCTCATCACGACCAAGCGTGTGCACTTCAAGTCGATCGCGTACGAGCTGCTCTGGTTCCTGCAGGGGGATTCCAACGTCGGGTGGCTGCGCGAGAACGGCGTCACCATCTGGGACGAGTGGGCGGATGCCTCCGGTGATCTCGGGCCCGTCTACGGAGTGCAGTGGCGCTCCTGGCCGACGCCCGACGGCGGCAGCATCGACCAGCTCTCCGAGGTGATCGAGCAGATCCGCCGGTCGCCCGATTCGCGACGGCTGATCGTGTCCGCCTGGAACCCCGCCGACATCCCGGACATGGCACTCGCACCATGCCACGCCCTCTTCCAGTTCTACGTGGCCGATGGAAAGCTCTCGTGCCAGCTGTATCAGCGGAGCGCGGACATGTTCCTCGGAGTGCCGTTCAACATCGCCTCCTACGCACTGCTCACGATGATGATCGCCCAGCAGGTCGGGCTCGAGCCCGGCGACTTCGTGTGGACCGGTGGCGACTGCCACGTCTACGACAATCACGTCGAGCAGGTGCGTGAGCAGCTCAGCCGCGACGCGTACGACTACCCCACGCTGCGGTTCGCGCGGAAGCCGGAATCGATCCTCGACTACCGATACGAGGACTTCATCGTGGAGAACTACCAGCATCACGCTCCGATCCGGGCGGTGGTGGCGGTATGACCTGGGTCGGGCTGATCTGGGCCGAGGCACACGGTGGCGTGATCGGCGCCGAAGGCGGGATGCCGTGGCACGTTCCGGAAGATCTCGCGCACTTCAAGGACGTGACGCTCGGCGCGCCCGTCGTGATGGGTCGGAAGACCTGGGATTCGCTTCCGGATCGGTTCCGTCCGCTCGCCGGCCGTGACAACATCGTGGTCACACGTCAGCAGGACTGGGCAGAAGAGGGCGCGCGGCGAGCCGCCACGGTCGCTGAGGCGGTCCGCGGCCTCGACAGAGTCTGGATCATCGGCGGCGCGGAGATCTTCCGCGAGGTGATCGGCAACGCTGACCGTCTCGAAGTCACGGAACTCGATCTCGAAGTCGCCGGCGATGCCTACGCGCCTGCCAAGGCCGGCTGGCGTCTCGTCGATGAAGGGGAGTGGCACACGTCCCGCACCGGCATCCGCTACCGCTTCCTCGGGTATGAGCGCTGATGCCCACCGCACTGATCACCGGAGCCAGTGCAGGACTGGGCGCCGAGTTCGCCCGCCAGCTCGCACGGCGCCGGGCCGACCTCATCCTCGTGGCTCGGACGGAGGCGGCATTGGAGTCCCTCGGTGCCGACCTCCGCAGCGAGTACGGCGTCGCGGTCGAGATCCTCGTCGCCGACCTCGCCGAGGAGCGCGACGTGGAGAAGGTCGCTGCGCGACTGCGCGATGCCGCGGACCCCGTGGATCTTCTGGTGAACAATGCCGGCTTCGGCCTCCCGCTGCAGTTCGCCGACAACGACATCGACGACGAGGTGCGCCACCTCCGTGTGCACGTCGAGGCCTCGATGCGTCTCATGCACGCGGCGCTGCAGTCCATGCGCGGTCGCGGCGGTCGCATCATCAACGTGGCCTCCGTCGCCGGTTTCATCTCTCGATCGACCTACTCGGCGTGCAAGTCGTGGCTGATCGGCTTCAGCCGTTGGGCGAATGCGGAGTATGCGCGAGATGGCGTGAGCGTCACCGCGCTCTGCCCCGGTTTCACACACACCTCGTTCCATGAGCGGATGGGGCTGGCTGTGGGCGACGAGGGCGTGCCGGGGATCATGTGGCTGAACGCTCGCGACGTCGTCCGCACCGGACTGCGTGATGCGGCCCGGGGGAAGTCGGTGTCCGTTCCGTCGCTGCGCTACAAGGCGATCGTCGCGCTGACCCGTGTCCTGCCGTCCTCGCTCACGTCGGGCGTGGCGCGACGCGGCCGCGTCTGACTCGGGCCGGGACGACGCATGGGGTGGTTCGGCGCGCGGAGACGTCATCCGCGTCACCGCGTCCGCATGACCGCCATCCGAACCTATACGCTGGGTCTATGACGCACTCGGGCAACCCTTTCGGACAGGTTCTCGTCGCGCTCGTCACTCCGATGACGGCCGACGGTGAAGTCGATTGGCCCGCCGTCGAGAAGCACATCGATGACGTGATCACCGCTGGCGCGGACGGCATCGTCGTGACGGGAACGACCGGCGAGACCTCGACCCTGACGGACCCCGAGAAGCTCAAGCTCGTCGAGGTCGGCAAGTCCGTCTCCGCAGGGCGGGCGAAGATCATCACGGGCGGTGGCTCCAACGAGACCGCGCACGCGATCGAGCTCTACAAGGCCAGCGAGAAGGCCGGCGCCGACGGCATCATGATCGTCACCCCGTACTACAACAAGCCGACGCAGGCGGGAATCCTCACGCACTTCCGTCTGGTCGCCGACGCGACCGACCTGCCGGTGATCCTCTACGACATCCCGGGACGCACCGGAGTGCCGATCAAGTACGAGACGATCCTGCGCCTCGCGAAGCACCCGAACATCCTCGCGGTGAAAGACGCCAAGGGCGACTTCTCCGAGGTGAGCCGCGTGCTCAACCAGACCGACCTGATGTACTTCTCCGGTGACGACGCCAACGTGCTGCCGCACCTCGCCATCGGCGCCACCGGCATGATCGGTGTGACAGCCAACATCACCGCAACGCCCTACCGGACGATCATCGACGCCGTGAACGCGGGCGACCTGGCCACCGCCACCGCTGAACACAAGCGTCTCGAGCCGCTCGTGCGCGCGGTCATGACGCACGTACCCGGCACCGTCGCGGCGAAGTACATCCTGCACGGACTCGGGCGCATCTCGAGCCCGCGCGTCCGGCTTCCCCTGGTCGGCCCCGAGGAATGGGAGGCCGCGCTCATCGAGGATGAGCTCGACCTCGTCAAGAACGTTCCCGGCGCCGACTTCTCGAACTTCCGACCCGACCGCAACGCGGCTGCGGGTGGTGCCCTGCCGAAGGTGCACGGCACGACGCGCTGAGCCGCGTCACCATGAACGAACGGACGCGCAGAGTGTCCGACTGAGGAGACAGCATGTCCATTCCCCTGGCAGAACCGTCCGCTCTCGAGGAAGGAACGCTGCGGGTCATCCCGATCGGCGGTCTCGGCGAGATCGGCCGGAACATGACGATGTTCGAGTACGCCGGCAAGATCCTGATCGTCGACTGCGGCGTGCTCTTCCCCGAGGAGCACCAGCCCGGCGTCGATCTGATCCTCCCGGACTTCGAGCCGATCCGGGATCGTCTCGACGACATCGTCGGTGTCGTTCTGACGCACGGCCACGAAGACCACATCGGAGCCGTGCCCTACCTGCTGCGCCTGAAGAGCGACATCCCGCTGATCGGTTCGGGCCTCACGCTCGCGCTGGTCGAGGCCAAGCTCAAGGAGCACCGCATCAAGGCCTTCACCCTCACGGTGAAGGAGGGGCAGCAGGAGAAGGTCGGGCCTTTCGACCTCGAGTTCGTCGCGGTCAACCATTCGATTCCGGATGCCCTGGCCGTCGCCATCCGCACGCCCGCGGGCATGGTCCTCGCGACCGGTGACTTCAAGATGGACCAGCTGCCGCTGGACGGCCGCATCACGGACCTGCGCGCGTTCTCACGCCTGGGCGAGGAGGGCGTGGACCTGTTCCTCGTCGACTCGACCAACGCCGACGTCCCCGGTTTCACGCCGACGGAGCGGTCCATCGGCCCCGTGCTCGATCAGGTGATCGGTAAGGCGCCCCGCCGCGTCATCGTCGCGAGCTTCTCGAGCCACGTGCACCGGGTGCAGCAGGTCATCGACGCCGCGGCCGCCCACGGGCGGCGCGTCGCCTTCCTCGGTCGCAGCATGGTCCGCAACATGACCATCGCCGAGCAGCTCGGCTACCTGAAGGTCCCGGACGGCGTGCTGATCGACTTCAAGAAGGCGCGCGACCTGCCCGACGAGCAGATCGTGTACATGTCGACCGGTTCGCAGGGTGAGCCGATGGCGGTGCTGAGCCGCATGGCCAACATGGACCACGCGATCGAGGTGAGCGAGGGCGACACCGTCATCCTCGCCTCCAGCCTCATCCCGGGAAACGAGAACGCCGTGTACCGCGTGATCGACGGGCTGACCAAGCTCGGCGCGAACGTCGTGCACAAGGCGAACGCGCGCGTTCACGTCTCCGGTCACGCCGCCGCCGGCGAACTGCTGTACTGCTACAACATCCTGCGGCCGAAGAACGTCCTCCCGGTGCACGGCGAGTATCGCCACCTCATCGCGAACGCCAAGCTCGCACAGGACACGGGTATCCCCGAGGCGAACACGATCATCGCCTCCAACGGCACGGTGATCGATCTGAAGGACGGTCTCGCCCGGGTCACGGGTCAGCTCGACCTCGGATTCGTCTACGTCGACGGTTCGACGGTGGGGGAGATCACCGACGCCGACCTCAAGGATCGCCGGATCCTCGGCGAGGAGGGCTTCATCTCGGTCATCGTCGTGGTGGATGCCGCCACCGGTCGCATCATCTCCGGACCCGAGATCCACGCGCGCGGCGTCGCGGAAGACGACTCCGTGTTCGATGACGTCGCTCCGAAGATCGTGGCCGCGCTCAAGGAAGCGGCAGGCAACGGGGTCCGCGACACCCACTCGCTGTCGCAGGTGGTGCGTCGCACGATCGGTCGCTGGGTGAACCAGAGGCTTCGTCGCCGCCCGATGATCGTCCCGCTCGTCATCGAGGCGTGACGGGACGGGAGCCCTCCCGCCATTCACGGCTGCGCGTCATCCCGACGTAACACCGTCGTCCTATGCTCGCGTCATGTACAGGGGATTCTCCCTTCGCAGGGCGGCGCAGACGGATGCGATGTTCCTCGGCGACATGCTCGTCGAGGCCGCCAATTGGCGCGCCGGGGGAGTGCGCCCGCGGCACGAGGTGCTGACGTCGTCGGACCACCGGCGGTATCTCGCCGGCTGGAAGCGCACCGCAGACGACGGTTTGGTGGCGACCGGCGAGGACGACGTCCCGGTCGGGGCCGCCTGGTACCGGGTGCTCCCGCAGAACGATCCGGGATTCGGCTTCATCGGCGTCGCCGTCCCCGAGCTGATCATCGGTGTGCATCCGCTCTGGCGGGCGCGCGGCGTCGGACGCTCTCTGCTGCGCGGAGTCATCCAGCTCGCCGGTGCGCAGGGGCACTCGCGGATCAGCCTGAGCGTCGAGCGCGACAACTTCGCCCGCAATCTGTATCGCGCGGAAGGATTCGCTGTCGTGGGGGAGGGTGCGACCCGCGACACGATGGCGCGGAGGACCGGGTAGCTCCGTCGCGGGAACCGGCGGAAAGCCGCGTCATTACGCGGAGATGTCGGCTGTTGGACGTAACGTGAGAGCATGGCCAGGAGTACCACGAAGACAGAGCGCGCGTCGACCAGCGCACCGTCGCGCCCCAAGCGGCAGACGGCTCCCAAGGCCCAGCCCGCGCCCAAGAAGTACATCGATGAAGCGGACAAGCCCCCGGTGATCGTGCGGGCGTGGGTCGGACTGGCGCACGGCGTCGGCGGACTCTTCCGCGCCTTCGGGCCTGAGACCCTCGAGAAGGACGATCGCCGAGACGGTTTTCCTTTCCTCCTCGTGCTGCTCGCCGTGCTCGGCGCGGTCAACGAGTGGTTCTTCATCGGCAATGAGGTCGCCGGGAACATCAGCGTTTACTCGGTCGGCGGGTTGATCGGACGGGTCGCCTTCGTGATGCCCGTGCTTCTGCTTCTGCTCGCCGGTTGGCTGTTCCGTCACCCGTCGTCGGTTCACGACAACGGTCGCATCGGAATCGGCTTCGGTCTGTTCGTGCTGACTCTCGCCGGCTTCTGCCATGTCGCCGGCACGCGGCCTCAGCCGAAGCAGGGCATGCTCGCTCTCAGCGAGTCCGGAGGCCTCTTCGGATGGATGCTGGGCGAGCCGCTTACCTACCTCACCGACATCCCCGCCTACATCGTGCTGTCGCTCCTGGCGGTGCTCAGCATCCTCATCCTCACCAAGACGCCGCCGAACCGCATCGGTTCACGTCTCGGCGACCTGTACGCGTGGATGTTCGACGCCGAGCGCCCGGAGAAGCCCGCGAAGGACGCTGCCGCGATCGACGACGCCGACAAGGTCGACGACCCGGACGTGCTGCCCTGGTGGCGTCGCAACAAGACCGGTCGTGAAGAAGACCCCGATGAGGGCACTCTCGGCTCTGACGACATCACGGCGCTGTTGACCACCTCCGATCCGACACCGGCATACGACCAGGCCGTCGTGGTCGAGAATCCCTACGACGCCGCCACCGAGGTGCTGTCGGAGGTCCGCTCGGTCGCCGACTCGCTGGCAGAGCAGCAGACCACTGCGCTGCTCGACGATGCCTCCGACACCGGCGAGGTGCCCGAGCTCCCAGGGCTCGACGGCTTCGGCACCGAAGGCCCGGGTGACCGGGGACCCCAGGCTCCCGTCGCGCCGTACATCCTGCCCTCGCCCGGTCTGCTCGTCGAGGGGCCGCCGCCCGTCATGCGTTCCGAGGCGACCGACAAGGTGATCGAGCAGATCACGAGCGTGCTGTCGCAGTTCAAGGTCGATGCCAAGGTCACCGGCTTCTCCCGTGGGCCGACGGTCACGCAGTACGAGGTCGAGGTCGGTCACGGCGTCAAGGTCGAGAAGATCCTGCAGTTGAGCAACAACTTCGCCTATGCCGTGGCCTCGAACGATGTCCGCATCCTCTCGCCGATCCCCGGCAAGAGCGCGATCGGCATCGAGATCCCCAACGCCGACAAGGAGATGGTCGCGCTCGGCGACGTGTTGCGCTCGCCCGCAGCGCAGAAGAGCACGCACCCCATGACGATCGGCGTCGGCAAGGACGTCGGCGGCAACATCGTCATCGCGAACCTCGCGAAGATGCCCCACCTGCTGGTCGCGGGTTCCACGGGCTCGGGTAAGTCGAGCTTCGTCAACTCCATGATCACGAGCCTGCTGATGCGCGCTCGCCCCGCCGATGTGCGCATGGTCCTGATCGACCCGAAGCGCGTGGAGCTCACCAGCTACGCCGGTGTCCCGCACCTGATCACACCCATCATCACGAACCCGAAGAAGGCCGCCGAGGCGCTGCAGTGGGTCGTGAAGGAGATGGACATGCGGTACGACGACCTCGCGTCGTTCGGGTTCCGTCACATCGACGACTTCAACCGTGCCGTGCGTGCGGGCGAGGTCGAGGTGCCCGTCGGCAGCGAGCGTGTGCTCAAGCCCTACCCGTACCTGCTGGTCGTGGTCGATGAGCTCGCCGACCTCATGATGGTCGCTCCGCGCGACGTCGAGGATTCGATCGTCCGGATCACCCAGCTCGCACGAGCGTCGGGCATTCACCTGGTCCTCGCCACCCAACGGCCCAGCGTCGACGTGGTCACCGGTCTGATCAAGGCCAACGTGCCGTCTCGGCTCGCATTCGCGGTGACGAGCGTCACCGACAGCCGCGTCATCCTCGACAGCCCCGGAGCGGACAAGCTCATCGGTCAGGGTGATGCGCTGTTCTCGCCGATGGGTTCTTCGAAGCCCTTCCGCCTGCAGGGCGCATGGGTCGACGAGAAGGAGATCGACGCGGTCGTCAAGCACGTCACGCGTCAGGCTCGGCCGGACTATCGCCCCGATGTCCAGGAAGCGATGGAGCCGACCAAGAAGAAGGAGGTCGACGAGGACATCGGCGATGACCTCGAGCTTCTCCTCGCCGCCGCCGAGCTCATCGTCTCGTCGCAGTTCGGCTCGACGTCGATGCTGCAACGCAAGCTGCGTGTCGGTTTCGCCAAGGCCGGTCGACTGATGGACCTGCTCGAGTCCCGCGAGATCGTCGGGCCCTCCGAAGGCTCGAAGGCACGCGACGTGCTGGCCACGGCCGAGCAGCTGCCGCAGGTGATGGCGAAGCTCCGCGGTGACGATGTCCCGACCTCCTCAGCAGGAGCACAGCCGGCACCTCAGGCGCCGCCGGTTCCGCCGATGCCGGCGATGTCTCCGACCCATGACCCGATCGCTGCCCAGTACGAGGGGCTTCCCGAGGTGGAGGCCGAGGGCGACGAAGACGCCTGGGGCCTGACGGGGCGTGACTGATGTCGATTCCTCGTCAGCTGCCCAATGCGATCACCGTCGCGCGCATCCCGCTCGCGGTCATCTTCTTCGTCCTGCTGCTGCTCGGCGGAACCTACGGCCTGCCTGAGCCCGGGCTCCGCTGGGCCGCAGCGATCATCTTCATCGTCGGGATCTCCACTGACTGGGTCGACGGCTACCTGGCTCGCAAGTACGACATCGTCAGCGACTTCGGCAAGCTCTGGGATCCGATTGCCGACAAACTGCTCACCGGTGCGGGATTCATCGGCCTCGCGATCCTCGGCGAGGTCAACTGGTGGATCGTGGCGATCATCCTCGTCCGCGAGTGGGGGATCACCATCCACCGACTCATGGTCGCCAGCGAGCATGTCGTCGCGGCAGCCTGGATGGGCAAGATCAAGACGGCGTTCCAGGGGGTGGCGCTCGGATGGGCTCTGCTGCCCCTTCACGTGCTCATCGGTATCGATGCATGGACGCTGGTCACGTTCATCCTGATGATCATCGTGCTGCTTCTCACCGTGGCGAGCGGGATCGACTACATCGTGGCGCAGGTGCGCGGATCGCGACAGAAGCGGGCATGAGTGAGGCCGGCACCGCTGCCGTCCTGTCGGCGCTGAAGAAGCGCGGCTGGACGCTCGGGGTCGCGGAGTCGCTCACCGGTGGGGCGGTGTGCGCGGAGATCGTGTCGGTCGCGGGCGCCTCCGCGGTTCTGCTCGGCGGCGTCGTGGCCTACGCCACGCCGGTGAAGGCCTCGGTGCTCGGGGTCGATGCCGATCTTCTCGCCGCGCACGGCCCTGTGCATCCGGACGTCGCGCTGCAGATGGCCGCAGGTGTCAGGCGTGTGGTGGGCGTGGACGGCAGGGCGGCGGATGTCGGCGTCTCGACCACCGGAATCGCCGGTCCGGATTCCCCCGACGGTCAGCCGGTCGGGACGGTGCACATAGCCGTCGTGACGCCGGACGGGTCGAGAGTGGGGTCGTTCCGGTTCGACGGCGATCGCGATTCGATCCGAGCGCAGACGGTCACCGCGGCGCTCCAAGCAGTGCTCGACCTGGTTGCGGAATAGTGTCGGACCCCGGTGGGTTATCCCTGATGTGCTCACATTCAAACCACAGAGTGCAGGGGTAGATTTCGTGCAGGCCAGGAGTACTAGACTGGCTGTCTCATCGGGGGAGACCTCGAACGATCACATGGGGAGGAGGTTCCGATGATTCTTGTACGACAGGAAATCGGCGATGTGCTGAGGGACTTCCGCCTGCAGAAGGGGCGCACGCTCCGGCAGGTCGCAAGCAAGGCGTCGGTTGCTCTCGGCTACCTCAGTGAGGTCGAGCGTGGGCAGAAGGAGGCGTCGAGCGAGATCCTCGCATCCGTCGCCGATGCTCTCGATGTTCCCATCTCGACGATCATGCGCGAAGTCGGAGATCGGATCTCCGTGCTCGAGGGCATCCAGGTCTTCCCGGACGTCGTTCCGGACGATCTCGTGGCGTCGATCGAACCTCAGCTGTCGCTGCACTGAGCGGCGACGTCCGGGTGAGCGATGCGTCGTAGCGAGTTCCTTCGCGCCGTCGACACCGAGTTCCAGGCGCGCGCATCGTCGCTGGTGAACGATCTGGGACTCTCTGCCCTTCGCGGGCGTACGGCTCTCGAGGCTTTGGCCGACGGCACGCCGCCGCGGGATATCTGGCTCGCGTTGTGCGCCGAGATGGATGTTCCCGAGAACAGGCGTCACGGCGTCGGGCGGCAGGAGCCGCGGGGGCGCTGAGCCCTCTCGTCGGTGTCCGCAGGTTACGGGACACGCCGAACGATCGGCGGCGTGTCGTCGAAGATGTGTTCGAAACCGGCGTAGTCTTCTGCACAAGTGGTTCAGAGCTGTCGTTCTGCACCGAACGTGGGTTCGCCGAGACGATGTCGGTGGCTCCTCGTACGGTGGAGAACAAGCCGAAGAGCCATACGCCTTGTCGGAGAGTTCCTCCCAACCGGGAGAGCCGCGACAGCCTACAGGCGGCACCACGCGCGCAGAAGGAGCACATCATGCCATCACCCGCAGACCGCGAGAAGTCCCTCGAGACCGCCCTCGCTCAGATCGATCGCCAGTTCGGAAAGGGCTCGGTCATGCGGCTGGGCAGCGATGAGCGCGCCCCTGTGGCCGTCATCCCCACCGGCTCCATCGCCCTCGATGTCGCCCTCGGTGTCGGTGGACTCCCGCGTGGTCGAATCGTCGAGATCTACGGTCCGGAGTCCTCCGGTAAGACGACCCTCACGCTGCACGCGATCGCCAACGCACAGCGCGCCGGCGGCATCGCGGCGTTCATCGATGCGGAGCACGCGCTCGATCCCGACTACGCAGCGAAGCTCGGCGTCGACATCGACGCGCTCCTGGTCTCGCAGCCCGACACCGGTGAGCAGGCTCTCGAGATCGCCGACATGCTCGTGCGATCCGGCGCGATCGACCTCATCGTCATCGACTCCGTCGCAGCGCTCGTGCCGCGCGCCGAGATCGAGGGCGAGATGGGCGACTCCCACGTGGGTCTGCAGGCTCGCCTCATGTCGCAGGCGCTTCGCAAGCTGACCGGTGGGCTGAACCAGACCAACACCACGATGATCTTCATCAACCAGCTCCGTGAGAAGATCGGCGTCTTCTTCGGCTCGCCCGAGACCACCGCGGGTGGAAAGGCGCTGAAGTTCTACGCCTCCGTCCGTATGGACATCCGGCGTATCGAGACGCTGAAGGACGGCACCGATGCTGTCGGTAACCGCACCAGGGTCAAGGTCGTGAAGAACAAGATGGCACCGCCCTTCAAGCAGGCCGAGTTCGACATCCTCTATGGTGTCGGCATCTCGCGCGAAGGCAGCCTGATCGACTTCGGTGTCGAGCACGCGATCGTCAAGAAGTCGGGCTCCTGGTACACCTATGACGGCGATCAGCTGGGCCAGGGTAAGGAGAACGCTCGTACGTTCCTGCTCAACAACCCCGACATCGCTCTCGCCATCGAGACGCAGATCAAGCAGAAGCTCGGAATCGGAGCGCAGGTCGCCGCGGCTCCCGCTGCAGACGAGCTCGCTGAGCGTCGTCCGGCCTGATGAACGACACACGTGGGGGCGATTCCGAACGAATCGCCCCCATCATCCCTCTCTTCGGTGGCGCCTCCAAGAAGGCGGCTTCGGTTCCGAAAGGTCCGGCCGGCGGCGACGACACCCCGAAGGTCAAGTCGAGCCGCTCCGGCGATGCCGAGTTCTGGGGTTCGACCTGGCATACCCCTGCCGGTGGATCCGCGGTGGCGGAGCCGATCGATGCCGGTACGCCCAGTGACCGTCATCCCGCTCGCGGCGGGTCCGCCAGGTCGGGAGCGGAGAGCGGCTCCGTGAAGCCTGCCCCTCGTCTCCATGCGCTCGGTGCCCCGGAAGAGGAGCCGGGTGGTGGTGAGCCTGACCCGGCCGAGATCCGGACAGCGGCCGAGGAATCGCTCGTGCGAAAGCTGCGGAGCCGGTCGCTTTCGGTCTCCGAGGCTCGCCAGGTTCTTCGGGGGCACCACCTCGACGGCGGTGCGATCGATGACGTGATCGATGACTTCTGTCGCCGCGGCTATCTCGACGATGCGGCACTGGCAGAGGTGCTGGTGACGTCGGGCGTCGAGCGGAAAGGCCAGGGGCGAGTGGCATTGTCCCGGGCACTCGCGCAGCGTGGCATCCCGCGCGAAGTGATCGACGGTGCGCTCGATGAGCTGCCGGACGATGACGACGAGCGCGCACTCGAGTTCGCTCGAAGCAAGGCCCGTTCGTTGAGTCGACTGGACCATGACACCGCGCTTCGACGCCTGATGGGCCAGCTCGCACGGCGCGGTTACAACGGCGCTGTGGCGATGAGGGCGGCGAAGACGGCGTTGGGGGAGCCGACATTCGGCGGGCCGACCTCGGGTGTCCGATTCGTCGATTCCGACTGAGCGCACGACGCAGCACCGGCCCGGAATCGGCTCGTACAATGGGTTGATCATGACTATTCCGCGCAGTGAACCGACGATCATCAGCGCTTCGTCGGCAGCCGTCGACGACGACGGACGACAGCGATCGTACGAGGTCCGCACCTTCGGGTGCCAGATGAACGTGCACGATTCTGAACGACTCTCCGGCTCGCTCGAGAGCGCCGGCTATGTGCGGGCGCTGGAGGGTACCGAAGCCGATGTGGTGATCATCAACACCTGTGCGGTGCGCGACAACGCAGCCGGCAAGCTCTACGGAACGCTCGGGCACCTCGCTTCGGTCAAGCGTCGCAAGGAGGGCATGCAGATCGCTGTCGGCGGGTGCCTTGCGCAGATGGACAAGCAGGCCGTCCTCGACAAGGCGCCGTGGGTCGACGTCGTGTTCGGAACCCACAACATGGGCTCGCTGCCCGGACTGCTCGAGCGCGCGCGTCACAACGGCGATGCCGAGCTCGAGATCCTCGAGTCGCTCGAAGTCTTCCCGTCCACGCTGCCGACCAAGCGCGACTCCGCGCACAGCGGTTGGGTCTCCATCTCGGTCGGCTGTAACAACACCTGCACGTTCTGCATCGTTCCGAGCCTGCGCGGCAAGGAGAAGGACCGCCGTCCCGGCGACATCCTGAACGAGATCCGCCTTCTCGTCGACGACGGCGCGATCGAGGTCACTCTGCTCGGGCAGAACGTGAACTCGTATGGTGTGGAGTTCGGCGACCGTCAGGCATTCGGAAAACTGCTGCGTGCCGCCGGAGAGATCGACGGCCTCGAGCGCATCCGTTTCACCAGCCCCCACCCGGCGGCGTTCACCGACGACGTGATCGATGCCATGGCCGAGACGCCGAACGTGATGCCGCAGCTGCATATGCCGCTTCAGTCCGGCAGCGACCGGATCCTCAAGGCGATGCGACGCTCGTACCGCAGTGAGCGGTTCCTCGGGATCCTCGATCGAGTCCGCACCCGCATCCCGAACGCCGCGATCACGACCGACATCATCGTCGGCTTCCCGGGAGAGACCGAGGAAGACTTCGAGGACACGATGCGCGTGGTCGAGCAGGCCCGATTCTCTGCGGCATTCACCTTCCAGTACTCGATCCGCGAGGGCACCCCCGCCGCGACGATGGAGGACCAGGTGCCCAAGGAGGTCGTCCAGGAACGGTACAACCGCCTGATCGCGTTGCAGGAGCGCATCTCCCTGGAAGAGAACCAGAAGCAGGTCGGGCGCGAGATCGAAGTGCTCGTCTCGACGGGAGAAGGCAAGAAGGACGCCGAGACGCACCGGCTCACCGGCCGTGCCCAGGACAATCGCCTGGTCCACTTCGAGGTGACCAACGGCTCAGATCTCCCGCGGCCCGGCGACGTCGTGACGGTCATCGTGACGCATGGTGCCCCCTTCCACTTGCTCGCGGACGACCCGACGGGCGCTCCGTTGCGGATCCGTCGCACACGGGGAGGCGACGCCTGGGATCGCGCGCAGGCCGAGTCCTGCGCGGTCCCCAGTCCCGCTGCGGACGGTGGCCCGCGCGCCGTCTCGCTCGGGCTTCCCACGCTGCGCGTCGGCGTGTGAGCGAACCTCGCCTCTGGGCCATCGTCGGGGCCACCGGCACCGGGAAGAGCGATCTCGCGCTCGACCTCGCGGAGGCCCTGCGTGCTCGGGGGAACCCGGCCGAGATCGTGAACGCCGATGCGATGCAGCTGTACCGCGGCATGGACATCGGTACGGCGAAGCTGCCTCTCGCGGAGCGACGCGGGATTCCGCACCATCTCTTCGACGTGCGTGACGTCGACGAGGAGGCGGCGGTCGCCTGGTACCAGCCGGAGGCTCGAGCGGCGATCAGGGAGATCCATCGACAGGGCGGCGATGCGATCCTCGTCGGCGGTTCCGGTCTCTACGTCTCGAGCGTCGTGTACGAGTTCCATTTCCCGCCTCGCGATCCGGAGATCCGGGAGCGGCTCGAGCGCGAACTGGAGTCGGAAGGCCTCTCCGGTCTGCTCGACCGCCTTCGCGCACAGGATCCCGAGGCCGCCGCGAAAGTCGATCCGCGCAACAGTCGGCGAGTCATCCGCGCCCTCGAGGTTCTCGAACAGGGGAGCCGCACGCATGGGGCGGCGCTACCCGAGCGGCCGCTGCTGTGGCATCCGCAGACCCGCATGATCGGACTGCGGGTGGATCGATCGGCGCTGGTGGCCCGCCTCGATGCGCGTGTGGAGCGAATGTGGGAGGCAGGTCTCGTGAGTGAGGTCGCGGGCCTTCGCGAGAAGGGTCTCGAACGAGGTGTCACGGCCCCGCGCGCCATCGGCTACGCGCAGGCCCTCGGGCAGCTCGACGGGACGCTCAGCGAAGCCGACGCCATCTCGCAGACGCAGGCGCTCACTCGACGCTATGCACGCCGCCAGGTCTCGTGGTTCAAGCGCTACCCGGAGCTGGAATGGTGCGACGCACCCGCCGAGGCCGAGACGCTCCTCCGGGCCTGAACCGCCCGGAACAGCCGAGCCACGGAATGTCGGCGATGGGTGCGAGGCTGGGAGCATGACCACGCACTTCTTCACCGCCTCCAGCCTCGATGGGTTCATCGCGACCGACGAGCACTCCCTCGACTGGCTGCTCACACAGGATGTCGACCCCGACGGTCCGATGGGTTACAACGCCTTCGAGAAGAACATCGGCGCGCTGTCGATGGGGTCGTCGACGTACGAGTGGGTGATGCGCCATGAAGAGGGGCGTTGGGGATACCGCCAGCCGACCTGGGTGTTCACGCACCGTGAGCTCGCGCTCCCGGAGAACGCCGACGTGCGCTTGACACAGGAAGACGTGCAGCGCGTGCACGCGGAGATGCTCGCGGCCGCGAAGGATAAGGACATCTGGATC
The DNA here is from genome assembly GCA_044900255.1 of Microbacterium sp. NPDC090218. Taxonomy (GTDB): domain Bacteria; phylum Actinomycetota; class Actinomycetes; order Actinomycetales; family Microbacteriaceae; genus Microbacterium. Next base: position 728,968 of record JBJDMS010000003.1, on the reverse strand, counting down.
GTCGGCGGGGGAGACCTCGCGGGTCAGTTCGCCGACGCGGGGCTGCTCGATGAGGTCTGGGTGCAGTATGCGCCCGTGACGCTCGGGTCCGGCGCGCCACTGCTTCCGCGCAGGCTCGATCTCGAGCTTCTGGAGGTCGCACGCAATCGGAACTTCCTGTGCGGACGCTACGCCGTCGTCTCGGCGGGCGCCTCAGCATGAGCCCGTCGGTCCAATCGCCGACGCCGGCCTCCGTCGAGTGGACCGTTCGCCCGTTCCAGCGCGCCGACACGGAGGCTGTCGTGGCGCTCTGGGAGGAGGCCGGGCTCACCCGCGCATGGAACGATCCGCGTCTCGACATCGAACGCAAGCTCGCCGTCCAGCCGGAGGGGTTCCTCGTCGCCACGACAACGGACGACGAGGTGGTCGGGTCGGTGATGGCCGGCTACGACGGTCATCGCGGTTGGCTGTACTACCTCGCGACAGCGGCTTCGCGTCGTGGTCTAGGAATCGCACGAGCACTCGTGGTGGAAGCAGAGCGCCTGCTCGAAGGGATGGGATGCCCGAAGGTGCAGCTGATGGTCAGAGAGGGTAACGAGGGTGTCCTCGGCTTCTACGATGCCCTCGGATACGAGAGGTTCACCGTGGCGAACACGGGTAAGCGCCTCGTCTCCGACGTGTAGTCGTGCTCTCTAGACTGGGGTGATGGTCGCATTCACCAAGGGTCACGGCACGGGCAACGACTTCATCATCATCGCTGACCCCGACGGGGCGCTCGACCTCACCGTCGAGCAGGTCGCCGTCCTGTGCGACCGTCATTTCGGGATCGGTGCAGACGGCATCCTCCGCGTGGTGCGGTCCGCGGCTATCGCCGACGGGGCGGCAGCGTTGGCCGAGGAGCCGGCTGCGGAGTGGTTCATGGACTACCGGAACGCGGATGGGTCGATCGCGGAGATGTGCGGCAACGGCATCCGGGTGTTCGCGCACTACCTCGTGCGCGCCGGGCTCGCGACCATCGAGCCCGGATCCACGCTGCCGATCGGCACGCGCGCCGGCGTGCGCGACGTGACCCGGAGCGCGACGGGATACCAGGTCGACCTGGGCCTCTGGAAGCTCTCGGGCGACGACCCGCTCGTGCGCGTCGACGGCCTCTCGGTCACTCGTCCTGGCCTCGGGATCGACGTCGGCAACCCGCACGTCGTCGTCGCACTCGCATCCGAGTTCGAGCTCGCTTCCCTCGAGCTGCATCGCGCCCCCGAGCTCGACCCGGTGCTGCCGGCCGGTGCGAACGTCGAGTTCGTCGTCCCCGGCGAGCCCCTCGTGCGTGACGGTGTCGGTCACGTGAGCATGCGCGTCCACGAGCGCGGTGTGGGCGAGACGCTCAGCTGCGGCACCGGGGTGGCGGCGACAGCGCTTGCCGTGCGCTACTGGGCGGGCGAGAGCGCCCCGAACAACTGGCAGGTCGAAGTCCCCGGCGGCACGCTCGGCGTGCGCACGTTCCCTGCAGAGGACGGCGAGCACGTGGCGTTGTCGGGCCCGGCGCAGTTGGTCTTCAGTGGCGAGGTCGACCTCGCCTGATGTCGGATGCCGGTCCGATCGATCTCGTCATCTTCGACTGCGACGGCGTTCTGGTCGACAGCGAGACGCTCTCGGTCGAGATCGATCGCCGTGTGCTCGCCGAACTCGGGTGGCGCCTTTCGCGTGATGAGATCGTCCACCGATTCGTGGGACGTACACAGGAGCATTTCCGCGCCGAGGTCGAGACCCACCTGGGGCGAAGCCTGCCCGATGATTGGGAAGCGCCCTATCAGCACTGGTACAGCGAGGCCTTCGAGCGTGAGCTCACCACCGTGCCCGGAATCGTGGCCGCGCTCGATTCGATCGACCATGAGACCTGCGTGGCGTCGAACGGCTCTCACGCCAAGACGCGACGGAACCTGGCGACGACGGGCCTGCTGCCGCGGTTCGAGGACAGGATCTTCAGTGCGGAAGATGTCCGAACGGGCAAACCCGCACCTGATCTCTTTCTGCACGCGGCCGGTCGACTCGGTGTCTCGGCCGCCCGCTGCGCGGTCGTCGAGGACAGCAGATTCGGTGTCGAAGCCGCACGGGCGGCGGGCATGCGCGTCTTCGGTTACGCGGGCGGGCTCACCCCGCCGGAATGGCTGGAGGAAGCGGGTGCCGTCGTGTTCACCGACATGCAGGCACTGCCCGACCTTCTTCGCTGATGCTCAGTGACGTGGGGCGGTCACAGCGCAGAGAGCTCGATCGGCTCGGTCGGCGGTGTCCCGTGTTTGCGGACCTTGAGGATCCGATAGCCCTTGCCGGTGGCGGTGCGGAAGACGCTGTAGCCCGGCTGGAAGGTGGATCCGATCCACCGCTGCAACGAGTCGGCGCCGAGGTTCCGCTGGACGACGAGCCAGGCGTCGCTGCGCTCGTCCAGTCGAGGGATCCATCGCTCCAACAGTCCATGGAGCTCGTTCTTGCCCACGCGGATGGGCGGGTTCGAGCGGATCGTCCGGAATGACACGTGCTCGGGAACATCGTCGGGCAGAGCTGCGTTGATATTGGTGAGCCCGAGAGCCGCCGCGTTGCGACGGACGAGATCCAGGGCACGCTCGTTCACATCGACGGCCCAGACCGTCGCGTGGGGAGAGGCGAGGGCCATCGAGATACTGACCGGTCCCCATCCGCTCCCGAGGTCGAGAAGGTCGCCGCCCGGGGGAACCGGGGGCATGTTGGCGAAGAGCACTGCAGTGCCGGCATCCAGACGATCCGGGCTGAAGACACCACCGGCAGTGGTGACTTCCAGCTCTCGACCTGCGAGCGATACGCGGATCTTACGCAGATTCTCGGGGCTTGCCGGGGCCGCAGTGAAGTAGTGATCGGACCCCATACGGTGAGCGTACCGGACAGCGCGGGCTAAGGTTAAGGCTCGCTACAAAACCCAGAGACAAGGAACGGATGACGGAGACCACGACACCCTCCACCGATGACCACACGGTCGATCGCGTACTCGCGAACGCAGAGAAGCGCTCCGACGTCCACGTGTTCGGCGCAGCGCAGGCGCTGCAGGACGAATCGACCGCGTCGCACGGCAGCGCCGACGGTGCGCAGTGGGACCTCGAGGACCGGCACGCGCTTCGTCGCGTGGGCGGACTCTCCACGGAGCTCGAGGACGTCACCGAGGTCGAGTACCGTCAACTGCGTCTGGAGAACGTCGTCCTCGTGGGCGTGTACCCGCAAGGCGCACAGGAGGATGCCGAGAACTCGCTCCGTGAGCTCGCCGCACTGGCGGAGACGGCCGGCGCGGTCGTGCTGGACGGCGTGCTGCAGCGTCGTCCGCATCCTGATGCCGCCACCTACCTCGGTCGGGGGAAGGCGCAGGAACTCAAGGACATCGTCGCCGCGGTGGGCGCCGACACCGTGATCGCCGACACCGAGCTCGCACCGAGTCAGCGCCGCGCGCTCGAAGATGTCGTCAAGGTCAAGGTGATCGACCGCACCACCGTGATCCTCGACATCTTCAGTCAGCATGCCAAGAGTCGGGAGGGCAAGGCCCAGGTCGAGCTCGCCCAGCTCGAGTACCTGCTGCCTCGCCTGCGTGGTTGGGGTGACTCGATGAGTCGCCAGGCCGGTGGACAGGTCGGTGCCGGTGGAGCGGGCATGGGTTCCCGCGGTCCCGGTGAGACCAAGATCGAGCTCGATCGTCGGCGGATCCGCACCAAGATGGCGCTGCTGCGTCGACAGATCCGTGACTTCGGTCCCGCACGCGAGGCGAAGCGTGCCGAACGCAAGCGCAACACGATCCCGTCCGTGGCGATCGCCGGGTACACCAATGCGGGAAAGTCCAGTCTCCTCAACGCGCTCACCAGCGCGGGAGTCCTCGTCGAGAACGCGCTGTTCGCGACTCTGGACGCGACCGTTCGGCGCGCGGAGACCGAGGACGGTCGCGTCTACACGCTGACAGACACGGTCGGCTTCGTGCGCAACCTCCCGCACCAGCTCGTCGAGGCGTTCCGCTCGACGCTGGAGGAGGTCGGTGAGGCCGATGTGGTGCTCCATGTCGTGGACGGCTCCCACCCCGATCCTGCCGGCCAGCTTCAGACCGTGCGTGATGTGCTCGGTGATGTCGGCGTCCGAGACCTGCCGGAGATCGTGGTCTTCAACAAGGCCGATCTGATCGACGAGGACGAGCGTCTCGTTCTCCGGGGACTCCAGCCCCACGCCCACTTCGTGTCGTCGCGGTCCGGTGAGGGGATCGCCGAGCTGCGTGCCGTCATCGAGGAGGCGCTCCCCAAGCCGGCCGTCGAGGTGCACGCTGTGATTCCGTACGACCGGGGCGACCTGGTCGCGGCGATCCACGAGACGGGCATGCTGCTCGCAGTGGACCATCAGGAGGCGGGCACCGCCGTGCATGCGCGCGTCTCCGAGCGTCTCGCGGCAGAGCTGGCTCCGTTCGCGGTGGAGGACTGATCGCGGTCAGCGAGCGAGGAACCGCGCCTCGACGGTGGCGGAGATGACGATCTCCTCCGGTTCGTACTCCATCGCAGGTGCGGCATCGGCGGCGAAGGCCATGCCGCCGCGCGCTTTCATCAGCGGTGCGCCCGGAGTGGCCTGACCGTTCGAGATCAGTCCGACATCGGCGATCTCGAGCGGGGTGACTTGATCGAGACCGAGGGCGCCGGCATAGGCCTTGGCGCGAGTGACGGCGACGCTGACGGCTTCCGCCGCGACCTCGCGCTCGATCTGTGTCCGCGTCACGGGGGTGAGGTGCCAATCCACCCATCCCACTTCGACGCCGTCCCACGGGGAGATGTCGGATACCCAGATCGAGAGTTCGGATGCCTCCGCGAACGTCGCGGTGAAGTCGATGCTCGCGTAGTAGACGGGCGCGAGGCGCTTGCCCTCGTTGTTCCACGGTCGTTCCGCGCGCACGGAGAGGCGTTTGCTCGTCCATTCGACGACGCTGCCCGCGTCCGCTCGTTCGGTGATGCTGCCGCGCACGGGGTCGGCCAGGCGCATCACGTGCTCGACGACGGCCGTGCGCTCCGGACCTTCGGCGCGTACGCTCACGCGGATAGTGGCGCGTTCCGGGGCGATGCGGGCTTCGTGCTCGCCGCGGACGGTGACGGTGACTTCGCTCATGGGGCGACTCTACGCCAGCCGCCCGAACGTGGGCGGAATGGCGGAGGGGCGACGAACGTTGTAGTCTGTGATGCTCGGGTGTTCGTCATCCGGGCTGGTAATTCCACAGTGTGACAGCGGCTCCTTCGAGAGAAGGACCACGGGGCTGATCGGTTTCGACAGCGCCTGTGAATCCACGAGAAGCGGGCCGAGGATGCAGAGTTATCTCGTAAACGCTCTCTGCAAAAAAATAGTTGCCGAAACCAAGCGCAACGACTTCGCCCTCGCTGCATAAGCGAGCCCGATAGTCCGTCAGGCCGTATGTGATTCCGATACGGATCCTGGCGTCATCTAGGAATCTTGCTGCGTGATGGCGTCTGGACGTCACGTGGGACTCTTCCCAGGCTGGGCTCGTCGACTTAGGTGTCTGTGACAAAGGTCGGAGCCGAGCAGAACGTCTTCACAGACTGCGCCCGGAGAAGGCGTGGAGACTCAGCGTTGGACGGGGGTTCGATTCCCCCCAGCTCCACCAAGCCGTTGTCACAGGAAGAAAGCCCTGCGATCCCTGCTTTTCAGGATCGCGGGGCTTTTTCGTGCCCGGCGGAGGTCACACCGTCTGGGTGTAGGGAATCGTCAGTACCGCGTCGGTGTAGTCGGGTGCGGAGAAGCGGATCGTGATGATGCCGTCCCAGAAGGAGCTGCCTCCATCAGGCGTCTCCGCGCCGTACATGATCGGCTTCGTGGTGTCTCCGTCGTAGATCGAGACGGTCGGAATCGACGGCGTGCCTGCAGCGACGGTGGAGCGAAGGACGACCGTGGTGTGGAGCTGGTTGTCGGGCGCTCCCTGAAGATAGGTCCAGCCGGTGATGCCGGCTTGGATCGGAGGGGTACCGCCCCCGTAGACGTAGAGGCCCTGCGCGCCGGCGTTCGCACCCGTCCCCTGCCAGCTGATCGTCATGGTCACGTCGGTCGATGCCGGGGCAGCGGGGGAGAGGGCGAGCTGTCCGCTCAGCGTGAACTCGGAGCTCCACTGCGGAGCGCTGAAGGCGAGAACGACCCCGCTGGCGTCGAGCACACCTCCACTGGCCGCGTGCGCGGGCGCTGCGACAGTCAGCGCGACGACGGGGACAGACCAGGCCGCGGCGCCGATGACCGTGCGGCGAGAGATCGCGGAACGCGCGGGGAGAGGGTGGTTTTCGGGCACGGAGAGTCCTTCGTCACGGGTGAAGCGGTCCGATAGCTGAGGCCTCGGTGCGTGCAAGACACTAGCAGAGGCGAGCGGTCGGCCGATTCGCCGGTTCTCCGTGGATGCCGCGGTGGGTTCTATGCGGTGGGTTCTATATTGAGGTCTGTGGACTCGACCCCCGAGACCGTCTCGACCGGTCTCACCCGTGCGGAGGTCGCTGAGCGCGTCGCTTCCGGGAATACGAACGCCTTCGCGGCGGACACGAGCCGGAGTGCGTGGAGCATCGTGCGGGCGAACGTCTTCACCCTCTTCAACGGCATCGTGTTCGCCTGCTTCCTGGTGCTGTTCCTCGTGGGGCGGTGGCAGGACGCGCTCTTCGGACTCGCGGCGTTCGCGAACGCCATCATCGGATGCGTGCAGGAGTTCCGCGCGAAGTCCGCGCTCGATCGCCTCGCACTGATGAATGCGCCGCGCGCGCTCGTCCTCCGAGACGGTGCACAGGCCGAGATCGCACCCACCGATGTGGTGCTCGACGACATGCTCGTCCTGCGCGCCGGCGAGCAGGTGCCGGCCGACGCGGCCATCCTCACGGCACGGGGTCTCCAGATCGACGAGTCGATGCTCACCGGTGAATCCGACCCTGTCGAGAAGCAACCGGGCGACGAAGCGCTCTCCGGGGCCGTCGTCGTGGCGGGCGAGGGCACCGCACGGGCGACCCGGGTGGGCGCAGACTCCTACGCGAACCACTTCGCCGGCGAGGCCAAGCGCTTCTCGCTCGTGTCCAGTGAGCTTCGTTCCTCGGTCAACCGCGTCCTGAAGTGGGTGAGCTGGGTGATCGGCCCCGTCGGGCTGCTGGTGCTGAACGCCCAGATCATCGTCACCGGCGGGTACGCCACGGTGTTCTCGAGCGGAGCCTGGGTGCAGGCCGTCGTGAACACGATCGCCGCACTGACCGCGATGATCCCGCTCGGTCTCGTGCTCATGACGAGCATCGCGTTCGCCGTCGGGGCATCGAGACTGGCGCGCAGGCAGGTGCTGGTCAACGAGCTGCCCGCGGTCGAAGGACTCGCTCGCGTCGACGTGGTGTGCCTCGACAAGACGGGCACCCTGACGGTGGGAGAGATCGCCTTCGATGAGGCGCATCGCCTCGACGGCCTCACCGAGGTATCCGCCGAAGCGGCAGAGGCGGCACTGGCCTGGTACGCCGCGTCACCCGACGCCAACGCCACGGCACGATCGATGCGAACGGCTTATCCGGTCACCTCGCCCCTCGCCACCGAGGAATACATCCCGTTCTCGTCTGCACGGAAGTGGAGCGCGGTGTCATTCGCGGAGGTGCCGGGCACCTGGGTGATGGGGGCGCCGGAGATGGTCTTCGGCGACGCGGCGACGTCGACTGCCACCGAGCTCGGGCGCACGGTCAACCGCCTCGCGGAGACCGGACGTCGCACACTGGTCCTCGGTCACTCCGCTGCTGTGCTCTCGGAACGGGACATCGACGCCGAGCGTCTCCCGGATCATCTGACGGCGATGATCGTCCTCACCTTCCGCGAGCAGGTGAGACCTGATGCAGCGCAGACGCTCGAGTACTTCGCGCGACAGGAGGTCGGCATCCGCATCATCTCCGGCGACAACCCGCGCACGGTGGCCGCGATCGCCCGGGAGGTGGGTGTCGACGTCGCAGAGGGCTTCGATGCGCGGCGGCTGCCCGAAGACGACGCCGAGCTCGCCGACGTGCTCGACCGGCACACGGTGTTCGGACGTGTCACACCCGAGCAGAAGAAGCGTATGGTGACCGCGCTGCAGAGCCACGGGCACACGGTCGCCATGACCGGAGACGGGGTGAACGACGCCCTCGCGATCAAGGCCGCAGACATCGGCATCGCGATGAACTCGGGATCACCGGCCACTAAGGCTGTGGCGAGACTCGTGCTGCTCGACGGGCAGTTCTCGCACCTGCCGGACGTCGTCGCCGAGGGACGTCAGGTCATCGCGAACATCGAGCGTGTGTCGATGCTCTTCCTGAACAAGACCGTCTATGCGACGCTGCTCGCGATCATCTTCGGTGTCTTCGTGCTCGAGTTCCCGTTCCTTCCGCGTCAGCTGTCGATCACCGACGGCCTCACGATCGGCATTCCCGCGTTCTTCCTCGCCCTCATGCCGAATGCGGCACGCTACATGCCGGGCTTCCTCCGGCGGTCGCTGAGCTTCGCCATCCCGTCCGGGATCGTCGTCGCACTCGGTCTGACCTGGTACACCTTCGTCGCGCGAGGACTCGGCGTCCATGAAGAGCAGCTGCGCACGGGGGCCACGGTGATCCTCGCCGTCGTCGGCATCTGGGTGCTGGCTGTGCTCGCCCGGCCCCTCAATCGCTTCAAGGTCGTCGTCGTCGGAGCCATGTTCGTCCTCCTGATCGCCGTCTTCACGATTCCGCTCGCCCGGCAGTTCTTCGTGTTGGTCGACCCGGGAGAGGACCTCACGATCGCGCTCACGGGGATCACGATCGTGATGGTCGCGGCGATCGAGATCGTGCGCCTCCTGCATCGCCGCCTCGTCCTGCGCACGACGGCGACGGCAACAGGAACGGCGACACAGACGCCTGCCGGGGTGAGCACCCCGGCGCGGGCCGTGGCAGGCGTCATCACGACCGTGGTCGCCGTGCTCGCGTACGCGTTCGGCGGTCTCGCGACCGGCTTCGGCATCCTCGTATTCCTCGGCCGCTATGACCCGGACGTGAGTGCGTCGGCGTTCTCCCTCGCCGGAGCGGCCATCGCCCTGTTCGGTCTCCTCGTCCTCGCGGTCGCTGCCGGCGTACGCCGCGGGAGCGGACTCTCACGTCTCATGCTCACGGTCTTCCTCGGACTCGCGATCGTGCTCAGCGCCGTCGTGCTGGTCTTCGGCGACCGTTGGGACTGGGGTGCGGCCGTGACCGCCGCGGTCGCCGCCGTCATCATCGCGCTGCTGTGGACACCGCCGGTCGCCCGTGGGTTCGGCCGCATCCTGGAAAGCTCGATGGGAGCGGCCGGGTCGTGAACCGTCGTCGGGCCGTCGATCCTTCGCTGCGGTCTCGGAAGGGCGTCAGCGCGCTGCGCGGACTCGGACGTTCACGGGCCGGTGGTCGCGCTTCGTCTGGTCTGGGAGCGCGAAGGCGTGACGACTCCTCACGAACTCACCCGGAAGACGCACTCGTCGTCCTCAGCCGGTCCACTCCACGAGGATCAGTCCCTGCCGGGTGTCCGCGAACTTCACCCACCCGTCACCGAACAGGTACGTCATCCCGTATCCGTCCGCGTCGGTGCCCATCGAGTACTGAGGATCCTCGGTGAAGTAGATCCCGTCGGACCCGTCTTCGCGCTTCCAGCCCTCGGCGAGGAGACCGGCCTGCGCATCGGCGGCGTCATCCACGCTGAGCGGTGACCAGCCGTAGAGCTGTCCGTGATCGGAGCCGACGCTGTAGTCCGCCCAGAAGCACAGCAGGCCCTCGGTGAGCTCGACGCCTCCCACGACGAACTCCTTGGGCTCGGCCGTCCATCCGGCGTCCGTGAGGGCGGTGACTGTTCCAGCCGAGATCATCGACTCGCAGGTGAGCTCCTCTGCAGGAGGCTCAGGGGCGGTCGATCCCGCCGGCTCGGGACTCGCGACCGGACTGGGTGCGACGGCGTCCGGAGTCGGTGAGGCCGGGGGGTCCGCGGGGGCACCGCAACCCGTCAAGGCCGCGACGAGCAGCACGACGCCTGCTGCGGCGGACATGATGCGCGGTTTCATCGCTGGCCTCGTGCGGTCGGATCAGTCGTTCATAAGCTTCAGGAAGTCGTCGTGGAGACGGCCGTTGGTTGCGAGTGTCGACCGCGCCGAGATCGTCTCGTCTCCGTCGACAGCGGTCATGCGGCCGCCGGCCTCTCGAACGATCGGGACGGCGGCGGCGATGTCGTACTCCTTGACGTCGAACTCCGCGACCATGTCGATGCGACCCTCGGCGAGGAGCATGTACGCGTAGACGTCTCCGTAGGCGCGGTCACGCCAGACGCGCGCGGCGACCTTGAGCAGAGTGTCGAGGCGACCGGCACCCGCCCACTGCGCGATGCTCTGGAAGCTGATGCTGGCATCGTCGAGGGCGGCGACGGAAGAGGTCTGGAGTCTGCGGGGCTCGCCGTCCGTGACCGTCCAGGAGCCTTCCCCGGAGGCCGCCCACCAGCGTCGTCCGAGGGCGGGCATGCTGACCACGCCCACCTGCGGCACGCCGTCGACCGCGAGAGCGATCATCGTGCCCCACAACGGGACGCCGCGGAGGAAGTTGGCCGTGCCGTCGATCGGATCGATGATCCACTGGCGGTGAGTGCTTCCCTGTGCTCCGAACTCCTCGCCGAAGATCCCGTCCTCCGGGCGCTCGGCCTCCAGCATGGTGCGGATCGCTCGCTCGGTGGCGAGGTCGGCGTCCGTCACATGCGAGTTGTCGGCCTTGGTCGAGATCTCGAGATCGGCGGCGTCGAACCGCGGCAGCGACTGGGCGTCAGCGGCATCGGCGAGGCGCAGCGCGAGCTCGAGGTCGCTGCGGAAGGAGGCGTCGTGGGGGGAGGCTGTCACGCTCCCAGAATAGTCGTCGCCGTGGCTCGCCCCGAGAGCCGAAGGGCCATGTTTCCGAGTGCGACGGGGGACCGGCGCGCCCGGGCCGCCCTCGATTTCACATGGGGCCGGTCGGCTGGTAATGTTATTCCTCGGTCGGGGTTATCCCGGGCCACGCACCTCTAGCTCAATCGGCAGAGCAACTGACTCTTAATCAGTGGGTTCTCGGTTCAAGTCCGAGGGGGTGCACGGATCAGCCCTGTAGACACTCTCGCCAGTGTCGACAGGGCTTTTCTGCTTTGCGGGGGGAGTGGCCGCTCACATGAACGGCGGTGCCTCGATTCGTGCCAGCATATCTCGTGGTGTCAGAAGGGACCGGCCGGAAGCACGTCTGCGAGGCCTTCCCGTCCCGCTGCGGTGAGACGCACGGCGCGGCGATTGGATGGAACGAGTTCGACCCACGCATTCTCTCTGAACGTCGTGAGGAGCATGTCTGCGGCCAGCCCGGCGAGGTGCTCGCGTCGTTCCGTCCAATCGAGGCACGGGCGGCTGAGGGTGCGCCTCGGCTGCTTCGGCAGATCGACCCCGAGAGACGCCAACCAGGCTCGTCCCGGCGGCGTGAGCGAGAAATCGGACTCGATGAAGCCTTTCGCGCGCATGCCGTCGGTGAGAGCAACGCCGAGTTTGCCCGCGAGATGGCGGTAGCAGGTGCGCGCCTCTCTGAGGGCGCGGTCGCGGTGTTGGGCGTCGAGCGACTGCTTGGCAGGCCGGACACGACCTGAGAACGCTGCAAGGGATTCGACCAGGTCAGCGGCTTGAGAGCCAGCGAGCCGAAGGTAGCGGTGTCTTCCCTGCCGCACTTCTTCGATGAGTCCGGCGTCGAGCAGTCTGTCGGCGTGCTCGCTCGCTGACGACCGAGCGATGTTGGCGGCGTTGGACAGCTCAGTGAGCGTCCATGCCCTTCCATCGAGCATGAGCAAGAGCATCGACGCGCGAGCTTCGTTGGCGAAGACGGCCGCCGTCGCCGCCAACTCCGGGCTGCTCGTCCCCTCCATGCCAAGAACTTTATCGTCAGCATTGTTCGGTCCGGCCCGAACGGTTCGCGCCACAGACTGAACCCCATGACCCCGACTCTGACGATCGAACCCTCCGTGTTCTACTTCGGCACCCCGGTGGCTCTGCTCACCACGGTGAAGCCCGGCGATGAAACGGCGAACATCACACCCATCTCGTCAGCCTGGGCATTGGACGACACCTACGTGCTGGGGTTGAGCAACTCGGGGCAGGCAATGCGCAATCTGCGCGAGAACGGCGAACTGGTCATCAACCTGCCCGATGCCCAGCTTTGGGAGTCGATCGAGAGGATCGCCGAAACGACGGGTACTGCTGAGGTCCCGCCACCCAAGCGGGAGAAGTACAGGTATGAGCCGAACAAGTGGACGCTCGGCGGGTTCACCCCACGGCCAAGTGGGATCGTTCTGCCCCCGCGGATCGCCGAATGCCCCGTTCAGATGGAAGCCCGAGTCACGAACATGACTCCGCTGGATGAGGAAGGAGACGCCACGATCGTCCACGCGAAGGTCCTGCGCACACACGTGCATCAAACGCTGTCGGTGCCCGGAACCTCGCACGTAGATCTGGATGCCTGGAAGCCGATGTACTACACGTTCCGGCACTACTTCTCGCAAGGTGAGCGGGTCGGGGTCAACTTTCGAGCCGAGCAGTGAATCGTTCGGATCGAGTCGTCGCCGGCGTACTCCTCGATCGCCGGAGGATACGAGATCACCGATCGAGAGAGCGGATTCGGTGAACGTCCCGGTGAGAGTTGAGGAGACCAGGGTCTCGCCGGAGTCAGGCGACGGCGATGACCCGGCCCTTCGTGATGGCGCGCAACTGCTCGAACGTGAGCGGCATGACCGTGTGGGGGTGACCGGCGGCCGCCCAGAGTACGCCGTGCTCCTGAAGGGCTTCGTCGAGGAATGTGCGAAGCGGAGCAGGATGCCCGACCGGCGCGACCCCTCCGATCGCCTGCCCGGTGGCGGAGCGGACGACGGATGCCGGCGCCATGGACACCTCGTCCGCACCGATGCTCGCGCTCAGGACGGAGAGATCCGCACGATGTCCGCCGCTGGTCATGACCAGAACCGGCTCCCCATCGGCGAGGAACACCAGGCTGTTGGCGATCGCGGCCACATCGCATCCGATTGCGGCGGCGGCCTCAGCCGCCGTGCGTGCGGAGTCCGGAAGGACGCGGATCGCAGTGTCGATCGCCGCATCCTCCAGGTGCTGCTGAACGAGTCTGCTGCGTTCGGGGAGGGTGGTTCCTTCGCTCATCGCCCCACGATATCCAACGCGCACGCGACAGCGGCGGACCGGACTCCGATGTCCGATCCGCCGCTGAGGTTCCGGCTCAGGCCGCGTCGCCCACGAGGATCGCTGCCGCATCCTCGGTGGTGGCGTCCTGCGGCTCGTCATCGATGTGGGCGAGCACTCGCCGGCCGAGGAACACGGTCAACGCGGCGAGCAACACGGACGCCGCCGCGAACAGATACGGCACCGTGGCGTTGAACGCATGCCACAGCAGCGCAGCGATCGGCGGTGCCATCGCGCCACCGAGGAACCGCACGGCCGAGTACGCGGAGGAGGCGACCGATCGCGGAAGGTCCGTCGCCTCCATCACGGCTTCGGTGAGCACGGTGTTCATCACTCCCAGCAGCAATCCGCCGATCACGATGCAGGTGACCAGCGCAGGAGCGCTCCCCACGACCAGCCCGGCGGCGATGAGGTCGACGGCGAGCAGGGGGAGCACGATGAGGATGATGCGGGTGCGCGGCATCCGACGCATCAGCACCGGTGCGACCCACACGCTCGTGACGGCGAGCGCGACGCCCCAGCCGAAGAACGTGAAGCCGATCCCGAGTGCGCCGAATCCGAGGGGGAACGGGGAGAAGGCCAGCAACACGAAGAAGCCGATGTTGTAGAACAGCGCGGCGATCGCGAGGGTCGCGAGCGCGGGGCGGCGCAGGGCTTTGAACGGCGCGGAGAAGGGTACCGGCACCCGCTTCTCGCCGGGGCCGCGGAGCAGCACGAGCACGGCGACGAAAGCGATGGCCATGAGCACGACGACGCCGAAGAACGGGCCCCGCCAACTCTGCTCGCCGAGGAGGCCGCCGAGCAGCGGGCCCACGGCGATGCCGAGGCCGAGGGCTGCTTCGTACAGGATGATCGCTGCGCTGCTGCCGCCCGAGGCTGCGCCCACGATCGTCGCGAGCGCCGTCGAGATGAACAATGCGTTGCCGAGACCCCATCCGGCCCGGAAGCCGATGACCGCGTCGACGCTGCCGCTCAAGGCGCACAGGAGGGCGAACACGACGATCAGCGCGAGACCGATGAGCAACGTGGCCTTCGCGCCGATGCGACTCGAGATCCAGCTGGTCACGAGCATCGCGAGGCCGGTCACGAGGAGGTAGCTGGTGAACAGGAGCTCGGTCTCCACCGGCGATGCCTGCAGCGACTCCGCGATCGCCGGAAGGATCGGATCGACGAGTCCGATGCCCATGAAGGCGACGACGCACGCGAACGCGACGGCCCAGACCTGTGCCGGCTGCTTCCACACCGAAGTTGTGGCGGGGGTGTTCACCGAGATTCTCCTGTTCGTTCTGTGGCGGTGTGCGCGGCGAGGATCTCGGCCGCGCGAGTGAGGGACGACCAGTCCTCCTCGCTCAACGCTGCGAATCGCGGCGTGAGCGTCTCGCGGAACTCCGCGCGCCAGGCCGCGACGGCGGCGGCGCCCTGCGGCGTGATGTCGACGACGGTCGCTCGGGAGTCGTCCGGGTCGGGGGAGCGGAGCACGAGCCCCTCGCGTTCCAGACCGCCGATGAGTCGTGTCATGCCCGGTTGCGTGGTGCGCGCTGCTGCCGCGAGCTCTCCCACGCGTCGGGAGCCCGCCTGTTCCAGGAGGCTGAGCACTCGCCACTGCGCGGCGGGTGCATCGTTTCCGGCGTCCTGCGCGGCGATGCGCCCCAGGGCGTAGCCGGAGAGCACCAGAGAAGCGATGACGTCCGAGCGATTCATACCAACAAGTATATACCCAATGGTATGCATCTCGGTTCTATCGCCGCGTGCTCGCGATCCGCGCAGACAGCTGGTGGGCGTGCGCGAGGAGAGTGCGACCCAGCTCCGCCATGCGATCAGGGCCGAACCGGAACTCGACACCGGTCAGGCTCAGTGCCCACTCCGGGCGCCCGGCGCGATCGAAGACGGCGGCGCCGATGCCCCAACTGCCCTCCACGATGAGTCCCGGGTTCACGGCGTATCCGCGCTCCTTCGTCTCAGCCAGGCGCGCACGCAACGCGTGCTGTCCGTGCGTGCGTCCCCACGAGGTCTCGAGGTCGGGGTGCCGCTCCAGGTAGGCGTCCACATCGTGGTCGGGAAGGAAGGCCAGGATCGCGAGTCCTGCGCTCGCGACACCGAGGGGGAACCTCACGCCCTCGCTCAGGACGAAGGAGCGGATCGGGAACGAGCCCTCTTCGCGGAGGAGGCACACGGTCTCGTCGGCGCGGCGGACGGAGAAGAAGGCGCTCTCCTCTGTCTTCACCGCCAGCGACCGCACGATGTCACGGGCGAGGGCGGTCACGTCGTACCGGGCCGCGGCCACGGAACCCATGAGGAACAGCTCCGGGCCCGGCATCCAGCGGGTGTTCTCCTCGTCGCGGTCCACGAGTCCTTCGAGCTTGAGCGCGCTCAGGAGGCGGTGCGCGGTGGAACGCGACAGGTCGGCCGCGCGGGCGAGGTCGTGGAGGCTCGCGCCCTCGACCCCTGCCGACGTCACCAGGCGCAGCAGGCGCGCCGCTCTGGCGATGGCCTGCGCGCCGGGGACCGAGCGCTCGGGATGTTCCATATCGTGGACGCTACCTCCGGATCTGACCACATCGCAAGACCCGACAGCTACGGGGAGCACCGCAGGGAGGATGCTGGAGGAAGGCACGCATCCAAAGGAGCAGACGTGATCGACAAGCAATGGGAGTCTCCCGCAGAAGCCGTCTCGGACATCCCGGACGGAGCCTCGTTGGCGGTCGGGGGCTTCGGGCTCTCGGGCAACCCGATCGCGCTGATCGAGGCCCTCCTCGCGCAAGGGACGAAGGACCTCAGCGTCGTGAGCAACAACTGCGGCGTGGACGACTGGGGTCTCGGTGTGCTGCTGGCAGCGCAGCGTATCCGGAAGATGACGTCTTCCTATGTCGGCGAGAACAAGGAGTTCGAACGACAGTTCCTCAGCGGAGAGCTCGAACTCGAGCTCACCCCGCAGGGGACGCTGGCCGAGAAGCTCCGAGCCGGCGGTTCGGGCATCGCGGCCTTCTTCACGCAGACCGGCGTCGGTACCCAGGTTGCTGAGGGCGGACTGCCCCGCCGCTACGACCCGGACGGCACGATCGCCGTCGCCTCCCCGGTGAAGGACGTGCGCACGTTCGACGTCAACGGCCAGCCCCAGGAGTTCGTCCTGGAAGAGGCGATCACCACGGACTTCTCCCTCGTGCACGCTGCCCGCGGGGATTGTCACGGCAACCTCGTCTTCAACAAGGCCGCTCGCAACTTCAACCCGCTCGCGGCGATGGCCGGTCGAATCTGCATCGCGCAGGTCGAGCAACTCGTCGAACCAGGGGAGCTCGACCCGGACAGCATCCACCTGCCCGGAGTCTTCGTGCACCGCATCGTCGAGGTGGGCACAGACATCCCCAAGCGCATCGAACGGCGCACCGTCGCCGTGGAAGGAGCCTGAGATGGCGCTCTCGCGAGACCAGATGGCTGCCCGTGCCGCAGCGGAACTGCAGGACGGCGCCTACGTCAACCTCGGGATCGGGCTGCCCACGCTCGTGCCGAACCACGTGTCGCCGGAGATCACCGTCGTGCTGCAGTCGGAGAACGGCATCCTCGGAGTCGGCCCCTACCCGCATGAGGATGCCGTGGATCCCGACCTGATCAACGCGGGCAAGGAGACGGTGACGACCCTTCCCGGCGCAGCGTTCTTCGATTCCGCGACGAGTTTCGGCATGATCCGCGGAGGCAAGATCGACGCGGCCATCCTCGGTGCCATGCAGGTCTCCGCGAACGGCGATCTCGCGAACTGGATGATCCCCGGCAAGATGGTCAAGGGCCCCGGAGGCGCCATGGACCTCGTTCACGGTGCTGCGCGCGTGATCGTGCTGATGGAGCACGTCGCGAAAGACGGATCGGCCAAGATCGTGGCCGAGTGCTCTCTCCCGTTGACCGGTCGCGGGGTGGTCGACCGGATCATCACCGACCTGGCTGTGATCGACGTCACCGCCGAGGGGCTCGTTCTCGTCGAGACGGCGCCCGGCGTCACCGTCGACGAAGTGGTCGCGGCGACACAGCCTCCGCTCACCATCCACCCGGATCTCCTCGAGGGAAGGACCCCCGCATCATGACCGACAACGATATCGTCATCGTCTCCGCCGCTCGCACGCCGCAGGGTCGATTGAAAGGGCAACTGGCCGCGTTCACCGCGCCGCAGCTCGGCGCGTTCGCGATCCGCGGAGCACTGCAGCAGGCCTCTATCGATCCCGCAGACGTCGATGCCGTGATCGTGGGCCAGGTGCTGGCCGCGGGGTCGGGGCAGAACGCCGCCCGCCAGGCGGCGATCGGCGCCGGCATCGGCTGGGATGTTCCTGCGCACTCCGTGAACAAGGTGTGTCTGTCCGGCTTGACCGCCATCATCGACGCGGCGCGGATGATCCGCACCGGTGACGCCGAGGTCGTGGTCGCAGCCGGCATGGAGTCGATGACGCGCGCGCCGCACATGCTCATGGGCTCCCGCGACGGCTGGACCTACGGGAGCGTCGAAGTGCTCGACCACATGGCCTACGACGGACTCACCGATGCGTATGACCACGAGAGCATGGGAGCCTCCACCGAACGGCACAACGCGCGCTTCGAGCTGACCCGCGAAGCCCAGGATCGCGTCGCCGCGCTGTCGCACCAGCGGGCGGCAGCCGCCGAGGAAGCCGGAGTGTTCCAGGCGGAGATCGTCCCGGTGGAGGTGCCTCAGCGCCGTGGCGACCCGGTGCGCGTCACGAAGGACGAGGGCGTGCGCCCCGACACCACTGTCGACACCCTCGCAGGGCTGCGTGCGGCCTTCGCCGAGGGCGGCTCGATCACGGCGGGGAACTCCTCGCAGATCTCCGACGGGGCGTCGGCCGTGATCGTCACGACCCGCCGTACAGCCGAGGAGAAGGGCTGGCCCGTCCTGGCGACCGTGGGGGCCAGCGGCCAGACGGCCGGTCCCGACAACTCACTGCAGGCGCAGCCGGCCCGCGCGATCGAACGCGCCTGCCAGAAGCAGGGGATCGCCCCTTCGGACCTCGACGTCGTGGAGATCAACGAGGCCTTCGGCGCGGTCGTGGCCCGCTCGCAGACCGAACTGGGTCTGGATGAAGGGATCGTGAACATCCACGGCGGCGGGATCGCGATCGGTCACCCCATCGGGGCATCCGGAAACCGACTCGTCGTGCATGTCGTGCACGAGCTCGTTCGTCGAGGTGGAGGAACCGCGGCTGTGGGACTGTGCGGCGGTGGCGGTCAGGGCGAGGCGTTGATCCTCACACGCTGAACGACGAGCCGAGGGCGCGCGGACTCAGCGCCGTGCGTCCTTGGCGTGATCCTGGGTGTCCGCGAGGGCCTTCTGCGACCGGAACTGGAGTCGCTGCGCCTTCTTCGCCTTCTTCACCGACTGCGGCGAGTCGGCGTCCACGAGCACCCCGCGTCGCTCGCGGTTCATGTCGATGACGGCGCCGACGGCGAGAGCCATCGTGATGCCCCAGCTCAGCCAGGACAGGAGGGCCCGCCAGGTGATGGGCTGCTCGCGGGTGCCGCGCAGCAGCGAGACGCCCGCGGAGATCGCAGCGACAAGTCCGGTGCTGAAGAGGTAGCGCATTCCCTTACGCTACCTGCCTGCACCCCAGGTTGCACCGAGCCTTGACAAGCCCTCCTGAATCCTGGCAGGGGAGTAAGTCGTGAACGAGAGGCGGAGCGTGCGCGGGTCTGGGCTTCCGGAGTAGAACGAGACGCCGGGGACGTACGCGACATCCTTCGCGAGTGCGTCACCGAGCGAGGCCGCTGCGTCCATGCCCTCCGGCAACCGGGCCCAGACGAACATGCCGCCGTCCGGTCGATTCCAGGTGCTGCCGTCGGGAAGTGCGGTCGGGAGCGCCTCGAGCATCGCGTCGCGGCGGGTGGCGTAGGCCGCGCGGATGCGCGCGAGCGCGGGCTCGCCGCGGCCCGAGACGAGGTAGTGCGCTGCCGCGGCCTGATCGATCGTCGAGGTGTGCAGGTCGGCCGCCTGTTTGGCGATCGTCACGGACGAGCGGATGTCGGCGGTCGTGCGGATCCATCCGATCCGCAGACCCGGGGCGATCACCTTGGAGAAGCTTCCGAGGCTGATGACGTGCTCGGGAACCAGCTCTGCCAGCGAGGGGAGAGCGCCGCCCGAGTACCGCAGCTGGCGATAGGGCTCATCCTCGATGATGCGGAATCCTCGCCGCTGCGCGATCTCGGCGATCCGGCGCCGGGCGTCGAGATCGTGCGTGCGCCCCGTGGGGTTCTGGAAGGTGGGCACCGTGTAGAAGAACTTCGGGCGGTGCTCGGCCGAGAGCTTCTCCAGAGCATCGAGATCCAAGGCGTCGCCGTCGTACGGGACGCCGACCACGCGTGCTCCCGCCAGCGCGAAGGTCTGCAGGGCGGCGAGGTAGCACGGCTCCTCGACCAGGATCGTGTCACCCGGGTCGAGCAGCGTGGTCGAGATCAGCCCGAGCCCCTGTTGCGACCCCGTCGTGATGATCAGATCGGATTCCAGGGTGGGCAGCCCGTCGGCCGAGTATCGTCTCGCGACCTCGGCCCGCAGCCGCGGATCCCCCTCCGACGTGGAGTACTGGAGCACGCCGGGGGTGTCGAGAACGGCGTCGAACGCGGCGCGGATGCCATCGACGTCGAAGAGTTCAGGCGCCGGGAGCCCGCCGGCGAAGGAGATGACCTCAGGCCGCTCCGTCAGCGCGAGCAGGTCGCGGACGGGGGAGGTCTTGGCGCTTCCGGCGCGCTGCGAGCGTGCCGGAAGGGCGAGGATCGGGTCGGCGGCCTGCGGGGCGGTGGGCAACGGGGGCCTCCTCGGGAGCGGAGCGGAGCGTGGGACGGGTGCCGACCAGACTAGACCCGTCGTGCTCCGCTCCCGGCTCTTCCTCGACTCCATCCGCTATCCTGGGGGCGTCGCGGCTCGCCCGCGGCCGCACAACCGTGTATCTACCGGCCGTCGGCATTCCGACGGACAGCGGCGGCACCCGACATCGCGTCTTCGACGCGCGAGAGCCATGACACGCGCAACCACATCGCAGCAACTCGCCGACCCGAGCCCGAGCCTTCTCCGTCTCGCCGGCCTGCCCTACTTCCTCATCGCCTTCATCGCGCGACTGCCGTTCGCCATGATGGTCGTCGGCGTCCTGACCGTGGTCGTCTCGGCACGCGGGTCCCTGTCGCTCGGCGGACTGACCTCAGCCGCCGTCGGCCTGGGTACCGCGTGCTTCGGCCCCCTGCTGGGTGCCGCGGCCGACCGGTTCGGTCAGCGTGCCGTGCTGATCGTGCTCGCGGTCGCCAACGGCGCGATGCTCCTCCTCTTCACATTCGTGGTCTACGGAACGGCTGCAGACGGGTTCGTGCTGCTTGCGGCGGTCGGCATCGGGGCCACCGCCCCGCAGGTCGCTCCGCTCTCGCGCTCGCGCCTGGTCACGATCATCCGCGATCGGATGCCTGAGGCGCGCCGTGATCGCACGGTGTCCGGCACGATGGCCTACGAATCCGCGGCGGACGAGACGGTCTTCGTGTTCGGACCGTTCCTGGTGGGCATCCTCGCCTCGGCGATCTCGCCGTGGGCGCCCCTGGTGGGTGCCGCTGCCCTCACCGTCGTGTTCGTCGGTGCTTTCGCCCTGCACCCCAGCGGCCGCCATGTCTCGCAGGACCGGGACGCCGACGGCAGAGCCCCTTCGGCGGTCTCGGAGCTGTTCCGACCGGAGCTGCTGATCGTCGTCGTCGGCATCCTCGGCGTCGGGATCTTCTTCGGCACCATGCTCACCTCGCTCACGTCGTTCATGGCGGACCGTGGTGCGCCCGAGCAGGCCGGCCTCCTCTACGGCGTGATGGGAGTCGGCTCGGCCCTCCTCGCGCTGGGTGTGGCGTGGCTCCCGCCCGCATTCTCGATGCGCGCGCGTTGGCTCGTCTTCTCCGGCATCCTGCTCGGCGGGACGCTCCTGCTCGGCTTCGTCGACTCTCCCGGGACGATGATGGTGGCACTCGCGATCATGGGCATCGGGATCGGCCCGACGCTGGTGACGCAGTACAGCTTCGGGGCCGCTCGCAGCCCGCTCGGGAGGTCGGCCACCGTCATGACGATGCTGGGCTCCGGCGTCGTGGTCGGACAGTCGATCGGAGCTGCCGTGGCGGGGGAGCTCGCCGAGAACGTCGGAACGTCCGCTGCGCTTCTGCTTCCGATGATCGCCGCATTCATCACATTCGCGGCGGGAGTCGCCAACTGGGTTCTGAGCGGCGAACGTCGTCGTCGTTCGTCCGTCACCGTCTGACGCCGGGCGGCAGGATTCCCCCATCCTGGGTAGGTTGGACTCAACCGTTGGCGTGAGGAGTTCCACTTGGCAGCTGCAGATTTCGTCGTCGTCGCCAACCGGCTCCCCGTCGATCGGGTGGAAGGACCGGACGGCGAGGAGATCTGGCGCACCTCGCCCGGAGGGCTGGTGGCAGCCCTCGAGCCGATGATGCGCAGCGTGCACGGCGCGTGGGTCGGCTGGCCGGGTCAGGCCGATGTCGATCTGGCGCCGTTCGAAGCAGGTGGCATCGAGCTCGTCCCCGTCGCCCTGAGCGCTCAGGAGGTCGCGGAGTACTACGAGGGCTTCGCGAACGACACGATCTGGCCGCTCTACCACGATGTGATCGCACCCCCGCAGTACCACCGTGAATGGTGGGAGGCGTACGTGACCGTGAACCGTCGGTTCGCCGAGGCCGCGGCCGACGTGGTGGCCGAGGGGGGAACCGTCTGGGTGCACGACTACCAGCTTCAGCTCGTTCCCCAGATGGTGCGAGAGCTCCGGCCCGATGTGACCATCGGGTACTTCCACCACATCCCGTTCCCCGCGCACGGCCTGTATGCGCAGCTGCCGTGGCGTGATCAGGTGCTGCGCGGGTTGCTCGGGGCGGATGTCATCGGGTTCCAGCGTGCGCAGGATGCCACGTACTTCCTGACGGCCGTCCGTCGCCGGCTGCGGTACGAGGTCAAGGGACCGAACGTCGCCGTCCCCGATGGTGAAGGGACGCGGACCGCGCTGGCGAAGGCGTTCCCGATCTCGATCGACACCACCCCGTACCTCGAGCTCGCTGCGCGCGCCGACGTGCGTGCTCGTGCCGCCGAGATCCGGGCCAGCCTCGGCAACCCGAAGCGCATCCTGCTCGGAGTCGACCGGCTCGACTACACCAAGGGCATCCGCCACCGCATCAAGGCGTACGGGGAGCTGCTCGCGGAAGGGCGCCTCAAGGTCGAGGACGTGACCCTCGTCCAGGTGGCCAGCCCCAGCAGGGAGCGCGTCGACGCCTACGTGCATCTGCGTGACGAGATCGAGCTCGCCGTCAGCCGCATCAACGGCGACACCGACACGATGGGCCACTCCGCCATCCGCTACCTGCACCAGGGGTATCCGCGCGAGGAGATGGTCGCGCTGTACCTCGCCGCGGATGTGATGCTGGTCACAGCCCTCCGCGACGGTATGAACCTGGTGGCGAAGGAGTACGTGGCGACACGGGTCGATGATCGTGGCGTGCTGGTGCTCAGCGAGTTCACCGGAGCCGCAGACGAGCTCCGCCAGGCGGTTCGGGTCAATCCGCACGACATCGAAGGCCTGAAGGACGCGATCATGACGGCGGTCGAGATGCCGCCCGCCGAACAGGGGCGTCGGATGAGATCCCTGCGCAGACGCGTGCTGGACAACGACGTCGACGCCTGGTCCTCCTCGTTCCTCGCCGCGCTCTCCGAGGTGCGTGGACGCTGACCGTCGTCGTCGCCGCGATACTGGGAACGCCCCCCTGTGATTGGAGAACCTGTGACGCGCCCTTGGATCCCTGGAACCGTCGACCCCGACCTGAGCGCGCTGGCGGCGACGCCCCGGCTGGTCGTGGCACTCGACTTCGACGGCACCGCATCGCCTCTGGTGCCGGACCCGATGGCCGCGCGTGCTCTTCCCGAGGTCGCCGTGCAGGTCGAGCGCCTCGCAGCGCTGCCCGACACGGTCGTGGCCTACGTCTCCGGGCGCAGCATGCACGATCTGCGGGTGATCACCGAGCACACCGACGATTCCGCGATCGCGCTGGCGGGCTCGCACGGCGCCCAGTACTGGTTCCCCGGCGACGGCGACGGTGACACGGACGCCGGGCACGATGCCGGCGAAGACGGCACCCGGGAGGAGCTCTGGGCGGCGGCGAAGCCGATCATCGAGCGCTACGAGGGTGCCGAGTTCGAGCCCAAGACCTTCGGGATGGGCGTGCACACCCGCCGCGCCGACCCCGAGACGGAGAAGCGCGTCTTCGCGGAGATCGACGCGCTCGTCGCCGAGCGCTTCCCGCACTGGCGCAGGCGTGCAGGGCACCGCGTGCTGGAGTTCTCGTCGCGTACCGAGGGCAAGGATGCGGCGATGGCCGCGCTGAAGGAGCGGTTCGACGCCACCGGCATCCTGTTCGCGGGCGACGACGTGACCGACGAGGATGCGATGCGCGTGCTCGGCGCGGGCGACCTCGGCGTGCGGGTCGGACCGGGGGAGAGCGCCGCGGCCCTGCGTGTGGACACTCCACAACAGATCGCCGCGCTTCTGGAGGCGTTGGCGGACGAACGGACCTCCGCGCGGCAATAGACTTCCGTCATGTCCTCGCATGATCCCTCCAGCAGCGCGCCCATCGACATCAAGCCCCGCAGCCGCGTCGTCACCGACGGCATCGAGGCCACGACCTCCCGAGGCATGCTCCGTGCCGTCGGCATGGGGGATGCGGACTGGGACAAACCGCAGATCGGCATCGCCTCCAGCTGGAACGAGATCACTCCCTGCAACCTGAGCCTCGACCGGCTCGCGCAGGGCGCGAAGGAGGGCGTGCACTCCGGCGGCGGGTACCCGCTGCAGTTCGGCACGATCTCCGTCTCCGACGGCATCTCGATGGGTCACGAGGGCATGCACTTCTCGCTCGTGTCCCGCGAGGTCATCGCCGACTCGGTCGAGACCGTGATGATGGCCGAGCGCCTCGACGGCTCCGTCCTGCTCGCCGGCTGCGACAAGTCGATCCCCGGCATGCTCATGGCCAGCGCGCGCCTCGACCTCTCCAGCGTCTTCCTGTACGCCGGATCGATCGCGCCGGGCTGGGTGAAGCTCTCCGACGGCACCGAGAAGGACGTCACGATCATCGACTCGTTCGAGGCGGTCGGCGCCTGCCGTGCCGGTCTCATGAGCGAAGAGGACCTCAAGCGCATCGAGTGCGCCATCGCCCCCGGTGAAGGCGCCTGTGGTGGCATGTACACCGCCAACACGATGGCATCGGTCGCCGAGGCCCTCGGCCTCAGCCTCCCCGGCTCCGCCGCACCGCCCGCCGCGGACCGTCGCCGCGACTACTACGCCCACCGCTCGGGAGAGGCCGTCGTCAACCTGCTCCGCCAGGGGATCACGACCCGCGACATCCTTACCAAGGAGGCGTTCGAGAACGCGATCGCGCTCGCGATGGCTCTCGGCGGCTCCACGAACGTGGTGCTGCACCTGCTCGCGATCGCCCGCGAGGCGGACGTCGAGCTGAGCCTGCATGACTTCAACCGCATCGGTGACAAGGTCCCGCACGTCGCCGACATGAAGCCCTTCGGCAAGTACGTCATGAACGACGTCGACCGTCACGGCGGCATCCCGGTGATCATGAAGGCGATGCTCGACGAGGGCCTGCTGCACGGCGATGCCCTCACGGTGACGGGCAAGACCCTCGCCGAGAACCTCGCGGATCTCGACCCGCAGCCGATCGACGGCGAGGTCATCCACACGTTCGACAACCCGATCCACGCGACCGGCGGACTGACGATCCTGCACGGATCGCTCGCCCCCGAGGGGGCCGTCGTGAAGACGGCAGGCTTCGACGCCGCCGTGTTCGAGGGACCGGCCCGCGTGTTCGAGCGCGAGCGCGCCGCCATGGACGCCGTCGCCGAGGGCGAGATCGAGCCCGGCACGGTCATCGTGATCCGCTACGAAGGACCCAAGGGCGGACCGGGCATGCGCGAGATGCTCGCCATCACCGCGGCCATCAAGGGCGCGGGGCTAGGAAAAGATGTACTACTCTTGACTGACGGACGATTCTCAGGCGGCACAACCGGCCTGTGCATCGGCCACATAGCACCCGAAGCGGTGGACGCAGGTCCTATCGCCTTCGTGCGCGATGGTGATCTGATACGGGTCGATATCGCAGCTCGCTCTCTCGATCTACTCGTCGATGAGGCAGAGCTCGCCTCCCGCCGTTCTGGCTGGGAGCCGCTTCCCCCGCGCTACACCCGAGGCGTTCTTGCCAAGTACTCGCGCCTCGTGCGGTCCGCCGCCGAGGGAGCGACCACCGGCTGACCCGGACGCTCCGGCAACCGGCGTCCTCCACAGATCATCAGAAGGAAAGTCATGACTGCTGACTCCGCCCCGGCCGTGCCGAGGCCGCCCGCCCGTCAATCCTCTGCGCCGGAGATCACCGGCGCCGAAGCCGTCGTCCGCTCGCTCGAGCTGCTCGGCGTCACCGACGTCTTCGGACTTCCGGGCGGAGCGATCCTCCCGGTGTACGACCCGCTGATGGACGCCTCCGAGCTCCGCCACATCCTGGTGCGGCACGAGCAGGGCGCCGGTCACGCGGCCGAGGGCTACGCATCGGCGTCCGGCAAGGTCGGCGTGTGCATCGCGACGTCCGGCCCCGGAGCGACGAACCTCGTCACCGCGATCGCCGACGCCTACATGGACTCGGTGCCGATGCTGGCCATCACCGGTCAGGTGTTCTCGACGCTGATGGGAACGGACGCCTTCCAGGAGGCCGACATCGTGGGCATCACGATGCCGATCACGAAGCACTCGTTCCTGGTGAAGGATGCGGCGGACATCCCTGGCGCGATCGCCGCGGCCTATGAGATCGCCGGCACCGGTCGCCCCGGCCCCGTGCTGGTCGACATCACGAAGGATGCGCAGCAGGCCACGGCGCCCTTCGTGTGGCCGCCCAAGATCGACCTCCCAGGCTACCGTCCGGTGACGAAGGCGCACGGCAAGCAGATCCAGGCCGCTGCGGCCATGCTCGCAGAGGCCAAGAAGCCTGTGCTGTACGTCGGTGGCGGCGTGATCCGCGGCAAGGCGTCGGCGGAGCTGATCGAGCTCGCGGAGTCGACCGGCGCGCCTGTCGTCACGACGCTGATGGCTCGCGGCGCGTTCCCCGACTCGCACCCGCAGCATCTCGGCATGCCGGGCATGCACGGCACGGTCCCCGCGGTGCTGGCGCTGCAGGAGGCCGACCTCCTGGTGTCGCTCGGCGCCCGGTTCGATGACCGCGTGACCGGCAAGGCTGCGCTGTTCGCTCCGAACGCCAAGGTCGTGCACGTCGACATCGACCCCGCCGAGATCTCCAAGATCCGCACCGCCGATGTCCCGATCGTGGGCGATGTGCGGGACGTGCTGATCGACCTGGACGCGGCGTTCCGCGGCGCGACGGGGAGCACCAAGCCCGACATCGAGGAGTGGTGGTCGTACCTCGACGGACTGCGCACCGAGTTCCCGCTCGGATTCGCACCGACGACGGACGGTCTCCTGGCGCCCCAGTACGTGATCCAGCGGATCGGCGAGCTCACCGGCCCCGAGGGCATCTACGCCTCCGGCGTCGGCCAGCACCAGATGTGGGCCGCGCAGTTCATCAAGTACGAGCGACCGAACGCCTGGCTCAACTCCGGCGGCGCCGGCACCATGGGCTACTCGGTCCCCGCCGCCATGGGCGCGAAGGTCGCCGAACCCGATCGTCCGGTCTGGGCGATCGACGGCGACGGCTGCTTCCAGATGACCAATCAGGAGCTCGCGACCTGCACGATCAACAACATCCCGATCAAGGTCGCGATCATCAACAACTCTTCGCTGGGCATGGTCCGTCAATGGCAGACGCTGTTCTATGACGGCCGTCACTCCAACACCGACCTCAACACCGGGCACGGGACGATCCGCATCCCCGACTTCGTCAAGCTCGCCGAGGCGTACGGCTGCCTCGCGATCCGCGTGGAGAAGGAGGAAGAGGTGGATGCCGCCATCCAGCTCGCCCTCGAGACGAACGATCGCCCCGTGGTGATCGACTTCGTCGTGAGCGCCGACTCCATGGTGTGGCCGATGGTCCCGCAGGGAGTCAGCAACAGCTATGTCCAGTACGCCCGCGAGCACGCGCCCGCATTCGACGAGGAGGACTGAGCCATGTCGACCCACGTGCTGAGCCTGCTGGTGGAGAACACCCCCGGTCTTCTCACCCGTGTCGCGGGGCTCTTCGCCCGCCGCGGCTTCAACATCGACTCCCTCGCCGTCGGCGTGACCGAGGTGCCGGGGATCTCCCGCATCACGGTCGTCGTCGATGTCGACGAACTCCCGCTCGAGCAGGTCACCAAGCAGCTCAACAAGCTGATCAACGTGATCAAGATCGTGGAGCTCGACTTCTCGACGTCCGTCCAGCGCGAGCACATGCTCGTGAAGGTGCGCACCGACAACGCCACGCGTTCGAACGTGATCGAGGTCGTCAACCTCTTCCGGGCGTCCGTCGTCGACTACGCCTCCGACGCTCTCGTGATCGAGGTCACCGGAGACAAGGGCAAGGTCGACGCGATGCTTCGAGCGCTCGAGCCCTTCGGCATCAAGGAGATCGCCCAGTCGGGCCTTCTCGCCATCGGCCGCGGCGGCAAGAGCATCACCGAGCGCGTCCTGCGCGGCTGACCATCCAGACCATCACACCTACCTGCCCCGCCGTTCCCGGACGTGCAGGGCGAGAACCACTGTCACGAACAAGGAGAAACACATAGTGAGCACCGAGATCTTCTACGACGCCGACGCCGACCTGTCCCTGATCCAGGGCAAGAAGGTCGCGATCGTCGGCTACGGCTCGCAGGGCCACGCCCACGCACAGAACCTGCGTGACTCGGGCGTCGAGGTCGCCATCGCGCTCAAGGAGGGCTCCAAGTCCGCAGCGAAGGCCGAAGAGGCCGGCTTCCCGGTGAAGACCGTCGCCGAGGCCACCGAGTGGGCAGACGTCATCATGATCCTCGCGCCGGACCAGCACCAGCGCATCATCTACAGCGAGTCCATCGCGCCGAACCTCACGGCCGGCAAGACCCTCGCCTTCGCGCACGGCTTCAACATCCGCTTCGGCTACATCGACGCTCCCGAGGGCGTCGACGTGATCCTCGTCGCCCCGAAGGCACCGGGACACACGGTCCGTCGCGAGTTCGTCGCCGGTCGCGGCATCCCGGACATCATCGCCGTCGAGCGCGACGCGTCCGGCCATGCTTGGGACCTCGCCCTCTCCTACGCGAAGGCGATCGGCGGCACCCGCGCCGGCGTCATCAAGACGACCTTCACCGAAGAGACCGAGACCGACCTGTTCGGTGAGCAGGCCGTGCTCTGCGGTGGCGTGAGCCACCTCGTGCAGGCCGGCTTCGAGACCCTCACCGAGGCGGGCTACCAGCCGCAGATCGCCTACTTCGAGGTGCTCCACGAGCTCAAGCTCATCGTCGACCTGATGTGGGAGGGCGGCATCGCCAAGCAGCGCTGGTCGATCTCCGACACCGCCGAGTTCGGCGACTACGTCTCGGGCCCGCGTGTCATCGACGCGCGCGTCAAGGAGAGCATGCAGGGCGTCCTCGCCGACATCCAGTCGGGCGCGTTCGCGAAGCGCTTCATCGATGACCAGGACAACGGGGCGGAGGAGTTCCTCGCGCTGCGCGCCAAGGAGGAGCAGCACCCGATCGAGGTCACCGGCAAGGAGCTGCGCTCGCTCTTCGCCTGGAAGCAGCAGGACGAGGACTACGTCGACGGCAGCGCTGCGCGCTGATCCGATTCTCGAAAGAACGGGCGTCCCTTCGGGGGCGCCCGTTCTTCGTGAGCAGGGTCCGCTGACCCGGAAGACATCGGATGTCTGTGCCAGGATGGAGGACATGCGACAGGAATGGTTTGACCGGGCCCGGTTCGGCATGTTCGTCCACTTCGGCCTCTACAGCGGGGCTGCCAGGCACGAATGGGTGCAGAACTACGAACGTCTCACGGACGAGGACTACCGGCAGTACTTCGAGCACTTCGACCCCGATCTGTTCGATGCCGCCGCCCTCGCGCGCACGGCGAAGGAATCGGGCATGGGATACGTGGTGCTCACGACGAAGCACCACGACGGCTTCTGCCTCTGGGACTCGAAACTGACCGACTTCACCTCCGTCGCGAACGTCGGACGCGACCTCGTGCGCGAGTACGTCGACGCACTGAGGGCGGAAGGGCTGAAGGTCGGCCTCTACCATTCCGTGATCGATTGGCATCATCCCGACTTCACCGTGGACTGGAACCACCCGCGCCGCGACGACGAGGGCGCGCACGCACTCAACGTCGGGCGGGACATGGCCGTGTACCGCGCCTACCTCCACGGGCAGGTGCGAGAGCTCCTCACGGAGTACGGCGACATCGACTACCTCTTCTTCGACTTCACCTACCCCGAGGAGAAGGACGGATGGGCGGGCAAGGGTCCGGAGGACTGGGACGCGACGGCCCTGCTCGCCCTGTGCCGGGAACTCCAGCCGGGCATGCTCGTGAACGATCGTCTCGGCATCCCCGCCGACTTCGTCACGCCCGAGCAGTACCAGCCGACCGCGCCGATCGTGCGGGACGGGGTTCCGCTGACCTGGGAGGCGTGTCAGACGCTGAACGGCTCGTGGGGCTATCACCGCGACAACACTGACCAGAAGTCGTCCACGCTGCTGGTGCAGATGCTGGTCGATTCGGTGTCGATGGGCGGCAACATGCTGCTGAACATCGGCCCGGACGGGCGGGGCGCGATCGCCCCCCGTGATGCACGGACGCTCGGGGAGATCGGCGAATGGATGCGCCTGCACCGTGGTGCCGTGATCGGCGCGGGTCACGCGGCGCTGACCCCGCCGCGTGAGGGCGTGTATACGCGCAGGGGGAACCGCCTCTACCTGAGCCTGTTCAGCTGGCCGATGGGGTTCGTGCACCTTCCGGAGCTCGCCGGGAAGGTCTCGTACGCACGACTGCTGAACGACGGATCGTGGCTCCGGACGAGCGTGTCCGATCCGGACCGCGAGGCGGATCTCATGACGCCGGCAGGGGAGGCCGAGGGGACCCTGACGGTGCACCTTCCGGTGCGTCGCCCCGACGTGCTCGTCCCCGTGATCGAGCTGACCCTCATCGAGGCCTGAGCCGCCCCGTGGTGGCGGCTCAGGCCGTCGCCACGGGGATGTCCATGCCCTCGAGCGCGAGGCGCGCGGCCCCGTGCAGGATGGCATCGGCGCCGGTGGTCGCGGATTCGATGCGCAGGCGCTGGGTTGCGAGGGGGTGGCACGCCTCGTACACCCTGCTGCGGACGGCGGCGATGAACGGCTCGGAGGCGCTCATGCTGCCGGTGAGGAAGACGGCGTGCGGGTTGAAGAAGTTCACGACTCCGGAGAGCGCCTGTCCGAGGTGGGTGCCCGCCGTGCGCACCAGTGTCGTGGCGAGCGGATCCGCATCACGCGCCAGGCTGAGCACATCCGTCGTCGTGCGCACCGAGTCGTTGCCGCGGTCGCGCATCTGGCGCACGAGGCTCGCCCCGCTCGCCACGGTCTCGAGGCAGCCCGTGTTGCCGCAGGAGCACGGGATGTCACCGCTGCCGTCGATGCGAGTGTGCGTGATGTCCCCGGCGGCGGATGTCGCGCCGCGGTGCACGCGTCCGTCGACGATGATTCCGCTGCCGATCGCGGTTCCCGCCTTCACCGTGATGCTGTGGCCCGTGTGGCCGAAGCGCTCTCGGTGCTCGCCGAGGGCGGCGAGGTTGGCGTCGTTGTCGACCGCCACGGGGACGCCGTAGCGTGCGGAGAGGTGCTCGCCGACACGGAATCCCGGCCATCCGGGCATCCGTGAGGGCTGGTCGACCGAGCCCGTCGTGATGTCGACGGGGCCCGGCAGGCTGATTCCGATCGCGTGGACGCGGCCGGCTGCCGTCAGACGGTCGAACACGATGCCGAGTCGTTCGAGAGTCGCCTCAGGGCCCTCGGTCACGTCGACGGCGATCGACTCGCTGTCCAGGAGCGCGCCGCTGAGGGTGTGCCTGCCGATACGGGCATGTCCGCCGCCCAGGTCGGCGGAGAGCACGAAGCCGTCGGCCGCGATCTGAAGGACGCGTGGGCGCCGTCCGCCGCGCGATGTGCCGTCCCCGGCCTCGCGGAGAACGCCGGCGTCCAGCAGCGTCTGGACACGGAGGCCGACCGTCGAGGCGGCGACTCCGAGCAGTGCGGCGAGTTCCGAACGCGAGCGCGCTTCGCCGCGCGCGACGAGATCGAGGATCCGGCGCGTGTGCGGATCCTCGACGGTGGTGTCAGCGGTGTTCGTCATGGGAGCACTTTCCTGTCGGAGCATCGTCAGCGTAGCGGGGGATGGTCGTGTTTCCGGGGAGTTACGAATTATCAAGGCCTGATAAACATCGGATGTTCAGCTTGCGGCCCCTCGCGAAGTATGAAACGGTAACTTCATACGAAATCCTACTAGGTTGCTTCGAGTCTCGAAACAACCGGTTCCCTTCCAGGAGGCATTCAATGAAGAAGTTGCGTGTAGGGGCTGTTGTCGCCGTCGCCGGCGTCGCAGTCGCGATGACCGGCTGCGCGAGCGGCAACGGCACCGGCGGTTCCGCCGACGGCGACACCATCGTGGTCGACATGTGGGCGGGCAGCGAGTCCGACGTGGATGCCCTCGAGGCCCAGGTCGCCTTCGCACAGGAGCAGAACCCCGACATCAAGATCAAGCTGCAGACGTCGCCGTGGAGCGACTTCTTCACCAAGCTGACGACCAACATGGCCAGTGGCAACATGGCTTGCGTCACCGGGATGAGCGGTGCCCAGCTGGGCGGCTACACCGGTGGATTCCGTGAGCTGAGCGATGCCGACCTCAAGACGGCGGGCATCGACTGGGCCGAGTTCAACCCGAGTGCCGACGGCATCCTCAGCTTCGAGGGCAAGACCTACGGGGTGCCCTTCGACGTGGCGACCATGCTCGTCTACTACAACCAGGACATGCTGACCGCTGCGGGCGCCGCCACCCCCGAGATCGGCTGGACCTTCGACGACTTCGACACCATCGCCGCCGACGCCACGAAGGACGGCAAGTACGGCTTCGGCATGGGCATGGGCGGCTACCAGTGGATGTCGATGCCGATCGCGTACTCCGCGACCCAGCCGGCCTCTGAGGACGGCACCCTGCACATCGACGAGAAGGCCTTCGTCGACGCCTCGACCTGGTACGCCGAACTCGTCACGGAGAAGAAGGTCGCAGCCCCCGTGGCCTCGGCTTCGGACACCGGCTGGGGCGAGAACCAGTACACCGGCGCCAACGCCGCGATGGCGGTGGACGGCACGTGGAACGCCGTCAGCTACCTCGACAACGAGTCCGGCTTCGCCGCCGGCATGGTCCCGCTCCCCGCCGGTGCGGACGGCAACCCCGGCCCGATCCTCGGCTCCGGCTACGGCATCTCCGCCAACTGCAAGAACCCCGAGGCCGCACTCAAGGTCATGGGCTCGCTGCTCGGCGAGGACGCACAGGACTACATCGCCTCCTCCGGCCGTTCGTACCCTGCTCGCACCTCTTCGCAGCCGCTGTACTTCGAGTCGATCGACGAGAAGTACCGCGACCAGGTCCAGTCGGTCTTCGAGGCGGCGTTCGGCGACACCGTGCCGCTGTACATGACGAAGAACTGGCAGAAGCTCGACAGCTACATCCAGCCCAACCTGGTCAGCGTCTACAACGGCCAGATGACGATGGAAGAGCTCCTCTCGAACGCGCAGGCGCAGTTCGGAGAGTGATCCGGCTCCGATGCCCGCAGCAGTAACGCAGTAACAGAGAAAGAACTGAGATGACGATCACGACGAGACGTCGACGATCGCTCGCCAAGGTGGAGGCCGGTCAGGCGCTGGGATTCGCAAGCCCAGCCCTGATCGGGCTCGCCCTGTTCACGATCGTGCCCGTCGGGCTCTCGATCGTGATGAGCGTCTTCGACTGGCCGACCTTCGGCGAGCGGACCTTCAACGGCGTGGACAACTACGTCAAGCTGTTCACCAGCAGCCCCGACTTCTGGCCGGCGCTGCGCAACTCGGCGGTGTACACGCTGCTCTACGTGCCGCTGAGCGTCGCTCTCTCGCTCGTGCTCGCCCTCGGACTCGGTTCGCGCATCCGCGGACGCGGAGCCCTGCGCGTGCTCTTCTTCATCCCCGTGGTGACTCCCATGGTCGCCAACGTGCTGGTGTGGAAGATGATGCTCCAGCCGCAGGGCCTCTTCAACGGCCTCTCGCAGACCTGGTTCGGCATAGAGCTGCCGAACTTCCTCGCCGACCCGTCGTGGGCCATGATCATGGTCGTCGTCATGAGCGTCTGGCAGGGACTCGGATACAACATGCTGATCTTCTCCGCCGCTCTCGAGCAGCTCCCCGAGAGCGTGCTCGAGGCGGCGAGCATCGACGGCGCGCGCGGATTCCGACGCGTGTGGAGCATCATCATCCCGATGATCTCGCCGTCGATCTTCTTCGCCACGATCATGACGATGATCACTTCTCTGCAGGTGTTCGTGCAGCCTCAGATGCTCACCGGTGGCGGTCCCGGCAACGCCACCAAGCCACTCGTCATGTACATCTGGGAGCAGGGATTCACCTTCGGCGACCTCGGCCTCGCCGCCGCCGCCGCATGGATCCTCTTCGCGATCATCATCGCGATCACCGGACTCCAGTTCGCCGCGCAGAAGAAGTGGGTGCACTATGAGCACTGAGACCCTCGTCCGGCCCACGGGCCGATCCGAGCGGGAGCGCGCACGCGGCGCGGCGACCACACCGGGCGCCCGCGTGCGGCTGATCCTCGCCCACGTCGCGATCTACATCGCCGCGCTGATCTTCATCTCCCCGCTGATCTACGCGTTCTTCTCGGCGCTCAAGCCGAATGCGGAGATGTTCTCGATGCCGCCGACTCTGGTGGGTTCCGAGTTGCGGTGGTCCAACTTCGTCGACGTGTTCGCCTACGGACCGTTCCTGACCTATATCATGAACTCCTTCATCGTCGCGATCGGCGGCACGCTCGTCGTCCTGGTCGTGTCGACCACGGCGGGGTACGCCTTCGGTCGGCTGCGCTGGAAGGGCCGCGACGCCGTCTTCGTGCTGTTCCTCGCCACGCTCATGGTGCCCGCAGAGGTGCTCGTCATCCCCATGTTCCAGGTGATGCAGTGGTTCAACTGGGTCGACACCTACCAGGCGCTGATCCTGCCCTTCGCCTTCGGTGCGTTCGGTACCTTCCTGATGCGGCAGTTCTTCCGTGGCATCCCGTACGAGCTGGAGGAGGCGGCACGCGTCGACGGTGCAGGTCCCGTGCGCTCGTTCCTGCAGATCATCCTTCCCCTGTCGAAGTCGGCCGTGGCGGTGCTCGCGGTGTTCACCTTCCTCTCCTTCTGGAACAGCTACCTGTGGCCGTTGATCGTGACGGTCGACTACAACGCGCACGGCACGCTCCCCGTCGGACTCGCGAGCTTCGCGGGGCTCACCGGAACGCGGTGGGATCTGCAGATGGCCGCGGCCATCATCTCGATGGTGCCGACGACGATTCTCGTGATCGTGCTGCAGAAACATCTCGTCAAGGGCATCGCGATGGCAGGACTGGGCGGGCGCTGAGCATGATCGGTCAGGAACCGGGGACCACCATGCCCATCGACGACCTCATCCTTCCCGAAGGCGCAGGGCTGGTCGGGATCGACATCGGCGGGACCAAGATCGCCGCCCTCCTCGTCAGCGCCGAGGGGACGGTCCTCGCCAGGGGGAGCGTCCCGGCACCCGCCGCCCTCGGCGGAGGTGCGATGGCCGATGCCGCGGCGGGTCTCACCCGCGCACTGGTCGTCGAGGCCGGAGCGACTCTCGTTGCGGCGGGGGTCGGTGCGGCCGGCGTCATCGACCACGAGAACGGAACGATCCGCGCGGCCTCGGCGACCTTCGTCGGCTGGGCGGGGTTCCCGCTGGCGGAAGAGCTCGAGGCGCGCCTCGGCGTTCCCGTGCGCGTCGAGAACGACGTCAACGCCTTCCTGCTGGGCGAGGCAGCCGCCGACGGTCGCACGGACCGTGATGTGCTCGGCGTCATGCTCGGCACGGGCGTCGGCGGTGCGCTCATGATCGACGGCGAACTCCACCACGGTCCGCACGGTGCAGCGGGCGAGATCGGACACACGCCCGGCTACAGCGAGCTCGTGTGCACCTGCGGCAAGACCGGGCACCTGGAGACCCTGGCGTCCGGCACGTCGATCGCGTTGCGCTATCAGGAGCGCACGGCGGGCCCGCTCATCGACACCAGAGAAGTCGCGGATCGCGCGCGACGAGGTGACGCAGACGCGATCGCGGTCTTCGACGCCGCCGGGAGTGCGCTCGCACTCGCGTGTGCCAGCGCCGCGACGATCCTCGATCTGCCGTGTGCGATCGTGGGCGGTGGCGTCTCCACAGCCTGGGACCTCCTCGAGCCGGCGATCGCGCGCACGCTGCGCACGGACTCTCCGGTGTCGGGCATCCCGCTGCGCATCATCCCCGCCGTCCTCGGTTCCGACGCCGTCGCCCTCGGCGTCATCGAGACTGCCCGTCGTGCCCTCGTGCCGGCGGGCGCACACTGATCCCATCCGCCCCCGACAGCCCGTTGAGCACCGACAAGGAGCGCACCACGTGACCGCACGTCCCGAAGCCCACGAGATCTGGATGGGTCCCCTCCCGACCGTCGCGGACGGAGGGCTCCCGAGGCCCCGGATCGGCATCGCCGGAATCTCGATCGAGTCGAGCACCTTCTCTCCGCACATCTCCGGCGACGAGGCGTTCACCGTCCGCACCGGAGAGACCCTGCGCGCGTACTATCCCTTCCTCGAGGATGGGCGCGAGCTCGAAGCCGCCGCGGAGTGGGTGCCGCTCACGCATGGACGCTCGTTGCCGGGCGGGGCCGTGGCGCCAGAGACCTACCGTCGGATGAAGGACGCGATCGTCCGAGGGATCCGTGCACAGGGTCCCTTCGACGGCTTCTTCTTCGACATCCACGGCGCCATGAGCGTGGTCGGCATGGAGGACGCCGAGGGTGATCTCGCCCTCGCGGTGCGTGCGGCGCTCGGCCCCGACACGCTGGTGTCGACCTCGATGGACCTGCACGGCAACGTCTCGGAGGTGCTGCGCGACGCGGTCGATCTGCTGACCTGCTACCGGATGGCCCCGCACGAGGACTGGATGAACACCAAGGAGCGGGCGGTGTGGAACCTGCTCGCACGGCTGCGGGGACCGCACGGCACCGATCCGCTGCGTCGTCGCCCGTTCACGGCGTGGGTGCCGGTCCCTGTGCTGCTGCCCGGCGAGAAGACCAGCACGCGCCTTGAACCGGCACGCAGCATCTACGCGCAGCTGCCCCAGATCGAAGCGCTCCCCGGGGTCGTGGACGCCTCGGTCTGGATCGGATACGCGTGGGCGGATGAGCCGCGGTGCCAGGCCTACGTGGTGGTCACGGGCGATGACGAGCAGCTCATCGCGCGCGAAGCCGAGCGCGTGGCCCGGATGTTCTGGGACGCACGCGAGGACTTCGTCTTCGTGGCCGAGACCGGTTCCCTCGATGAGGCGCTGGAGAAGGCCCTCGCGCCGGGAGCGCCGCACCCGTACCTGATCTCGGACTCCGGCGACAACCCGACCGCCGGTGGCGCGGGCGACGTGACCTGGACGCTCGCGCACCTGCTCGAGCGGCCCGAGCTCACGGACGGCAGCCGAACCACCCTGGTCGCCTCGATCTTCGATCCCGTGGCCGTCGCGCAGGCTGTCGGCGCCGGCGTCGGTGCCACCGTCACCCTCGCAGCGGGAGCCGGGGTCGATGCCGGTCCGCATGGTCCCGTGGCGATCACGGGGACCGTGTTCTCGATCACGGACGGCGACCCGGATGCGGGTACGCAGGTCGTCATCGCGGTGGGCGGACTGCACGCCATCGTCACAGAGCGCCGCAAGCCGTTCCACCACCTCTCGGACTTCCGGATGCTGGGCCTGGAGCCCACGACGGCTGACATCGTCGTGGTGAAGATCGGCTATCTCGAACCCGAGCTGTACGAGCTCGCCGCGGGCTGGACTCTCGCGCTGACTCCCGGCGGCGTCGACCAGGACCTCCTGCGTCTGGGCCACCACCGCCTGCAACCCGGTGTGTACCCCTTCGATCCGGACGGGGATCCCGATCTGACCGCCGTGGTCGTCCGTCGCGGCACCTCTGAGGAGCAGAGCGCATGATGAACTTCGAGAAGCGCACCGGACCGGAACTCGGCGCGGAGGCGCCGACGTATCCGACGCAGAGCGTGCCCGACTGGTATCGCGACGCGAAGCTCGGCTTCTTCGTGCACTGGGGGCTGTACTCGGTGCCCGCCTGGGCGGTGCAGCACGGCGAGGGCGTGAACATCCCGACCGAGGACGCCTACGCGTGGCATCAGTACGCCGAGTGGTACGGCAACACCGTACGGATCGCCGGAAGCCCCACGTGGGAGCGGCACCAGCAGGTGTTCGGACCCGGCACCTCCTACGAGGACCTCGCGGATCGGTGGGATGCCTCGGCCTTCGACGCGGACGCCTTCGTGGGCGAGCTCGTAGGGGCGGGCGCCAGGTACATCATCCCCACGACGAAGCACCACGAGGGCTTCTGCCTGTGGGACACCGCGACGACCGGCTTCAATGCGGCAGCCCGGGGTCCGCGCCGTGACCTGATCTCCGAGTTCCACGATGCGACCCGTCGGGCGGGCGCCAAGTTCGGTGTCTACTACTCCGGGGCGCTCGACTGGCATGTGAGCGACTTCCCGCCGATCGAGTCGGACACCGACCTGTTCCGATTCCGTCGCAATGACGCCCATTTCGCGCGCTACTCGGCCGCCCAGCTCGACGAACTCGTGTCGCGCTTCTCGCCGGACGTGCTGTGGAACGACATCGAGTGGCCCGACGGCGGCAAGGGACGCGACGAGTATGCGGTCGCCGCACTCCTGGAGCGGTACTTCGATGCCGTGCCGGACGGCGTGGTCAACGACCGCTGGGGCGTGCCGTACCACGGGTTCCTCACGCGCGAGTACACGGACATCCCCGAGATCATCCCTGAGCCGTGGGAGTCGACCCGCGGCCTCGGTTACTCGTTCGGCTTCAACCAGGCCGAGGACGAGCGGCACTCGCTCTCCGGGGCCGCGCTGATCCGCCTGCTCGTCGACGTCGTGGCAAAGAACGGCAACCTGTTGATCAACGTCGGTCCGGCAGCGGACGGCTCGATCCCCGAACTGCAGCGCAGCGCGATGCAGGAGCTGGGTGCGTGGCTGCGGGTGAACGGAGATGCGATCTACGGCACGCGGCCGTGGGTCCGGATGGGGGAGCGGACGGGTGCCCCGCGTCGCTACACGACCAGCGGGTCGACCGTGCATGTGCAGGCGCTGGACCCGAGCGTCGGCACGATCGAGCTGCCGGATGAGCTCCTGGTCCGCGACCTGCGCTGGCCCGACGGCTCCGTCGCCGAGCGGTCGGCGGATGACAGTACGGTCGTGGAGATCCCCGGTGGTCTGCGTGATCAGGCTGTCGCGGTCCTGTCCGCAGGCTGAGACGGATCGGGGCGCGACGAGGCGAGGGTCCTCCTGGAGTCGATCCGGGAGGGCCCTCGCTGTGGTTCCGCAGGTTCAGGGGCGGGTGAGCTCTTCGAGGATCTCGATGACGTGACGGTACGGGCGTCCCGTGGCCCTGGTCATCCCGATCTCGCAGGTGCGGTTCGCCGAGACGAAGGCGTCGATGCCGCCGCGCTCGCTCTCGGCGGCGGTGATCTCCGCGGACTCCTGCGCGGTCGCACTGGCGGTGAGCTCCGGATGGAGCATCCCGCGGTCGCCGGCGAAGGCGCAGCATCCCCATCCCTCGGGGATGAACACGTCTTCCGCCACGGCTTCGGCGATCGCAGTCAATGCTCCGGTCGCGCCGAGAGCGGTCGTCGAGCACGTGGGGTGCACGGCCACCGTGGGGAGCTTCGCGGGCACGTCGAGCTTCGGCAGCACTTCTCGGGCGACGTAGGTCGTGGCGTCTTCGATGCGGAGGCCTTCGTACTTCGGGTTCTTCGCGACCGACTGCGCGAGCATCACGTCGAGTCCCTCGGTGCAGGACGCGGCGTCGCACACCACGGGAAGCTCGCCGTGACGGCTCGCCTCCCAGAGCGAATCCAGCACGCGGTCCGACATGAGCCGATACCCGTCGAGGTGTCCCTTCGACTTCCAGGGAGTGCCGCAGCAGAGGCCGCCGTTCTCCTCGGGGATCACGACGGGGATGCCGGCGCGGTCCAGGAGTTCGCGCAGGGCATCCCTCGACCCCGTGCCCTCGCCTTCCGCTCCGAACATCGTGCCGATGCAGGCGCCGAAGAACACGGCCTCGGCATCGCCGGGCGACTCGGGGCGGGGCGGCTTCGACCCGCCATGGGGGAGTCCGCCGTCGTAGAGCGGGACGGTGTCGGCGCCCAGGACGGTACGTCCGACCCGCGTCACGCCGCGGACGAGCGGTGCCGGTAGTGCGTCGGCGACGGTGAGGGCGACACCTCCGGCCCTGGTCACCGTGCTCCAATGCTTGGCCGCCGTGCTCCAGAGCGCGCCTTCGAGCGTGTTCGACTGCTCGGCGCGGAGGCGGCGGACCAGGTCTCCGGTGTTGATGTCGACCGGGCACGCCACGCCGCACATGCCGTCGACGGCGCAGGTCTGCACGCCGTCGTAGTCGTAGTCCTTCTGCAGATCGCGGAGCAGCTCGGTGTCGCCCTGCTCTTCCGCCCACGCCATGTCGCGGCGGATCACGATGCGCTGGCGGGGTGTCAGCGTGATGCCCTTGCTGGGGCAGGTCGGTTCGCAGTACCCGCACTCGACGCAGCGGTCCACCTCGTTCTCGACCGTGGGCACTCGCTTGAGGTCGTGCAGGTACGAG
Source organism: Microbacterium sp. NPDC090218 (assembly GCA_044900255.1). GTDB lineage: Bacteria > Actinomycetota > Actinomycetes > Actinomycetales > Microbacteriaceae > Microbacterium. The sequence goes on along the minus strand of JBJDMS010000003.1, from coordinate 688,799 downwards.
TCGGGGTCGTCGGAGAGGACCACGCCGGGATTGAGGATGCCGTCGGGATCGAACAGACCCTTGATCTCCCACATCATGTCCGTGAGCTCGTCGCCGTACTGGCGGCGGACGAACGGCGCCATGATCCGACCGGTGCCGTGCTCGGCCTTGAGGGAGCCCTGCTGTGCCAGGACGAGGCCGACGAGGTCATCCGTGAATCGGCGGTAGCGGGCGACGCTGTCGGCGTCGTCGAAGCGCTCGTTGAGGAGGAAGTGCACGTTGCCGTCTTTGGCGTGGCCGAAGATGACCGACCCCTCGTAACCGTATTCGGCGAACAGCTCGATGAGCCGCTCGCAGGTGGCGAGCAGACGGGGGACGGGCACCACGATGTCTTCCAGCAGCGCGGTCGTCCCCGAGGGACGTGCGCCGGCCACGGCGGTGTAGAGGCCCTTGCGCACATGCCACAGCGCGGCGCGCTCGGCGGGGTCCGTCGTGAGGCGCGGGGACACGGCCAGCGGCAGCTTCTCGAAGTGCGCCTGTGCGGACGTGCTCGCGAGGGCGAGAGCCTCGGCGTCCGCGGCGTGGACTTCGACCAGGAGCGCAGCGTGACCTCGCACGGCGATCTCTGCGATGGCCGCGGGGACGTCGCTCAGTCCCTGCGCGACGCGGAGAGAGGCGGCATCCATCAGCTCGATCGTGGCGAGGCCGAGTCCGGTCAGATCGGGGAGGGCGGTCATCGCGGCCGAGAGGGTCTCGAACACGAGGAGACCCGTCGCGATCGCCGGGCGCACTTCGATCGTGCGGAACCGCGCCTCGGCGACGAACGCGAGCGTGCCTTCGGAGCCGATGACGAGGTGCTCCAGGATGCGCACCGGGTCGTCGAAGTCGAGAAGGGCATTGAGTCCGTACCCCATGGTGTTCTTCATCGAGAACTGCTGGCGGAGGAACGCCACGTGTTCCGGTGAGCCGAGGAGGCGGGCGCGCAGCTCGAGGAGGCCGTCTGCGATCGAGGGCTCGGCGGCGCGCAGCACGTCGTTCGCATCGGGGCGTCCGGTGTCGAGGATGGTGCCGCTCGGGAGCACGATGGTCATCGAATCGATCGTCTGGTACGAGTTCTCGGTGATGCCGCAGGCCATGCCGCTGGAGTTGTTGGCCACGACTCCGCCGATGGTGCAGGCGATTTCGCTCGCCGGGTCGGGGCCGAGCTTGCGGCGATGCCGCGTCAGGCGGGTGTTGACCTGCCGCACCGTCGCGCCCGGACCGACCCGGACGAAGGCTCCTTCTTCCTCCACGCGGATGTCGCGGAAGTGGCTGCGCGTGTCGACGAGGATGTCGCCGCTCACGCTCTGGCCGGACAGGCTCGTGCCGCCGGAGCGGAAGGTGAGCGTGCGCCCTGCGGCCCGTACGGCGCCGAACGCTCGGGCCACGCCTTCGGCGTCTGCGGGGGAGAGGACGGCATCAGGGATGAGCAGGTAGTGGGAGGCATCGTGTGCGCGTGCGAAGCGGTCGATGGACCGGGAGTGCACTTCCGTCGTGGGACCCAGCAGGGCGGGGTCCAGCGGTTCGGCGATGGTGGTCGGCACGGTGCTCCTCTGCTCCGTCGAGGGATTGTCTGACAAGTGTACCGATAGGGAAAGGTTTCGATAGGCTGACCGGATGACCACGACCTCGGAGGCGCCGCTCGCGATCGTCGGTGTGGTGGACGCCGTGACGGCCCAGCTGCGCGCGCGGATCCTCAGCGGCGACATCCGCTCGGGCGCCCCCCTCACCGAAGCTGCCGTCTCCCAGACCTTCGGTGTGGCCAGGCCCAGCGCGAAGGCAGCCATCGAGCAGCTCGTCGCGGTCGGGCTCCTCGTGCGGACGGCTCATCGGAGCGCTCGCGTCGTCGGGATCGACTCCGACACCGTGCGCGACGTCTACCGCACGAGGACGCGGCTGGAGAGTGCGGCCTTGCGCGAGCTCGCCCGGACCAGAACGGTACCGCAGGCCGCGGTCGATGCGAACGCGGAGATCCTCGCGATGCCCCCGGGGCCCGATCCTGCCACCGTAGACCCCGACCTGCGGTTCCACACCGCGCTCATCGATGCCCTCGAGAGCGAGCGGACCGGTCGGATGTACCGCAGCGTGATCGACGAGGTGCGGCTCTGCATGGCCCAGGTGCAGGGACGACGACTCCTCGACGGCTCGGAGATCGCCGCCCAGCACGCCGACATGCTCGATGCGGTCGCCTCAGGGCGCGGTCAGGACGCGGCAGCCCTTCTCGAAGAGCACCTCTCGTCAGCCGAGGAGAGGCTCGTGGAAGCGCTCGACGCGGACTAGCGTCGATCCCCCGTCACTCGGCCGGCGCTTCCTCGACCACGATCGGGGGCTCCGCGGAGTCGGCCCACACGGGCTGGGGGAGGACCGTGTCCACCTGCCCGGCCTGGATGGCCCGCAGCGCCTCGGTGATCTCCTCGTCGTTCTCGGGGACGGGAAGGTCGCACGCCCGCAGCTCCGACGCGAACTGGAGGGTCAGGCGGCTCTTTCCTGCGGCGACGGCCTCCGCCGTCGTGCCGGTGATGATCTCGCTGCCGGTCTGGATCGCCGGCACCTCATCGCAGACGTGATACACCTTGCCGCCGTCGACCCAGACGACCTCGTCCTTGCCGAGGAGCTGGATCACCGCGGACTGATCGGCGTTGTACTGCTCCACGGACGCCGGAGCGAAGTCGACTCCGAGGACGACGGCGAGAGCCGCGAGCACGACGCCCACGATGCCGGCCGTCGTCTTCTGGCCCTTGTCCATGTCCTTGTTGAGGAAGATCAGGATGACCAGGGGGAGGAACGCGACGATCGCGATGATCGCGCCCAACTGGTTCTGCACGAAGAACCGCACCTTGTCGGACTTGCGCGCGGGGTCGAGGCGGTTCGCCTTCTTCCACAGCACCGATCCGGTGATCGACAGCGCGGCGATCACGACGAGCAGGACGAGGAGGGCGATGAACGCCCACTGCGGGAACTGCGCCGTGACACCGTGCTCCTCGAGGAGACCGGTCTCCGGATCGCGGAAGAACGTACCGTCTTCGCCGACGTACACACGCTGACGCAGGAGCCAGAAGATCCCCACGGCCTCGCCGATGATCGCGACGGCCCAGAGGATCGCGGCGATCCAGCGGAAGCGGGTCGCTTTCGCCTTGGATGCGGGAGTCGGGACCCACCCTGCGGGCGGCTCGGCGTTCGCGGTGTCCTTCGCAGGCTGTCCGACGCCGGCGTTCGTCTCGTCGCTCTCGGCCACGTTGCTCCCTTTCCCCTCCGATGCCCGCCGTTCCGGCTCAAGGCAACCCCGAGCCTAGTGGACCGGGTGTCCTACGCTGGGGGACATGACTTCCGATTCCGACGACGCCCTCAGCTGGGATGGCGACGATGCTCCGGCGCCGAAGGATCGCGCCCTCCCGCACGGGTGGAACGCCGTCGGCAAGGGCAGTGAAGACGTGGGCACGATCGAGGAGGACGGCACCGTCACCCCGGCTCGGCAGGAAGACCCTGTCGGACTGAGCACGCCGATGCTCTTGATCCTCGGTGTGGTCGGCGGCGTGTACCTCCTCTACACGATCGGCTGGATCGTCGGAGGACTCCGTCTCCAGCCGCTGGCGTCGTTCCTCGTCGCGGATGCGATGTTCCTGCCCTGGTTCGTGCTGGCGATCGCCGCTCCGGCCCTCTGGTTCCTCGCGAGCTGGGTCCTCACCCGAGGCAAGGCGGCGTGGATCCGCATCGCCGTGCTCCTCGTGGGTGTCGTCCTGCTCGTTCCCTGGCCCTTCGTCACCGTGGGAGTGATCGGATCATGACCTCGCCCCAGACCACTCAGCCGGTTTCCGCCGGATCGCCCCGCTGGCTCGTCGGGCTCGTCATCGGCCTCGCCGGGCTCTTCTACGCCTACGCCGTCTGGAACGCGGTCGCGCACCTGATAACGATGGCCCAGACGGGGCTGACCGGCGGCGGGTGGGCGACGCTGCTTTTCGGGGTCGCGTTCCCCGCCATCGTCTTCGGGTTCGCGTACATGATCGGACGCCGCCGCAGGGTGGGCGAGCTCGCCCTCGTGTTCCTCGCCGGCCTCGGCGTCGTCGCGGTGTTCTGGATGAGCCTGATCGCGCTCAGCCTGACGATGCCGAGCGCCTGACCCTCCGACCGTCACACGGAACGGAGCGCGCCGGGCGCTCGGGTAGAGTTGACGCGATCGCGCCCCCAAGGTGTGCGGCGCATCGGCCCCTCCCGCCTGCCGCGCTGCCCCGAAGGATCCACTGTGCCGAAGCCCGTCGTGCTCATCGCCGAAGTACTCTCTCCTGCCACGATCGAGGCCCTGGGCCCCGACTTCGACGTCCGCGACGTCGACGGCACCGACCGTGAGGCGCTCTTCGCGGCGCTGGCGGATGCCGACGCCGTTCTGGTCCGCTCGGCGACGCGCATCGACGAGGAGGCGCTGTCTCACGCGCCGAAGCTCAAGGTCGTGGCCCGCGCCGGCGTCGGACTCGACAACGTCGACATCAAGGCGGCGACCGCCGCGGGCGTGATGGTCGTGAACGCTCCGACCTCGAACATCGTCTCGGCCGCCGAACTCACGGTCGGTCACATCCTGAGCCTCGCCCGTCGTATCCCCGCCGCTCACGCCTCGCTCTCCAGCGGTGCGTGGAAGCGCAGCTCGTTCACGGGCGCCGAACTCTTCGAGAAGACCGTCGGCATCGTCGGCCTCGGCCGCATCGGCGCCCTCGTCGCCGCGCGTCTCGCCGCCTTCGACATGCGCGTCGTCGCCTATGACCCCTACGTCACCTCCGCTCGCGCACAGCAGCTCGGCGTGCAGCTGCTCTCGCTCGACGAGCTCGTGGCCGAGTCGGACTTCCTCACCATCCACATGCCGAAGACGCCGGAGACCACCGGCATGATCGGCGCGGAGCAGTTCGCCGCGATGAAGCCCACCGCCTTCGTGGTGAACGTCGCTCGTGGTGGCCTGATCGACGAGGAAGCGCTGCATGCGGCCCTCGTCGCGGGCGAGATCGCCGGCGCCGGACTCGATGTGTTCACGTCCGAGCCGCCCGCAGAGGGCGGTACGGCCCGCCCGCTCCTCGACCTGCCCAACGTCGTCGTCACCCCGCACCTCGGAGCGAGCACCGAGGAGGCGCAGGAGAAGGCCGGCGTCTCGGTCGCCCGCTCCGTGCGACTGGCGCTCGGCGGCGACCTGGTGCCGGACGCGGTGAACGTCGCGGGTGGCGTCATCGACCCGTACGTGCGCCCCGGCATCTCGCTGGTGGAGAAGCTCGGCCAGATCTTCGCCTCCCTGGCGACGTCGCCTCTGACCAGCCTCGACGTCGAGGTGCACGGCGAGCTCAACGACTACGACGTGAGCGTGCTCAAGCTCGCCGCGCTCAAGGGGGTCTTCACGAACATCGTGAGCGAGACCGTCTCCTACGTGAACGCCCCGCTTCTCGCGGATCAGCGCGGCATCGCCGTGCGTCTGCTCAAGGATGACGTGAGCGACGAGTACCGCAACGTGATCACGCTCACGGGGGCGCTCTCCGACGGATCCCAGCTGTCGGTCTCCGGCACGCTCACCGGTCCGAAGCAGACCGAGAAGCTGATCGGCATCAACGATCACGCGCTCGAACTGCCGATCGAGAAGCACCACGTCGTGATGCTCTACACCGACCGTCCCGGCATCGTCGCGGTGTACGGGCAGAAGTTCGGCGAGGCGGGGATCAACATCGCCGGCATGCAGATCGCGCGTCAGGCGGCCGGTGCGCAGGCGCTCAGCGTGCTGACGCTGGACTCGCCCGTCTCCGAGGAGCTGCTCGACGATGTGCGCGACGCCATCGACGCCGACCTGTTCCGCCAGATCGAGATCACCGAGGTCTGATCGGCGACGGCAGCGACACGAGAGGGCGGGAGCGTGAAGCTCCCGCCCTCTCTCGTGTCACTGCGGGTCATGCGGTGGCCTTCAGGACCAGCGCGATCAGGTCTGCCAGCTCGTCGCTGCGCGGGACCAGGCGTTCCGGTCCGTGGACGTCGAGCGAGTTGTTGAAGTAGAGCCCGTCGCTCACCAGCATCACGAGGTCGAGGCTCGCCGTGTCGCGGACGTGCGGACGGATCGCCTCCGCCCAACGCTGCCGCGTGTCGCGGAGCATGTCGGCCGCTGGGATCGACCCGCCCTGCGCCAACCGGGTCGCAGCGATCAGGACGCGGTCGAGAGCGTCGTCCTCCATCACCGAGGTGCGCACGTAGTAGGCGACGGGTCCCTCCTCGGTCGTCGTCATCCGTTCCAGGTCCACCGTCGTGAGGTGGTCGAGGCGTTGCAGCAGACCCGCCTCGAGCTCGTCCTTCGAGCCGAAGTGGTAGAGCAGGCCGCCCTTCGAGACGCCTGCCGCCTTGGCGGTCGCGTCGAGCGTCGCGGCTCTCTCGCCGTCGTCGATGAGGATCGCTTCGAAGGCGTCGAGCACCTTCTCGCGGGCGAGGGGAGGTCGGGGCATCGTGGATCCTCTGCACAGGGAGGGGGAGGGAATTCTGTTACTATACCATCCGGACGGTTCACTAACCGTGCCGAAGAGATTCTGAGAGGTGTTCCATGACCCGTACTGCGTCGATCCCGACGACAGACACGGATGCTCCCCGCGTCGGAGCCCGCGGCTGGGCGGCGCTCGTCGTCCTCATGCTGCCGGTGCTGCTGGTGTCGGTGGACAACACGGTGCTGAGCTTCGCGCTCCCCGAGATCTCCATCGCGCTGGCGCCCACGGGCGCCGAGCAGCTGTGGATCATCGATGTGTACCCGCTGGTGCTCGCCGGACTCCTGGTGACCATGGGCACGCTGGGCGACCGCTTCGGGCGCCGGAAGATGCTCCTGATCGGAGCGACGGGCTTCGCCGCGGTCTCAGCCCTCGCGGCATTCGCGCCGACCGCCGGACTGCTCATCGCGGCCCGGGCACTCCTCGGCTTCTTCGGCGCGATGCTGATGCCGTCGACCCTCTCGCTCCTGCGCTCGATCTTCCAGAACCGCGACCAGCGCCGGATGGCGATCGCGGTGTGGGCATCGGCGTTCTCCGCCGGTTCCGCCCTGGGCCCCATCGTCGGCGGCATCCTCCTCGAGCACTTCGCGTGGGGATCCGTCTTCCTGATCGCCGTCCCGGTGCTCATCCCGCTGCTCATCGCCGCGCCGCTCCTGGTCCCCGAGAGCCGTGACCCGAACCCGGGCCGGATCGACCTGATCAGCATCGCGCTGTCGATGGCCACCATGATCCCGGTCGTCTACGCCATCAAGTCCCTGGCCGTGGACGGACCGAGCCTCACCGCCGGAGCCTGGGCTCTCCTCGGCTTCGCGATGGGCTACCTGTTCGTCCGCCGCCAGCTGAGGGTCAAGAGCCCCATGCTCGACATGGCCCTGTTCCGTCGTGGCTCGTTCTCCGGGGCGATCCTGGTGAACCTGCTCAGCGTGGTCGCGCTCGTCGGCTTCCTCTACTTCGTGTCGCAGCATCTGCAGCTGGTCCTCGGACTGTCGCCGATGATGGCGGGCTTCGCGCTCGTGCCCGGCATGCTCGCGATGATCGTCGCCGGACTCTCGGTCGTGCCGGTCTCGCGCCGGGTGCCGCCGCACATTGTGATCCCCGCCGGGCTGGCTTTCTCGGTGGCCGGCTACCTGATCGTCGCCTTCACGACGCATGAGCACGGCGTGCTGCCCCTCGTGGTCGCGTTCGTGGTGCTCGGAATCGGCATCGGCGCGGCAGAGACCATCTCCAACGAACTGATCCTGTCGAGTGCCCCCGCAGCGAAGGCGGGCGCGGCGAGTGCCGTCTCCGAGACGGCTTACGAGCTCGGCGCCGTGCTGGGCACCGCCGTGCTCGGAGGCATCATCACCGCGTTCTACCGCGGCGCGCTCGTGCTTCCGGATGGCCTTCCGGCCGATGTCGCGCACGCGGCGGGGGAGACCCTCGCGGGCGCCTACACCGCGGCGCAGGAACTCCCGGCACAGCTCGGAACGGCCCTCTGGGACGCCGCGGCGGCCGCGTTCGGCTCCGGAGTGATGGTGACGTCTCTGATCGGCGCGGGACTCGTCGTCGTCGCCGGCGTCATCGCCGCCGTCACACTGCGCAAAGCCCCCTCGCACTGACCAGTACGCTGGGAGGACCGGCTCGCCCGACCTCGTCGGGCCCGGGCCGGTCCATCCCCGTGCAGTGCGCAAGGAGTGTCATGTCGCGTGTCGTGAAGCTGGCCGTCATCCCCGGTGACGGCATCGGTCCCGAGGTCATCGCCGAGGCGGAGAAGGTGCTCGACGCCGTCACCGCCTCCAGCGACGTCGTCTTCGAGAAGAGCCGCTTCTCGCTCGGGGCCGGCCGCTTCCTCGAGACCGGCGACACCCTCACCGACGACGACCTCGCAGCCATCGCCGCGAACGACGCGATCCTGCTCGGCGCGGTCGGCGGCACGCCCGGTGACCCGCGTCTGAAGGATGCCAACATCGAGCGCGGGCTGCTGCTCAAGCTGCGCTTCACGCTCGACCATTACGTGAACCTCCGCCCGTCGAAGCTGTTCCTCGGCGCCCCGGGCCCCCTGGCCGATCCCGGCGAGATCGACTTCGTCGTGGTCCGCGAAGGGACCGAGGGCCCGTACGTCGGCAACGGCGGCGCCATCCGCAAGGGCACGCCGCAGGAGGTCGCCAACGAGACGTCCGTGAACACCGCCTTCGGCGTCGAGCGCGTCGTGCGCTACGCCTTCGAGCTCGCCGGACGTCGTCGCAAGAAGCTCACCCTCGTCCACAAGACCAACGTGCTCGTGCACGCCGGAGCCATCTGGCAGCGGGTCGTGAACGAGGTCGCCGCGGAGCACCCCGAGGTGGCCGTGGACTACCTGCACGTCGACGCGGCCACGATCTTCCTGGTGACCGATCCCTCGCGTTTCGACGTGATCGTGACGGACAACCTGTTCGGCGACATCCTCACCGACCTCGCAGGTGCGGTCACCGGCGGCATCGGCCTCGCCGCATCCGGCAACATCAACCCGGACGGTGCATTCCCCTCGATGTTCGAGCCCGTGCACGGCTCGGCTCCCGACATCGCCGGTCAGCAGAAGGCAGACCCGACCGCCGCGATCCTGTCGATCGCACTGCTGCTCGACCACCTCGGTCTCGCCACGGAATCCGCGCGGGTCAGCGCGGCTGTCGAGGCCGATATCGCCGCCCGGACGGCGGCACGCACGACGGCGGAGATCGGCTCCGCGATCACTGCACGCCTCTGACTGCAGGCGTAGGCTGAGACGGCGCGAAGATGCGCCCACCCACGAGGAATGGATGACGAGATGACGACCATCGATGCCGAGGCGACCGTGGCTCCACTGGAGTTCGCCGTCACGAAGAACCTGACCGCTGCGTCGCCCGCGCGACTCGCCGAGGTGCTCGAGAATCCGGGATTCGGCGTGGTCTTCACGGATCACATGGTCGACATCTGCTGGTCCGCCAAGGGGGGATGGCACCGTCCGCGTGTGCAGCCCTACGGACCGATCCCGCTCGACCCTGCCGCGTCCGTGCTGCACTACGCGCAGGAGATCTTCGAGGGCATCAAGGCCTACCGCCACGCCGACGGATCGATCCACACCTTCCGGCCCGACCGCAACGCCGCGCGCCTGCAGGCCAGCGCCCGCCGACTCGCCCTGCCGGAGCTCCCGACCGAGTACTTCATCCAGTCGCTGCGCGAGCTCATCGCCGTCGACGGGCGCTGGGTTCCCACAGGAGCCGACCAGAGCCTCTACCTGCGACCGTTCATGTTCGCCAAGGAGGCGTTCCTCGGTGTTCGCGCCGCGCAGAAGGTCGCCTACTACGTGATCGCCAGCCCGGCCGGCGCCTACTTCTCCGGCGGTGTGAAGCCGGTGCGCATCTGGCTCTCCGAGGAGTATGCGCGTGCGGGCAAGGGCGGCACGGGCAAGGCGAAGACCGGCGGCAACTACGCATCCAGCCTGCTCGCGCAGAGCGAGGCGAGCGCCAAGGGCTGCGACCAGGTCGTGTTCCTCAACGAGAAGCGCAATGTCGAGGAGCTCGGCGGCATGAACGTCGTCTTCGTCTTCAAGGACGGCCGTGTCGTCACGCCGGAGTCGGACAGCATCCTCGAGGGCATCACCCGCGACTCGCTCCTGCAGCTCGCAGAGGATCGCGGCTACACCGTCGAGAAGCGCCCGATCTCGATCGACGAGTGGCGCGCAGGCGTGGCTTCCGGTGACATCGTCGAGGTGTTCGCCTGCGGCACCGCTGCGGTCGTCACTCCGATCGGCGCGCTGGTCGGGGACGGCTTCGACGAGCCGCAGCCGCTCGGCGAGCTCGCGCTCTCCCTGCGCGAGGAGCTGACCGACATCCAGTACGGCCGCCGCGAGGACAAGCACGGCTGGCTCCTGCGTCTCGACGCCTGAGGCCGAGGGGCCTCGCTAGGCTGGATCCCATGAAGATCGCCCGGTTCAGCCACGACGAAGCCATCATGTACGGGATCATCGACGAGCGCGAGTTGGTCGTGCTCGCCGGAGACCCGATGTTCACCGGCTACGAGACCACCGGCGCACGCGTGCCGCTCGCAGATGCCGCTCTGCTCGCGCCGGTGATCCCTCGGTCGAAGGTCGTCTGCGTCGGGAAGAACTATCACGATCACGCGGCGGAGATGGGGGGAACGGCCCCGGAGGAGCCGCTCCTCTTCCTCAAGCCGAACACCGCGGTGATCGGACCCGGCGACACGATCGTGCGCCCGCCCCTGTCCGAGCGCACGGAGTACGAGGGTGAGCTCGTCGTGGTGATCGGGAAGATCGCGAAGAACGTGAAGGCCGAGAACGCGCTCGACTATGTGCTCGGCTACACGATCGGCAACGACGTGACCGCGCGTGACCTTCAGCGCAAGGACGGTCAGTGGTCGCGGGCGAAGGGGTTCGACACGTTCTGCCCGTTGGGACCGGTGATCGAGACCGACTTCGATCCGGCGAACGCGACGATCGAGACGCGCGTGAACGGCGAGGTGCGCCAGCATGCACCGCTCACCGACATGATCCACTCGGTGCCGGCGATCATCGAGTACGCCTCCGCCGTGTTCACGCTGCTTCCGGGAGACGTCATCATGACGGGTACCCCGGCCGGTGTCGGCACGTTCGACGCGGGTGACGTCGTGGAGGTCGAGATCTCGGGCCTCGGGATCCTGCGCAACACCGCGCGCGACGCCGTACCCGCCCCATGAGCGGCGTCGCCCTGACGGCGGCCCAGCAGACGGCGGTCCAGCGCCGCACCGTCCTGGTGCTGTCGTTCGGGCAGGTGCTCGGCGGCATCGCCTTCGGTGCCACGGTCTCGCTCGGAGCGCTCCTGGCGGCGGACATCTCCGGGAACGACGCGCTCTCCGGCCTGGCGACGGCTTCCGTGACGCTGGGGGCGGCGGCGTGCGCCATCCCCCTGGCCCGCCTCGCCGCACGCGTCGGCCGGCGTCGTGCCCTCACCCTCGGCAACGTCTTCGCTCTGGTCGGCATCGCGGTCGTCATCCTCGCCGCCTCCGTGCGCGTCTTCCCGCTGCTCCTCGCGGGCATCCTGATGATCGGCGCGGGCAATGCGGGAAACCTGCAGTCGCGGTTCGCCGCGACCGATCTCGCAGCTCCTCAGCATCGTGGCCGCGACCTGTCGATCGTCGTCTGGTCGACGACGATCGGTGGGGTTGCCGGTCCGCTGCTCCTCGCCCCCGGAGAGATCGTCGGGCAGGCGGTCGGGATGCCGCCGCAGACCGGTTCGTATCTGTTCTCCTTCGTCGCCCAATGCGTGGCGCTGGTGCTCTACGTCGTCGCGTTGCGCCCGGATCCGCTCCTCGCGGCACAGCGCCTGGCGAAGGCGGCGGCAGCCGCGACCGGGGTCACCCAGGTCGACCGTCCGCGGGTCGCCCGCTATGCGATCTTCGCGATCGCGGGGTCGCATGTCGTCATGGCTTCGGTCATGGCGATGACTCCCGTGCACCTTTCGCACATGGCGCACGGTGCTCACGGCATGGCGGCGACACCGGCCGATGTCTCCGCGCTCGTCGGGATCACGATCGCGCTCCACGTGGGTGGCATGTACGCCCTGTCGCCCGTGTTCGGCGTGCTCGCCGACCGCTGGGGCCGGCTCCGTGTCGTCCTTCTCGGGCAGGCGCTCCTCGCCGGGGCACTGGCCTTCGCCGTGTTCACCGGCACGGAAGCCTGGGGAGTCATGGTGGCGCTCATCCTGCTCGGCCTGGGGTGGAGCGCGGCGACGGTGGCCGGGGCCGCGCTCCTCACCGAGGCTTCAGCACCGGAGCTGCGCACGCGTCGGCAAGGGCGCAGCGACTCGCTCATGAGCCTCTCCGCGGCGGCGGGCTCGGTGCTCGCCGGAGTGGTGCTCGCGAACTTCCAGTACGCAGGCCTCGGCATCGCGGCATTCGTCCTGGTCGTCGCGATCGTGCTGCTGTCACCGCTGGCGCGCGCTGGAACCCGATGAAGGAGTGGGCCGGCGTCGGTGAGGCCTACGCCGCCTCCTACGCCGCGCTGTGCGCCGGAACCTTCCCCGTGATGCGTGATGCACTGGGCGCGCCGGGCGGCCGCAGCCTGGTCGATGTCGGCTCCGGTGACGGCACGCTTGCGGCGGCATGGGCCGGAGCGGGCTGGAACGTCACCGCCTGCGAGCCCGAGGCGACGATGCGTGCGGCGTCGCGGCGCCGGTATCCGCCGATCGACGCGATCGAGGCCGGACTGCCGGAGCTGCCGTTCGCCGACGGAGCCTTCGACGTCGCCGTGGCGAACTTCGTCCTGAACCACGTCGCGACGCCGCGCCGCGCTGCTGCGGAACTCAGACGTGTCAGTCGCGGTGCGGTCATCGCGACCATCTGGACACGGTCGCCCTCGTGGCTCTGGTCGGAGATCACCGACAGATCCGGCGTGGAGCCGTCCGTGAGCGCGCGGCTCCCGGCCGATCAGGACTTCGAGCGCACCGGCGAGGGGTTCGCACGGATGTTGCAGGAGGCCGGCCTGGAGCAGGTCGTCGTCCGAGAGGTGGAGTGGACGTGGGAGGCGGCACCGGACGCGCTGTGGCTGTCCGTGGAAGGCGGGGTCGCCGGTGCCGGGGCGCTCTACACCGGCTTGGGCTCGGGGGATCGGCGCCTGTTCCGCGAAGCATTCGACCGTGTCGTCGATGAGCGGCGCGTGGGCGACACTCTGCCACTGGAGCATCGCGCGGCGATCGCGGTGGACACGGCCCGCTGAGGCGGTCGGACAGGCCGACGGCAGAAGACGGCGTCCCCGTAGAATCGAAGGGCTATGGCTACTCCTCACCCCCTCACCACGACTGTCAGTGGTGCCGACGTCCGCGTCCGCTTCTGCCCCTCGCCGACCGGGCTGCCGCACGTCGGCATGGTCCGCACGGCGCTCTACAACTGGGCCTACGCCCGTCACAACGGCGGGAAGATGGTGTTCCGCATCGAGGACACCGATGCCGCCCGAGACAGCGAGGAGAGCTTCCGGCAGCTCGTCGACGCGCTCACGTGGCTCAAGATCGACTGGGACGAGGGTGTCGAGGTCGGCGGCCCGCATGCTCCGTACCGGCAGTCGGAGCGTCACGACATCTACCGGGAGGTGATCGACAAGCTCATCGCCACCGGCGCGCTCTACGAGAGCTACTCGACCGCCGAGGAGATCGACGCCCGCAACGAGGCAGCCGGTCGCGCGAAGCAGCTCGGCTACGACAACTTCGATCGCGACCTCACCGAGGAGCAGAAGGCGGCGTTCCGCGCGGACGGCCGCCAGCCCGCCCTGCGTCTGCGGGTTCCGGACGAGGACGTCACGTACGTCGACCTCATCCGCGGTGAGGTCACGTTCCCGGCCGGTTCGTTCCCCGACTTCGTCGTCGTCCGACCGAACGGCGTGCCGCTGTACACGTTCGTGAACCCGGTCGACGACGCGCTCATGGGCATCACCCACGTGCTGCGCGGCGAAGACCTCATGCCGTCGACCGCGCGCCAACTCTCGCTTTATGCGGCGCTCATCGATGCGGGCGTGACGACCTTCGTCCCGCGCTTCGCCCACATGCCGCTCGTTCTGGGGGAGACCGGCAACAAGAAGCTCTCCAAGCGCGACCCGCAGGCGGACCTGTTCCTGCACCGCGACCGCGGCTTCATCCCCGAGGGCCTGCTCAACTACCTCGCGCTCCTCGGCTGGTCGATCGGTCCGGACCGCGACGTGTTCTCGCTCGAGGAGTTCACCGACGCGTTCGACATCGTGAACGTGAACCCGAATCCCGCCCGCTTCGACCAGAAGAAGGCGGAGTCGATCAACGGCGATCACATCCGGATGCTGGGGGAGAAGGACTTCGCCGAGCGGACCATCCCGTACCTTGCCGCCGCGGGGCTCTTCGACGAGCCCACGCACGAGCAGCTGGTGATGGCCTTCCGGGTCGCGCCGCTCGTGCAGGAACGGGTGCAGCTGCTGGGGGAGGTCCCCGGCATGGTCGGATTCCTGTTCACCGACGAGGTCTCGTACGCGGAGGATGCGCTCAAGGGCCTTCCGGCGAACGCCGCAGAGGTGCTGGACGCGTGCGTCACAGCTCTCGAGCCGGTGGAGGAGTTCACGCCCGAGAAGATCCAGGAGGCTCTGGCCGCTGAGCTCGTCGAGAAGCTCGAGCTCAAGCCGCGCATCGCCTACGGCCCGCCGCGCGTGGCGATCACGGGTCGTCGGATCTCGCCGCCGCTGTTCGAGTCGATGGAGCTGCTGGGCAAGGACGAGTCGCTGCGCCGTCTGCGCGCACTCTCCACGTTCCTCGCGAGCTGAATCACGACGCGCCCGGGCGGCGGGCCACGGCACCGGTTTTGGTGTTCCGCCGCCGCTCGGGTAGGCTTGATTCTCGGTGCGAGGCTCCGGTTTCGCCCTTGGGGTATGGTGTAATTGGCAACACGACGGTTTCTGGTTCCGTTATTCTTGGTTCGAGTCCAGGTACCCCAGCAAGACGAAAACCCCCGCTCAGGCGGGGGTTTCGTCGTTTCACGGAGTAAAGGGGCTGGCGGCCGGCGTCGCGTCGTGGCACCGTGGGGGAGATGCAGGACATCGACACGGGATTGACGGCGCGATGGGTCGCGCTGACCGTCATCAGCGCCTTCGGCCTCACCTGCGCGGTACTCATCCTGGTGGGGGTGGCCGGCCCGACGGTGTGGTTCACCGTCATCGCCATGGCTCTGCTCGCCCTGTCCCAGGTGCTCTACATCTTCCGCGTTCGCAGACGCCGACGGGAACGAGGGCGCTGACACGGCCCCTTGCATCCGGCCGTCCGAAGACGATGACGGATGAAAGGGGCCGTCCTCGACAGTCGCTAGAGCGAGCGGCGGCGGAGGCGGAACAGCCAGACACCCGCGGCCAGCAGTGTCGCGGCCAGGCCGGTCCACACCCAGCCCATCGCGCCGTCCACGCCGGTCGTCGCGAGGGGGTCCGAAGATCCGCCGGCCTGGGGCTTCGTGCCGGTTCCGCCGTTTCCGTTCCCCGTGCCGCCGTTGCCGTTGCCGTTGCCGTTTCCGCCCTCACCGGGACCGCCGTCATCGACTACGGCGAACTCCACGGAGGCGAGCACTCGGCTCTCGACGCCGATGAGCACCAGCTCTGTGCCCTCGATCGCGAAGCGCTCGGCCCCGCTGACCGTGATCGTGGATCCTTCGATGCGGAAGCCCGCGGCCGGGGCGAGTGAGAGCCGCACTTCACTACCGCGATCCGCGACGCCCTCTGCGGGCGATACCGTACCTCCGCGGACTTCCGTGCGATAGCTGAAGCGCACGGACTGCGCCTCCACTGCCGTGACGGCCGCCTTCAGAGCATCGAAGCTCGTGCGCAGTTGCTCCTTCGACGGTGCAGCGGCGGCGCGGGCGTCGAGCGATGCCGACGACCCGGCCAGCAGGGCGGAGCTGTTCGACGTCGCCTCAGCGAGCGCCTCACCGAGCGCCGGATCGAAGACGCGGCCGTTAGCGGCCTCGACCTCGTTCGCGCTCATCAGCTCGGTCGCGTACTCGACGGCTTGGGTGAGAGCTGCCGTCTCGGCGGAGGAATCGTCGGCGGCGAAGAGTCCGGCGATCTCGGTGTCGGTCAGAGCCGTGTCCCACATCCGCAGGTCGTCCATGTCGAGCCCGATGCCGTACTTCTTGCTCCCGTCGACGCCCACGAGCATGTTGAGGCCGCTGGTCATGCTGCCGATGCCCGCGATGCTCGTCTCCTTCGCCAGCACGCCGTCCAGGTACGTGCTCGCGATGTTGCGCGCGCGGTCCACGGTGATCGTCATGTGGTGCCAGGATCCGCGGTAGTCGCCGACGTCGCCGGTCGCGTAGACCCCGTTGGTGCCGTCACCCAGGGTGAACTCGAGCTTGCCCGTGTTGGTCCCCTCCGGCGCGAGGTTGATGCCGGAGCGGTACCAGTTCGCCCAGTTCTTGTTGCTGATGATCGCGCCGTAGCCGCTGACGCCGGTGACCTTCGTCCAAAAGCTGATGGTGAGGTCCTTGTCGGTGCCCAGGTCGAACTCCGGACGGGACCCGAGGTCGAGGTAGCTGCCGGCGCCGCCTCCGATGCGCACGGCCGTCCCCGAGGCACCGGCGCGATCGGTGTCGACATAGGAGACCGACCCGACGGGAGTCACGGTGGGCGCCGTGTCGGCGTGCGCACCGGTGTCGCCGAGGTCGCCTTCGAATGCGAGGTGCAGGAACTCTCCCTCGGGTGCCGGGGCGGGGGCGTCCGGGAAATCGGGGAAGACGAGTTCACCGGCGGTCCGCACCGTGCCGACGAGCGGCTCGGACTTGTTCTGGAAGTCGTCGTAGGCGGTGACCGAGACGGTGTAGTTCTTCGCCGCCTTCAGGCCGCGGATGTCGAAGCCCATCGTGTTCGGCGTCATGTAGAACCGCGAGTATGCCTTGAACGAGCCCGTGACCGACTTCGCCGCGTTGTTCCCGAAGTCGGGCACCTGGTTCGCGGTGAACGAGACCGGGTTGCCCGCCTTGTCGCGGATCTCGATCTCGTAGTAGTTCACGAGCTCGTCGTCCTTGGCCTGGTCGAAGCGCAGCACCAGCGATTCCTCGGTGACATCGGTCGCCGTGACGGCGGAGGCACCCCACCACGGAGCGACCTTGCTGCGCTGCGCGCTGGTGTAGGCGAATCCGTCCTTGCCCTTCGTCGTATCGACGACCCAGGGCATGCCCATCCACCGCTGGTGCGTGACATCGAAGCGGCGGATGACGGTGGACCCGTCCGCGAGGACGGAGACGAAGTTCGCGCTCTTCTGCGGCACACCGGTCGCGCCGTCGCCCTGGTTGCCTCCGAAGTAGCCCCCGCCGATGAAGTCGCCGGGGACGTCCTGGTAGATGTAGTTCATCGACGCGTTCTCGTAGACCGTGAAGTCCTTCTGGAAGATGCTCGTCTCCGGGTTCGAGGAGAAGTGCGTGTGCGCCGAGCCGAGCATCACCTGCGGGTACGCCGCGAGGATTCGCTGCAGATCAGGTCCGGCCAGATCGTAGTCGCCGTGGAAGGGGCCACCGAGCGATGTGCCTGCGTAGCCGCTGTGGATCGAGACGAAGATCGGCTTACCGGGGTCGTAGTCGGGCTTCGCGGCGATGTCTTCCAGCGTGCTCGTGAGGAAGGCCTGGTAGCCGGAACGCTGCCCTCCGTATCCGAAGGTGCTCGTGCCGTTGTAGTCGAGACCGATGAAGTCGATGCCGTCGATCGTCGTGTGGAAGTTGCTGACGTAGCCGGAGGCGCCGTTCGGATAGAACCAGTCCGGCGCGTCGGCGGCGATATCTTCTCGCGCCGACTCGAAGGTCTTGCCCATCAGATCGGCGATGTCGTGATTGCCCTGCGTGAGCAGCACCTGGGAGTCGGGGAAGCTCTCGCGCATGACGCGTTCGACGGCGCGGTACCAGCCGGCGACCTTCTCGCTGTCTCCCGCCAGGTGTGCGGAGTACTCGGGGTCGTTCGCACCGACGACGTCGCCGTTGTCGACGACGACCCGGGGGTCGAAGCCCTTGGCGTCGGCCCAGGAGCGGATGGCCTGGAAGTGCGGTTTCGCTCCCTCGTACGCGACCTGCTCCGAGGTCTTCTCCGGGGTGGCGGAGCCGCCGAGTTCGGTATCGGACATCGTGATGAACTCGAGCGTCGCGTCGGCACCGTTGTAGGCGTCGTTCGCGGCGTCGATGCGCTGCTGGGTCATCGGCTCCGGAGCCGAGACGACTGTGGGTGCGATGGCTGCGGCGGGGAGGGCGGGCAGGAACAGGGCGAGCGCGGTGGTGGCCGCGATCGCCCCTCCGCACAGTGCGCGGCGCAGCTTCGCCTCAGGGCGGGGGCGCGATCTCAGCGGGTGGTCAGCGGTCGACATGGAAGTCCTTAGGTGAGGTGTGGGTCGGTTCGGAAGATGGTCGGGCACAGGGGAGTGGTCAGAGGAGCGTGGGCGTTCGGGTCAGCTGGGAAGCGACCCATCCCGCCGTGACAGGACGGAGGTCGGGGATGCGGGTCGTGATGTCACACGTCGCGTCGTGGTGGTCGGGACGGACCTGCACGACGCGGCATCCGGCAGCGACGGCCGCCCGCACGCCGACCGACGAGTCCTCGAACACGAGGCAGGCGCCAGGATCGATACCGAGCAGGCCGGTCGCTCGCAGATAGGGTTCGGCATCCGGCTTCGCGTGCTCGACGTCGTCCACGGTGACGACCACGGCGAACGGACCCAGGGGGATGTTCTCGGTCACCGCCGCAACCCAGCGACGGGTCGAGCTGGTGACGAGGGCGAGCGGCGTCCCCGCGCGCCGTAAGCTGCTCAGGGCTTCCTCGGCGCCGGGAATCCAGGACAGGCGCCCGGCGAAGGCGTCGATCGTGAGCTGTTCGAGCTCGGCAGCGATCACGGTCTCGTGCGCATCGAGCCCGCCGACCTCGATCAGTGTGCGGGCGGAGTCGAGCGTGGTGAGCCCTTCGAACTGAGCGAGGAGCGCCGGTGACACGGTCCGGCCGGCTTCTCCCAGTCGGGAGCGGACGGCGTCGAGCCACAACCGCTCGCTGTCGACGAGAGTGCCGTCGAGATCGAAGAGCACGGCGGACGGCCGCTCAGCTCGGGGGTCGACGGGGGATGACATCGGCGTGCTCACGGCTCGATTACCCCGTCCCCGGGTGTGCGGGGGACGGCGCGCAGATGAACGACGGTTGAACGATCGGCGCCGTTGCACGTGACAGGGGGGACAACTGTGAACTGCTGTCCGCTGTGCGCGATCGTCGGCGACGCGTCGCACCTAGGCTGAGACGGTGCCATCGGCGACCACGCGCTCGCACCGCGAGATCATGAGTGACCTGCTGACCCGGATCATCGACGGGGAGTTCAGCCCGGGGACGACGCTCCCCTCCGAGACGAAGCTCGGCGTGAGTTACGGGACGACCCGCGGCACTGTTCGACGGGCGCTCTCGGGCCTCGAGTCGCGGGGGCTGGTGACGCCGGTCCAGGGTTTGGGCTGGGTCGTGCGCTCAGGACGTCAGAGCCAGTCTTTCGAGGAGCTGCGTTCCTTCGCGCAGTGGGCCCGCTCCAAGGGGATGACGCCCGGGGGAATGGTTCGGCGCAAGGACTACGGGGAGGCGTCGGCGGATGAAGCGCGCCGCCTGCGGGTGAGCCCGCGGAGTCGAGTCCTCCGTGTGACCAGGACGCGCAGTATCGACGGACGCGATGTGATGCTCGAGCGCACCTGCTACCCGAATTGGATAGCCGAAAGGGTGGCCGCGATCGCCGACGACGAGGCTTCGGTCGTCGAAGCGCTGACCCGTGACTTCGCGGTCGTGACAGCCTTTGCCGAGCATGCCATCGACGCGGTCCCGGTCTCCAGCGCCGACGCCGAGCTCCTCCGCGTGCGGCGCGCGAGCCCGCTGTTGCGAGTGCGGCGGGTGAGCTACACCCCGGCGGGAGAGCCGATCGAGTACGGCCAGGATCGCTACCTCCCTGACACCGTGACGTTCCTGGTCACGGCCTCGCGCGAGAGCACCGCGCTCACGCGCACGGAGTTCTCTCGCTAGGGACCGCGTCTCGTCCGGCGATGCCGAGTGTCCCGACTAATGTGAATACGTGACAGGAAATCGAGCGGAAGCGGCCTATTCCCGCGCTGTCATCGCATTCAGCACCCCGACCCTCGATCTGCTCCACGGACGATTCGCCCCGTTCGTCGTCGCGTCGCTGTCGATCCTGTTCACCGCGGATCGAGCGTCCATTCCGATCGCGGATGCGCACGCCGAGCTCTCCGAGATCATCGATGAGCTGCGTGGCGCGGGCTATGACGAAGATGAACGTCGGGTTCCGGCAGGGACCGGTCGCGACGTCTCCAGGAACTGGGTCCGGCTGGGCTGGTTGGTGCAGCAGATCGACGACGACGTCGAGGTGTATCGACTGTCCGCACATGCCGTGGAGGCATTGGAGATCGCGGGGCGCACGGGCGGTGGACGGACGCGGGTCTCCAACTCCCGGGTGCGCACCCTTCTCGAAGCGGTGGAGCACCTGGCGGACAGCGCAGAGGCCGACCCGGTTCGCCGCCTCGCGCGCCTTCGCGAAGAACGCGCTGCGCTCGACGCGGAGATCGACCGGATCGAGGAGTCCGGGAGGGCGGATCCCCTCGACGATGAAGAGCTCTTCGAAGAGGCCGAGAACGTCCTCCACCTGGCGCGTGAGCTGCCGGCGGACTTCACCCGCGTCGCGGAGTCCCTGAAGCTCATGCAGCGTGACGTGGTGGCGCATCTGCGTCGTGACGAGCGCCCGACCGGTGAGGTGCTTCGCGAGTATCTGCAGCGCGCACAGGACGTCATGAACTCCACGCCCGAGGGACGCGCGTTCTCCGGTGCACTGCGGCTGATCGGTGATCCGGACCGTATCGATGCGCTGACCGAACAGCTCCACGGTCTGCTCAGGCAGCCGTTCGCGCAGATGCTCGACAGCTCCCAGCGGGCTGAGCTCGACGCCATCGGACGCCGGGTGGAACTCGGCGTCGAGGAGGTCCTGGCCGCGCAGCGACGGGCCTCGCATGTCATCACCGGACAGGTGAAGACGCATGATCCGCTGCGAGACCGCCAGATCGACGATCTGCTGCGCGACGTCATCGCCGCGCTCCACGTGTGGGACGGCTCGGGAGCGAGCGCCGCGCCGGTGCGCAGTCTTCCGCTCGTCGATCTGGGGCACCTCAGACAAGCGGTGAGCAGTATCCGCCCCCCTGCCGCTCCCGCTCCGCTCACGGATGCCGATGACGTCGAGTTCATCCACGTCGACAGTCGCGCATGGGGCGGGCCGAGATACGCGGAACTCGAAGACTACGTCTCGGGCCTCGGCGAGGAGTTCGACCTCGCTGCGGCCTTCACGGATGCTGCGGACGACACCCGCCGTCCCGTCGACCTCCTCGGACTGCTCGAGATCGCGCACCGCAACGGCATGACGGAGAGCGACGAGGTCTCGGTGGTCGAAGCATTGCGTCCGGACGGCTCCACCCGACGTTTCGCGTTCGGGGCCGTCACCGCGCGCAACCCGAAGGAAGAAGCACATGCCTGAAGAGAGTCTCGCGACCGAGGCGCCCGTCGATGATCCGTTCATCGCTCCCGTCCCGATGGAAGACGACATCGAGGAGCACTTCGCCGGCGATCGGGGAACACTGGATCCCGAGATCCGGCGCGTGCTCGTGCACATCCTCCAGCGTCGGTTCATCGCCGCGGAGCGCAACCGTCGTGAGTGGACGCTGCTGCTCGACCACCAGCAGGTGATCGAGTCACGGCTGAACGACCTCTATCTCCGCCTGGTCGTCGACCACGGCCGCGGGTTCGCTTACAAGCAGCAACTGAGATCCGACGAGATCGACATGCCCGTCCTGCTCAAGGACGCGCCCTACACGCGTGCCGAGACTCTGGTGCTGGTGCACCTGCGGACCGTCTACCAGCGTGAGTCCGCCGCCGGCGAAGCATCCGTCCGCATCGACATCGAAGACCTCGAGCAGACGGTGTTGAGCTACTTCACCGATGTCGACGGCGGTACGGCGCGGCAGCAGAAGGCGATCCGCAACGCGATGGACCGTCTCGATCGCGAGGGGATCATCCAGGAGGAGACGAGCGGGCGCTACCGGATCACGGCGCTCGTCGAGGTCGTCCTGAGTGCCGAGACGCTGAAGGAGCTTCGCGATTGGCTGCGGTCGCAGGAAGTGGTGGAACGATGACGATGGTCGACACGCTGTTCGGGCTCATCCCCGCGGGGTCGCGGGGACAGCAATGGGTCGCCGAGGAACTGCAGCTCATCAACTGGGGAGGGTACGACGGAGGGCCCCACCGCGTGCGCTTCTCCCCGGACGCGACCCTGCTCTGCGGAGGATCGGGATCCGGGAAATCCACCCTCATGGATGCGTACATCGCCCTCATGATGCCGCACACGACACCGTTCAACGGCGCATCGAACGGCGGAGTGACCGGTCGTCCCCGCGGAGACGAGCAGAGGAACATCCTCTCCTATGGGCGAGGGAAGATCGATGAGTCCCGGACGGAGGACGGCACGAAGTTACGCGTCCTCCGTGGCGATGGCGAGGACACGTGGAGCGCCATCGCGACGACGTGGCTCGACCACGACGGGTCGCGCTTCACCGCGGTGCGCGCGTGGTACATCCCGGCGGATGCGCGCACCCTGGAGGACACGACCCGGGTGCGGGCGACGGCCAGCGGGGCATTCGACCTTCGGCGACTGGAACAGGCGGCGGCGCAGCGGCTCTCCGACGCGTCGGTACGGGCTGCCGGGCTGGAGACGCTCGCCACGGACCGCGAGTTCTCGGCGCGACTGCAGGCCGTTCTCGGCATCGGCGCGGCCGGCTCCGGTGCGAAGGCCATCAGCCTCCTCGCCCGCATCCAGGCCGGTCAGCAGATCACGACCGTCGACGATCTCTACAAGAAGCTCGTCCTCGAAGAGCCTGAGACGATGGCCACCGCCGATGCCGTGGTCGCGCACTTCGACGAACTCGAGAGCACGCGTACGCGGATGCTGACCGCGAAGCAGCAGGTGAGTGCGCTCGAGCCGATCCGGGGGATCAAGGACCGCATCGCGGCGGCCGCGGAGCGTGTGCGCGTGATCGATGAAGTCGGCGTGTTCACCGATCCGGACTCACTCGCCGCCCTCTGGAACGCGCAGCGCCGACTGGATCTGCTTCGCGAGGTCGAAGTCGAGTTGGGGGACCGCTCTCGTTCCCTGAGCCTCGCGGTCCGGGAGAAGCGAGCGCTCGTCGATGCTGCCGATGTCGAGCGCGAAGGGCTTCTCGACGTCCTGCGGCAGTCGGGTGGGGATCGCCTCGAGACCGCGCAGCGCGAGCTTCGGGTCGCGGAGCGTCGCCTGGAGGACGTCCGTCGGGAACGGGCGAAGTTCGATGCCGTCATCCGAGAACTCGGCGTGGAGGTCGAATCCGCCGCGCAGTTCGACGCCTTCGTCTCGACCACTCGGGGTTCGTCGCCGAAGTCCGATATCCGCGACGCGCGTGCGGCCTTCGCGGATGCGGAGACCGCCCGCCGCACGGCGGAGACGGAGATGCGACGCCTTCGTGAGGAACGTGAGAGGACGAGTCGCGTGCGCGGCAGCATCCCCGCACACCTCCACGAGTCGCGGGCGTTGCTCGCCGAGGCGGTCGGGCTCTCTCCCGCCGAGCTTCCGTTCGTCGCCGAGCTCATCGAGTTGCGAACCGAGTTCGAGCCCTGGCGCGAGTCGTTCAATCTCGCTCTCGGTGGTTTCGCCAGGACGCTCCTGATCGATGTCGATCAATTGGCATCGTTCCGCAGCGCCATCAATGCCGTCCGCACTCCGGAGCGCCTGAACTACGAAGGCGTGCACACGGGGCTCCCCGAGGCGCGCGACGCCGACCCGAAGACGCTTCCGGGACGGCTCGACTATCTGCCGACGCCCTTCACCGGCTGGTTGCAGCAGCGACTGCAGGAGCGTTTCGGCTATGTCTGCGTGGATTCCTCGTCGCAGCTGGGCGATCACCAGAAGGCGCTCACGATCAGCGGTCAGGTGTCGCAGGGGAGCCGAGGAGGTCACGGCGGGCAGGGCCGCGCCAATGTGCTGGGCTTCACCAACGATCGACGACTGCACGAGATCGACGACCAGCTGCTGCAGCTCGCCGCGCGCTACGGGGACGCTGCATCGGCTGCGCAGGACGCCGTAGCCGCCCTCGACCGGATCGAGGCGAGGTCGACCGCCTACGCGAAGATCGAGGACCTCACCTGGGAGCAGGTGGACGTCGCAGCAGTCGAGGCGGAACGGGAGCGCTGGCTCACGGTCGAGGCCGAGGTCACGACAGCCAGTCCGGAGATCGCCCAGCTCAAGCAGCAGGCCGACGATCTGAGGACCCGCGCGGCCCGGCTCCGCGATGAGGAGGCACGTCTGGGCAACGAGCTCGCCCAGACGCAGGAGCGCTGGGGTCAGGTGACCGACGATGTCGACATGTGTCAGTCGGTGATCGACTCGGCGACAGCGAACGGAATCGTGCTGGGCGACGGACACTCGTCCTTCCTCGACGGGAGGTTCCTGCACGCCGAGGCGGGGGACACCCCGACGGCGGCCCAGCGGCTGTCGCATCTCGATACCGCGCTCAGAACCGCTGCTCAGCGACTTCTCGAAGACCGTCGTGAGGCCGCCGAGGCGCACGAGCAGCAGCGCGAGAGCATGCGCCGGCTCATGACGGGGTTTCTCGAGCGCTGGGACAACCTCACGATCCTCCCGGATCCGGACGCTTCCGTCGGCGAGTTCGAGAGCATCCTCGAGGCCCTCCAGACCAACGGGCTCCACGAGCTCGAGAGCGAATGGCGTGACAGCCTCCTCAAGCTCTCCGGGAACGATCTCACGAGCCTCGATTCGACGCTGAGCCGTTCCCTCCGAGAGATCAAGGACCGTATCGACCCGATCAACCGCATCATGGAGGAGCTCCCCTTCTACGACGACGATCATCGTCTGCAGATCACCCCGCGCGAGAACCAGAGCGAAGCGCGCAAACGGTTCCGCAGGGAGCTCCGCGAGGTTCGCGGACTCATCGACGCCGCGTCGACGGATGCCGAGCGCGAGACCGTGTACCGCAAGATGAGCCGTCTCATCGCACGGATGCGACGCACGGCGCCGGACTTCGCCGAGCTCATCGACGTGCGAAACCACGTCCGGGTGAGCGCTGAGCGGGTCGACGCCGCCACGCGCGCGCACGTCGCCCTCTACGACCACATCGGTGAGAAGTCCGGTGGGGAATCGCAGGAACTCGTCGCCTTCATCGTCGGCGCGGCTCTTCGGTATCAGCTCGGAGACGCAGGGGCCGCTCGGCCACGTTACGCGCCGGTCTTCATGGATGAGGCGCTGATCAAGGCGGATGCGCACTTCACGAAGCGTGCGATCGGCGCCTGGCGCGGTCTCGGCTTCCAGCTCGTGATCGGCGCGCCGAACGACAAGTACAGCGCGATCGAGCCTCACGTCGACGTCGAGTACGACATCCTCAAGGACACGCACGGGCGTTCCTGGGCGAAGGCGAAGGTGGGTCTGCCCGAGTAGCCGTCACACCCGGTCGTCGGTGAGGGACGGCTTCGCCGTACGCCGCCGCTCACCGCACGCGGGCTACTCGCACTCTCCGAGGAATCCGAGGTAGCAGACCGCCTCGTGTGTGACGGCCGCTTCGTAGTCCTCGTTCGACACCTCACGCGTCGCCGTCTCGGGAGTCCGGGTGAGGTGACCGAAGTCGCCGAGAGATGCCACGACCGTGCCCTCGCTGTCTTCCGCGATCATGCGGTCGATCTCGGCGCGGTGCTGCGCGCACAGCGTCACCGCCGAGGGGACCAGTTCCACGTCGGCGCAGGCGCCCGCGTACTGGGCCTCCATCGCCGCGATGCAGTCGGTCCAATCCTGGTCGACGGCACAAGGGCTCACCCCGTCATCCGCGACGAGGTAGAGACCCGTCTCGTACTCCTCGCTGTGGAAGGTCTCCGGCTTCTCGGGCACATCCACCTTCGTCCAGTGTCGGGCGGTGGTGAACGCGACGACCACGACGATGATCGCGATCAGCAGGAGCGCGCCCACGATCGAGAGCGCCACCCAGAGCCCGACGCGGCTCTTCTTCTCCTCGCGGATCGGAGCGGCGGCAGTGGGGAACGCGGTCGGAGCGGGGGAGGCCGCGGGCGGAGCCGAAGCGAAAGGAGCCGCATGTGCGAAGTCATGACCGCCGAGGACCTGCATCTCCGCCTCCGGCGCGGCCGGCGGTGCCGCCTGTTGGCTGACGGCGAGCCAGTAGTCGTACCAGCTCTGACTCGCCTGCGGGTCGGCGTGAACCTGCTGAGCCTCGACATCCGACAACTGGATGCCCAGGCCCTGCCTGGCGTCGGCGCTCAGCAGTGACGAACGGAATTCCTCGAAAGACAGGACCATGCTGGTGATGATGGCAGAAAGCCGAGCGGTCCGACAATCCGCGCGCATACGCGCACATACGCGCGCCGACGTGCACGCCGCCGCGATGTCCCCGGTATCCGGAAGAATATCGAGGTGATCGGTATGAAGAGCTTCTGGAACGCGCTGCCCACCGAGGGGCGATGGCTGCTGTCGACCGTGGCGATCCAGACGCTCGGCCGCGGGATGACGCTGCCGTTCACGATCATCTACTTCCACGAGGTGCGGGGCTTCGACCTGGGCATCTCCGGCGCGTTGATGAGTCTCATCGCGATCACCGGACTGATCGTGACCGGTCCCGGGGGAACACTCATCGACCGCTTCGGCGCGCGGCGCGTGCTGATCGTCGGGCTGCTGTCGATGATCGCGGGCTGCACGCTGCTGGCGTATGCCACGCACCCTGTGATCGCGGCGGTGGCGGTGATGCTCATCGGCGTGAACTTCGGCGTGTCGTGGCCGGGCTTCAACGCGCTCATCGCGACCGTCGTCGACGGCGAGGTGCGTCAGCAGTACTTCGGCGTGAACTTCGCCCTGGTGAACCTCGGCATCGGCGTGGGCGGCATCATCGGCGGCTTCTTCGTGGATGTGACCGACCCCACCACGTTCACGGCGATCTTCCTGATCGACGCCGCGAGCAGTCTGATCCCCTTGGCTCTGCTCCTCGGCCCACTCCGCCGCGTCCGCACTCAGCACGAAGCTGAGGCCGATGCGCCCCCGACCGGCGGCTACCGGGAGATTCTGCGTCGCCCAGCGGTCCTGTGGCTCACGCTCCTGACCTTCCTCTCGGTGTTCATCGGCTACGGGCAGATGGAAGCGGGGTTCCCGGCGTTCGCCCGCCAGGTCTCCGAGGTGTCGACCCAGGTGGTCGGACTCTCGTTCGCCGTGAACACGGCTGTGATCGTCCTGCTGCAGTTCGCCGTCCTCAAACTCATCTCCGGCAGGCGACGCACCAGGGTCATGCAGGTGATGGCGCTCATCTGGGCGTCGTCCTGGGTCGTGCTCGGCGCCACGGGCTTCCTCCCCGGCTCGCTGACGGCCGCGATCGGGGTCATCGCTTTCATGGGCGTCTTCGCATTCGGGGAGACGATGCTGCAGCCGACCGTTCCCGCTATCTACAACGACCTCGCCTCCGACCGCACGCGTGGGCGCTACAACGCGATCAACTCCGCGGCGTTCCAGGGCGGGGCCATCACAGGACCGCTGGTCGCCGGGGTCATGCTGGGCGGAGGGCTGGACGGCTGGTTCATCGGCGTCATGATCGCGGGGAGCCTGGCCGTCGGTCTCCTGGCGCTCGTGCTCGAACGGGCGGTCTCCCCGCAGGCCAACGGTGTCTCGGCCCCGGTGGTCGCCGGCGCTTCGGACGTCGATGGTGCCGGGGTTCCCGATATCCATCGAACGGACGAGGACGGCGCGGTTCGCAACCCATAGGCTCCAGACATGGCTCTGGAATCTCTCTTCCTCCGGCTCGACCGGATCGCGGGCGGTCGACAGGCCGGCGTCGCGATCAGCGAGGCGGACCGAACGCACCCCAAGACGGTGCGGGCCTTCACCTGGATCCTCTGGCTTCTCGTCGTCGAACTCGTGATCGGCGTCGGGGCCGTCGTGGTCGCGCTGCTGCTGGCGGTCGACGGCGAGTCCGTCTCGTTCGCCGTCTGGATGCGCACTCTCGTGGTGCTCGCGATGACCGCCACGTTGTTCTACTTCGCCTGGCGGGCGCAACGCGGGTGGCGGTGGGCCTATCAGCGTCTGCGGCTGTTCGCGCAGATCTTTCCGATCATCACGCTCGTGATGGCAGCGATCCCCGGCTTGTACCCGCTCTGGATGGTGTCCGAGCAGATCGTCTTCAGCCTGATCATGATCGGCATCGCCGACTTCCTCACGAGCGACCACATGCGCAGCACATTCGCGGCTCCTCGCGCGGCGGCCGGATAGCACGCTCGAGCGCGCGACGCCACTCCCTTCCGCCGGCCTTCGAGACGCTGCATCCTCGATCCGAGACGAATCGAGGGAGGCAGGACGGATGGCGAGACTGAACCGCGTCGTCCCGGGGGAGGACCCCGGGTTCCGACGGGTGCGAGCGGGGTCCGGGTTTCGCTACGTGGACCCGGCAGGGGACACCGCTCCGGAAGCGGATCGCGAGCGGATACACGACCTCGTGATCCCTCCCGCGTGGCGGGAGGTGTGGATCGCCGCCGATCCGCTCGCGCACATCCAGGCCGTCGGTGTCGACGAGGCCGGTCGCAAGCAGTACCTCTACCACCCCCTGTGGCGGGTGAGTCGAGACCGCCGCAAGTTCGTGCGCGCCCTCGATCTCGCGGCAGCACTCCCAGGTGCCAGGGCGCAGGTGACCATGGCCCTCCGAGAGGAGGGGCAGACGAAGGAGCGCGCGTTGGCCATCGCTTTCCGCCTGCTCGACGACGCGGCACTCCGCATCGGCTCGGAGCGGTACCTGGTGCGACACGGCAGCCGTGGCCTCACCACGCTCCGGCGGCGCGACGTGCGCGTGAACGGGAGCGAGCTCGCACTGTCGTTCCCCGCCAAGAGCGGGCGGACCGCCTCGATCGAGATCACCGACGCCTCCCTCGCGGATGCGCTGACGGACTTCGCCGCCGGGAAGTCGGGAGCCTTCCTGCTGGCATACCGCCGGGGCCGCCGTCGCGTGCGCATCAGCCCGGCCGAGGTCAACGCGTATCTGCGGGAGGTCACGGGAGCATCCTTCTCGGCGAAGGACTTCCGCACGCTTCACGGGACCATCATCGCCGCGGACGCTCTGGCCCGGATCGGAGAGCTCGACCGCCGCAGCGAGCGCAGTCGGGCCGAGCGGCTCGCCGTGCAGGCCGCAGCCACGGCACTCGGCAACACGACCGCTGTCGCTCGGGGCAGCTACATCGACCCGAGGGTGTTCGGGCAGTACGCGCGCGGGCGCACCCTCGACCTCTCGGTGACACCCGAGACCGCCATCCGGCGCCTCCTCGGAGGCCCGGAGATCTCGAAGAAGGTCAGCCGGAGAGCTGCAACCAGACGACGGCGATGAGCATCGGCACGAGGGGTGTGGCCACGGCGACGGCCACCGGCCACCAGCGCACCCGCGTGTCGAGGATCCGCGCCGGTTCGGCGAGAGTGTCGCCGACGTGGCGGTACGTCTGAGGGTCGAGCGGCGCGGCCGCCTCATCGCGATACAGGAGGGTACGGCGTCCGAACCTGTCGTACAGCGCACGGATGACCAGGAGGAAACGGCGGAGCTCGCGCTCGTCGGTGAGGTCGATGGCCGGGAAGTACACGTGTAGCGTGCTGTCGACGATCTCCAGGTCGAGATCCGCACTCTCGTCGAGGATGATCGCCATCAGATCGGGCGTCAGCACGTACAGGGCATCGGTCTCGTAGCCGGCAGGCACGGACACCTCGAAGACGTCGCTGAAGTCGCCTTCCAGGCGGAGCTGCGACCTGCCGGTCGGGCGACGGGGGAGGACGCTGAGCGCTCCTCCTCCTGCCCGCGAGCGAAGAGCGATCCGCGGGGCCTCGGAGGGGAGCGGGATGCGGACGGCCCGCACCGTGTGCATCGTCGATCCCTCCCGGTCGCCGACGACGAACGTTCGCTCCACGGTGTCGAACGGGAGCTCGGTGTGCAAGGCGTCGAGGTGATCCCGTGCGGTGCGATTCCCGCGGTCGATCTGCTCGTCGATGGAGCCGCCCCAGAGCCGATCGCCGATGTCCGCGCGATAGCCCCATCCGAATGCCTCGGCCATCCCGACGAGGAGCATGCGTCGCCGCTGGTGACGCCGGACGGTGGTCGTCGACACGGCGACGACCACCGCTCCGGCGAGCACGGTCCCCAGTTGAGCGAGCAGCAGCGCACCACCGGCGAGCCCGAATCCGACGGGTAACAGGTAGAAGGCGATCGCGGCGGCTACCGCGAGGTAGCCGGCCGAGGCGGCGACGAGTTGAGCGGCGGCTCGGCCGTGCGGCCCCGCGTCCGGGACGATCCTGTCTTCCGCGGGCGTCGGCACCGTCAGGGCTTGTAGACGATCGCGATGTTCAGCTGACCGCTCTCACGCGCCCAGGCGAGCCACCGCGGCTCAGTCGTCCCGTTGAGCCGCTGGATCGGGATGACGTGGATGCCCTGCTCCGGGCGACTCAGCCCGCGAAACTCGGGCTTCTTCGAGATCCAGATGGAGTCACCGCCGTCCCAGGGCTCGAGGCAGCTGTAGACGTAGCCGTGCGCGCGGAGGTTGACGCGGTCGGCGAGACCTTCCGCCTCCTGCCGAAGCTCGGCGACGACGTCTGCGGGCACCGTGCCCTCGAGGGTGAAAGCGGCGACGTCGTACACGTTGCCCTCGCCGAAGTCGCGGGTGGTCAGGATCGTGAGCTCGGTGACCCCCTTGTCCGACGTGCGGGTCCACAGAGCGTGCGAGTTCTTGGCGCGCTTGTTCATCAGGAACCCACCGAAGTTCACCTTCTGGTAGGAGAAGTCATCGAGTTTCGCGGCGATCTCTGCGCGTGTCGTCATGGGGGAGTCTCTCCTTGTCCGAGAGGTCGGGCGGCCTCTCCGTCGAGTGAGCCTAGGTTCGCGGCGCACGGAACCTCCGGACCCCGAACGATCCCGAACGCGGCCGGGCGCCGCGCCGGTCGAGGCCTGCCATAGGCTCGACTCATGCCCGCCCCGCGCACCCTCGACGAGCTCTGCATCGGGTTGGGGCGGATGCGTGCGGGGGACGGTTCCCCGTCCTACGCCGAGATCGCACGACGTATCGGGGTCGTGCGAGAGGGTGTGGAGCCGGCGAAGGTGACCGTCTACGACTGCTTCCGTCCGGGGCGACGACGAGTGGATGATCGTCTCGTCGGCGATATCGTCCGCGTGCTCGGTGGGGAGGAGGTGGAAGCGGTCCAGTGGCGAGACGCCGCCCGGATGCTCAACGGCGAGCGTTCCGGTGTGCACATCGAGGTGACGCTCGCGCCCCGCCCGGCACCCGGCGCTGAGATCGGTCGGGAGTCTCTGCTGGCGGCGGTGCCGGAGGCGGACGTGCTCGTCCTCACCGGGCTCCCCGGGTCAGGGAAGAGCACACTGGCGTCGGCGCTGGCGGGAGCCGCCCCTGTGCTCACCGTGCAGCTGCGAGAGTCCGAATCCGATCGGCCGCCCGCGGACCCGATCGACGTCCTGCGGCGCATGCTGGGCGCGCTCGGGGTCCGGTCCTTGCCGTACGAGCTTCCACGGCTCCGCGAGCGGCTCCAGATCGCCGCCCGCGACATGACCGTCGTGATCGAGGATGCCGGTGACGCCCGGCGCCTCGCTGCACTGCTCGTCCCCGGGGTGAGGTTCATCGTGACCGCCCGCGTGGATCTCGCCGACCTGGACGAGCGCGTCCGTCCGCGGAGCCTTCGCATCGCGCGGATCACGGTGCCTCCGATGGCCGAGGAGGACGCGTATCGACTGCTCGCGGGCCTGCTCTCGGACTCGCCCGCATCGGGAGACGACGACGCCGTGCACGCGGACGCTCTCAGACGCATCGTCGCCGTCGGCGGTGGGCTTCCGCTCGACCTCGTGATGTTGGCCGGCATCGTCCGCGAGCACGAGGGCTGGTCCTTCCAGGATCTCGCCTCCCGCTTCGAACACGAGCCTCGAGATGCCCGCATCCGTCCCGTGCTCGAGGCCGCGACCCGCTCCCTGTCCCACGGCGAGGCCGATCTGCTCGCGGACGTCGCCATGCTCGACCGCGACATCGACGCGGGCGTACTCGTCGCTGCGGGCGGACCGAAGGCCGCGGAGAACCTGCATCGCCTGCACGCTCGCCATCTCGTGGAGCTGCGTGATGGACGGGTGCAGATGCATGCGACCGTGTTCGCGTTCGCAGCGGAGAGATCGCGGTCGCTCCGGCCGTCGTCGGCACGCCGAGGATTCGTGGAGAGATCGGCGGCCGCCGTGCTGGCCCGGATCGGCGAGGATCCCGACTACGCGGCACGTGAGGTCGCGACGGTGCTGGCGGTCGCCCAGGCAGCCCGGGAGCACGGAGTGGATGGCGCCGTGGAGCAGCTCGCGCTCGACGCGCATCCGGCGCTCTCGCGATGGTCGCTGTGGAACGAATCGCTCCGTCTGCACGACCTGGCTGCGCGCGGAGAAGGGTTGGATCTCGTGCCGGAGATCGCGCTGGGCGTGGCGCACTGCGCCGAGAAGCTCGGCCGTCTCGACGAGGCGCTGATCACGCTTCACCGCGTACGACGCATCGCCACGGGCGCGGCTCTCGCTCGGACCTGGAATCAGATCGGCAACGTCCAGCGATGGATGAGCCATCTCGACGAGGCGCTCGAGTCGTATCAGCGGGCGATCGGACATGCCCGCGCGGCGGGGGACCGGGTCGTCGAAGGTCGCGCCACCGGCAACCACGCCGACACCCTCCGCATCCTCGCCAGGTACCCGGAGGCGCTGGAAGGGTATGCCGTGGCCCTGTCGATGGCGCAGGCCGAGGGCGACGAGCTCAACATGGCCGTCGTGCGGGGCAACCGACCGCTGCTGCTGCTCGCGATCGGGCAGCTCGAAGAGGCGGAGGCCGAGCTGCAGGGGCTGCTCGACGAGTCCCGTGTCGATTCGCTCCCGTTCGTGCGGAGGACCCTTGCGCTCGTGGCCGAAGCGCGCGGCGACGACCAGCTCGCGCAGACGCTGTGCGCGACCGCGATGCGGACTCTGCAGACCGCGGGCGAGTTCGCGACCTCCGCCGATCTCGAACTCCTGCAGGCACGCATCGACGGCCGCGCGGGCGACTTCGACGACGCGGCATCCACCGCCGCGCGGGCCCTCCGCGATGCCGAGCGTGCCGGGTCGCCGTTGATCGCCACCGAGGCGGCGAACTCGCTCGCTGAGATCAAGGTGCGCGCGGCGGCGCTGGGCGGGGCGATCGAGCTGCTCGATGACGCGGAGCGCCACGCCCGGGAGGCGCGGAGCATCGCGGAGGCGACCGGAGACCGCGCCGAGGTGGCCCGGAGCGATGCGATCCTCTCGTCGATCGCCGCAGCGAGAGGAGACGAGGATTCCGCCGCGGCGCTCGCGCGGGACTCGGCTCGGCTCTACACCGCGATCGGCCACCGCCTGCAGTGCGCCTGACGCCGCAGGAGGGGCGGTTCGCGACCCGTCCGGATGACAGGATGGATGCATGGACACAGCCAACCTCACCCGCGAGGAGACCGCCGCGCGATCCGCAGCTGTCACCGTGCACCGCATCCGCGTCGAACTCGACCTGACCGGTGCCCCGGAGCGGGCTCGCACCGGGTTCCCGACCGTGACGACACTTGAGTTCGATGCCACCGCCGATGAGACGTGGCTCGACTTCATCGGAGAGGCTGTGCACCGCGTCGTCGTGAACGGCGCCGATCAGGAGGTCGTCTACGACGGGGCGCGGATCTCCCTCGCCGGGCTCGCGTCATCCAACGTCGTCCGCGTCGAGGCGGTCGGAGCCTACAGCCGTTCGGGCGAGGGACTGCACCGCTTCCACGACCCTGCCGACGACGAGACCTACCTGTACACGCAGTACGAACCCGCGGACTCGCGGCGGGTCATGGCGTGCTTCGAGCAGCCGGACATGAAGGCCGAGTACACCTTCGTGGTCGACGCGCCGTCCGGGTGGGTGGTGCTCTCGAACCAGTCGCCGGCCCACACGGATCTCGGTGTCGGCGTGCAGCGCGTGGAGTTCGCTCCGACGCTGCCGATCTCGAGCTACATCACCGCGGTCGCCGCCGGGCCCTACACACGGGTGGACGGCGAGTGGCGACGCGACGAGCAGCACATCGCGCTGGGCGTGTTCGTCCGTCGGTCGCTGGCACCTCACCTGGAGGCCGAGGAGATCCTCGACGTCACGCGGCAGGGACTCGACTTCTTCTCGGACGCCTTCGCGTATCCCTACCCCTGGGGCAAGTACGACCAGATCTTCGTTCCCGAGTACAACCTCGGCGCGATGGAGAACCCGGGTCTCGTGACGTTCACCGAGTCGTACCTGTCGCGCGGGGCGGCCACGGACGCGCAGCGCGCCGCACGCGCCAACACGATCCTCCACGAGATGGCGCACATGTGGTTCGGCGACCTCGTGACCATGACCTGGTGGGACGACCTGTGGCTCAAGGAGTCGTTCGCCGACTACATGGGTGCACACGCCTCGGCGGTGGCGACCCGTTTCCATGACGCATGGGTGAAGTTCGCGGCGAGCCGCAAGGCCTGGGCGTACCAGCAGGACCAGCTCCCGACGACGCACCCGATCGTGGCGGACATCACCGATCTCGAAGCCGCCAAGCTGAACTTCGACGGAATCACCTACGCCAAGGGTGCCGCCGTGCTGAAGCAGCTCGTCGCCTTCGTCGGAGACGAAGCGTTCTTCGAGGGCGCTCGTCGCTACTTCGCGGCGAACGCCTTCGGCAACACGACGCTCGACGACTTCCTCGTGCAGCTCAGTGCCGTCTCCGGACGCGATATGAGCGACTGGTCGGCGGCCTGGCTGCAGACCTCCGGGGTGTCGACGCTCTGGCTCGAATCGGATGACGAGGGGCGCCGGTTCCTCGTCCAGACGGATCCGCGCCCGCATCGGCTCCGCATCGGTCTCTACACGCGTGAGGACGGACGGATCGTCCGTCGAGAGCAGCAGGAGCTCGACCTGATCGGCGAACGCACCGAGGTGGTCGTCCCGGACGCCGACCTGGTGCTTCTCAACGACGACGACCTCACCTATGCGAAGGCGCGGCTGGACGAGACGTCATTGCGCACGGTCGAGGAATCGCTGTCGTCGATCGACGAGCCGCTGGCTCGAGCACTCGTGTGGTCGTCCCTCTGGAACGCCACGCGCGACGGTGAGCTCCGTGCCGCACGCTACCTCGCGATCGTCCGCGCACATGCCCCGGGGGAGTCCAACATCGGTCTCCTGGCGGGAGTCCTCGCGAACGCGGCCTATGCGATCCGGCACTTCGTCGTCGAGGCCGATCGTGAGGAGCAGCAGCGGACATGGACGGACGCCGTGTGGAGCGCGCTGCAGGCCGCAGACGCCGGCAGCGACGCGCAGCTCTCGTGGGCGAGGGCGCTGGCGACGGCCTCTGCCTTCGATGACGTCCACCACGAGCAGATTCGCGCCCTGCTGGACGGCGATGTTCCCGAAGGTCTCGTCGTCGATCCGGATCTGCGCTGGCAGCTGCTGACGGCGCTCATCACCACCGGACATGCCGA
Source organism: Microbacterium sp. NPDC090218 (assembly GCA_044900255.1). GTDB lineage: Bacteria > Actinomycetota > Actinomycetes > Actinomycetales > Microbacteriaceae > Microbacterium. The sequence goes on along the minus strand of JBJDMS010000003.1, from coordinate 653,196 downwards.
CCTGGCGGAGATCGCCGCGGAGCAGCTGCAGGATGACACCGGCAGCGGGCGCACCGCGGCGAGGCGCGCACGTGCAGCGCGTCCTGACCCTGCGGTGCGGGCTGAGGCCTGGGCATCGGCGTGGAACGACCTGTCGCTCAGCAACGACCACCTCGACGCGGAGATCGACGGCTTCCGCGCTGGCGGTCGCCGGGATCTGATCTCGAGCTTCGACGACGAGTACTTCCGTCGTATCGGCGCAGTCTGGAACGAGCGCAGCATCGAGATCGCGAGGCGTCTGGTTCTCGGGTTCTTCCCCGCGGCGGAGTCGCTGGAGCCCGTCGATACCTGGCTGGCCGACAACGCGGCGGCGCCGGCAGCATTGCGACGCCTCGTCATCGAGCAGCGCGATCACCTGGAGCGCGAGCTCAGGGTGCGGGCGGCGCAGGACGGCGCCGCACAGGACTAGTCCTGCGCGACCTGCATCCCCATGACCGTGCGTACGATCCACGGGTGCGCGCGGTCGTCCTCGATGTGCGTCATGCCGAGGTTCTCCGCGACACCACGGGAGGCGTCGTTGGCCGGGTGGATGATCGCGGTCAGCAGGATGGGTGCGAACTCGCGGGCGGCGAGCTCGACGCAGGCCAGCGCGGCCTCGGTCGCGTAGCCCCTGCGCTGCATGGTGCGGCGTACGTGATAGCCGACTTCCAGCACCGCGACTCCGTTCGAGGACTGCCAGGTCAGACCGCAGTCCCCGACGAAGTCGCCGTCGTGGGTCTCGATGATCCAGAGTCCGTGCCCGTCCTCGCGGTACCGCTCCTGCATGCGCGCGATCCACTCGGCGCTCTCCGGGCGCGTCTTCGGCGCCGGGTAGAAGGCCATGACCTCGGGGTCGCCGAGCATGTCGGCTATCCGGTCCAGGTCTTCCTCCGTCATCTCTCGGAAACGGAGGCGCTCGGTCGGCGAGGGGAGAAGGCGGCGGGGCTCGCCGCTCACAGGTCGAGGGTGTCGCCGGGTTCGAGCACGAAGAACTCGCCGCCGCCCTGTTCGGTCGCCCACTGCAGGCGCTGCCGGTGCATGTTCTTCCCGATGACCGAGAGGGTCATGTCGTGCGTACCGAAGGAGCGTCGTGGCGCCACGGCGAGCACGTAGTCCATCGCCTCGCCGATCTTCAGCCAGGGGGCGCCCAGTGGGGCGGCGAGGGTTCCCACCGTGACGCCCTCGGGAACGGCATAGGAGTCGCCGGGGTAATAGAGCTCGTCGTTCACGAGCACTCCGACGTTCTCGACCGTCGGGAGGGAGGAGTGGATCACCTCGTGCGTTCCTCCGAAGAACCGCAGCGTGAAGCCGCCGACCTCGACGGTGTCTCCGGGGGAGACCACGGTGATCTCGTAGCCCTCTGCCGCGCGCGCCACCCCGGACGGCGCGAAGACGGGGGTCCCCGGCGCGGTGCGCAGGAATCGATCGAGATGATCGGTGGTCCAGTGGTCCGGGTGCTCGTGGGTGATGACGACGCCGACCAGGTCGGTGAGGTCGTTCAGCGGTGCGGTGAAGGATCCCGGATCTATCAGGAGGGTCTTCTCATTGGCATCGAGGCGGAGGGCGGCATGTTCGAACTTGGTGACGCGCATGACAAGAGTCAACTCCTTCCCCCGTCTCACGGCAAACGGATTCCGCGCGCCACGCCCGGGCGTCGAGATGGGGCGGCCTCGATTTTGCGGAGGGAGAATCGCCATGGCATACTTGAACGGTTGTCGCGCGACGGAAACGTTTCGCCAGACGGCCCCATCGTATAGCGGCCTAGTACGCTGCCCTCTCACGGCGGTAACGCGGGTTCGAATCCCGCTGGGGTCACACAACACGAGAAAGCCTCCGGTTCGCCGGAGGCTTTCTCGCATTTCCGGGTTCTCCCCGTCAGTCTCAGACCGGCCGAAGCGACATCGCGTGGAACGCCCTGTTGCTCAGGGGCAGGATCATGAGAGCCATCATCGCGCCGCCGTAGAGTGCGAACGGCACCCAGAGGACTGTGGTCGATGCGAGGGCGCCGAAGCCCGCCATCGCCAGTGGCATCAGACAGTCGTCGCCCAGTCGGGTGAGTGATCCCATCCTGCCGAGATAGGCCGTGTCGACGGTCGCGGAGAACGTCGCACTCAGCAGCACGGAGGCGTACCCGGCCGTGGCGCCGATCACGAACGCGGCCACCGCCACGGTCCACGCCGGTCCTAGACCCAGTGCCACGATGCCCGCTCCTTGGACGACCAGCGCCCAGAACCCGCCGCGTGCTTCATGCCGTGGACGCCACTTCGCGACGGAGACGGCGCCGATCGCCGCACCGAGACCGAGCAGGGCCTCGAACAGGCCGACTGCCTGCGCACCCCACCCTTCCGCGTGAGCGCGCAGCGCGAGTCCGATGCCGACCGCGGGGCCGACCGCGAGGTTCAGACCCGACAGTGCGATCACGAGGGTGCGGGTGGTGGGGTTCGCCGACAGGTGCGCGAAACCTCGCGCGATGCCGCGCAGCGCGGACTCCTTCTCGCTGCGGGCGAGCCGGAAGCGTGGCCGCAGCCAGATCGCGATGAACGCCACGACCAGCGTGAACGTCAGCGCGTTCACCGAGGCGCTGCCGACGAGCCCCGCGTGCGCGACGATGAAACCGCCGATCGCGGCACCGCCCATCGTGCCGAGTCGCGACGCCGTCTGCGCGGCCGCACCATAGGAGGGCAGATCCGCGGCCCGCACCAGCTGACGCGCGATGGTGCCGGCGGAGGGTTCGTAGAACGCGTCGCACACCCCGAATGCGATCGCCGCGAAGAGCAGCATCGCGACCGAGGGCGGCGTCGCGAGCACCCACACGGCCACGGCGACGAGCACGCCCACTCGCAGCACGTTGAAGAGCAGCATGACCCGGCGCGCATCGGCGCGGTCGGCGATCACGCCGCCGAACAGGAGGATCGCCGCTCGCGGCACCGTCCCGGCCGCGACGATCAGCCCGGCGACGGCGGGCGAGGCGATCTGCACGGCGGTCCAGGCGAGCGCGATCGTCCACAGCGCATCGCCGGCGTCGGAGAGCGCCTTGACACCGATCCAGGCATGCACTCGGCGGTCGCGGCGGAACTGCGGGGGAGCGACGAGCTCGGTCGGCTCGCTGACGGTGGTCATCACGGCACCGTCGGGAAGGCGTGGGCGAACACGAACACCGGAGTGCGCGCCGTCCCGTCGGCGAGATCGATGCCGTCCTGCCACTCGCGGATCGTCCGCAGGAGTCGCGTGGAGAGATCCCGGAGTTCATCGGGAGACGCCCAGGCCGTGGTCTCGGTGTTCGAGCCGTCGTACCCGGCGTAGGCGGGGTCCTGGCGATGGCGGTGCCACTGCTGGAGTCGCTCGATCTGCATCCGGATGCCCTGGCGTTGCGCCTCGCGCGCGAGGAGAGCCTCGGCGGGGGAGTCGGCGTAGTCATCGGTCGACCAGGTCAGCCCTCGTCGCGCGACAGTCCACCAGCTCGTGCGCTTGTCCCCGGCAGGGTCGGGAGCACGTTCGACGACTCCCGCGCGTTCGAGCATGCGCAGATGGTGGCTGATGCTGCCGACCTGGCTGTCGAGTGCGCGCGCGATCGCCGTCACCTGCGAGGTGCCGTACAGGAGCAGATAGTCGTAGATGCGGCGGCGCAGCGGATGATGCACAGCGGTGATCACGGAGATGTCTTCCACGGGAGACGACGCTATCCGCGCGACGACGATCACACAAGACTTCTTGTATACCCCGGAAAATCAACGATCAGGGCCGCTTCCGATGTGCGGAGGCGGCCCTGTTCGCGCGCGGTGCGGCGCCCGGGGTGATCACACCTCGGCGACGTCGTCCTTCTCTGCGATCGACGCCTGCCCGGCGCGACGGTTCCTGCGCGCCCGACGGACCAGCCTTACGATCACGACGACGATGCCGGCGATCGCGAGCCACGGGAGGATGAATCCGACCGCGATCACGAGAGCGTTCAGCGAGACCACGAGACCGTTCCAGCCGGCGAGGAGGCCGTCCGTGAACCCCGCAGGGTCAGCGCTGGTGGGCGTGGTCTCTCGTGTCAGCTGCACCTGCAGCGACGACATCGCCACCTGGTCCTGCAGTGCCTCGAGCTGCTGCTCATACGATTCGAGCTGTGCCTGCCGGTCGGTCAGCGCGACCTCCGCCTCGATCAGCTCGGAGACGCTGCCGGACTGCGACATCAGTTCGGTGAGACGCTCGACGGATGCCCGAGTGGAGTCGACTCGCGCCTGCAGATCGATGGACACCGACGTCACATCCTGCTTCGACGTCGAGGAGGACAGCACCTCGCCGGCGTCGCCGAGCGCGGTGATCACGTCGGTCAGATCGGTGGACGGCACACGGATGCTGATCCAGCCGTAGGCGGAGTCGGCAGGAGCAGGTGCCGTGGTGCCGTCGATCGCGACCGATTTGCCGATCTCGGTGCTCTCGACATATCCGCCGTGCTCCTCGGCGAGAGCCGCGATCGCCGTCGCCGCGTCGGGGATGCTCTGCACCTGGACGGTCGCCTGAGCGGTCGCGATGATCTCGCGGTCGGCATCGTCACCGGCGACTGCGGTGTCGGAGACGCCGCCGAGCAGCGTCTCGGGGGCGCTCTGCGCCATCCGGTCCGGCGACGACGAGGACGAATCCATGCCGCCGCTCCCGGACATGCTCAGCCCCTCGGCCGTGACCGACCCGGAGCCGCCGAGGGCGCCGAGGATCGGTGGGGTCACGAGCACACCGATGACGAAGGCCGCGGCGATGCCACCGCCTGTCAGCCAGCGCCGACGGCGTGCACGTGCGCGGACGGCGGCCGCGCTCACCGGGGCGCGCTCGGCGGCGATCTCTGCGAACACCGCATCCTCTATCCGGGCGACGGTCTCGTTCGACAGGTCGGGCAGGTCGCCGAGGGGGGTCTGATCGTTCATGCGTCTCTCACTTCCTTCACGGCGCCGCGCAATCGGGTGCGCACTCGGGAGAGACGGTTCCGGACGACGGCATGCGTGATGCCGAGTTCTTCGGCCGCCGCCTGGTACGCATAGCCCTCAGACGCGCACAGCCGGAAGATCTCGCGGTCGAGATCGTTCAGGGTGCCCACCTCGGCGGCGATCCGTGCGGCGAGCTCGGCGGTGATGACCTGCTCCTCCACGCTGATCGTGTCCGGCAGCAGCGTCTCGTCCATGGCCTCGGCGGTGTGCGCCTGATCGCGCCGCCGCTGACGGAGTCGATTCGCGGCCTGGAACCGGCAGATCGTCGCCAGCCACGGCAGGATCGACTCGCCCTGGAGCTCGAGGGAGGGAAGCTTGCGCCAGGCGACGACGAACGTCTCCTGCGTGACATCCTCCGCGTCGGCAGGCGACGCGAGTATCCCTTGGGCGATCCAATAGACCGGTCGGACATGTGCGCGGTACAGCTCGCGGAAGGCGCTCTCGTCGCCTGCCGCGGCCTGAGCCGCCCATTTCTGATCACTCGTCTGCACGGGCATCCTGATTCCGTTCGGTGTCTCTCACCCGGAAAGTGTCGATGGACGCCCCATCGTCTCAGATTCCGTGCGGACGATCTCGCGTATCCCGACTGTTCCCTGCGGTGCCGCGGCTCCGGTAGCATTGCCCGGGCGAGAGGGAGTATCCCGGATCCGCGCGTAACGTCATCACGAGCACCGTCATCGCTGCTCCGGGCGCGCGACGCACATCTGTGCGGGGGAGAGACTTTCGACTCATTCCCGACCCCTCGCGAAAGGTGCAGTGCGCCGTTGGAAATCCCCGTCTGGTTCGAGATCACCTCGATGGTGGTCCTCACGATCATCCTGATCGCCGACCTGCTTCTCATCCGGCTCCGGCCGCACATCCCCTCGACCAAGGAATCCACCCTCTGGGTGGTGTTCTACGTCGGTCTCGCCCTTCTGTTCGCGGTGCTCCTGGGCAACGTCGGCGGCTGGCAGAACGCGGGTGACTTCATCACCGGCTGGGCGCTGGAGTACAGCCTGTCGATCGACAACCTGTTCGTCTTCGTCCTGATCATGGCCCAGTTCGCCGTGCCTCGGCGGCTGCAGCAGCAGGTACTCATGGTCGGCATCATCATCGCGCTCATCCTGCGGGGGCTCTTCATCCTCGCCGGCGTCGCGATCGTCGAGAACTTCTCGCCGATCTTCTACATCTTCGGAGCCTTCCTCATCTGGACGGCGATCCGTCAGGCGATGCCCGACGGCGATCACGAGGGTGAGGTGCAGCGCGAGAACTTCATCGTCCGTCTGTTGCGTCGCCGCGTCGACATCAGCGAGACCTACGACGGCTCCAAGATTCGCACCACGGTCGACGGCAAGCGCATGTGGACGCCGATGGTGATCGTCTTCGTCACCATCGGTGTGACCGACCTGATCTTCGCGATCGACTCGATCCCTGCGATCTTCGAGATCACGACGAACGGATTCCTCGTCTTCTCGGCGAACATCTTCGCTCTCATGGGACTGCGCCAGCTCTACTTCCTGCTCGGCGACCTTCTCGACCGCCTGCGCTACCTGCACTACGGCATCGCCGTCATCCTCGGCTTCATCGGAATCAAGCTGATCCTGCACGCCCTGCACGTCAACGAGCTGCCGTTCATCAACGGCGGCGAGCACGTCGAGTGGGTGCCCGACATCAGCAACATGGTCTCGCTCGGCGTGATCCTGGCCTCGATGACCATCGCGACGGTCGCGAGCCTGATCGCCTCCTCGCGCGAGAAGCGCGCCGAGAAGAAGGCCGCACTCAGCGAATAGTCCCGCAGCGGACCTGCGCCGGGCTCAGAACTGGCGCAGGTTCGCCTGCAGGCCGCCGTCCGCGTACTCGCGTCGGAGGATGCCGCGGCGGCGCAGGATCGGCACGAGCTCGTCGAGCGTGCGGTGCAGGGTCACGGGATGGAAGTCTCCCCACAGCAGCACACCGTCGTTGCCCCAGTCTCCGAGCTCCTCGATCAGGTCGGCGAACTCATCCGCCGTTCCGACGAACCCCGTGCGGTCGGCGATCCGCCCGGTGCGCGCCAGTGCGGTCAGGTGGGCGCGCAGCGGGGCTTCCTCGCCGCGGTCTCCGATCAGACGCTGGATGCTGCCCCGCGAGACATGGGCCCCGAAGATCGAGAGGTCGAGCGGCTCGTCGAGACCGAGCGCCGTCAGATCGGTCTCCAGATCGCTGGACTGCTTGCGGGCGATCTGGACGAGTGCGGCATCGTCGGGGTGGGCGGAGGCGGCGACGATGCGGTCGGCCTCCTCGGTCGACGAGGTGATGACGGGCTGGATGGCGAACAGGATCTTGATGTCCTCCGGGCGCCGCCCGCGCGCGATCGCCGCTTCGTGGACCTTGGCCCGATACTCGCGCACGGACTTCTCGTTCAGCGGTGCCAGTGCGAGCTGCACGTCCGAGTTCGCCCCGGCGAACCCGAGTCCCCGACCGGAGCCGCCGGGGGAGACGATCGCCGGATCCCCGTCGGTGAAGGGGAGGGCGTTGAGAGGGCCGTCGAAGGCGAAGTGTTCGCCGCGGTGCTGAACCGCCCGCAGCCGTGTGCCATCGGCGAAGACCTCCGTCTCCCGGTCGGCGACGAGGGCTCCGTCATCCCAGCTGCGCCAGAGCGCGCCGATGCCGGCGAGCCATTCCTCGGCGCGGTCGTATGCCTCGTCGTGCCCCAGCTGCTGCGCATCCGAGAAGTGGCGCGCGCTGCCGGTGTCGGTCACGACGTTCAGGCCCAGCCGGTGCCCGCTGAGGTGCTGGAGGGTCGCGAACTGGCGTGCGGCGGTGTAGGGCAGGTAGGCGGCGGGATTCACCGTCGGCACGACCCCGAGATGCCTGGTCGCCTGGAAGAGATAGGGAGCGAGCAGCAGCGGATCGTGCTTCGGCCCGCCGAACGCATGCCGAACACGGAGGTCGATCGTCGTCGGGGACCCCAGAGACGGGGCATCCTCGATGATCACGAGGTCGAAGCCGGCCTGTTCGAGCGTGCGGGCGGCGTCCTGATACACATCGGGGCGCGTCCAGTCGTAATCCCAATCGAGCGCCGGGTACCCCCATCCCTGCGGACCGAAACCGCGGGCGAGGAACCAGCCGAAGTGCTGAGGGCGGCTCATGCCACGGTCTCCCGCACGGCCTGGAGCACCTGCGAGAGGTCGGCGAGGAGGTCTTCGACGTCTTCGATGCCGATGGACAGCCGCAGCGTCCCCGGGTGCACGCCGAGCACCTCGCGCTCCTCCTCGGTGCGCTGGGCGTGACTGGTCGTCCCGGGATGCAGGACCAGGGAGCGCACGTCGCCGATGTGCGTCATGTGGGTGAACACCTGCACCTGCTCGACGAACCGCCGGGCTGCGGGCAGACCGCCCCGCAGGGTGAAGGTGAAGATCGAGCCGAACCCGCCCTCGAGGTAGCGGGTCGCGATCTCGTGGTCGGGGTGCGAGGGCAGGCCGACGTAGTCGACGCTCTCCACCTCATCGTGCGCTTCCAACCAGCGCGCGATCTGAAGTGCGTTCCTGGACTGCCGTTCGACGCGCAATCCGAGCGTCTCCACACCTTGACCGATCAGGAAGGCGTTGAGCGGTGAGGGAGAAGCGCCGAATCGCGGAGCCACGGATTCGCGGGCGTAAGCGATCCGAGCACGACCTCCGTGGCGGGCGAACACGCTGGGCGCGTCCCCACGGCCGGGGAGCACGAGATGCGGGGCGTTGTGGCCTGCGAGCTCGGCATCGAAGCGACCGTCGTCGACGATCACGCCCCCCAGCACGGAGCCGTGGCCGGCGAGGAACTTCGATGCGGAGTGGACCACGATCGCCGCGCCGTGCTCGAGCGGCCGCAGCAGGGCCGGGGTGGCGAGGGTGTTGTCGATGATCAGCGGGATCGCGAACTCGTCGGCGATGTCACCGATGGCGCGGACGTCCAGCACGTCGTTTCGCGCATTGGCCAACGACTCGGCGAACAGCGCCCGGGTGTTCGGCCGGATCGCCGCGCGCCAGGCCTCGGGGTCGCCGATGTCGTCGACGAACGTCGTCTCGATGTCGAGCCTGGCGAGGTTGTCGAGGAACAGCCCTCGTGTGCCTTCGTAGATGTGGGTCGAGGTGACGATGTGGTCGCCCGCGCCCGCCACCGTGAGCAGCGCGGTGGCGACGGCGGCCTGCCCGCTGGCGACCAGGACGGCGTCCGCGCCCGACTCGAGCGCGGCGAGCTGTCGCTCCACGGCGCGCACCGTCGGGTTCCCGGTGCGCGTGTACCCGAAACCGGCGCCGGTGCTGAAGTGATCGGCGGCATGATCGAAGTCGTCGAACTCGAAGCCCGCCGTGAGAAAGATCGGCGTCGCACGCGAAGCGGCGGTCTCGCGGCCCCGCGCAGCATGGACCGCACGGGTGGCGAAGCGGGCGGTGTCGACGGTCATGCGGTGCCTCTCGGTCGTTCGGGTGCTCAACAGAGTGTCATGTCGGGTCGGAGCACGTCCGCGCGGTGGTAATCTGACGTCATGCGGACCGCGCTCCTTCTTCTTATGGGCCGCGACGAGACCTCGATCTAGAGCCCCTCCTCGTCGCGGAGTCCATCGTGGGCCGAACCGCCAGCCACAGGAGACACGCAATGACCACCCCCGCATACGGTGCCGATTCCGCACGTCGCAGGACCCTCGCCGAGAAGGTCTGGGACGACCACCTCGTCGTCAAGGGCGAGAACGGTGAACCCGACCTCATCTACATCGACCTGCACCTCGTGCATGAGGTGACCAGCCCGCAGGCCTTCGACGGCCTGCGCAGCGAGGGGCGACCGCTCCGTCGCCTCGATCTGACGATCGCGACCGAGGACCACAACACTCCGACGTGGGAGATCGACAAGCCGATCGCCGACCTGACCAGCCGTACCCAGATCGAGACGCTGCGGCGCAACGCAGCCGAGTTCGGCGTGCGCCTGCACTCGCTGGGCGACGCGGAGCAGGGCATCGTGCACGTCGTCGGACCCCAGCTCGGTCTCACCATGCCGGGCATCACTGTCGTCTGCGGCGACTCGCACACCTCGACCCACGGTGCGTTCGGCGCGATGGCGTTCGGCATCGGCACGAGCGAGGTCGAACACGTCATGGCCACGCAGACGCTTCCGCTCAAGCCGTTCAAGACGATGGCGATCAACGTCGAGGGCACTCTGCGCCCCGGCGTCACCGCGAAGGACATCATCCTCGCCGTGATCGCCAAGATCGGCACCGGTGGCGGACAGGGTTATGTGCTCGAATACCGCGGCAGTGCCATCCGCGCCCTCTCGATGGAGGGACGCATGACGATCTGCAACATGTCGATCGAAGCGGGTGCGCGCGCCGGCATGGTCGCGCCGGATGAGACGACCTTCGCCTACCTCGAGGGCCGCCCGCACGCCCCGAAGGGCCAGGATTGGGACGACGCGGTCGCCTACTGGAGCACGTTGCCGACGGACGAGGGCGCGACCTTCGACGCCGAGGTCTTCATCGACGCCGACGATCTCGAGCCGTTCGTGACCTGGGGGACCAACCCCGGTCAGGGGAGTTCGCTGTCGTCTTCGGTCCCGAATCCGGCCGAGATCGTCGATCCGAATGAGCGCGCGGCTGCCGAACGCGCTCTGGAGTACATGGACCTGACGCCGGGGACGCCGCTCAAGGAGGTGCCCGTGGATGCGGTCTTCATGGGCTCCTGCACGAACAGCCGGATCGAAGACCTGCGAGCCTTCGCCTCCATCATCAAGGGCAAGAAGAAGGCCGACGGCGTGCGGGTCATGGTGGTTCCCGGATCCGCCCGGGTGCGGCTGGAGGCCGAAGCAGAGGGCCTCGACGAGGTCATCAAGGACTTCGGAGCCGAATGGCGCTTCGCCGGATGCTCGATGTGCCTGGGGATGAACCCCGACCAGCTCGCCCCCGGAGAACGCTGCGCCTCCACATCGAACCGCAACTTCGAGGGACGTCAGGGTAAGGGTGGGCGCACGCATCTGGTGTCGCCTCTCGTCGCCGCCGCGACCGCGATCCGCGGCACTCTGTCCAGCCCGAGCGACCTGACCGAAGGGTTCTGAATCATGGAGAAGTTCACCACTCACACCGGTATCGCCGCTCCGATGAAGCGCTCGAACGTCGACACCGACCAGATCATCCCCGCCGTGTTCCTCAAGCGCGTCACCAAGACCGGCTTCGAGGATGCGCTGTTCCACGGCTGGCGTCAGGACCCCGAGTTCGTGCTGAACCAGGCGCCGTTCCAGGGCGCATCGGTGCTGGTCGCCGGCCCCGATTTCGGAACCGGCTCCAGTCGTGAGCACGCCGTCTGGGCGTTGCGCGACTTCGGCTTCAAGGTGGTGCTCAGCCCCCGCTTCGCCGACATCTTCCGAGGCAATTCGGGCAAGCAGGGCCTCCTCGCCGCGACCATCTCGGAAGAGGATCTCGAGCGGATCTGGGCCGAGATCGACCGGAATCCCGGGGCGCAGATGACGGTGGACCTCGAGGCGCGGACGGCGTCGATCGCTGACGTCCAGGCCGACATCGGGATCGACGATTACACTAGATGGCGGCTCCTCGAAGGGCTCGATGACATCGGGCTCACGCTGCGCAATGAAGACAAGATCGCGCAGTTCGAGGCCCGTCGCGAGTCGTGGCGGCCCCGAACCCTTCCCGTTCAGTAGACGGTGGGGGCGGGGGAGCCAGGGGCAACCCGCCCCCGAAATCCGTTGATGAAGTGAGGCTCCGAATGACGACACCTGTGCGCGACGCTCTCCCGGACGGAGTCCCTGCACTCACCGGAGACGTCCTCGCCATTCGAGGCGGACGTCCGCTCCGAGGACGGGTCGACGTCAAGGGCGCGAAGAACCTGGCCACGAAGGCCATGGTCGCCTCGCTCCTCGGCGAGACCGTCAGCACACTGCGTGACGTCCCTGCCATCAGCGATGTCGCCGTCGTGCGGTCGCTGCTCGAGGTCCACGGCGTCCGTGTCTCCGAGGGCGACGAGCCCGGTTCGCTCGTGTTCGACCCGAGTGACGTGGAGTCCGCGCACTTCGAGGAGATCGACGCTCACGCGGGTGCCTCGCGCATTCCGATCCTGTTCTGCGGTCCGCTGCTGCATCGCCTCGGCCAGGCGTTCATCCCCGACCTCGGTGGATGCCGCATCGGCGACCGCCCCATCGACTTCCACCTCGACGCCCTGCGCAAGTTCGGTGCCGTCGTCGAGAAGCTCCCGAGCGGAATCCGCCTGTCGACGGGCGGAAGCCGCCTGCACGGCGCGAACATCCACCTCCCGTACCCGAGCGTCGGTGCCACGGAGCAGGTGCTCCTCACCGCCGTCCGCGCCGAGGGCGTCACCGAGCTGCGCAATGCGGCCATCGAGCCCGAGATCATGGACCTGATCGCCGTGCTGCAGAAGATGGGCGCGATCATCTCCTACGAGCCGAACCGCGTCATCGTCATCGAGGGCGTCGAGAAGCTCCGCGGCTATGACCACCGGTCGATCTTCGACCGCAACGAGGCCGCGTCCTGGGCCTCCGCCGCGCTCGCGACCGACGGTGAGATCTTCGTCGGCGGCGCCAAGCAGCAGGAGATGCTCACCTTCCTCAACGTCTTCCGCAAGGCCGGCGGCTGGTTCGACATCCAGGAGGACGGCATCCTCTTCCGTCGCGACGGCGAGATCAAGCCCGTCGTGATCGAGACCGACGTGCACCCCGGATTCATGACCGACTGGCAGCAGCCGCTCGTCGTGGCTCTGACCCAGGCGCATGGCCGCTCCGTCGTGCACGAGACCGTGTACGAGAACCGGATGGGGTTCACCGACGCGCTGGTCAAGATGGGCGCCGACATCGTCGTGCACCCGCGCGGACTGCAGGACGGGCCCCGCCGTGTTCCCCGCCGCGACCTCGAGCAGGCGGCCGTCATCACCGGCCCGACGCCGCTGCACGGCGCGGACATCGTGGTGCCCGATCTCCGCGGCGGCTACAGCCACATCATCGCGGCCTTGACCGCCACGGGCGAGTCGAAGGTGTCGGGCGTCGACATCCTCAGCCGCGGTTACGAGAAGTTCCTCGCCAAGCTCGACGCGCTCGGCGCCGACTTCGACGTCATCCGGTGACTCGGATGGCAAGGCGGTCTGCGGAGACGACGCGGCCGAGCGTCTTCTGGCCGCTCGCGGCGCTGGTGATCCCGCCCGTCGCGCTGATCGCGAAGATCCGCGTCCGCGGCGCGGAGAAGCTTCCGCAGGAGGGCTCGTTCATCCTCGCGCCGAATCACTACTCGGAGTTCGATCCGCTCATCGTGGCGGTCGCGGTCTGGCGGATCGGTCGCGCACCGCGGTTCATGGCCAAGGAGAGTCTCTTCAAAGTGCCGGTGCTCGGCTGGTTCCTGCGCCGCACCGGGATGATCCCGGTGGCTCGCTCCTCCTCGGCGGCATCCGCACGACAGACGATGCTGCAGTCGCAGGAGCTGGTCGAGCATGATCGCGGCGTGATCGTCTACCCCGAGGGCACGCTCACGCGCGATCCCGAGCTGTGGCCGATGCGCGGCAAGTCCGGCGCGGTGCGTCTGGCCCTCGCCGACGGCATCCCGCTGATCCCGATGGCGCAGTGGGGCACGCAGGCGATCATGGGCCGCTACCAGAAGGGCCTCAGTCTCTGGCCCCTGCGCAAGCCCGTCCAGGTGCTGATCGGCGATCCCGTCGATGTCTCCGATCTGCGCGGACGCGCAGGAGAGCCTGCGGCGCTGAACGAGGCCACGAACCGTCTCATGAACGCGATCACCGCCCTGCTCGAGGAGCTGCGCGACGAGAAGGCCCCCGCGGAGCGTTGGAACCCCGCGAGCCACGGCCAGAAGGAGACCGGACGCCTTGACTCCTAAGAGAACCGTTCCGACCGGTCCGCGCGTCACGGTGATCGGCGCGGGCAGCTGGGGGACGACCTTCGGCAAGATCCTCGCCGACGGTGGCGCCCAGGTGACGATGTGGGCGCGACGGGCGGAACTCGCGCACGAGATCGACGAGGCCAAGCGCAACTCGCGGTACCTGCCCGGAATCAACCTGCCGCGCAGCATGACGGCCACGCACGAGCTCGCCACGTCGCTCGACGGCGTCGAGCAGGTCTACCTGTCGGTGCCCAGCCAGTCGCTCCGCGAGAATCTGAAGGCGCTGCGCCCGCTGCTCGCCGACAGCGACTCGAAGATCATCAGCCTGATGAAGGGCGTCGAGCGCGGGACGGGTCTGCGCATGAGCCAGGTGATCCAGCAGGAGCTGCGCTGCGATCCAGACCGCATCGCCGTGGCATCGGGACCGAACCTCGCCCTGGAGATCGCCCGCGAGCAGCCGACCGCCGCCGTGATCTCCTCACGCAGCCAGGAGACGGCGGACATCGTCGCGCGCGCGGCGCGGAACGACTATTTCCGCACGTTCGTGAACACCGACGTGATCGGCACCGAGTTCGGGGGCGTCCTGAAGAACCTGATCGCGGTCGCCATCGGCATCGTCGACGGCGTCGGCTACGGCGAGAACACGAAGGCCTCGATCATCACACGCGGTCTGGTCGAGATGACGGACTTCGCGGTGGCGAACGGCGCGCATCCCGAGACCCTCCAGGGGCTCGCCGGACTCGGAGATCTCATCGCCACGTGCCAGTCGCCGCTGAGCCGCAACAACACGGCCGGGCGTCTGCTCGGCCAGGGGTACAGCTTCCAGGACGTCGTGAAGCAGATGCAGCAGACCGCGGAAGGCCTGGCCTCCGTCGCTCCGATCCTGCAACTCGCCCGCGAAGCCGAGGTCGACATGCCCATCGTCGAGCAGGTGAAGATGGTGCTCGACGGCAAGATGGATCCGCGTGACATCGCACCCCACCTGACGACGGACGACGACACCCCGCAGGGTGAGAGGACCAACCATGGACAAGCAGACGGTGGTGGTGCTCTTCGGCGGGCGCTCCAGCGAGCATTCGATCAGTTCCGCAACGGCGGGGGGCGTGCTGGGAGCGATTGATCGCGACCGCTATGCCGTGATCCCGGTGGGGATCACCCGTGAGGGAGCGTTCGTTCTGGAAGAGGACGATCCCGCGAAGTTCCCGTTGGACGCGGCACACCTCCCCGAAGTGGTCGACAACGGCACGCGCGTGCTGTGGCCCGAGCCCGGTGGCGACCGCACGCTGCGCGTCGTGCACCCCGACGGCATGACCGAAGGGCTCGGCACGGTCGATGTCGTGCTGCCGCTGCTGCATGGCCTGCACGGCGAGGACGGCGCGATCCAGGGCTTCTTCGAGGTGATCGACATGCCCTACGCGGGCTGCGGAATCCTGGACTCGGCGATCTCGCTCGACAAGCACTTCACGAAGGTCGCGCTCACGGCGGCAGGCATCTCGGTGTCGCCGGGGATCATGGTGCGTGGCGCCGAGTGGCGCACCGACCCGGAGGGCATCCGCGCTCGCGTCGAGGACCTCGGCTCCGTCGTGTTCGTGAAGCCGGCGACGGCAGGTTCGAGCGTCGGCGTCTCCCGTGTGGACCACGGCGACGGGCTGGATGCGGCGTTCGAGATCGCCTTCGCGGAAGACGACAAGGTCCTGGTCGAGTCCCGCGTCGAGGGACGCGAGATCGAGGTCGGGGTGCTCGCCGGACGCAACGGCGACCGCGCCCGGGCATCCCTGCCGGGCGAAGTCGTGCTGACCACGCGTGACTTCTATGACTTCGAAGGCAAGTACCTCGGTGGTGACGGCGTCGAGATCGTCTGTCCGGCCGAGGTCGACGACGCCCTGATCAGCGCGCTGCGCGAGACGGCTGTCCGCGTGTTCGAGGCGGTCGACGGCAAGGGGCTCGCGCGCGTCGACTTCTTCGTCACTCCGTCCGGTGAACTCGTCGTCAACGAACTGAACACGATGCCCGGGTTCACGCCGATCTCGATGTTCCCCAAGTGCTGGGTGGCGTCCGGTCTGAGCTACGGCGACCTCATCACCGAGCTCATCGAAGCCGGTCTGAGCCGCTGAACGGGTTCCCCGCGGCGATCAGCTCGCGGGGAACTCCACCCGATCGGTGCACTTCGCCGTGGCGGGTGCGAGTCCGGACTGGATGCTGGTCGAGATCGAGTCCACGATCGACTGGAAGTCGATCTGTTCGCCGCGCCGGATGTTCACCTCGACCGCGGGGTCGCGTCCATAGGTGACGAGCCGCTGGCGTTCCTTCTCCTGCTCGAGGACCAGCCAGTCGACGCCGCCCAACGTGGTGCACACGAGGGCGGACGGAGCCGGTGGCTCGACGCCGCAGCGCAGCGCGACAGCGGTGGGCTCCCCCCACGCGCCGGTGGCCTGCGCATCCGTCCACACGCGGTCGAAACCGGCGACGTTGTCCGGGAGCAGGACCGACACCGAGGCGCATGCGGGATTGTTCGCATCGTCGGCCGGTTCGAGGTGCACGGTCGTGGCGCAGCCGGCGAGAGCAGCGGAGAGCATCACCGCACCTGCGAGGGCAGCGAGGCGACGGGATCGAGGCATGCTTCCAGGCTACCTTTGACAGCATGCCCTCCCGACCCGAAGCCGATGATCCGCGCCTGGGCGATGTCTCCGAAGGACGCATCCTCCGGGCGATCCTGAGCCGAACCTCGTCGGCGGCGCACGCCCTCATCGGACCGGGCGACGATGCCGCCGTCATCGCGACGCCCTCGGGGAGCGTCGTGGCCACGACCGACACGCTCGTGCACGGACCCGATTTCCGTCTCGCCTGGTCCAGCGGGTACGACCTCGGCTGGAAGGCGGCGGCCGTGAACCTGGCGGATGTCGCGGCGATGGGTGCGCGTCCGACGGCGCTGCTGGTCGCGCTGGCCGTGCCGCGGGATCTCCGGCTCTCGTTCGTGGAGCGGCTCGCAGACGGCTTCCGGGACGCCTGTGACGCCCTCGCGCCCGGCTGCGCGGTCGTCGGCGGAGATCTGACGGTGTCGGACGTCCTGACCGTCGCGGTGACTGCGCTCGGGGACCTCGAGGGCAGGGCCCCGGTGACCCGGGACGGAGCCCGTGCGGGTGACGTCGTCGCGGTCGCCGGAGAGCTCGGCCATGCCGCTCACGGACTTTCGGTGTTGTTCGGCCGTTTCCGCGACGGTGACGTGCCGGTGGCGGTCGATGCCGCGAAGCTCGCCGCGGGGGAGAGCGCCGCGTTGTCCGCGCAGCTGCGCCCCTCGCCTCCGATCGGTCTCGGCGCGGTGGCCGCGACGGCGGGGGCGACCGCGATGATGGACGTGTCCGACGGACTCGCCCTCGACGCACGGCGCATGGCGGCCGCATCGGAGGTCACCATCGCCCTCGACGGTGCGACGCTCGGCGACGCCCCGGAGCGCGCACTGGCCGGAGGCGAGGACCATGCGCTGCTCGCGACGTTCCCCGACGGCGTGCTCCCACCCGGCTTCCGTCCGATCGGGCGGGTGTTGCCGCGTGGCGAGGAGGATCTGCTGTGCGATGACCTTCCGGTCGATGTCAGCGGGTGGGATCCCTATCGGGACTGGGACTCGGTCTCCGGCTGATCTTCCGGCGAGTCGAGGTCGCCGCCGCCGCCGGGCTCGGCCCACCAGAGGGTGGTGTCGCCGTAGGACTTCTCGCGGAACTGCTCCAGGCCCGCAGCGGCGAAGTCCGGTGGAGTGGAGCGTCGGGCGCGTTCGACCACGACGACGGCATCCGCCGACAGGAGCGGCGCGAGCGCGATGAGGTCCGCGGTCATCGCGGCATCGTCGAGATCGTACGGGGGATCGGTGAAGACGAGGTCGAAGGGGCCGGTCGCCCGTTGCAGGAACGTGTGGACCGCGCCCTCGTGCACGCGACCGGCCGACATCCCGCCCGCCTTGGCGACCACAGCCGCGTTGCGACGGACGATCGCCGCCGCCTGGCGCCCTCGTTCCACGAACTCGGCACTCGCCGCACCTCGGCTGAGCGATTCGAGGCCGAGCGCTCCCGACCCGGCGTACAGGTCGAGCACCCGCGCGCCGTCGATCGCGCTCAGGGACTCGAGCGCGCCGAAGAGCGACTCCCGCACGCGGTCGCTCGTCGGACGTGTTCCGGCGCCCGGCACCTCGAGCCGTGCGCCTCGGGCGCTGCCTGCGATGATCCTCGTCACCCGTTCACGATACGACAGCCGCGGTGCCGACCGTGTCGGTCGGGTTCCCTAGACTCGGAGCATGTCGCTCACGCTCGATTCCTCGCTGGAGGATGCGCTCGGTGCGGCGTCTGCCAAGACGCTCGGTCGTGCCTTCGGCATGCAGAGCGTCGGTGATCTGCTCGCTCACTACCCGCGTCGCTATGCCGATCCGGGCGAACTCACGCCGATCCGCGATCTGCCCCTCGGCGAGACGGTGACCATCGTCGCCGAGGTGCTGTCGTCGAGTTTCCGACGCATGCGCAACCGGCCGGGTGCGATGGTCGACGTCGTCATCGGAGATGGCATCGGCCGGATGTCGCTGACGTTCTTCGCGAAGAACATCGGTGCGGCCGAGTGGCGCTCCAACGATCTCGCGGTCGGGCGACGCGGCGTGTTCTCCGGAAAGGTCGGCGAGTTCAACGGTGTGACGCAGTTCGCGCACCCGGAGTACGAGCTCTTCGACGATGAGGACGCGGCCAGGAGGAGCGCGGACGCTCGGGCAGCGGTCCCCATCCCGATCTATCCCGCCACCTCGGCCATCCAGACCTGGCAGATCGCCCGGCTCATCGGTCGAGTGCTCGATGACCTCGCCGAGGTCCCCGACCCACTGACGAACGACATCAGGGAGAGCGAAGAGCTGCTCACGGCCGGCGAGGCGCTGGAGCGCATCCACCGCCCTCGTTCGCGCAACGACATCGATCCGGCGGTGCGCACGCTCCGCATGCACGAGGCGCTTACGCTCCAGACGGCGCTCCTGCAGCAGCGAGACGCCGTCCGCGCGCTCTCGGCGACCTCACGCCCCGCCGGGCCCGGGGGACTGCTCGAACGCTTCGACGCAGCGATGCCCTACACGCTCACGCCCGATCAGGAGACCGTCGGCGCGCAGATCGCCGCGGACCTCGTCGGGTCCTGGCCGATGAACCGTCTCGTCCAGGGCGAGGTGGGCTCGGGCAAGACGCTCGTCGCGCTGCGGGCGATGCTGCAGGTGGCCGAGAGCGGCGGGCAGGCGGCGTTGATCGCCCCGACCGAGGTCCTGGCCGGCCAGCACCTGCGTTCGATCGCGAAGATGCTCGGGCCCGATCTGGCGCCGCTGCTGATGCCGACTCTGCTCACCGGACAGCTTCCGGCTGCCGAGCGACGCAAGGCCGCGCTCAGGGTCGCTTCGGGCCAGGCTCTCATCGTCGTGGGCACCCACGCGCTGCTGGGGGAGAAGACCACCTTCGCCGACCTCGGTCTCGTCGTGGTGGACGAGCAGCACCGTTTCGGTGTCGAGCAGCGGGAGGCCCTCCGCGCCAAGGGCTCGAGTCCCCACGCCTTGGTCCTGACGGCGACGCCGATTCCTCGCACCGTGGCGATGACGGTCTTCGGTGACCTCGACACCTCGGTCATCCGGACGATGCCGGCCGGTCGCGCGGGCATCGAGTCGTTCGTCGCGCCGCTGGCCGAACACCCGGGGTGGTTCAACCGTGTCTGGGAGCGGGCCGCCGAGGAGATCGCGCAGGGCCGGCAGGTCTTCGCCGTCTGTGCGGCGATCGACACGACGAAGAAGACGGCAGAGGCGGGGGAGCCGTCGCCCCTCGTACCGGACGGCGCCTCCGGGCCCCGGTGGGGCGTGGTGCAGCTCGACGAGGCACTCGCGACCCACCCGACGCTCGGTGGACTCCGCCGCGCCGTGCTGCATGGGCGGATGCCGTCGGACGAGAAGGACGCGGTGATGCAGTCGTTCGCTCGCGGCGACATCGACCTGCTCCTCGCGACGACGGTGATCGAGGTGGGTGTCGACGTGCCGAACGCCTCGACGATGATCGTGCTCGATGCCGACAGGTTCGGCGTGTCCCAGCTGCACCAGTTGAGGGGGCGCGTCGGGCGTGGTGGCGTCCCGGGTCTCTGCCTGCTCGTCACCGAAGCCGAGTCCGGGTCTCTCGCGCGCGACCGCGTCGAGGCTGTGGCGGCGACCCTCGACGGATTCGCACTGGCCGAGGTCGATCTCGAACTGCGCGGCGAGGGCGATGTCCTCGGTGCGGCGCAGGCCGGGGTCCGCTCTTCCCTGAAGCTCCTCCGAGTGGTCAAGGACGCGGGGCTCATCACGCGGGCGCGCGAGGTGGCTGAGGCGATCCTCGCGGCCGACCCGGCGCTCGAGCAGCACCCGGGCCTGCGTGAGGCCATCGCCCGCAGGGTGAGCGACGAGGATCGCGCGGCGCTCGCGAAGAACTGAGCCCCGTTCGAGGTGCCCTAGGCTGGTGGCATGAGCAGCCGGATCGCCGTCGTCCCGGGTTCCTTCGATCCGCCGACCCTGGGTCATCTCGACGTGATCCGTCGGGCCGCAGCCCTGTACGACGAGCTGCACGTGCTCGTGGTGCACAACCCGGGCAAGGAGGCGATGCTGCCGATCTCGCAGCGGCTGTCCCTGCTCGAACGATCGATCGCCGAAGACGGCATGCCGGGCAACATCGTGATCGGGTCGTGGAGCATGGGTCTGCTCGTGGACTACGCGCGCGACGTCGACGCCGGTGTCCTGGTGAAGGGCATCCGCTCCCAGATCGACGTCGCCTACGAGTCCCCGATGGCGATCGTCAACCGGCACCTCGCCGACATCGAGACCGTCTTCCTGCTGCCCGACCCTTCGCACGCGATGGTCTCGAGCTCCCTGGTCCGGCAGGTCGCGTCGCTGGGCGGCGATGTCACCCCGTTCGTGCCGCCGGCGGTGGCGGACTTCCTGGACACCGGTGCCCGCGGCATCTGAGCCTCGTTCCTGAGTGCGGGTTCGGCGCGGCCCCGGTAGGACCCGGGTAGCATGGCGGGGTGCGCTCCCGAATGAACGGTCCTTTCGTCCTCCCCGTCCGCGACATCGTCCGGCGCCCGGGGGAGATGCGCGAACACGAGTTCTCCGTGGCTCTCAAGGAGCCATGGGGAGAGGGCATCGTCACCTTCGAAGCCGGTTCCGAGCTGGCTCTCGATGTGCGGCTGGAGTCGGTCCACGAGGGCATTCTGGTGTCGGGGACAGCCGATGCCGAGTACGTCGGCGTGTGCGGCAGATGCCTCATCGACATCGCTCGGCCTGTCGAAGTCGAGTTCCAGGAGCTTTTCGCGTATCCTGGTGAGGAAGAAACTGACTTCGAGGTTCAAGACGACCACGTGGATCTTGAAACTCTCGTCAGGGATGCGGCCGTATTGTCGCTTCCTTTTCAGCCGGTGTGTCAGCCGGATTGCCCGGGTCTCGACCCGAAAACGGGTGAACGACTGGCCGTGAGCACCGGAACGGAGCAGGTGGCTCCCATCGATCCTCGATGGAGTGCGCTCCAGAACATCACAGACCAAGACGGCACGGAAGAATCTCGTGCCGCCGAGAAGAAGAGAGCTAGTCATGGCTGGTAACCCCCCGAAGCGCAAGGTTTCCCGTTCGAACACCCGCTCGCGCCGCGCGCAGTGGAAGGCGGCTCCCGTCGCCCTCGTCAAGACCATCGAGAACGGCCAGGTCGTCTACAGCCGTCCCCACCAGGCGAAGGTCGTCACCGACTCGCAGGGTACGGAGCTCTTCCTCGAGTACAAGGGCCGCAAGGTCGCCGACGTCTGAGTCGCGAACCGTGACGGAGGTCCCCGGGGGGACGAGACCTCTCCCAGATAAGCTCCGCGTCGATATCGACGCGGAGCTTCTGGGGTTGGCCCTCACCCACCGCTCCTACGCGTACGAGCACGGCGGGATCCCGCACAACGAGCGCCTGGAGTTCCTCGGAGACTCGGTGCTCGGGCAGGCGGTGACGGTCATGCTGTTCACCACGCACCCGGACCTCGACGAGGGCGAGCTGGCCAAGCGACGCGCGAGCGTCGTGTCCACGGTCGCGCTGGCCGAGGTGGCACGCGGGATCGACCTCGGCAGCCACCTGCTGCTCGGGCGCGGTGAAGAGCAGACCGGCGGTCGTGACAAGGATTCGATCCTCGCCGACACCATGGAGGCCGTGATCGGCGCCACGTACCTGTCGGCCGGACCGGATGCGGCCACCGAGCTCGTCCTGCGGCTCACGAAGCCGCTGCTCGCGGACCCGGAGCGCTACGGCGCGGCGATGGATCCGAAAACGAGCCTGCAGGAACTCGCGGCGCGCGTCGGGGCGACCCCGCCGCAGTATTCGGTGGAGGCGAGCGGGCCGGATCACGACCGTCGCTTCACTGCCACCGTCGCCGTGGGCGATGTCCGCATGACCGGCACCGGCAGCAGCAAGAAGACCGCGGAGATGGCGGCGGCCCTCAGCGCCTGGCGCACGCTCAGCGAGCGTGCCTGAGCTTCCTGAGGTCGAGGTCGTCCGCGCGGGCCTCGAGCCGGCCGCCGTCGGCGCGCTGATCACTTCGGTCAGCGTCTTCGACGAGCGCGCCCTCACGCGGCATGCAGCCGGCGCCGCGGACTTCGTCGGCCGCCTCGAAGGGCGACGCTTCGCTGCGGCCTCACGTCGCGGGAAGTTCCTGTGGCTCCCGCTCGACGACACGCAGTCCGCGCTGATCGCTCATCTGGGCATGAGCGGTCAGATGCTCCTGCGAGCGCCCGACGCCGATGCTGAGCGACACGAGCGTGTCCGGATCGGCATCGAGCATCCCGTGCACGGTGAACTCGCGATCGTGTTCGCCGACCAGCGGACCTTCGGCTCCCTCGCCGTGGATGCTCTGATCGATGACGGGGTGTCGCGGATTCCGACCCAGGTCGCCCACATCGCACGCGATCCCATGGACGACGCATTCGACGATGAGGCTTTCCGCGTGGAGCTGGCTCGACGCAGCAGCGCGATCAAACGTGTCCTCCTGGACCAGGGCGTGGTGAGCGGCATCGGCAATATCTATGCCGACGAGTCCCTCTGGGCGGCGCGTATCCATCCCGAGACTCCGGCGAACCGTCTCTCGACTCCGTCGGTGCGACGCCTGCTCGCCGAGGTGCGTATCGTCCTCGCGAAGGCCCTCGCCGAGGGCGGCACGAGTTTCGATGCGCAGTACGTCAATGTGAACGGTCAGGCGGGGTACTTCGCGCACTCCCTCAACGCCTACGGGCGCGGGGGCGAATCGTGCCCACGCTGCGGCGGCACCATCCGGCGGGTGTCGTTCATGAACCGTTCGTCGCATTTCTGCCCCAGCTGCCAGCGGCGCCGCTGACCCTCCGCCCTCCAGCGTGCGGCGAGCGGGCCAGCGGCAGCGCGCGTCACGCCGTCTGGAACGCGGCCTGCAGCAGCGGTCGCGTCGCCCACGTGCTGGCCCAGACGACACCGATCCCGACACTGACGACGGCGGCGATCGTGAGGAGGGACAGGGGTGCGGTGATGAGCGCGATCCCGACCAGCGGGAAGACCAGGATGGCGGCGACCACCGCCGATCCGATCGCCGTGACGAGCAGCGGCGACATGATCGCGCGTCGGCGTGCACGGTCGACGGTCTCCAGAGGCATGCCGAGGTGGTGGAGACTGCGATGCAGTTCCCGCTGGTCGAGCACGTCCGACGCCTGGTTGACGCCCACGGATGCCGCGACCATGAGGAACGACCCGATCAACGTGATGATGAGGCCGGTCCGTATGTCGCGGGCGAGGGCGAAGTCCGTTGCGGAGGCATCCGGTCCGGTCATCACGTTCATGAGCGCGACGCCGGTGCCGGCGAACACCGCCATGAAGCTCGCCATCGCGATGCCGCCGACCTGTCGCCATGCGGCCTTCGGCGAGTCCAGCACGATGCGGGCCGCGAGCAGTCGCTCGGGGAGTTCGGCGCGACGCAGCTGACGAGAAGCCGCCACCTTGAGGACCCAGGGTCCGACGACGTTCAGGACGGCCAGCGCAGCGCCGAACAGTGCCGCGATGACGACGATGGTCGTCACGAGCCCGCCGATCGAGGGGAACACCTTGATCAGCACGAACGCGATCGCGATCGCGCCCCCGGCGATCAGGGCTCGGATCCAATGCACGCTCGACACGGTGATGCGGGTGCGGACACCGAGCGGCGAGATCACGACGCGACGGAGCCCGATGACGGCACTGGCGGATGCCAGGAGGAGCACACCGGCGAAGACGACGGCGATCTGCACCGGTCCCAGGACCACTGCGCCGAAGCCGAGGGGCTCGCCCCGGAACGGGATGAGTCCGATGAACGGGCTGATGGCGAGGTGTCCGAGGACTCCGGCGAGTGCGCCGACTGCGGCGACGAGCGCGGATTCGGCGACCGTGGCGACGGTGACCCCGGCGGGGGAGACACCGAGCAGACGCAGGGTCGAGAGCCTCTCGTCGCGGCGGCGCGCCGAGAGTCTCGCCGCTGCACCGCCCAGTGACATCAAGGGGACGACAAGCAGGACGAGTGCGATCGCTGCGAGCGCCTGGTAGAGAGGTGCATACTCATCGGTCCAGCCCCAGAACGACTGTGCGCCGCCGACGACCGTCAGCACCAACGTGGTCACGATTCCGAACGCGACCACCGGAAGTGCGAGGACGCTGTTCTGGCCGGGTGCGGGCCGGAGCAGCAGGGCGAGGACGTTGCGGTTCATGCGGCCACCGCAGAGGAGATGATGCGCCCGTCACGGACGGCGATCGTGCGCGTGCAGCGGGCTGCGACGTCGGGGTCGTGCGTGACGACGACGAGCGTGCGCCCCTGACTGGTGGTCGACCACAGGAGTGCATCCATCACCTCGGAGGAGGTGTGCGAGTCGAGGGCACCGGTCGGTTCGTCGGCGAAGACCAGCTCCGCACCCGTCGCCTGCGCGCGGGCGATCGCCACGCGCTGTGCCTGGCCGCCGGAGAGTTCGCCGATCCGGCGATCCTCCATGCCGGCGAGCCCGAGCGCGGCCAGCCAGGAGGCCGCGTGCTGCACGGCATCCTGGCGGCGGATCCCGTTGATCATCGAGGCGAGCGCGACATTCTCCACAGCCGTGAGCTCGGGAATGAGCAGGCCCTGCTGGAAGACGAAACCGAACCGCTCTCGGCGCAGCCGGGATCGTGCGGCCTCACCCAGCGCGGTGACCTCGATGGGTGCACCTTCGGCAGGGCGGAAGACGACGCTTCCCGCGTCGGGCGCGGTGATACCGGCGAGGACGTGCAGAAGGGTGGTCTTGCCGGAGCCGGAGGCGCCCATGATCGCGACGGACTCGCCGCGGTTGATCGCGAGATCGACGCCGGCGAGCGCGCGTGTCATACCGAAGGTCTTGGTGAGGGCATGGGCTTCGATCACGGGGATGTTCATGATTCCAGCCTGCTCATCCGTCTGTTCCGCGTCGTCGGTCGGGCGGATGATGGTGCGGATCCGATGTCATCCCGAAGAATGAGATCGGATCCGCACGCGTGTCAGACCTTCCTCTGCCACGCACCCGCATAGGAGACCGGGACGAAGCCGATCGCTTCGTTGATGCTCAGCATCGGCCTGTTCTCCTCCGCATTGAAGGTGGACACCACGGTCGATTCCGGCATGAGTTCGCGCCAGCGGAGCAGGTTCGCGCACTTCACGATGGTGCCGAGGCGGTGTCCGCGATGCTCCTTGCTCACGAGGGTGCCGAACTGATGCGTGACCCCGGTGCGGTCCGCGGCGATGAGCAGCTCGTTGTACGCGACGAGCTCTCCGGTGGGCACGTGTTGCACGGCGACGACCGAGACGGTCTGGCCGGCGCCGAGCAGTCTCGCCTCTCGGCGCACCACGCGCTCGGCGTCCCAACTCTCCTCCGCGAAGTCCATGTCACCGCTCGGCGCATCCGTCGACAGGCGCGCCAGCACGGCGGCGAACCCGTCGCGCAGCTCCGGCGGCGTCGGCATATTCCACTCGATGACCCGATAGTCGGGTCCGGCGAACGTGGTGGCATCCTCCAGCGCGGTGCGCAGCAAGGCGGCATCGCTGCGGAGGTCGTACTCGCTGTTGCGCTCGACCTGCTCGAGGGCGAAGCCGTTCGCCTCCACCAGATCCGAGAGCGGCGTGGCGGGGATCCGTCCCCAGCCGGTGCGGGGCACGAGCATCCGCTCGGTCTCCACGGGGCGGTGCAGACTCCAGATCTGCAGGAGGATTCGCCCGCGGGAGCGGGCCTCGGCTTCTGCGCGGGCGAGCAGGGCATCCTCGACGCCCTGGCCCCAATGCGCCTCCGGCACCAGCAGGTCGATCTCGGCGGCATGCGCCTCGGCCTCCTGAGCGAAGGTGATCGTGATCATGCCGACGATCTCCTCGCCGACGCGGGCGACGAACCCGAGGTCGAGGGAGTCGGTGTCATCCTGCCAGTCAGGCAGCATCTGTGCGGCATCCGGAGCGAGGTCGGGCAGCCCGACCTGCTCGTCGCAGATGCGCCGGTTGAGTTCGCCGTAGGCGAGGAACTCCGCGGCGTCGTCGTCGTCCAGGGAGACCGGCACGATCAGCGGTGTGATCGTCGGTTCGGTGGTCGTCATCTCAGGTCCTTCGTGCGGGGCGTGCGGGGGAGAGGGGGCCGACTGCGGGTTCCCGCATCCGCCCGCGGAAGTCGCGAGCGGATGCGGGAACAGATCGGCGGCGACGGTGTCGCTCACGTCCGGCCGTCCGTCAGCGCATACCGCGCTGCATGTCATACGTCAGCAGCGCGTACGACTCGGCGGCGGAACGATGACGCTGCTCCCCGAGGAGGAACAGCTCGGACGGGCCGAGGTGCAGGCGGCGGCGCTGTCGCGCCGGGCGCTGCGCCCTCTGGAACAGCCAGAGGCCGATCCGGAGGGAGAGACGATCTGCGAGCGCGAGGCGGCGCAGTTCGTCGGGGCGGGGGATCTGGAGGACCTCGCGGTCCTCGATATCGGGCGGGTGGGAGACGCTGCGGTGCAACGTGGTGTTCACGGTGATTCCTTCGAGAGTGATGGTGGGATGGGGTGCGGAAGCACCGCACGACGACGACGGAAGCAGTCGGGGACGGTGCGGAAGGATGCGGCTCGTCGGTCCGCGCGACGCGGATGCCGAGAGCGGCAGGGGATCCGTGATCTGGAGCAGATCAGAGGGTGGGGCGCGGAAGGACCGACCGGAGGAGACGGCCCACTAAGGGCCGGGGTTCTCGGGGTGCGGTTCTACGAGAGAGCGCTCGAGCGGACGCCGGCGGTTACCGAGAACGCAGGGCGCGGCGCAAAGTGCGCGGGCGCGGCGAGGCCAGTGGCCTGTGCGTTGAGCTGAATCATCATCATCGGTAACCTCCTTTCGTGTGGCGATCCGGAGGCCACCGTAGCGAACCCACGCCGCAGACGTCAAGCACATCGCGATCGCATCGGCGTGTCGCCGCACGCTCCGGTTCCGTGGGCGTCCGCGCGGGATGCCGGCAGAGGCGCGGAATTCCGGTAGCGTAGCCGCGTGAATCTCCCCGGACGAGCGGTGCCCGCATGCATCTGAAGAGCCTGACGCTCAAAGGGTTCAAATCGTTCGCGCAGCCGACGAGCTTCGTGTTCGAACCCGGCGTCACCTGCATCGTCGGCCCGAACGGCTCCGGCAAGTCGAACGTCGTCGACGCGCTCGCCTGGGTGATGGGCGAGCAGGGTGCGAAGACCCTGCGCGGAGGCAAGATGGAGGACGTCATCTTCGCGGGCACCTCGACGCGTGGCCCGCTGGGGCGTGCGGAGGTGCAACTCACGATCGACAACGCCGACGGTGCCCTGCCGATCGAGTACGCCGAGGTGACGATCAGCCGCACCCTGTTCCGCAACGGTTCGAGCGAGTACGCGATCAACGGCGAGGGCTGTCGTCTCCTCGACGTACAGGAGCTGCTGAGCGACTCGGGGCTGGGTCGGGAGATGCACGTGATCGTCGGTCAGGGCCGCCTGGACACGGTCCTGCAGGCTTCTCCGGAGGATCGCCGAGGGTTCATCGAGGAAGCTGCAGGGATCCTCAAGCATCGTCGGCGCAAGGAGAAGACCCTGCGCAAGCTCGACGCGATGGAGACGAACCTCACCCGCCTGAGCGATCTCGCAGGAGAGATCCGCCGTCAGCTCAAGCCGCTCGGTCGACAGGCCGAGATCGCACGGGAAGCGCAGACGATCGCGGCCGTCGTCCGCGATGCGAAGGCTCGGATCTTCGCCGACGACGTGGTCGCGTTGCGCACGGCTCTCACGGATCACACGCGCACCGAACATGAGCGCCATACCGAACGACTGGTGTTGTCGGACCAGGCGGAGACGGTTCGCGCGAGCATCGCGCGGCTGGAGCAGGACCAGAACTCGGTCGCCGTCGACCAGGCGCGTGGGGTGGCCTTCGGGCTGGAGCAGGTGCAGGAGCGCATGCGTGGGCTCTACACGCTGGCGAATCAGCGCCTCGCGCTGCTGGGATCGGAGGACGACGACGCCGCGGTCACGGCCGTCACCGTGACCCAGGGCGTGATCGATGAGGCGAAGGACGAGATCGACGTCATCTCCGCCGGGCTGGGCGATGCGCAGGACGCCGCGGCATCGGCGAGCCGCGAGGTGGTGCACGCTCGCGCCGAACTGGACACGCTCGACGTGGACATCGCCGAGCAGAGCGCACTGGTCTCCGAGTACGACATGCGGCTCACCGCGTTGCGTGGCACCGCAGACGCGGCCGCCTCCGCCCTCGCGGCCGTGCGAGGTGCGGTGCTCCGGCAGGAGAATGCGCTCGAAGCGGCGGACGCCCGTCGGCGTGAAGCCGCGGAAGCGCTCGAGGCGATCGATGACGCCGAGGCTCCCGAAGGCACCGCGGTCGAGCACGCAGCCGCGTACGACAGCGCGCAGCGCGCGTCCACGGCCGCGGAAGCGGAGCGTGAGACCCTGCGCGAGCGTCTGCACGCCGCGGAGCGCGAGGTCGACTCGTTGACCGCCAAGGCGGCGGCGCTGGGCAGCGCGCTGGCATTGTCGGGCGGGGCCGCCGAGGTCGTCAAGGCGGGCGGCAAGGGCGTGCGCGGTCTGGTCGGAGACTCGGTACAGGTTCGTGCCGGTTTCGAGGCGGCGATCGCCGCAGTTCTCGGGCCGCTCGCCGAGGGCGTCCTCATCGACACCGCCGCCGATGCCTTCGCGCAGGCCGCGGAGGTCGCCGCGCATCGTCGGGGCGTGGTCGATTTCGTGGTCGCGGATGCGCGTCGACCGGAGCCGGCGGCGTCGCCGATCGCCGGAGTCACGCCCGCCGTCGAGACGGTGACGGCACCCGACGGGGTTCTCGGTGTGCTCTCGCATGTGCTCATCGCGGATGGCCTGGATGCCGCGCGCGCTGCACGCACGGCCCTGGATGTCGCGGGTGACACCTCGACGACGATCGTCACCGTGGGCGGCGACGTGATCACCGCGCAGACGCTGCGCACGGGGTCGGGGGGCGAGCGCTCTCGCCTCGAGCTCGCGGCCGAACGCGATGCCGCAGCCGAGCGGCTCGCGGAGATCCAGATCGTGGTCGACTCGCTTCGGGAGGCTCGCGAGGATGCGAACGAGGCGGTGGAGACCACCCGCCGTCAGGCGAAGGATGCGCTTCGAGCTCTCCGCGAGCACGATGCGGCTCTTGCCACGCACGCCGAGCAGGTGAACCGGGTGACGGTGCGCCACGAGTCCGCGGTGGCCGAGTGCGAGCGCCTCGAACTGGGGCTCGTCCAGGCCCAGGCCGCCGTGTCCGACGCCGAGGCGAAGGCGGAAGAGGCCAAGGCCGCGCTGGACGGGGCGATAGCCGCACCGCGGCCCGTCCTCGACGCGTCGGCACGGGATGGACTGCTGGAGGCGCTCGAACTCGCCCGGGAGGGCGAGGTGCGGTCGCGACTCGAGATCGAGACGCTGCGGGAACGGGTGCGTGCCGCGCAGGCGAGAGTGGCGAGCCTCGAACGGCAGCGCGAGCAGGAGCGGGACGCCGCTGCCGAGGCGGCACGCCGCTCCGTGATTCGCCGGGCGCAGCGTGAGGCGGCATCCGCCGTGGCCGAGGAGCTTCCGCGCATCCTCGACTCGCTCGACCGCTCCGTCACCGAGGCGCGGGTCGCTCTCGCGGAGGCGGAGGCGGCACGCTCAGCGCAGAACGCGGAACTCGTCGCGCTGCGTTCCCAGGAGACGTCACTGCGCGAACGTCTCGCCGGGTTGACCGAGAGCGTTCATGGACTCGAACTGCAGATCCACGAGAAGAAGCTCCACCTGAACAGCCTGCTCGAGAGGGTGTCATCCGAGCTCTCCCTCGACGAAGATATTCTGATTGCGGAATATGGTCCCGATCAGCTGGTTCCTCGCGATCCGGGCGCGGACACGGCCTCGGACGATGCGCTCGACGACACCGCCATCCCGTTCGATCGCCGTATCCAGCAGCGCCGTCTCGCGGAGGCGGAGCGCAAGCTCGCGCAGCTCGGTCGTGTGAACCCGCTGGCCCTGGAGGAGTTCGCCGCACTCGAACAGCGCCACGCCTTCCTCACCGAGCAGCTCGCCGATCTCACGCAGACGCGGCAGGATCTGCTGACGATCATCGCCGATCTCGACGAGCGCATGCAGACGATCTTCGCGAGCGCCTTCGAGGACACGAAGGAAGCGTTCGGCCAGGTCTTCCCGCTGCTGTTCCCTGGCGGCACGGGCAGCATCTCGCTGACCGATCCCGACAACATGCTGACGACAGGCATCGAGGTGTCGGTGCGTCCGGTCGGCAAGAAGATCGAACGACTGTCCCTGCTCTCGGGTGGTGAGCGTTCCCTCGCGGCGGTCGCGCTGCTCGTCGCGATCTTCAAGGCACGGCCGAGTCCGTTCTACATCCTCGACGAGGTCGAAGCCGCGCTCGACGACGCGAACCTCGGGCGCCTGCTCACTGTGTTCGAGCAACTCCGGGAGAGCTCACAGCTCCTGATCATCACCCACCAGAAACGCACGATGGAGATCGCGGACGCCCTCTACGGTGTGTCCATGCGCCAGGACGGCG
Source organism: Microbacterium sp. NPDC090218 (assembly GCA_044900255.1). Taxonomy (GTDB): domain Bacteria; phylum Actinomycetota; class Actinomycetes; order Actinomycetales; family Microbacteriaceae; genus Microbacterium. Next base: position 622,320 of record JBJDMS010000003.1, on the reverse strand, counting down.
TGTCCGCGGTCGTCGGGCAGCGCGTCGGCGATCGCGCGGCCGCCACCGTCTGACCGCCGCTACCCGTAGGCTGGAGGGATGGCGGAGAAGTCTTGGTCTCTCGGTCGCGCGCTGCGCGGCATGTTCGTCAAACCCACGATCGATGAGACGACGTGGGAGGACCTCGAGACGGCGCTCATCACCGCGGACTTCGGTCCCGACATCAGCGAGCGCATCGTCGAGGAGCTGCGCGCGAAGGTCGACAGGTACCGCACCACCGATCCCAAGGACCTTCAGCGCATGCTGCGGGAGACCTTGGAGGAGCACTTCGCGAAGTTCGACACGACCCTGAAGCTCACGGAGCGTCCGGCGGTCGTGCTCGTCGTCGGCGTCAACGGCGTGGGAAAGACCACGACCATCGGCAAGTTCACGAAGTTCCTCCGCGGCTATCAGCGCAGCGTCGTGGTCGGTGCCGCGGACACGTTCCGCGCGGCCGCGGTCGACCAGCTCGCGACATGGGCGCAGCGCGGGGGAGCGGCGATCGTCCGTCCGCAGCAGGAGGGACAGGATCCCGCCTCCGTCGCGTTCCAGACGGTCGAGTATGCCAAGCGTGAAGGCATCGAGATCGCGATCATCGACACCGCCGGCCGCCTGCACACCAAGGGCGGTCTCATGGACGAGCTCTCCAAGGTGCGTCGCGTGATCGAGAAGCAGGCGCCGATCAGCGAAGTCCTCCTGGTGCTCGATGCCACGACGGGGCAGAACGGCGTGATGCAGGCCGAGGCTTTCCTGGAGCACGCGGGTGTCACGGGACTCGTCCTCACCAAGCTCGACGGCTCCGCGAAGGGCGGGTTCGTGCTGGCCGTGCAGGAGCGCACCGGCATCCCGGTCAAGCTGCTCGGACAGGGCGAGGGGATCGATGATCTCACCGGATTCACCCCCCATGTTTTCGTCCAATCGCTGGTCGGTTGATGACGGGACTACCGCAGTGAGCACGAGGCTGGTTTCATAGCGTTATGGCGATCGAACACGACTACTTCGGACTCCTGTCCTCGGGCCCCGACGGCTCGATCTTCTGGTCGGAGACCGTGGAGCTCGGCGACCAGAGCGTGACCGTCGATCTCACCGCGCCCGACCAGGACGACGTGTCCGCGGACGCGCTCGACATCGCCGCCGGTCTCATCGCCGGCCTCGAGAACGTCGACGACACCGCTCGCCGAGGCATGCTCGCGGAGGTGGATGACCGGACCAGCGAGGTGACCGAGTACATCCTCCAGCAGCAGGAGGCTTACGGCGATGAGCTGCCCGACGTCCTCGTCGACGTCTCCGGCGATGCCGCAGTCGACATCATCCGGTCCCTCCGGCTGATGAGCATGACCATCCTCGCCGACGAGCACGGTGGTTCGGAGCCCTTCGCGGTACTCGAGTACGCACTCGACGACAGCTCCTCCGACGACGTCCTGCTCGTGAACCTCGGCTCGGACGGCACCGTGCAGTCCGTCATGAGCGCCGACTGAGGCGCCGCCCAGGACGGCGACGGGTCAGACGGCCTGCGCGAACCCGAGGTCCGCGCTCTCGGCGATGTGCGCGAGGTGAGGGGGGATGTCGCGTCCCTTCGACACCATCGACTGAGCCCACAGCCGTCCCGCACGGTACGAGGAGCGTACGAGGGGGCCGGCGAGCACTCCGAGGAATCCGATGCGCTCCGCCTCTTCCTTGAACTCCACGAACTCCGCCGGCTTCACCCAGCGGGCGACCGGGTGATGGCGCGGTGACGGGCGCAGGTATTGGGTGATCGTGATGATGTCGCATCCGGCGTCGTGCAGGTCGTGCAGTGCCTGGACGACCTCCTCCGGCTCCTCGCCCATGCCCAGGATGAGGTTCGACTTCGTGATCAGCCCGGCATTGCGGGCCTGAGTGAGGACGTCGAGGGAGCGTTCGTAGCGGAACGCGGGACGGATGCGCTTGAAGATGCGGGGCACGGTCTCGACGTTGTGGGCGAACACCTCCGGGCGCGCGTCGAAGATCTGGCCGAGGAACGCCGGATCGGCGTTGTGCTCGTTCGCCAGCAGCTCGACACCGGTGTTCGGATTGAGCTCGTGGATCTTCCGCACGGTCTCGGCGTTGAGCCACGCACCGGTGTCGGGGAGGTCGTCGCGGGCGACGCTGGTCACGGTGGCGTAGCGGAGGTTCATCCGCACGACGCTCTCGGCGACGCGACGCGGCTCATCGGTGTCGTAGGCGTCGGGCTTGCCGGTGTCGATCTGACAGAAGTCGCAGCGCCGCGTGCACTGCGAACCGCCGATGAGGAAGGTCGCCTCCCGGTCCTCCCAGCACTCGTAGATGTTCGGGCAGCCGGCTTCCTGGCACACCGTGTGCAGGTCTTCGCTCTTCACGAGGGAGTGCAGGGCTGTGTACTCCGGCCCCATCTTCGCCTTGGTCCTGATCCATTCGGGCTTGCGCTCGATGGGCGTCTCGGCGTTGCGGATCTCCAGGCGGAGGAGCTTGCGTCCCTCGGGGGCGGCGGTCATGCGGGAACTCCTGCGTACTCGGTGGTGAAGGCGGTCGAGACCTGGTCGACGATGTCGGCGGGGGAGACGTCGGCGCCGACGATCTCGCTCACGGTGGTGACGCCCGCGTCGGTGATGCCGCACGGGATGATCCCGCGGAACCCGACGAGGCTGTTGTCGCAGTTGATCGCGAAGCCGTGCATCGTGACCCCCTGCTGCACGCGCACCCCGATGGCCGCCACCTTGTCTTCCGAGAGCGGGCGACGGACCCAGACGCCGCTTCGGCCGTCCACCTGGTAGCCGTCGACGCCGAGGGGGCGGAGCACGTCGATCAGCACGCGCTCGAGGCGCCGCACGTGTGCGACGACGTCCATCGGCTCGGGTAGTCGGACGATCGGATAGCCCACGAGCTGGCCCGGCCCATGCCAGGTGATCTTGCCCCCTCTGTCGACGTCGATCACGGGGGTGCCGTCCTGCGGGCGCTCGTGCGCCTCGGTGCGCTTCCCCGCGGTGTACACGGCCTCATGCTCGAGCAGGATCAGTGTGTCCTCTCGCGTCCCGTCCACGACGTCTGCGTGGATGCGACGCTGCAGCTCCCACCCTTCGGTGTACGGCACGAGGTCCGGGGCGAGTCCCGGCGTGAGGATGTCGAGCATGGACGTCTCCCATCATCAGCGATTAGTTGGATCGGGTCTAACAATACTCCCGACTGGTCGGAACGGATGCACATCGGTCGCGCGCGGTAGCGTGAGGGCATGAGTTCCACCGGTCGTGCAGGGCGTCCCAAGGCGTCGTCGCGCGAGACTCTCGCGGAGGCGGCCTGCGAGCTCTTCCTGGAACGCGGGTACGACGGCACATCGGTGGCGGACATCACGCAGCGGGCGGGTGTCAGCCGGTCGAGCTTCTTCAACTACTTCACCTCGAAGAGCGACGTCCTGTGGTCGGGGGTCGACGAGCGGATCGGACACGCGATCGGATCCCTCGAGGAGCTGGGGAAGCGGGCGACGGGCGACGCCGTCCGCGGCATCCTCTTGCTCGTCGTGCGCGACTTCGCGCCGGACCCCCTCGCGCTCGCACTCCGCAATGCCGCCGCCATGGGGGTCGAGGACGAGCTCGAGCGCGACACAGGTCTGCGACTCGCGCGGCTCTCGTCCGCTGTGTCGCGTGCGGCGCACGATTCGGGCGTCGACGTCGTCCGTGCAGACATCCTCGGTGCAGCCCATGCCGCCGCCGTGCTCTCCGCGCTGCGCGTCTGGGCTGAGCAGGGCGCGGGCCGAGGAACCCCGGAAGTCGTGCTCACCGACGCCCTCGGGACGATCCACGACCTTCCCTGGGCAGATTGATCGATCAGCGCGGACGGAATGCCGTGAGCCGGACACGTCATGAGTGAACCCACCCCGAGGAGGAACTCATGATCCGCGATCAGCTGGATGACCTGCTGGATGACTCTGCGCCGCCGCGACCGACGGTGGAGTCGGTCGACCTGCGCGCGATGGTCGCCGAAGCGCGGACCGTCGTCCGACCGCGCCGCAGGAAGCGCCGCGCGGTGCTGTTGAGCGGGGCGCTGGGGCTCCTGCTGGTCGGTGGTGCGGGCATCGCGACGGCGTCGTCCGACTGGTTCTGGAATCCAGGGCTGGAGAACCCCGATCGCAGTTACACGTACACGTCGCCCACGTGGGGGGAGTGCGAGATCCGCTACAGCGGCTGGGATACGCACAACGTGTTCACGCAGCCTCAGGTCGACCGGATCATCGACGACTGGTTCGCGAACACGGACGTCGAGGCCGCTGCGGAACCCTATGTGGCGAAGTACCTCGCCATCTTCGAGGCTGAGCCGGCCGATTCGGAGGAGGAGGAGGTCACCGATCCGCATGCACCTGACGTGACGGCGTGGCTGGCGCATGACCAAGCACTTTCCGAGGCGCTCCTCGATGAGCTGAAGGCGAACGGCATCGACACCGGACGGGGGGATCTGGCCGGCGCGGAGGCTCACAGTCAGGTGCATTGCGAGTACGAGGACTGGGGCGGCGAGGGTGGCACCCCGTGAACCGACGCACAGAGGATGCGGCGCTCATCGCGGCCTTCGAGGCGAGCGCCGCCGACCTGCTCGCCTACCTCTCGCGTCGAGTCGGTCAAGACGATGCACCTGATCTCCTCGGCGAGACGATGGTCGTCGCATGGAGGCGTGTCGGCCGGCTCCCCGACGAACCCGAGCGTGCGCGGATGTGGCTCTTCGGCGTCGCACGCGGCACGCTGCTCAACCATGCGCGCGGGGAGCGGCGGAGATGGGCGTTGGCCGACCGCATCCGTTCTCACGCCGGGGACGAGCTGTCGGCGGCTCCGGCGGACGCCGGTGCCGAGGTTCGAGACGCCATCTCGCGCCTCGAACCCGACCTCGCGGAACTCGTCCGTCTCGTGCATTGGGACGGCTTCTCCCTGGCCGATGCGGCCGAGCTCCTCGGCATCCCGGCGTCGACGGCGCGGGGTCGCTATCAGAGGGCGAAGACCGAGCTCCGGGCCGCGCTGAGCATGGAGGCTCCGCTCGCGTAGAATCGACAGCACCATGGCTACCTTTGGCACGCTCTCCGATCGGCTCACCGAGACCTTCCGCAACCTCCGCACGAAGGGAAAGCTCACCGCGGCCGACGTCGACGGCACCGTGCGCGAGATCCGTCGTGCCCTGCTCGACGCCGACGTCGCGCTCGTCGTGGTCAAGGACTTCACTGCGAAGGTTCGCGAGCGCGCGCTCGGCGACGAGGTCAACAAAGCGCTGAACCCCGCGCAGCAGGTCGTGCAGATCGTCAACGAGGAGCTCGTCCAGATCCTCGGTGGCGAGCAGCGGCGTCTGCAGTTCGCGAAGACCGCTCCGACGGTGATCATGCTGGCGGGTCTCCAGGGCTCCGGTAAGACGACCTTCGCGGGCAAGCTCGCGAAGCAGCTCGAGGGTGAGGGCCACACGCCGCTTCTGGTCGCCGCAGACCTTCAGCGTCCGAACGCCGTCAATCAACTCCAGGTCGTCGCCGAGCAGGCCGGTGCCACCGTCTACGCGCCCGAGCCGGGCAACGGAGTCGGCGACCCCGTGAAGGTCTCGCGCGACGGTGTCGAGTACGCACGCCGCCAGCAGCACGACGTCGTGATCATCGACACGGCCGGCCGCCTCGGCGTCGACGCCGAGCTCATGAAGCAGGCCTCCGACATCCGCAAGGCCGTGAACCCCGATGAGGTCCTGTTCGTCATCGACGCGATGATCGGGCAGGACGCCGTCAACACGGCCAAGGCGTTCCAGGAAGGCGTCGACTTCACCGGTGTCGTGCTCTCGAAGCTCGACGGTGACGCCCGTGGTGGCGCCGCCCTCTCGGTGGCTTCGGTGACCGGCCGTCCGATCATCTTCGCCTCGACGGGTGAGCGCCTCGAAGACCTCGAGCCCTTCCACCCCGACCGCATGGCGAGCCGCATCCTCGACCTCGGCGACATCCTGACCCTCATCGAGCAGGCCCAGCAGGCCTTCGATGAGGAAGAGGCCATGAAGATGGCCGAGAAGCTCGCGACCGAGGCCTTCACGCTCGAGGACTTCCTCGACCAGCTTCAGCAGATGAAGAAGATGGGCTCGATGAAGAAGATGCTCGGGATGCTTCCGGGCATGGGGCAGATGAAGCAGCAGCTCGACGACTTCGATGAGCGCGAGATCGATCGCACCGAGGCGATCATCCGTTCGATGACTCCTGGGGAGCGGCGCAACCCGAAGGTGCTCAACGGCTCACGCCGCCTGCGGATCGCCCGTGGTTCGGGGATGACCGTCACCGACGTGAACCAGCTCGTGCAGCGTTTCGAGCAGGCAGCGAAGATGATGAAGACGGTCGCCCGCGGCGGCACGCCCAACATCCCCGGCATGGGCGCCGTTCCTGGCATGGGGCGTCCCGGCGCGTCGTCGAAGCGCGGGAAGAAGGCCAAGTCCTCCGGTGGCTCGCGGTCGGGCAACCCGGCCAAGCGCGCAGCCGAGAACGCGGGCATCGCCTCCTCGTCGACGCCGACCGGCTCGGGATTCGGTCTCGGCGGAGGCGCGGCGCAAGCGCCGAGCGAGGCCGATCTCGCCGAGATCCAGAAGCTCTTCGGCAAGGGCTGAGCACTCTCAGCGCGGTGCGGTGAGCACCGGCGCGACCGTCGGCGCGTCGAGTTCTCCGCCGCGTGCCGTCGGGCGCGCGACGAACTGCCCCACGATGAGAGCGCCGAGGGTCAGCACGAACCCGATCGCCTGGAGCGGCGTGAACTGCTCGCCGGCGACCAGCAGTCCCAGCACGGTCGCCACGATGGGGGAGAGCAGCGCGAGCAGCCCCGGTGCGATGACCGGCAGTTGCTGGACCCCACGGAACCACAGCGTGTAGGCGACGATTCCGCCGGCCGTGCCGAGCCACAGGTAGCCCGATGCGGCACCGCCGTCGATCTCCGCCGGCACCCCCTCGACGATCAGGGTGACGGGCAGCAGCAGAAGGCCTCCGGCGCTGAGCTGCCAGCCGGCGTACGCGACCGGTCCGACGCCCGCGGGCCGGCCCCATCGCTTGGTGAGGATCATGCCGACCCCGGTCGCGGTGACGCCTCCGAGTGCGGCGAGGATTCCCCAGAGATCGAGTTGGGCCGCGGGTCCCAGGACGACCAGCGCGACGCCACCGGCGCCGACTGCGGCTGCCGCGGCGGTGGTCGGCCGGATCCGCTCCTGAAGCACGAGCGCGCCGAGAACCAGGACGATGAGCGGCTGAACGCCTGCGACAGCTGCCGCGACGCCGCCCGGAAGGCGTTCGGCGGCGAGGAACAGGAGGGGGAAGAACACCCCGATGTTGAGCGCACCGAGCGCGAACGACTTCCACCACCAGGAGCCATGCGGAAGCCGGCGGCTGAGCGCGATGGCCAGCAGCCCGGCCGGGAGCGAGCGCAGGAGGCCGGCGAAGAGCGGGTGTCCTACGGGAAGGAGTTCCGTGGTCACGAGGTACGTGGTTCCCCAGGCGACCGGGGCGAGGGCGGTGAGGAGCACCAGAGTCAGGCGGTTCATGCTTCCAGAGTGCGCCGTCCCATTCGATGAATCCAACACATAGTTCTCACTTCATCTATGAAGTGACATCATGGCCGGATGGAACTCCAACAGCTTCGCTACGTCGTGGCGGTGGCTGACACCTCGAGCTTCACCCGGGCGGCGGAGCGCTGTTTCGTCACGCAATCCGCGCTGAGTCATCAGATCGCCGCGCTCGAACGCGAACTCGGTCGGCGCCTGTTCGTGCGGTCGAGCCGCAGCGTTCGCCTGAGCGAGGCCGGTGAAGCGTTCGTCGAGCACGCACGAACAGCGCTTCGTGCGGCGGAGCAGGCGAAGGAGGACGCCGCTGCCGTCGACGGGGTCGTTGTGGGCACGCTCCGGATCGGCGTCATCCCCACCGTGACAGCGGTGGATCTTCCCGCCGTGCTCGTGGCATACCGCGCCGTGCATCCGCTCGCGAGGGTCGAACTGCAGGTCGGTAACAGCGACGAACTCATGACCCGGCTCCGTCGCGGCGAGCTCGATGTGGCTCTGCTCGGTCTGCGCGAAGGCGTGGATCCGGTCGGCGTGGCGTCGCGCACACTGTCCCGTGACCGGCTTGTGGCCGTCTTCCCGCGGGAGCATGAGCTGGCAGGTGCGAGTGTGGTCGGGCTCGGGGACCTCGCCGGATTGACCTTCGCCGACTTCCCTGCTGCGACCTCCGGCCGCGCACAGAGCGACGCCGCGTTCGCTTCCGCTGGTCTGACTCGGGATGTCGCGTTCGAAGCCGACTCCGCCACGCTCATCCTCGGATTAGTCTCCGCGGGCCTGGCGGTGACGTTGCTCGCGCCGGGGACTGTCGAGCGGTCGGGCGCGGATGTCGCGGTCGCGGAGGTCAGTGACGGACCGGCTCGGGTCGAGCATCTCGCCTGGGACATCGCTGCACCTCGGAACGTGGCCCGAGCATTCCTCGAGGTCGTCGACGCTCTCCGAACAGGGGCGTGAGACGAGAAAGCGGGTCCGGAGGAGAACTCCGGACCCGCTTCATCTCACGGTGATTACTTCACGTCGTCGTCGACCCAGTCCATGGACTTCGTGACGGCCTTGCGCCACAGGCGCAGCTGACGGTCACGCTCGGCGTCTTCCATCGACGGCTCCCAACGCTTGTCCTCCTGCCAGTTGGAGGAGAGGTCGTCCAGGCCGTCCCAGAACCCGACGGCGAGACCGGCGGCGTACGCGGCGCCGAGCGCCGTGGTCTCCGCGACCACGGGACGCACGACCGGCACTCCGAGCACATCCGCCTGGAACTGCATGAGCGCGTCGTTGGCGACCATGCCGCCGTCGACCTTGAGTTCCGTCAGATCCACCCCGGCGTCCGCGTTGACCGCATCGAGCACGTCGCGGGTCTGGAAGGCGACGGCCTCCAGCGCAGCGCGCGCGATGTGGTTCTTGTTCGCGTAGCGGGTGAGGCCCACGATCGCACCACGTGCGTCCGGACGCCAGTACGGTGCGAACAGTCCGGAGAACGCGGGGACGATGTAGACACCGCCGTTGTCCTCGACCTGTTCGGCCAGCTTCTCGACCTCGGGGGCCGAGGAGATGATGCCGAGCTGATCGCGCAGCCACTGGATGAGCGATCCGGTGACGGCGATCGATCCTTCCAGTGCGTAGTGCGTCGGTCCGTCGCCGAGCTTGTAGCCGACGGTGGTGAGCAGCCCGTTCTTCGAGTGGACGATCTCCTCGCCCGTGTTGAAGATCAGGAAGCAGCCCGTACCGTAGGTGTTCTTGCTCTCACCGGTCTGGAACGCCGCCTGGCCGAACGTCGCGGCCTGCTGGTCGCCCAGGATGCCGGCGATCGGCGTCTCACGCAGGAGTGAGGAGCTCTCGGCCGTGCCGTAGACCTCGGAGGACGAGCGGATCTCCGGCATCATCGAGCGCGGCACACCGAACGCCTCGAGGATGTCGTCGCGCCACTCGAGCGTCTCGAGGTCCATGAACATCGTTCGCGAGGCGTTCGTGACGTCGGTCGCGTGCACACCGCCGTCGGCCCCTCCGGTCAGGTTCCAGAGAACCCAGCAGTCGGTGGTGCCGAAGAGCAGGTCGCCGGCTTCCGCCTTCTCGCGGGCACCCTCGACGTTCTCGAGGATCCAGGCGATCTTCGTTCCCGAGAAGTACGTCGCGAGAGGCAGGCCGACGACCGGCTTGAACCGCTCGACGCCGCCGTCGGCCGCCAGGCGGTCGACGATCTCCTGGGTGCGGGTGTCCTGCCAGACGATCGCGTTGTAGATCGGCTTGCCGGTCTTCTTGTCCCACACGACAGCGGTCTCCCGCTGGTTCGTGATTCCGACGGCAGCGATGTCGTGCCGGGTCAGGTCGGCTCGACCGAGGGCGAGGCCGATGACCTCTTGCACGTTGCGCCAGATCTCGGCCGCGTCATGCTCGACCCAGCCGGCCTTCGGAAGGATCTGTTCGTGCTCCTTCTGTCCGGTCGCGACGATGCTGCCCTTCTTGTCGAAGATGATCGCGCGGCTCGACGTGGTTCCCTGGTCGATGGCGATGATGTAGTCAGCCACTTGTGCTCTCCTTTGAATTCCAGTGCGGATGGGGTGTGCGTCAGCCGGCGAGGCCGAGCAGCACGGGCGCTGCGAGTGCGGCGATCACACCACCGATGAGCGGACCCACGACAGGTACCCACGAGTAGGACCAGTCGCTGGCACCCTTGCCCTTGATCGGCAGGATCGCGTGAGCGATGCGCGGGCCGAGGTCACGGGCAGGGTTGATCGCGTAGCCGGTCGGACCACCGAGGGACGCGCCGATCGCGACCACGAGCAGTGCCACCGGAAGGGCGGTGAGCGGGCCGAGGCCTCCGGGCGTGCCGACCTCGATGTCGCCGTAGTCGGCGAACGCGAAGATGACGAACACCAGGACGAACGTGCCGATGATCTCGGTCACGAGGTTCCAGCCGTAAGAGCGGATCGCGGGACCGGTCGAGAAGACGCCGAGCTTGTTGGCGGCCTCCGGCTCCTCATCGAAATGCTGCTTGTAGGCGAGCCACACCACGATCGCACCGATGATGGCTCCGAGGAGCTCGGCGGCGGTCGCGGTCAGGAACATCACGAACGAGATCTTGCCGGCGACCAGGAGGCCGATGCCGACAGCGGGGTTGAGGATCGCACCGGAGTACGCGGAGACGAGCACACCGGCGAAGACCGCGAGGCCCCATCCCCAGTTGACCATCAGGAAGCCGCCGCCGAAGCCCTTGTTCTTCGCAAGGGCGACGTTGGCCACGACACCACATCCGAGGAGGATCAGCATCGCCGTGCCGACCAACTCCGAGAGGAAGTAGAGACCGAGATTCACATCAGCCATGTCTTCTTTGACCTTTCTTGTGTGTCGGGGCCCCTCTGCCCCGACACGTTATGGGGGTTGCGCCGCGAGGAGGGCGGCTGTCCGAAGTCCAGTCAGCCGCGGGTGCGGGACCGGATATCGAGTCCGTGCCGTTCGTTCAGCAGCTGTCGCGTCTGGTCGAGCTCGGCGTCGTGACGCGCGCGGTCCCAGCCGAGCAGGGGCGCCAGGGCGTCGGCGATCTCGTCGAGCACCTCGGCGTCGGCGTTGCCGGTGAACGCGATGCTGGTGCGGCGCAGGACGACGTCTTCGAGACGGCTCACCATCTCGTTCTGCACCATCCATTCGAGCTCCCGTGTCGACAGGTCGCCCTTCGCGAGGGGAGCGTCGGGGCCTTGCTCGACGTACTCCCAGACCTGTGCGGCACGGGTGCCGTAGCGGGCGAGGAGGCGGTCGGCTCGTGCGCCGGCGCCGGCGAGGTTCTCCTGGATCCAGAGGCGCCGGGCCTTCTCGGTGCGCGGGAAGTCGCGGCCGCCGCCGATGGCGCGACCGGCCGTCGAGACGGTCCTGGTGCGGTCGAGGAGACCGAGCACGATGTCGGAGAGCGACTCGCCGAGCGCGCGGAACGTCGTCCACTTGCCGCCGACGAGGCTCACGAGCGGGACCGCGCCCTTCTCGTCGACCTCGATGCGGTAGTCGCGGGACACGAAGCCGGGTGCCGTGTCCTCATGACGCGGCAGCGGGCGGATGCCCGAGAACTTGTAGACGATCTGGTCACGAGCCACCGGGATCGTCGGGAAGACGTGGTGGATGAGGTCGAAGAAGTAGTCGACCTCCTCCTCGGTGCAGACGGGAACCTCGCGAGGGTCTGCATCGATGTCGGTGGTGCCGACCAGGACACGCCCCTTGAGCGGGTAGATGAGCACGATGCGGCCGTCGGAGTGCTCGAAGAAGATCTCGCGTCCCCGGGTCGCCTCGAGCAGCTCCGGGTGGTCGAGCACGATGTGCGACCCCTTGGTGCCACCCATGTACCGGGTGTCCTCGCCCAGTGCCTCGTTCGTGAGGTCGGTCCAGGGTCCCGAGGCGTTGACGACGACATCGGCCTGCACCGCGAACTCGGTCCCGCTCTCGCGATCACGGAGCGTCACCTTGTCGCCGTCGCGGGCGATCGCCTCGACGTAGTTGAGCGCGTGCGCGCCGGGGTGTGCGGCGCGCCCGTCCTGAAGCACGTCGAGTGCGAGGCGCTCGGGGTCGTGCATCGAGGCGTCGTAGTACGTCGCTGTGTACTTGATGTGCGGGTCGAGCGAGGGCAGCTCGGCCAGCGACTTCTTGCGTCCGAGGAAGCGGTGCCGCGGCACGGTTCCCCCGTCTCGGGAGAACGTGTCGTAGATCGTGAGGCCGACCTTGATGAGGAACGCTCCTCGCTCCTGCGGCTTGCCGCTTTTGTGCGTGAGGAAACGCAGCGGGGCGGACAGGATGCCCGAGAAGGTCGAGTAGATCGGGATCGTCGTCTGCAGCGGCTTGACGTAGTGAGGGGCGATCTTGAGTAGCCCGTTGCGCTCTTCGACGGACTCGCGCACGAGCCGGAACTCGCCGTTCTCGAGGTAGCGGATGCCGCCGTGGATCATGTGGCTCGACGCGGATGATGCGCCGGAGGCGAAGTCGCCGCGCTCGACGAGCACGACATCGACTCCCTGGAGCGCCAGGTCGCGGAACGTGGAGATTCCGTTGATCCCGCCACCGATGACGAGGACGCTCGTGCGTCCTGATTCGCGGACGGCGCGAACCTCTGCGCGCTCCGCTGACGAGTGTGTCGAATCGATCATCGTCGACCCTCTCTTCCTTACTTGCCAACCAGCATCGACCTGTGTGGCATCCCGCGCAAGCCCACTGCACATATGTGCAAGGATCGAGGGAGAGGAGGTCATGATGGTCGGTCAGGCCGCGGAAACCCGCGACAGCAAGCTGATCGCGGCGCTCACCGCCGCGCAGCTCTACTACATGCAGGACAAGACGATGGAGGTCATCGCTCAGGAGCTCGGCACCTCCCGATCCTCCGTCTCACGGCTCCTGAGCTTCGCCAGGGAGAGCGGCCTGGTGGATATCCGCATCAACTCGCCTCTCGAGCGGCTGGGGATGCTCGAGCAGCGCATCCGCGACAGGCATCGCGTTGCCGCGCATGTCGTGCCGATGCCCGAGATCCTCAGCGAGGTGGAACGGCTGGAGCGCGTGGCCCTCACCGCCGGGCGCCTGCTCTCCCAGTTCGTCGACTCGAACATGGTCATCGGAGTCGCGTGGGGGTCGACCATCAGTGCGGTGAGCCGTGGGCTCACGCAGAAGGAGACGCACAACACGACCTTCGTGCAGCTCAACGGCGCCGGCAACACCCAGACGACCGGCGTCGAGTACTCCAGTGACATCCTCCAACGGTTCGGCAGTGCCTTCGGAGCACAGGTGCAGCAGTTCCCGGTGCCCGCATTCTTCGACGACCCGGCGACCCGCGAGGCCATGTGGCGCGAGCGGAGCACCCGCCGTGTGCTGGATCTGCAGGCCAAGATGGACGTCGCCGTCTTCAGTCTGGGGTCCCCGGCTGCGGAGGTGCCGAGTCGCGTCTACGTCGGCGGGTACCTCGGGCGGGACGACTATCGCAGTCTTCGCGAGGATCACGCGATCGGCGACGTCGCGACGGTGTTCTTCCGATCGGACGGTTCCTGGCGGGACATCCGTGTGAACGCCAGAGCGACGGGGCCGGGTCTCGATCGCCTGCGTCGCGTTCCGCGCCGGGTGTGCGTCGTGTCCGGCATCCCGAAGCTGGTGAGTCTTCGGGCCGCTCTGGCGGCGGGGCTCATCACCGATGTCGTGCTCGACGAAGGGCTCGCCCGAAGGCTGGTCGAGGACTGACCGCGCAGGAACGTCAGGGCTCGTCGGTCGACGACTCGGGTCCGGAGCGGAACTCGCGGATCAGATGCTGCACCACGGCGGTGAGGTCGCCACCCGCTGCATCGGCGACGGCGAGCTGACGTGCATAGCTGGCACCACCCTCCAGGATCGTCGAGATGCCGCCGAACTCGCGCACGCACCCCAGCTCGACCGCGACGGGAGCCAGGGCTTCGAGCGTCTCCGCCAGGTGGTCTCGGACGGGGCGCTGGGTGCCGGCGGAGTCGACGATGACCCGGGCTTCGAGTCCGTAGCGCGCTGCTCTCCACTTGTTCTCGCGGTGGAACCACGCTGGGAGCTCTGGAAGCGTCTTCCCTTCGTCGAGCTGGCGCGAGAAGTGCTCGACGAGGACCTGGACGAGGGCGGCGACGGACGCCAGCTCCGGCAACGTCGACAGTCCGTCGCAGGCGCGCACCTCGATCGTCCCCCACCGAGGAGCGGGGCGGATGTCCCACCGCACCTCGGTGGCGTCCTCCATCACGCCGGTGCGGACCATGTCGTCGAGGTAGGACTCGTACTGCGACCAGTCATGAAGCGGCCAGGGGAGTCCGGCGGTCGGGAGCTGCTGGAAGACGAGTGCACGATTCGATGCGTACCCGGTGCGCTCGCCCGCCCAGAAGGGACTCGATGCGGCCAGCGCCTGGAGGTGGGGGAGGTAGCCGGCGAGGGCGTTGATGATGGGGAACACCTTGCGGTGGTCCTCGACCCCGATGTGCACATGGATTCCCCAGATCATCATGTTGCGGCCCCACCACTGCGTGCGCTCGATCAGTGTGTGGTACCGCGACTTGTCGGTGACCTGCTGGTCGAACCACTGCGCGAACGGGTGGCTCCCCGCCGACAGCAGCTCGATCCCGGCGGGGTCGGTCGCCGATCGCACCGAGGTGATCGCATTGGCGATGTCGTCGACGGCGTGCGCCACGGAGTCGCCGATGCCGCTCGTGACCTCGATCGTGTTCGTGAGCAGCTCACCCGTGACGGTGTGGCGCTCTTCCGCGCTCTCGGCCTCGAGCGCGGCGAGCAACTCGGGGGCGCGCCCGACGAGGTCACCACTCGCGGGATCCGCGAGCATAATCTCCCATTCGAGGCCGACGGTGGAGCGGGCCGAAGAGGCGAACTCGAGCTTCACCCGCACAGTCTGGCACGCGGGCGGCGCGACACGACAAAGCGGTTTCGTCACGTTTCGCGCCTGGCGCGCGCATCTGGCAGAATAGAGGGTCGGACGGCTGCTCGACCCTCTATCCAGCTTTCGTCCACACTCATTTGAGCTTCCGCCGGGTGTGCACCCCACTCTCCAGGCGATCAGTTCGTTTCCTTCCACACAATTCAGGAGAATCGTGGCTGTCAAGATTCGTCTCAAGCGCCTGGGCAAGATCCGTGCGCCGTACTACCGCATCGTCGTCGCCGACTCGAAGACCAAACGCGATGGTCGCGTGATCGAGGAGATCGGCAAGTACCACCCCACCGAGGAGCCTTCGTTCATCGAGGTCGACTCCGAGCGTGCACAGTACTGGCTCTCCGTCGGCGCACAGCCGACCGAGCAGGTCGCCGCCATCCTCAAGATCACGGGCGACTGGGGCAAGTTCAAGGGCGACAAGGACGCGAAGTCCACGCTCAAGGTCGCCGAGCCGAAGGTCCCCTTCGAGATCGACGCGTCCAAGAAGTCCGTCGTCAAGCCCAAGGTCGAGAAGAAGGTGGAGGCTCCCGCTGAGGAGGCTCCCGCCGCGGCCGACGCGGAGGCCGCTGAGGCTCCCGCAGCAGACGCAGAGTAATCCGTCGTGCTCGCCGCCGCGCTCGAACACATCGTCAAGGGGATCGTCGATCACCCGGAAGATGTCCGTATCAACGAATCCACGTCGCCGCGAGGCGACCTCCTCGAGGTGCGCGTGCACCCCGATGACCGTGGACGCGTGATCGGGCGCGGCGGCCGCACCGCGAAGGCCCTTCGCACTCTCGTCAGCGCTCTCGCTGACGGGCGTCGGGTCCGCGTCGATGTCGCGGACGACTGACGTGGTGTCGAAGGACCGCAACCAGGGTAAGAATCAGTTGCGCGTCGGGCGCCTCGTGAAGGCGCACGGTCTGAAGGGCGGGCTCAAGCTCGAGCTCTACACCGACAACCCCGAGGGGCGTTTCGTCCCCGGTGCCGGTTTCACATTGCAGGTGCCCGAGGCATCTCCGTGGCACGGCAAGGAGATCACGGTCCGCGAGTACCGGGTGATGAACGGCAACCCCGTCGTCTTCTTCGAAGACGTCGAAGACCGCGACGCCGCCGACAGTCTCGTCAGGGCGATCCTGTGGATCGATCAGGATGCCGACGAGGTCGAGGACGACGCGTGGTTCGACCACCAGCTCGTCGGCCTCGACGTCGTCCGCGACGATGTCATCGTCGGTCGTGTCGTCCGCGTCGAGCACTTCCCGGCTCAGGACCTGCTCATCGTCAAGTCCGGCGAGAACGAGGTCATGGTGCCGTTCGTCTCGGCCATCGTCCCGACCGTCGACGTTCCGGGAGGGCGAGTCATCGTCACGCCCCCGCCCGGACTCTTCGAGGAGCTTCCGGATGCCGCAGACACCGAGCCGCAGGTCGACTCGGACGCTGACGCGTCCGAGTGATCACCGCTGATACGGTTCCCCCGTGCGCATCGACGTCCTCTCCATCTTCCCGTCCTACTTCGACGGGCTGACGCTCTCCCTGCTTGGGAAGGCGCAGGAGGCCGGCATCCTCGACCTCCGCGTGCGCGACCTGCGTGACTGGACGTCCGACCGGCACCGAACGGTCGACGACACCCCGTACGGCGGCGGCGCCGGCATGGTCATGAAGCCCGAACCGTGGGCCCTCGCCCTCGATGAGGTCGCGGGCGCATCGGCACCGCGGATCGACGAACGCCCGACGATCATCTTCCCCTCGCCCGCCGGGGAGGTCTTCACCCAGAAGACCGCTCGCCAGTTGGCGACACGCGAGCATCTCGTGTTCGGCTGCGGTCGGTACGAAGGCATCGACGAGCGCGTTTTCGAGTACGCGGCCGACCTCGGCGAAGTGCGTCTGATCAGCCTCGGCGACTATGTGCTCAACGGGGGAGAGGTCGCCACGATGGCGATGATCGAGGCCATCGGACGCCTCATCCCCGGCGTCGTCGGCAACCCGGAGAGCCTCGTCGAGGAGTCCCATGAGGATGGGCTGCTCGAGTACCCGTCCTATACGAAGCCCGCATCCTGGCGGGAACGAGCGGTGCCCGACGTTCTCCTGAGCGGCAACCACGCTGCGATCGCCGCCTGGCGTCGGGAGCAGCAGCTGGAGCGTACCCGTCGTCGCCGACCCGATCTGCTGCCGAGCGACGACTCCTCCCAGTCCTGACGGGAGCTCAGAGCATCCGCTCCGAGGATCTGTCGATCTCGAAGACGACGCCGTGCGGATGGCGGAGTGCCAGCGCGTTCGACGCGTCCAGGCCGCGCAGTTCCGCTCGCAGCATGCGTCCGATCATCTCGTGGCTCACGAGGAGCGGTACGCCGGTCGATGCCCATCCGCAGGTGCTGAGCGCCTTTCGGGCGCGGGCTCGCGCCTGAGCGTAACTCTCACCGCCGGGGAACGCCCACCCGTAGCGGTTGGCAGCGCGCTCCTCCCTGGCGGTGGGATACGCCTCGTCGATCTGCTCCCAGGTCATGCCCGCGAGTTCGCCGTGGTCGATCTCAGCGAGCTCCGGCACCTCGACCACGTCGGCGCCGATCCGGTCAGCGATGATGACCGCGGTCTGCCACGCGCGGCCGAGCGGGCTCGAGCACACGGTCTGGACGCCGGTGCCTGCGAGTCGCTCCGCGAGTGCGTGCGCCTGATCCACCCCTTCGTCGGTGAGCGGCGAATCGAGTTGACCCTGCAGACGACGCTCGAGGTTCCAGGCCGTCTGCCCATGCCGAGCAAGGAACAGGTGCTCGGGGACGTGACGATCCTGCGGAATCATGGACTCAGGATGGCATACGCGGTAGAGGCGTGTGAACGTCCCTCTCGTCCGGCACAGCGGGGCGTGCGAGCCGTCAGTCGACGCCGAGGAAGGACCGGTCCGTCAGGATGATCGGGCCGTCTTCGGTGATCGCGATCGTGTGCTCCGAGTGAGCGCCGCGGGATCCGTCGACGCTTCGCAGCGTCCATCCGTCGGGATCCGTCACCAGCTCATCCGTCGTCGCGAGGAGCCAGGGCTCGAGCGCCAGGACCAGGCCGGCGCGCAAGGGGAAGCCGCGGCCCGCGCGACCGTCGTTCGGCACGTGCGGATCGCCGTGCATCGTGCGGCCGACGCCGTGGCCGCCGAAGTCGGTGTTGATCGAGTAGCCCTCGCCGTGCGCGATGGCGGCCACGGCGGCGGAGATGTCGCCGATGCGGTTGCCGACCGTGGCGGCCTCGATGGCGGCGACCAGAGCGCGCTCGGTCGTGTCGATGAGTCGCAGATCCTCGTCGCGCGCGGTTCCGACGACGAACGACACGGCGGAGTCCGCGACCCAGCCGTCGACGGCGACGGCGAAGTCCAGGGTCACGAGATCGCCGTCGCGCAGGGTGTAGTCGTGGGGGAGACCGTGCAGCACGGCGTCGTTCACCGAGGTGCAGATCACCTTGCCGAAAGGGCTCGCGCCGAAGGACGGGTGGTAGTCGATGTAGCAGGACTCGGCCCCGGCCTTGCGGATCATGTCGTGTGCGCGACGGTCGATCGACAGGAGGTTCGTCCCGACCTTGGTCTCGTCGCGCAGCGTCGCCAGCGTCTCCGCGACGAATCGTCCTGCCGCGCGCATCTCATCGATCTCGGCAGGGGTGCGCAGTTCGATCATCGGTTGTCCTCTCGTCTCTTCCATTCTCCCTGATCGAGAGCGGTACGTTCCCCGCGCGCTCTCAGCGAACACCGGGCCGGGGGCGAGGGTGCCGTCGTACGATCTGAGCATGTGGTTGCGACAGGCCTTCTTCCGCTGGCTCCTCCCGGCGGCGTTCCTGCTGCCGCTCTGGCTGCTGATCGGCTGGGGGGTCTTCCAGGGCGGCTGGTCGATCCTCTGGGTCCTGCTGATTGCGATGCCCTCCGTCTTCCTCGGGCAGCTCCTGCTCACTCTCCTGACCCGCTCCCGCCCGTCCGTCCGCGTCGAGCGGGCCGTGTCGTGGTGGGACGTCGCCGGCTTCACGATCTGGCACGGCCTCACCATCGCGGTCGGGTTCTTCATCGACGGGGCGTTCCCATGGCTCCTCACCGGTGCGATCGTCGCGGGCATCGGCCTCATCTGGCTCCAGCTCTGGCAGCTGTGGCAGGAGGCGAAGGGCAGCGGTACGCGTCTGCGCGAGACCATCACCTGGTCGACGATCCCCACGGTCGACGAGCCGACACCGCCGACGCGGGCGCACGAAGTCATCGTGGTCCGGGAGACCGACATCCGCGACTGACGTCACGGTTTTGGCCGCGCATGGGCATCCATGGCAGAATGGTTCCTTGTGCTGTGACCGGCTCTGCCACAGGGGAGCCCGCGGATGCATCTGCTCCGTACAGTTCACTCCTTTTCTTGTTCCTTTGAATACATGCATGCGACCTGTGGCGGGTGCAGAGAGAGACGATCATGCAGATCCTCGACGCCGTTGACGCGGCTTCCCTCCGTTCGGACATCCCGGACTTCTTCCCCGGTGACACCGTCAAGGTGCACGTCAACATCACCGAGGGCAGCCGCTCTCGTATCCAGGTCTTCCAGGGCGTCGTCATCGGCCGCCAGGGCGACAGCGTGCGCGAGACCTTCACTGTCCGCAAGATCAGCTTCCAGGTCGGCGTCGAGCGTACCTTCCCGGTGCACTCCCCGGTGATCGACCACATCGAGGTCGTCACCCGTGGTGACGTGCGTCGCGCGAAGCTCTACTACCTCCGCCAGCTCCGTGGCAAGAAGGCGAAGATCAAGGAGAAGCGCGACCGCTGAGTCGCAGCAACTCCACAGCACCCCGGGACACGATGTCCCGGGGTGCTTTGTTCTCTCCCCGGTGTGCGAACCTAGATACCGTCGCCGCACGACGGTGCATGATCGTGAAGGAACTTGATGACTGAATCCCCGTCCGCGCCCACGTCCAGACGTCGCCGCGGGTTCCTGGTCTTCCTCCGCGACGTCCTGGTGATCATCGTGATCGCCGCGCTGGTGTCCTTCGTGGTGAAGAGCTTCGTGGTGCGGTCGTTCTACATCCCCTCCGCTTCGATGGAACGCACGCTCATCGTGAAGGATCGGATTCTCGTCGACGAGCTGACGCCGCGGTGGACGGACTACGAGCGCGGCGATGTCGTCGTCTTCAAGGATCCCGGTGGCTGGCTCGACGCCCCGCCGCAGACGCCCGCTCAGCCTCCTCTCGTGCAGGCCGTCGACTGGGTGTTGAACTTCGTCGGCATCTCCGCGACGGATTCGCAGGATCACCTCGTGAAGCGGGTGATCGGCCTTCCGGGGGACCATGTCGTGTGCTGCAACGCGCTGGGTCAGATCACGATCAACGGCGCTCCCATCGACGAACTCAGCTACCTCAACCTCCCCGAAGGCGACACGGCCGCGTCCAACGAGCCGTTCGACGTCGTGGTCCCCGAGGACTCGGTCTGGCTCCTCGGCGACAACCGCGATCGTTCACGCGATGCCCGGGCGCACCAGGACCTTCCCAGCGGAGGATTCGTGCCGATGGGGAACATCGTCGGCAAGGCGTTCCTCACCACCTGGCCGTTGAATCGGATCGGACCCATCGACGGGCACCACGACATCTTCAACGGGGTTCCGGACCCGGAATGACCGTCATCACCCCGAAACTGACCCTGGAGCGCCGACTCCTGGGCGAGTGCGACCTGATCATCTCGCTGGACGAGGTCGGGCGGGGCGCACTGGCGGGACCGGTCGCCGTCGGGGCCGCGATGATGGACGCCGCGGGTGCACGTAGGCGCGTGCCCGATGGTCTCCGCGATTCCAAGCTCGTGACCGAGAAGCGGCGTCCCGAGGTCGCGGCACGGGCGGCCGCGTGGGTGCAGGCCTCGGCTGTCGGGTGGGCCAGCGCCCAGGAGGTCGACGAGGTCGGCATCATGCGTGCGCTCGGGCTTGCCGCCTCGCGGGCCGTGCAGACGATCGCGGATCAGGGTGCCGCGATCGAGGAGGCTCTCATCCTGCTCGACGGGAACCACGACTACGTCTCCAGGGTCCACCCCGTGCCGCTTCGGGTGCGCCCGGTGATCAAGGCCGACCGGGACTGCGCCTCGGTCTCTGCGGCATCCGTGATCGCGAAGGTGGCGCGCGACGGATACATGGCCGAGCTCCACGAGAGTCATCCGGCCTACCAATGGAACCGGAACAAGGGCTACGCGAGCCCCGAGCACCGCGATGCCATCCGCAGCAACGGTCTTTCGCCGTTCCATCGGGCGTCCTGGGCGATCGCGGACGTGCCGACCCTGTTCTGAGCGGCGCGATGCCGCACCCTGCGGCCTGCGACTCTAGGATGGACTCATCATGGATGAGGAAGCCTTCGACGACTACGACCGCGAGCTCGAGCTGGCACTGTTCCGGGAGTACCGGGATGTGGTGTCGCAGTTCCAGTACGTCGTCGAGACCGAGCGTCGCTTCTATCTGGCGAATGAGGTCAACGTCGTACGCCGTGACACCGAGCACGACTTCTACTTCGAGATCTCGATGAGTGACGTGTGGGTGTGGGACATCTACCGCGCCGACAGGTTCGTCAAGGCCGTCCGCGTGCTCACGTTCAAGGACGTGAACGTCGAAGAGCTGCAGCGTCGGGAGTTCGAGCTGCCCCAGGAGCTGTCGCTCGACGGCGAGTGACGCTGCGGATCCTTGCTGTCAGCACGCCTGCCTGCTCTCCACAGGTACCCGAAGTTCCGGGTTCTCCCCACGGACCGCGCTGCGACATGAGATCCGCCCGACGCCGATGACGTCGCGCGTGATGCTGAGGTCATGGCAGCGAAAGACGTACTCGGCAGGGCCGGGGAAGACCGTGCAGCGCAGCATCTGACGGGGAGCGGCTACACCGTTCTCGCCAGGAACTGGCGGTGCGCACAGGGCGAGATCGACATCGTCGCCACGCTCGGGGCGCACCTCGCGATCGTCGAGGTGAAGACCCGGCGCACGGCGGCGTTCGGGCACCCGTTCGAGGCGATCGACTCGCGAAAGCGGCGTCGCCTCTGGCAACTCGCACAGGCATGGATCCTCGAGAACGCCGACGCGGCTCGTGGCAGAGCCGTGCGAATCGAGGTCATCGGCATCATCGGGGCCGACCCGGCGCAAGGGTCGCTCGAGCATCTCGTGGACATCGCGTGACCACCGCGCGAACCTGGGCCGTGGCTCTCACCGGGGTCGATGGGCATCTGGTCGAAGTCGAGGCCGACCTGTCGAATCAGACCCCCGAGTTCCGGATCATCGGACTGCCGGACAAGTCCCTCGGAGAGGCTGTCCAGCGGGTCCACAACGCCTGCAAGAACGCGGGGCTCGACCTGCCGCGTCGACGGCTCACCGTGAATCTGTCGCCGGCGAGCCTTCCCAAGCACGGAGCCGGGTTCGATCTCGGAATCGCCATGGCCGCTCTGGCAGCAGGCGGAGCGGTCGCACCACGCTCGATCACGGGTACCGTGCACGTCGGCGAACTCGGGCTCGACGGGCGAATCCGTCCCATTCCGGGCGTCCTCCCGGCGGTCTTCGCCGCCGCACGAGCGGGGTTCGACACGGTGATCGTCCCGCGAGGTAATGAAGCCGAGGCGCGACTGGTGCCGGGAATCGAGGTCCGTGCGGCGGCGTCCCTCGCCGAGGTCGCCGTCTGGCATGGTGCCGACATCGAGGTGCCCGAGGTGGAGGTCGTCGCGCCGACGGTGGTGTCGCCTGCCGATCAGCCCACTCTGGACCTCTGTGACATCGTCGGTCAGGGCGAGGCCGTCGAAGCACTCATCGTCGCCGCGGCGGGAGGGCATCATCTGCTGCTGAGCGGGCCACCGGGAGCGGGCAAGACGATGCTCGCCCGGAGACTTCCTGGAATCATGCCGCTTCTCGGCGACCAGGAGGCACTCGAAGTCGCGTCCATCCGCTCGCTCAGCGGCGAGTCCGTCGCGGCGCTCGACCGGATGCCACCGTTGGAGACGCCGCATCACAGTGCCTCCGTCGCGGCATTGGTCGGCGGCGGCTCACGCGTGGCGAGGCCGGGTTCCGTCGCCAGGGCGCACTGCGGCGTCCTGTTCCTCGACGAAGCAGCCGAGTTCTCGCGGGTCGCGCTCGATGCGCTGCGTCAGCCGCTCGAGTCGGGCGTGATCGAGGTGCATCGCGCGGGCTTCACAGCGAACTTCCCGGCGCGGTTCCAACTTCTGCTCGCGATGAATCCGTGTCCGTGCGGGAATCACGGAGTCCGGGGCGCCGAGTGCATCTGTCCGCCGATGTCGATACGTCGGTACTCCACACGGCTGTCCGGGCCGCTTCGGGACCGTATCGACATCGACCTCCAGGTGAGTCGCGTCGCCGCCTCCCGTGCCATGGGCGAGGGGCAGGGCGGGACGACGACGGCGCAGGCGCGCAACCGCGTCGTGGCGGCCCGTGAGCGGGCTGCTCGCCGGTGGAAGAGCACGCCGTGGCGGCGCAACGCCGACGTGCCGGGAACCTGGCTGCGCCAGGGAGCCCTGCGACTCCCCGCGGCGACACGAGCCCCGCTGGACCGCGCTCTGGAACGTGGAGCGCTCACCTTGCGGGGGTACGACCGGGTCCTGCGTGTGGCCTGGACCATGGCCGACCTGGCCGAGGTCGACCGACCGGGGATCGAAGAGATCGGGCGCGCACTGCACCTGCGGAGAGGACTGCCGAGATGATCGCTGAACTGCTCGGCAACGCCGAGATCGTCGCTGCCGTCCACCGAATCCACCCGGGCGGCGATGCGGAGGAATGTGTCGCCCGGGCGGCGTGGACCGTGATCGCCGAGCCAGGGGATGCGGTCGCGGGCTCCCTGATCGGGGCCTTCGGGGCGGTGGAAGGGCTTGCGGCGGCAGGGGGAGCGCCCGGCGAACTGCTGTCGCCTGGTGGCGGGACCGGTGTCTCCTCGCGCGCGCTCGGCGAAGCTCGCGCGCGGTGGCGTCTTCGGGCGCGGCCGGCGGCCGTTCGCTCAGCCATCCTCGGCGCACGCGAGGCAGGTGCCCGACTGGTCATCCCCGGCGATCCACAGTGGCCCACATCGCTCGACGATCTCGGGCCTCATGCACCGACCGCGCTCTGGGTTCGCGGTCGCATCGAGTTGCTCGAGGCCTCGCCACGGGTGTCGATGGTGGGGGCGCGGTCGGCCAGCGGCTACGGCGAACATGTCGCCGCCGAACTTGCCGGGGACCTCGCCTCGACCGGTGCCGTGATCGTCTCCGGAGGCGCGTATGGGATCGACGGCGCAGTGCACCGAGCGGCACTCGGCGTCGACGGCGCGACCATCGCCTTCCTCGCCGGTGGGGTCGACCGTGCGTATCCGGTCGGCCACCGGAAGCTCCTGGAGCAGATCGCCGAAGTGGGAGCGGTTGTGAGCGAGCCCCCGTGCGGCACCGCCCCGACGAAATGGCGATTTCTGGCGAGGAACAGGCTCATCGCCGCGCTCGGGCAGGCGACGGTCGTCGTCGAGGCGGGATGGCGAAGCGGGTCGTTGAACACCGCGGGCCACGCCGCGACTCTCGGTCGCCCACTCGGTGCGGTTCCCGGTCCGGTGACCTCGGCATCGTCGGCGGGCTGCCATCGCCTGCTGCGCGAGTACGACGCGCAGTGTGTCACCTCGGCGCGCGAGGTACGAGAGCTCTGGGGGCAGCTCGATCAACAGCCGGTGGTCGAGACCGAACGAGATCCCCACCGCACGCGGGTCCTCGACGCGATGAATTCGAGAACCCGGCTGTCCGTCGAGGAGATCGCCCGGCGTTCCGGTATGTCACCCGGTCGGGTCCGGTCCTTTCTCGGGCTGATGCAGTTGGAGGGCGAGGTCGAACTCGATACCGCGGGCTGGCATCGCGCACCTTCGCCGCGGAAGTAGGGATGGTTGTCCGCACAGCGCAGCGGCGAGGCTGCGATCGAGACCACACCAGCAGGGGCAAGCTGGGGTCATGGATCTCACGGCCGCCGCAGAGGCGTTCGCCGACCACCTGGAGCGGGTGCGTCGGCTGTCGCCGGCGACGGTGAAGGCCTATCGCTCGGACCTGCGGGACCTTGCGACAGCCGCGGGGAACCCACAGCTCGAAGATGTGGATCTCCACCTGCTCCGAGACTGGCTCTGGCGTGCGACGCAACGGGGTGACGCACGGTCCACCCTCGCGCGGCGGTCGGCTGCCGCGCGGTCGTTCTTCCGCTGGGCGCAGGAGCAGGAGCTCGTCTCCCACGATCCGAGCCTGCGACTGATCGCCCCGAAAAAGGGAAGCACCCTGCCCACGGTCGCCTCACGCGATGCGATGTCCGATCTGCTCGACGCGAGCCGCGACGCGGCCCAGGCGGGTGATCCGGTCGCCCTGCGAGATCATGCGATCCTCGAGCTGCTCTACGGCTCCGGCATGCGTGTCTCCGAGCTGTGCGGACTCGACATCGACGATCTCGACCTCGATCGCAGCACCGCGCGGGTGCTCGGCAAGGGGGCGAAAGAACGAGTCGTCCCGTTCGGGCGCCCGGCACGGGATGCGCTGGACGCGTACCTCCGCCGTGGCAGACCCGCCCTCGTCGCCAAGGCCCGGACGTTCACGCCGGCGGTGGTCCTCGGGAGCCGCGGAGCCCGCATCGGTCCGCGGACGGTGTACGAGTTGGTCGCCCGCGTACTGGCGCCGATCGTCGGCGCAGAGACCATCGGCCCGCATGCGCTGCGCCACACCGCGGCGACGCACCTCCTCGACGGCGGCGCAGATCTGCGCGCGGTCCAGGAGATTCTCGGACACGCCAGCCTCGGCACCACGCAGATCTACACCCACGTCTCCGCGGAGCGTCTGACGGCGACGTACAAGTTGGCGCATCCGCGCGCCTGACCAAAGTCACGACCCAGCCTCTCCGCCCCTCAGAGGGGCCCGCAGCAGGGGAGGAGGATCGCGCGCGGCATCTCGCCGAAGAGCAGCAGCATCGGGTTGAGGTACACCCCGTCCCGTCTCACGCCCACGTGGAGGGCTCCTGCCGTGGTGTGGCCGCCCACATCGACGGTCCCGATCGCTTGCCCCGCCGACACCGCCTCACCCGGGTCGAGTGTCGAACGAAGGGGCTCGAAGGTCGTCACGAACCCGCCGTCGTGCGTGATCGTCAGCAGAGGACGGTCGACGACCGTTCCGCGGAAGGCGACCGTGCCGTCGGCCGGCGCGAGCGCGATGGCGGAGATCGACGAGCTCAGATCGATCCCACGGTGCCCTGCACCGTACGCGTGGGCGGGTGCCCGGAACGGCGCGGCGACGACGTGCGCCCCGGACAGGGGCCAGGTCCATCGCGGGAGATCGCGGGTGTCGACCGGTGCCGCGGGACCGTGGGGGACACCCACGGCGAGCAACAGCATGAGTCCGACCAGGGCGCCGGAGGTGATTCGGAATGGAGCGAGCATGACGGGATCCTGTCGGCTTCTCGTGGTCTGCGATCGCGCGCTCCGCGGCGACTTCGGTGCGTGAGGAGAATCCGGACGGTCGGCCCTCGGTGCAGGGGCGGTGGCACCGCGGCATCCTGTATGCTGGGGGAGCACCTCGATATCGGGGTGACTACGCGTGCCCAGAGCGATTCCATCGCGGCATCCACATCCACAGGTCCTTCTCTCCGAGGGGGAGGGTGTGAGTCGGGCACCAGGAAGTCTGATCATCCGATCGGCTTGACAACCTCAACGGCGCAGAGATGTGCCAGAACCAGGAGACGACCATGGCTGTGGTCACCATCCGCCAGCTGCTCGACAGCGGCGTGCACTTCGGACACCAGACCCGTCGGTGGAACCCGAAGGTCAAGCGCTTCATCCTCACGGAGCGCAGCGGCATCCACATCATCGACCTCCAGCAGTCGCTCGGCTACATCGACAAGGCCTACGACTTCGTCAAGGAGACGGTCGCGCACGGCGGCACCATCCTCTTCGTCGGCACCAAGAAGCAGGCTCAGGAGATCCTCGCGGAGCAGGCCACGCGCGTCGGCCAGCCCTTCGTCAACCAGCGCTGGCTCGGTGGACTCCTCACGAACTTCTCCACGATCTCCAAGCGCCTCGCTCGCATGAAGGAGCTCGAGGAGCTCGACTACGAGACGCCGGCGAACAGCGGCTTCACCAAGAAGGAGCTCCTGCTCAAGAAGCGTGAGCTGGACAAGCTGCACAAGTCCCTCGGTGGTATCCGCAACCTCACCAAGACGCCGTCGGCCCTGTGGGTCGTCGACGCCAAGCGTGAGCACCTCGCGATCGACGAGGCCAAGAAGCTCGGCATCCCCGTGATCGGCATCCTCGACACCAACGCGGACCCGGACGACTTCCAGTACCCGATCCCCGGCAACGACGACGCGATCCGCTCCGTCTCGCTGCTGACCCGCATCATCGCCGACGCCGCCGCCGAGGGCCTGCAGCAGAAGCACAACCCGGAGACGGGCGACGCTGAGCCGCTCGCCGACTGGGAGAAGGAGCTCCTCGAGACTCCTGCCCAGGAGGTTCAGGAGTCCGCTGACGCCGCTGAGGTCGTGACCGCCGCCGATGAGGCAGCTGTCGTCGAGACCCCGGCTGCCGACGAGACCGCTGCCGACGAGGCCGGTGCCGAGGCTCACGACGAGGCGATCGCCGCCGCTTCCGGTGAGGAGACCGCTGAGGTCGCCGCCGCCGAGGCTGCAGACGCCAAGTAATCCCCTCGTACACACATACATAACGAAGCAAGGAGCCACCACACATGGCCAACTTCACCATCGCTGACCTCAAGGCGCTGCGTGAGCAGCTCGGCACGGGAATGGTCGACACCAAGAAGGCGCTCGAGGAGGCTGACGGAGACGTCGAGAAGGCCACCGAGATCCTGCGTCTGAAGGGTGCGAAGGGCAACGCGAAGCGTGCTGACCGGTCCACCAGCGAGGGACTCATCGTCGCTCGTGAGCAGGACGGCGCCGTGACGCTCATCGAGCTCGCCTGCGAGACCGACTTCGTCGCGAAGAACGAGCGCTTCATCACGCTGGCCGACAAGGTCGCCGATGCTGCCGCCGCCGTCAAGGCCGACTCTGTCGAGGCCGCTCTCGCCGCCCCCGCGGGCGACAAGAGCGTCGAGCAGGTCATCTCGGAAGAGGCCGCGATCATCGGCGAGAAGGTCGAACTGCGTCGCGTGCGCACGATCGCCGGCGACAAGGTCGAGGTCTACCTGCACCGCACCAGCAAGGACCTCCCGCCGCAGATCGGCGTCGTCGTCGCCTACTCGGGCGACAACGCCGAGACCGCGCGCAGCATCGCGCAGCACATCTCGTTCGCGAACCCGTCCTACCTGTCCCGCGAGGACGTGCCGGCCGACGCCGTCGAGAAGGAGCGTGAGATCGTCACCGAGATCTCCCGCAACGAGGGCAAGCCGGAAGCGGCTCTCCCGAAGATCGTCGAGGGTCGCGTGTCCGCGTTCATCAAGCAGGTCGCCCTGCTCGAGCAGGACTACGCCAAGGACAACAAGCTCTCTGTCGCCCAGGTGGCGAAGGACGCCGGTATCACCGTGACGGACTTCGCGCGCTTCAAGGTCGGCGCGTAGCAACGTCGAAGGGGTTCGGATCGCCAAGATCCGAACCCCTTCTTCATGCCCACAAGGCACTATCTTGAATCGGGACGAGAGGACACCCACCAATGACTGAACGCACCGGACGCCGCCGCGTCCTTCTCAAGCTCTCCGGAGAGGCTTTCGGAGCCGGTCAGCTGGGTGTCAGCCCCGACGTCGTCTCCCAGATCGCCCGCGACATCGCCGCGGCCGTCGACCGGGTCGAGGTCGCGATCGTCGTCGGTGGAGGCAACTTCTTCCGCGGGGCGGAGCTCAGCCAGCGCGGCATGGATCGTGGCCGCGCCGACTACATGGGCATGCTGGGCACCGTCATGAACGCCCTCGCTCTGCAGGACTTCCTCGAGCAGGCCGGGGCTGCCACCCGCGTGCAGTCGGCGATCTCGATGACCCAGGTCGCCGAGCCCTACATCCCGCGTCGCGCAGAGCGTCACCTGGAGAAGGGGCGGGTCGTCATCTTCGGCGCCGGAGCCGGTCTCCCGTACTTCTCCACCGACACCGTGGCCGCGCAGCGCGCGCTCGAGATCGGAGCGGACGAGGTCCTCGTCGCCAAGAACGGCGTCGACGCGATCTACACCGCGGACCCCAACAAGCACGCCGACGCCGAGCGCATCGAGCGCGTCACCTATCGCGACGCGCTGCAGCGTGGTCTGAAGGTCGTCGACTCGACCGCGTTCAGCCTGTGCATGGACAACAGCATGGACATGCGCGTGTTCGGCATGGAGCCGGCAGGCAATGTGACGCGCGCGCTGCTCGGCGAGCCGATCGGCACCCTCGTCACCGCCTGAGCGTGGGACACGGCGGAGCCGCCTTCGCCCGATAGAATTTGCAGAACACCCCGACGATAGGAGTCACCGTGATCGCGGACGTCCTCGCTGAAACCACCACTCGCATGAACCGGGCGGTCGAAGCTGCCAAGGAGGACTTCTCCACGGTGCGCACCGGTCGTGCGAACCCGCAGATGTTCCAGAAGGTCCTCGTTGACTACTACGGCACGCCGACCCCGATCGCACAGCTTGCTTCGCTGGCGAACCAGGAGGCCCGCACGCTCATCATCACGCCGTACGACAAGTCGGCGCTGAAGGCGATCGAGCAGGCCATCCGCGACATGCCCAACCTCGGCGCCAACCCCACGAACGACGGCAACCTCGTGCGCGTCACGATGCCGGAACTCACTGCGGAGCGCCGCAAGGAGTACGTCAAGCTCGTCAAGACCAAGGCAGAGGACGCGAAGGTCCACGTCCGCGGCATCCGTCGCAAGGCGAAGGACGAGCTCGACGCGCTGAAGAGCGAGCTCGGCGAAGACGAGATCGCACGCGGCGAGAAGGAGCTCGACGGCCTGACGCGTCAGCACGTCGACCTCATCGACGACGCGCTGAAGCGCAAAGAGGCCGAACTCCTCGAGGTGTAGTCGGGATGTCTGACGAAACGCGAGATGCCGACGACGGCACGCCGGTGACGCGTCGTGACGCGCGCGGCGCCACGCCGCCCGACGGCATCCCGCTCGTCGACGCGGCCTTCCCCTCGTTCGACGCAGACGCGATTCCGCCGCGTCCGCCGCTTCCGGTCGTGCCGGATGGCGCCGCGGATGTGGCCCTCGGTCCGCTGGACACGGCGGACCACAACGCGATCCGCGAACAGTGGCGCGCCGCGAGGGACGAGCTCGGCAGCCACGTCTCGCATGCCCGCGACCAGCTGGATCAGGCCAACGAACGGATCAAGCAGCGCACTGGGCGCGACCTCGTCCTCGCGATCCTGATCGGGCTCGCGTTCGGTGCGGCTCTGCTCGGCTCGCTGCTGTTCATCAAGGCGCTCTTCGTGCCGTTCGCCCTCGCCGCCGCATTGTTGGGCGTGTACGAACTCTCGCGGGCTCTTCGTGCTTCCGGCAGGCGGATCGATGTCGTCCCGCAGCTCATCGCCGCTGCCTTCCTCGTCCTCTCGGCATACTTCGCCGAGCCCTGGCTGTGCTGGGTGATGCTGTTCGTCGCGGTCGCCTTCGTGATCGTCTGGCGCCTCATCGCGCAGATGGTCGTGAAAGACGGACGCACGTACGGGGATGTGCTCACCGACGCCGTCATCAGCGGGTTCGTGCAGGTCTATGTGCCGTTCCTCGCCGGAGTCGCCCTCATCCTGCTCGAGCAGGAGGGCGGTCAGTGGTGGGTGCTCAGCTTCATCGCCATCGCCGTCGCAGCGGACACGGGCGCGTACGCCGCGGGGCTGGCGTTCGGTCGTCATCCCATGGCCCCGAAGATCAGCCCGAAGAAGACCTGGGAGGGATTCGGCGGAGCTGTCGCCGCGTCGCTCGTCGCCGGTGTGCTGCTGGCGATCTTCCTCCTCGAGCTTCCGTGGTGGGCAGGCCTGATCTTCGGCGCGTCCATCCTCCTCTCGGCGACGCTCGGCGACCTCGGCGAGTCCATGCTCAAGCGTGACCTCGGCATCAAGGACATGAGCTCCTGGCTCCCCGGGCACGGAGGCCTCCTCGATCGGCTGGACAGCATCCTGCCGTCGACGATTCCCGCACTCTGCCTGTATTTCCTTCTCTCTCCCTGGGTGGTGCTGTGATGACTGAAGACCAGCTCGAAGAACAGGCGACGTCGGCGCCGCCGGCGTTCGCGCTGACCTCCGGGCGCGAACGGGGCTATCACCGCACGGCGGTCGACACGTTCCTCGCTTCCGCCCGCCGTGCGTTCGAGACGGGAGGCGATGAGCTCAGTGCGGAGGATGTCCGCACCGCATCGTTCCCGCTCGTGAAGGGCGGCTATGTGGTCGCCGATGTCGATGCCGCCCTCGGTCGTGTGGAAGACGCTTTCGCCGCTCGCGAGCGCGAGCGGGTCGTGCGCGCACAGGGGGCAGGCGCCTGGGTCGAGCAGGCCAGGGCCGACGCGCAGACCATCCTCGATCACCTGGCTCGACCGCGGCGACGTCGCTTCGCTCGCACCGGCGTCCTCACCTTCGGCTACCGCATCGACGAGGTCGACCACGTGTCGACGAGGATCGTGCGCTATCTCCGTGACGGGGATGCATTGTCGGCTGAGCAGCTCCGGTCCGCAGCGTTCCGGATGCAGCGTGGCGGGTACCGTGAGGAGCAGGTGGATGCCCTCCTCGACGCGACGATCGACGTCATTCTCGCAGTCCGCTGAGGTTCCTGATGGTCGATTCAGGTGCCTTTGCGTAGACTGTCCTTCATCGTGAACTCCCGAAACGACATGAATCTCGAACGAAGCGACCTCTCGCCGGTACCCGCGGCGACCGTCAGAGCTGCGCGCCCGAGTGCTCGCCGTTGGTCACGTCGACGTGGCGTGGTCAGTGTTTTCAGTGCCCTCGCCGTGGTCGGTTTCGCCGGAGCGCTCGTCGCTCCGACGGGTGTGGCGCTTGCCGAACCGGTACAGGCAGACTCCCCGGACTCGGCATACTCGCTGGCTCTCGCAGACACCCAGAACCTCACGGTCACGGTCAGCGGCGCGGCGATCACGCCGGTCGAGCGCGGCACTTTCGAGGTGTACGTGAAGCCCAAGCCGAAGCCCGTTCCCACCGTCGCAGCGAGCCCGAAGACCGGGTCTTCCGGGGGATCTTCGCTGCCGCCGTACTCAGGCGGCGGAGCACCCGCCGAATGGATGGCCGCCGCCGGGATCGCCCAGAGCGACTGGCAGTACGTCGACTACATCGTCTCGCGCGAGAGCGGCTGGAACCCCAACGCCACGAACAAGTCGTCCGGGGCCTGCGGCCTCGTGCAGGCGTTGCCCTGCAGCAAGGTGCCGGGCAACGGGTACAACCCGGTCGACAATCTGCGGTGGGCCACCGGCTATGCCACCGGTCGCTACGGCAGCTGGGCCGGCGCGTACAACTTCTGGACCAACAACCACTGGTGGTGAGCAGGCGCGATGCCCCGCTCCCGCAGACGCCCTCCGGCGCGCCCTGAGACCGAGGACTCCTTCGACAGGCTTCTCGCCGGATGGAAGCGCTCGGAGACTCGTCGCGGCGCTGAGTGGACCGTCCAGCCGGTGTCTTCCGCGCAGGCGCAGAAGGAGTATCTGTGTCCCGGCTGCGGTAAGCAGATCGAGATCGGGACGGCGCACCTCGTGACCTGGCGCGCCGACGGCGTGTTGGGCGATGCGGCGGACCTCGCTGCTCGGCGGCATTGGCACACACACTGCTGGAGGATGGCGTGAGCATGGAGATTCGAGGGCCGCTGGAGCTTCCCGCCCAGCGCGAGGACATCGAGCTGACGACGGCCGACGGCCTCACCCTCGTCGGCGAACTCGCCGTACCGGAGGACACCGCGTCGGTGGCGACACTCGTGACGCTGCATCCGCTGCCCACCGCCGGCGGATTCATGGACTCGCACATCATCCGCAAGGCAGCGGCGAGGCTCCCTGCGCTCGCAGATCTCGCGGTCCTCCGCTTCAACACCCGAGGCACGACATCGCCGCGGGGGACCAGCGACGGCGCCTTCGACGGCGGGGCCGCAGAGCAGTTCGATGTGGCCGCGGCCATGGACTTCGTCCGAGATCGGGCCCTGCCGCGTCCCTGGCTCCTGGGATGGTCCTTCGGCACCGAGCTCGCGCTGAAGTACGGTCGCGAGCACGACATCTCCGGAATCATCCTGCTCTCGCCGCCACTGCACCGGGCCACGGACGACGAAGTCGCCGCGTGGGGCACCAGCGATGTTCCGGTCATCGTGCTGGTGCCGGAGCTGGATGACTACCTGCGTCCGGAAGAGGCGCGGGCACGCTTCGCCTCGATCCCGCACGCGGAGCTGATCGCCGTGGAAGGCGGAAAGCACCTCTGGGTCGGCGAGACGCAGACCCGACGCGTGCTCACGGAGATCGTGGCGGCGGTGAACCCGTCGGCACTTCCGCTGGCGACGCACTGGCCTCCAGCTGACTGAGCGGCGGGCTCCGGATCAGAGTTCGTTCATCCGGGGGATGAGCACCTGCCGGTAGATGATCAGGATGCTCGCGGCCACGGGGATCGCGATCAGCGCGCCCAGCAGCCCCAGCAGGCTGCCGCCGGCGAGGGCCGCGACGACCACGACGGCACCGGGCACCGCGACCGCGCGGCTCATGATGCGCGGCGAGATCACGTACGCCTCGATCTGCATGTAGATCAGGTAGTAGATCGCGGCGGCGATGGCGATCCCGGGGGAGCCGAGCCCGGGGATGAGGCACACCAGGACGATGATCGTCGACCCGGTCAGGGTCCCGACGAGGGGGATCAGCGAGAAGAAGAAGGCGATGATCGCGAGAACCGCCGTGAAGGGCGCGTTGATGATCGTGAGGAAGATCGCGCTCAGGACGCCGTTGATCACGCCTTGGGAGACCTGACCCATGACGTAGTACCCCACGGAGTCGGTGATCTGCTCGGACAGATCGATGAAGCGATCGCGCTTCGACGCCGGGGCCAACTGGTAGACCGCGCGCTTGAGGGACGGCGTCGAAGCGGTCAGGTAGATCGTCAGGATGAGGACGATGAACGCCCCGAAGAGACCGTTGAGGAGGGCGCCGCCGGCCACGAGGACTCCTTGGCCGATGGACCCGCCGATCTCGGAGAGGTTCGTCGTGAGCCAGTCCGTGACGTATGTGAAGACGTCATCGACGCGCAGATTCGGGAAGGCGTCCTGCATCCACTCCTTGAGATCGGGGATCAGGTTGCCTCGCGAGACGATGGCCGAGATCTGAGCGATGAGCTGGGTGATCTGATCCACCAGGACCGGCAGGATGATCAGGACGATCCCGACGAAAACTGCGAGTACTGCGAGGATCGTCACCAGCACCGCCAACCAGCGGGGGAGTTTGCGACGCTCCAGGAACGACACGAGCGGATCGAGGCCGAGGCTGAGGAAGAGGGCGGTGCCGACGTACAGCAGCACGCTCGAAAGGGTCTGCACGCTGTTGATCAGCAGGATCCCCAATCCCACGCCGAGCGTCGCCACCAGGGCGGTGCGGAAGGGATTGTGGATCTTCATCTATCGGCTCCTCCGAACGGATGCAGCAAGGCTATCGAGAGGGCGTGCCGGGCCGTCGGCGACGTGCCGTTGCTGCGCGCACTGCATCTGCTCGTGGGCAACACACAGCTGATTTCGCTAGTCTGAAATGTCGAGTGTTGCGTCGCCGGCAGATGCCGGTGATGCGTGAGGAGACTATTCGTGCGTTTCGTATGGGCCGTGGTGGCCTTCGTGCTGGCTGCGGTGCTGATCGGAGCAGGGATCGCCCAGCGCACCATCTTCATGGGGCCTGACTCGCAGCAGACGCAGGTCGAGATCGATGAACCCGCGCCGTTCGTGCTCATGGACGGCGATGTCTTCCGGACCAACCCCGGCGTGCAGAAGCTCATCGTCCGTGGCCAAGGTGACATCTTCGGGAGCTACGGGCGCACCGCCGACATGGAGGCCTGGCTCGCCGACTCCGACTACAACCACGTCACGGTGGACGACGATGGCGATCTCTCCGTCGAACACGTGACGGCGCCTGTGGACGCGGACGAGTCCGATGGGGGCGAGGAAGCCGGCACCGAAGGCGACGCGGCGACCGACGAGCCCACCGGACGCGACCCCCGCGGATCCGACCTGTGGCTGGATGCGTTCGGTGCTGAGAACCTCATGATCGCGGACAAGATGCAGCTCCCCGAGGGGACGAGCATGCTGATCGCCTATGACGGTACCCAGGACGCCCCCGACGACATCACCATCTCCTGGCCTCTCGACACCTCGACGCCTCTCCTCGGGCCGCTCATCGTCGGCGGCGGCATCGTCCTGCTGATCGGCCTCGTCCTCTACGTGCTCGGGATCCGGCACCAGCGTCGTGGACGTGGTCCTCGCCGCAAGGGCCCGGGACCGCTTCCGGCCACGGAGCCGATCGACGTCGCAGCACTTCCGCCCTCCGAGCGGGAGGCGATCGAGGGAGCACCCGGTGATCCCGATTCCGGGACCGCATCGGGCGCTCCCGCCTCCTCGGAGACAGAGATCGAAGACGCGGAGATCGTGGACGACACCAAGGGAGCCGACGGGAAGAGCTCCATGCGCGCGGCGCGCGCCGGCCGCCGTCGACGGATGCTGGCGTTGCCGGCACTCGGATTGACGGCTATTCTCGCCGCCGGATGCTCCGCGGACTCGTGGCCGCAGCTCGGCGACGCCTCAGCATCCCCCTCGCCCAGTCCGACGGTGATCGCTCCCGAGAACCAGAAGCCACCGGCAGTGACCGAGTCACAGGCGAAGCGCATCCTGCAGTCGGCCTCCGAGACGGTGGTCGAAGCGGACACCGCACTCGACCTCGATCTGGCTGCGACCCGTCTCGATGGTCCTGCTCTCGCTGCGCGCACCACCGAGTACGCGTTGCGTGCGAAGATCACCGACATGGCGCTCCCAGCGGCGATCCCTACCGACGACTTCGAGGTGATCCTCCCGGAGGCGACCGATCGTTGGCCGCGCACCGTCCTCATGCTCTCCAAGAGCACGGGCGACGACACGGTTCCACCCGTTCTGCTCATGATGACGCAGGCGGACCCGTGGTCCAACTACAAGGTCAACAACATGGCGGAGATGTCGGCTGATGCCGTGTTCCCCGACGTCGCGGCGACCTGGCTCGGAACGTCGCTCGTGCCGTCGGATTCCGCCTTCCTCACCGTCCCGCCGGAGGAACTCGCCCCGGCCTTCGCCGACGTCGTGGATGCCGGTGAGAAGAGCCAGTACTACGGCCTCTTCGACGACCTCGCGCTCAATCTCGCGAAGTCGATCACCGACAGCCGCCAGGCCATCGTCCAGAACCTGGCCGACAAGGGTGCCGCGGAGACGTCGAAGGCGGCGTTCGACATGGCGCCGACGACGGCTGAGCCGATCTCCATGACGACTCTCGACAGCGGCGCGATCGTCGCGGTCTCCCTGACCGACACCGAGACCGTGACGCCGACGTCTTCCGACGTGGTGATCCGGTTCGGCGACAACGCTCAGGCCAAGGCGCTCACCGACGCGACCGAGTCCGCGAAGGGCGTCGAGACGACCTACGAGTTCCAGCTGTTCTTCTCGGTCCCGGCACAGGGGTCGACGGAGCAGATCAGGCTCCTGGCAGTGCACCAGGACCTCGTTTCCGTGAAGGTGATCAAGTGAGTGAAATCTCTCCGGCCGCGCTCCGTGGCGCGGTGGACCTGTCGAGCCTCCGCAACCGGCCGGCGTCGCCGTCCGAGGCGGCGCCCACACCCGGCGTCGTAGACGTCGTCGTCGATGCGACCGACGAGACTTTCGGGCAGATCCTCGAGCTCTCCCGGACTGTTCCTGTCGTCGTCGATCTGTGGGCGGAGTGGTGCGGCCCCTGCAAGCAGCTCAGCCCCATCATCGAGAAGGTGACGCGGGAGCTCGGCGGACGCGTGCTGCTCGCCAAGGTCGACGTCGACGCGAATCCGCAGCTCGCACAGAGCTTCCGGGCGCAGTCGATCCCCATGGTCGTCGCATTGATCGCCGGCCAGCCGGTGCCGATGTTCACGGGGGCGGTACCCGAGCAGCAGGTGCGCGACGTCTTCGCCCAGCTTCTCCAGGTGGCCGCGCAGAACGGCGTCACGGGCTCGCTCTCGGTCGGTGCGGACACCGATGCGCCGGCTGCGCCCGAGGAGCCGGAGCTTCCGCCGCTGCACGCCGAGGCATTCGCTGCGATCGAGATCGGCGACTACGCCGCGGCGATCCGCGCGTACGAGAAGGCTCTCGCCGAGAACCCCCGGGATGAAGATGCGCTCGCGGGACTCGGTCAGGTGCGTCTCCTCGACCGGGTGCAGGGACTCGATCTGCAGGCAGCGCGTGCAGCCGCCGCGGATGGTCCTCTCGACGTTCAGGCGCAGTTCGACGTCGCTGATCTCGACCTCGCCGGCGGGCATGTCGACGATGCGTTCGGTCGACTGCTGGATCTCTTCGCGCAGCTCCCGTCCGATCAGCGCACTCCCGTCAGGGAGCGTCTGATCGAGCTCTTCGGACTCATCGGGGCGGCTGACCCGCGGGTGATCTCTGCCCGCAACCGTCTTTCGTCACTGCTCTTCTAGAGTTCGGGTTCGCGACCCGACCGTCACCCGTGACTCACGGTCGGCACATGCGGTTCAGGCTGATGGCGCAACCACAGCGTCGACAGCGCCGGCAGCGTCAACGTCGCAGTGGGAGTGCCGCCATCGGAGGCACTCGCGAAGACCATGCCGAGGTTGCCGGAGCCGCGTCCGCCGTACTCGGCGGCGTCGGTGTTGAGCACCTCCTGCCACACGCCTTCCCGAGGTAGGGCGAGACGATGCCCGGCGTGCTCGACTCCCGCGAAGTTGCTGATCACGACCAGACGCCCCCCGTGAGCGTCACGACGCTCGAACGCGATCACGGTCGGATCCCAGTGCGGTGCGCCCAGACGCTGGAACGACGAACTGTCGTTGTCGCGTGCCCAGAGCGGAGCCTGAGCGCGATAGGTGCGGTTCATCGCGCCCACGAAGTCCTGCAGTTGCAGGTGCGAGGGCTGGTCGAGGAGCCACCAGTCGAGCTCACGGCCCTCCGACCACTCGGCGAGCTGGCCGAACTCCTGCCCCATGAACAAGAGCTTCTTGCCCGGATGACCCCACATGTAGGCGAGGTAGGCACGCACGTTGGCGAGCTTGTGCCAATGATCACCGGGCATCTTCGTGAGCAGACTGCCTTTGCCATGCACGACCTCGTCGTGGCTGATCGGCAAGAGGTAGTTCTCTCCGAAGGCGTAGACGAATGAGAAGGTCATCTCGCCCTCATGGTGCGCGCGGTACATCGGGTCGCGCGAGATGTACTGGAGCGAGTCGTTCATCCAGCCCATGTTCCACTTGAACCCGAAGCCGAGTCCGGCGTGATCTGTGGGGGCGGTGACGCCCGGGAAACTCGTCGATTCCTCGGCGATCATCATGATCCCGGGATGCAGGCGGTACGCCGTGGCGTTGACCTCCTGCAGGAAGCGGATCGCCTCGAGGTTCTCGCGACCGCCGTGGATGTTCGGCTCCCACTCTCCGGCGCCGCGGGAGTAGTCGAGATAGAGCATGGAGGCGACCGCGTCCACGCGGAGTCCGTCGACGTGGAACTCTCGGAGCCAGTAGAGCGCATTGGCGACCAGGAAGCCACGGACTTCGGGGCGTCCGTAGTCGAAGATGAGCGTGCCCCAGTCCTGGTGCTCACCGCGTCGGGGATCGGGATGCTCGTAGAGCGCCTGGCCGTCGAAGCGGGCGAGCGCGAAGGCATCCTTGGGGAAGTGTCCCGGTACCCAGTCCATGATCACGCCGATGCCGGCCTGATGCAGTCGATCGATCAGGTAGCGCAGATCATCGGGACTGCCGAATCGACTCGTGGGCGCGTAGTAGCCGCTCACCTGGTAGCCCCAGGAGCCGCCGAACGGGTGCTCCGCCAACGGCATGAACTCGACGTGCGTGAAGCCTGCGGACGTCACGTGTTCGATGAGTGGGGCCGCGATCTCGCGATAGCCGAGACCGGCCCGCCAGGATCCGACGTGGATCTCGTACACGGAGAGCGGCTGGGCGACGGCATGGGTCGCGGCGCGCCGAGTCATCCAGGCTCCGTCCGACCAGGCGTACGACGACGAGGTGACGACGGAAGCGGTGTCCGGCGGAACCTCGGCGGCCAGTGCCATCGGGTCGGCCTTGAGGATCCAGGCACCGTCGCGCGTGCGGATCTGATACTTGTACCGGGTGCCGATCGGCAGGTCAGGGATGAACAGCTCCCATACGCCGCTGACGCCCATCGAGCGCATCGCGTGGGGCTCCCCGTTCCAGTCGTTGTGGTCGCCGACCACGCGCACCGCGGTCGCGTTCGGCGCCCAGACGGCGAAGGAGACGCCCTGCTCGCCCTCGAACGTCCGAGGATGTGCGCCGAGTGCCTCCCAGAGACGCTCGTGCCGGCCCTCGGCGATCAGATGCAGGTCGAGATCGCCCAGAGTGGGCCGATGCCGGTAGGGGTCGCCGGCGACCGTCTCCGCGTGGTCGGAGTATCGCGTCGCGACGCGATAGGGGAGCGGAGGCCCGACGTGCTGTGCCTCCCAGATGCCGTGTGCGACGTGCGCGAGTTCGAGTCTGCTTCCGTCGCCGAACACGGCGGCGACCTCGGATGCGAGCGGACGCCGGACCCGGATGACCGTCACGGTGCGATCGGCCGCGTCCTTGTGGGCATGTGCCCCGAGCACGGAATGCGGCTCATGATGGGTGGCCGACGAGATCGCCTCCCACTCCGTGGATGCGGCGACGTCTTCCGTGTAGCTCATGATCGCTCCCTCACCTTCAGGATGTGCACCGGCTCGGCGAAGGCGTCGAGTCGCACGTAGTTGTGGTCGCTCCAGGTCCACACCGCGCCGGTGAGCAGGTCCTCGACCTCGAAAGCGTCGCCGAGGGGCACGCCCCACAGCGTCGTGTCGAGGTGGACCGTGGTCTCGCGCACCGAGTGCGGGTCGACGTTGGCGACGACGATGACCGTGTCCGTGCGTCCGGTACCCGTGAAGGCGGCGTCGAGGTGCTTGCTGTAGACGAGGACGGCGTCGTCATCGCTCCAGTGGGTCGAGAAGTTGCGGAGCTGGCGCAGCGCGGGGTGGGCGGCCCGGATGGCGTTCAGCCTGCGCAGCAGCGGCGCGAGGGACTCTCCGCGCGCCTCGGCGCCGATCCAATCGCGGACCTTGTACTCGTACTTCTCGTTGTCGATGTTCTCTTCGGACCCGGGGCGGGCAACGTTCTCGAACAGCTCGTATCCCGCGTAGACGCCGTACACGGGGCCCGCCGTCGCCGCGATGCAGGCCCGGATGCGGTACGCGGCTCTGCCGCCGAACTGCAGGTACTCGGTGAGGATGTCGTGGGTGTTCACGAAGAGGTTGGGGCGCATGTAGTCGGACGTCTCGTGTGAGACGGAGGTGAGGAACTCAGCCAGTTCGGTCTTCGTGTTCCGCCAGGTGAAGTAGCTGTAGCTCTGCTGGAATCCGACGGCGGCGAGAGCACGCATCACAGCGGGACGTGTGAACGCCTCGGCGAGGAAGATGACGTCGGGGTCGATGGCGTTGACCTCGGCGATGAGCCATTCCCAGAACTGCAGGGGCTTGGTGTGGGGGTTGTCGACCCGGAAGATCTTCACGCCCTGGGCGACCCAATGAAGAACGATCCGACGCATCTCCGCGGAGATGCCCGCCGGGTCGTTGTCGAAGTTGAGCGGGTAGATGTCCTGGTACTTCTTCGGGGGGTTCTCGGCGTACGCGATGGTGCCGTCGGGGAGCGTCGTGAACCACTCCGGATGCTCGCTCACCCAGGGGTGATCGGGTGAGGCCTGGAGCGCGAGATCGAGGGCGACCTCGAGGCCCTCCTTCCGCGCCGCGCGGACGAAGGCACGGAAGTCCGCGAACGTGCCGAGGTCGGGATGGATGGCGTCATGTCCGCCCTCCGCGGCGCCGATCGCGTAGGGCGATCCCGGGTCTGCAGGCTCCGCAGTGAGGGTGTTGTTGCGGCCCTTGCGATTGGTGGTTCCGATCGGATGGATCGGGACCAGGTAGACCACGTCGAAGCCCATCGCCGCGACTTCGGGAAGGCGCTTCATCGCCGTGCGGAACGTGCCGCTCCTGACGGTGCCGTCCTTCAGCCGCTTCGCGCCTTCGGACCGCGGGAAGAACTCGTACCAGGCCCCCACTCCCGCGGCCACCCGGTCGACGTTGAGGGTCTGCTCCGCCGTGGCGGAACGAAGCGTCGTGACGGGGCGTGCACGGAAGATCTCCGTCAGGCCGGCGTCGGTCGCCATCCTCGCAGTCGTCGGCCCATCGCCTCCGCGCAGGGATTCCGCGTCCGCGAGCAGCCGCTTCCGTTGTGCGGCCGGACGGTCTCGCTCGGCGGCGGCGCGCGTGAGAAGCTCGGCCCCCAGCGCTGCCATGACGGGGAGGTCGACACCGGCCGCGACCTTCAGCGCCGCGGCGTGAGCCCACGTCGCGAAGTCGTCGGCGAACGCCTCGAAGCGGTAGCGCCAGACGCCCTGCTCGTCGAGGGCGATTTCCGCCGCCCAGGTGTCCGTGCCGTCGTCGCGAGGGCTGAGTCGGTGAAGAGTCTCCTCGCCGGAGGGCGACGTGAGGCGGACGTGGACGCCGATGATGTCGTGACCCTCGCGGAAGGACACGACGCGGAACGGAACCACTTCGCCGACGAACGCCTTCGCCGGAAAGCCACCGGGCACGGCGGGGGACGGGTCGAGCAGGGGGATTCTCGTCGTGCGGAGCGAGCCGGGGAGATCCGCGTGCCCCGGGGCGCGCGCCGGGATCTGAGCGGGGCTCCGAAGAGCCGAGGACCGAGTACCAGCACGTGCAGCCACATCCCGAATGTACCGCGCGGACGTGGTCGCGGGTAGCGCGCCGCGTGGTGCGTCGGGACCCGATCTCATTCGACGCGGAACAACCTCATCGACGTTCCGGACACGGGTAGGACATCGCCGGGGGAGAACACCTCTTCATCGTCGGACGGGCGCTCCTGCGCGCTCGACCACAACGAAACGAAGCGGGTGGCGTCTTCGATCTCGTCGGGGAGGCGCACGTCGATCGGCGACTCCGTCCCGTGCACGATGAGCAGGATGCGGTTGTACGCTTCGGTGTCGGGCGTGGAGGCCGCGACGTACTGGAGGGTGCGGTTACCGGGGTCGGCCCACTGCCCTTGCTCCATGGTCTCGCCGTTCTGGTCGTACCAGTCCATGACCGAGGCGTTGGGGATGTGTTCGCCGAGTCGGGCGTAGCGGCTGGGGCGCAGGGCCGGGTTCTCCTGGCGCAGGCGGATGAGTCGGGTGACGTGTGCGCGCAGGTCCTCCTGCCAGGGCTCGAAGTCCCAGCCGAGCCAGGTCAACGCGGAATCCTGTGCGTAGGCGTTGTTGTTGCCGCGCTGCGTGCGACCGACTTCGTCACCGGCGGTGAGCATCGGGATCCCCGCCGACAGCAGGAGCGTGCCGAGGAGGTTCCGCATGGCC
This sequence comes from Microbacterium sp. NPDC090218, assembly GCA_044900255.1. GTDB lineage: Bacteria > Actinomycetota > Actinomycetes > Actinomycetales > Microbacteriaceae > Microbacterium. The sequence goes on along the minus strand of JBJDMS010000003.1, from coordinate 579,900 downwards.
TTGCGTCGCGCGGCGAGGATCGTCGGATCGTCCGTCGGACCTTCGATGCCATGGTTGAACGCGCGGTTCATGTCGGCGCCGTCGCGGTTCTGCTCGCCATTGGCTTCGTTGTGCTTCACGTCGTACGACACCAGGTCGTGCAGGGTGAAGCCGTCGTGGGCCGTGACGAAGTTCACGCTGGCGAGCGGTCCGCGGTCCTCGCTGAAGGTGTTCGACGAGCCCGCGAGTCGGGTCGCGAAACCACCGATGCCGACCGGCGCCGACGCGCGACGGGCGTAGTCGATGTCGCTCAGCCAGAAGTTGCGCACACGGTCGCGGTAGCGGTCGTTCCACTCGTGCCACCCGGACGGGAAGTTCCCCGTCTGCCACCCGCCGAGTCCGACGTCCCACGGCTCGGCGATGAGCTTGGTGTCGGCGAGGATCGGATCGTTCGCAATCGCCTGCAGGAGCGGATGCTCCGGCGTGTAGGTGTGCGTGCCGTCTCTGGCGATCGCCGTGGCGAGGTCGAAGCGGAAGCCGTCGATCTGCATCTCCTCCGCCCAGTAGCGGAGTGAGTCCAGGACGAGCCGCGCTCCGGCGTCGGTCGCCGTGTTCAGAGTGTTCCCGCACCCGGTCGTGTCGACGTAGACGCCGGTTTCGTCCTGCCGGTAGTACTTCGCGTTGTCGATGCCGCGCAGGCTCGATCGGGGGCCGCCGATGCCCTCTTCCGATGTGTGGTTGTAGACGACGTCGAGGATCACCTCGAGACCGGCCTCGTGCAGCAGCCGGACCATGCCCTTGAACTCGGCGAGTACCGCCTCGGGGCCCTCCTTGCGGGCGTCCTCCGTGGCGTAGGCCGTGTGCGGCGTGAAGAAGTTGAGGGTGTTGTAGCCCCAGTAGTTCGTGAGCCCGCGTTCGAGCAGGCGCGGTTCCGGTACGAAGGCGTGCACCGGGAGGAGTTCGATGGAGGTGATCCCCAGCGAATGGAAGTGGTCGATCATCGCGGGGTGGGCGAGTCCGGCGTAGGTGCCGTGCAGCGCAGGCGGCACATCCGGATGCCGCTTGGTGAGCCCCTTGAGGTGACCCTCGTAGATGATCGTGCGATCGAGCGGGATGCGCGGCTTGTGCGAATCTCCCCAGTCGAAGCCGTCGACGATGACGACGGAGCGCCATTCCTCGTAGCCGTCGCCCTGGGCGAGACCGCGCGCGTAGGGATCGAGGAGCAGCGTCTCCGGGTTGAAGGTGTTCCCGGGCCCGTGCGGGCCGCCGACGCGGACGGCGTATCGGATGCCGGGCTGCAGCAGCTCCGTCGTGATCTCCCAGATGCCACCGGGGCGGCGCTCCAGGGGCACTTCGTCCGTGGCCCAGTCGAGGTCCGTGGCGTCGAACACGACGAGTTCGACGGAGGACGCGTTCTGCGACCAGACACGCAACGTCCCGACGCCGTCGTGCAGACGGACACCGAGATTGTCGAGGGCGGAACCGCCGGGCACGGCGAGGTCAAGGGACGCGGGCATGAGTACACACTAGGCGCGATGTGTTGCAGTCTCATGTCAGCACGTACCCAGTTCCACGGGCGAGCGCCCCGACAGGGCGGATTCGCGAGAGAATCGAGGGATGCGGCACTATCTCGATCACGCGGCGACGACGCCTCTGCGTCCCGAAGCGCGTGACGCATGGCTTGAGGCCACCGAGACGATCGGCAACGCATCCTCCACGCACGGTGCGGGTCAGGACGCCCGACGACTGCTCGAGGAATCGCGTGAGCGCGTCGCCGCTGTGTTGGACGCAGACCCCATCGAGATCGTGTTCACCTCTGGCGGGACGGAGTCGATCAACCTCGCGCTGCAGGGGCTATGGCGCTCGCGACCGGCGGGGACGTCCGCGATCGTGATGCCCGATGCGGAGCATCACGCGACGATGGACACCGTCTCAGCGCTGGTGGACGAGGGGGCGGAGCTGCGTCGCGTGCGCGTCACCGCGGAAGCGCGGATCGACCCCGTGGAATTCGCCCAGCGCCTTCCGGGGGCTGCTCTCGCGACGGCGCTCGTCGCGAACAACGAGGCCGGGACGGTGAACGATGCCTCGGCGCTGGCAGCGCACGCTGCGGAGTCCCGCGTGCCGCTCCACCTCGACGCTGTCGCCGCACTCGGGCATGTCCCGCTTACCTTCCGTGCTCTGCGCGGTCACGCAGCGAACGGCGTCGGCCTGGTCGCGATGAGTCTCGCCGGCCACAAGATCGGTGCCCCGGTGGGCATCGGCGTCCTCGTGACCGCCCGCACCGCGCGCATGACGGCGCTGCTGCGTGGAGGTGCCCAGCAGCGGGGCCTTCGCGCCGGCACGCAGGACGTCGCGGGTGCCGCCGCGTTCGCCACTGCGCTCGAGCTCGCCGAGGGTGAGCGTCCGCAGGAGGCCATGCGGATCGCCGCGCTGCGTGATCGCCTCGTCACCGGCATTCTCTCGGTCGTGCCGCGCGCCGAGCTTCTGGGGAATCCGACCGAGCGGCTCCCGGGCAATGCCCATGTGCTGTTCCCGGGGGCGGTGGGGGAGAGCCTGCTGTTCCTCCTCGATGTCGCCGGTGTCGCCGCTTCCACGGGGTCGGCCTGTCAGGCCGGTGTCGCCGAACCGTCCCACGTCGTGATGGCGATGGGGCGGAGTGAGCGCGACGCCCGCAGTGTGCTGCGATTCTCATTGGGGCGGACCTCGACGGATGCCGACGTCGACGCCGTGCTCGCCGTCATCGCAGACACCTACGCCCGCGCATCCGGCGCCGGCACAGGCGCACGCTCGTAGACTGGTGTCATGCGGATCCTTGCAGCCATGAGCGGTGGAGTCGACTCCGCCGTCGCAGCCGCCAGGGCTGTGGAGGCGGGGCACGACGTGGTCGGAGTGCATCTGGCGCTGTCCCGCGCGGGGGGAACCCTGCGCACGGGCAGCCGCGGATGCTGCACGATCGAGGACGCCCTCGACGCCCGCCGTGCCGCCGACATGCTCGGAATCCCCTTCTATGTCTGGGACTTCTCAGAGCGTTTCCGCGACGATGTGATCGAGGACTTCATCTCGGAGTACCAGGCGGGTCGCACGCCGAACCCCTGCATGCGCTGCAACGAGAAGATCAAGTTCGCCGCCCTGTTGGAGCGGGCCATCGAGCTCGGTTTCGACGCGGTGTGCACGGGGCACTACGCGACCCTCATCGAGGGCGCCGACGGCCTGGAGCTGCACCGTGCCTCCGACAACGCCAAGGATCAGTCCTACGTGCTCGGCGTCCTGACGGCAGAGCAGCTCGCGCACACGTACTTCCCGTTGGGCACGACGCCCTCCAAGGCGATCGTCCGTGCCGAGGCGGAGACCCGTGGCCTGAGCGTCGCGCAGAAGCCGGACAGCCACGACATCTGCTTCATCCCCGACGGCGACACCCGTGGATGGCTGGCCGAGAAGGTCGGCACGGCCACGGGTGAGATCATCGACCGCACCGGCGAGGTCGTCGGCTCGCACGAGGGCGCCCACGCCTTCACCGTGGGACAGCGCCGTGGACTCAAGCTCGGCATCCCTGCACCGGACGGCAAGCCGCGCTTCGTCCTCGAGGTCCGTCCGGTCTCGAACACCGTCGTCGTCGGTCCCAAGGAGGCGCTCGCGATCGCCGAGATCGCAGGGGCGCGGTTCAGCTGGGCCGGTGCCGCGCCGACGGACTCGTCCTTCGAATGCCACGTGCAGATCCGCGCACACGCCGAACCCGTCGCGGCGAATGCGGTGGTCTCGGACGAGGGGGTCCGGGTCGTCCCCGAAGTGCCGCTCGACGGTGTCGCACCCGGTCAGACGGCCGTGCTCTACGTCGGAACGCGAGTGCTCGGCCAGTTCACGATCGACACCACCGTGTCGGCGGTTCCGGTCGGCGCGTAGATCCCTCGCAGTGTCGGCGCCCGCTCGTAGACTGGCGGGGTGCCGGAGAACATCTCGCTGGAAGACGCCCGAACCGAAGCCGAGGAGCTGACCACTCGCATCCTCGACGCGAAAGAGGCCTACTACGGCCGCGACACCTCCGTCGTGGACGACTTCACCTACGACGGGTGGATGCACCGGCTCGAGGAGCTCGAACGCCTGCATCCCGAACTCCAGGGCCAGGACTCGCCCACGCAGATGGTCGGTGCGGCAGAGGCCACCGGACTCGCGACGATCGAGCACGCCGAGAGGATGCTCAGCCTCGACAACGTCTTCTCCGTCGATGAGCTGCGGGAATGGGCGGCGAAGACCAGGGCCGCAGCCGGACGCGAGGTCGCCTGGCTCACCGAGCTGAAGATCGACGGCCTCGCCATCAACCTGCGCTACGAGGACGGGGTTCTGACCTCCGCGGCGACGCGTGGCGACGGCCGCGTCGGCGAGATCGTCACCGAGAATGCGCTCCGTCTTCCCGAGATCCCGTACCGACTGAGCGGCGAGGGCCATCCATCCATCGTCGAGGTTCGCGGCGAGGTCTTCATCCCCGTGGCCGCGTTCGAGCGGCTCAATGCGGCGCAGGCGGCCTTCCGAGACCGCGCTTACTCCGACGCGCTCGAGCGCTGGGAGTCGCGCGGCGGGGTGAAGAAGCCCTTCGACGAGGAGAAGGCCCGTACGGCGGCCGCCCGGAGATTCCCGGCGTTCGCGAACCCTCGCAACGCGGCGAGCGGCGGACTCCGCCAGCAGATCGACAAGAAGAACGGGCTCGAACTCGAGGCGGGCCTCCTGCGGATCGAGTCCCTCGCGCTCTACGTGCACGGCATCGGCGCCTGGACCAACCCTCCGGTGGCGGCGCAGAGCGAGGTGTACGACCTGCTCGCGGAATGGGGGCTGCCCGCGAGCCCGCACACGAAGGTCTGTCGCACGATCGATGAGGTGGTCTCGTTCGTCGAGTACTTCGGTGAGCATCGCCACGACATCGAGCACGAGCTCGACGGCATCGTGGTCAAGGTCGACGAACTCGAGCTGCACGACGAACTCGGGGCGACGAGCCGTGCGCCGCGGTGGGCGATCGCCTACAAGTACCCGCCGGAGGAGGTGCAGACCAGGCTCCTCGACATCGTCGTCTCGGTCGGCCGCACGGGACGCGCGACGCCGTTCGCCGTCATGGCGCCCGCGCACGTCGCCGGCTCCGTGGTGCGCCAGGCGACCCTGCACAACAAGGATGTGGTCAAGGCCAAAGGCGTGCTGATCGGTGACACGGTCGTCCTGCGCAAGGCCGGCGATGTGATCCCCGAGGTCCTCGGACCGGTCGTCGAGAAGCGCGACGGCACCGAGCGCGAGTTCGTGATGCCTGTCGAGTGCCCGGAATGCGGCACACCGCTGAGGGCCATGAAGGAGGGCGACATCGACCTTCGATGCCCGAACGCCCGTTCCTGCCCGGCGCAGGTCCGCGGACGTGTCGAGCACATCGGCTCGCGGGGGGCGCTCGATGTCGAGGCCCTCGGTGAGGTCACGGCGGCTGCTCTGACGCAGCCGACGTCCCCGGCGGTGCCGCCGCTCGAGACGGAAGCCGGGCTGTTCGCCCTCACTCTCGATCAGCTCGTCCCGATCGAGCTGTTCGTGCGCGACGCGGAGACGGGGCTCCCCAAGGAAGATGAGGACGGGATCGTCAAGACCCGCGCCCCGTTCCGGCGCAACCCCACCGCGACCGAGAAGAAGTCCGGTCTCGAGGGTCCTCAGCCCTCTTCGCAGGCGCTCACGTTGCTCGCCGAGTTGGAGAAGGCGAAGACCAAAGACCTGTGGCGACTGCTCGTCTCACTGAACATCCGGCATGTCGGGCCTGTCGCCGCGAGGGCGCTCGCTCAGTGGTTCGGGTCGCTCGACGCGATCCGTGCGGCCTCGCGCGACGAACTGGCCGCGGTGGAGGGTGTGGGCGGCATCATCGCCGACTCCCTGCTGGACTGGTTCGAGGTGGACTGGCACCAGGAGATCGTGCAGCGATGGGCCGATGCGGGCGTGCAGTGGGAGACGCCGGGCCACCCGGGGCCGGGCGCCGCCGTCGCCGCGGGCGGGGTGCTCGAAGGCCTCACGGTCGTGGCGACCGGATCCCTCGACGGCTATACCCGCGACGGCGCCCAGGAGGCCATCATCAACGCCGGTGGTAAGGCGGCATCGAGCGTGTCGAAGAAGACGGACTTCGTCGCCGCGGGCCCTGGCGCAGGCTCCAAGCTCGCGAAGGCCGAGGAGCTCGGGCTCCGGATCCTCGATGCAGCCCAGTTCCATATCCTCGTCACCGAGGGGCCGGACGCCCTCCCGCCCGTGAGCGACGGGTCGTGAATCGGTACGGACCACTGATCGTCGTCCAGGGCGCGCTGGCCGTCGGCGACCCCGGACGGCACCATCTGCGGCTCACGCCGGAGGCGGTGATCATCCGCGAAGGCGTCGAGAGCAGCAGCATCCTGCCGTGGGCGAGCGTGCAGCAGATCATGATCGACGTTCCGACGACCAGGTTTCGTCTGCCGGGCCTGGTCGGAACGGTGCTGCTCGGCGCGTTGACGGCGGTGATGCTCAGCGATCCGGGCGTGGAGCCGGAAGACGGCGCCGTGACCCTCACGGTCGATGGACAAGACGTCACGACCCCACTGAGCCGCCATCATGTCGGCGGCTACTGGGCACCTACCGTCACCGGGGCGCATCGGCTGATAGCCCATCTCATCGCGCACCCGGAACAGCGAGCCCTTCTCGCTCATCCCGAACCGCTGATCGACGTCGCAGCGCAGCTCGCGCGCGGCGGGGGATAGCCCCACCGCGCGCGGGACGGCGTCAGTTCTTGTGACGCGGCTTGCGGAACGGCTTCTCGTCACGGCCGTCGCGAGCGGGCCGCTCATCGCGGTCCCGTCGTTCGAACCGATCGCCGCGGGCGCCCTCGCGGGGAGCGGCGCGACGGGCCCCTCCAGGGCCGCGGTCAGGCTTGATCTCGATGAGTCGGCCCGAGATCCGCGTGTCGCGAAGCTTCTCGAGGACGGAGGGGTCGAGATTCGCGGGAAGCTCGACCACCGAGAAGTCGGGCCGGATGTTGATGGCCCCGAAGTCATCACGACCCAGGCCGCCCTCGTTCGCGAGCGCGCCGACGATTTGACGCGGCTCCACGCGGTGACGGCGACCGACTTCGATGCGGTAAGCCGCGTAGTCCCCACGACCGCGGCGCCCGGTGCGCGGTTCGCGCGACTCGCGGGAGTCGCGTCCCGTGCGTTCGCGCGGCGGGCGGTTGTCGGCCTCGACGGCCTTCGAGAGGGGGTCGTTCGCAGGGTCGAGGAGCAGCGGCTTGTCGCCCTGTGCGACCACGGCCAGCGCGGCGGCGACGTCGCCTTCAGGCACGTCGTGGTGGCGGACGTAGTGCGCGACGATGTCGCGGAACGCCTCGATGCGGCCGGTCTCCGACAGGGCGGTGGTGATCGCGTCGTCGAAGCGGTTGAGGCGCGTGGTGTTCACGTCCTCGGTGCTCGGCAGCTGCATCTGGGCGGGCTGCTGACGCGTCGCCTTCTCGATGTGCTTCAGCAGATAGCGCTCACGCGGGGTGATGAAGCTGATCGCGTCGCCCGAGCGTCCTGCGCGTCCTGTGCGGCCGATGCGGTGCACGTACGACTCGGTGTCGGTCGGGATGTCGAAGTTGACGACGTGGCTGATGCGCTCGACGTCGAGACCGCGCGCGGCCACGTCGGTCGCGACGAGGATGTCGAGCTTGCCGTCCTTGAGCTGGTTGACGCTGCGCTCCCGCTGCACCTGGGGTACGTCGCCGTTGATCGCCGCCGCGGAGTATCCACGGGCGCGCAGCTTCTCGGCCAGGGTCTCGGTCTCGTTCTTCGTGCGGACGAAGACGATCATCCCGTCGAAGTTCTCGACCTCGAGGATGCGCGTGAGCGCGTCGACCTTCTGCGCGTACGAGACCACGAGGTAGCGCTGCGTGATGTTCGTGCCCGTGGCGGTCTTCGACTTGATGCTGATCTCTTCCGGGTCGCGCAGGTACTTCTGCGCGAGGCGGCGGATCTGCGGCGGCATCGTCGCCGAGAACAGGGCGACCTGCTTCTCCTCGGGCGTCTGCGCGAGGATCTGCTCCACGTCCTCCGCGAAGCCCATCTTCAGCATCTCGTCGGCCTCATCGAGCACGAGGTACTGCAGCTGGGACAGATCGAGCGTGCCCTTGGCGAGGTGATCCATGATGCGCCCGGGCGTGCCGACGATCACGTGGACGCCGCGGCGCAGCGCGGAGAGCTGCACTCCGTAGCCCTGTCCGCCGTAGACGGGGAGGACGTGCACGCCCTTCATCTTGGAGGCGTACGACTCGAACGCCTCGCACACCTGCAGTGCGAGCTCACGGGTGGGGGCGAGCACGAGGGCCTGCGGGGTCTTCTGTGAGACGTCGAGGCGCTCGAGCACGGGCAGCGCGAACGCCGCGGTCTTGCCGGTACCGGTCTGCGCCATTCCGACGACGTCGCGTCCGGCGAGAAGGGTGGGGATGGTGGCCGCCTGGATGGGCGACGGGGTCTCGTAGCCGAGGTCCTTGATGGCTTTGAGGACGGGCCCGGTGATGCCGAGCTCCTCGAATCCGGGGGTCGCGGGGGAGTCCTCGGGGGCGTCGGTCGGCACTGCATCTTCAGGGGTCACTTCCCAAGGGTAGCGCGCCGCGACGCTCAGTGCCTGTGAGGGCGTCCTCAGGCGCCCGTGGTCAGGGAGACCAGCTTCTCCTTCACCTGGCGCCGGAGGACCTTTCCGATCAGTGATTTGGGGAGCTCGTCGACTACGAAGACGCGGCGCGGGACCTTGTAGGGCGTGAGGATGCTGCGCGCGAACTCGCGGATCGCCTCGACGTCGACATCGGTTCCCGGGTCGACGACGATCGCGGCGACGACCTCTTCGCCGGAGTGCTCACTCGGCAGTCCGACGACCGCCGCATCCGCGACCTGCGGGTGCTGGCGCAACGCGTTCTCCACCTCTGTGGGGGCGACGTTGAATCCGCCGGTGATGATGAGTTCCTTGATGCGATCGACGATGCGCACGAAGCCGGCGTCGTCGATCGTGACGATGTCGCCCGTGCGATACCAGCCGTCGACGAAGACGGCTTCGGTCTCCTCGGGCTTGCCGTAGTAGCCCGAGAAGACCTGCGGGCCCCGCACGACGAGTTCTCCTGCTGATCCGGCCGCCACGTCTTCGCTCGGGTTCTCCGGATCGACCACGCGGCACTCCGTGCCGGGCAGGGGGAGTCCGACGGTGCCGGGCACGCGATTGTCGGCGACAGGGTTCGCCATGAGGACGGGCGAGCACTCGCTCAGTCCATAGCCCTCCACGAGGTACCCGTGAGTCGCCTCCTCGAACGGGACGACCAGCTCGTGCGGCAGCGCCATCGCTCCGGAGATCGCGACCTCGATCCCGTCCAGGGACACGCCCTTCGCCTTGGCAGCGGCGAGCAGGCGATCGGCGATGGGCGGCACGAGGGGCAGGAACGTGGCGGGGTGCTTCTTGACCACGTCGAGCACGAGATCCGGGTCGAACTTGGGGAAGAGGACGAGCCGTGCCCCCATCGACATCGCGAATGTGAGGCAGAGGGTGAGGCCGTAGGCGTGGAACATCGGAAGGACGGCGTACACGACACAGCCCTTGCCACGTTGGATCGAGGGGACCCAGGCCTGCGCCTGCGCGGCATTCGCGAGAAGGTTGCGGTGTGTGAGAGCCGCGCCCTTCGGCGTTCCCGTCGTGCCGGAGGTGTACTGGATGATCGCGAGATCGTCGGTCGCCGGCTGCGGATGAGAGGCGGGAAGCGGGGCGGCGTCGATCAGCGCGTCCCAGGCGACGGTGCCTCGAACCTTCTCGGTCAGTGCGGCGCGTGACTCGCGGGCCTTCGCCACGGGGAGGCGAAGCGCGAACCGGGTGAGGAACGGCATCGCGCGGGTGACGTCGACGGAGATCAGGTTCGTCACGGCCAGATCCGCCGGGAACTCCTGCACCGTGGAGACGGCCTTGTTCCAGACGATCGCGTGCTTCGCGCCGTGGTCCTCGAACTGCTTCCGCAGCTCGCGGGGCGTGTAGAGGGGGTTGTGCTCGACGACGACGGCGCCGAGACGCAGGACGGCGTAGAACGCGACGATGTGCTGTGGACAGTTCGGGAGCACGATCGCGACGGGGTCGCCGGCGCGAACGCCGAGGTCTCGTAGGCCCGCCGCCGCACGATCGATCGCGGCCTGCAGCTGTGCGTAGCTCGTCTCACGACCGAAGAACTGGAGTGCGGGGGCATCCGGGTAGTCGCGTGCCGACGCGGCGACGATGTCGACGAGCGAACCCTCGACGGGAGGAAGGTCGTCCGGGACGCCGGCGGCGTAGCTGGCGATCCAGGGGCGAGGGGGTTGGAACGTGCTCACCCGCCCAGCATATGACGGCCGGCCCGTGGGGCATGGGACTTCGAAGCACGCCAACTAGACTGAAGGGGTGTCTGAAATCACCCCTGATCTTGTGCGCCATCTCGGCGTGCTCGCGCGCATCCAGCTGAACGACGACGAGGTGACGCGGCTCACGGGCCAGCTCGACGCCATCGTCGACAACATCGCCAAGGTGTCGGAGGTCGCCACCGCCGACATCGCTGCGACGAGTCATCCGATCCCGCTGAGCAACGTCTTCCGCCCCGATGTGGTCGGCCAGACCCTCACGCACGAGCAGGTGCTCCAGAACGCTCCGGATGCTGCCGACGGCCGTTTCCGCGTGACCGCGATCCTGGGAGAAGAGCAGTGAGCGACATCATCCGACTGAACGCGGCCGATCTCGCTGCGAAGCTGGCCGCCGGCGAGGTGTCGAGCGTCGAGGCGACGCAGGCGCACCTCGACCGCATCGCTGCCGTCGACGGCGACGTCCATGCCTTCCTGCACGTGAACGAGGGGGCACTCGAAGCTGCAGCGGCGATCGACGCCCGGCGTGCCGCGGGTGAATCGCTCGGCCCGCTCGCCGGCGTGCCCCTGGCGATCAAGGACGTCCTCGTCACGACCGACCAGCCCACGACCAGCGGCTCGCGGATCCTCGAGGGCTACCGCTCGCCGTACGACGCCACTGTGGTCGCACGTTCACGCGCCGCGGGCATGATCCCGCTGGGCAAGACCAACATGGACGAGTTCGCGATGGGCTCCTCCACCGAGCACTCGGCCTACGGCCCCACACACAACCCCTGGGACCTCGACCGCATCCCCGGTGGCTCGGGCGGAGGTTCCGCGGCCGCCGTCGCCGCGTTCGAAGCGCCTCTGGCTCTCGGCTCGGACACGGGTGGCTCCATCCGCCAGCCCGCGCACGTCACGGGCACCGTGGGCGTCAAGCCGACGTACGGCGGCGTGAGCCGCTACGGCGCGATCGCTCTGGCATCCAGCCTCGACCAGGTCGGCCCGGTCTCCCGGACGGTGCTCGACTCGGGTCTGCTGCACGACGTGATCGCCGGACACGATCCGAAGGACTCGACGTCGTTGCAAGACCAGTGGCCCTCGTTCGCCGACGCGGCTCGCGAAGGCGCTCGGGGTGACGTGCTCAAGGGGCTGAAGGTCGGCGTCATCCGCGAACTGCCCGACAGCGGGTTCCAGCCCGGCGTCGCAGCGTCCTTCCGCAGCGCTCTCGCCATGATGGAGGCGCAGGGAGCGGAGATCGTCGAGGTCGGCGCTCCGCACTTCGAGTACGGCGTGGCGGCGTACTACCTCATCCTCCCCGCGGAGGCGTCGAGCAACCTGGCGAAGTTCGACTCCGTGCGATTCGGTCTGCGCGTGACTCCGGACGGCAACCCGACGGTCGAGGACGTCATGTCCGCGACGCGCGACGCCGGTTTCGGTGATGAGGTCAAGCGCCGCATCATCCTCGGCACCTACGCGCTCTCCGCCGGCTACTACGACGCCTACTACGGCAGCGCGCAGAAGGTCCGCACTCTCATCCAGCAGGACTTCGCGAACGCCTTCGCCGAGGTCGACGTGATCGCGACGCCGTCGGCCCCGACCACGGCCTTCAAGCTCGGCGAGAAGATCGACGACCCGCTGCAGATGTACCTCAACGACATCACCACGATCCCGGTGAACCTCGCCGGCGTTCCCGGCATCTCGATCCCGAGTGGGCTGGCGGAAGACGACGGACTCCCCGTCGGCATCCAGTTCATCGCTCCGGCTCGGGAGGACGCCCGTCTCTATCGGGTCGGAGCTGCGCTCGAGACGCTGCTCGTGGACTCGTGGGGTGCGCCGCTGCTCACCCGTGCACCGCAGCTCGCAGGAGGGAACCGCTGATGGCCGCCGCCAAGCTCATGGACTTCGACAAGGCGCTCGAGCTGTTCGAGCCGGTCCTCGGTTTCGAGGTGCACGTCGAGCTCAACACGAACACGAAGATGTTCTCCGACGCACCCAACCCGGCCAATGAGGCGTACCACGCCGCGGAGCCGAACACGCTCATCGCACCGGTCGACCTCGGTCTGCCGGGTTCGCTTCCGGTCGTCAACGAGACGGCGATCCGCTCGTCGATCAGCCTGGGGCTCGCGCTGGGCTGCTCGATCGCCGAGTCGAGCCGGTTCGCCCGCAAGAACTACTTCTACCCGGATCTGGGCAAGAACTACCAGATCTCGCAGTACGACGAGCCGATCGCATATGACGGATCTGTCGAGGTCGAGCTCGAGGATGGCACGCTCATCACGATCCCCATCGAACGCGCGCACATGGAGGAGGACGCGGGCAAGCTCACCCACATGGGCGGAGCGACCGGTCGCATCCAGGGCGCCGAGTACTCTCTCGTCGACTACAACCGCGCAGGTGTGCCTCTGGTCGAGATCGTGACCAACATCATCTACGGCACCGAGCACCGCGCACCCGAGGTCGCGAAGGCTTACGTGCAGGCGATCCGCGACATCGTCCGCGGTCTCGGCATCTCCGAGGCTCGTCTGGAACGTGGAAACCTGCGCTGCGACGCCAATGTCTCGCTGCGTCCGCGCGGTACCGACAAGCTCGGCACTCGCACCGAGACGAAGAACGTCAACTCGATGCGTTCGGTCGAGCGCGCCGTGAAGTACGAGATCCAGCGCCAGGCGCAGATCCTCGCCGACGGCGGCACCATCACGCAGGAGACGCGGCACTGGCACGAGGACACGGGCACCACGTCGCCGGGCCGTCCGAAGTCCGACGCCGACGACTACCGGTACTTCCCCGAGCCCGATCTGCTGCCCGTCGAGCCGGCGGCCGAGCTGATCGAGGAGCTGCGTGCTGCCCTTCCGGAGCAGCCTGTCGCTCGCCGCCGCAGGCTGATGGCGGAGTGGGGCTTCACCGACCTGGAGTTCCAGGACGTGCGCAACGGCGGGCTGCTCGAGGTCGTCGAGGCGACGATCGCCGCCGGGGCGGCTCCGGCCACGGCCCGCAAGTGGTGGACCGGTGAGATCACCCGTATCGCGAACACGCAGGAGAAGGACGCCACCGAGCTGATCAGCCCGGAGAACGTTGCCGCCCTGCAGCAGCTCGTCGATGCCGGCACACTGACGGACAAGCTCGCGCGGCAGGTTCTCGAAGGCGTCATCGCCGGTGAAGGCACCCCTCAAGAGGTCGTCGACGCACGCGGACTCGCGGTCGTCTCCGATGACGGCGCACTGATCGCGGCGATCGACGAGGCTCTGGCTGCACAGCCCGACGTGATGGCGAAGATCAAGGACGGCAAGGTGCAGGCGGCCGGTGCTGTGATCGGCGCCGTCATGAAGGCGATGAAGGGTCAGGCGGACGCCGCCCGCGTTCGTGAGCTCATTCTCGAGCGCGCTGCCCAGTAGCGCGCCACCCCGGGTCTCATGTCCGAGGCCCGGGGGAGAATGGTCTCATGGGTCACGGTGACGGTAGAGGGCGAATCGTCTCGTCCGCCGACGCCGACGACGCTGGTACCCGCATCCTCCACGTCGACATGGACGCGTTCTACGCGGCTGTCGAGGTGCTCGACGATCCCACCCTCCGTGGCCTCCCGCTGATCATCGGCGCGCCGGACGGTCGCTCGGTCGTCTCCAGCGCCTCGTACGAGGCCCGCCGCTATGGGGTGCGCGCTGCGATGCCTGTCTCGCAGGCCCTCCGGCTGTGTCCGTCCGCCCGCATCGTGCTCCCGCACTTCCATCGGTACCAGGAGGTGTCCCGGCAGGTGATGGCGATCTTCGAGTCGTTCACGCCGCTCGTGGAACCTCTGTCGGTCGATGAGGCGTTCCTCGACGTGCAGGGAGTGCGGCGCCTGTGGGGGAGTCCCGCACGCATCGCCGAACTCATCCGCGAACGAGTGCTCGACGAGGTCGGCATCACCTGCAGCGTGGGTGTCGCAGCGACCAAACACGTCGCCAAGATGGCCTCGACGATCTCCAAACCCGACGGCATGCTCGTCGTGGCCGCCGCGGACACCTTGGACTTCCTCGCCCCTCGACCGGTGCGTGCGATGTGGGGCGTGGGGCCGAAAGCGGCGGAAGCGCTGGAGGCGCGGGGTATCCGCACGGTGCAGGATGTGCGTGACGCTCCGCGCGAGATGATCGAACGAGCCGTCGGCCCGGCCCTCAGCGCGCGCCTCGCGCAGCTCGCCCGCGGGGAGGATGCGCGCGCCGTCGATACGGAGCGGGTGGAGAAGAGCGTGGGTCACGAAGAGACCTTCGATACGGACATCGTCGATCGGCCCTTCCTTCGTGCCGAGCTGCTGCGATTGGCGGACAGGGTCGCTGCCCGTCTCCGGCGTGCGGATTGGGAGGCGTCGACCGTCGCCATCAAGATCCGGTTCGATGACTTCCGCACTTTGAGCAGGTCTCAGACGCTGAGCGAGCCCACCGCGGTCGGTCAGCGGATCGGCGAAGCGGCGCAGGCTCTGTTCGAGCAGATCGATCGACGTGACCCGGTGCGGCTCGTGGGGGTGCGCGCCGAGAATCTGCGTCCGGCAGGTGGCGGCGGGATGGGGCTCTGGGACGACGACGAGGACTGGCGCAAGGTCGAGGGAGCCGTCGACGAAGCCGTCGCGCGATTCGGCTCCGCGACGATCAGCAGGGCTCGGCACATCGGCCGTGGCGACGGACGCGGCGCCGCCCAGCATCCGAAGGCGCACGGGCTGGATTGATCCCACGCGCGCTGCGTTCCTCGACTACCGTGGGGGTATGCCGAACATTGCACTGGAACTCGGAAAGCAAGCTGCGTCCTTCGGCGTGAAGAGCGCGTACGGAGAGCCGCAGGACGTCGACGGCGTGAGCATCACCCCGGTCGCCTTCACGTATTCGGGATTCGGCGGTGGCAGCGGCGACGGTGCTGAAGGAGGGGGAGGCGGAGGCGTCTCCGTGCCGGTCGGCGTCTACGTGCGTCGCGAGGAGGGGCTTCGCTTCGAACCCAACATCGTGACCCTGCTGGTCGTCGCCGTCCCGTTCATCTGGGTCGCCGGGCGGGCGCTCGCACGCATCATCCGTGCACTCAAGAAGTGACGATCCGGTCGCGGCGGCCCTCGAGCATGCCGCGACGCTGATCGAGCAGGACGTTCGTGCCGTGGCGGCTGCGAACCCCGTCGTGCTGATCGACGGTGGAAGTGGCGCCGGCAAGTCCTCGCTCGCGGCCCGGCTCGTACGGCGGTGGCCTGTGCTGGGGCACGTCCAGCTCATTGCTCTCGATTCGATCTACCCGGGTTGGGACGGCCTCGACGGAGGTGCTGAGCGCGCCCTCGAATGGATCCTGCGCCCGCACGGGCGTGGATACCTCGGAACCTGGCGGCGCTGGGACTGGGATGCGCAGACCGAGGCGGAGAGCCATGCGGTCGACCCCGCCCTCGGTGTGATCATCGAAGGCAGCGGCATCCTGCGACCGTCGACCGCCGGTCTCGCCGACATCCGGATCTGGGTGGAATCGGGGGAGGAGTCCCGGAAGGCGCGCGCACTCGCGCGTGACGGGGAGACGTACCGTCCGCATTGGAACCGCTGGGCTGCTCAGGAACGCCGCCACATCGACCGCGACGACCCGCGTGCGCTGGCGACGCGCATCGTGGAGATTCCCTAGCGACTCAGTCGAGCAGCCCGTTGTCGGCTTCGTCGGCTGCTTGGATCAGGAGCTCCAGTCGGTAGCCGAGCCAGTCGTACACGTCATGACCGCCATCCTCGTGCTCCTCGTCGTCGGACGTGATTCCGAGTCGAGTGGCGATCACGAGGCGGATGGCGGTCAGGGTTCGCAGCCAGGCGTCGACGCTCTTCACGGGCACGAACACCTCCCTCGTGAGGAGAGCGGCGTCTTCGGCGAGCGAGTCGATGCCCTGGGGGAACGCATCGAGCGCGGAACGCACTCCGCGCGCGTCCGTGAGTCGGCGGTCGAGCAGGTCGTCCCGCGTCGCGCCCGCGAACTCCCGCGCGGCGTCGGAATCGTCCGGATACGGACTCGGCGTCAGCCGTTCGACGGCGGGGTCGCCGGTGTCGCGCGAATCGTCGATGAGCTCGATGAAATCATCCACGAGACGCGCGAGATGGAACTCCTCGATCACCGTGATCTCGAGGACGATGCGGTCGCCGATCACTGCGGTGCCTTCCTGACGGTCGCCCAGAGTCCGAAGTCGTGCATCGCCTGCGCGTGAACCTCCATGGTCTCCCTCGGCCCGGTCGCGACGATCGCGTGACCCTCGTGGTGCACGGCGAGCATGAGCGCGGTGGCATGATCGATCGAGTAGCCGAAGTAGGTCCGGAACACCCGCACCACATAGCTCATGAGGTTGACGGGATCGTTCCAGACGACGACCTGCCACGGTTCCAGAGGCGCGGCCTGGAGATCGGTGACCTCGTCGAGCTCGGGAAGCGCTGCCGGGGTCGTCATGCCCAGCCCATCTCGTGCAGCTGCTCGTCGTCGATGCCGTAGAAGTGCGCGATCTCGTGTACCAGCGTGGTGTGGATCTCGTCGCGGAGTTCGTCTTCTGTCTCGCACTGCGCCAGGTGCGGCTCGCGGTAGACGACGATCCGATCCGGGAGCTCGCCCATGCCGTACTGGGTGCGTTCGGTGAGTGCCAGGCCGTCGTACAGACCGAGCAGATCCAGGCTGCCGTCCTCCGGCCGATCTTCGACGACGAACACGACGTTCTCCAACCCCTCGACCATGTCGTCGGGGAGCCGGTCGAGCTCGTCGATCACGAGCTCTTCGAAGGCGTCGGTGTTCATATCCATCTCCTCCAGACTAGGGGCGCGCGCCCGGACAGTACCCGTTCAGTGGAGGAGAACGAGGATGCCGGCCACGGCGATGAACAGCGCACCGAAGGTCAGGTTGAGCACTCGCTGCCCGCGCGCTGTTCGCGTCAGACGTCGGAAGGGACGCGCAGCGGCGGCGAAGAAGCCCCACATCACGATCACGTCGACGACGATCACGGTGGCAATCAGCGTGAGGTACTGGGGGATGGGTGGTTCGTCGAGCCGGATGAACTGGGGGATGAAAGCCAGGAAGAAGACGATCGCTTTGGGGTTCAAGAGGTTCACCCAGAACCCGCGCCTGATCATCGACCAATGACTCTCACGAGAGTCGATGGGCACCGGCGCGTCGTCGTCGACGATGACGGCGGGCTTCGCCAGGAGGAGGCGTACTCCGAGGAACACGAGATACGCGGCACCGGCGTAGCGGATGGCGTTGAAGAGGAACTCCGAGCGGGAGACGAGAAGGCCTACGCCGGCAGCGACGATCGCGACATGCACGACCAAAGCGATCTGCTGACCGATGATGCCCCAGATCGATCGCCGCCAACCTTGGCTCATGGCGTTGGACATCGTGTTGATGGCCCCGGCCCCGGGCGTGAAGCTGATGACGACGGAAGCGGTCAACAACGAGAACCAGACCGCGAGCGACACCTCGCAAGTCTACGGCTTCGGGAGGAAGCAGCTCGTTCGCTCAAGAAACGAAGAAGGCCCGAATCATGCGATTCGGGCCTTCTTGCTGAGGGTGAGTAACGGGACTCGAACCCGCGACATCCGGCACCACAAGCCAGCGCTCTACCAGCTGAGCTATACCCACCATGTGCCTGCCGGAGCAGGCAACCATACGAGTCTATTACATGTTCGGAGTGAACTCGGACACCGTGCGGGTGGCGATCTCACGCGCGTCGTCGCTCGAAGGTCCCGGCTCCTCGACGAAGACGGCTTCACGGTAGTAGCGGAGCTCGCGGATCGACTCGAGGATGTCGGCGAGCGCCCGATGGCCGCCATCCTTCGAGGGGGCCTGGAAGAAGACGCGTGGGTACCAGCGCCGCGAGAGCTCCTTGATGCTGGAGACATCGACGTTGCGGTAGTGCAGCCACTGATCGACCTGCGACATGTACTTGGCAAGGAACATCCGGTCGGTGCCGATCGTGTTGCCGGCCAAGGGGGCCTTGCGCTCAAGCGGCACGAAACGCTTGATGTACGCGAGGGTCTGCGCCTCAGCCTCCTCGAGGGAGACGCCGTGAGGGATCTCTTCGATCAGCCCCGAGGTCTCGTGCATCTTGGTGACGAAGTCGTTCATGTTGGCGAGGGCCGCATCGCTCGGTCGAATCACCACCTGGAAGCCCGGGTCGATGGGGCGGAGCTCGAAGTCGGTGATGACCACGGCGATCTCGACGAGTTCGTCGACAGCCAGGTCGAGTCCCGTCATCTCGCAGTCGATCCATACGAGACGATCGTTCTCGGACGCAGTTACCATGTCGCCATACTATCGACGGCTCCGACATCGGCTGCAGGAGCGCTTCGGCAACCGATGGCGCGTCCGCGGTACGGTAGAAGGGTGCGCCTCCGTAGCTCAGGGGATAGAGCAGGAGCCTTCTAATCTCTTGGTCGCAGGTTCGAATCCTGCCGGGGGCACTCGATCCGATCCGCGTTCATCGCCGTTGCGGATGTCCGCATGCTTCTCTCCGCCACGCGGAGGGGCTGATCCGCGTGCGTCGGTCGACGATCGTCCCGTCGCTCCCGCCTGGGCCTTAGGAGTGCCGAAGCGTGGCGACGGCGTCGTCCACGCTCCAGAATTCGCCGAGGACGCGGAACGAGCCCGTGGCCAGGTGCAGACGCTCTGCGCGATAGCGGAGCCCGAGCGGGTCGGCGACGATTCTCAGGTGCCCCAGGACGTGCTCCCTCCGGTCTTGGACCCGCCAGAGGTGATCCGCCGCGCGCACCAGGTGCTCACGGGGGGAAGAGAGCCGAGGCGTTGCGTACGGGACGTCGGGGAGGGAGGTGATCAAGCTGTCGGACATCGGGACTCCTTTCGTGCTTTCGAAGATATGACCGACCTCCGACATTCGAACTCCTCGCTCGACACGCGGGCTGATCTGCTCTTTCTGCACCGATCGACGTCGATCCGATCTATCCACGCTTCGCATGTTTGGTGCTCCTGGAGATCGCTCGCCGGCACCAGTCTGGGTTGACCCGGACGACACCTGATCCGGCCACCGAAAGGACACGCCATGATCGACACGTTGACCATCGTGGGAAGAGTCGCCACCGATCCGACCCAGGGGCAGACGGGAGGAGGCGTGCCCGTCACGAACTTCCGAGTCGCGAGCACGCATCGCCGGTTCGACTCCGCGACGCAGGAGTGGATAGACGCAGGGACCAATTGGTTCTCCGTTGCCGCGTTCCGTCAACTCGGCGAGAACGTGAGGGCGTCTCTGCGCACGGGCGACGGTGTGATCGTCACCGGACGGCTGAAGATCCGCGACTGGGAGAGCAACGGCAAGCACGGCACGAGTGTCGACATCGAGGCCGATGCGATCGGGCACGACCTGCGTTGGGGGACCACCGCCTACCGCCCGCGCACGCGTCCGTCATCGACCGAGTCGGACCCGCGTGCGCGCACCGATGAGCAAGAATCCGCCGAGACCGGTGTCTCGCGTCCGGAGTCACAAGAGGGTGGTGGCCTTGAGGTCGCTCCGCTCGAGCTGTCCTGGGCGGCGCCGAGCACCGTTGAAGAGGCGGTCCGTTGACGGTGCCACGGTCGGCCCGAACGACGAAGAGCGCGTGGGGCATCGGCCGGCTGGGAAGACGGCGGGGAGTGGAGCCGTAGACTCGGCACGTGCTTCGTCGATCGGTCCTTCTGCCGGCGCGTGCGGCCGGCGTCGTCGCGGCCTCGGCCGCCGCTGTCCTCCTGTTCGCCGGTTGTGCGCCTGACCCTGGCCCCTCGGCTTCGCCGACCGCGTCGGTGTCACCAGGGCCCACGGCTCCCGTGGAGCCGGTCCTGGTGCCCGACGGCACGGCGGAGGAGAACCTTCCGGTGTTCACCGCGGTGGCCGACGGGATCTGGGCGACCGATCAGCGTGGCTCCGGCCGCGCCTACATCGACGCGCTGATCGGCGCCGGGTTCGATCGCGATGCCATGCAGGTGACACAGGATCAGTCGACGGTCGGCAACCCTGCGGAGAGCCTGCAGTTCTCGGTGCGTTGGGGTGACGACGCGTGCCTGGTCGGCCAAGTGGGGCCTTCCACGGGACAGGTCGTCACCGCGGTGATGCCGCAACTCGCCGAGGGGCGATGCCTCGTCGGCACCACACGTCCGATCGACTGGTGACACGCCCAGGGGCCGGTAGGCTGGAGTGTCGATCTTCGACGCCAACAGAAGGAGCGGTTTTCGGTGGCTGAGTACATCTACTCGATGGTGCGTGCGCGCAAGGCAGTGGGCGAGAAGCTCATCCTCGACGACGTCACCATGGCGTTCCTCCCCGGAGCGAAGATCGGCATGGTCGGCCCCAACGGCGCCGGAAAGTCGACGATCCTCAAGATCATGGCGGGTCTCGACACGCCCTCGAACGGTGAGGCGAAGCTCTCCCCGGGGTTCACCGTCGGCATCCTGATGCAGGAGCCGGAGCTCGATGAGTCGAAGACGGTGATCGAGAACATCCAGGACGGCATCGCGATCAAGCCGAAGCTCGACCGTTTCAACGAGATCTCTCTGCTGATGGCCGAGCCCGACGCCGACTTCGATGCCCTGCTCGCCGAGATGGGCACGCTGCAGGAGGAGATCGACGCAGCCGACGGCTGGGACCTCGACTCGCAGCTCGACCAGGCCATGGATGCTCTGCGGACGCCCCCGGCCGACGCCGCGATCGCACCTCTCTCCGGTGGTGAGAAGCGTCGCGTCGCGCTCGCGAAGCTGCTCCTGCAGAAGCCCGACCTCCTGCTCCTCGACGAGCCCACCAACCACCTCGACGCCGAGAGCGTGCTCTGGCTCGAGCAGCACCTGCAGGCCTACAAGGGTGCTGTGATCGCGATCACCCACGACCGGTACTTCCTTGACCACGTCGCCGAGTGGATCGCCGAAGTCGACCGTGGTCGGCTCATCGGCTACGAGGGCAACTACTCGACCTACCTGGAGAAGAAGGGCGAACGCCTCGAGGTCCAGGGCAAGAAGGACGCCAAGCTGGCCAAGCGTCTCAAGGAAGAGCTGGAGTGGGTCCGTTCCAGCGCGAAGGGCCGCCAGACCAAGTCGAAGGCGCGTCTCGCCCGCTACGAGGAGATGGCGTCGGAGGCGGAGCGGACCAGGAAGCTGGACTTCGACGAGATCCAGATCCCCGCCGGTCCGCGTCTGGGTGGCATCGTCATCGACGCCAAGAAGCTGCAGAAGGGCTTCGACGATCGCGTACTGATCGACGGCCTCAGCTTCAACCTCCCGCCGAACGGCATCGTCGGCGTGATCGGCCCCAACGGTGTGGGTAAGACCACGCTCTTCAAGACCATCGTCGGTCTCGAGCCGCTCGACGGCGGCGACCTGAAGGTCGGTGAGACGGTCAAGATCAGCTACGTCGACCAGTCCCGTTCCAACATCGATCCGAACAAGACGCTGTGGGAGGTCGTGTCCGACGGGCTCGACTACATCACGGTCGGCAAGACCGAGATCCCCTCGCGCGCCTATGTCTCGAAGTTCGGCTTCAAGGGTCCGGATCAGCAGAAGAAGGCCGGCGTGCTCTCCGGTGGTGAGCGCAACCGTCTCAACCTCGCCCTGACGCTCAAAGAGGGTGGCAACCTGCTGCTCCTCGACGAGCCGACGAACGACCTCGACGTCGAGACCCTGAGCTCGCTCGAGAACGCCCTGCTCGAGTTCCCCGGCTGTGCCGTGGTCATCACCCACGACCGGTGGTTCCTGGACCGCATCGCGACGCACATCCTCGCCTACGAGGGCACCGACGAGAAGCCCGGCCAGTGGTACTGGTTCGAGGGCAACTTCGAGGCCTACGAGGAGAACAAGATCGAGCGCCTCGGTCCCGACGCCGCGAAGCCGCACAGGTCCACGCACCGCAAGCTGACACGCGACTGAGGCCGCGATGTCTGCGACGCCGGGGCCGCGCCTGCACATCCCGATCCACCTCCGCTGGGGCGATCTGGATGCGTTCAACCACGTCAACAACACCTCGATGCTGAAACTGCTCGAGGAGGCTCGTGTCAGAGCCTTCTGGCGTGCCGGCCCCGGCGAAGAGGCGCCCTCGACGGCGGTGCTCGACTCCGGCATCGATGAGGGCATCCTGACGCTCATCGCGCGTCAGGAGATCGAGTACCTCGCGCCGGTGCCGTACCAGCGGCGTCCGCTCGAGGTGCAGATGTGGTTCGGCAAGCTCGGCGGCTCCAGCGTGGAGGTCTGCTACGAGGTGCACAACGATCCTGCCGCGGAGCCGCGGCAGATCTATGCGCGCTCGACCGCGATCATCGTGCTCGTCGACGCCCAGACCGGGCGCCCCACGCGACTCACCCAGGAGATGCGCGACGCCTGGGAACCGTACGTCGGGGCGTCGATCGAGTACGCCCACCGCTGAGCCGCCGTCAGGCAGGTCGCGAGGTCAGGACTCGTCCTCAGGGACGCGGATCATGATCTCCTGCGCGACGCTCGCGACGAGCACACCATCGCGCGTGTAGATCCGTCCGGTGGCGAGGCCGCGACCACCGCGGGCGTTCGGCGATTCCTGCACATACAGCAGCCACTCGTCGACCCGCGCGGGACGGTGCCACCACATCGCGTGATCGAGACTTGCGACCTTCAGCCCGGGCAGCGCCCAATACACGCCATGTGCACGGAGGATCGACTCCTGGATCGTCATGTCGCTGAGGTAGGCGAGCGCGGCGCGGTGCAGGCGCTGGTCGTCGGGAAGCGGTGCGCGTAGGCGCATCCACACGGCCTGACGGGCGACACGCTCGTCCGAGCTCGGCAGGTAGAGCGGGGAGTCGACATGACGGATGTCCGCGGCTCGTTCGCTCAGCATCCGCGTGGTGCCCTCAGGAAGCCCCTGCACCCGATCCTCGTCCGGTGCGAGATCCTCCGGAGCGGGGATCCCCTCAGGCATGGGCTCGGCGTGTTCGACGCCCGGGTCGCCATCCTGGAACGACGCGATCATCGAGAAGATGGGCACGCCGTTCTGGTAAGCCTGGGTTCGCCGCGTCGAGAACGAACGCCCGTCATGGATGCGGTCGACGGCGATCGTGATGCCCTTGCCGGCGTCCCCGGGGCGCAGGAAGTAGCCGTGCATCGAATGCACAGCGCGGTCCTCGGGAAGCGTGCGCTCGGCCGCGAGGAGGGCTTGAGCGAGTACCTGGCCACCGTAGATCCGCCCGCTCGGCATCGGATGCGAGGAACCGGTGAAGATGTCCTCCGTGGTCCGCGCCTGAGTCGCGTCGAGATCGAGCACCTCGAGCAGCCGCTCGACGGTCTGGATGGCGTGGTCGTCCGCGCTCATGTGTTCCTTCCCCGGCGACCGCACATGCCGCGCCGTTGGTAGTTTAGAACGCGTGCCGCATCACCTTCTCCTCGCCGACCCGGACACCGCAAAGGACGTTCTCACGTTCGTCGGTCGAGCGACCAGGATCACCGAAGACGGCGTCCGACTCCAGGCCTCGAACGGTGTGCTCGCCCTGACCACCGCCGTCCTCGCTCCGCACGGACTGTTCGATCAGACTCCGACGATCCTCGCCATGCGCATCGTGCACGCAGATCCGGAGCTGCAATGCGACATCGTCGTCGACCAGCTTTCGAAGACCGATGAGCCGGAGCGGCTGACCCTGCCCGAAACGGGTCTCTCGCCGGCCTGGGCGGGCGTCGCACCGCCCCGGGGCGGATGGGAGTCGTCCTCGACCCTTCCCGCCTCGGTCATCGCGCAACGCGCGCAGTGGGGCATCTCGGCCGTGGCACGCGGTGCGGGCCCCGGCTCCGGTGAGGAAGCCGTTCGCGCGCTTCGCGCGGCGATCTGGGGAGAGCCGGATGACGACCTGGAGGGACTTCCTTGCGGTATCGCCTTCGCAGCGGACGCCATGGGGTTCATCTCAGGTGACGAACAGGTTCCCGTCTCTCGATCCGGACGTTGGACTCGTCTGGCGTTCCGCCGCGGTCATGTCCTCGCGCGGGGACCGGTCGCGTCCGGACTCACGGGGGTCCGTTCGACCGGCTCTGCGGGCTGACACCGGGCGCAGGCTCTAGCGCACCTTGCGCGCGCTGGCCTCACCGCCACACCGCTGTCGACGAGAGCGCGGGCTCAGCCTGCTGCCGCCGCCGCGCGTCCGGCAGCCCGCCCGGAGAAGAGGCAGCCACCGAGGAAGGTTCCCTCGAGAGCCCGGTAGCCGTGGACGCCGCCACCACCGAACCCGCTCGCCTCACCTGCGGCGAAGAGCCCGGGGATCGGCCTGCCCTGCGCGTTCAGAGCGCGACCTTCGAGATCGGTGTTGATCCCGCCCAGCGACTTCCTCGTGAGAACGTGGAGCTTGACGGCGACGAGCGGTCCCGCAGCGGGGTCCTGGAGCCGGTGCGGTGCGGCCGTCCGGATCAACTTGTCGCCACGGTAGCTCCGCATGGAACGCAGCATCCCGATCTGCGCATCCTTGGTGAAGTCGTTCTCCATCTCGCGGTCGCGCGCGACCACCTCGCGGCGGACGTTGTCGATGTCGAGGAGCTCCCCGCCCGGATGACGCTGCATCTGCTCCAGCAGCGAGTCGAGGTCGTTCTCGACGATGAAGTCCTCGCCTTCGTCGAGGAACGACTGCACAGGACCTGTGGGGCCCTTCGCCAGCCGCGACTTGAGGAGCAGACCGACGTCCTTGCCGGTGAGGTCGGGGTTCTGCTCGCTGCCCGACAGGGCGAACTCCTTCTCGACGATCTGCCGCGACGTGACGAACCAGGAGTGGTCATGCCCGGTCGTGCGCAGGTGCTCGAGCGTGCCGAGGGTGTCGAATCCAGGGAACAGGGGCACCGGAAGGCGCCGTCCGGTGGCATCGAGCCAGAGCGACGACGGGCCGGGCAAGATGCGGATGCCGTGAGAGGGCCACACCGGATCCCAGTTCGTGATGCCTTCGACGTAGTGCCACATCCGGTCGCCGTTGATCAGCCGCGCGCCGGCGGCTGCGCTCACCCCGTGCATGGAACCGTCGACGTAGGCCGGAACGCCGGTGAGCATGTGCTCCGGCGGAGTTCCCAGCCGTGCCGGCCAGGCCGCGCGCACGAGGTCGTGGTTGCCGCCGATACCGCCGGACGAGACGATCGTGGCCCCCGCGGTGATCTCGAATTCGCCGATCCTCTCGCGGGAGGTCTCTTCACCGCGCTTCGCGCCGGTGGAGGCGAGAACACTGCCTCGCGCGCCCACCACCGTGCCGTCTGTCACGACGAGCTCGGACACGCGGTGTCGAGGAAGCACCGTCAGCCGGCCCTCGCGCTCGCCCTGCTCCACGGCTGCGGCGAACGGGGCGACGATCCCGGGGCCGGTTCCCCAGGTGATGTGGAAGCGGGGAACGGAGTTGCCCGGACCGATCGCGCCGTATCCGCCCCGCTCGGCCCAACCCACGACGGGGAAGAAGCCGACGCCACGCTCGCGCAGCCAGGAGCGCTTCTCGCCGGCCGCGAACTGGAGGTACGCCTCCGCCCACTTCCGAGGCCATTCGTCTTCCGGGCGATCGAACCCGGCGTTGCCGAACCAGTCCTGGGTCGCGAGTTCGAGGGAGTCCTTGATCCCGAAGCGTCGCTGCTCGGGCGAGTCGATGAAGAACAGGCCGCCGAACGACCACCACGCCTGCCCGCCGAGATTGGTCCGTGGCTCCTGATCGACGAGGATGACGCGCCGGCCTGCGGCCAGAGCCTCGGATGCGGCGACGAGTCCTGCCAACCCCCATCCGATCACCAGGACATCTGCGGAAAGGGGCGTTGTCGTCATGAGTTCTCCGTTGATTCCTGACGTGAGCGGGACTCGAGCGTGGGACGTCCGCCGGGTGCGGTACCGATCCCCGACGGCTCGAATGTGTTCACCATGGCATAGGCGGCGCGCTCCAGGTAGTCCCACAGCGTTGATTCGTGCAGGGGAGACAACTGCGCCTCGTCCACGGCGGTCCTCATGTGACGAAGCCAACGATCGCGGGCGTCCGCATCGATGTGGAAGGGCATGTGCCGCATGCGGAGCCGCGGGTGCCCGCGGGTCTCGCCGTACGTCGTGGGACCGCCCCAGTACTGCTCGAGGAACATCCGGAGCCTGTCCTCCGCAGGGCCCAGGTCCTCCTCGGGGTACATCGGCTTCATCACGGGGTCGAGAGCGACCTCACGATAGAACACCGAGACGATCTTCGCGAATGTCTCGTGCCCGCCGATCTCGTCGTAGAACGTCACTTCTGAGGACTCCCGTCATCGTTCGGCTTCTTGCGGCGCCAGATCCCACGATCGGGGATCACCGGCACCCCGGTCACGGCGTTCGGCCGGGTCTTGGGCGGGTTCGCCCCGCGCACGCGCCGTGCACCATCGAGTCCGGTCGGCACGACGTCGACCATGCGCGGAACGCCGATCTCCTTCTCGAGGAGGGCGGCCCGCAGCCGGCGACGCAGCTCCTGGGCGACATCGTCCTTCGCGTTGGCGCGCGCCTTGATCACGATGCGCACCACGAGGGCGTCGCCGTCGATGGATTCCAGTCCCCACAGCTCGGGCTTCTCGATGATGCGCGTGCGCCACTTCGGGTCCTTCGCTAGGCCCTGGGCGGTCTCGAGCATGATGTGCTCGACCTGCTCGAGATCCGAGTCGGCGGGCACGCCGAGGTCGATGATCGAGCGCGCCCAGCCCTGAGACATGTTGCCGATGCGGGTGACCTCGCCGTTGCGCACATACCAGAGGGTGCCGTTGACGTCGCGGACCTGGGTGATCCGAACGCTGACGTATTCGACGACACCGCTCGCGAGGCCGAGATCGACCACATCGCCGATGCCGATCTGGTCCTCGGCGACGAGGAAGATGCCGTTGAGCACGTCCTTGACGATGTTCTGGGCGCCGAAGCCGAGGCCCGCGCCGACGGCCGCGGTCAGAAGGGTCAGCGATCCGAGGAGGCTGTTGTCGATCGCGTTCACGATGAGCACGATCGCGATCACGACGAGCATCACATTGACGATGTTCTGCAGGATCGTGCCGAGCGTGCGCGTGCGCTGCACCAGCCGCATGTCGGCGAGCGGCGAGCGTTCGAGCGCCTGGGTGTCGTCGACCGATGCCTTGCTTTTCGCACTGTCCACGATGCGGTGCACGACCCGCCGGATGACGACACGCAGGAGCAAGGCGATCGCGATGCACGCGGCGATGATGATCGCGACGGCCAGCGCCTTCTTGCCGACTTCGAGGAGGACAGCCGAGATGTCCGCCCACATCTGGGGGATCTCGACGGTCTCGGGGGGTGGGGTTGTCGTGAAGGGGAGCATCATCACTTCCCGATCCTAGCGATCGGGCCTCTGCACGGGCTGGGTGGATGGGGTGTACGAGAACGGAGACCACCCGTCCGCACCGAGGGCATGTCGTGGGCCGACACGCCGGTGGTGAGGGGGATGGTCTCCGTCGTTCGTAGAGTGGGGACGTCAGTCCTCGGCGTCACGCGCCTGCGCAGCGAGCGCCCGCTCGACGTCTGCGAGGTTCTCGAGGACGAGGCGGCGCAGCGCCGGTGCGGCGTCCTGGTGGGCGGACAGCCAGGATCGGGTGGCGTCACGGAGCGCGACGTCGGCGAGTGCCGTCGGGAAGAGGCCGACGATCAGGTACTGCGCGATCTGATACGTGCGCGAGTCCCAGATGGGGAGCAGCATGTCGAAGTAGGCCGGGACGAACTCGCCCAGGACGGCAGCGCCGGCCGGGTGCGTGAAACCGAGCGCCGCGGAGCGGACGATCGTGTTGGGGGCGTCGTCGCGCTCGATGAGCGATGCCCATGCGGCCTTCTTGGAAGCCGAGTCCGGCAGCGATGCGCGGGCCTGCGCGGCGAACTCCCCGCCCTTGGCGGTGTTGTCGGCGGCGAGGGCGGCGTCGATCGTCGCGGCATCCGTCGCCCCGATCGTGGCCAGCCCGACGAGGAGCTGCCAGTTCAGGTCGGCATCGATCTCGAGGCCGGGGAGCGTGTCCTCTCCGGAACGCAGACGACCGACGATGCCGGCGTGCTCCGGTGTGACCAGCGCGGTCGCGAAGGCCGTGACGAACTGCAGCTGGCTGTCGCTGCCCGGAGCGGCGGACTCGGCGAGGCTCCACAGGCCGTCGGCGACCTTGAGTCGTGCCGCCTGACGCTCGGCAGGTGCGACGTAGAGGGTCGCGGCGGAGCGCAGCTGGCTGAGCGTGGTGCGGACGGTGGTCGACTCGGTCTCGCGACCGATGTTGCCGAGGACCAGGTCGATGTATGCGGAGGCGGCGGTCTCGGCGTCGCGGGTCTGGTCCCAGGCGGCTCCCCACACCAGCGAGCGTGCGAGCGGATCGTGGATGTCGGCCAGATGGGCGATCGCGGTCGCGAGCGACTTCTCGTCGAGACGGATCTTCGCGTAGGCGAGGTCGTTGTCGTTCAGCAGCACGAGATCGGGACGGGCGAGGCCCTGCAGCTCCGGCACCTCCGTGCGGTCGCCGTCGACATCCACCTCGAGGTAGTGCGAACGCGTGAGGGAGCCGTCGGTCAGCGTGTAGAAGCCGATGCCGAGACGGTGCGGGCGGATGGTCGGGTAGTCCGCCGGAGCGGTCTGCGTGATGGCGAAGCGCGAGATCGTGCCGTCATGGCCCTCGGCGATGACCGGCTCGAGGGTGTTGACGCCGGCGGTCTCCAGCCACTTCTTGGACCAGGTGCTCAGGTCGCGCCCGCTGGTGGCCTCGAGCTCGGAGAGAAGGTCGCTCAGCTCGGTGTTGCCCCAGGAGTGCTTCTGGAAGTACTGCGACACCCCGGAGAAGAACGCTTCGATGCCGACCCACGCGGCGAGCTGCTTGAGGACGGAGCCGCCCTTGGCGTAGGTGATGCCGTCGAAGTTGACCTGCACGTCCTCCAGGTCGTTGATCTCCGCGACGATCGGGTGCGTCGAGGGGAGCTGGTCCTGGCGGTACGCCCAGGTCTTCTCCATGGCGTTGAACGTCGTCCACGCCTCGGTCCACTCGGTGGCCTCGGCGGTGGCGATGGTCGACGCCCACTCGGCGAACGACTCGTTGAGCCAGAGGTCGTTCCACCACTTCATGGTGACGAGGTCGCCGAACCACATGTGTGCGAGTTCGTGCAGGATCGTGACGACGCGACGCTCCTTGACGGCGTCCGTCACCTTGCTGCGGAACACATAGGTCTCGGTGAAGGTGACCGCTCCCGCGTTCTCCATGGCGCCGGCGTTGAACTCCGGGACGAAGAGCTGGTCGTACTTGGCGAACGGGTACGGGACGCCGAACTTCGACTCGAAGTACGCGAAGCCCTCGCGGGTCTTGTCGAAGATGTAGTCGGCATCGAGGTGCTGCCACAGGCTCTTGCGTCCGTAGACGCCGAGCGGGACCACGCGACCGGAGGCGCTCGTGAGCTCGGAGAACGTCGACTCGTACGGGCCGGCGACGAGCGCGGTGATGTAGGAGGAGATCCGCGGGGTCGGCTCGAAGCCCCAGGTCGCGGTGACGTCGTCGTCGTGCACGATGGGCTCGGGCGTGGGGGAGTTGGAGATGACCTTCCAGGCCGCCGGTGCGGTCACCGTGAACTGGAACGTCGCCTTGAGGTCGGGCTGCTCGAAGACCGCGAACACGCGACGCGAGTCGGGAACCTCGAACTGCGAGTAGAGGTAGACCTCGCCGTCGACGGGATCGACGAAGCGGTGCAGTCCCTCACCGGTGTTGGTGTAGAGGCAGTCGGCATCGACGACCAGCACGTTCTCGGCCTGCAGACCCGTGAGCGTGATGCGCGAGTCGGCGAAGACCTCGTTCGGGTCGAGCTGCTCTCCATTGAGGGAGATCTCGCGCACGTCGCGGGCGATCAGGTCGATGAAGGTGAAGCTCTCCGGCGTCGCTGTGAAGCGCACGACGCTGCGAGAGCCGAAGACCTCGGCACCCTTGGTCAGATCGAGGGCGACTTCGTAGGACTGCGTGTCGACGACGTCGCGGCGCTCCTGCGCTTCGATACGGGTGAGGTTCTCTCCAGGCACAGCTGTACTCCCAGGGGTGAGGGGATGTCACCGGGGCTTGGCGCAGTTGGCGCCGACGGCAACCATGACAGCCTACGCCAGAGCGGCGGAACCCCGATCGCACGCCTTCACGAATGTACGTCATCAGACACGGCACCGTGCGGACGCCCCCGCCCCGCTGAAGTGGAAGGATGGAGGGGTGACTGCGATCGAGCCGAATGCCGTTCCCTTTGCCTCGCCTGCTGCCGCCGGTGGTGCGCCTTTCGTGACCACCCCGGTCGCCTACGACGGGATCCTCCTCGCCGGGTTCGGCGGGCCGGAGGGTCAGGACGATGTGATCCCGTTCCTGCGCAACGTGACCCGGGGGCGAGGGATCCCCGATGAACGGCTCGAGGAGGTGGCGCACCACTACCGTCACTTCGGAGGGGTGAGCCCGATCAACGGGCAGAACCGTGTGCTCAAGGAGGCGCTCCAGAACGCTCTCGTCGAGCGCGGCATCGACCTCCCCGTCTACTGGGGCAACCGCAACTGGGCTCCGTACCTCGAAGAGGTCGTGACCGAGGCTTCGGCCAAGGGGCACAACACCCTCCTGGCGTTCGCCACGAGCGCGTACAGCTCGTTCTCAAGCTGCCGTCAGTACCGCGAGGACTTCGCTCGCATCCTGGAGGAGACTGGCCTGGGGGAGACCGTGACGATCGACAAGATCCGTCCGTTCTACGACCACCCCGGGTTCGTGGAGGCGTTCGAGACCGGCGTCCGGGAGGCCGTCGAGGGCTTCCTCGCCGAGGGCATCGCGGCCGCAGACATCCAGATCCTGTTCTCGACGCACAGCATCCCGACGGCTGATGCCGAACGATCGGGTGCACGGGACATCGACTGGGGCGAGGGTGGCGCCTATGCCGCTCAGCACCTGGCGGTGGCCGCCTGGGTCATGGATCGCGTCCGCCAGACCGTGCCTGCTTCAGCCGATGTGTCCTGGGAGGTCGTCTACCAGTCCCGTTCGGGTCCCGCCTCGCAGCCGTGGCTCGAGCCCGACGTGTGTGACGTGATCGGTGAGCTGCCGGAGCGCGGGCGCAAGGCCGTCGCCGTCGTCCCGGTCGGTTTCATGAGCGATCACATGGAGGTCCTGTGGGACCTCGACACCGAAGCCGCCGAGGCGGCCGAAGAGGCGGGCCTCTCCTTCACGCGCACTCCCACCCCGGGCGTGTCGCCCGCGTTCGTCGCGGGCATCGTCGATCTGATCGAGGAGCGTCTGCAGGGACGCCCCAACGAGGAGCGTGCTCACGTCACGGCGCTCCCGGGGGGATTCGACGTCTGTCGGCCCGGTTGCTGCGAGAACATCCGCGCAGGCTTCAAGCCCGCCGCCGCCGGTATCGCTCCCTGACCTCTCGATGACCGGCGCGCGCTTCTAGGATGGGATCCATGCGCATCCACATCGCCACCGACCACGCGGGCCTCGACTTCTCCACCCAGTTGCAGGGACACCTGCGTGCCGCCGGACACGAGGTCGTGGATCACGGACCGATCGAATACGACGCGGTCGATGACTACCCGGCGTTCTGCATCCGCGCAGCGCAGGCGGTCATCACCGACCAGCGCGCCGGCGTCGAGGCGCTCGGTGTGGTGTTCGGAGGTTCGGGGAACGGCGAGCAGATCGCCGCGAACAAGGTCGAGGGCGTGCGTGCCGCGCTCGTCTGGAATCTGTCGACGGCAGAGCTCGCCCGGGAGCACAACGACGCCAACGTGATCTCGATCGGCGCCCGGCAGCACACCTACGACGAGGTCACGTCCTTCATCGACCGATTCATCGAGACGCCCTTCTCGGGTGACGAGCGCCACGTGCGCCGCATCGGCCAGATCGCGGACTTCGAACGCGACGGATCCCTGCTTCCGGACCCGCGGGCCTGAGATGCCCGAGGGTCACTCCGTCCACCGGATCGCTCGGCAGTTCGATCGGAACTTCGTCGGCAAGACTCTGAGCGCATCGAGTCCGCAAGGACGCTTCGCCGAGGGAGCCTCTGTGCTCGACGGGCGCGCCGCGGTGAGCGTCCAAGCCGTCGGCAAGCAGATGTTCCTCGAGACGGAGGGCGACCTGTGGCTCAGGGTTCACCTCGGCCTCTACGGCGCGTGGGACTTCGCGGGCGAGATCCTCGTCGACCCGACCATCGCTTCGGCGAATGGACGGATGGGGCAGACGAATCAGCGCGGTACCGTCCTCGACGAGCCGATTCTCGATGACGCCGGCGAGAACTCCTTGGCATCGATCGGGGCGCCTCGGCGCACGAGGGTGCACGTGCGCATGTCGGAGCAGACGAAGGGCCTCGCCGACGAAGGAATGGAATGGCCGCCGCCTGTCGTGGGGCAGGTGCGTCTGCGCCTCATGACCGACATCACCGCGGCCGACCTGCGCGGGCCGACGGCGTGCGTCCTCCAGACTCCCGAGGAGATGTTGGCGACGATCGCCAAGCTCGGCCCCGACCCACTGGTCGGCGATCCGGTGGAGAACGAGGAGCGCTTCGTCCGAGCCGTGAAGAAGAAGTCGACCGTCATCGCCCTGCTGCTGATGGATCAGTCGGTCGTGAGCGGCATCGGCAACGTCTACCGCGCAGAGATGCTGTACCGGCAGCGACTGAACCCGCACACGCCCGGGCAGGAGGTACCCGAGGAGATCGTGCGCGCCCTCTGGCACGACTGGGTGCGGCTTCTCGCGGTGGGCGTCGAGACCGGTCAGATGATGACCATGGACGGTCTGACGGGAGAGGACTACCGGGCCGCGATGGCGAATCGTGACGACCGGCACTGGGTGTACCACCGCGCCGGGCTGCCCTGCCGGGTCTGCGGCACCGAGATCGCTCTCGAAGAGATCGGCGCACGCAAGCTCTACTGGTGCCCGCGCTGCCAGGCGTGACCGGGCGCCGGGTCCCGGCATCCGTTCTAGGCTGATCGAATGCGACAGAATCCGAGCTTCACGCTGGCTGACGTGGCCGAGATCCGCCGAGTGATAGAGGCGAATCCGTGGGCGACGATCATGAGCGCCGGAGACGACGGGCTCGTCGCCTCCCACTACGCCGTGCTGCTCGACGACGCGCGTGACGACCTCACCGTCGTCGGGCACGTGGGACGCCCGGATGACCTCATCCACGGGATGGGGGAGGGCGAGCTGCTCGTCGTGTTCCAAGGGCCCCACGGCTATGTCTCGCCGGGATGGTACGGCGAGGTTCCGGCCGTACCCACCTGGAACTACACGGCCGTGCACCTCGCCGGTGTGCCGGAGATCCTCACTGCGGAGGAGAACCTCCGGGTGCTCGATCAGCTCGTCGCGCGATTCGAATCGCGGATGCCGGAACCTCGGATGATGTGGGAGCGGCCCAACGAAGCCGCCTTCATCGAACGCCTCGCGGCAGGAACCGTCGGTTTCCGTCTGACACCCACCCGGGTCGTCGCCAAGCGGAAGCTCAGTCAGAACAAGTCTCCGGAGACCATCGAGACGGTCATCGCCGCACTCACGGCGGAGGGGCCTTACTCGAACCCGGCGCTGGCCGGAGAGATGCGTCGCGCGCAGGACGCGCGCAGGGGAGGAAAGCAGTGACAGAACGCGGAACGGTGATCGGCACCATCCGAGCCGTGCGGATCGCCGGACCCGGTCGCGAGTACCTCATCGACGATGAGCCGGTGGACGTTCACATCATCGACGGCCGCATCGCGGACATCGCCCCGACCGGTGCTCTCAGCCCCCGCGGAGACGTTCTCGACGCCGAAGGTGCGTGGGCCGTCCCGGGGCTCTGGGACAACCACGTGCACACCGTGCAGTGGGCGCTTGCGGCGGAACGGGCTCCGTTGGACCACGTAGACTCCGCGGCGGCCGCCGCTCGTGCGATGAGCCTCGTGGATGCTCTGCCGGACGGTCGGCGTGTGGGTACCGGCTTCCGCGACGCGCTCTGGTCGGATCGACCGTCGCTCGAGCTCCTGGATGCGGCGACCGGGACGGTGCCGACGTACCTGATCAACGCGGACGTCCACAGCGTCTGGCTCAACACCGCCGCGCTGGCGCGCGAAGGCTTCCGGAGCGAAGACGGCGTGCTCCGAGAGACCGACGCCTTCGAGATCTCGCGGCGCCTGAACGCGGTCGATGCCGCGCACGGCGATCGCGCGATGACACGTGCTGGCGAGCAGGCGGCAGCACGCGGTATCACCGGTCTCGTCGACTTCGACATGGCGTGGAGTGCTGAGGCGTGGCCTCGGCGTGTCCGGGACGGTTTCGCCTCCCACCGTGTCGAGTTCGCGATGTACCCTTTCGACCTCGATCGCGCCATCGCCGCCGGGCTTCGGACGGGCGAGCTTCGAGAAGAGCCCGGTGCGCCCGAGAGCGGTCGCGGGCTCGTGCACGTCGGATCGCTGAAGGTCATCACCGACGGTTCGCTGGGGACGAGGACTGCTGCGTGCTCACACGCGTATCCGGGTGACCCGGACAACTTCGGGATGCTGACGGTGCCCGCGGAGGAACTCGTCGAGCTGCTGACCCGGGCGACAGGAGCGGGCTTGGCGGTCGCCGTCCACGCGATCGGTGATCGCGCCATCACCAACGCACTCGACGCCTTCACCACCACCGGAGCCGTGGGGTCGATCGAGCACGTCCAGCTCGTCCGTCACGCGGATCTGGCCCGGTTCGCACGTCTCGGCGTCATCGCCAGCGTCCAGCCGCAGCACGCCGTCGACGATCGCGATCTGGTGGAGCGGCATTGGGCCGAGCAGACCGCGATCGGCTACCCGCTCGCGTCGCTTCGCGATGCCGGAGCGGAGCTTCGGTTCGGATCGGACGCTCCCGTGGCGGCGCTCGATCCGTGGCACGCGATCTCCGCGGCCGTCTCTCGGACGGACGACGACCGGGCCCCCTGGCATCCGGAGGAGCGCATCAGCATCGACGATGCCCTGAAGGCGAGCGTCCGAACGGGACTTCGTCCAGGCGAGGCCGCCGACATCGTTCTCTGCGGCGCGGATCCGCTCGCTGCGACTGGGGACGCTCTCCGACGGATGCCGGTGAGCGCGACCCTGCTGGCGGGACACGTCACGCACGTCGGCTAGCGCCGGGCTGTACAGCGAAGGGCCGGTCCTCCGATGACGGAGAACCGGCCCTTCGTGCGTGGAACGATCAGGCGGCGATGTGCGAGACCAGGAACCAGCGGTCCTTCTCGAGGCCGCGCTGGATCTCGATCGCGACGTCCTGGCTCGTCAGGTCGACCTCGTCGAGTCCTTCGACAGCAGCCTTCACATCGACGAGGATGGCGTCGATGTCGGAGATGACGGCGCGGATCAGTTCATCGGACTGGGTGAAGCCCGCCGGAACCGAGGTCGCACCCGCCTTGTCGGCGACCGCGCTCACGCGTGCGTCGATCGGAAGGCCCAGGGCCACGATCCGCTCGGCGGCGGTGTCGGCGAAGTCTCCGGCGTGGGCGACGATCGTGTCGAGCAGCTCGTGGACGCCGACGAAGTTGGCACCGCGGACGTGCCAGTGCGCCTGCTTGCCGTTGACGGTGAGTGCCTGAAGACCGAGCACGACGGGGGAAAGGAACTGAGCCGCCCCTGCAGCCACGGTCGGGTCGATGGCGGTGGTGGAAACGGTCTGTGCCTTGCTCATCTTGTGCTCCTCTGGAACGGTTTCGCGTATCTGATGAAGACAACGCTACTCAGCCTCAGACATTCCGCAAGCAAGCTGAGGCTCGGCTCACTTCCGCGTGATTCCGGGGAAGTGAGGGTAGTCTCGCCTCATGAGCATCGCCGCTGGAGCCACTGTCCTCGCACTGCCCAACCGTGTCCCTTCGATCGACGCGACGGCCTTCGTCGCCGACGGTGCGCGCATCGTCGGAGATGTCTCGCTCGCTGCCGGATCCAGTGTGTGGTACAACGCCGTGCTCCGCGGCGATTCCGCGGAGATCGTGATCGGCCCCGGCTCGAATGTGCAGGACAACGTCTCGGTCCATGTCGACTCCGGGCACCCCGTCGTCGTCGGTGCCAAGGTGTCGATCGGTCACAACGCGGTGGTGCACGGCTGCACGATCGGCGACGGCACGCTGGTCGGCATGGGGTCGGTGATCCTCAGCGGCGCGGTCATCGGCGCCGGCTGCCTGATCGCGGGCGGCGCTGTCGTCCTCGGCGGCACGGAGATCCCCGCGGGCTCGCTGGTGGCGGGCGTTCCCGCGAAAGTGCGTCGCACGCTCAGCGATGAGGAGCGCGCAGGCCTGATCACGAATGCCGACATCTACCTCGGTCACTCGCAGACCCACTCCGCCGCGACTCCGGCCTGAGCGCGCCGACCGATAGGCTGAGTCACGTACGGGGCGGTGGCCAAGCTGGTTAAGGCAGTGGGCTCATAACCCAACGATCGCGGGTTCAAGTCCCGCCCGCCCTACCTCTCAGCGCTCAGGAACTGCTTCGCCATCCCGCGAGACGGATGGCCAACCGCCGCGTGTTCACGCGGCCGCTGCCGTCCTCGGCGTGGCGGTTCGCTCACTGTCAAGCCCCTCCCGTGCACGTCGACACCACGTCATTCTTCGAAGGTGCGGCACCTCGCCGCAGAACGGGAGGAACCATGAGCATCGGCAGCGGAATCGCACTCTTCGTGATCGGAGCGATCCTCGTCTTCGCGGTGAACGTCGACATCCAGTGGGTCGACCTCGACATGGTCGGATACATCCTCATGGGCGCAGGAGTCGTCATCTTCCTCATCGGGATCGTCCTGCTCGCGCGTCGTCGTCGGACCGAGACGGTGTCGCGCACGTTCGTCGACCCGGCTACCGGAGAGCCCACGACTCGTCGCTCCGTGAGCTCCAGCGGCGACGAAGCCATCTGAAGCAGGGGCTGACGGCATTCGGGGCCGAACGCCTCGGATGCCGTCAGTCGGCGGTGATGCTCTCGAGGTGCTCCTCGACGAGCGTGATCCCTCCGCTGGAACTGGCAGAGTGTGCGAGTTCTTCGATCCACTTGCGGCTCAACTCGGGGGAGTCAGCCTCCTGGAACACGAATCGCAACGGAATCGAGGGATGCAGCCACAGGGTTGAACGTCCCGGAGCATCCCCCTCGGGGTGCCGCCACGAGAGAGTGAAACTCTCGTTGCGGCGGAGCTTGGTCGCGATGACGACCTTGAGATGCGCGAGGGCGCGATCGTCGATCTGGATCGGTGTCTGTGCGTCGCCGTAGTACAAGCTGCCCATCAGTGGGCTGTTGTTTCGGCGGTGTGCAGGAACTGGATCATGGGACTCCTCGAAGGCGTGCTCGACGGACCGGCGAAGCGATCCGGCTCTTCGAACTCTAACCAACGGAGTGGCGACAGCCGGGCGGGGCGCCTGGACTCGCCGCCCGATGCGAACAGATTGTTCGCGCGGTGTCAGCGATCGATCAGCGACGGCAGAGTGCCGTAGGCCTCGCGGTACGCCGCGGCGAACCGCGAGGAGTTGCTGAAGCCCCATCGTCGGGCGATCTCGGTGACGGAGTGGCCGTTGCCGATCTGCAGGTCGCGTCGTGCCCCGTCGAGGCGTGCCCGGCGCAGCGCCTCGGCCGGGGTGATGTCGAGCGCGCGTCGGAAGGCGTACTGCAGGCCCCTGGTCGAGATGAACGACGCGGCCGCGACATCGTCGATCGTGATCGCGCGGTGGGCGTTCTCGTCGATGTAGGCGAGCGCGCGGCGGACGGACGCCGGAGCCCCGGAGCGCTGTGCAGGACGGTGGAGAGACTCGGAGAATGTCGTCGGGAAGGCCGCGATCGTCATCATCAGGACGTGCCGTTCCAGCTCGGCGGTGAGCAACGGCTCCAGGCGCTCGGTCCCGACCGCCTGATCGATGTACTCGAACGTCTTCTCCCACCGTCGAGCGTCCTGGGCGGTATGCGGGGCGAGCCCGGTGGCGCGGAGGGGGAGTCCGTCGACACCGGTCATCTGCGCGATCCGGCGCTCGGCTGCGGGACGGTCGATGACGAAGGCGCGCACCCTCGCGGACTGATCCCATCTCGCTTCGACACGGGGGCCGTCGGAGATCCACGGGGCCCCGGCATCGAGAGTGTCGCGTGCAGACCAGACACGGGCGTCGGCGGCATCGACGCGGCACACCAGGAGCTGGTCCTGCGGCTCGGCTCGGGAATGGATCTGCGCGGCGAGCCGGTAGTTCACCAGCGTCACGCTGCCGAGCTCTTCGGAGCGCCAGTCGAAGCGGAAGCGACGAGGATCCGCGTTCTGCAGCGATGACGAGGGAACGAACTGCTGCCACGTGGACTCCACCTGCGCGATGTCGGTCGACGTGAACTGCATGGGCTGCTCCTTGCTCTTCGCACCACGATCCCACTCGCAGGCGCGTCATCTGGAGCGTATCCCACCGCCCGCCGTGCGACGGGTGATCGCCGGCACGCGACAGCGGTCGTCGTCAATCCGAGAGGGAATCGATCGTGCGCACCGGCCAGCTGCCGTCGAGCGTGTCTTCGGGGTCGAGTCGGCCGATGCTCACGAAGTACTCGGTGAGGCTCGCGGCCTGTGAGCGCGCCCAGCCGATCTGGCTGGTGTGCAACTCCGCGGGCGTCGGTGGAAGCTGGAAGCGACGGGCGAGCGCTTGGGCGACACGACCGGCGGCGATCGCATCGGCGGATGCCTCGTGGGCGCTCTCGAGTTCGACGGCGTAGTGCGAGGCGACGACCTCGAGCGTGCGTCGACCTCGGCGGTAGCGGTCGTACGCCTTGTCGATCACGAGCGGGTCGATGACCGGAGCCGGGTCGGCGAGCGGCGTGATGCCGTGTCTAGTCGCTTCGTGCGCCAGGAGCGAGAAGTCGTAGGAGGCGTTGTACGCGACCACCGGCACGCCTTGGGAGAGCAGCGAGCGGAGTTCCGCGGTGACCTCGGAGACCACCTCGCCGGCCGGTCTTCCGTCGGCGCGCGCCTGTTCCGTGGTGATGCCGTGCACAGCGGTGGCGCCTTCGGGGATCGGGATGCCGGGGTCCGCGAGCCAGGAGCGCGCGGCGACCTGACGTCCCTCCGCATCGAGCACGCCGACATAGGCGGTCACCACGCGATCCGACTCGACGTCGACGCCCGTCGTCTCGAGGTCGAACACACCGACACGGGTGAGCCACTCGGGGAGCGGGGGTCCGGACGGCATGCCCTCACGCTACGTTCGGCAGCGGACATTCAGGGGAAGGCGCACGGCGACTCGTAGACTCGGAGCATGACCGTGCCTTCCCCGTATGCGGACCGCCTTCGTCGCCTTCCCGTGCAGCGTCACGAGGTCGGCGTGCGCGGGGCGAGCACCGCCTACTGGGTGTACGGACCTGAGGACGCGGAGACCACGGTGATCGCCGTGCACGGCTTCCGTGGCGAGCACCACGGGCTCGAGCCGGTGCTGGCCTACCTGCCCGAAGTTCGCGTGATCGCCCCTGATCTCCCCGGATTCGGTGAGTCCGCTCCGCTGCCGGGCCGCCGGCACGACCTCGACGAGTACGCCGGATGGCTCACCGACTTCGCTGCCGCGGTGGCACCCGGTGCCGTGGTCCTCGGTCACTCGTTCGGCTCGATCGTCAGCGCGGCGGCCGTCGCGCACGGCCTGGTGACTCCTCGACTGATCCTGCTGAACCCGATCGGAGCTCCTGCGCTGGAGGGGCCGAAGGGCCTGATGACGCGCCTCGCCGTGCTCTACTACGCTCTGGGCGCGCGCCTCCCGGAGAAGCTCGGGACCGCTCTGCTGCGCAACCGTGTGATCGTCCGGGTGATGAGCATCACCATGGCGAAGACCAAGGATCCCGTGCTGCGCCGTTTCATCCACGACCAGCACGACACCTACTTCTCGCGGTTCTCCGATCGCGACGTTCTCCGCGATGCGTTCGTCGCGAGCGTCTCGCACGACGTCCGTGAGTACGCGCCGGAGATCGACGTCCCCACCTTGCTGGTGGCGGCCGAGCGCGATGACATCACCCCGATCGAGGCGGAGCGGAGACTGGTGAAGATCTTCCCCGACGCATCATTGGTCGAGATCGCCCACGTCGGGCACCTCATCCACTACGAGACGCCCGCCGAGGCGGCCGGCGCTGTTCGCCGCTTCCTCAGGATTCCCGTCGCGCGAGGCCGATGAGCCCGGCGACACGGAACGGGATCACCTCGCCCATCGCGAGTGAGGTCTCGGTGCGCTCGACGCCCTCGATCGACAGGATCCGGGCGTCGGTGTCGAAGAGATGACGCGCATCGCGGCAGGCGACGCGCGCGAGCAGGTCGATGGATCCGCTCAGCCCGTGTGCCTGGACGACCTCGGGAATTCGCGCCAGCTCGTTGATGATGCGGGGGAGCTCGGTCTGCCGCACGCCGATGCTCACGAAAGCCTGTAGCGGAAACCCCAAGACGTCGGGGGAGAAGGAGCGCTCGTAGGAGAGGAAGATCCCACTCTGTTCGAGACGAGCCATCCGGGCTTGAATCGTGTTGCGTGAAAGTCCCAGATTCTCTGCCAGCGCGACGATCGTCGTCCGCGGGTCATCCGCGAGGGCGGCGAGAAGCTCGAGATCGATGCGGTCCAGTCCTGGCATAGTGCCAAACCCTAGCAGCACCGGACTCCTCCAAATTTAGCAACATGCTCAAGGCCAGCAGGAATGCTTGAGCGAGGTGTTGAGCGGACGTACTCTCAGACCATGCCGGTGATGACGCTGGCATCAGCGCGCGAAGCCTCACGAGGGCCGCCGAGGACGAGGAGGACGACGATGTCACCGCAGATCACGCCCATCGCAGACACCGCCCAGGATCTGGAGCTCTCGGAGCGCATCCTGGCTCCCGACGGCAGTCGGGTCCCGAACCCCCGGCTGGACTCCTTCGTCGCCGACATCGGCGCGGAGCAGCTGCGCTCCCTGCTTCGGGACATGATCATCCTCCGCCGGATCGACACCGAGGGTGTCGCGCTCCAGCGTCAGGGTCAGCTCGGCCTGTGGGCCCCCTGCCAGGGGCAGGAGGCGACCCAGATCGGCACGGCGAGGGCCATCGCGCCGGAGGACTACGTGTTCCCCAGCTACCGTGAGACCGGAGTCATCTACGCGCGCGGCGCACGGCCCGGCGACTACGTGCGCATGTGGCGCGGAGAAGAGGGAGCGGCGTACGACCCGGCCGAACTGGGAGTCGCTCCTCTGCAGATCATCATCGGCGCGCAGACGCTGCACGCGGTCGGCTACGCCCTGGGCATCCAGCACGATGGCGCCGACGAGGTCGCCGTGACGTACTTCGGCGACGGGGCGACGAGTCAGGGCGACGTGAACGAGGCCATGATCTTCGCCGCCTCGTACCAGGCGCCGGTGGTCTTCGTCTGCCAGAACAACCACTGGGCGATCTCGGAGCCGGTCGCGGTGCAGTCGCAGTACCCGATCGCGGGGCGCGCCCCCGGGTTCGGGATCCCGAGCGTCCGCGTCGACGGCAACGATGTGCTCGCGTGCATGGCCGCCATGCGCTGGGCGCTGGAGCACGCACGCTCCGGCAAGGGGCCGGCCTACATCGAGGCCGTGACGTATCGGATGGGCCCGCACACGACGGCCGACGACCCCACGCGCTACCGTGACGACGCCGAACTCGAGTCCTGGCGTCGGCGCGACCCGATCGCGCGCCTCGAGGCGCACCTGCGCGCCACCGGCGACCTCACGGACGAGCACCTCGCCGAGACCCAGGCGGCTGCGGACGCCGTCGCGAAGGAGATGCGCGCCGCGTGCCTGGGCATGGTGACCCGCCCGCCGCTGGCGGTGTTCGACGGCGTCTACGCCGAGCCGCACACGGGCCTCGATCGTCAGCGCGCCGAGTATGCCGCGTACCTCTCGACGTTCGAGAGCGAGGCGTGACCATGACCGAACTGACTCTCGGAAAGGCGCTCGGCGCAGGCCTGCGTCAGGCGATGCGCGACGACGAGAAGGTGGTGCTCCTCGGCGAGGACATCGGCAAGCTCGGCGGCGTCTTCCGCATCACCGATGGACTGCTCGACGAGTTCGGTGCTGCGAGGGTGATCGATACGCCCCTCGCGGAGTCGGGCATCGTCGGAACTGCTGTCGGGTTGGCGTTCCGCGGGTACCGCCCGGTCGTCGAGATCCAGTTCGACGGCTTCGTCTACCCCGCCTTCGATCAGATCGTCGCCCAGGTCGCGAAGCTCCACTACCGTACGCAGGGCCGGGTGAAGATGCCGATCACGATCCGGATCCCCTGGGCCGGTGGCATCGGCGCGGCGGAGCATCACTCGGAATCCCCGGAGGCCTACTTCGTGCACACGGCGGGGCTGCGCGTGATCGCGGTCTCCAACCCGGAAGACGCGTACCGCAGTCTCCGGCAGGCGATCGCCTCCGACGACCCGGTGATCTTCTTCGAGCCGAAGCGCCTCTACCACCACAAGGGCGATGTCGACCTCGAAGCGCCGCTCGCCGACGCTCCGCCGATGGGCCTGGCACGAGTCGTCCGCACCGGGACGGATGCGACGCTGATCACGTACGGCGCGATGGTCTCCACCGCGCTGCAGGCCGCCGACGCGGCAGAGGACGAAGGGATCTCCCTGGAGGTCATCGACCTGCGCTCGCTCTCGCCGGTCGACTACGACTCGGTCGCGGCGTCGGTGCGGAAGACGGGGCGGGTCGTCGTCGCTCACGAAGCTTCCCGTGAGGCCGGCGTCGCAGCGGAGGTGATCGCGAGCATCACTGAACGCTGCTTCGAGTACCTCGAGTCCGCGCCCCTGCGTGTGACCGGGCACGACATCCCCTACCCGCCCGCGAAGCTCGAGAAGTATCACCTTCCCGACCTCGATCGGCTGCTCGATGCGGTGGATCGGGTGCTGGACCGGCCAAACAGCCTGACAGGAGCAGAAGCATGATCGCGGAGTTCCGTCTTCCGGACCTCGGGGAGGGCCTGACCGAGGCCGAGGTGGTGGCGTGGCTGGTCGCGCCCGGCGACACGGTCACGCTCAACCAGACCCTCGCCGAGGTCGAGACCGCGAAGGCCGTGGTCGAGCTTCCGTCTCCGTACGAGGGGACAGTCTCGACGCTGCACGCCGAGGCCGGGCAGACCATCGCCGTCGGTGCGCCGTTGATCGCTTTCGACGTCGTCGGGGACGAGGAGGCAGTTCCGGCCGAGTCGGGGGAGAAGGCTCAGCCCAACCTCGTCGGGTATGGCGCCGCACCGACTTCCGCGGGCAGACCGGCGCGCCGGGCTCGCCGGAGCGGCGGGACACCGGTCGCGGTCGACACCGCCGTCCTGGAGGCCGCGCCGCATGATGCGGCGCCGTCCGCGGCAGTCGATGCCGTCGTCGAGCGACCGCGATCGACTCCGCCGGTGCGCGCACATGCCAAGCGGCTCGGCATCGATCTGGTCCTCGTCGCCGCCGAGGTGGGGGACCGCTTGATCACGCGCGCCGATGTCGATGCGTATGCGGAGAGGATCGGGGCCCGGACCGCGGATGCGGGTGACACCCCGTCCGTCGCGCCTGCGGTGCCGTCAAGCCTCGCCACGTTCACGGAGGGGGAACGCGAGACGCGCATCCCGATCCGTGGCGTGCGCAAGCACACCGCGGCCGCGATGGTTCAGAGCGCGTTCACGGCGCCCCACGTCACCGTCTTCCACACCGTGGACGTGACCGCGACGATGGATCTGCTGACGAGCATCCGCGACGATCGCTCGCTCAGCGAGCATCGGATCGGTCCGCTCGCCGTGGTCGCGAAGGCCGTGTGCCTTGCCATCGCGCGCACCCCCGGGTTGAACGCCCGCTGGGATGAGGCGGCCGGCGAGATCGTCCAGCACAACTACGTCGATCTGGGGATCGCGGCGGCGACGGAGCGCGGTCTCATCGTCCCGATGATCCGCGATGCGGAACGATTGACGCTGGTGCAGCTCGCAGATGCCGTCAAGTCGCTCGCCGAGGTCGCGCGGGCGGGCAAGACGTCGCCGGCGGAGCTCCTCGGGGGCACGTTCTCGATCTCGAACATCGGTGTGTTCGGCGTCGATGCAGGCACCCCGATCCTGCCGCCCGGACAGTCGGGGATCCTGGCGGTCGGGGCCGTTCGCCGTCAACCCTGGGAGTATCGCGGCGAGATCGCGCTGCGCCAGGTCATGACTCTCAGCCTCTCGTTCGACCACAGGCTCGTCGACGGAGCGGAGGGAGCACGCTTCCTCAAGGACGTCGCCGACATCCTCGAGGAGCCCGGACGGGCGATGCTCCTCAGGTAGTCGCGCGCAAGGCGGCCTCCGCCATCGCGATCAGCACGGTCGCGGTGGCGGAACGCCGTCTGGCGGCGGCTCGGGTGCTGTGGGGTGTGGAGTTGATGAGCCCGAAGCAGGCCTGAACCCGCAGCCGCAGCTCGTCCTGGTCGGCTTCATCCGCCGAAGCCGAATGCAACGGGGCCAGCGCCGCCATCCAGAGCTCGATGTAGGAGCGCTGCAGTCGACGGACCTCGGCGCGGTCGGCGTCGCTCAGGTAGGCGACGTCGCGGTC
Source organism: Microbacterium sp. NPDC090218 (assembly GCA_044900255.1). Taxonomy (GTDB): domain Bacteria; phylum Actinomycetota; class Actinomycetes; order Actinomycetales; family Microbacteriaceae; genus Microbacterium. The sequence continues at coordinate 535,191 of JBJDMS010000003.1, read as the reverse complement.
TTGAACCTGGATGACCTCGGCATTACCCAAAGCGAAGTCGACGTGGAACCCGATCAGGGCGCGCATGCGGTCGTCCGCCGTCGGAGCCTTCTCGGCCACCTGCTGCCCGCCTCGGATCAGGTCCTGGCTGACCTTGACGAGCACGGCACCCAACAGCGCCTGCTTTCCGGCGTAATGACGGTACACGGCGGGTCCGGAGACCCCGACCGCGGCACCGATGTCCTCGAGGCTGACGCCGCTGTATCCGCGCGCGGCGAAGAGACGCGCGGCGGCGTGCAGGATCGCATCGGACCGTTCGGCCTTTGCGCGGTCTCGGGCGGTGACCGGGCTTGTCATCTCAGTTAATCCTCGCTAACGTTGAATCAACGGGTTAGTGAACACTAACCGAAAGTGCATGCACCGCGCCAGGGCCCGCCCGCGCGGACGTGGGTCGAGGAGGACGTCACGATGCCCGCAACTCAGGAGTCACTCGCGCAGGAACTGCGTGAGCGCCTCGCGACCGCCGCGCGCGGGGGACCGGAGGCCTCGAGAGAACGCCACGTCGCCCGCGGAAAGCTGCTGCCTCGGGATCGGGTCACCCGGGTGCTCGACGAAGGCAGCCCCTTCCTGGAAGTCGCACCACTCGCGGCGGACGGGCTGTATGGGGGAGAGGCGCCCGGCGCCGGCGTGATCGCCGGTATCGGCCTGGTCCACGGCCGTCAGGTGATGGTCATCTGCAATGACGCGACGGTCAAGGGCGGCACCTACTTTCCGCTCACGGTGAAGAAGCATCTGCGGGCGCAGGAGATCGCACTCGAGAACCGCCTACCCTGCCTCTACCTGGTCGACTCGGGAGGCGCGTTCCTGCCGAAGCAGGACGAGGTGTTCCCGGACCGCGAGCACTTCGGACGCATCTTCTTCAACCAGGCTCGGATGTCGGCGGAGCGCATCCCGCAGCTCGCGGCGGTACTCGGCTCGTGCACGGCCGGTGGAGCGTACGTTCCGGCGATGAGTGATGAGACGGTCATCGTGCGCGGACAGGGGACGATCTTCCTCGGTGGGCCGCCCCTCGTGAAGGCGGCGATCGGCGAGGTCGTGACGGCCGAGGAGCTCGGTGGCGGCGAACTGCACGCGCGTCGCAGCGGTGTCGTCGACCACCTGGCCGAAGACGATGAGCACGCGCTCGAGATCCTGCGCGACATCGTCGCCACCCTTCCGCCGCCTGCCGCTCCCGCCTGGGAGGTGCAGGCCACCCGTCCGCCGTCCGAATCGACCCCGCTGTACGATGTGGTCCCGGTCGATGTGAACGCCTCCTACGACGTGCACGAGGTGATCTCGCGGCTTGTCGACGGCGACACCTTCCTCGAGTTCAAACCCGAGTACGGCACGACTCTCGTCACCGGGTTCGCGCGTCTGCACGGACACCCGATCGGCATCGTCGCGAACAACGGGGTGCTGTTCAGCGAGTCCGCTCTGAAGGGCGCGCACTTCATCGAGCTGTGCGATCAGCGCGGCATCCCGCTGCTGTTCCTGCAGAACATCACGGGGTTCATGGTCGGCTCCGATGCCGAGGCGGGGGGAATCGCCAAGGACGGCGCGAAGATGGTCACCGCCGTCGCCAGCACCAGGGTGCCGAAGCTCACCGTGATCATCGGTGGATCCTTCGGCGCCGGCAACTACTCGATGTGCGGGCGGGCCTACTCGCCGCGATTCCTGTGGACGTGGCCCGCCAGCCGCATCTCCGTGATGGGCGGGGCACAGGCCGCCTCCGTGCTCGCCACCGTCAAGGAGGACCAGCTCGCGGCGCGCGGGGAGAGCTGGACCGGCGACGAGCGCTCCGCCTTCGAGACGCCGATTCGAGAGCAGTACGAGCACCAGGGTGAGCCGTACTACGCGACCGCCCGACTCTGGGACGACGGCATCGTCGATCCCGCCCAGACCCGCGACCTCCTGGGCCTCGCCCTCGATGTCGTCGCCCGCAGTCCGCTGCCCGAACCGCGCTTCGGCGTCTTCCGGATGTGAGTGCCATGTCTTCATCGTCAGCGATCTCGTTCCACACCGTGCTCGTCGCCAACCGCGGGGAGATCGCCCGCCGCGTGATCCGCACCCTGCGCGCACTCGGCATCCGCAGCGTGGCTGTCTACAGCGACGCTGACGCGTCGGCGCCGCACGTGCGTGAGGCGGACCTCGCGGTGCGGATCGGTCCGGCGCCGGTGTCCGAGTCCTATCTCGACATCGACGCGGTGATCGCCGCGGCTCGGACCACCGGCGCACAGGCGATCCACCCCGGTTACGGATTCCTCTCGGAGAGCGTCGGTCTTGCCGAAGCATGCGCCGAGAGCGGCATCGTGTTCATCGGCCCGTCCGTCCACGCCCTGCAGATCATGGGCGACAAGGCGCGCGCCCGTGAGCATGTGCTGCGCTTCGGCGTGCCGGTCGTGCCGGGATTCGACGCCAAAGGCCTGTCCGACGGTGAGATCGCGGAGGAGGCGGCGCGCGTCGGATACCCGTTGCTCGTGAAGCCGAGCGCCGGTGGGGGCGGCAAGGGCATGGAGGTCGTCTCGGACGCCTCGCACCTGAGCAGCGCCCTCGCTTCGGCCCGCCGCGTGGCGGCCTCGGCGTTCGGCGACGACGCCCTGATCCTGGAGCGGCTGATCCGTCGCCCGCGCCACATCGAGGTCCAGGTCTTCGGGGATGCGCAGGGCACCGTGATCACCCTCGGCGAGCGCGAATGCACGTTGCAGCGCCGGCATCAGAAGGTCATCGAGGAAGCGCCGTCCGCCGGTATCCCGGCGCACACCCGGGAGCGGCTGCTCTCCGCCGCGGTGCTGGCCGCGGAAAGCGTCGAGTACGTCGGAGCGGGCACGGTGGAGTTCCTGATCGACGCGGACGCCCCGGACGAGGTCTTCTTCATCGAGATGAACACGCGCCTGCAGGTGGAGCACCCGGTGACCGAGGAGGTCACGGGTCTCGATCTCGTTGCGCTCCAGCTCCGCGCGGCCGACGGGCTCGCTCTCGATGTGACGCCCCGACTCCGAGGGCATGCGGTCGAGGCGCGCGTGTACGCGGAGTCGCCGGAGCGCGGGTTCCTCCCTTCCACAGGCGCGGTGCTCCTCTTCGAGCCGCCGTGGGGCGTCCGCGTCGATGCGTCGATCGAAACCGGCAGCGAGGTGACCGGCTACTACGATCCGATGATCGCCAAGGTCATCGCGTATGCAGACGACAGGGCGACGGCTCTCGCCCGTCTCGACGACGCACTCGCTCGCACCGTCGTCCTCGGTGTCGACACCAACATCGCGTTCCTCCGGACGCTCTGCCGAGATGCTCGGGTCGTCGAGGGGGATCTCGACACGGGGCTCATCGAGACGCTCCTTCCGCTTCACGCCGACCGCCCTTCCGTCGCCCAGTTGACCGCGGCCAGAGATGCGGTCACGGGGGAGTCGGAGCCCTTGCGGACGAGCACGCTGTGGCGCGAGCTCCACGGCTGGCGGTCGGGGGCCGAAGGCGCAGCAGACACACGGTTCACCGTTCTGACGGATGACGATGAGGCGATCGACCTCGAAGCGACGGGTGTTCCTCGCCCGCACGCCCGCGTGCATGCCGCCGTAGATGGGGATGGGGCGGTGTGGGTCGCGGAGAGCGGGCGAACGGTCCGTCTGCGACCCCTCGACCGGAAGGAGCGGATGCTGCGCCGACTCGCCGCACGCGATGCGCGATCCGCGGCGACGGAACCGGAGGGTCGCGCCCCCATGCCGGGAAGCGTCGTGGCCGTGCACGTGGCGAACGGCGATGCCGTGTCCGCGGGCGATCAGCTCGTCGCGATCGAGGCGATGAAGATGGAGCATCAGGTGCTCGCGCCGCACGACGGCGTGGTGCAGCTTCTGGTCACCGTGGGTGATCAGGTACGGCGTGACCAACCGGTCGCCCGTGTGACGACGGAGGAGAGCTGAACATGGAAGACCTGACCGAGGAGGAGCGCGAGCTCGCCGCCATGGTGCGCGAGTTCGCCGAGACCGTCGTCGCGCCGCAGGCCTACGAGGCCGATCGCACGCACACGCTCTCGATGGAGGTCGTCGCGCAGATGGGGGACCTGGGCCTGTTCGGCCTGCCGTTCCCCGAGGAGTACGGCGGCCAGGGCGGCGACTACATGGCGCTCGGCATCGCGATCGAGGCGCTGGGCCGGGTGGATCAGTCCATCGCGATCACCTTGGAGGCGGGAGTCAGCCTCGGGGCGATGCCGATCTACCGATTCGGCACGGAGGAGCAGCGCCAGGAACTGCTGCCGGATCTGCTCGCGGGACGAGCGCTGGCGGGGTTCGGACTCACCGAGCCGGAGGCCGGGAGCGACGCCGGGGCGACCAGGACGACGGCGCGGCTCGACGGTGACGAGTGGGTGATCGACGGCTCGAAGCAGTTCATCACCAACTCGGGCACCCCGATCACCCGGTTCGTGACGGTCACCGCGGTGACCGGGAACGAGAACGGCCGCAAGGAGATCTCCACGATCATCGTCCCGAACGGCACTCCCGGGTTCACGGTGGAGGCGCCGTACGACAAGGTGGGGTGGAACGCCTCCGACACGCATCCGCTCACTTTCGACGGTGCCCGCGTTCCTGCCACGAACCTGCTGGGGGAGCGAGGGAGTGGGTTCCGCAGTTTCCTCAGCATCCTCGACGAGGGGCGTATCGCGATCGCCGCGCTGTCCACCGGGGCGGCGGAGGGTTGCCTCGAGGCGGCGGTCGAGTACGCCAAGAGTCGCACGATCTTCGGCAGCGCGCTCAGCACGCGGCAGAACGCGCAGTTCACGCTCGCCCGGATGCGCGCACGGGTGCACACGGCGCGCTTGGCATGGCATCACGCGGCCCGCCTGCGGGACGCAGGGAAGCCGTTCGCCGAGGCGGCGGCGATCGCGAAGCTCGTGGGCGGTGAGGCTGCGATGGACAACGCCAGGGACGCGACCCAGATCTTCGGCGGGAACGGTTTCATGAACGAGTTCCCGGTGGGACGCCACTACCGCGACTCGAAGATCCTCGAGATCGGTGAAGGCACCACCGAGGTGCAACTGCTCGTCATCGCGCGCGGACTCGGACTCGCCGGGTAGCGTGACCAGCATGACCGCGCACGACATCCTTCAGAGGGGGCTGTACTACGAGGAGTTCGTGGTCGACGCCCGCTACCTGCACCGGCCGGGGCGCACCGCCACGGAAGCCGACAACGTGCTGTTCACGACACTGACCATGAACACGCAGGCCCTGCACCTCGACGCTGCGTTCGCCGATGCCCAGGCGCCCTTTCATGCGCGGCTGATGAACTCGATGTGGACGCTGTCGACGATGGTCGGTGCTTCCGTCGCGCAGTTGACGCAGGGCACGCTGGTCGCCCAGCTCGGCTTCGGCGACATCGTCTTCCCGCATCCGCTGTTCGCCGGCGACACGCTGTACACCGAGAGCGTCATCGTCGAGAAGCGGCTCTCATCCTCCCGGCCGGGTCAGGGCATCATCAAGATCGCACACACCGGACGCAACCAGGACGACACGGTCGTGGCCACGGCGGTGCGGTCGGTCCTCGTGCACTGCCTTCCGGAAGGATCGACGGTATGACCTTCGACCTCGGCCCGGCTCTTCTCTTCTGTCCTGCCGACCGACCGGAACGCTTCGGCAAGGCGATCGAGCGGTCAGACGCGATCATCCTTGATCTGGAGGACGCCGTCCTCCCGGAAGCGAAGGCGTCGGCGCGAAGGAACGTCATCGACGCCGATCTCGACCCCGATCGCGTGATCGTGCGTGTGAACGCCCCAGACAGCGAAGCCTTCGCGGCTGACCTCGAGGCGCTCGCTCAGACCTCCTTCCGCACCGTCATGGTGGCGAAGACGGAGAATCCCGGGAGTCTCGCGGCGTTCGATGAGCGTTACGCGTTGATCGCGCTGTGCGAGACCGCGCGCGGCATCCACGCGGCGCCCGCCATCGCCGCGCACCCGCAGGTCTCCGCGATGATGTGGGGTGCGGAGGATCTCGTCGCATCCCTGGGCGGCACGTCGTCTCGTGACGAGACCGGGGCATATCGTGAGATCGCCCGCTATGCCCGCTCTCGAGTGCTGCTGGAGGCGGGCGCTCACGGCAAGGCGGCCATCGATGCCGTCCACATCGACCTGGACGACGTCGCCGGCCTGGCGCGTGAGGCGGTCGACGCCGCAGCCTCCGGATTCCGCGCGTCCGCCTGCATCCACCCGAACCAGGTCGCGGCGATCCGCGCTGCCTATCGGCCCGACGACGCGACGATCGATTGGGCTCGCAAGGTCCTCGCGGCCGCTGCGGGCGAACGCGGAGTGTTCCGTTTCGAGGGGCGCATGATCGACGAGCCGGTGCTCCGACACGCGCGCTCGATCGTCTCCCGGGCCGGTTGACGACGCGGATTCAGGACCGGTGACCGCGCGAGCTCCGGACATCGGCCGGCTCCGGCCCGGTGCCCTCGTGCGTGCCGCGTGCCTCCCGTGCGATCAGAGGACCGGTGACTCCTCGAGAAGCCGCAGATAGCCGGGAGCCGCGACGAAGCGGTGCACGGAGCCGTTGCGCAGTACCTCACCCTCGCGGGGGAGCGTTCCGCCTGAGACATGGTCGATCACCGCGCGGATCACGCCGCCGTGCGCGACGACGAGCACGGACTCGGCCTGTGGAGCCGACCGACGCCGGGCTTCGCGAGCGATCGCGTGCAGGGCGGAGATGGCACGCTCGCCGACCTCCTGCAGGGACTCGGCACCGGGAACCTCGGCGTGCCAATCGCCGTACGTCTTGATGTAGTCCTCGACGAGCATGCCCTCTCCGTCACCGAACTCGCGCTCGCGGATGTCGGGGACGACGGCGGCGAGCTCCAGCCCGAGGCGGTCGGCGATGATCTCCGCGGTCTCCCGTGCCCGCAGCAGCGGGCTCGAGTACACGGCGTGATGGGTGGTTCCCGCGAGCTTCTCCGCGGCCCAACGGGCGTCGGCTCGGCCGGTCTCGTTCAGGGGGATGTCGGTCGAACCCTGGATGCGACGGGCGAGGTTCCAGGCGGTCTGGCCATGGCGGACGAGGGTGATGTAGGTCACGTGAGCAGTTCCTGGAGTGCGGGGAGCACGTCGCTGGCGCCTGCGGCGATGGTGACATCGGCCCAGGCATCCGCACGCGTCGGCTCGCGGTTGACGATGATCAGCGGGATGCTGCGGCGGCGGGCGCGCTCGACGAGGCGCACGCCGGAGTTGACCACCAGCGAGGAGCCGGCGACGATCAGGGCGGAGCTGGAACGGAGCAGCGACTCCGCCGCACGGAAGCGGTCCTGGGGCACGTACTCGCCGAAGAAGACGACGTCCGGCTTCAGCATCCCGCCGCACACCGTGCACACCGGCACGATGAATCCCTCGGTGCTCTCGGGCAGCACGTCGCCGTCGGGTGCGAGCGCGACGTTCTCGGGGATCGTGATCCAGGGATTGAGTTCCTCGATCTGCACCGCGATGTCGCGGCGGTCGAAGACCTGCCCGCACTGCAGGCAGAGAACCCGGCGCATCGTGCCGTGCACCTCGATCACGTGGGAGCTGCCGGCGCGCAGATGCAGCCCGTCCACGTTCTGGGTGATGACCCCTGACACCTTTCCGGCGGCCTCGAGCTGCGCGAGTGCGATGTGCCCGGGGTTCGGGGCGGCCTTCGCGAAGGCACGCCAGCCGAGGTGCCCACCGACCCAGTAGCGGCGTCGTGCGGCCTCGTCGCCCAGATAGGTCTGGATCGTCATGGGATCGCTGCGTGTTCTGGCGCCCTCGCCACGATAGGCGGGAATGCCCGAGTCGGTCGAGATGCCGGCGCCGGTCAGGAAGGCGATGCGCTTGTCGCGCAACAGCTCGGCGGCGTGGGCGACGGTGGCCGACAGCTCGGCGGTGTTCGACACGCTCACGGGACCTCCTCGAGCGAGTCTACGGCGTGGGAGTGACACCGGGCTTCCCTCAGGTCGCTTCCGGGCGCGCACGGAGCGCGGGCGATGGCAGAGTGGGACACGTGCAACTGCTTCCTGTGACCGATGTCGATGATCGACGCCTGGACGACTACCGCGGGCTGACCGACACCGCGCTCAGGGCGGTGAGCGAGCCGTCGGGCGGGCTGTACATCGCGGAGTCGACCAAGGTCATCGCGAGGGCGGTCGCCGCCGGTCACCGTCCCCGCTCGGTTCTGGTCCAGGAGCGCCGAGTGGACGACATCCGGGCCATCATCGGCGATCTCGAAGTGCCGGTCTACGTGGTCCCGGACGACGTCGCCGAAGCGGTGACCGGGTTCGCCGTGCACCGGGGGACGATCGCGTCGATGCACCGTCCCGCGCTGCCGACGGTTCGCGAGGTCCTCGAGGGCGCGAGCGTCGTCCTGATCCTCGAGAACATCGGGGATCACACGAACGTCGGTGCCGCCTTCCGAGCGGCCGCCGGCCTCGGCGCGGATGCGGTGCTGGTCTCGCCCGGCGGCGCCGACCCGCTCTACCGCCGCAGCGTGCGCGTGAGCATGGGCACCGTGTTCCAGGTGCCGTGGACACGGATCACGGACTGGGAATCCGCCATCACGGATCTTCACGCCGACGGCTTCGACATCGCCGCGCTGGCGTTGCGCGACGACGCGGTGTCACTCGACACCTATGCTGCCCGTCGGCCGGCGCGCGTCGCCCTCGTGATGGGCTCGGAAGGCGACGGCCTCTCCCGGGAGGCGATGGACGGCGCGGACACCATCGTCACGATTCCGATGTCGGGCGGGGTCGACTCGCTCAACGTGGCATCGGCTGCCGCGGTAGCGCTGTGGGCCGTGAAGCCCTGAACGGATCAGTCCCGCTCGGGCAGGATGACCGGCGAGGGCTCGGGGCGCTTGGCCGCGAGGTTGTCGCCCGATGATTGGTGCCGCAGTCGACGGAGCACCCACGGGACGAGATGCTCCCTCGCCCAGCCGAGGTCTTCCGAGCGCGCTTCGCGCCAGGTACGCAACGGGAACGGCTCCGGCTGCATGGCCTCGAGGTCGTTCGGGACGTTCAGCGCACGCAGCGCCATCCGGGCGACTTCGTGGTGGCCGAGCGCGTTGTAGTGCAGTCGGTCGTCGTCGAAGAACCGCATGTCCTGCACGACCTTGAGCGCCCACTGGTCCGCGACGATGCAGTCGTGGCGCTCGGCGATGGCCCGGACGTTCTCGTTGTAGATCGCGACCTTGCCGCGGAACGCCCGGAAGACGGGAGTGAAGCCGGTGTCGATGCCGGTGAAGAGCAGCACCGCGGCGCCCGTCGATGCCAGGCGGGCTACCGCATCCTCGAGCTGGCTCGCGATCGCGTCGGGGTCGGTTCCAGGCCGGATCACGTCGTTGCCGCCGGCGCAGATCGACACCAGATCGGGTCGCAACGCGACGGCGGGCTCGATCTGGTCGGCGACGATCTGAGCGATCAGCTTCCCGCGGACGGCGAGGTTCGCGTAGGCGAAGTCGTCCACCTGCGCCGCGAGCACCTCGGCGACACGGTCGGCCCAGCCACGGTGGCTGCCGGGGTGCGCGGGGTCGGGGTCGCCGATGCCCTCGGTGAACGAGTCGCCGACGGCCACGAACCGACGCCAGGGATGCGCGGTCTCGTTGGGCACATACGGGGTCCGAGTCGAATCCTGGTCGGTCATCCAGCTCTCCTTCGCGAACGGTCTGCGGGAGCGGCGGTGGCCGCAGCGCAGTGACAGAGCCTACCCCGCAGGCGCGGGCCGGGGGAGGGCACGCGCGGGAAGCGTGGCGAGTGAGCCGGTGTCGTCGGCAGCGATTATCGTGGAGTCGATGCTCTCTCCGTCCTTTCCTCAGCGTGCCCCATGGGGAACCGCGAGCAAGCTGCGCGCCTGGCAGCAGGAGGCGCTGGAACAGTACTTCCACGATGATCAGCGGGACTTCCTGGTGGCGGCGACGCCCGGCGCAGGCAAGACCACATTCGCCTTGACCCTGGCCGTGGAGCTCATGCGCATCGGCGAGATCAACCGCATCATCGTGGTCGCGCCGACCGAGCACCTCAAGACCCAGTGGGCCGACGCCGCGGCTCGGGTCCACATCCGCCTCGACCCGCGTTTCCGCAACAGCGACTGGGCGCCGGCGCGGCACTATCACGGTGCCGTCGTGACGTACGCCCAGGTGGCCGCGAAGTCCTCGGTGCACCGGCACCTGACCGAAGACGCCAAGACGCTCGTGATCCTCGACGAGGTGCATCACGGCGGCGATGCGCTGAGCTGGGGCGATGCCATCCGCGACGCCTACGGTCCGGCGAAGAGGCGCCTGCTGCTTTCGGGGACGCCGTTCCGCAGCGACACGGCGCCGATCCCGTTCGTCGAGTACCACCCCGACGAGTCCGGTGCGCGTGTCTCACGCACCGACTACAACTACGGCTACGGCCGGGCCCTCGCAGACGGCGTCGTGCGGCCCGTGCTGTTCCACATGTACGCCGGCAAGATGCGCTGGCGCACCACCACGGGCGATGAGCTCGAGACGCATCTCGGTCAGGACAACACGAAGGATGTGACGTCCCAGGCCTGGCGCACGGCGCTCGACCCCGAAGGTGACTGGATGCCCGCGGTGCTTTCCGCTGCGGATCGTCGTCTCACCGAGATCCGTCACCATGTCCCCGACGCCGGCGGTCTCGTGCTCGCGACGGATCAGACGGTGGCTCGCGCCTACGCGAAGATCCTGCACAGCATCACGCGCCAGCAGCCGACGATCGTGCTCTCCGACGACGCGACCGCGTCCGAGCGCATCGAGAAGTTCAGCGCGAGCGAAGACCGCTGGATGGTGGCGGTGCGCATGGTGTCGGAGGGCGTGGACGTCCCGCGTCTCGCGGTCGGCGTGTACGCGACGTCGTCTTCCACGCCTCTGTTCTTCGCGCAGGCCATCGGTCGCTTCGTGCGGGCCCGACGGCGCGGCGAGGCCGCCAGCGTGTTCCTCCCTCAGGTCCCCGTCCTCATGGGGCTCGCGAACGAGATGGACAAGCAGCGCGACCACGCGCTCGACCGCCAGTCCAAGGAAGACGACGGCCTCGACGATTCGCTGCTCGAGAGCGCGAACCGGGAGGAGGAGACATCCGACGCGCTGACACAGGAGTTCAGCTATCAGGCCCTGTCTTCCGTGGCGCATTTCGATCGAGTCGTGTTCGAGGGGCAGGAGTTCGGGCAGCTCGCCGAGCCGGGGACTCCGGAGGAGGAGGAGTTCATCGGGTTCCCCGGTCTCCTCGAGCCCGAACACGTGCACGAACTGCTCATGCAGCGTCAGACGCGGCAGTCCCGCCTGCGCGAGGCAAGAGAGGCCTCCGCGGGCCCGACGGAGACGACGACGCTGCCCGCACCTCTCCACCGAACCCTCAAGGAGCAGCGACAGCTCCTGAACAGTCTCGTGGGCCTCTACGCCCGTCAGAAGGGCGAACCGCACGGAGCGGTGCATGCCGAGTTGCGGCGCATCTGCGGCGGGCCCGCCGTGGCGCAGGCGACCGTGACGCAGCTGCAGTCGCGCATCGAGGTCCTGCGCAAGCGCGTCCGTTCCTGACGACCACGAGTACGATCACGGACACGTTCGCAGAGGTCGTCCTCCACGTGCTTCGGATCGCCGAAATGCTGTCAATCCGCGTCTGAGCGCGGCGTCCGAGGGGCGCCGCGGATAGCGTGGAACGGTTGCCCGCGCACCGGGCACCGTCACTTCTGGAGGACCCATGACAGCGCCTGCTGCAGCCACACCGACCCCGGCGGATCGCCGCCGTTGGGCTCGCTATCTGGTCGAGGAGCGCGCCGAGGGCTCGGTGTATCAGAAGCTCGCCGCACGCCGCACGGGGGAGGAGCGCGAGATCCTTCTCAGCCTCGCCGATGCCGAGCGCCGCCACGAGCAGCACTGGCTCGATCTTCTCGGAGCCGAGCCTGCGAGGCTCCCGAAGGCGGGCATCAGGTCGCGCATGCTCGGATGGATGGCCGGGCGATTCGGTTCCATCTTCGTGCTGGCGCTCGCGCAGAGTGCGGAGGCACGCTCTCCATACGATTCCGAACAGTACGCGACCCCGGCGATGCGGGCCGACGAGAAGGTCCATTACGAGGTCGTGCGAGGCCTGGCAGCGCGCGGCCGACGACGTCTCTCGGGTTCGTTCCGCGCGGCGGTCTTCGGCGCCAACGACGGTCTCGTGAGCAACCTCGCGCTGGTGCTCGGCATCGGTGCGACCGGAGTCAGCTCGGGCTTCGTCCTGTTCAGCGGTATCGCCGGCCTGCTGGCCGGAGCGCTGTCGATGGGGGCCGGCGAGTTCGTCTCGGTGCGATCCCAGCGCGAGTTGCTGGCAGCCACGGCGGCGAACGAAGATGCGGCGGCTGCCGCCGGCGACCTCGACATCGACGAGAACGAACTCGCGCTCGTGTACCGCGCACGGGGGATGGGGCAGGAGGAGTCGCTGGCACGAGCACGGCGCATCGTGACGGCCGCTCAAGCGGGGGTCCGCGGAGCCCCCACCGGGCCGGTGAACCTCCAGGGCAGCGACGACCATGAGATCGTCGGCAGCGACTGGACTGCGGCGATCTCGAGCTTCCTGCTCTTCGCCTCCGGTGCGATCATCCCCGTGCTGCCGTGGATCTTCGGCCTGCAGGGCGGGACGGCGATCATCGTCGCCCTCGTGCTGGTCGGTGTCGCTCTGCTGAGCACGGGTGCGATGGTCGGCGTCCTCTCGGGTGGTCCGCCCCTGCGTCGCGCGCTCCGTCAGCTCGCGATCGGCTTCGGTGCGGCGGCGATCACCTACCTCCTCGGCCTGATCTTCGGAGTCGGTGCGGTCTGACCTTCCGCGTCAGGCCTCCGCGCGCGTGATGGCCGGTACGAGGTAGCTCCCATCGAGCACGGCGGCATCGGGCTCGTACATGCGCATCACCGGCCGGAAATCCCCAGCGGGTGCCGGCAGCCAGTTCGCGGCCGCGATGGCGTCGCCCGGTCGGTCATGGCTGATCGTGATCGTCAGCGCGCCGTCCGCATCACGGACGAGACCGGGGGTTCGATCACCGATGGAGTACCGCGCGATCGGATTCGCGACCAGGAAGAAGTCCGGCACCGAGTACATCGTGAGCGACCAGAACGCCGAGACGGGCGGCGGGGGATCGAGGCGCAGCGTGTAGCTGCGCCCACCCGTGAGCTGCTCGCCCTGGTCGTCGACGTACGTCATGATGTACGCCGCCTCGTAGGCATGATTGCCCCACAGACCCCCGAGTGCTGCTGCCGCCCTCTCCACGATCCGCAGCTTCGGGTCCGTCATCTTGAATCGGTCGTCGTCGAGCGCGCCGATCTCGAAGTAGTCGAGGTTGTAGTCGAAGACGTGGAACGTCAGCCGCCACCCGTTCGCCTCCGGGCTGGATCCGTGCGTGAGAGCGTTGCGGAGCGTCGCTTCGGCGGCGTCGAGGTCGCCGACGAGCTGCGCCGCCCTGGAGAGTGAGATCGAGGCATACGGAGAGTCGCCCGCGACGGTGATCCCGGTCGCGGCGAGCGACTCCTGCAGCGGCAGGTCGCGCGGTGCCGGGGGAAACTGCTGAGACCACACGCGGAGCTTCTCCAGGAAGAGCGCGCTCTCGGGTACCCGAGAGTCGGGGACGGCCAGTCCGACGGGAATCGCAGCGCTGTCGAGAGGCGTCAGAGTGGTCGCGTCCTGGAGAGCGTGCACGGCCGGGAGGTCGTCGTCCACTGCCACCGCCCACCGGCCCACGATCGACGCCACGGTCGTCGGGAAGCGGATCACGGGCGCATCTCCGGCGTCCCCGGTCCACGAAGGCGGAACGAGCAGGAATGTGCCCTCACCGGTGCCGGTGGATCGATGGCCGACATAGGCGAAGTTGTTCGTCCAGGCGTCGACGAACTGCAGGACGTAGTAACGGTCCGCGGCGTCCGGCACATGCAGCTCGACCGGCCCGCCGCTGAGGTCGACTTGGGCCATCGAGTACAGCGTGTCGTTGTTGATCGTGACGAAGGTGTCGTCAGGGCCCGCGAGTGCGCGAGCGTGGCTGAAGGCGTTGAACGGCGCGGCCGGGTTCACACCGACACCCGTCGTCGTATAGCGGGTCACCTGGTCGAGGTTGAAGACGAGGGGGAACCCGTAGAGGTACGCCCGCACGATGGTCTCACTGTCGGCATCGAGGTCTGTCATGCCGGTGAGGCTAGCCAGTCGGGACGGCCTGCGGCCATCCGATTCATCCGTAAAGGATGAGCGGCCGCTGAGTGTTCGTGCCGGAACCCGAGAGGAAATGAAGAAGCCCCGGAGCATTCCTGGTGAACCAGTGATGCTCCGGGGCTGTCTGTGCGCGGAGGGGGACTTGAACCCCCACGCCCTTACGGGCACTACGACCTCAACGTAGCGCGTCTACCATTCCGCCACCCGCGCAGGTGTTGGATGATCGTTGCCGACCGAAGAATGACATTACCACGTCCTCCGCGGCCTCTCGAACCGAGCTCTACGCCCGGGCGTGGCGCGCGGCTTCGATAGCCTGGACCCATGACCGATCCGTCCCTTCCGGAGGTCGTCCGCATCGCGAGCGACCTCATCCGCTTCGACACCTCCAACTTCGGCGGCGGCAACGCGAAGGGAGAACGTGAGGCCGCGCAGTACGTCGGCGCGTACCTGGAACAGCTCGGGCTCGAGGTGGAGTACTACGAGCCGATCCCGCGCCGCACGAACGTGATGGCCCGGGTTCCCGGCCGGAACAGGGACAAGCCCGCGCTGGTGGTGCACGGCCACCTCGACGTGGTGCCGGCCATGGCTGAGGACTGGACCGTCGATCCCTTCGCGGGGCTCGTCCAGGACGGCATGCTGTGGGGGCGCGGCGCCGTCGACATGAAGAACATGAACGCGATGATCCTCACGGCGGTGGCAGACATCCTGCGAGCGGGAGAGCAACCCGAACGCGATCTGGTGCTGGCGTTCTTCGCCGATGAGGAGAACGGCGGCGTCGAAGGCTCGGCCCTGGTCGTGCAGGATCGGCCCGAGTGGTTCGAGGGGGCGACCGCGGCGATCAGCGAGGTCGGCGGGTACTCGATCACCGTGGACGACCGGCGCGCGTATCTGCTTCAGGTAGGGGAGAAGGCGCTGATCTGGATCCGGTTGGTGGCGAAGGGGCGTGCGGGACACGGCAGCCGTCTGCACGACGACAACGCCGTGACGAAGCTCTCGGAGGCCGTTGCGGCGATCGGACGGACCCGGTGGCCGATCCGCCTGACGCCGACCACAACGGCGCTGCTCGAAGGACTCAGTGCGTTGAGCGGGCGCAGCGCAGAGGACCCCGATGCCCTCGCCGCCGCCGCCGGCCCGGCGGAGGCCTTCCTGCGGTCATCCTTCCGCACCACGACGAACCCCACGGCGCTCACGGCCGGGTACAAGCACAACGTGATCCCCGAGCGCGCCGAGGCGCTCATCGACGTCCGCGTCATTCCGGGCACCGAGGACGATGTCCTCGCCGAGCTCCAGCGCATCGTGGGCGACGACATCGAGATCCAGACGGTCGTCCGCGACATCGGCATGGAGACGCCGTTCGAGGGCGAGCTCGTCGAAGCGATGGTCGCCAGCATCGGGCGCCATGACCCGGGCATCCCCGTGATCCCCTACCTGCTCGGCGCGGGCACGGACAACAAGGCGCTGGCCTATCTGGGCATCACGGGCTACGGGTTCGCTCCGCTCAGGCTCCCCGCCGACCTCGACTTCACAGGCATGTTCCACGGAGTGGACGAACGCGTGCCCGTAGAATCGCTTGTCTTCGGCCAGCGCGTGCTGGCCGATCTGCTGCGCACCTACTGAGCGCCGCCCGCTCTGCGCGGCGGCAACACCGAAAGCCTCTCCATGCACCTGCTCGAAGCACTGATCCTGGGCATCGTCCAGGGACTCACCGAGTTCCTCCCGATCTCCTCCAGCGCGCACCTCCGCATCCTCGGCACCTTCCTCCCCTCAGGCGAGGACCCGGGCGCAGCCTTCACCGCGATCACGCAGATCGGCACCGAGGCCGCCGTGGTGGTGTTCTTCTGGCGCGACATCGTGCGCATCATCACCCAGTGGTTCCGGTCGCTCGTCGGCAAAGCGCCGCGCAACGATCCCGATGCCCGCATGGGGTGGATGATCATCATCGGCAGCATTCCGATCGTGGTCCTCGGGCTGCTCTTCCAGGATCAGATCGAGACCGTCCTCCGGTCGATGTGGATCGTCGCGATCATGCTCATCGTGTTCGGCATCCTGCTCGGCGTCGCCGACTACGTGGGTGCGAAGCGTCGCAAGCTCGACGATCTGACGTACCCGCACGGCATCGCCTTCGGCTTCGCGCAGGCGCTTGCGCTCATCCCGGGCGTCTCGCGTTCGGGCGGCACGATCACGATGGGGCTCTTCCTCGGCTACGAGCGTGCTGCTGCCGCGCGCTACGCCTTCCTGCTCGCGATCCCCGCGGTCTTCGGCAGCGGCTTCTACCAGGTGTTCAAGAGCTGGGACGAGCCGTCGTTCTTCTCGTTCGGAGACACCCTCGCCGCGACCGGAATCGCGTTCGTGGTGGCACTCGGCGTGATCGCGTTCTTCATGAACTGGATCTCGAAGCGCAGCTTCCTGCCGTTCGTGATCTACCGGATCCTGCTGGGATCCGTGCTGCTGGTGCTGCTCGGAACCGGAGTGATCGCGGCCTGAGCCGACCTCAGCGCTTGCGGTCCCCGGGGCCGTCGTCGCGGCGGCGCAGGTAGCGTTCGAACGCTTGCGCGATCGCGTCGCCGGAAGCCTCGGGGGAGTCCCAGGTGTCGCGCGTGCGCTCGAGCTGGCGGATGTACTCCGCCATGTCCTCGTCATCCGCCGCTGCCGCGTCGATCGACGCCTCCCAGGCCGCGGCCTCGGTGCGGAGCGCCTGTCGATCGACGTCGATGCCCGTGAGTTCCTCGAGCCGATCCAGCAGCGCCAGCGTCACCTTCGGGGACGGGGTCGCCGAAGCGACGTAGTGAGGCACGCTCGCCCAGAGGCTGGCCGTGGGGATCCCGGCGTTCTCGGCGAAATGCTCGAACACGGTGAGGATGCCGACCGGTCCTTCGTAGAGCGAGCGCTCGAGACCGTGTGCCTCGCGTACCTGCTCGTTCTGGCTCGACGCGAAGATCGAGATCGGACGGGTGTGCGGGACATCCGACAGCATCGCGCCGAGCGTGACGAGTCCGGTGATGTCGTCGCGCAGAGCCACGTCGATGAACTCCGAGGCGAAGGCCTGCCAGGTGCGTGCCGGCTCCGCCCCGGTGAGTAGCCAGAACTCCGGTCCGGGGCCGGGGTCGCGCGGACGCCAGAGTCCGGCCTCGGGCCACGTGAGCTGACGGCGCCCCTCGGCATCCATCCGGGTCGACGGACGCGTGTACTGGTAGTCGAAGTAGAGCTCGGGGTCGACGGAGTGGACGAGGTCGTACTCCGTCGATGAGCGCAGCGCTTCGATCGCGCCGCTCGCGGCTTCACCTGCATCGTTCCAGCCGTCGAAGGCGGCGATGACGATGCGCGGACCGAGAACATCCATCGAGGGCTCCCTTCGAGATCGCGGACGTGATCCTTCCAGGCTAGTCCGCGACGGCGGGATGCGGGCGGCACCCCGGCTAGCATGGGTTCAGTGAGCAGAAAGCCCAGCGCAGTCCTGTGGGACATGGACGGAACACTCGTCGACACCGAACCGTATTGGATGGCGGCCGAGACAGCGCTGGTCGAATCGTTCGGGGGCACCTGGAGCCACGAAGACGCACTGCAGCTCGTCGGCAGCGGTCTGATCGACAGCGCCGTGATCCTGCAGAATGCGGGCGTCTCGATGGAGGCCGAGGCGATCGTGTCGCATCTGACCGACGTGGTGCAGGAGTCACTCCGCACCCGGGGAGTCCCGTTCCGTCCCGGAGCGCGCGAGCTGCTCCGCGAGCTGCGTGACGCGGGGATCCCGACCGGACTGGTGACGATGTCCCTTCGCCGGATGGCGATGAGCGTGGTGGACCTGATCGACTTCGACGCATTCGACATCGTCGTGGCCGGCGATGACGTCGACAACCCCAAGCCTCATCCCGAGCCGTACCTGCAGGGGGCCGCGCTGCTGGACGTCGACATCGCCGACGTGGTCGTCATCGAGGACTCGCCGACGGGCGTCCGTGCCGGACTCGCTTCGGGTGCGGTGACGCTCGCCGTGCCGCACATCGTCCCGCTGGACGGCCTCGGAGCGCATCAGCTGTGGCCGACGCTCGCCGGACGGGGCGCAGATGACCTCACAGATCTCTTCGACACCATGAGCGCCGCGACAGGAGCAACCCGATGACTGATTCCCGCGTGCCGCGGCCGAGCGGTCCGTTCCGTGCCGGCGACCGAGTGCAGCTCACCGGACCCAAGGGCCGCCTGCACACCGTGACCCTTCGCGAAGACGGCGAACTGCACACGCATCAGGGGGTGCTGCGTCATCGAGACCTGATCGGTCTCCCGGACGGTTCCGTCGTGGCGAACAGCTCCGGTCACGACTACCTGGCGCTCCGGCCGCTCCTCCGGGACTTCGCGATGTCGATGCCGCGCGGTGCGGCCATCGTGTACCCGAAGGATGCCGCCCAGATCGTGATGCAGGCCGACATCTTCCCGGGGGCGAGGGTGGTCGAGGCCGGCGTCGGCTCCGGTGCCCTGTCCCTCTCGCTGCTGCGCGCTGTGGGCCCGGCCGGTGAATTGATCTCGTTCGAGCGGCGCGAGGACTTCGCCGACGTCGCACGCGGCAACGTCGAGACGTTCTTCGGCGAGCACCCCGACACGTGGCGCGTCGTGGTCGGAGATCTGGTCGAGGCGCTTCCCCACGAGGTGGAGGCCGGATCCGTCGACCGTGTCGTGCTCGACATGCTCGCGCCCTGGGAGTGCATGGATGCCGTCGCCGACGCGCTCACCCCCGGCGGCGTCGTGCTCTGCTATGTGGCGACCGCGACGCAGCTCTCGCGTGTCGCGGAGTACATCCGCGGCACCGGCCTCTTCACCGATCCCGATGCGTCGGAGACGATGGTCCGCGGCTGGCACGTGGAGGGTCTCGCCGTGCGCCCCGACCATCGCATGGTCGCCCACACCGGGTTCCTGCTCACCGCACGGCGGCTCGCGCCGGGTGCCGTCGCCCCCTCGGTCAAGCGACGCGCCTCGAAGAGCAGCTACGGCGACGCGGACGTAGAGGCGTGGACTCCCGGAGCCGTCGGCGATCGGGAGATCAGCGACAAGAACCTGCGCAAGCGCGCCCGCGAGGCTGAGAAGGCCGCCGAGGGGGCACGCCTCGCGGCGTCGGCGCGCGATTCCGGGCACGCGACGGAATAGACTGGAGCGCGTGCGTAAAACGTCCGCCGTTCTGGCCTCCCTCAGCCTTGCCGTCCTCGCTCTGACCGGCTGCACCGCCGCGTCTCCGGACGACGGCGCCGCCTGCGATCGCGGCACCGGCTCGACCGAGATCCGCGATGCGGTCACCGTCAAGGGTGATGTCGGGGCGGCTCCGGACGTCAGCGTGTTCAGCCCGTTGCACCTCAAGGAGTCGGCGTTCGCGGACACGACGGTCGGCGATGGCCGGACGATCGTGGACAAGACGCAGGCGCTCGTCGTCGAGCTCTCGATCTTCAGTGGCGAGACCGGCAAGCAGGTGTACGCGACCTCCTATGACGAGTCGCGTGGCCAGGTCTCCACCGCGGACTATTGGGCCACCCAGTCGCCGGGACTCGCCTCGGTCTTCGAGTGCGCGACGGAAGGATCCCGGATCGTCGCCGGGCTCACGCCGGACGACTTCGGCGCCAACAATCTCGAGGGGTTCGGGCTCTCCGCTGACGACAACGCCGTGTTCGTCATCGACGTGGTCGACGTGTTCCTCTCTCGCGCCGAGGGCGCCCTCCAGTTCAACGATGCGAAGGGCATGCCCACGGTGGTGCGTGCACCCGACGGGACGCCCGGCGTCATCATCCCCGACAGCGCCGCGCCGACCGAGCAGGTCGTGCAGACCCTCATCAAGGGCGACGGCGAAGAGGTCGCGGACGGTCAGATCCCCCTCATGAACGTGATGGCGGTCGGCTGGGACGACAAGAAGGTCGTCACGAGCACGTGGGGCCAGGGACCGACCGGCGACCTGTCGACCACGGCGCCGACGGTCGCCGAGGCCATCGTCGGGCAGACGGTCGGATCGCAGCTGCTCGTCGTCACTCCCGCGGGCGACGCCGGTCCTGCCGTCGCCTACGTCGTCGACATCCTGGGCGCAGTGACGGCGCCGACGCAGTGATGGCCACCCGTATCCCCGCGGAGGAGCGCCTGACGAATCTCGTCGTGGCGCTGATGGCCACGGAGATCGGGTTGACGAAGCAGCAGATCCTCGACAACGTCTCCGGCTACCGCCAGCGCGCCGACGCGGGCACCCGCTCCGATGCGCTCGAGAAGATGTTCGAGCGTGACAAGGACGAATTGCGTACGCTCGGCGTGCCGATCGAGACGATCGGCGATGCTGCCGACCCGAACGATCTGCGCGAGGCCCGCTACCGCATACCTCAGGCGGAATACGACCTCCCGAGCGACATCGAGTTCTCTCCCGCCGAGTTGGCGGTGCTGCGGCTCGCGGGCAGCGTCTGGAGTGCGGAGTCGGTCTCCGGAGACGCGCAGTCGGGCGTTCGCAAGATCCGCGCACTGGGGATCGACGGTGACGAGCCGATCATCGGCTTCGCGCCGCGCATCACGGCACGCGACGCGGCCTTCTCCCCGCTGCAGGACGCCATCGAGCGGTGCCGTGTGGTCGCCTTCGACTACCTCAAGCCCGGCGAGGATGCGCCTCGCCGACGGCGGATCCGCCCGCTCGCTCTGGTCGACTACGAGGCGCGGTGGCACGTCTTCGGCGTCGACGTCGACGTCGAGGAGGGCCGCACCTTCTTGCTCAGCCGGATCGTGGGCGATGTCAAGGTAAGTCCGACGACCTTCGATTCGGCTCTTCGCGACGGCGCGGGGGAGAGGGCACTGTCCGGTCTCGAGCGGGTCGCGGCCGAGAACTCCGCCCTGCTCGAGGTCACCCCGGGCACCGAAGCGGCGCTCCGTCTCGGTCGACGTGCCACATCCGCTGCGCAGGGCATCCACGTCCCCTTCGTCGATCTGCACATCATGGCCGACGAACTCGCCTCCTACGGCCCGGAGGTGCGCGTGGTCGAGCCGGAATCGCTTCGCGACGCGGTGATCGCCCGGCTCCAAGCCGTCGTCGACGCGCACACCGATCGGGAGGAGGCGCGATGAACGCGAAGTCCAAGCCGCTCCTCGCGGCGGATCGTGTCCGGCTCTACCTGACGCTCGTGCCGTATCTGCTCGAGCACGGCCAGGTGTCGCTCGCCGAGGCCGCAGAGGAGTTCGGGGTCACGCCGCAGGAGATGCGCGGCATGGTCGAGAAGCTGACGGTGATCGGACTTCCCGGCGAGTCCGGATACTGGCAGCAGCCGCAGGAGATGTTCGACATCAACTGGGACCTGCTCGATCTCGACGACGTGATCGAGATCACCAACGATGTCGCGCTGCGCCGAGTACCCCGATTCACGGCGCGGGAGGCCGCGGCGTTGCTCGCGGGCCTGCAGATGGTCGCCGCCGTGCCTGCGGTGTCGGATTCCGGACTCGTCGCCGGCCTGATCTCGAAGCTGTCCCGTGGTGCGGCCGACGTCCCCGCAGATGTCGTCGTGGCCCCGAGCGCAGTCGACGAGGTCCGTGAGGCCGTCGCACGCGGCCTGCACGACGGCGTCGCGATCTCCTTCACGTATCAGGCGCCCGATGCCGCGCCTACCACCCGCACCGTCGATCCGATGCAGATCCTGATCACCAACGGCCAGTGGTACCTGCAGGGCTGGTGTCACCTGCGCCAGGCGATGCGCACGTTCCACCTCGATCGCGTGAGCGCACCGACTCTGACGGAGATCCCGATCACCCACGGAGGCGACCAGGTGCCGGAGGCGTTCGCCGGTCTCGACGATGAGCGCGAGGTCACGGTTCGAGTGCCGGAGCGTCTCGCTCCGCTGTTGAGCGGGTTCGTGCCCACGAGCGAGCTCGACGTGATCGACGGAGCTGTGGCCACGCAACTGCATCTCGCCGATCCGCGGGGCATCAAAAGACTCGCTGCGCGCTTCGGCGGTGCGATGGAGGTCCTCGAGCCCGGTGTCGCCCGAGCGGCCACCAGGGACTGGGCTGCTTCGGGACTCGCGCTATATCACCGCCCCGATGCAGAGAATCGATCTGTAGACTGAACCGAACGCTCACCGACGACGGGAATCTCGACATGGCTAATCTGCAAGGCTGGCACCTCCTCATCGTGCTCGCCGTGATCCTCCTCCTGTTCGGTGCTGCCAAGTTGCCGGCGCTGGCGAAGAGCATGGGCCAGTCCGCTCGCGTCTTCAAGGGAGAGATGAAGGCGATGAAGGACGACGATGCAGCGCGCACCGATGCGACGCGCCCCGAATCGACCGTCGCCGACCCCATCTCGGTCAAGGACTCGGGCGCAGACCCTGAGACTCCGCCTCGCGCCTGACCGACCGTGGCAGCCATCGAACCGACCGTGATGCCCAAGGCGGATCGGGATCGGCGGATGTCGCTGGGTGCGCATCTCGTCGAACTGCGCAAGCGCCTGATGTATGCGGCGCTCGCCCTGGTCGTCGGAATGGTCGTGGCGTTCATCGTCGCGGACCCGGTCATCCACTTCATCACCGAGCCGATCCGGATCATCACCGAGAAGCGCGGCGATGACTTCAGTGCCCTGAACTTCGGCACGGTCACCGCCGCCTTCGACATGCGCATGCGCATCGCGTTCTCGATCGGCCTGTTCATCTCTGCGCCGGTGTGGCTCTGGCAGATCTGGGCGTTCATCATGCCCGGGCTCACCCGCAAGGAGGTCAGGTACACGGTCGGTTTCGTCCTGGCCGCCGTGCCGCTGTTCTTCGCCGGTTGCTACCTGGGCGTGATGGTCATGCCGCACGTGATCGAGATCATGTGGAGCTTCACCCCCGACGGCGCCACGAACTTCTACTACGCCCAGGAGTACTACGACTTCGTCTTCAAGCTGATGATCGTCATCGGGGTCTCCTTCGTGCTGCCGGTGTTCCTGGTGGCGTTGAATCTCGCGGGCATCATGTCGGGTAGAGCCATCCTCAAGGGGTGGCGTGTCGCGATCATCATCGCCACCGTGTTCGCGGCTCTCGCGACGCCGGCTGCCGACGTGGTCAGCATGCTGATGCTCGCCGGGATCCTCATCGTCCTCTTCTTCGCCGCAGCCGGGCTCTCCCTGATCTTCGATCGGCGCAAGCGCAAGCGCGACGAAGCGACAGGGCTGCTGCCGGACGCGGCATGAGTTCGCCCTCGGAGAAGTACGCACAGGCTCAGCAGGCAGCGGATCACCCGGAATCCTCGGCCTTCGCGGCGTTGCAGAAGTTCCAACTCGATCCGTTCCAGATCGCCGGCTGTCACGCGTTGGAGAACGGCCGCAGCGTCCTCGTCGCGGCGCCCACCGGCGCGGGGAAGACGATCGTCGGCGAGTTCGCGATCCACCTCGCGATGCAGACGCCGAGCGACAAGGCGTTCTACACCACGCCAATGAAGGCGCTGTCGAACCAGAAGTTCCGTGAGCTGGTCGACGTCTACGGCGCCGACCAGGTCGGGCTGCTCACGGGTGACACCAACATCAACGGCAACGCGCGGATCGTGGTGATGACCACCGAGGTCCTTCGCAACATGATCTACGCCGATTCCGCCGCCCTCCGAGATCTGCGTTACGTGATCATGGATGAGGTCCACTACCTCGCGGATCGCTTCCGGGGCGCTGTCTGGGAAGAGGTCATCATCCACCTGCCCCAGCGGGTGCGGCTGGTGTCGTTGAGTGCCACGGTGTCGAACGCCGAGGAGTTCGGCGACTGGCTCGACACGGTCCGCGGCGACACCGAGGTGATCGTCTCGGAGATCAGGCCCGTGCCGCTGGAGCAGCACATGCTCGTACGCGATGACCTGCTGCCCCTGTTCGACGACCGCGCCGGCCTGGCGACCGCGCAGGTCAATCAGGAGCTGATGCGCATCCGCTCGTCGACCGCGACGACCTACGACAACAACCGACAGGCGCAGGCGTACCGCAGCGACCGGCATGCGGGTCGCCAGGCGCAGCGTCCTCCGCGTGGTGGCCGTCGTCCTGTCCGCGCCGCGAACGCCAAGCGGATCGAACGGATGGATCGTCCGGACGTGGTGCGCCTGCTGGAACGCGCGAACCTGCTGCCGGCCATCTTCTTCATCTTCAGCAGGGTGGGATGCGATGCCGCCGTGCAGCAGGTGCGCCGATCCGGTGTGCGCCTGACCTCGAACGAGGAGCGAGCGGAGATTCGCGCGATCGTCGAGGATCGCACGAGAACCCTGCAGGACGAGGACCTCGACGTCCTCGGTTACTGGGAGTGGCTCGACAACCTCGAGCGCGGTGTCGCCTCTCACCACGCCGGTCTGCTTCCCGCCTTCAAGGAGGTCGTGGAGGAGTTGTATCAGCGCAAGCTCGTGAAGGTCGTCTTCGCCACCGAGACCCTGGCGCTCGGCATCAACATGCCGGCGCGCACGGTGGTGCTCGAGAAGATGGAGAAGTTCAACGGCGAAGCCCGCGTCGCGATCACCTCGGGGGAGTACACCCAGCTCACCGGTCGCGCCGGACGCCGGGGGATCGACGTCGAAGGCCATGCTGTCGTGCAGTGGACCGAGGGGATGGACCCCCAGGCGGTCGCCGCTCTCGCGTCTCGACGCACCTACCCGCTCAACTCGAGCTTCCGGCCGACCTACAACATGGCCGTGAACCTGATCGACCTCTTCGGCAAACCCAGAGCCAGGCAGATACTTGAGTCGTCGTTCGCGCAGTTCCAGGCGGACCGCGCCGTCGTCGGTCTCGCGCGGCAGGTGCGCGAGGCTGAGGAGTCTCTGGCCGGATACCAGAGCGCGATGGCGTGCGAACACGGAGACTTCCCGGAGTACGCAGCGATCCGTCGTGAGCTGAGCGACCTCGAGAAGAAGAACCGCCAGGACTCGAATGCGCCGCGCGCATCGCGTGACAAGCGGATGAAGCGCATCCAGACGCTGCGCACCCAGATGCAGCGTCACCCCTGTCACCGCTGCCCCGATCGCGAGGCTCACGCGCGCTGGGCGGAACGGTACTGGAAGCTCAAGCGTCAGACCGACCGGATCCGTCGCCAGATCGAGACTCGCACCGGAACCGTCGCCCGGGTGTTCGACCGTGTCGTCGAGGTGCTGGAGACGCTGGACTACGTGACGGGCGAAGGTGCGGAGACGACGCTGACGGAAGCCGGTCGCACGATGCGGCGTATCTACGGTGAGCGGGACCTCCTCGTGGCCGAGTCGCTGAGACAGGGGCTGTGGGCCGGCCTGGATGCACCTTCCCTCGCCGCCATGGCGTGCTGCCTCGTGTACGAACCGCGACGTGACGAGGCGAACTCGGGGGAGCGTGGCCTGCCCCGCGGAGCGTTCCGGACGGCGTATGAGAAGACCACGACGCTCTGGGCCGAGCTCGACGATCTGGAGCAGGACCATCACCTGCCGGGCAGTGAACCCCTCGCCGCAGGCTTGGCCGGCGCGATGCACTCCTGGGCGCGCGGGGGAATGCTCGACCGCGTGTTGATCGACGCCGATATGGCAGCGGGCGACTTCGTGCGCTGGGCGAAGCAGACCATCGATCTGCTCGATCAGCTGTCGATCGTCGCAGAGGACTCCGCTCTCGCTCGTACCGCCCGCAGCGCGCTCGACGGTGTACGCCGCGGCATCGTGGCCCACTCTTCGATGTGAGGTGACGCCGATGTCTGAAACCCCTGTGCCTCAGCGCGCCCTCCTGCCGCTCTGGGTCGCCGTTCTCACCGCGGGCATGGCTGCTCTGCTGATGAACCTCGCCTATCCCGGCGCGGCCGTGTGGGTCCTCGCCTTCCCCGCCACGGCGCTGCTGCTCCTCGCGCTGATCGGCCGCCGCTTCGGAGGCGCGCTGCTCGTCGGACTGGTCTACGGTGTCCTGTTCTTCGGGCTCCTGGTCTCGTGGACCTCTCGCTACCTCGGCCCCGTTCCCTGGGGCGCACTCAGCGTCGTCGAAGGCGGACTCACGGCGTTTGCCCTCGTACCGATCACCCTGGCGTACCGATGGCTGCCGCGCGCGTTCCCCGGCCTTGCAGGACGCCTCCTGGTCCTTCCCGCGGCCGTCGCGGCCCTCTGGGTAGGGAGGGAGCTCTTCGTCGGCTCCTGGCCGTACGGAGGCTTCCCCTGGGCTCGGATCGGCATGAGCCAGGCCGAGAGCCCGCTCGCCCCGATGTCGTCTTGGCTGGGTGTGAGCGGACTCAGCTTCCTGATGGTGCTGCTCGTGGCGATGCTGATCGAGGTCGTGCGACTGCGTGCATGGCGGTCGCCGCTCCGACTCCTCGTGCCGGCAGGGATCGCGCTGGTGCTGTTGTTCACCCCGGCGTTCCCGACGTCGCCATCGGGCTCCATGCGGATCGCGGCGGTGCAGGGGAACGGCCCGACGGGCTACTTCGACGACCGGGAGCGGTTCTCGGTCATCCAGGCGCAGACCGAGGCGACGGCCCCGTTGTACGGCGAAGACGTCGACCTGCTCGTGTGGCCCGAGGGGTCGCTCGACGCGGACCCGTTCCAGAACGACGCGATCGCCCGGCGGATGACGCTCGTCTCCTCGCGCATCGATGCGCCTCTGCTCGCGAACGCGGCGACGGGCCGGGACGACCTCTACTTCAACACCTCGATGCTGTGGACCGACGACGGAACGGCGACGCAGGTACACGACAAGAGGCATCCGGTCCCGTTCGGCGAGTACGTGCCGGATCGCGCCTTCTTCAATGCGCTGGCCCCGGATCTGATCGGGCTCATCCAGCGGGAGTACACCCCTGGTTCCAATCCGCCGATCGTCGAGGTCGGCGATGTCGCGGTCGGCCTCGCCATATGCTTCGACGTGATCTACGACGACGTGATCTGGGAGGGACTGAACGACGGCGCCGAGGTGCTGGTGTTCCAGACCAACAATGCCGATTTCCGTGGCACCGACGAGAACCTCCAGCAACTGGCGTTCGCGCGGATGCGTGCGATCGAGACCGGTCGCAGCGTGGTGAACGTGTCCACCGTGGGAACCAGCCAGGTTATCCGGGCAGACGGCTCGACCGTCACGAGCTTGGACGCAGGTGAGGCCGGGGCGATGCTCGAAGATGTCGAGCTCCGCTCCGGCCTCACGGCGGGTGTGGTCCTGGGCCCCTGGGTCCAGCAGCTGCTGCTCTGGGGCGGTGTCGGCGCGCTGATCCTCGGGTGGTGGCGCGCCCGGAGGCGTTAAGCCCCGATCTTCTCGCGGGTGGGGTCTTCTCCGGCACCACGGCGGGCGCGGATGAAGGCGAGGCGCTCTTCGAGCAGTTCCTCGAGCTCGGCACGGGTGCGGCGCTCCATCAGCATGTCCCAGTGGGTGCGGGCGGCCTTCTCGTCGCTCGCTTCGAGCGTGACGGCCTGGCCGTCGACGTTCAGGCGGGCTTCTGCGCCGCAGGCGCGGCACTCCCAGGTCTGGGGCGGCTCGGCGTCTGCCGCGAACATGAGGTTCGTGACATGGCCGCAGGTGTCACAGGTATAGGTGGTCTCACGGCGCTCCATGAAAACGACGCCCTCTTCGCTCTGTAGGCTCTGGGCGCCGAGTCGGATGCCGCGCAGGCTGCGATCTGCCATTTTGTGGTCCTCTCGTCGCTGTCAGGTATAACGCTCCAGCCTGTGCGCTTCATCCACGCGGGCGACTTCTCGGCGGAATTCACAGGCGAATCCCAGCGCCGGAGGTTATGGGGCGCGTCGGTGCCTACTGGCCGGCGAGAGTACGCAGGGCGACGTCGGCGCGGTCCGACACGATGCCGTCCACCCCGGCCGCCACGAGACGGCGCATGTCGGCAGGATCGTTCACCGTCCACACGTGGATCTCGACGCCGCGACGCTGGGCGGTGCGGAGCAGAGCGGGAGTCAGTACGGTGAGCGCTCCGTGGCGTTCCGGGATCTGGAGGGCATCGATCCCCTGGAGGACGCGGGCGGGGGAGAGTCGCAGCGCCGAGAGTCCGCGCAGCGCCGCGATCGTGCGGCTGCCTCCGGAGGTCGCGGGTCGGAGGGAGGCCCCGGCACGGAGGACGGAAGCGATCGCCGCACGGCGGTTCGCATCGGAGAAGCTGGTGACCAGCACCCGGTGGGTGTGCTCGGTGAGGATGGGCCCGAGCGGCTCGACGGCCGCCGCCGTCTTCACATCGATGTTGAATCGGACCTCCGGGAACGACGCGAGAGCCTCCGCGACCGTGAGCAGTCCGCCATGGTCCGCGAACAGCTCGCGCAACTCGCGGGTGCGGACCTCGCGAACAGCCCGAGAGTCGCCGACGAGCCTGTCGAGTGTCGAGTCATGGAACAGCACGACATCACCGTCTGCCGTCACCTGGCAGTCGGTCTCGACGTACTCCGCTCCGGCGGCATGGGCGGCGGCGAAGGCGGCGGCGGAGTTCTCCCAGACACCCGAGTCCTCGCCCGCCGCGGTGATCAGACCGCGGTGAGCGAGGACTCGGGGATGCCGCGCCTTCGAGAAGTACGGGTGCGTCACGCGCCCGGCAGCGTGTTGGTCGGGCCCTGACCCGGCTTGGGCGTGAAGGCGCTGCCGATGCCCTTGAGGGCTTCGGTGAGCTCGCTCGGGATGATCCACAGCTTGTTCGACTGGCCCTCGCTGATCTTCGGCAGCATCTGCAGGTACTGGTATGCCAGGAGCTTGTCGTCGGGTGCACCCTGGTGGATGGCACTGAAGACGTTCTGGATCGCCTCGGCCTCACCCTGCGCGCGGAGCACCGCGGCCTGCTTGTCACCCTCGGCGCGGAGGATCTCGGCCTGACGGGCACCCTCTGCCTCGAGGATCGCCGACTGCTTGGTGCCCTCGGCGGTCAGAATCGCCGCACGACGGTCACGCTCGGCACGCATCTGCTTCTCCATGGAGTCCTGGATCGAGATGGGCGGGTCGATCGCCTTAAGCTCGACGCGTCCGACGCGGATGCCCCACTTGCCGGTCGCCTCGTCGAGCACGACGCGCAGCTGACCGTTGATGTTGTCGCGACTGGTGAGGGCCTCTTCGAGGTTGAGGCCACCGACGACGTTACGGAGCGTGGTGGTCGTGAGCTGCTCGACGGCGCCGAGGTAGTTCGCGATCTCGTAGGTCGCCGCACGGGCATCGGTGACCTGGAAGTAGACGACCGTGTCGATCGAGACCACGAGGTTGTCCTCGGTGATCACAGGCTGCGGCGGGAAGGAGACGACCTGCTCGCGCATGTCGATCAGCGGTCGGAGACGATCGATGAACGGGACCAGGATGTTCAGTCCGGGGGTGAGCGTCTTGTGATAGCGCCCGAGCCGCTCGACCACGCCGGCGGTCGCCTGCGGAATGATGCGGATGGCCCGCGCGACGGTGACCACCACGAAGATGATGATCGCGATCACGAGGACCCACAGGATCGCAGTGGGGATGAACGATGCGTCGTTCACGGGTACTCCTAGTCGTTGACGGGGCGGACGATGGCGGTGGCACCGTTGATCGCACTCACGGCGACCGGAGCGCCCTGAGGGATCGGCACGGGCGTGGCTGTGCGCGCGGTCCAGGTGTCGCCGTTGGCGAGCTTGACCTGACCGGAGATCTGCGTGATCTCGTGCAGTGCGACGCCGCGCAGGTCGACGAGGGCGTCGACGTTGGACTTGGTCGGATCCTCCCCCCGCCGCAGTCGGGCGAGCAGCGGCGGACGCAGGAAGAGGATGAACAACGCTGCAGCGGCCGCGGCGATGATCACCTGCACCCACACCGGCACACCGAGCAGGTCGGTCACCAGACCGATGACGCTGCCGAAGCTGAGCATGAGGAACGTGAAGTCCAACGAGAGCATCTCGATGACGAGGAAGACGGCGATCAGGACCAGCCAGCCGATCCACGCCCATTGGTCGATGAACGTGACGAATGTCGCGAAGTTGTCCATGCGGCCTCCTTTGTGGTCAACGTATCACGCGGGGGACTGCCGATCGGGGTGGCGCAGCGCGCGCTTGATAGTGTGAGAGGGCCGTGCGATCACGGCTTTTTCACGCATCATGAGGAGTCACCGTGACCGACGTTCTTCCCGCAGGATCCCTCGACGGCAAGGTCGCCCTTGTCACCGGTTCGTCACGCGGGATCGGCGCCGACACCGTGCGCTACCTCGCCGAAGCCGGCGCTAATGTCGTCATCAACTTCCGCAACAAGGCGCCGCGAGCCGAGAAGCTCGCCGCCCAGCTGCGCGAGCTCGGTCGTCGTGCCCTCGTCGTCGGCGCTGACCTCACCGATCCGGCGTCCGTCGCCGAGATGTTCGAGGCGATCCGGGCGGAGTACGGCCGCCTCGATGTGCTGGTGCTCAACGCATCCGGTGGCATGGAGTCGGGGATGGCCGAGGACTACGCGCTCACCTTGAACCGCGACGCGCAGCTGAACGTGCTGAACGCCGCGACGCCGCTGCTGGGCGAAGGTGCACGCGTCGTCTTCGTGACCAGCCACCAGGCGCATTTCATCCGCACGACGCCGACCATGCCGGAGTATGAGCCCGTCGCCCTCTCGAAGCGCGCGGGCGAGGACGCACTGCGTGAACTCATCCCCGGCCTCGCGGAGAAGGGGATCGGCTTCACGGTCGTCTCCGGCGACATGATCGAGGGAACGATCACCGCCACGCTGCTCGAGCGGGCGAACCCGGGCGCGATCGCCGAGCGACGTGAGTCGGCGGGCAAGCTCTACAACGTCTCGGAGTTCGCCGCTGAGGTCGCCAAGGCCGCGATCGAGCCGGTGCCGGCCGACAACACGCGCCTCGTCGGCGATGTGAGCGCATTCGTCGCCGAGTGACCTGCAGACGAGATCGGCCTCGCCCTGCGTGATGCAGGGCGAGGCCGATTCGTGTCTGCAGCGAGATTCAGCTGACCGGATTCCCCTGGACCGCCGCGACATACTCCTTCTCATCCTTGCCGAGCGTGAAGGCGCGGACGATCTGGATGATTCCGAGCACGATCAACGAGATTCCGAGCAGCAGCCAGAAGGCCAGGCCGGCGATCAGCGGCGAGAACAGCACGATGATTCCGGCGATGATGCTCAGGATCGCGTAGAGAACCGTCCAGACGCGCGAGCCGTCGCTGCCGAGGAGCGTCAGGGCGACGACACCGTCGACGATCCAGCTGACGCCGATGAAGATCACGACCACGAAGGCGAGCGTGGCCGCAGCGACGTTCAGGTTGAAGAACGCGATCACGCCGGCGGCGACATAGAGCAGACCGAGGACGATGTGTCCCACACGAGCCCATCCGCCCTTGGCGCTGGAGAAGATGCCGAGCCCGATGTAGACGAGGCCGGCGATGACGAGGTAGGAGGCGAAGATCGCCGTCACGATGACCGCGGACTTCACCGGCCAGACGAGGAGAACGATTCCCGCGACGAGCGCGAGGACACCGGCGACGGCCAGCGAAATGCGAATCGACTTGAACAGTGACTTCGCCTCGGTGAGTGGTTCAGACATGGTGGGGAACCCCTTTCTGAGAAGATCCTGTGAGGATGCCCCCTCAGGGTAGCGCTCTCACGGCCGGAGATGGGGGAGGGGTCTTCACCCGCGTTTCTTTCTGTCACGACAGGACGCGCGGCGTCATGGCAAGATCGAGGCGTGACAGGCCTTGATGAAGCCCGCTTGCGCGAGCTCACCGTCATGCGGAAGGTCAGGGACCGCATCGACCGGGAGTACGCGAAGCCTCTCGACGTAGAGGCGCTGGCGCGCGGCGTGCACATGTCGGCGGGGCACCTGAGCCGACGTTTCCGGGAAGCCTACGGCGAGTCTCCGTACTCGTACCTGATGACGCGACGGATCGAGCGCGCGATGGCGCTGCTGCGCAGGGGAGACCTCACCGTCACCGAGGTCTGCTTCGAGGTCGGCTGCTCGTCCCTCGGCACATTCAGTACGAGGTTCTCCGAGCTGGTCGGTGTCTCACCCAGCGTGTACCGTGAACGCGCCGCGAACGTCGAAGGAATTCCCTCGTTCCAGGCGAAGCAAGTGACCAGACCGATCAGGAATCAAGAAGCGCCGCGCACCGATGCGCACCTAACGTGATCATCATGAACATCAGCATCCACTACGCCTTCCTTCCCCACACCGACGCCGACGCCGCGCTCGCCTTCTACCGAGACGCCCTCGGGTTCGAGGTGCGCAACGACGTCGGCTACGACGGCCTCCGCTGGCTCACGGTCGGTCCGGAGGGGCAGCCCGAGACCTCCATCGTGCTGCATCCGCCGGCAACCGACCCCGGCATCACCGACGCCGAGCGGCAGACGATCCTCGAGTTGATCGCCAAAGGCAGCTACGCAGCCCTCACTCTGGCGAGCGATGATGTCGACGGCCTGTTCGAACGCCTCGTAGAGGGCGGCGCCGACGTCGTGCAGGAGCCGATGGATCAGCCGTACGGCGTCCGCGACTGCGCGTTCCGCGATCCCGCAGGCAACCTGCTCCGTATCAACCAGGCCGCCTGAACACTCCACCGAACCCACGAAGGACGCCGATGACCACCGAGCACCCCGCCGACACCCACGACCTGATCCGCGTGCAGGGCGCGCGCGAGAACAATCTGAAGGACGTCAGCGTCGACATCCCCAAGCGACGCCTCACGGTGTTCACGGGAGTGTCCGGCTCCGGGAAGAGCTCGCTCGTCTTCGACACCATCGCGGCGGAGTCCCGCCGCATGATCGATGAGACCTACAGCGCGTTCGTCCAGGGATTCATGCCGTCGGTGCCGCGGCCCGACGTCGATGTCCTGGAGGGGCTCACCACGGCGATCATCGTCGATCAGGAGCGCCTCGGTGCGAATCCGCGATCGACGGTCGGCACCGTCACCGACGCGAACGCGATGCTCCGCATCCTGTTCAGCAAGCTCGGACAGCCCTACATCGGCGGCCCGACGGCGTTCTCGTTCAACATCCCGACCCAGAGGGCCAGCGGCGTGATGACAGGACCCGGTGGCGAGAAGAAGATCGTCAAGGACGCCATCTATCTGGGAGGCATGTGCCCCCGCTGCGAGGGCAGGGGAGCGGTGTCCGACCTCGACCTCGCGCAGATCGTCGACGAGTCGAAGTCACTCGATGAGGGGGCCATCATGGTCCCCGGCTACACCGCCGACGGCTGGATGGTGAAGGGCTTCTCGCAGTCGGGGTTCTATCCGGCTGACAAGCCGATCGCGCAGTTCACCGACAAGCAGCGGCACCTCTTCCTCTACGGCGAGGTCACGAAGGTGAAGATCTCGGGGATCAACATGACCTATGAGGGTCTGATCCCCAAGATCACCAAGGCGATGCTCTCGAAGGATCTCGACGCGCTGCAGCCGCACATCCGAGCCTTCGTGGAACGCGTCGCCACGTTCGCGGTGTGCCCGGAGTGCGATGGCACCCGGCTCACCGAAGGCGCCAGATCCTCGAAGATCGAGGGCGTCAGCATCGCCGACGCGTGCCGGATGCAGGTGACGGATCTGGCTGCGTGGGTTCGTGGGCTCGACCTTCCCGGGGCCGGACCGCTGCTGCAGGCGCTCAGTGCGAACCTGGACGCGTTCGTGACGCTGGGTCTCGGATACCTGAGCCTCGAGCGCCCGTCGGGCACGTTGTCCGGGGGAGAGGCGCAGCGCATCAAGATGCTGCGGCACCTCGGCTCGTCGCTGACGGACATCACTTACGTGTTCGACGAGCCGACGATCGGCCTGCACCCGCACGATATCCAGCGGATGAACGGGCTGCTGCTCCGCCTGCGTGACAAGGGCAACACGGTACTGGTGGTCGAGCACAAGCCGGAGACCATCGTGATCGGCGACCACGTCGTCGACCTCGGCCCCGGTGCCGGAGGTGCCGGCGGGGAAATCTGCTTCGAGGGCACGGTCGAAGGCCTCAAGGCCAGCGGCACGAAGACGGGCGACCACCTCGACGACCGGGCGCAGCTGAAAGACGCGGTGCGCTCAGGGACGGGAGCGATCGAGGTCCGCGGCGCCACCGCCAACAACCTGCAGAACGTCGACGTCGACATCCCGACGGGCGTGCTCACGGTCGTCACGGGCGTGGCCGGTTCGGGCAAGAGCTCACTGATCCACGGATCGGTATCCAAGCGCGACGGTGTCGTCGCGATCGACCAGGCCGCGATCAAGGGATCCCGCCGCAGCAACCCCGCCACCTACACAGGGCTCCTCGAACCGATCCGCAAGGCCTTCGCGAAGGCCAACGGCGTGAAGCCGGCTCTCTTCAGCGCGAACTCCGAGGGAGCCTGTCCGTCCTGCAAGGGGGCGGGTGTCATCATCACCGAGCTCGGGTTCATGGACACGATCGAGACCCCCTGCGAGGACTGCGGTGGTAAGCGCTTCCAAGCGAGTGTGCTCGAATACAAGCTCGCGGGCAAGGACATCACGCAGGTCCTCGACCTGCCGGTGTCCGAGGCCCGGGTGTTCTTCAGCGAGGGGGAGGCCAAGCTGCCCGCCGCAACCGCGATCCTCGGCAGGATGGAAGATGTCGGGCTCGGCTATCTGTCACTGGGGCAGCCGTTGTCCACGCTGTCGGGCGGGGAGCGTCAGCGCATCAAGCTGGCCATCCAGATGGGGGAGAAGGGCGATGTCTACGTGCTCGACGAGCCCACGACAGGCCTCCACCTCGCAGATGTCGACAAGATCCTCGGTCTTCTCGATCGTCTGGTCGATTCCGGCAAGACGGTGATCGTCATCGAGCACCACCAGGCCGTGATGGCGCACGCCGACTGGATCATCGACATCGGTCCGGGCGCAGGCCACGACGGCGGAAAGATCGTGTTCCAAGGAACCCCTGTCGATTTGGTATCCCAAAAATCGACGCTCACGGGGGAGCACCTCGCGGAGTATGTCGGGGCGTAGCGCGCGAGCACTCGGCTGTGGGGCCGGGAGGCCCCACAATGCCGCTCAGTCGGCGACGACGCGAACGGGAAACAATTCGGTGCGCGAGATCACACGGTCTCGCTCGGCGGCGCGTGCCTGCCGGCGCGGATCCGTGAGGAACCCGTCCAGGGCGTTCTGGTTCGGAAACCAGAAGGTCTGAACCTCGTCCGGATGATCTGCGGACCTGTCGACGTCCGGCGTGCTCATGACGCGCTGCAGGAGAACCGCGTCATGATCGGCGACGAACGACAGGACGGCGTCCTCATAGGCCGCCAACGCGTCTGACGCTGCGGGGTCGGACGAAGTCGGTGTGCCGAGTGCATCAGGCTGGCTTCGATCGATGGACGGAGCAGCCAAGAGACCTTAGTCGGTTGGCAGGGCTTTGTCTGTCGGCCGAACGTCCTACAGACGCGAAGCTTGCGGGTCGGCGATGCTATAGCTTTCAGTTACTCAGGGAGATAGCTCATGACGAAGAAGTTCTTGACAGTGTCGTGACGCGGGGCGAAGGCGCTGATAGCCGAGGACGGCCACCAGGTCGAAAGTGATACATTTCATTAATGATGGTGTGGATCGTGTACTTGGAACAAGCTCCTGGTTTCATCGGCGTTTTTGACGTCGAAAGCGACGCGTACGAATTCCAGGAAAAGTATGCGGCTGATAGCGGACTCTCAGTTCTGCTTACCCCCGTCTCTGTGCCTTATCGGGTCGCAGGAACAGATGGGCCTCTTTATTCGCAGTAGACGCTACGACTCTCCTACCGCGCGTCAAGCGGCTCGAGTGTCTAGCGGTCTACCCGGATGGAACACCACTTCCTGCTGATGCGGTGGTGATGACGGACGCGGAGATGGATGCACTTGGGTCGGACACGAGCATCGGCGCTCCTGAATCGACGCCAGGTGCGACCACGAGAGCGACGGTAGTAGGAAATTGTTATTTTGCGGTGGGACAAATGTGGAAGAGATCATCCGGACAGGGGTTCCCCTCCGGTTCAGTGGGCGCGAAGCCAGCAATCTCTAGTTGTTGGGGAGCCGTCACCAAGACGTACATCAGGTCCATCGTTTTCATGCATAACGGGTGGCTCTGGGTTTCCGTTACTAAAGCCTTCGAGAGTTTTGGCACGTGGAACATGGTGCAAAAAAGTGTCCAGTACAAATGCAATGGGACCGGGCAGCACACGTTCCGCGTTGTGTCGTATTTCAAAGCCTCTGGGGCCAAGGATGTCACCGCTGCGTCAGCTCAGCTCAGCTCCGGCGATTACAAGCTCCAGTGCGGCTAAAGAACTGTCTGATCTCATGACGCGGTGAGCAATCGCTGCACTGAACCGCGAGCTGGCCCGGCACCCTCGAACCCGTCACCGTCATCTCGGACTACGAACGACGACTGCTCTCGAACAAGACGCTCGTCCACGCACTCGAGTCCGCATCAGCGGAAGTCGAGCGAGGCAAGATCGTTAGTGAATGACGATTAGCCGATAATGCACATTATGTCAGATCGAAGAACTCGACCTCGCTCTCCCGGCGCTGACTCCTCGCTGTCGACATCCACCTACGCGGAGAGATTGTCCTCGAAGATCTGCCGAGCGCGGGCCACGATATCGTCCAGTCGGGCTTGCAGGTAGGGTCCCGGGCATTCGGTCCCTGACCAGGTCTCACGGTGTGTGATGACGTGCTCCCGATCGATCGTGAACGACACCGGCACCCCGTCCAGGGTCTTGCCGTCGTACGTCGCGAGCCACGCGATCATCTGCGCCAGTTCTTCGAGCTGTGCCGCCGTCACGGCGTAATCAGGCGCCCCGCTCTCATCCAGCACCTCCACTGCCACGGATCGCCAGTTCCAGTCGGCGCCGGTCGAGGACGGTTTCGCCCCTGGACGGATCAGCTCGAACACGGACCCGTCGTGGCGCAGATAGAACGTGGGCGCCGACGATCGCCTGTTACAGCGAGAGAAGAAGTCCAGCTGGTCTGCCGTCGTCCCGGTGTGGTGGACCACGAACCGGTCTATGACAGGCGTCACGGCGTGGCGGTCACTTCCCGCTGTGTCACGGTGTGCCCGGACCTTCGGACTCGCGCAGTCCGTGAAGCCCAGCGGCACCTCGAGGCCCTTCACCGCACGGTCGTAGATCGGCTCGTACTCCGGAAGACCTCTCGGGTTGTCCGGGCCCACGGGGGTCGTCATGCCATCTGGGATCACCGGCGTCGCACTGAGCCAGATCCCCGTCGCAGTCATGGCGACGCCCGCTCCTGCAGCGATGAGAAGGCGCCGGCGGGTATACGCCGAAGGCTGTGAGGCGGGGTCCGGCGTCTGAGGGTGCTGCATCTCCCCATTCAACATGCGCGTGCTGCGGACTACCGCTCCCCCACCTGCAGTTGGTCGAGGACAGGTTCAGCCCCGCGGACCGAGATCGACCAGTCCGGCCGCACGAAGGACTTCTTCTCGAGGCGCACGCGTTGCTCGTCGACGGCCTCGTCCGGACGCGGAGCGACACGGGTCACGCCGTTCAGTTCGTAGCCGAGCTTCTCGGAGACCTTCAGAGATGCGCGATTCCAACTCGCTGCGCCCGACTCCGCCCACTCGGCCCCGAGGATGTCGAACGCGAACATCAGCAGGGCCGCGCGCATCTCCGTGCCCAAGCCCCGACCGTGCTCTGACCTCGTGAGCCACGATCCGGTGTTCACGGTGCGCCGATGGGCGAAGTCATATGCAGAAAGGTCCTGCGAGCCCACCACACGTCCCTCGTAGTGGACACCGAACGCGACCGTCCAGTTGTGCGGGGCTACCCTGTTGCGCAAGCTCCATTGGTATGCGGCGAGGTTTCGCGGAAGGTCGGCGGGAGCGGCATCGGTCCACGGCACCCCGAAGGGCGTGCGGTCGGGATCGTGCACACCGTCGAGCGCCGCCTGCGCCAGACCCGGCAGGTCCACATCTCTGACCGGCCGCAGGAGAAGTCGCGGCGTTCCGGTCTCCAGTCCGAACAGCGGCCAGATCTCTTCCAAGTCCATACCGGGACCCTACCTGTGACCGGAGGGCAGTCCTGTTGACATGACGCTCCTATCCCCCGACGACACCGCGACGAGCCGGCTCGACCCCGCGGGTCTTCCCAGACTTCGTTCGCACCGCCCGTCGGGCTCCTACACTCGTTGAGGTGCAGACCCAGACGCAGACTCACGACCTGAGCTTCACCGACGCCGAGGTTCACAAGCGGTTCCTGAGTTGGTCCGACGGTGAGGCCGATCGTGAATGGGATTGCCTCAGCGTCATCTGGCAGCACGCGCCCGGGGTGGCTCCTCGGCCCCTGCGACGCGAAGAGTCGAACGGTCACCCCGTCGTGATCATGCAACGGCTGCCGGGATCCGCCCTCGGGCACGAGCCACTGAGCGTGGCGCAGACACGCTCCCTGGGACGGACGTTGCGCAGGATCTACGACATCCCCGTCGAGCACGTCCGGACCGCCGGCATCGGTGAGCGTCGCTTCGGCCCGTCGACGCTCCCTTCGGCCCTCACCGCATGGCTCCGCGAACCGTATGACGACTCGCTGTGCCGAGATCCGGGCTTGGTGGCAGCGGGAGTCGAGGCCGCTCTCGAATGGTCCGCTCGGCCTGAAGCGCTCCCCTCCCCCCGACTCGTCGGACTCGGCATCTCCGACCTGAACCCCGCGAACATCATCTGGGACGGTGAGACCTGTCGTCTCGTCGACTTCGAAGACGGCGGCCTCACAGATCCGGCTTACGACCTGGCCGATCACGTCGAACACATCGCCGCCCGTCTTTCAGGCGTGTTCGATCCAGCGGCTCTGTCGGCTGCCGTCGGGTTGTCCGCCGACGAGCGGGAGCGGATGCACGCCTACCGGCCGCTCTGGGCGGCGTTCTGGCTGGCGATGCTCCTGCCCGGCAACGGCGGCTTTCGACGCAACCCTCCCGGCACGACTGAAGCTCAGGCCGACCACGTACTGAGGCACCTCACCCGGTGACCGTCGTGCGCCGCTCCCGCGGCTACGATCATCGGGTGTGGTGGTCTGACGAAGAGTGGAGCGCGCTGAACGATCCTGGGCGATGCGGGATGTGCAGCGACGCGCATCTCCCCGAGAATGAGCACAGCGCGCTGGTCGCTTCGACGGCCACATCGCATGTCCGGCTGTCGCGGAACCAGGCTCATCCCGGATACTGCCTCGTGATCCTTCGCGCACACGTCACCGGGATGGAGCAACTCACCGGCGATCAGCTCAGCGCGTTCTGGAGCGATGTGCAGCGGGCCGGGCGTGCGATCGAGACCGTGTACGCCCCGCGCAAGATCGACTATCTCGTGATGGGACATCGCATGCCTCATCTGCACTGTCACGTCTTTCCGCAGCACGTGGAGGACGATCCGAAGCGCAACGTCGACATCTCCGACGGCCCCGTGATGCTCTCGCGAGGAGAGCTCCGCGACGCCGCCGCCGTCCTTCTGGCCGCGTGGGACGGGCAGCCCTAGACTTTCTGCGCAGGAGGTCGAGGCATCCCGCGATCTAGTATCGGGATGTGTCCATCGCCGACTGCATCGCCGTGCTCAACGCCCACAACGTGTCGCTCGACCCCGGTCTCAGCCCCGCCGAGATCATCGAGATCGAACGCCGATACGGGTTCGAGTTCAGCCCCGATCACCGGCAGTTCCTCGAGACGGCGCTGCCCACCGGCGATCGCTGGCCGGACTGGCGGAACGACAGCGTGGAATCGATCCAGGGACGACTCGACTGGCCTCTGGATGGCGTGTTGTTCGATGTCCAACACAATTCCTTCTGGCCATCGACGTGGCCCTCCAAGCCCGACGTGATCGAGGAGCAGCGTCGAATCGCCACCGAGCGCGTCCGGAGCTGGCCCACGCTGGTTCCGATCTACTCGCACCGCTACATGCCGGCGGCGCCCGCCCGGGCGGGTGCGCCGGTCTTCTCCGTATGGCAGACCGACGTCATCTTCTACGGCGACAACCTTCTCGACTACTTCCATCGTGAATTCGCGCCGGACGAGTCCCGCCGAGATGTGACGAGTATCGCAGCAGGTCCGAGCAGCTGCCCGCCCTGGTCGCTACTCCCCTACGAGATGGACATCGTCGACTGAGGATGTGCTCCGCTCCCCTTCGCGTTGTCGCGGCACCGTGAGGGACCGACATCTCGCACTCCTGTGAGCAACGCCGAGACGACCGGTGCGGCGTGGCGGGTACGCTGACGCCATGATTCGATCCCGCGGGCTCATCGTCGTCGCCGTGCTCGTCGTCGTCGCCGGCGTGTCGGGATGCTCGGCTCTCCGCACGCCCGGAGCAGCCGACGAACGGAGGCCCGGTACACCGGTGGGTGTCGACCTCGAGCCGTACTCGGAGGGACCGTTCGTGGTCGCCTACGACGACGGCAGTGTCGATGTCGTGACCATGGGCAGCTCCTCCTGCCCCGCGGAGGCGACGTCCGCGGAGCAGGAGGACCTCGAGTTCGTCGTGGCCTTCAAGGTGGAAGCCGAAGGTCCCTGCACGGCTGACTCGGCACCGACCACGCATACGTTCACGGCAGCGTCGATCGGGTCCACCGTGCCGACGACTGCCCGATTGCTGTTTCAGGGGTCCGACGAACTCGTCGTCGAGGTCATCCGCGCTGAGGATCGCAAGGGAGTGTCGCCCTGAGCAGGTCTTACTGCGTCGACCAGACCCCGAGCTCGTTGCCGCTCGGATCGGCGAAGTGGAGGCGGCGCCCACCCGGGAACGCATACGGTTCCTGCAGGATCGAGCCTCCCGCAGCGACGATGCCGCTCTTCGTCGCATCGAGGTCGTCCGAGTAGAGGAGCACGAGCGGGCCACCGACCGGCCGCGGCTCGTCGGCGAGGAGGAGTCCGCCGACTTCGCTGCCGTCGCCCTGCGGCGACAGGATTCCCGCGTAGCCGGGGCCGTAGTCCTTGAAAGACCAGCCGAATGCGTCGGTGAGGAACCTCTTTGCCGTTTCGAGATCGGTGACGACGAGTTCGACGTAGTCGAGGGAATGGTGGAGTGGAGTGTTGGTCATGGCGCCAGGGTAGTGACGGCGTCCGACATCGGCCTCGGCAGGACACCCGCCACCACAGGAGTAGCGTTGAGACGTGCCGCAGGTCTCCCATTCCCCCGTCTCGACGCCGGGATTGCGTGCATGGATCATCTGGTCGGTGGGCGTCGCGGCCTACGTTCTCGCCATCACGAACCGCACCTCACTCGGCGCTGTCGGCGTCGAGGCCGCGGACAGATTCCAGGCGGATGCCTCGACGCTCGCGCTCTTCGCCGTCGTGCAGCTCGCCGTCTACGGCGGAATGCAGATTCCGGTCGGCGTGCTCCTCGACCGCTTCGGTTCCCGCCCGATCATGACGATCGGAATGCTGCTCATGGCAGCGGGGCAGCTGACGATGGCGCTCTCCCCCAGCATCGGCGTCGCGATCTTCGCGCGTGTCCTCCTCGGTGCCGGCGACGCGGCCATCTTCCCCGCCGTGCTGCGTCTCGTCGCGACGTGGTTCCCCGCGCAGCGAGGGCCGCTCATGGTCCAGTTCACCGGGATCATCGGTCAGACCGGTCAGCTGATCGCGCTCGTGCCCCTCGCCGCGCTGCTGCACGCCACAACCTGGACCATCACCTTCGGAAGCATCGCCGGACTGGGCGTCCTCTTCACGATCCTCGTCGCTCTGGTCATCCGCAACCATCCGGCCGAGCGCGGGGCCGACGTCACGGTGAACACGGACACCGGGGTCGTGCGCGTCGTCACCTCCGCGATCGACACGGGCGTCGGCATTCGCGCAGCGTGGGCTCATCCGGGCACGCGGCTCGCCTTCTGGTCGCATTTCACGACGCCGTTCGCGGGAACCGCTTTCGTGCTGCTGTGGGGGATGCCGTTCCTGACGGCCGCGGAAGGACTGGACTCCGCACATGCGGCCGGGATCATCTCGGTATATGTCGTTACCGGCATGCTTCTGGGTCCGATCATCGGCGACCTCTCCCGACGCCTGCCCAACCACCGTTCTCTCGCCCTCGTCCTTCCCGCGGTCGGTCTGCAGATGCTGGCATGGATCGCCGTGATCGCCCTCCCCGGAACGGCACCGCTCTGGCTGCTCTACGTGCTCGCGGTCGCGCTCGCGACCGGCGGCCCGGCGTCGATGATCGCGTTCGATCATGCACGCACGCACAATCCCAGCCACCGGCTGAGCACGGCGACCGGCGTGACGAACGCAGGCGGCTTCATCGCAGCCCTCATCGCCATCTTCCTGATCGGACTCGCCCTCGACATGCAGGGTGCGGGAACCCCGGAGACCTACACGCTCGAAGCCTTCCGCATCGCCTTCCTCATGCCGATCCCGCTGTGGATCATCGGGATGGTGTTCATCCTGATGGAACGCAAACGGACACGGATCCGCATGGGTCTCGACCCCGAACGCCGCCGCTGACCGCCCATAGGATGAAGCATGCTCTCCGGTTACAGCTTCTCCGCAGATTCGACCCGCATCGACCGAGATCGCGTGCACCGCTGGCTCAGTGAGCAGGCGTACTGGGCGATCGGCAGAGCACGCGACGTCCAGGAAGCCGCGATCGATGCGTCACGCAACTACGGTGTCTGGGACGCGAACGGTGAGCAGGTGGCTTACGCCCGCGTCGTGACGGATGGCGCCACCTTCGCCTGGCTGTGCGACGTGTTCGTCGACGAGGACGTACGAGGCGAAGGCCTCGGGAAGATGTTGGTGGAGGGGGTGATCGCAGATCTGCAGCCGTTGTCCGTCGCCCGCATCCTCCTCGCGACATCCACAGCTCACGGACTCTATGCCCAATACGGGTTCGCTGTTCCGGAGGACCCGAGACGGTACATGATCAAACAGATGACGCCGAGCTGAGTCGCCGACCGAGGCGGTCGCGCGCAGGGATTCAGCGGAGCAGGTGTTGAAGCGTCTCGACGATCAGCTCCACGCTCACACGCTCCGGTACCTCTGCGTCGCCCGCCTCGAACTCCGCGAGCTCCACGCCGCGGACCGACGCTGACGGCAGTGCGGCGAAGATCTCCGCGATCTGGTGCGGGAGCAGTCCGCCTCCGACGCGGTACGCGGCGGGGATGTAGCCGGGCTCGAGGACATCCCAGTCGACGTGGATCCAGACCGGGCGCCCTGCGACGAGCTCGAGGACGCGAGCGGGCGTGCTTTCGGACGGCGTGAGAACTGTCACTCCTGCGCCGGCGAGAAGCTCTCCTTCGGCCGGATCGATGTCACGACCGCCCACAACGATCACCTGCTTCGGGTCGACGCCCGCACCGTGCCCGCTGTCCCAGAGCCCGCACGCCGCAGCGAGCACCATACCGCCGAGGTACCCGGACTCCGTCGTGTCCGGGGTGTTGAAGTCACCGTGCGCATCGATCCAGAGCAGCACGGCGTCGGGGTGACGCTCGGCGAAGGTCGGCAGCGTGCCGAGACTCGCCGCGCAGGTGTTGGTGATGAGCAGGGGTGTGCTGTCTGCGCTGATGGCTCGCTGGGTGGCGTGACGCAGTCCGCTCAAGGTGTCATCCGCCTGAGGAAGCGCCACGGACCAGTCATCCGTGCTGGCGGGCGTCGGGCTGCCGATGATCTCCGGCTCGAGCCCGAGCAACGACGACACTGCCTCACCGACGCGGCGGGCACCCCGAAGGGCACCATCGGTGCGATCGGCCACACGGCCCTGGGAGACGATGAGCGAGTATGCGGGTGCCATTGATCCAGCTTTCCATCCGCGCGGCGTCCGGCCAAAACCGAGGTGGTGCGCGCACACGGCGACGCGGTTCGCGGAGAAGGTGGGCGTGAGGTCAGCGTCCGCGTGGCGTCCACCCGGATGGCAACGGCCCATCCTGCGCGCCGCGCTCCAGGTCTGCGCGGGCGGACCAACCCTGCGCTTCGCCCGGCGTGTCGAAAGCGCCACGGGCGAGTCGGAGACCGACGTCGTCGTGATGCATCCGTGGCGCTCCCCCACGACGGACGGACGCGCGCACGCTCCAGGCGTCATCGGCGAAGCCACCACCACGGAAGACCCGATAGTCGTCGTAACGAGCGGGATCGAGAAGGTCCCAGCACCACTCCCAGACGTTGCCGAGTGTGTCAAAGAGGCCGTGGAGGTTCGGCAGCTTGCCCCCGACGTCCTGCGGAGAAGACACCCCGTCGGCGCTGGTCCACGCGGCATCTGCCAGGGGTGCGTAGTGCGGGCCGGTGGAGCCGGCGCGGCACGCATACTCCCATTCCGCCTCGGTCGGGAGCCGATAGCCGTCGGCCGTCGTGTCCCAGCTCACGTCCTCACCGTCGAAGAGGTAGACCCGGTCGAGCCCTTCCCATTCGGAGGCGGCGTTGCAGAAGTGCACCGCGCGCAACCAGCTGAGGTCGGAAGCAGGGCGCCGCGGATGCCGCGCAGCGATGCCGAGCACCTCGGCGAGCTGCTCCTCGGTCACCGGGTAGACACCGATCTCGAATGCCTCGAGCACGACATCGCGCTGATCGTCACGGCGCGCGTCGCGCAGAGTCAGAGCGCCGGCGGGCACCCGTGCCAGCTCGAAGTCGCTCATGCGGGCGTGGTCCAGCGACTCACGACGGCACCCGTTCGACCCAGGTCGGGAACT
This sequence comes from Microbacterium sp. NPDC090218, assembly GCA_044900255.1. GTDB lineage: Bacteria > Actinomycetota > Actinomycetes > Actinomycetales > Microbacteriaceae > Microbacterium. The sequence continues at coordinate 490,634 of JBJDMS010000003.1, read as the reverse complement.
TCGCGGTACGGCCGTCACCGGACGAGGTGCGCGTCACTCGACGGCGCACCCAAGGACCGACGAACTCCCGGTAGTACGCGAGGCCCGAGGGGCCGCCGCCGAGGCGGTCGCCCGGCGCCCACCAGGTCTCCGGCGGCTCATAGCCCAGAGCATGCAGAACGCGGGCGGCGACGCGGTGGTGGCCGGCCGCATTCATGTGCAGGCGGTCATCAGCCCAGTACGCGCCTCGCGACAGCTCCCGGTCGGGCCAGTTGAGGGCTCGGATGACGTCGGGACGCTCTTCGATGCGCCTCAAGACCGCATCCGAGAGCAGGTCGCCGCGGCGCTGCACGAGGGAGCCCATCGGAAGCTGCCCGCTCGGGTTCGCGCCCGAGAGCAGGATCATGGTCACGCCTTCTTCGTCGCACCGGCGCAGCACGCGACTGAACGCGTCCGCGATGTGCTCGACATCGGTGCGCGGACGGAGCATGTCGTTGCCTCCGCCATTGAAGGACAGGTGCGTGGGGTGCAGTGCGAGCGCGGGTTCGAGCTGCTGCTCGACGATCGGCCAGGCGAGCTTTCCCCGGATCGCGAGATTCGCGTACTGGATGGTGTGCCCCGCCGCATCAGCCCACCCCTGCGCCGCGAGATCTGCCCAACCGCGCTCCCGCCCGTCGGGGAGGACGTCACCGACCCCCTCGGTGAACGAGTCGCCGATTGCCACGAACCGCACATCTGCCATCGGACCAGCCTATTGCGGGCGAGCGACGCGTGGCGTCAGCGATCGTCGAGCGCCACGCCGCCGCGGTCGACGAGGCCCCACGCCGCAGCGGCCGCGCCGAGGAAGCAGATGCCGAACACGGCGAACAGCAGCGGGGCCCCACCGGCGATGAGGAGCACGGGGACGGAGAGCGGGGCCACGATCGAAGCGATGCGCCCCACACCGGCTGCCCAGCCCGCCCCCGTTCCCCGCAGCGACGTGGGGTAGATCTCCGGCGTGACCGCGTACAGAGCACCCCAGGCGCCGAGGTTGAAGAACGACAGCGCCATGCCTGCGCCGATGATCGCGACATCGGTGGTCGCGGTGCCGAAGACCACCGCCGAGACCGCCGAGCCGACGAGGAACACCGAGAGTGTCAGACGCCTCCCCCACACCTCGATCAGCCAGGCCGCGACCGCATACCCGGGCAATTGCGCGAGCGTGATGATCAGGGTGAACCCGAAGGACGTGACCAGATCGAAGCCCGCGTCGACGAGGATGCTGGGGATCCAGATGAAAGCCCCGTAATAGGCGAAGTTGACGCCCAGCCAGACCAGCCACAGGCACAGCGTCCGCACTCGGAACTCGCGAATCCACAGCGTCGCCAGCCGGGCCCGGGCCGTGACCGCCATGGCACGCGAAGCCGGCTCCTTCCGGATCGCGGGGGCCGTGACGACGCCGGCGTCCGCTTCGAAAGCCGAGACGATGCGGTCGGCTTCGGCGATGCGTCCACGCGAAGCCAGCCAACGGGGCGACTCCGGCATCCGCCAGCGCACGAAGAGGGCGTACGCCGCGGGTATCGCGCCCAACGCGAAGGCCCACCGCCAGCCGTCATCGGACGCGGGGATCACCAGGAAGCCGATGATGGCGGCAGCCGTCCACCCCAGAGCCCAGAAGGCCTCCAGCACCACGATCAAGCGGCCGCGGATACGGGCGGGCGCGAACTCACTCACGTAGGTCGACGCCACCGGCAACTCCGCACCGAGGCCGAGGCCGACGAGGAAGCGGAGTACCAGGAGCACTGCCACCCCGCCGACCAGAGCGCTCGCCCCGGTGGCCACACCGTAGATGAGCAGAGTGAGAGCGAAGACCTGGCGCCGCCCGAGGCGATCCGCGAGCAGTCCGCCGAGCGTCGCTCCGATCGCCATCCCGATGAAGCCCACGGAGGCGATCCAGCCAGCTTCCCCCTTGCTCAGTCCCCACTGCTGGGTGAGCGCGGCGAGGATGAACGAGATCAGGCCGACATCCATCGCATCCAGCGCCCAGCCCAGACCGGATCCGGTCAGCAGGCGAAAGTGACGACGCGTGAACGGCAGGACGTCCAAGCGCTCAGCCAGCGATGCGCGGCTCGGCAGGGCGGTGTTGGCCATGCTCTTCATCGTAGAGCCGCGAACGGCCCGCCCTGCCCACCAGGTGGTTTCAGTCGCGGTCGGCGAGGATCTTCCGCACGCGCGGGATCACCTCCGTGCCGTACAGCTCGATACTCCGCATCATGGACTCGTGAGAGAGGGTTCCGGTGGCGTACTTCAGATCGAAGCGACCGAGGCCGAGCGTCGTGATCGTGTCGGCGATCTTCGCCGCCACGCGGTCGGGCGAGCCGGCGTAGATCGCACCTTCCGGACCGACATCGTTCTGGAACCGAGCACGGCTGTAGGCCGGCCAGCCGCGTTCGCGTCCGATGGTGTTGTTCATCGCCTCGAACCCGGAATAGGCCGCATCCCATGCCTCGTCATCCGTCTCGGCGATGTGCCCCGGCGAGTGCACGGAGACCGGGTGCGACGTCGTTCCGAACGAGGCGACCGAGCGGTGGTAGAGGTCGACGAACGGCTTGAAACGGTGCGCTGGGCCGCCGATGATCGCGAGCATCAGACCGAGCCCGTGCCGGGCGACCCTCACCACGGATTCCGGGCTCCCGCCGACTCCCACCCAGGTGCGCAGGCCCTTCTCGGTCTTGGGGAACACGTTCGCGTTCTCCAGGGAGGCACGCATGGTCCCGGACCAGGTGACCGGCTCTTCTTTGAGGAGTTCGACGAACAGCTCGAGCTTCTGCTCGAACAGCGCATCGTAGTCGCGCAGGTCGTAGCCGAAGAGCGGGAAGGACTCGATGAAAGATCCGCGGCCGAGCACGACCTCTGCGCGTCCGTTCGAGAGCGCATCCAGGGTCGAGAAGCGCTCGAAGACGCGCACGGGGTCATCGGACGACAGCACCGTCACTGCGGTGCCGAGCCGGATGTGCTCCGTGCGCGCGGCGATCGCGGCGAGGACCATCTCGGGCGCCGAGACAGCGAACTCGGTGCGGTGGTGCTCCCCCACTCCGAAGAAGTCCACCCCGACGGTGTCGGCGAGCTCTGCCTGAGCCACGATGTTGCGGATCGTCTGCGCTCCGGTGAGGAGCTCACCGTCCTGATCCCGCGTGATGTCGCCGAATGTGTCCAACCCGAATTCGATGCCCATGTCATCCCTTCCTATTCAGGTGAATGAACACCTTCCGGGCGGAACACATTCCCGTCAGCGCGGAAGCAGGGTGGTGCGCAGCGTGTCGAGCCCGACCCCGCCCATGTCGAGCGCCCGCTTGTGGAAGTCCTTGAAGGAGAATGACTCACCCTCGGCGGCACGGACGCCGTCGCGGACCTGCTCCCAGATGCGCTGCCCGACCTTGTAGGACGGCGCCTGGCCCGGCCAGCCGAGGTAGCGGTTCACTTCGAACTGGACGAACTGATCAGACATGTTCACGTTCTGGCGGAGGAAGTCGAGAGCGTACTCGGCGTCCCACACTCCGGTGCCGTCGAGCCGCGGCTTGCCGAGGTGGACACCGATGTCGAGGACGACACGGGCCGCTCGCAGCCGTTGTCCGTCGAGCATGCCGAGACGGTCAGCGGGATCGTCGAGGTAGCCGAGCTGCTCCATCAGACGCTCCGCGTACAGAGCCCACCCCTCAGCATGACCGGATGTTCCCGCCAGCAGGCGTCGCCAGGAGTTGAGCTCGGCGCGGTTGTAGACGGCCTGAGCGATCTGGAGGTGGTGTCCCGGAACGCCCTCGTGGAAGACGGTGGTGAGCTCACGCCAGGTGTCGAACTCGGTGACGCCCTCGGGAACCGACCACCACATACGGCCGGGACGGGAGAAGTCGTCCGTCGGGCCGGTGTAGTAGATCCCGCCCTCCTGCGTGGGGGCGATCATGCACTCCAGGGTGCGGATCGCCTCGGGGATGTCGAAGTGCGAGGCACCGAGCTCGGCGACCGCCCGGTCGCTCGTCTCCTGCATCCACTTCTGAAGAGCGTCCGTGCCGACGAGCTTGCGGGCCGGGTCGGACTCCAGGTGTGCGACCGCCTCTTCGACGGATGCACCGGGGAGGATCTCGTTCGCGATCACAGTCTGCTCCGCGACCATGCGTGCGAGCTCTTCGCGTCCCCACTCATAGGTCTCGTCGAGGTCGATGGTCGCCCCGAGGAATCGGCGGGAGTTGAGCGCGTACAGCTCGCGTCCGACGGCATCGACCTCACCCGCGGCGGGAGCGAGCTCTTCGGCGAGGAACCGACGCAGCTCGTCGTAGGCCACGCGTGCTGCCGCGGAATTGTCGGCGAGGGTGCGCGCGAGGGAGGCGGGCAGCTGCCCCTCCTCAGGGTCGGCGTGCGCGACGAACGCCGCGAAGAAGCCGTCGTCTGCCGTGTAGCGGTCGATCTGCGTCGCCACCTCTGTCACCTGGCGGCGCGCCGGGGTGACGCCTTCGGCGATACCGGTCCGCAGAGTCTCGACATAGCCGCGGAGCGCGTCAGGGACTGCTGCGAGGCGGATTGCGATGACGTCCCAGTCCTGAACTGTCGCTGTGGGCATCAGGTCGAACGCCGACCGCACATCCTGAGCAGCAGAGGCGATCACGTTGAGGTCGCGCAGGTGCCACTTCGCCTCGTGGAGCTCGAGGTCCAGTCGGAGTTCGGCGCTGAGGTCGGTCTTGGTCACCTCGTCGATCGCGTCGACGGGCTCCAGGGCGGTGAGCTTGTCGAGCGTCGACCGAGTGGCAGCGGCGATCTCCTCATGGCCGGCCGGGCTCAGATCGCCGAAGCGGTCGTTCACCTCGTCGCGGCCGATGTAGGTCCCGAGAGTGGGCGCCAGAACCGCGATCGTGTCGACCCATTCATCGGCGACGGCGTCGATGGCGGAGGGGGTCCGGGGAGCTGAAGTCATGCCTTCCAGCCTAAGCCCCGGCCGCCTTCCACCGCCGGACGTCAGTGCGCGGCCTCGTTCCAATCGCGGCCGCGTCCGACCTGGACGTCGAGTGGCACGGACAGCTCGGCGGCGTCGCCCATGCGGGCACGCACGATCCGTTCTGTCGCGTCCCACTCTCCTGGGGCAACCTCGACCACGAGTTCGTCATGGATCTGCAGCAGTACCCGCGAGGAGAGCTGTTCGGAGCGCAGATCATCGTGGATGTGCAGCAGCGCGATCTTCATGATGTCGGCCGCGCTGCCCTGGATCGGGGCGTTGAGCGCAGCACGCTCGGCGTTCTCCCGCAGCACCCGGTTCGGGCTCGCGAGGTCGGGGAACGGACGACGGCGACCGAAGATCGTCTCGGTGTACCCGACCTCCTTGGCCTTCATCACGGAGGCCCGCAGATAGTCGCGCACCGCGCCGAATCGCGCGAAGTACTCCACCATCAGCTGCTTCGCCTCGGACTGCTCGATGCGCAGCTGCTTGGAGAGCCCGAAGGCCGAAAGCCCGTAGACGAGGCCGTACGACATCGCCTTCACCTTCGTGCGCATCGCGGACGACACCTCGCTCGGCTCGACGCCGAACACCCGCGCGCCGACGAAGCGGTGCAGGTCTTCGCCGCTGTTGAAGGCCTCGATCAGCCCTTCGTCGCCCGAGAGGTGCGCCATGATGCGCATCTCGATCTGGGAGTAGTCCGCCGTCAGGAGCGCCTCGTAGCCTTCGCCGACTTCGAACGCGCTGCGGATGCGACGTGATTCCTCCGTGCGCACCGGGATGTTCTGCAGATTGGGGTCGGTGCTGGAGAGACGACCGGTCTGGCTTCCCGTCTGCACATACGTCGTGTGCACACGGTGGTCGTCACCGATCGCCGTGTCGAGCGATTCGATGATCTGACGGAGTTTGGTGGCCTCGCGGTGCTGCAGCAGCAGACTCAGGAAGGGATGCGGGTTGGTCTCCTGCAGGTCGGCGAGCACCGCCGCATCCGTGGAGTAGCCGGTCTTGGTCTTGCGGGTCTTCGGGAGCTGCAGATCTTCGAAGAGGACCTCCTGCAGCTGCTTGGGCGAGCCGAGGTTGAACTCGCGTCCGACGACGGTGAACGCCTCCTGTGCGAGCCCCTCCGCGCGGGTGGCGAGCTCGCCGGAGAACGTCGAGAGCACCTCGTGCGAGACCGCGACGCCCGCGACCTCCATGTCGGCCAGAGTGAGCAGCGTCGGAAGCTCGATGTCGACGAGGACCTTGGCGACGGACTCCGGGATGTCTTCGCGCAGGGCATCGGCCACGCGCAGGGCGAACCATGCCTCCTGCGACGGCGTAGCACCCTCGGTCTCGGGCACGAGCTGCGACGGATCGGCTTCGGGAAGCTTCTCGCCCAGGTAGCGTTCGACGAGGTCAGCGAGCGTCTTGTCAGGGAAGCTCGGTCGCAGCAGCCAGCCCGCGAGACTCGTGTCATAGGCGAGGCCGCGGAGACGGACCCCCTGACGCACCAGCGCCTTCACCTGGGGCTTCGCGTCGTGCAGCACCTTCGGGGCGTCGGACTCGATCCACCCCCGGAGCGCTTCGGCGGCGGCATCGGTCCAGTCGGACTCGCGCAGTTCGGTCAGGGTCGCGACGCCGATGCGAACGGGCGCACCGCCCTGCGTCGTGAGGCTGACGGCGACATCGCCCTCCTGCGCCGCGGCCCAGGTGGCGAGTTCGGCCGGCGAAACCTCGGCCGGTACGGGCAGCACGACGGCGGAGGCGGGGTCGTCGGCGACCTCGCCGGCCCCGACGGCCTCGAACACGCGCGGCAGCAGGGTGCGGAACTCGAGGCGGGCGAAGATGTCGCGCACCGCCTGCGCATCGATCGGAGCCACCGCAAGGTCGGCGGGGCCGACCGGAAGCTCGACGTCTGTGAGCAGGCGGTTCAACTTGCGGTTGCGTCGGACATCGTCGATGTGGTCACGCAGGTTGCCGCCGACCACGCCCTTGATCTCGTCGGCGCGGGCGATCAGATCGTCGAGGGAGCCGAACTGCGTGAGCCACTTGACCGCGGTCTTCTCCCCCACCTTCGGCACGCCCGGCAGGTTGTCGCTGGTCTCGCCGACGAGCGCCGCGATGTCGGGGTACTGCTCCGGTCGAACACCGTAGCGCTCCTGAACGGTCGTCGGGTCGTAGCGCTTGAGCTGCGAGACGCCCTGCACCGACGGGTAGAGCAGCGTCACGTCGTCGTTGACGAGCTGGATGGTGTCGCGGTCGCCCGAGACCACGAGCACTTCGAAGCCCTGCTCCGCGCCCTGGGAGGCGAGCGTCGCGAGGATGTCGTCGGCCTCGATGCCCTCTTTCGTCAGGACCGGGATCGACATCGCTGCGAGGCAGTCCTGGAGGAGCGGGATCTGACCCTTGAACTCCTGCGGTGACTCGGATCGCGTGGCCTTGTACTCCGGGTACTCGTCCGTGCGGAACGAGTGCCGGGAGGTGTCGAAGGCGATCGCGAGGTGCGTCGGCTGCTCGGCTTTGATGAGGTTCACCAGCATCGACAGGAACCCGTAGATGCCGTTCGTGTGCTGGTTGTCCTTGGTCGTGAAGTTCTCGACCGGGAGGGCGAAGAAGGCACGGTAGGCGAGCGAGTGGCCGTCGACGACCATGAGGGTAGGCTTTGCGGAGTCCGTCACCCTGTCAGCCTAACGAGGACGACAGACACCCGCTGAGGAGGATGCATGAGCGACGTCGCGACGAGCGAGGGACTCGACTGGGCCACGGCCCGCGGAATGGGCGCTCTGGCCGAGAAGATGGGCATGGAGTTCGTCGAATTCAGCATCGAACGATGCGTCGCGACCATGCCCGTCGAGGGCAACACGCAGCCCGTCGGACTCATGCACGGTGGCGCCTACGTGGTGCTCGGCGAATCGCTCGGCTCGATGGCCGCGAATCTGCACGCCGGTGCCGGCCGACTCGCCGTCGGCGTCGACATCAATGCGACCCATACCCGCTCGGCGACGTCGGGTGTCGTCACCGGAGTGTGCACACCTGTGCACCTGGGGCGGAGCATCACCGTGCACGAGATCGTGGTGACCGACGATCAGGGGCGGCGCTGCTCCACGATCCGGATCACCAACATGATCAAGGACCTTCCCGCCGGGAGCTGAGCGGTTCATCCAGCAGTCGCTGGAACAGCAGGTGGTCCTGCCACTCCCCCGCGATACGGAGGTACTTCGGGGCGAGACCGATGCGCTCGAAGCCGTTCCCGAGCAGCACCCGCTGGGAACCGACATTGTGCAGCAACGTGGCCGCCTGAAGTCGGTGAAGCCGCAGCTCCGTGCGCGAGTACTCGATGACTTGCGCGACCGCACGGCTCGCAAGCCCACGGTGCAGCCGCGATGCGTCGATCCAGTAGCCGAGATCGGCACTCCAGAACGCGCCACGGACGACGTTGTTGATGTTCATCCGGCCGCGGATCTCGCCGTCTTCCGACTCGATCACGAAGCGGATGCTGCGACCGGCGGCCGCATCGTCCACGCATTGCTGCGCATGCAGCTCCTGCGAGGCGACGGTGAAGAACGCCTCGCTGCGGGTGGGCTCCCACGGTGCCAGGTGCTCGCGGTTGGAGAGGTACGCCCTCGCGAGCGCAGCACCGTCACCGAGGCGCACGGGCCGGAGGATGTGCTCGGTATCGAGCCGGAGAATCCCGGCGCTCACCGCTACTTCTTGGGTGCGAGCTGCTCGATGATCGCCTTGGCGACATCCTGCATCGTCAGACGACGGTCCATGGACGCCTTCTGGATCCAGCGGAACGCCTCGGGCTCGCTCAGGCCCATCTTCTCGTTGAGCAGGCCCTTGGCCCGGTCGACGAGCTTGCGCGTCTCGAAGCGCTCGACCATGTCGGCGACCTCGGCCTCGAGCGTGATGATCTGCTCGTGGCGCGCCAGCGCGATCTCGATCGCCGGCAGCAGATCGTTCGGGGTGAACGGCTTCACGACGTAGGCGAGGGCACCGGCTTCGCTCGCACGCTCGACGAGCTCCTTCTGGCTGAACGCCGTGAGGAGGACCACGGGTGCGATGTTGCCCTTGTGCAGCTTCTCGGCCGCGCTGATGCCGTCCAGCTGAGGCATCTTGACGTCCATGATGACCAGGTCGGGACGCAGTTCGGTCGCCAGAGCGACCGCAGTCTCTCCGTCACCGGCCTCGCCCACGACATCGAAGCCGTTGTCGCGGAGGATCTCGACGATGTCGAGACGGATCAGCGACTCATCTTCGGCGACGACGACGCGTCGGGGTGCGGATGACGTGGGCTGCTCAGCCTGCTCTTCTTGCTCTGTCACAGAACCATCCTAGTGGAGTGCCCCTGTCAGCAGGCCGTAGGCGTGCGGCGCGGACGATCCTCCCCGCCCGCTGCGCTAAAGTCATAGACGCGACACACGAGCCGGCGTGGCGGAATGGCAGACGCGGAGCACTCAAAATGCTTTGTCCGAAAGGGCGTGTGGGTTCGAGTCCCACCGCCGGCACAGTTTGATGGAGAGGGGCCCGTCGGTCGACCTTCTCATCCGTTCCGACGGACAGATAGCTCTCCCCATGATCGCGGCCATGCGCTAGACAGTCCGTATGCACAACGGCGACGCAACGCCGGCAGCCCATGCCCTGCGACCGCGACGCAGACGGCGTGCCTTCCTCGTCGTCGGCGCTATCCTCCTCGTGGCCCTGGTGCTGGTGGCGACCGACGTTCTGCGCAGGACCCTCGCCGAGCAGGCGGATCAGCGGACCGACCCGGCGTTCTATGCGCTTCCCGCTCCCCTGCCGGAGGCAGCCCCCGGCGCGATCATCCGTGTCGCGTCGATAGACAGCGCTCCCGTCGGTACGAAGGCGTGGCGGGTCATTTACCACTCGCGCGACCTCGCAGGCGTCGACGTCGCCGTGTCGGGTGTCGTGATCGTCCCGGATACCCCGGCACCCGAGGGTGGCCGCACGGTGGTCTCCTGGGGACACCCCACCACCGGTGCTGCCTCGAAGTGCGCTCCTTCACTCGGGCTGGATCCGTTTCAGTACATCGAGGGGATGCACGAGCTGCTCGCCGAGGGGTACGCCATCGTCGCCACCGACTACCCGGGCCTCGGCGTCGGCGGCGCGTCGTCGTACCTGCTCGGAATCCCCGAGTCCAACAGCGTGCTGGACATCGTCCGAGCCGCGCGGCAGCTCGACGACGCCGAAGTAAGCGATCGGGTCGTCCTCTGGGGGCACTCGCAGGGCGGCCAGGCTGTGCTCTTCGCCGCGGAGCGCGCCGCCGACTACGCTCCGGAACTGACCATCCAGGGTGTCGCGGTCGCGGCACCGGCGGCGAACCTGAGCGCTCTGATGACGGATGACATCGTGAATCTCTCTGGAGTCACGATCGCTTCCTTCGCCGTCCCGGCATACGAGTCCGCATACGCCGAGCGATACGGCTCCACGGAGATCACCGACATCCTCACGCCTGCGGGCCTGTCAGCGACAGCCGACATGGCCGCGCTGTGCCTGCTCACCCAGACGAAGGAACTCCACGCGATCGCCGATCCTCTCGTCGGCCAATACGTCCGCAGCGACCCCGCGACGACGGAGCCCTGGCAGACGCTCCTCCGGGAGAACAGCGCCGGCGGGAGTCCCATCACGGTCCCGGTCTTCGTCGGACAGGGCGAAGCCGACGAACTCGTGTTGCCGAGCGCGACAGAGGGGTATGTGAAGCTGCTGTGCGCACAGAGTGCGGACGTGACGTTCCACCGCTATCCCGATGTCACCCACGGCCTCGCCGCCTATGCCGCACTGCCTGACCTGCTGCTGTGGCTCCCAACGCTCAGCGGGCACCGCACGCCGGCAGCCGACTGCGGATGAGCGGCTACTCGGCGAGGACGGCCAGCTCGGCCAGCACGCGGGGGTTCGCGAGGATCCGGAAGTGTCCGCCGGTGTCGAGACGCACGTTCTTGGCACCCGCGAGCTCACTCCCCTCCGGGATGTGCGGGTCGAAGTCCGCGTAGATCGACACGATCCGCTCATTGACGGACAGCTGCCGGGTGAGGCTCACGATCGCCGGATCCTCCGGCGCGAACTCACGGAGGGTGCGAGTCAGCATCAGGCGCGCGTAGCGCGAGCCGCCGAACGGTGTCGCGATCGCGAGCATGGAGCGCACCCGCGCCGCAGCAGGCCCGGTCATGACCAGCTTGCCGGCGAGCCCGCCTTTGCTGTGAGCGACGAGGATCACGTCGGTGAGGTCATGCGTGTCCAGGAAGTCCGCGACGCTCTGCGCCATGTCCACGACGGGGCGCCGGTTTCGATGGAGAGTCTCGACGACGTGGACCGAATGCCCTCTCTCATGCATCGCCGCGACGAGTGGCTGCAGGAACTTCCAGGTCTCGTACACACCGGGGAGGACGACGATCCGGGCCGCGGTCCCCGTGGAGAACGACGCGGGATCTGTGCGGTCGAACGTCGCCCGCAGCTGCCAGTACCCCGCATACGCGTAGTCGGCGAGCCACCAGCCGGCCTTCCTCAGCACTCCGATGACGTGCTCCTCGGAAGACGACGTGGACTCATGACTGAAAGCTACCGGATGGGACGACAGAGGGGGCGGGACCGAAGTCCCGCCCCCTCTGGATGCTGTGCGTCAGACCCCGGCCTTGTAGATCGGAGCTGCACCGCGGATCGCATCGCCGACCTTGTGCACGCGAAGGTCGTTCGTCGATCCGACGATTCCGGGAGGGGAACCGGAGATCACGACGACCTTGTCCCCTTCCTCGGCGAGTCCGTTGCCGAGCAGATACTCGTCGACCTGGTGGTACATCAGGTCGGTGTGCTGCACCATGTCGACCAGCGTGGAGCGGATGCCCCAGGTGAGCGCCATGCGACGACGGATGCCGGGCTCCGGCGTGAACGCGATCATCGGGATGCGCGAACGCAGACGCGAGAGACGACGAGCCGAGTCACCCGACTGCGTGAACACGCAGAGGAACTTGGCGTCGACGAACTCGGCGACCTCGAGAGCGGCGAGAGTGATCGCGCCACCCTGCGTACGGGGCTTGGTCGTGAGCGGCGCGATGCGCTCCAGGCCGTGCTCCTCGGTCGACTCGATGATGCGTGCCATGGTCTCGACGACCACGACCGGGTAGTCGCCGACGCTGGTCTCACCGGACAGCATGACCGCGTCTGCACCGTCGAGCACCGCGTTCGCGACGTCCGAGGTCTCGGCACGCGTCGGCACCGGGCTGTTGATCATCGACTCGAGCATCTGGGTCGCGACGATGACCGGCTTGGCCATGCGGCGAGCGATCTCGACGGCGCGCTTCTGCACGATCGGCACGGCCTCGAGCGGAAGCTCGACGCCCAGGTCGCCACGGGCGACCATGATCGAGTCGAAGGCATCGACGATCTCCTCGAGCGCGTCGACGGCCTGCGGCTTCTCGACCTTGGCGATGACGGGAACGCGGACGCCCTCCTCCGCCATGATCTCGTGAACGCGGGTGACGTCGGCCGCGTTGCGCACGAACGACAGGGCGATCAGGTCGGCGCCGATGCGCAGACCCCAGCGCAGGTCTTCCTCGTCCTTCTCGCTGAGCGCGGGGACGTTGACGGCGACGCCGGGAAGGTTGATGCCCTTGTTGTTGGATACGGCACCGGCGACGATGACCTTGGTGGTCACAGTGACGCCGTCGGTCTCGACGACCTCGACGCGGACCTTGCCGTCGTCGATCAGGAGGAAGTCCCCCGGCTTGACGTCTTGCGGAAGACCCTTGAAGGTCGTGCCGCAGATGTCCTTGTTGCCGATGATGTCTTCGGTGGTGATCTTGAAGATGTCGCCCTTGGCGAGCTCGTAGGGACCGTCCTCGAACCTGCCGAGACGGATCTTCGGGCCCTGCAGGTCGACGAGGATGGCGACGGGACGGCCCGCATCCTCTGCGGCACGGCGCACGTTGGCGTAGTTGTTCTCGTGCACCGAGTAGTCGCCGTGGCTGAGGTTCAGTCGCGCAACGTCCACCCCCGCATCGATCAGTGCGCGCACCGTCTCATACGTGGAAGTTGCGGGGCCCAAGGTGGCGACGATTTTCGCGCGTCTCAACAGATACTCCAGGGTAGAAATGGGGGATGTAAATCAGGCGACGGTGCCGGCCTCAGCCTACGCGGGCTGGAGACCGATCGCGACATCGCTCGGACGCACGGGCTCGGGAAGCACCGTCGTTCCCATCAGGAACCGGTCGACGTTCGCGGCGGCCGCGCGTCCTTCCGCGATCGCCCACACGATGAGCGACTGCCCGCGCCCGGCGTCACCGGCGACGAAGACGCCCGGAACCGTCGACTCGTACGACGGGTCGCGACGGAAAGCGCCACGGTCCGTCACCTGAGGAAGCGTGTCCTCGGTGTATCCGTCCTGCTCCGGGCCGGTGAAGCCCATCGCGATCAGGATGAGATCCGCAGGGATCTCGCGCTCGGTGCCGCTCTTCGGCACTCGGCGACCGTCGACGTACTCGGTCTCGGCCACACGCAGCGCGCGGACCTCGCCGACCTCGTTGCCGAGGAACTCGACGGTGGACGCGAGGAACACCCGCTCTCCGCCTTCCTCGTGCGCGGAGGACACCTCGAAGATCGTCGGCATCATCGGCCACGGCTGGTGGTCGGGACGCGCGTCGCCCGGCTGCTTGCCGATGGCGAGGTTGGTGACACTGAGCGCACCCTGACGGTGCGCGGTGCCGATGCAGTCCGCACCGGTGTCGCCGCCGCCGATCACGATGACGTGCTTGCCCTCGGCGCTGATCTGGTCGGTGACCTTGTCCCCCGCGACCGCGTGGTTCGACTCGACGAGGTACTCCATGGCGAAGTGGACGCCATCGAGGTCACGCCCCGGGATCGCGAGGTCACGCGGCACCGTGGAACCGGTCGCGATGACGACGGCGTCGTAGCGCGCACGGAGGTCGGGCCAGGAGATGTCCTTGCCGATCTCGACACCCGCGCGGAAACGTGTGCCCTCCTCCTGCATCTGGCGCAGGCGCGACTCGAGCTGCGTCTTCTCCATCTTGAAGTCCGGGATGCCGTAGCGCAGCAGACCGCCGATCCGGTCGTCGCGCTCGAAGACGGCGACGGTGTGGCCGGCGCGGGTGAGCTGCTGAGCTGCCGCGAGTCCCGCGGGACCCGATCCGACGACCGCGACGGTCTTGCCCGTCAGACGCTCCGGCGGCTCCGGCTCGACCCAGCCCTTTGCGAAAGCCTCGTCGATGATCGAGACCTCGATCTGCTTGATCGTGACGGCGGGCTGGTTGATGCCGAGCACGCATGAGCTCTCGCACGGAGCGGGGCACAGGCGGCCCGTGAACTCCGGGAAGTTGTTCGTCGCGTGCAGTCGCTCGATCGCCTCGCGGCCTTCGCCGCGCCACGTCAGATCGTTCCACTCGGGGATCAGGTTGCCCAGCGGGCACCCTTGATGGCAGAACGGCACACCGCAGTCCATGCAGCGACCGGCCTGGCGGCGCAGAACCTGCTTGTCGCCGGGCTCGTAGACCTCTTTCCAGTCCATGATGCGCACCGGCACCGGACGTCGTGCGGGAAGCTCCCGCTCGGTCACCTTCAGAAAGCCTTTGGGATCAGCCACCGGTCACCTCCAGGATGCGGTTCCACACGATGTCGCCGTCGGGGTCGATCCCCTCGGCCAGCGCCTCCTCACGCATGCTCCGCACGGCGGCGAAGTCACGAGGAAGCACCTTCACGAACTCGGTCGCGGTCTCCTCGAAGTTCTCGAGCAGAGCCGAAGCCCGCGGTGAGGCCGTTCGTTCGACATGCGCCACGAGCAGGCTCCGCAGCACCTCGAGGTCTGCGCGATCGAGCGGCTCGAGCAGCAGCTCACCGCTGCCGAGGGACTGCGCGTTGACCTTGCCCGTGTCGAGCGCGTGCACGTAGGCCACTCCGCCCGACATTCCGGCGCCGAAGTTGCGTCCGGTCGAGCCGAGGATCACGGCCAGACCGCCGGTCATGTACTCGAGTGCGTGGTCTCCCACGCCTTCGACGACGGCGGTCGCGCCCGAGTTGCGCACGAGGAATCGCTCGCCCACGACACCCGAGATGAACATCGTGCCCGAGGTCGCGCCGTAACCGATCACGTTGCCGGCGATGACGTTCTCATGCGGTGCGATCGCGGATCCGCGTGGCGGCCGGATCGTGATGTCACCGCCGGACAGACCCTTGCCGACATAGTCGTTCGCGTCACCCTCGAGTCGGAGCACGATGCCCGGCGGCAGGAAGGCGCCGAGCGACTGCCCTGCGGTTCCGTGCAGCGTGACGTCGATGGTGCCCTCGGGCAGACCGGCCGCACCGTGTCTCGAGGTGACCTGATGGCCCAGCATGGTTCCGACCGCGCGCTCCGTGTTGGCGATCGGGAGCTCCACCACGACGGGCTCCCCGTTGAGGAGCGCCCCCTTCGCGATGTCGATCAGCTGCACGTCGAAGTGCTTGTCGAGCTCGTGATCCTGCGTCCGACCGCTGCGACGCGGCTCACCCGCGGGGAACACCGGGCCCTCGAGCACCGGTGTGAGGTCGAGTCCCTCGGCCTTCCAGTGCTCGACCGCCGCGTTCACCTCGATGAGGTCGGCGCGGCCGACGATCTCGTCGATGGAGCGGTAGCCGAGCTCGGCGAGGAGCTCACGCACCTCCTCCGCGATGAACTCCATGAAGTTGACGACGAACTCAGGCTTGCCCGTGAACCGCTCACGCAAAACCGGGTTCTGCGTGGCGACGCCCACCGGGCACGTGTCGAGGTGGCACACGCGCATCATGATGCAGCCGCTGACGACGAGCGGAGCCGTGGCGAAGCCGAACTCCTCCGCACCGAGCAGAGCGCCGATGATCACGTCGCGGCCGGTCTTCAGCTGACCGTCGACCTGCACCACGACGCGGTCGCGCATGCCGTTGAGCATGAGCGTCTGCTGCGTCTCGGCGAGGCCGAGCTCCCAGGGCGTGCCGGCGTGCTTGAGCGAGTTCAGCGGGCTCGCGCCCGTTCCGCCATCGTGACCCGAGACCAGGATGACATCGCTGAGCGCCTTGGCGACGCCGGCCGACACCGCACCGATACCCGACTGGCTCACGAGCTTCGTGTGGATGCGCGCCTCGGGGTTCGCCCGCTTCAGGTCGAAGATCAGCTGCTTGAGGTCTTCGATCGAGTAGATGTCGTGGTGCGGCGGCGGCGAGATGAGACCGACACCGGCCGTCGCATGACGCGTACGCGCCACCCAGGGGTAGACCTTGGTGGGAGGCAGCTGACCGCCCTCGCCGGGCTTCGCGCCCTGAGCGAGCTTGATCTGGATGTCGTCCGCCTCGGTGAGGTACAGGCTCGTGACGCCGAAGCGGCCGGAGGCGACCTGCTTGATCGAGCTGCGGCGCTCGGGGTCGACCAGGCGGTCCGGATCCTCGCCGCCCTCACCCGTGTTCGACTTCGCGCCGATGCTGTTCATCGCGATCGCGAGCGTCTCGTGCGCTTCACGGGAGATGGAGCCGTAGCTCATCGCGCCCGTGGAGAAGCGCTTGACGATCGCGGAGACCGGCTCGACCTCGTCCAGTGGGACGGGCTTGCGGGTGCCGGTGCGCAGCGTGAACAGTCCGCGCAGCGTCTTCAGCTCGGCGGCCTGCTCATCGACGAGCTTCGTGTACTCGCGGAAGATGTCGTAGCGCCGCGTGCGGGTCGAGTGCTGCAGTTTGAAAACCGTCTCCGGGTTGAACAGATGCGGAGAGCCGTCGCGACGCCACTGGTACTCGCCACCGGTCCACAGCCGCTCGTGCGCGCGCGCCGCCGCGTCTTCCGGATAGGCGTAGTCGTGACGGGCCTGGTTCTCGGCGAAGATCTCCTCGATGCCGATGCCGCCGAGCTTGGACTCGGTGCGGGTGAAGTAGGCGTCGATGAACTCCTGGCTGAGACCGATCGCCTCGAACACCTGAGCACCCGCGTACGACGACACGGTGGAGATGCCCATCTTCGACATGATCTTGAGCACGCCCTTGCCGAGCGCGTAGATCAGGTTCTTGACCGCCTTCTCGGGCGTGATGCCGTTGATGTAGCCGGTGCGCACGAGGTGCTCGACCGTCTCCATCGCGAGATACGGGTTGACAGCGGAGGCACCGTAGCCGATCAGCGTCGCGACGTGGTGGACTTCGCGCACGTCACCGGCTTCGACGATGAGACCGACCTTCATACGGTTCTCACGCCGGATGAGGTGGTGGTGGATCGCCGAGACCATGAGCAGCGACGGGATCGGCGTCAGATCCTTGTTCGAGTCACGGTCCGAGAGGATGATGAACTCGGCGCCGTTCTCGATCGCCTCGTCCACCTCGGCGCACATCTCCGTGAGACGGTCCTGAAGGGTCTGGGGGCCCGCATCGAAGTGATAGAGACCGCGGATGGTCGCACTCGATCGGCCGGGCATCGCCTTGTCGATGTGACGGATCTTCGCGAGCTCGTCGTTGTCGATCACCGGGAAGTCGAGGGATACGGTGCGAGTGTGCTCCGGTCCCCAGGAGAGAAGGTTGCTCTCCGGTCCGAGACCCAGTTTGAGGCTCGTGACGACCTCTTCACGGATCGAGTCCAGCGGCGGGTTCGTGACCTGCGCGAACTGCTGCGTGAAGTAGTCGAACAGCAGGCGCGGACGCTTGCTGAGCACGGCGATGGGCGTGTCCGACCCCATGGCGCCGAGCGGTTCGACGCCGGTCTGCCCCATCGGAGTGAGGAGGATGCGGACCTCTTCCTCGGTGTAGCCGAAGGTGCGCTGACGACGGGTGATCGACGCCGGCGGGTGAACGATGTGCTCGCGCTCGGGCAGCTCCGCCAGGCGCACGGCGCCGGCGTCCAGCCACTCCTGCCATGGGTGCATGGTGGCGAGGTCGCGCTTGAGCTCGCTGTCCTCGATGATCCGGCGCTGCGAGGTGTCGACCAGGAACATCTTCCCGGGCTGCAGACGCCCGCGGCGCTTGATGCGCTCCGGCTCGAACTGCAGGACGCCGGTCTCGGATCCGATCACGACCAGGCCGTCGGTCGTCTCCGTCCAACGTCCGGGACGCAGGCCGTTGCGGTCGAGGGTGGCGCCGACGAGAGTCCCGTCCGTGAAGATGAGGGCGGCAGGACCGTCCCACGGCTCCATCTGGTTGGAGTGGTACTCGTAGAAGGAGCGCAGCTCCGGCGTGATGTCGGCCTGCTTCTCGTACGCCTCCGGCACCATCATCATGATGGCGTGCGGCAGGCTGCGTCCGGTCAGCGTTAGCAGCTCCAGCACCTCGTCGAACGAGGCCGAGTCGCTCGCCCCGTCGGTGCAGATCGGGAGCAGCGGCGCGATGTCGCCGAGAAGCTCCGACTCGAGCTGCGACTGGCGGGCGCGCATCCAGTTGCGGTTTCCGCCGACGGTGTTGATCTCACCGTTGTGCGCGAGCATCCGCAGCGGCTGCGCGAGCGGCCACGACGGGAACGTGTTCGTGGAGTACCGGGAGTGCACGACAGCGAGCTCCGAGGCGAAACGCTCATCCTGCAGATCGGGATAGAACGGCTCGAGCTGGAGGGTCGTGACCATGCCCTTGTAGCCCAGCGTGCGGGCCGAGAGCGAGACGAAGTAGGCACCGAGCTCGTGTCCGGCGCGCTTGCGAAGGCGGTACGCGACCCGGTCGAGGGCGATCCCGGTGAGCGGCGCGTCGGTGTGCGTCGCTCCGCCGGCGCTGACGAACAGCTGCTCGAACGCGGGACGAGCCTCGTCCGCGAGCTTGCCGAGGTTCTCGTTGGCGGTGGGGACCTCACGCCAGCCGAGGACACGAAGTCCCTCGGAACGGGCGATCTTCTCGATCCCGGCCTTCTGCTGGCGGCGCTCGCTCGAATCGCGAGGCAGGAAGGCCAGTCCGGCCGCGTACTCCCCCACGGGCGGCAGTTCGAAGCCGGCGACTGCGCGGAGGAATGCATCGGGCATCTGCGTCAGGATGCCGGCGCCGTCCCCGGTGCCCGCGTCGGAGCCGATGGCTCCGCGGTGCTCCAGGTTGCGCAAGGCCTCGAGGGCCAACGCGATGATGTCGTGCCCGGCTTCGCCGCGCAGGGTCGCGACCATGGCGAGGCCGCAGGCGTCCTTTTCGAACGCCGGGTTGTACATGCCCTGCTTCGGGGGGTAGGCGCCGGACGCGCCGTAGGGTGGCTGGAAGTACACCAGTTACCGTCCTCAGATCTTCAGTGAAACCCGGGGACGACGTCGGCCCGCTCGTTCAGTGCAATGGTTCTCCCGCCACGAGGTGGCGTTGTTATCGGGAGCCGTCCTCGCTCGTGGAAGCAGTGCTTGTGGCAGTGGTTCCTGCGGTGACTTCCTCGGTCGGAGGCTCGCTCACGTCCACGAAGTCAGAGGGATTGTTCTGCGATTGTACATCAGCGTCGGCGTCCGGCTTCTCGCGGCCCGGCTGGTACGGCGAGGGCTCGAGACCCGGGTGGCGGCGCGTCTGCACGACGAGGATCACGAGACCCACGACGACGCCGATGATGGCGGCCCAGACGTTGCTGCGCAGGCCGAGGATGATCTCGCTCGGATCGATGCGGATCGACTCCCAGACGATACGGCCGGCGCTGTACCAGATCAGGTAGATGGCGAAGAGGCGCCCCCACTGGAAGAAGAGCTTGCGGCCCAGCCACAGCAGGACGAGCACTCCGAGCCCGTTCCAGATCACCTCGTACAGGAAGGTGGGGTGGAACAGCGTGCCCTCGGGCAGCCCTGCGGGGAATGCGGAGTTCGTCGATTCGATCTCCAGTCCCCACGGCAGGTCGGTGGGAAGGCCGAAGAGCTCGTGGTTGAACCAGTTGCCGAACCGCCCCATGGCCTGGGCCAGCAGCAGGCCGGGCGCCAGCGCGTCTGCGAAGGTCCAGAAGCGGATGCCCGTCCAACGGCACCCCAGGTAGGCGCCGATGGCGCCGCCGATGAGCGCTCCGAAGATCGCGATGCCGCCCTCCCAGATGGCCCATATCGAGCCGGGCTCGAACGGGTTCCAGGTGTTCTTGCCTTCACCGAAGTAGAAGTTCGGGTGGGTGAGCACGTGGAAGATGCGGGCGCCGATGATGGCCAGCGGCACGGCCAGGATCGAGATGTCGATCACGACCCACGGCTCCGCTCCCCGCTTGGTGAGGCGGTGGTTCGTCAGCAGCGTGGCGGCGATGATGCCGGCGATGATGCACAGCGCGTAGAAGTGGATCCGGACCGGACCGAGGTCGAAGTAGGACACCGGGGGGCTCGGGATGCTGGCGAGCACGTTGGTGAAGGTGCTGGGGAACGCGAGTGACATGAGTGCGATTCTAGTTCTCGGTATCGGGGCGTGCCGACGAGGTGCCGGCGGCCAGGTTTCGGGTGACTTCCGCGAGGGCGGGTACGCCGCCGTCACGAAGGGCGCGGACCAGAGCGGTGCCGACGATGGCGCCGTCGGCATACTCGGACACGCCGGCGATCTGCTCCGACGTGGAGATGCCGATACCCACGCAGGCGCGGAGCGCGCCATGTTCACGAAGGCGACCGACCAGGGTGCGGGCCGCGCGGTCCAGTTCGGCGCGCTCCCCCGTGATTCCCATGGTCGAGACCGTGTAGACGAATCCGGTGGACGACTTGACGACCAGGTCGAGACGCTCGTCCGAGGAGGTGGGTGCCGCGAGGAAGACCCGGTCGAGGCCGGTCCGCTCGCTGGCGGCGATCCACTCCCCTGCTGCATCGGGCGTGATGTCAGGCGTGATGAGGCCCGCGCCGCCGGCGGCCAGGAGGTCGTCCGCGTAGCGGTCGACGCCGTACTGCATCACCGGATTCCAGTAGGTCATCACGAGGACAGGCACATCCGTGGCGGCCGTGATGGCGCGGATCGCCGTGAACAGGTCGGCCATCCGGAAGCCCGCGGCCAGAGCCTTGGTCGTCGCCTCCTGGATGATCGCGCCATCCATCACGGGGTCGCTGTACGGCGGGCCCAGCTCGATGATGTCGACGCCGTTCTCGGCGAGGGCGATGGCCGCCTGGATGCTCGTCTCGAGATCCGGGAAGCCGACGGGGAGGTAGCCGACGAAGGCGCTGCGGCCGGCATCCTGGGCGCGCTGGATCGCCTGTTCGACACGGCTCATAGCTGCTGCTCCCCCTTCGACGCCCGCTCTTCCTCGTCGCTCTCCTGGGAGACGTCATGCGCCAGAGCGGCATCGTCGTAGAGCTCGAAGTAACGAGCGGCGGTGTCCATGTCCTTGTCGCCGCGGCCCGACAGGCACACCGCGATCAGGCCGTCGGGGCCGAGGTCGCGACCGATGCGCAGGGCACCGGCGAGGGCATGTGCGGACTCGATCGCGGGGATGATCCCTTCGGTCCGGCTGAGCAGACGGAGCGCCTGCATGGCCTCGTCGTCGGTCGCAGGGATGTACTCCGCGCGCCCGATGTCGGCGAGCCAGGAATGCTCCGGTCCGACGCCCGGATAGTCGAGTCCGGCGGAGATCGAGTGCGACTCGATGGTCTGGCCGTCTTCATCCTGGAGGACATACGTCTTGGCGCCGTGCAGCACTCCGGGACGCCCGCGCTCGATCGACGCCGCGTGCTTCTCGGTGTCGACGCCGTCGCCCGCAGCCTCGACGCCGTACAGCTTGACGCCCTCGTCATCGAGGAAGGCGTCGAACATGCCGATCGCGTTGGAGCCGCCCCCGACGCAGGCGACGACGGCGTCGGGAAGCCGGCCGACCTCGTCGAGCAGCTGCGCACGCGCCTCTTCGCCGATGATCTTCTGGAAGTCGCGCACCATCGCGGGGAACGGGTGCGGTCCCGCTGCGGTGCCGAAGATGTAGTTGGTCGTCTCGACCGAGGCCACCCAGTCGCGGTACGCGTCGTTGATCGCGTCCTTCAGCGTGCGCGAACCGGACTTCACCGGGACGACCTCCGCCCCCAGCAGACGCATCCGTGCCACGTTGAGCGCCTGGCGCTCGGTGTCGACCTCGCCCATGTAGATGGTGCAGTCCAGCCCGAACAGCGCAGCGGCCGTGGCCGTCGCGACGCCGTGCTGACCGGCACCCGTCTCTGCGATCACGCGCGTCTTGCCGAGGCGCTTGGTCAGCAGCGCCTGGCCGAGCACGTTGTTGATCTTGTGCGAACCGGTGTGATTGAGATCTTCGCGCTTGAGGAAGATGCGCGCGCCGCCGGCGTGCTCAGCGAAGCGAGGGACCTCGGTGATCGCGGACGGGCGACCGGCGTAGGAGCTGAGCAGGTGCGCGAGCTCGGCCCGGAACTCCGGATCGACGATCGCCGCCTCGTACGCGACGGTCAGCTCGTCGATCGCCGCGATGAGCGACTCGGGCATGTAGCGCCCGCCGAACTCGCCGAAGAAGGGGCCGTGCTGGTCGCGCAGGCTCATCATGCCTCCAGGAAACTCTTGAGAGTGGCGACGGGGTCGCCTGTCACGAGCGCCTCGCCGATCAGGACGACATCGGCGCCGGCGGAACGGTAGTGCACGACGTCAGCGGGGGTGAGCACGGCGGACTCGGCGATCTTCACCGCGGTGTCCGGGATCCGCTCGACCAGGCGTCCGAACAGGTCGCGGTCGAGTTCGAGCGTCTTCAGGTCCCGCGCGTTCACACCGATCAGCGGTGCGCCGAGGTCGATGGCGGCTTCGAGCTCTTCGGCCGAATGCGTCTCGACGAGGGGCGTCATGCCCAGCTCGCCGATGAACCCGAAGAGGTCGACGAGCACATCGGGCTCGAGCCCGGCGACGATCAGCAGAACGAGGTCGGCACCCGCCGCACGCGCTTCGAGCACCTGGTAGCGGGTGGCGATGAAGTCCTTGCGCAGTACTGGCAGTGAGACCCGCGCGGTGACGGCCTCGAGGTCGGCGAGACTGCCGCCGAACCGACGTTCCTCGGTGAGCACGCTGATCGCGGAGGCTCCGCCCGTCTCGTACAACGAGGCCTGGAGAGCCGGATCGGGGATCTCCGCGAGCGCACCCCGTGACGGGCTCGCCCGCTTCACCTCTGCGATGATCTTCACGCGGTCGGCCGGGGAGAGGAACGCCAGCGCATCCTTGGCAGCCGGACGTGCGAGCGCCTCGCGCTCCACGACGGCGAGCGGGCGCGACAGAGCGCGACGCTCAGCGTCTGCGACAGCGCCGGCCGTCAGGTCGGCGAGGACCATTAGTGCGCCTTCGGAGCGTACTTCGGACCCTTCACGCCATAGCCGGCCTTGGCCAGCACCCAGCCCACGATGGCGCCGATCGGCACGAGCGCGACCGAAATCACGACGAGGATCGGCTGCTCGAAGCAGAACGCGACGGTGCCGGCGGCGACGCCGACCAGCATGATCACGACGGCGGTCCAGGCTGCAGGCGAGTGTCCGTGGCCGGGATCGGCGATCGGGTTGGTCATGTTCTCCTCCGGGGGACGACGTGCAGTTCGGAATCAGTCTATCGGGGTCAACGCGTCGGATCGGTTCCACGGGACAGCTCGTCCCAGGAATCGACGGCGTCGACGGGGCCGTCATGAGCGGCCTCGACATGGTCGGTGCGGTACCGTCGCCCTCCGGCCTTCCAGCCACGCCAGGTCGACAGGACCACGACAGATGCGGCGAGCAAAATCGCCCAGCCGACGAGGGCGATGTAGGGCCACGCGGACGGCACGATGTCGGAGACCACCTCGTGCACCGCCGCGCCGCCGGCGAGACCCGTCACCTCGGTCACCGTCGCTGCGACGGCGCCGAGCGGCTCGGAGAGCAGCAGCTGAAGAGTCGACCAGCCGAGGAACAGAGCGGTCGCGGCTGCGAGCACGCCGAAGACGAGGCGCACCGCCTTGCCGGCGATCGCGAGTGCCGCACCGAGGGCGAGGACGGCGAGGCTCAGCGGAGCCAGGAGCACCAGCGCGGAAGCCCCGGGGACGAGGATCGCCTCTCCCGCGTCTGCTCGCTCGACGGTCAGCCAGGTCTGCGTCGAGGAGATGATGCCGATCGCACCGGCCAGGAGGAACCCCGAGACCGAGAGTGAGCGCCCCCGCTGCGCGAACGTCATGACGGATCCGCCCCTGCGACGGCCTCGAGATCGTTCGTGTCGAAGCAGGTGCGGGTGCCCGTGTGGCAAGCCGGACCGGTCTGCGCCACGAGGAGCAGGATGGCGTCCCCGTCGCAGTCCAGCCGGGCCTCGCGTACGACCTGGATGTGACCGGAAGTGTCACCCTTGCGCCAGTACTCCCGACGGGAACGGGACCAGTACGTCGCACGTCCTGAGGTCAGCGTGCGGCGGAGGGCCTCCGCGTCCACCCACGCGAGCATGAGCACCTCGTGTGTATCCCACTGCTGCACGATCACCGGCGCGAGACCGTCGGCGTTGAAGTCGACCTGCGCGATGCGCTCGTCCACGGAAGTCATCTGACCACCACACCTTCTGCGCGGAGCGCATCCTTGACGTCGCCGACCGTGAGAGCGCCGGTGTGGAACACGCTGGCCGCCAGGACCGCATCCGCCCCGGCGTGGATGGCGGGGGCGAAGTCGGAGGCCTTCCCCGCGCCGCCCGAGGCGATCACGGGCACGGAGGCCGCCTCACGCATCAGCCGCACGAGTTCGAGGTCGAAACCGTCTCGGGTGCCGTCCGCGTCGATCGAGTTCACGAGCAACTCGCCGGCGCCGCGTTCGACGGCCTCTCGAGCCCAGTCGAGCGCATCGAGGGTGGTCTGCGTACGGCCACCGTGTGTCGTGACGACGAATCCGGACGGCGTCGTGGCGGCGCGCTTCACGTCGAGCGACAGCACGAGAACCTGGGCGCCGAAACGATCTGCGATCTCACCGATCAGCTCGGGTCGCGCGATCGCGGCGGAGTTGACCCCCACTTTGTCGGCGCCGACGGACAGGAGTCGGGCGACGTCCTCGACGCTGCGCACTCCCCCGCCGACCGTCAGCGGCACGAACACCTGTTCCGCCGTGCGCTGCACCACGTCGTAGGTCGTGGCGCGAGCGTCGACCGTGGCGGTCACATCGAGGAAGGTGATCTCATCCGCGCCCTGCGCCGCGTAGTGCCTGGCAAGCTCCACCGGATCGCCCATGTCGCGCAGGTTCTCGAAGTTCACGCCCTTGACGACACGGCCGTCGGCCACGTCGAGACACGGGATGACACGACTGGCGAGTGTCATCAGAGCCTCGCGTTGTGGATGGCGGTGACCAGGATCGCGCGCGCGCCGAGCGCATACAGCGCATCCATGACCGGGTTGACCCGACTGCGCGCGACCATCACCCGCACCGCGACCCACTCGGGATCACGCAGCGGGGACACCGTCGGCGACTCGACGCCGCCGGCGATCTTCACGGCGTCGTCGAGGAGTGCGACCGGAAGGTCGTAGTCGATCATCACGAAGCGTCGCGCGACCATGACGCCGCGCAGGCGACGCAGCAGGGTCTCCGCACCTTCGGCATCGACCGGACCGGCGATGAGCACGGCTTCCGATTCCAGGATGACCGGACCGAACACCTCGAGACCGGCCTGGCGGAGCGTGGTTCCGGTCTCGACGACGTCGGCGACCGCATCGGCGACACCGAGACGCACGGCGGACTCCACAGCGCCGTCGAGAGGCACCAGGTCGACCGCGATGTCACGCTCGTCGAGGAAGGCATCCACGAGTCCCGGGTAGGACGTCGCGATGCGCAGCCCGTCGAGCTCGGACACGTCGGTGTAGCGGCCCGTGGGCGCGGCGAACCGGAAAGTGGACCCCGCGAATCCGAGTGCCTCGATCTCTCTGGCGCCCGGCATCCGCGCATCCAGCAGAAGATCGCGCCCCGTGATGCCGACATCGATGGCACCCGAGCCGACGTAGGTCGCGATGTCCTTGGGACGGAGGAAGAAGAACTCGACGTCGTTGTCGGCGTCGATCACATGGAGGGTCTTGGGATCACGACGGCCGGCGTAGCCCGCCTCGGCGAGCATGTCGGCGGCGGTCTCAGAAAGGGAGCCCTTGTTGGGAACAGCGATACGCAGCATGGATGGCTTTCAGTTCGAGGAGGTCGGAACGGAGCGCATCACAGATGTCGGTAGACGTCCTGCAGGGTGAGGCCCTTGGCGATCATCATCACCTGGAGGTGGTAGAGCAGCTGCGAGATCTCCTCAGCCGCGGCCTCGTCGGACTCGTACTCCGATGCCATCCACACCTCGGCGGCCTCTTCGACGATCTTCTTGCCGATCGTGTGCACGCCGGCGTCGAGCTCGGCGACCGTGCCCGATCCTTCGGGTCGGGTCTCGGCCTTGACGCTGAGCTCGGCGAACAGCTCGTCGAAAGTCTTCACGCTTCAAGGCTAGCGGCTCGGGCGAGGTCTCTCAGCCGGGTGACGGCCGCCTCGACGTCGTCGGCGCCGTACACGGCCGATCCTGCGACGAATGTGTCGGCTCCCGCGGCGGCGGCGAACTCGATCGTGCTGTCGGAGATTCCGCCGTCGACCTGGAGCCAGACCTGGGAACCGCGCCGACGCGCCTCCGCAGCGAGAGCCTGCAGCTTGGGCATCGTCTCGGGCATGAAGCTCTGCCCCCCGAAACCCGGTTCGACCGTCATCACGAGGATCTGATCGAACTCGTCGAGCACCTCATACAGGGAATCGACGGGAGTCGCGGGCTTCACGGCGACGCCGGCGCGCGCCCCGATGTCACGCAGCCGACGGGCGAGGGACACCGGGTCGGCCGCCGCCTCCAGGTGGAACGTGACGCTCGCCGCGCCGATCTCGGCATACTCCGGTGCCCAGCGCTCCGGATCGGTGATCATCAGGTGGACGTCGAGCGGGATCGGGCTCGTCGCCTGGATGCGCTCGACCATCTGCGGGCCGAAGGTCAGGTTGGGGACGAAATGGTTGTCCATCACATCGACATGGGCGAAGTCCGCGCTGGCGATCCGGGCGAGATCCGCCTGCATGTTCACGAAGTCGGCGGCCAGAATGCTCGGGTTGATGCGCGGGGCGCGAGGCAGTTCCACGGTTCTAGTCTTCCTTCCCTGGGTTCGTCTCGTCTGCGGAGCGCTGCAGGAGCGCGAGGAACATGGCGTCGGTGCCATGACGATGCGGCCAGAGCTGGGCGCTGCCCGATCCGGCACGCCCCTCCTCGGCGAGGTCGATCGGCGAGGAGGCGACATCGGTGATCGCCGCGCGCGCGTCGAGTTCCACGATGTCGGTGCGCGTGCGCAGGACCTCCTGCACGACGCCGGTCGTCTCGGCCAGATGCGGCGAGCACGTCACGTAGGCGACGATGCCGCCCGGAGCGAGGGCGTCGAGGGCGGCGGAGAGCAGCTCCACCTGCAGCGGGACGAGCTCGGCGACGTCGGCGGGAGATTTGCGCCACCGTGCCTCGGGGCGTCGGCGCAGCGCACCGAGACCGGTGCACGGCGCGTCGACGAGGATCCGGTCGAATTCGCCGGGACGTGCCGCAGCGAGTTCGCGGCCGTCCTGCTCGTGGACCACGACCTCGCCGGGGACGGCACGGAGAGCCTTGCGTACGAGACGCGCGCGAACCGGGACGACCTCGTTCGCTTCGAGGGTGACCCCGTGGTCGAGGGCGATCGCGGCGAGGAGAGCGGTCTTCCCACCGGGCCCGGCACAGAGGTCGAGCCAGCGCTCCCCCGCCCTGATGGGTGCGGCGCCCGCCAGCGCGAGAGCGACCAGCTGGGAGCCCTCGTCCTGCACGCGTACGGTGCCGCCGGACGACTCGACCGAACGGCGCGGGTCGCCTCCCGGAGAAGCGAAAGCGGTCGGAGCGTAAGGGAGGCGGGGCTCGCCGGGCTCCGCGAGGCCCGGCAGCGCCACGAGGGTCACCTCGGGTGAGGCGTTGTCCGCCTCGAGCAGGGCATCGAGCTCATCCCCGCGGCCCTCCGCCGCGAGAGCCCGGCGGAGGGCCCGGATCACCCACACCGGATGCGCCGACCGCAGAGCGAGTCGTTCATCGTCGGATCTCGCCTGCTCCTCGATGCGCTCCTGCCACGTCTCCCCCGAATCCCGGGTGATGCGGCGGAGGACGGCATTCGCGAAACTCGATGCTCCGCGACCCGAGGTGGTGGCCACGAGGTTCACGGATTCATTCACCGCTGCGTGCGAGGCCACGCGGGTGGCGAGCAGCTGGTGCACGGCGAGCCGCAATGCGTCGAGCACAGCCGGGTCGATCCCCTCCGTGCTGCGGTCGGCCGCGGAAGCGATGATCGCGTCGTACGTGCCGAGCCGTCGGAGCGTGCCGTAGGTGAGCTCGGTCGCGAGTGCCGCGTCCTGCGGGGTGAGCCCCGCCTCGGCGATCGCTGTCGGAAGCACCAGGTTCGCGTAGGCATCGGTCTCCGACACCGCCCGCAGCACGTCGTAGGCCACTCGCCGCGCGGGTTGCACCGTGCGGATGGGACCGCGCTGCTCGTCGCGCCGCCCGCCGGCATCGCCTCGTCCGGACGGCCGTCGTCCCCGCTGCGGCGAGGAACGACGGTTCTGTCGTTCGTCGCTCATGATCCGGCCTGCAGCTCTTCGCCGCCGCGCTGACCGCGCCACCAGTCGACCGCGTTCATGGCGCCCTTGCCCGCGGGCTGGACGCGCGTGACGGCGAGCGGATCGGTGCCGGTGCCGATGTGGAGGGCCTTCTTCGTGCTGCGGATACGCCCGGGAGCGAGGGGCTCCGCGTCCGTCGCGGGCACGGCGTCGAGCACCTTGAGCGGCAGCCCTCCGATGGTGGTGTGCGCGCCGGGTTCGGGGGTGACACCGCGGAACCGGGCGAAGACGGAATCGAGCGGCTGGTTCCAATCGAGGAGGCCGTCGGCATGCGACAGCTTTGCGGCGAAGCTCGGCTCTCCCGCCTGCGGAACCGCTTCGGCTGTGCCGTCGCCGATCGCGGCGACCACCTCGGCCGTGAGCTCCGCACCGTCGAGGGCGAGCACCTCGAGGGCCTCGTTTGCCGTCGCTGTCGCCGGAACGTCGACCTCTCGCATCGCGAACACATCCCCGGCATCCAGTTCCGCGACGAGCTGGAACACGCTCGCTCCGAGCACCCGATCACCGGCGATGAGCGCCCGCTGCACAGGGGCGGCCCCGCGCCAGGCGGGCAGCAGGGAGAAGTGCAGGTTGATCCAGCCGGCCGTCGGAGCGGACAAGAGGGGCTCGCGCACCAGCCCGCCGTAGGCCACGATCACCCCGAGCTCGACTTGCAGCGCCGAGATCTCCGCGGTCGCGGCATCGTCGAGCCGGGCGGTCTTGATCACGGGAAGGCCGAGTTCAGCGGCCGCCTGGGCGACCGGGGACGGTGTGAGCACACGCCGACGCCCGAGCGGGGCATCGGGGCGCGTGACGACCGCGGCGATGTCGTGCGACGTCGCGAGACGACGCAGGGTGGGCACGGCAGCTGCGGGTGTGCCGGCGAAGACGAGGCGCATGAAGGTTCTCCGGAAGGGTCAGAGCTCTGGGTCGAGGATATCGAGACGGACGGAGAGTGTGCTCTTCGTCGGACGTCCCTTGCGGCGGCGACCGCTCACGGCCTCGGCGACCACGGCCGCGCGCAGAGCGGTGGCGACGCGACTGCCGGCGCCGTAGTCGAACCGGACGAGCGCGCGCACGCGGGGCGGCACATCGTCGGACTCGACCGGGACAGGACCGAGGACGGCATCTGCGGGCAACGCGAGTTCGGTGAGCGCGGCAAGAGCGTTGCCGACGGCGGCGACCGAGCCCTGCACGAGTGCCACACGCGTCGTGGGCGGCATGTGCAGCGGTGCCCGGCTCTCGAGCTCCGAGCGGGCGTGGGCGGCGTGGTTCCACGTCGCCAGTGCTTTCGCGGCCGCGCCGTTGACCCCGACCAGATGCACGGGGGCACCCGGCGCGGCGAGGGCGGCCGCGTTCGACCACCAGCGCAGACACGATTCGGCGACGCGAAGATCGGGGGCCTGGAGCATGCGCGGGCCGTCCAGGAGGACGACAGCACGGTACCCGCCGTCGGCGATCGGCTCCGCACCGCGGGTCGCGACGACGAGGGCTGGTCTGTCCGTGACGCGTTCAACGGGATGCGCACTGTCGGCGACGATCACTCGGACACCGGGGAATGCGCGGCCGAGCTCGTCTGCGGTCCGCTCACTGCCCGAAGAAGCCAGACGAAGCTTCGTCGAGGAGCAGGCGGGGCATGCCCACGCGCTCGCGCCCCTGCCGCACCATCCGCACACCGGAACGGCACCGCGATGACGTGCGCCGAGTGGGCCGCCGCAGTGCGGGCAACGCGCCGGCGCCCGGCACTCCGCGCACACGAGCGACGGGGAGAATCCCGGTCGCGAGACCTGCACCAGCACGGGGCCCTCCGCCGCGGCGTTGCGTGCGGCGAGGAACGCCGACGACGGCATCCGCTGGGCGGTCGGCTGCTCCATCTCCTGCGGTGTGCTGAGCACGACGCGCGGCAACACGCGGCGTGTGGCACGGATGTCCTGCAGCCAGCCCAGGCCGACGAGACGTTCCACGTCGGTCGTGCGCGTGTGTCCGACGAACAGCAATGCCGAGCCCTCGAGCTCCTGCCGGAGGAGAGCGGCGTCACGGGCGTTGACGTAGGGCGAGAGCGGCTCGCCGAGCAGGCCGTCGCCGTCGTCCCAGATCGCGACCATCCCCGCCGTGACGGGCGCGTAAACCGCCGAGCGGTTCCCGACGACGATGCAGGGGGCGTCCTCGAGAGTGCGCAGGAACGCGCGGTAGCGATCGGGATTCGTCTGCCGGGAGTCATGCCGCACCACGGCCTCGCCGGGGACGAGCCCCTCGAGTGCGGCGAGCAGCCGGTCGAGATCTCGATGATCGGGCACCACGATGATCGAGGACTTGCCGGAAGCGAGCATCCGGGCAGCGGAAGCCGCCAGCAACCTCGCCCATCCCTGCACGCCGTCGACGAGCTGCGGGATCGCCTCGACGGCCGCTCGCCCGCCGTCGTCGAGTACCGCGCCCAGACCGTCATACGCCCCGACGGTCTCCTCCGCCAGAGCGACGGCCTCGGCCTCCGGCACCTGGGCAGGCGCAT
The DNA here is from genome assembly GCA_044900255.1 of Microbacterium sp. NPDC090218. Classification (GTDB taxonomy): domain Bacteria; phylum Actinomycetota; class Actinomycetes; order Actinomycetales; family Microbacteriaceae; genus Microbacterium. The sequence goes on along the minus strand of JBJDMS010000003.1, from coordinate 459,739 downwards.
CGGCTGTCCAGGCCTTCTCCACGCGCACCTGTCGCTTCGGGATCACGAGACGCAGCACGTCCGACGCCGAACCTGCAGCCCGGTCGGCGACGCGGCGCGCGAGCGTATGCAGTCGCTCCGGGAGGACCGGGACCTCGGACACGACGCTCTCGACCTCCGAAAGCGGCCGATCGGCGTCGTCCTCGGAATCGATCTCGACGATGTATCCGTCGATCACGCGGCCCGCGGTGCGCAACGGCACCCGCACGCGGACGCCGAGCGGGACATCGCCGAGCTCCGCCGGGAGGGCGTAGTCGAAGAGCCGATCGAGCTGTGGCAGAGGCGAGTCGAGGAGCACGCGCGCGATGCGCCGGCTCTCCGGAGTCATCAGGACTGCGGTCCCATCAGAGCCCGGCAGCGCGGCGGAGCTCTTCGGCGCGATCCGTGCGCTCCCAGGTGAAATCGGGGAGCTCACGACCGAAGTGCCCGTAGGCCGCGGTCTGCGCGTAGATCGGACGCAGCAGATCGAGCTGCTCGATGATCGCCTGCGGTCGCAGATCGAACACCTCTGTGATCGCGCGGGTGATGGCCTCGTCCGAGACCTTGCCCGTGCCGAACGACTCGACGTACAGACCGACGGGACGTGCGACGCCGATCGCGTAGGCGACCTGCACCTCGAGACGATCGGCCAGACCGGCCGCGACGGCGTTCTTCGCCACCCAGCGGGTCGCGTACGCACCCGAGCGATCGACCTTCGACGGGTCCTTGCCGCTGAAGGCGCCACCACCGTGGCGCGCTGCGCCGCCATAGGTGTCGATGATGATCTTTCGCCCCGTGAGCCCGGCGTCGCCCTTCGGGCCGCCCGTGACGAAAGGTCCTGCCGGGTTGATGTAGTGGGTGACGTCGTCGAGGTCGAGCCCCGTCGTCGCGAGCACCGGGTCGATCACATGCCGGCGGACCTGCTCCTGGAGTTCTTCCTGGGAGATGTCGGGGTGGTGCTGAGTGGAGACCACGACCGCATCGACGGTCTTCGGCGTGAAGCCGTCGTAGCCGAGCGTGACCTGGGTCTTGCCGTCCGGGCGGAGGAACGGCAGCACACCGCTGCGGCGCACCTCGGTGAGGCGCTCCGCCAGGCGGTGAGCGGTCCACGCGGCCATCGGCATCAGCTGCGGGGTCTCGTTCGTGGCGAAGCCGAACATGATGCCCTGGTCGCCGGCGCCGAGACCGTCGAGCGGGTCGACCGAGGATCCGTCGCGATGCTCCTGGGCGCTGTCGACGCCGTGCGCGATGTCGGTCGACTGCTCTCCCACCGAGACGCTGACGCCGCAGGAGTCGCCGTCGAAGCCGGTCTCGCTCGAGGTGTAGCCGATGCCGTTCACGACCTGACGGACGATGGTCGGGATGTCGACGTAGGCCTCGGTGCGGATCTCACCGGCGACGTGCACGAGACCCGTCGTGACGAGCGTCTCGACGGCCACACGGGAATCACGATCCTTGGCGATGAGGCCATCGAGGATGCTGTCCGAGATCTGGTCGCAGATCTTGTCCGGGTGCCCTTCGGTGACGGACTCGGACGTGAACAGACGCAGGGCGCTCATCGATTCTCCAGAACGGGACGGACAGAAGGAGGGTGTTGCACCCATTCTGGACTGCGCCTCCGACAGACGGGAGGCGCAGCCTCGAATATCACTCTGCGTGACGCAGGCGGAGCTTGTCCTCGTTGATCTCGTGCAGCGCGATGGTGAGCGGCTTGTCCTCGACGGAGGAGTCAACGAGCGGGCCCACGTTGTCGAAGAGGTTGCCCTCGTGCAGGTCCGAGTAGTAGTCGTTGATCTGACGCGCGCGCTTGGCGGCGTAGATCACGAGCTCGTACTTGGAGTCGACGCGGTCGAGCAGGTTGTCGATGGGGGGATCGATGATGCCGTTGTTGTGTCCGGCCATGGTGAGACCTCCTGATCAGGCGACGGGATCGTCGCGAAGACGGTGCGAAAGGCGCGCGAAGACGCTCAGCGCGCAGAGCTTGAAGACAATTCTACGACCTCGCGGGCCGCAGTGGCGACGTCCTCGTTCACGATGAGGTGATCGAACTCGTTCTGAGCGGCGAGTTCGACCTTCGCGGTGCGCAGTCGTCGGGCTCGTTCCTCGGCCTCTTCGGTGCCGCGCCCGACCAGCCGATGCACCAGTTCATCCCAGCTGGGCGGCAGCAGGAAGATGAGGGTGGCGGCAGGTTCCGCGCTCCGCACCTGACGGGCGCCCTGCAGATCGATTTCGAGCAGGACCGTCTTGCCCTCGGCCAGCGCGGCGTCGATCGGCGCGCGAGGCGTACCGTACCGCGAGCGGTTGTGCACCACGGCGTACTCCAGGAGTTCGTCGTCGGCGATCAGACGATCGAACTCTGCGTCGTCCACGAAGTAGTAGTGCACCCCGTCGATCTCACCCGGGCGCGGCGGCCGCGTGGTCGCCGACACCGAGAGGTGGATCTCCGGATTGTGCTCGCGGATGTGTGCGGCGACCGTGCCCTTGCCGACGGCGGTGGGGCCGGCGAGCACGAGCAGACGGCTCCGTGCGCCGCGAGGGGCCGGAACCGGGAAGCGCGAGTCGAGCCACTCCTCCAGCACACGGCGCTGGCGTGCGCCGAGACCGCCGAGACGCTTGACCGGCGAGATATGCAGCTCCTCCAGCACGCGGTCGCGCTTGCCCGCACCGATCGCGGGCAGTGCCAGGAGGAAGTCGGTGATGCGCATCGAGCCTTCGACCGAGTCGGCGTCGGCGGTGGCGCGGTGCAGAACAGCCTGCGGCGTCACCACTCGCATCGTGAGATCGCGTTTTACCGAGGCCCTGGCGCGCCGTCGCTCGACGGCACGCCGCGCCGCGGCGGCCCGGTCGACATCGGGTACCGTCCGCTGCGCGTCAGACACCGGCCACCTCGAGATACTCGGCGACACGGGCCGTGATGGCCTGCGTCAGATCGGCAGGACCAGCGGAGAGGATGCTGCGGCTCTCGCTCGCGATCACCGCATCAGCCATCGCCCCGAAGCGGGGGCGCAGGTCCGCGGGGGTCGCGCCCTGTGCTCCGAATCCCGGCGCCAGGATCGGCGCGGCGGGCGTGAACGGCTCGATCCCCGCCTGCGTCCAGTCCACGGTCGCGCCGATGACGAAGCCGAAGCTCCCCCACTCCCCCGCTTGGGACAGCTCGGCGTTGCGCGCCGAGACCTCCGCGATGATCGAGGCAGACACGGTCGCACCGTTCGCCGCGGTGGAGCGCTGGAGGCCCTCGGCCTCCGGATTGCTGGTGGCGGCGAGCACGAACAGCCCCTTGCCGTGCTCCTCGGCGAGAGCGAAGGCGCCGTCGAGGGCGCCGACGCCGAGGAACGGGCTCACGGTGAGGGCGTCGGCTTCGAGCGGCGAACCCGGTGTGAGCCAGGCGCGTGCGTAGTCGTCCATCGTCGATCCGATGTCACCGCGCTTGGCGTCCGCGATGACGAGCAGGCCTGCGGCACGTGCCGCGGCGAGCACCTCTTCGAGCGCGGCGATGCCGTGCGATCCGAAGCGCTCGAAGAAGGAGACCTGGGGCTTCACGATGCCGACCCGCCCTGCGGCCGCCTCGACCGTGCGCAGGCCGAACTCTCGGACCCCGCGAGCATCGTCGGTCAGCCCCCACGCCGCGAGCAGTGCGGCGTGGGGGTCGATGCCGACGCAGAGGGGTCCCCGCGCGCTGAGCGCGGATCGGACCCGCTCGCCGAAGCGTGCGATCACAGTGCCGCCTTCCGGTCCAGCGCGTACTCCTGGAGGCTCTTCACCTGGAAGCCCTCGTGGGCCGCATCCATGCCGCTCACGGCGGCACCGAGCACAGCCATCGTGGTGAACAGCGCCTTGTCGGCGGCGACGGCCGCGGCGCGGATCTCGTAGCCGTCGGCACGGGCCGCACCACCGGATGGGGTGTTCACGACGATGTCGATCGCGCCCTCGTTGATCAGGTCCACGATGTTCTTCGCCCCGGACTCCTGCGTCTCGCTGTACTTCTCGACGACGGTCACGGCGATGCCGTTGCGCGAAAGGATCTCAGCGGTTCCCTCGGTCGCGACGATCGTGAAGCCGAGCTGCTGCAGACGGTGCGCGGGAAGGATCACGGCGCGCTTGTCGGAGTCTGCGACGGAGATGAAGACCGTCCCCGAAGTCGGCATCCCGCCGTACGCGGCAGCCTGGCTCTTCGCGAAAGCCGTCGGGAAGTCGCGGTCGATCCCCATGACCTCACCGGTCGAGCGCATCTCCGGGCCGAGGACGGAGTCGACCGTCTTGCCGTCGGCGGTGCGGAAGCGCTTGAACGGCAGCACGGCCTCCTTGACGGACACCGGAGCGTCGAGCGGCACCCGCGAGCCGTCCTGCTCGGGGAGCATCCCCTCGGCGCGCAGCTCGGCGATCGTGGACCCGGTCATGACGCGGCTGGCAGCCTTCGCCATGGGGATCCCCAGCGCCTTCGAGACGAAGGGCACGGTACGGCTTGCGCGAGGGTTCGCCTCGATGACGTAGAGAACGCCGGCGCTGATCGCGAACTGCACGTTCAGCAGCCCGCGCACGCCCACGCCCTTCGCGATGGCCAGGGTGGCTTCGCGCACGCGGTCGACGTCCGTGCGGCCGAGCGACACAGGGGGGAGCGTGCAGCTCGAGTCACCGGAGTGGATGCCGGCCTCCTCGAGGTGCTCCATGACGCCGCCGATGTACAGGTCCGTGCCGTCGTAGAGCGCGTCCACGTCGAGCTCGATCGCGTCGTCGAGGAAGCGGTCGACGAGGAGCGGCTTGCCCTCTTCGATGATGACCTCGCCGGCTGTGCGCACGAAGTAGTCGCGCAGCGACGGGGTGTCGTAGACGATCTCCATGCCCCGGCCTCCGAGCACGAAACTCGGACGCACCAGGACCGGGTAGCCGATCTCCTCGGCGATGCGCACGGCACCTTCGACGTCGATCGCGGTGCCGTTGCGCGGCGCGACGAGACCTGCGTCGTCGAGCAGGCGGGAGAAGAGCTCGCGCTCCTCGGCCAGGTCGATCGCCTCGGGGCTGGTGCCGAGGACCGTGTAGCCGGCGGCCTCGATGCCCTTCGCGAGCCCGAGCGGAGTCTGTCCGCCGAGCTGGCACACGACGCCGAGGATGGTGCCGCTCGCTGCTTCGGCGTCGAGCACCTCCAGGACGTCTTCGAGCGTCAGCGGCTCGAAGTACAGTCGGTCCGAGGTGTCGTAGTCGGTCGAGACCGTCTCCGGGTTGCAGTTGACCATGACGGTCTCGAAGCCGGCATCCGACAGTGCGAACGAGGCGTGCACGCACGAGTAGTCGAACTCGACGCCCTGGCCGATGCGGTTCGGACCGGAGCCGATGATGACGACCTTGGTCCGCTCGGACGGCGCCACCTCGGTCTCGAAGTCGTAGCTCGAGTAGTGGTACGGCGTCAGGGCCGGGAACTCGCCGGCGCAGGTGTCGACCGTCTTGTAGACCGGGCGGAGGCCGAGCCCGTGGCGGACACCCCGGACCTCTGCTTCCGAGGTGCCGCGCAGCTCGGCGAGCTGCGCGTCCGAGAAGCCGTGCTCCTTGGCGTAGCGGAGAGTCGCGGCATCCAGCTCGGGAGCCGTGCGCACGATCTCGGCGACCTCGTTGATGAGCACGATCTGGTCGAGGAACCACGGATCGATCGCCGTCGCGTCGAAGGCCTGCTCGACGGTCGCGCCCTTGCGCAGCGCCTGCTGCAGCGTCACGATGCGGCCGTCGGTCGGAACCTTCGAGAGCTCGAGCAGCTCCTCCACGGAACGCTCCTCGGTGCCCCAGTGGAAGCTGGATCCGCGCTTCTCCAGCGAGCGGAGCGCCTTCTGCAGCGCGGTCGCATAGTTGCGGCCGATCGCCATGGCCTCACCCACCGACTTCATGGTCGTGGTGAGCGTCGCGTCCGCGGCAGGGAACTTCTCGAACGCGAAGCGCGGGACCTTGACGACCACGTAGTCGAGCGTCGGCTCGAAGCTCGCCGGGGTGACGCCCGTGATGTCGTTCGGGATCTCGTCCAGGCGGTAGCCGAGCGCGAGCTTGGCCGCGAGCTTCGCGATCGGGAAGCCCGTGGCCTTCGAGGCGAGGGCACTGGACCGCGAGACGCGCGGGTTCATCTCGATGACGATGATGCGACCGTTGGTCGGGTCCACCGCGAACTGGATGTTGCAGCCACCGGTGTCGACGCCGACGGCGCGGATGATGTCGATGCCGATGTCGCGCATCTTCTGGTACTCGCGGTCCGTGAGGGTCAAGGCAGGAGCGACCGTGATCGAGTCCCCCGTGTGCACGCCGACCGGATCGACGTTCTCGATCGAGCAGACGACGACCGTGTTGTCGGCGGTGTCGCGCATGAGCTCGAGCTCGTACTCCTTCCAGCCGAGGATGGACTCCTCCAGGAGCACCTCGGTGGTGGGCGAGTCGCGCAGACCCGCACCGGCGATACGACGCAGGTCCTCCTCGTCGTAGGCGAAGCCCGAACCCAGACCGCCCATCGTGAAGCTCGGACGGACCACCATCGGGTAACCGAGCTCGTCAGCGGCCGCCAGCACCTCGTCCATCGTGTGCGCGATGCGGGAGTCGGCCACGTCAGCCCCGGCATCGAGGACGAGCTGCTTGAAGATCTGACGATCCTCACCCTTGTTGATCGCCTCGAAGCTGGCTCCGATGAGCTCGACATCGTACTTCTCGAGGATGCCGTGGTTGTGCAGCTCGATCGCGGCGTTCAGTGCGGTCTGACCGCCGAGAGTCGGCAGGATCGCGTCGGGGCGCTCCTTCGCGATGATCGTCTCGATGACCTGCCACGTGATCGGCTCGATGTACGTCGCGTCGGCGAAGTCCGGGTCGGTCATGATCGTTGCCGGGTTGGAGTTGACCAGGATGACCCGGACCCCCTCCTCGCGCAGCACGCGACACGCCTGGGTGCCGGAGTAGTCGAATTCGCAGGCCTGGCCGATCACGATCGGGCCGGAGCCGATGACGAGGACGGAGTTGATGTCGTCGCGCTTGGGCATTACTTGGAGTCCTTCTGGCTGGCGATGACCAGGTCGCGGAACCTGTCGAAGAGGTAGTTGGCGTCGTGCGGGCCCGCCGCGGCTTCAGGGTGGTACTGCACCGAGAAGGCGGGGATGTCGAGGGCGCGGAGACCCTCGACGACGTTGTCGTTGAGGCCCACGTGGCTGACCTCGACCTTGCCGTAGCCGTTCGGGCTGTCGAACGAGCCCTCCAGGGGCGCCTCGACGGCGAAGCCGTGGTTGTGGGCGGTGATCTCGACCTTGCCCGTCTGCTTGTCGAGCACCGGCTGATTGATGCCGCGGTGGCCGAACGGCAGCTTGTAGGTTCCGAGACCGAGCGCCCGTCCGAGCAGCTGGTTGCCGAAGCAGATCCCGAAGAACGGAAGCCCCTCGTCGAGCACCGAGCGCAGCAGGGCGACGTGATCGCCCGAGGCGGCAGGGTCGCCGGGGCCGTTCGAGTAGAAGACCGCGACCGGATCGATCGCGCGGATCTCGTCGATCGTGACGCTCTGCGGGAGCACGTGCACCTCGAAGCCGCGGGCGGCGAGGTTGTCGATCGTCGCCTGCTTCACGCCGAGGTCGAGCACCGCGAGGTTGCCGATCCGCTCCCCCATCGCCGTCGTCACGGTCGCGACATCGACCGAGACCTCGGCGGACAGGTTGCGCCCCGCCATCTCGGGCGCTTCGCGGACGATGCGCACCTGCTCCTCCGGGTCGAGGGCGGCGTCTGCTCCGGAGAAGATCCCGCCGCGCATGGAGCCTGCCGAGCGGATGTGCCGGGTGATCGACCGGGTGTCGATGCCGCTGATCCCCACGATGCCGTCCTCGACGAGCACGTCGTCGAGCGACGCGTTCGCGCGCCAGTTCGACACGACGCGGGAGGGGTCTCGCACGATGTAGCCGGCGACCCAGATGCGTCGCGATTCGGCGTCTTCGTCGTTCATCCCGGTGTTGCCGATGTGCGGCGCGGTCTGCAGGACGATCTGCCCCGCGTACGACGGATCCGTGATCGTCTCCTGGTAGCCGGACATACCGGTCGCGAAGACGACTTCACCGAGGGTGCGGCCGCGCGCTCCGTAGGCGCGTCCGGTGTGGCGGGTGCCGTCTTCGAGGACGAGGACGGCGGGATCGGGGAGCTGGGCCGCGGAGGCCTGCCCGGAGGTTGTCGAGAGTTTCATGACGTTGCTCCTGTGTCGGGGGCGGCGGGGACGAGCCGCTGCAGGTCGGAGATGAGGTTCTGGGGGTCGCCGGTGGCGAGGCGGAGGTAACTGTCGACGATCGTGTCGTCATCGATGCTCCAGGCGACGCGCACGAGGCCACCGGGTTCCACGACGCGGTCGATCGTGACCGTGGCGCGGTCGACGGCCACGAGCCGGTCCTTCGCGAGGAAGACCGTCGGCGCGCCGTCGAGGCAGAGAGCGATACCGCGATCCGTGAGCGCGAGTTCGCCACGGGCCCGGTACGCGAGAGGAGACACCGCAAGACGCTCGAGGGGCTGCTCGTGCCGTGTCGTCGACACGTACAGCACCTCGTCGCGGCGGGAGACCTCTGCGTGCTCCGGAACCCCCAGCGGGGCCGTGAACACGGAGTCGCGGCGGATTCGTCGTCGCCAGGCGAGGAGCATCACGAGCAGCACCAGGAGCGCGACCGCGATCGTAATCGCGACGGCGAGGTCCCGAGCGCTCATGCGCGAAGCTCCTCGACGACGCTGCCGCCGTCGACCGTGAGGATGCCGCCGTGGATGGTGTATTCCACGCGTCCGGGGAGCGCGCGGCCGAGGTACGGCGAGTTCACACTGCGACCGTGGAGGTCGGCCTCCGTGAACACGCCGTCGACGGAAGCGTCGTACAGCGTGATGTGGGCCGGCTGTCCGACTTCGAGCGGCGTGCCGTGCCCGGCGAGGCGACCGATGCGTGCCGGGGTCGAGCTCATCACTCGCGCGACGTCCGACCACTCGAGCAGCCCGGTCTGCACCATTGACTGGTGGACCACGCGCAGCGCGCTCTCGAGACCGACCATGCCGTTCGCGGCTGCCTGCCACTCGCACGCCTTGTGCTCGCTCGGATGCGGTGCGTGGTCGGTCGCGACGATGTCGATCGTGCCGTCGGCGAGGCCCTCGCGCACGGCGAGCACATCCTCTTCCCGACGCAGCGGAGGGTTGACCTTGTAGCGTGCGTCGTACCCGCGCACGAGCTCGTCGGTCAGGAGCAGGTGGTGCGGCGTGACCTCGGCGGTGACGTCGATACCGCGCTTCTTGGCCCAGCGGATGATGTCGACCGACCCCGCCGTCGACAGGTGGCAGACGTGCAGCCGCGAACCCACGTGCTCTGCCAGCAGCACATCGCGGGCGATGATCGACTCCTCGGCGACCGCCGGCCAGCCGGCGAGGCCCAGCTCTGCCGAGACCCTGCCCTCGTTCATCTGCGCACCCTCGGTGAGGCGGGGGTCCTGCGCGTGCTGGGCGATCACGCCGCCGAACGACTTCACGTACTCCAGCGCGCGTCGCATGATGAGCGGATCGAACACGCAGAAGCCGTCGTCGCTGAACACCCGGACCTGGGCCCGGGAGGTGGCCATGGCGCCCAGCTCCGCGAGGCGCTCCCCCTTCTGGCCGACCGTGACGGCGCCGATGGGCTGCACGGTGGCGTAGCCGGCGGCCTCTCCGAGGGCGAGCTCCTGTTCGACGACACCGGCCGTGTCGGCGACCGGAGAGGTGTTGGGCATCGCGAAGACGGCCGTGAAGCCGCCGGCCGCCGCTGCCCGCGTGCCGGTGAGGATCGTCTCGGATGCTTCGTATCCGGGCTCTCGCAGATGCGTGTGCAGGTCGACGAGGCCGGGCAGCGCCACGAGTCCCGCAGCGTCCACGACGCGGGCTCCGCCGCGATGCAGGCCGCTGCCGATCTCGGCGATCCGACCGTCTTCGATGATGATGTCGGCGCTCTCGGCACCGAGAAGCTGCGCACCGGTGATGACGAGGGTCTCGTTCACAGGTCTCCCCCTCGTTCGTCGTCTCGTTCTCCTGCAAGCAGCAGGTACAGCACCGCCATGCGGACGGAGACCCCGTTCGTGACCTGTTCCAGCACCGTCGAGCGGGGGGAATCGGCTGCTTCCGAGGAGATCTCCAATCCCCGGTTCATGGGTCCGGGGTGCATCACAATGCTACCGCCCGGAAGCGCGGCCACACGCCGTGCGTCCAAGCCCCAGCGGCGGGAATACTCCCGCTCAGTCGGGAAATACGCGGCGTTCATCCGTTCCAGTTGAATGCGCAGCATCATGACGGCGTCGGGCTCCTCGGCGAGGGCCTCGTCGAGGTCGTAGACCACCCGGACCGGCCAGAGCGAGACGTTCTGCGGCACGAGCGTCGGCGGCGCGACCAGCGTGACCTCGGCGCCCAGCGTGGTGAGCAGCCAGACGTTGGAGCGGGCCACCCGCGAATGCAGGACGTCGCCGACGATCACGACGCGCAGGCCGCTGAGGTCCCGGCCGCGGCTGTCGGCGCCGAATCGGCGCTTGCGGATCGTGAAGGCGTCGAGCAGAGCCTGCGTGGGGTGCTCGTGGGTGCCGTCGCCGGCGTTGACGACACCGGCGGATATCCAGCCGCTGGTGGCGAGCGTCTGAGGGGCGCCGGAGCCCGGGTGCCGGACGACGACCGCGTCGGCGCCGATGGCCTCGAGCGTCTGCGCGGTGTCTTTGAGGCTCTCGCCCTTCGAGACGCTCGACCCCTTCGCGGCGAAGTTGATCACGTCGGCGGAGAGGCGCTTGGCGGCGGCCTCGAACGATATGCGCGTGCGGGTCGAGTCCTCGAAGAAGAGGTTCACGACGGTCTTGCCACGCAAGGTCGGGAGTTTCTTGACCTCGCGTGACTGCGTGTCGGACATGTCCTCGGCGACGTCGAGGATGCGCAGGGCCGTCGCCCTGTCGAGGGTGCGGGTATCGAGGAGGTGTCTCATTCGCCGATCGTCACCTCCTCGGCCCCGTCGTTCTCGAAGAGACGAACGTTGACGCGCTCCGTGCGCGCGGAGGGGATGTTCTTGCCGATGAAGTCCGGCCGGATCGGGAGTTCGCGGTGCCCGCGGTCGACGAGGATCGCCAGTCGCACGACGGCGGGGCGACCGATCGACTGGATCGCGTCCAGCGCGGCGCGGATGCTTCGGCCGGAGAAGAGCACGTCGTCGACGAGCACCACCGTCTTGCCGTCGATGCCGCCGACCGGGATCTCGGTGGGCTGCGGGGAGCGGGTCGGGTGCTTGGCGAGGTCGTCGCGGAAGAGCGTGACATCGAGCGAGCCGACCGGGACGGACTGCTGCGCGATCTCGCTGATCAGCAGGCCGAGGCGGTGGGCGAGAGTGACGCCGCGAGTGGGAACACCCAGCAGGACGAGGTTCTCGGCACCCCGATTGGACTCGAGGATCTCATGCGCGATCCGGGTCAGCGCTCGTGAGATGTCGGCTTCGTGCAGCACAGTGCGCATGCTCATCGGCCGCTCCCTTCTCCGCCTCACAGGACGGTGTTAAAGGTTGCTTGTGACGTCAGTCTATCGGAGCGCGGAGGCGCCGGTGGATCAGCTCGCCTCCTGCAGCACGGGGTCGGTGACCTCGTCGATCTTGGAGGAGCGGATCGGGTGCCCGGCGGTCGACAGGCAGCGTCCGGTCTTCAGATCCCACTTCCAGTCGTGCATGCTGCACGTGAGGATGCCGTCTTCATCGACCGTGCCCGTGCGGGTGAGGTCGGCGCGAAGATGCGGACAGCGACGCTGAACGACCCAATCGCCGATCTCGGCGTCCTCGGTCTGGTCCGTCTGCTCCTGGTACCAGTTCTCGACGTACTCGATCCGGTCGACGGACAGGCACTTGAGGAACGTGGTGAGGAACTCGTTGAACTTGCCGCTGCGCCCCACCGAGAACTGCATCGACAGGAAGATCGAGTTCGACCAGTCGATCTCGTGATCGACGATGTTGGTCGAGACCAGGTCGGCGGGGATCGTGTACCAGTACACGCATTCCTCCCCCGCGTACTCGCGGACCTTCGCCCGTGGGAAATCGACGACCATGTCGAGCTCACCGATGCGGAAGCGGACGCACCCGCCGACGCCGAGCCGGATCGTGCGCGACTTCTTCAGCAGCGGCTCCCACCACGACTTGATCGCTTCGAGCATCTCGGCAGGCGGGATGATCTCGGCGCGAGACGCCTCCTCGTCGCGGATCTCCTGCTGGCGGCTCGCGCGCTGCTCCTCGAGGTAGTCCCACTTCTCGTCGAAGATGTGCGCGATCTCCGCCTCCGTGTAGAGCGTCTGCTCGGAGGTGACCGCGCCGCCGTCGACCGTGACCACGGTGCCGGGGATGAAGAGCTGGCCGTCGTACTGCGGGGCGAGCTCCTTCATGTGCGCGAGGAACTGCTTCTGGTCGGTGAAGATCGACTCGCCGTTCTTCCCGAGTCCGTTGAAGTCGAACAGGTCGTCGCGCAGGAACATGGGCGGACCGGCCATCGGGAAGACGTGCGGGGCGTCGACCTTCTCGATGTAGTACATCGCGCGCTTGTTCTGCGCCTCGCGCTTGAGCCGAGCGAAGTTCTGCTTGGCGTCGAGCGGCAGGTCGTAGACCATGGGCCACCAGATCGCCCCGGACACCTGGGTGAAGTACGCGTCGGGCTTGCCGAAGTCGAGCAGCTTCTCGAGGTCGAGCGGGTGCGAGTCGTTCTGGTTGAGCACCGAGCCGGTGCCGTCGTCGACGCTCAGGGAGGAGTCGCCGATGGGCCCATCGCTGGGCGCGCGGAGCGGCGTGATCATCATCTTCAGCTCACCGCGCTGGATGACCTGACCGGCCGGGGCATACGTGATGTTCGTGTAGCCGAGGGCGCGGATGTCCTTCTCGAGGTCATCGGTCGGATACTCCGGGAGCAGCACCTCGATGTCCTTGCGGATGTACCGCTCGAGGAGCTTCGGATCGAAGTGGTCACGGTGGCGGTGCGAGATCCACAGGAAGTCGGCTTCGCGCCCGAATCGCTCCCAGTCCAGCCCGCGGTTGTCGGGGAACGGGAACCAGGATCCGTAGAACGAGGGCCCGAGGACCGGGTCGCAGATGATGTTCCCGCCCAAGGTCTCGATGAACATCCCGGCGTGGCCGAGTCCCGTGATCCGCATTGCATTCCTCCCGAAAGTGAACCGTTCGATTGTACCGAGGGCTCCCTGTGCGACCGGTCGACCGGGCCGGGAGTATTCCGCTCAGGCCTCGAACAGCCCGCGGATGTCGTCGGCCGAGAGCGACTGCGCGAACAGCGCCTCGTCGTCGAGGACGGCCGTGAACAGCCTCGCCTTGCGGCGCTGCAGGTCGAGCACCTTCTCCTCGATCGTGCCGGTGGAGATCATCCGATACACGAAGACCTGGCTGTCCTGCCCGATGCGGTGAGTGCGGTCGACCGCCTGTGCCTCCGCCGCCGGGTTCCACCACGGATCGAGCAGGAACACGTAGTCGGCCTCGGTCAGGGTGAGCCCGAATCCACCTGCCTTCAGACTGATCAGGAACACCGGCTGCTCCCCCGCCGTGAAGCCGTCGACGACCTTCTGGCGATGACGGGTGGAGCCGTGGAGATGTGCGTAAGGGATTCCCGCCGCATCGAGCCGCGCGGCGGCCAGGTCGAGGAATGAGGTGAACTGGCTGAACACCAGCGCCCGGTGCCCCTCGGCCTGGAGCTCGATGACGCGCTCGATGAGCACATCGATCTTGCGCGAGCCGATCTTCGCGTCTTCCGGATCGATGAGTCCGGGCGCCAGGCTGAGCATGCGCATCAGCGTGAGCGAACGGAACACGATGAAGCGGTTGCGATCCAGGTCTTCGAGCAGCCCCAGGACCTTCTGCCGTTCGCGTTGCAGCACCGTCTCGTAGAGGGCCCGATGCGACGCGCTGAGCTCGACCTCGAGGATCTGCTCCTGCTTCGCCGGGAGCTCCGGCGCGACCAGCTCCTTCGTGCGCCGCAGGAGCAACGGGCGGATACGCCGACGCAGCTGTTCGAGGCGGCGTTGCCGATAGGCCCCACCCTCCTCGTTCTCGGGCACCTTGCCCTGCTCGATCGGCTGGATGTACTGCTCGCGGAACTTCCGCGCCGACGCGAAGAGGCCGGGGGCCGTGAGCTTCAACAGCGCCCACAACTCGCTGAGGCTGTTCTCCATCGGCGTCCCGGTGACCGCGAACGTCACGTCGGCGCGGAACGACGCGACCGCGCGGTGCAGCTTCGTCGCGGGGTTCTTCACGAACTGCGCCTCGTCGAGGATCAGCCCCGCCCAGTCGACACCGGCGTACTCCTCCTCGTCGAGCCGGGCGACCGCATACGTCGTGATCACGAGATCGACACCGTCGAGGGCTTCAGCCAATGCGGGACCCTGCGTGCTCGCACGAAGAAGCACCCGGAGGGTGGGCGCGAAGCGCGCGGCCTCGCTGCGCCATGTCGCGAGCACCGACGTGGGTACGACCACCAGGAACGGGCGGCGCTCCCCCGTCTCCCGAGCGTGCGCGACGAGGGCCAGGAGCTGGAGCGTCTTGCCGAGTCCCATGTCGTCGGCGAGGATGCCACCCAATCGGTGGCCCCAGAGGAAGGCGAGCCAGTTCACCCCCTCCTGCTGGTACGGGCGGAGATCGGCGCTGATCCCCGAGGGCACCGGCACGGCGGGGACCGAGGTGGCGCGTCGGAGACCATCCGCGGTCGCTCGCCACGTGACGGCCGGCAGGGCCTCGTCGGCGAGATCCTCGAACTCCTCCCAGAGATCGGTCTGATACCGGCTGATCCGCGGTCCGGTCTCCCACTCGTCGAGCTCACCGGACTCGTCGATCAGCTCGCGCAGACGATCGAGCGCACGGTGATTCAGCGAGAAGTAGCTCCCGTCGACGAGAAGGAGCTTCTTCCTCCCCTTGCTCAGTGCCGTGAACAGGGGTTCGAACGGGATGGTGCGTCCATCGATCTTGACCAGGACGCCGAGGTCGAACCAGTCGGGATCCGTGCTCTCGACGGTCGACACCGTGATCTCCGGTTCGCCCGTCAGCTCGTGATAGCTCTTCCGCCGGCCCGAGACGGCGACGGTGACACCCTCGGCCTCGAGCGCAGGCACGACACGTGTGACGAACTCGGCTGCGGCGACATCGTGGAACGAGCCCGTCGGCGTGAGCTCCTCCCCCAGATGCTCGGTCCAGACGCCCTGGAGCGCGTCGCGGAGCACCGTCTCCGCCGCCGTGTCGCGCACCGCATGATCGGTGGACGGGAACGGCACCTGACCGAATCCCCGATAGTCCCACGCGAAGGCGTACTTGACCGTGTCGCCCCTGTGGAAGGACAGCTCCAGCACCGCTCGGGGTGCCGGCAGCGCCGGCAGCTCGACGCGGCCCACCGGGCGTACCTCGATGCGGCGCGCGAGCAGAGGGTAGGCGTCCCGGAAGAACGCGCCCTCGTCGCGAGCAGGCACCTCGAGACCCTCACCGGCACCGAGCAGGGCGTGGACGGGCTCGCTGATCGGGACCTCGGCGAGGGTCACGCGCAAGCGGGTACCGCGTTGCACGATCTCATACACACCGCTGTGGCCGATCGTGCGTACGTCGCGGGGGTCCACGTCGTGGCCGTCGATCGCGATGTCTGGGCGCACCACGAGGCCGCCGCCATCGTCGCGTCCGACGGTCGCTCCGATGGTGGCCCTCTCCGCGAGCACGACGGTCGTGCTCTTCTGGGTGGCGACCAGCGGGATGCCGACGTCCGCTCCGGCGCGCAGGTGTCCCCACAGCAGACCGGACTCGATCAGATCGGCCACCAGCCAATCGCCGGCTGTGCCGGACAGCAGAGTGTCCCGCGCGATGCTCAGCAGGTCGGCGAACCACCGCGATCTGTCGCGCCCGTACTGCGTGGGAGCGCGTCGCACCGCGTCCCAGGTCGCTGACCCTTGGACCCAGGCCCCTGTCGCGGCACTCCGCTCCAGCGGACGGATTCCCAGCAGGATCTCCCCCGTGCGCTTCGCCACGTCTCGTGCGGTCGCCGTGCGCTGCGGGCGCGACGCCCACGGATTCGCGCCGCGGCCGTCACGCAGACGGAGTTCGACGCCGAGCGCGAGCTGCGTCGCCGCATCGTCACGCGAGGCACCGAGGATCGCCCGCCAGTCGGCGGACGACGAGCCCTCGGAGCGGGACGGATCGAGGGGTCGGGCCATGCCCCCATCCTCTCCGACACCGCCGACAGTGCCTCGCGTCGGACGGGTCAGGCGGCGCGGGCCACCCGGGCGAGGACGCCGTGCACGAACGCACCGGAGTCGTCCGTGGAGAACTCCTTCGCGAGCTCGACGGCCTCATCGATCGCCACAGCGGTGGGCACCTCGTCGTTGTACAGGATCTCCCACACCGCGATACGGAGCAGGGCGCGGTCCACGGCGGGCATCCGCTCCAGCTTCCAGTCGCGGCTGTGCGTGGTGATCTGCTCGTCGATCTCGTCGCGCGAGTCGATGATACCGTCGACGATCTCCCGGGCATAGAGCCAGGAGGCCTCCCGTGCGGGCTCGCTCGCGGCGCGCTTCGCCTCGGCGGCGAGAGTCACCGCGAGGTCGTCACCGCGCACGTCGGCGGAGAACAGGATGTCGAGAGCGCGCTTGCGCGCCTTCGTCCGGGCGCTCACGCCTTACTTCTCGCGGCCGAGGTAGTCACCCGTGCGGGTGTCGACCTTGACCTTGGTGCCGGCCTCGACGAACAGCGGCACCTGGATCTCGTAGCCGGTCTCGAGCGTGGCGGGCTTGGTGCCGGCCGACGAACGGTCGCCCTGCAGGCCGGGCTCGGTGTAGGTGATCTCGAGGACCACGGACGCCGGCAGGTCGATGTACAGCGGGTTGCCGTTGTTCAGCGCGATGGTGACGGCCTGGTTTTCGAGCAGGAAGTTCTTCGCGTCGCCCACGGTGGCGGCACCGACCGTGATCTGGTCGAAGTCCGTCTGGTCCATGAAGACGTAGCCGTCGCCGTCGGTGTACAGGTACGTGTAGTCGCGGCGGTCGACGTTCTCGATCTCGATCTTCGCGCCCGCGTTGTACGTGCGGTCGACGACCTTGCCGGAAACGACGTTCTTCAGCTTGGTGCGCACGAACGCGCCACCCTTGCCGGGCTTGACGTGCTGGAACTCGATGACGCTCCAGAGCTGCCCGTCGATGCTGAGGACGACGCCGTTCTTGATGTCTGCGGTAGATGCCATGCGCTGCGAGTTCCGTTCGTGTGTCTGCGGGGTCGGACGAGACCGACAGTCGATTCTAAGGGATGAGTGCTGCGAGCTGTCGCACGGCATCTGCGTAGCCGTCGACGCCGTGGCCGACGACGCGCACCGCGGCGACGTCGTCGAGGTACGAGTGGTGGCGGAACTCCTCCCGCGCGTACACGTCGGAGATGTGCACTTCGGCGAAGGGCAGCGCGACCCCGGTGAGCGCGTCGCGGAGGACCACGGAGGTGTGGGTGAGGCCACCCGGGTTGATCACGATGCCGGCGCAGTCCTCACGCGCGGCCTGGATCGCGTCGATCAGCACGCCCTCGTGGTTGCTCTGCACCGCTCGCACCTCGAACCCGACCGCCGCAGCGGCCTCGGTGGTGATCCGCTCCACGTCCGAGAGTGTCGCGGTGCCGTACACCTCGGGTTCGCGGGTGCCGAGGAGGTTCAGGTTCGGCCCGTTCACCAGGAGGATGCGCCGGCTCACGCGCCGACCTCCTGGTACGCCGCGAACAGGAGTGACTCATCCGGGGCCTGCAGCACGGTCGGCTTGGCGATGTCGTCGAGCAGGATGAAGCGCAGCATCCCGCCTCGGCTCTTCTTGTCGCGCTGCATCGTGGCCAGCAGCTGCGGCCATGCGCCCCCGCGGTACGAGGTGGGAAGGCCCAGGGATTCGAGGATGGTCCGATGACGCTCGGCCGCCGTGTCCGACAGCCGTCCCGCAAGACGCGAGAGCTCGGCGGCGTAGAGCATGCCGACCGAGATCGCGGCACCGTGCCGCCAACGGTACCGCTCGGCGTGCTCGATCGCGTGTCCGAGGGTGTGCCCGTAGTTCAGGATCTCGCGGAGCCCTGCCTCGCGGAAGTCGTCGGAGACCACCTTGGCCTTCATGTCGATCGCGAGCTCGACCGCACGGCGGAACTCGTCCGTCGTCGGGTCGACCGCACGAGCAGGATCGGCCTCGATGATGTCGAGGATCTCCGGCGCCCAGATGAATCCGGCCTTGACCACCTCGGCGAAGCCTGCCGTCGCCTCGTTCGGGCTGAGGCTGGTGAGCTCGTCGAGATCGCCGACCACGGCGCTCGGCGCCCAGAACGCGCCGACGAGGTTCTTGCCCTCAGCGGTGTTGACGCCGGTCTTGCCGCCGACCGAGGCGTCGACGAGTCCGAGGACCGTCGTAGGCACCTGGACCAGCTGCACGCCGCGCAGCCAGGTGGCGGCGACGAACCCGGCGAGGTCGGTCACCGCTCCCCCGCCGTAGCCGATGACGGCGTCACTGCGGGTGAAGTCCGCCTGCCCCATGACCTGCCAGCAGAACGCCGCGACCTCGATGCGCTTGCCCTGCTCGGCATCGGGGATCTCGGCGAGCAGCACCTCGCGCGGGCCCTCGGCGGTGTCGGCGAGGAGCCGGTCGCGCAGTTCGGCCGCGCGAGCGGCGAGGGTGGGCGGGTGCACGACCAGGATCTTGCGGACACCCGGCGCGAGCGCCGCCGAGACCCGGTCGAGGATGCCTCGTCCGATCGTGATGTCGTAGGCGTCGCTCCCGGTGACGCTGATGGTCGTCGTGCTCATCGCTGCTCTCTCCTCCATGCCACGATTTCGTCCGCGATCTTCTGCATCGGACGTCGCGAGGTGTCGAAGGTGGTCGAGGCGACCTCGGCGTACCACCCCCGGCGTTCCTCGAAGATCTTCTTCCAGCGTTCCACGGGATCCTCTTCCCCTGCCAGCAGGGGGCGATTGCTGCCACGGAGCCGGTCGGCCACCGCATCGGTGTTCACCGTCAGGAAGACCACGGGGTGCTCCTTCAACAGCTCTCGCGTCGCCGCCTGCGTGACTGCTCCGCCTCCGAGCGAGATCACGCCGCCCTCGGAGAGCGCCTCGGCGACCGCCGCACGCTCGAGCTCGCGGAAGTGAGCCTCCCCGTGCTCGGCGAAGATGCCCGGGATCGGCCCATGCGCGGCGACGATGCGCTTGTCGGTGTCGACGAAGGCGACCCCGAGTCGTCGTGCGACCCGACGGCCGACGCTGGTCTTGCCGGCGGCCATCGGACCGACCAGCACCAGCGTCAGCGGATCAGCCGCGCTCGTCATGCGCGATGAGCGCCGCCTCGGACGCGGGGGTCGTGCGCAGCTCCGCCGGGATGCCGTCGAGGTACCCCTCGAGGTTGCGGCGCGTCTCGCGGATACTGTCACCGCCGAACTTCTCCAGCACCGCGTTGGCGAGCTCGACCGCGACCATCGCCTCGGCGACCACACCTGCGGCCGGCACCGCACACACGTCCGAACGCTGGTGGTGGGCTGTGGCGTCCTCGCCCGTCGCGACATCGATGGTCCGCAGCGAGTGCGGCACGGTCGCGATCGGCTTCATACCGGCACGAACGCGCAGGACCGTGCCCGTGGACATACCGCCCTCGGTGCCTCCGGCCCGGTCGGAGCCGCGCGTGATGCCGTCTGCGGTGGCGAAGAGCTCGTCATGCGCGGCCGAGCCGCGGCGACGGGTGGTCTCGAAGCCGTCGCCGACCTCGACGCCCTTGATCGCCTGGATGCTCATGAGCGCCTGCGCCAGGCGGGCGTCGAGCCGGCGGTCCCAGTGCACGTGCGAGCCGAGCCCCGGCGGAAGACCGTAGGCGAGCACCTCGACGATGCCGCCGAGGGTGTCGCCGTCCTTCTTCGCATCGTCGACCTCGGCGACCATCAGTGCCGAGGTCGCGGGGTCGAAGCACCGCAGCGGGTCCGCATCCAGCGCGTCCACGTCGTCCGGCGTCGGAAGAGCGGAGCCCGAGGGCACCTGCACGGGGCCGATCGAGAGGGTGTGGCTGACCAGGCGGATCCCGAGCTCACCGAGGAAGGAGCGGGCGATCGCGCCGAGTGCGACGCGCGCGGCCGTCTCGCGAGCGCTCGCACGCTCGAGGATCGGACGCGCTTCGTCGAAGTCGTATTTCTGCATGCCCACGAGGTCGGCGTGGCCGGGACGCGGGCGCGTCAGCGGGGCACTCCGGCCTCGTGACTTGTCGGTGAGCTCGACGGGCTCGGGGTTCATGACCTCGATCCACTTCGGCCATTCGGTGTTGCCGATGCGCAGGGCGATCGGGCTGCCGAGGCTCTTGCCGTGACGGACGCCGCCCGAGATCGTCAGCTCGTCCTGCTCGAACTTCATTCGCGAGCCGCGGCCGTAGCCGAGCTTGCGCCGAGCGAGATCGGCCTGGATGGCCTCGGACGACACAGGGACGCCGGAGGGCAGGCCCTCCATGACGGCGATGAGTTCTGGGCCGTGCGATTCGCCGGCCGTGAGCACGCGGAGCATTGCTCCAGTCTCCCACGGGTTCGCACCCACTCCGCGCCGCGTTTCGTCGGTCGGGGTCGAGTCAGAGCGCGGCGCGCATGGCGGCGATGACGGCATCTTCCTCGGGAAGCGCGATCGCGGGGTCACCGTGACGGAAGATCCGGATCTGGCGCACAGCCTGATGCAGCAGCATCCCGAGTCCCGAGACCACCGTGCAGTCTCTCCACGCGGACGCGAGCGCGGAGGGCCACGGCGCATACGCGGCGTCGAACAGCGTTCCTCCGGTCTCAGCCAACGCTGCGGCGGTCTCGGCCGGAAGCGCGGTTCCGCTGGGCAGAGTCGCGAGGGTCAGGTCAACCGAGCCAGTTCGCCCGTCGAGGGGCCGCACGTCGACCACGACGCCCATGCGGTCACCGAGTGCGACGAGTCCGGCCGCACGTTCCGGGCGTCGGGCACGAACCTCCACCCGGGTCGCGCCGATCTCGGATGCGGCGACGAGGGCAGATGCCGCGGTGGCCCCGGATCCGAGGATGCGCGCACTCTCGACCGCGGTGATGCCGGCTTCTGCCAGCGCATCGACGATCCCGCCGACGTCCGTGTTGAATCCCGCCGGGGCGGCGCTCAAGAGGAGAGTGTTCACGGCGCCCGTGAGTTCAGCATGTCGATCCCGCGTCGCGGCGGCTCTGAACGCCTCCTCCTTCAACGGCATGGTCAGCGACAGGCCGCGCCAGGTGTCGTCTAGGCCGCCGAGGTTCGCGCCGAAGTCTTCTGCGGAGACCCGTCGCCGTCCGTACTCCCAGTCCAGGCCGAGCACGCGGTACGCGGCGGCGTGCAGGTCCGGGGACTTGGAGTGCGCGATCGGGTCGCCCCAGACCGCCAGTCGGGTACGAGACACGTGGTCAGCAGCCGCCCTCGGGGTTGGCCCTGCACCACTCGCGCCACTTCTCGACACCCTGCTCGTGCTCGGCGAGGGTCTCGGAGAACTGCGTCTCACCCGTTGAGAGGTTGATCGTCACGAAGTACAGCCAGGGGCCGTCCGCAGGATGCATCGCGGCGTCGATGGCCGCGTCGCTCGGGCTGGCGATCGGAGTCGCGGGCAAACCCGTGCGCTTGTACGTGTTCCACTCGTTGTCGCTCTCGAGCGCTTCCTTCGAGCTCGACACGACGCCCTCGTGCAGTGAGCCGTAACCGTACTGGGCCGTCGAGTCCATCTGCAGCAGCATGTCGATGTCGAGGCGATTCTGGATGACCCTCGACACCTTCGCGAAATCGTCGAGACGACCCTCACGCTGGATGATCGATGCGATCGTCAGCACGCGTTCCGCGTCCTGCGGGGGCACCCCTGCCGCGTCGAGTGACTCGTGGGTGCGGTCGACCATGCGCTGGATCACCTGGGTCGCGGTGACCTCGGGATCGAAGGTGTAGACGGCCGGGAACAACCAGCCCTCGAGGCTCGGCGCATCCACCCCGTACTGCGACGGGTCCTTGACCGCGGCCTCGAAGTCCGCGAGCGGCAGGCCCAGTGTCTCGGCCATCGCGGGCAGCGAAGAAACGATCGTTCCGCCTTCGGAGACCGACACCGTGTTCTCCAGCTTGTTGGCGTCGTCCTTGAGCGCCGCGAGGGCGGCTTCGGCCGTCATCTTCTTCTGCAGTTTGTACACGCCCGGGTAGAACGTGACTGCGATGTTCTCGTCGACCAGGTAGTCGTAGAAGACGTCCTCGGTCTTCGTCACCCCTGCCTCGTGGAGAGCGACGGACACGGGAGACCCGGTGTCGCCCTCCTTGATCGTGACGAAGGCCTCACCGGTCGCCTGGCCCGGCTCCCAGTCCTTCGAGTCGCCCCAGCCCATGGCATCGCTGATCTTCTCGCCGTAGGTGTTCGCCACCCAGACGCCGGCCACCGCGATACCACCGAGAATCGCGAGAACGATGATCAGCGCGATCAGGCATCCTTTGCGGCGCTTCTTCTTCGGCCGTGCGTCGCTGTGGTCGTCGTGCGGCACGAAGAGGTCGTCGAGTCCGCCGCCGAACACAGGCTCCGGCGTCGTCGCGGCAGCGGGCGGCGTGACCTGAGGTACGGCGCGCGTGGGAGTGTCGGCAGCGTCCGCGGATGCGCGAACCGGAATCGGCGATGGCGCCTCGCCGGCGGCCGACACCGCGTCATCGGCCGAAGCGCGCACCGGCACCGGAGACGGCTCGGCCGAGGGAGTCTGCGCCGGAGCGCCGGTCGAATCCCCCGTCGCCGCTTCCCTGGCCGCGCGACGCGAACCGGGAGCGGGCGCGCTGTTGTCGACCGTCGGAATCTGTCTGGTCGGCTCGGGAAGGTTCTCGAACAGGTCCCCCAGGCGGGAATCGGCGTCGTGCCGCGGCGTTTCGCTGTCGCGTTCGGACATCGTCAGGCGTGCTCCTCGTCAGGCGAGATGGTGGCACCGGCCGGGTTTCCGGTGCTCTTCTCCATGTCGATCGCCTGCTGCAGAAGCACCACGGCGGCGACCTGATCCACAATGCTACGAGACTTCTTCTGAGATCTCCCGGAACTGCGCAGAGCTGCGTGTGCCGTCACCGTGCTGAGACGCTCGTCCACGAGGCGTACGGGGATGCCGCTGCGCTGCTGCAGAGCGGCGCCGAACTCCCGCGCATCCGTGGTCGACGCGGTGTCCGCACCCTGCATGTTCACGGGGAGCCCCACGACGAACTCCAGCAGCTCGTACTCGGAAGCGATCTGGAGGATGCGGTCGATGGATGCGTCGTCACGAGGCACGGTCTCCACCGGCACCGCGAGCATCCCGTCGGGGTCGCAGCGCGCGACACCGACCCTCGCCCGGCCGACGTCGATGCCGAGCCGCACTCCGCGGCGGAAGCCACTCACGCGCTGTGCAGCTCCTGCGAGATGGCCTCGAGCGCCGCGGGGAGCGCCGCGGCGTCCGCGCCACCGCCCTGGGCGACATCGTCGCGGCCACCGCCGCCGCCCCCGAGGACTCCGGCCGCGCGCTTCGCCAGCGCACCCGCCTTCGCTCCCGCGGAACGGGCGGCGTCGTTGGTCGCCACGACCACGACAGGGCGTCCGTTGACGACCGCGCCGAGCGCCACGACAGCAGCATCCGATCCGAGTCGATCGCGCACGCCGTTCACGAGGTCTCGCACGTCGTCCGCCGAGGCGACCTCGCCGAGGCTCTGCGCCGCCAGGCGGAACGCCCCCACGCGCGTCGCAGCCTCCACGATGGCCGGAACCTGTCCGGCGCGCTCCTTGGCCTCGAACTGCGCGATGCGCTTCTCGGCCGCCTTCAGGCTCGCGGTCAGATCCGCGATCCGCTCGGGCAGCTGCTCGCGCGGCGTCTTGAGCGAGCTCGTGAGCTGTGACACGATCGCCCGTTCGGCGGCGAGTTCGCGGAATGCGTCCGCGCCGACGAGCGCCTCGATGCGACGGTTGGATGCACCGACGGAAGACTCGCCGACGAGACTGACCAAGCCGATCTCGGCGCTCGTGCTCACGTGCGTGCCGGCGCAGAGCTCGCGCGACCAGGGGCCGCCGATGTCGACCATGCGCACGACGTCGCCGTACTTCTCACCGAACAGCGCCATCGCGCCGGCTTCCTTCGCCTCGTCGAGAGAGACGATTCGCGTGGTCACCTCGAGGGCGTCCTGCACCGCGCGGTTGGTGATCTCCTCGATCTCGCTGCGGGTGTCGGCGGAGAGCGCCTGCGACCAGGCGAAGTCGAACCGCATGTAGCCGGCGCGGTTCAAGGATCCGGCCTGCGTCGCCGTCGGACCGAGGGTGTCGCGGAGCGCGGCGTGCACGAGGTGCGTGGCCGAGTGCGCCTGGCGGGCGGCGCGACGGTTCGCCGCATCCACGACGGTCGTCGCGACGTCGTCGACCGCCACGCTCCCCCGAGCGACCTCGACGGTGTGACTGATCAGTCCGGGGACGGGGCGCTGCACGTCGAGCACCTCGAGCTCGTAGCCGGGGCCGACGATGGTTCCCTTGTCGGCGACCTGACCGCCCGATTCGGCGTACAGAGTCGTCTCGGTGAGCACGACCTCGGCGATCTGCCCCTCGGAAGCGCTGCGCACGGGGACGCCGTCGACGAGGAGGCCGAGCACGCGCGATTCGACCTCGAGCGCCGTGTAGCCGTCGAAACCGGTCTCGCCCAGTGCGCGCAGATCGCGGTAGACGGACACGTCGGCGAGCTGGCGCTTGCGGTTGCGGGCGTCGTCCTTGGCACGCTGGCGCTGCTCCTGCATGAGCGTGTCGAAAGCGGCCCGGTCGACGTCGAGACCCGCCTCTTCCGCGACCTCGAGCGTGAGGTCGATCGGGAAGCCGTAGGTGTCGTGCAGCAGGAAGGCCTCAGGGCCGCTGAGCGTCTTCCCACCGCCCTTCTTCGTCTCATCCAGCGCGAGGTCGAGGATCGTCGAGCCGGCGACGAGCGTGCGACGGAAGGTCTCCTCTTCGGCGAACGCCGACGCGGAGAGCACAGCCCAGTCCTTCTCGAGCACGGGGTAGGCCGACTTCATCGCGTCGCGCGAGGAGGCGAACAGCTCGGGGAACACCGGCTCGTCGACGCCGAGCAGGCGCATCGCCCTGACCGCGCGACGCATCAGGCGGCGCAGGATGTACCCGCGTCCCTCGTTGGAGGGCCGCACGCCGTCGGAGAGGAGCATGAGCGAGGAACGGACGTGGTCGGCGATCACGCGGAAGCGGACGTCGTCTTCGTGCTGCACACCGTACTGGCGGCCGGACAGCTCGATGGCGCGGTCGAGCACCGGACGCACCTGGTCCGACTCGTACATGTTCTCGACGCCCTGTTTGATGAACGCGACGCGCTCGAGACCCATGCCGGTGTCGATGTTCTTCATCGGGAGTTCGCCGACGATGTCGAACTCCGTCTTGCTGCGGATGTTCTCGATGAAGTCCTGCATGAACACGAGGTTCCAGATCTCCAGGAACCGCGAGTCGTCGACAGCGGGACCGCCGTCCCTGCCGTAAGCGGGGCCTCGATCGAAGAAGATCTCGGAGTCGGGGCCGCCGGGGCCGGGCTGGCCGGTGTTCCAGTAGTTGTCCGCGCGCCCGAGGCGCTGGATGCGCTCCGGCTTCAGTCCGATGATGTCGCGCCAGATCGCCTCCGCCTCGTCATCCGTCTCGTAGACGGTGACCCAGAGGTCCTTCTCGTCGAAGCCGAGTCCGCCGTCGGACTCGGAGCTCGTCAGAAGCTCCCAGGCGTAGCGGATCGCGCCTTCCTTGAAGTAGTCGCCGAACGACCAGTTGCCCAGCATCTGGAAGAACGTGCCGTGACGGGCCGTCCGGCCGACCTCTTCGATGTCGTTGGTGCGGATGCACTTCTGCACATCGGCGATGCGAGGATGCGGCGCGGGGACGATGCCCGTCAGGTACGGGATCATCGGCACCATTCCGGCGACCGTGAAGAGCAGGGACGGGTCGTCGCTGACCAGCGAGGCCGAAGGGACGATGAGGTGGTCGTTCTTCTCGAAGAAGTCGAGGTAACGCTGCGCGATCTCCGCAGTTTTCATATGGTGCCGGGTGTCCTTGCGTGAAGATGCCGCGCCGGGGCGCTGCTGCGGTGGTTCAGTTGTCGCCCGGCTCCGTGAGCCGTGCCTCCTGCTCGCGGTAGGCGTCGCTGAGGATCGCGGTGAATCCGTTGATCCGGGCGTCGACCTCGGCGAGGATGTCGTGACCGCGCGGGTCCTTGTTCATGAAGTGAGCCGCGACGAAGCCGCCGATCACGCCGATCAGGAACCACAGCACGTTCTTCATGTCGTCATCCTTGCCTTTGACCCGCGAAGGCGCGGTGCCTCCATCGTATGCGGAAACGACAGAAGGCGTCGGGAATCCCGACGCCTTCTGCCTGATTGCTCTATCGCTGGATCAGCGAGCCGCGTAGTACTCGACGACGAGCTGCACTTCGCAGGTCACGGGGACCTCGGCGCGCTTCGGACGACGAACCAGGCGCGACTGGAGCTTGTCGAGCTCGACCTCGAGGTAGCCCGGAACGGGGGGCAGGACCTCGGCGTGACCGCCGGCTGCTGCCACCTGGAAGGGCTCGGTGCCCTCGCTCTTGGCCTTGACGTGGATGAGCTGACCCGGCTTCACGCGGAAGGACGGGCGGTCGACGAGCTGGCCGTCGACGAGGATGTGACGGTGCACGACGAGCTGGCGAGCCTGCGCGGTGGTGCGGGCGAAGCCCGAACGCAGGACGAGAGCGTCGAGACGCATCTCGAGCAGCTCGACCAGGTTCTCACCGGTCAGACCGTCGTGACGACGAGCCTCGTTGAAGGTGTTGCGCATCTGCTTCTCGCGGATGCCGTACTGCTCGCGCAGACGCTGCTTCTCACGCAGACGGACGGCGTAGTCGCTGTCTGCCTTGCGCTTCGTGCGGCCGTGCTCGCCGGGAGCGTAGGGACGCTTCTCGAGGTAGCGGGCGGCCTTCGGGGTGAGCGGGATGCCGAGGGCACGGCTCAGACGCACCTTGCGGCGGTCCTGGGACTTCGTGGTCACGAAGTTATCCTTCCGATGACGTGGTCGCGTCTTTCACGACTCACGGACGTATCGTCCGCGTTCTGCCTTGGAGCGCACGCCGGGGCGCCAGCAAGGTGGGGTGTGAACGAGGAGATGCCCGAAAACTCGGTTTCGAGCCGCTCAAGTCTAACAGATCGCGCTTCCTCGCCCGATCGGGTGCATCAGCGATCGCCGAGGATGCGACGGATGCGCTCGAGGCGCGCCGCGATGTCGCGCTCGGCGCCGAGGTTCTTCGGCTCGTAGTAGTGCCTGCCGTCGAGCTCGTCGGGCAGGTACTGCTGCGGCACGACGCCGTACTCGCTGTCGTGGGAGTAGACGTAGCCCTTGCCGTGTCCGAGGCGCTTGGCCCCCGGGTAGTGCGCATCCCGCAGATGAAGCGGCACGCGTCCGAAGCCTCCGGAGCGGATATCGGCGATCGCGGCGTCGATTCCCACATACGCCGCATTGGACTTCGCCGTGGTCGCCAGGTACACGGTCGCCTCGGCGAGGGGAATGCGCCCCTCCGGCATGCCGATGAAGGCCACCGCATCAGCGGCGGCGACAGCGATGCCGAGCGCCTGCGGGTCGGCGAGACCCACGTCCTCCGAGGCGGAGATCACGAGGCGACGGGCGATGAAGCGCGGGTCCTCCCCCGCTTCGATCATGCGGGCGAGGTAGTGGAGCGCCGCGTCGGGGTCGGATCCTCGGATCGACTTGATGAACGCGCTGATGACGTCGTAGTGCTCATCGCCCTGCCGGTCGTACCGCAGCAGAGCCTTGTCGACCGCCTGCGCGATGTCATCGGCGGAGACCTCCGGCACGGACGCCGCGTCACCCGCGTCAGCGGATTCGCCATCGCCATCGTCCGCGGGCGCGGCCGATGCATGCGAGAGCGCGACGGCCGCGCCCGCCTCGAGCCCGGTGAGCGCTCGTCTGGCATCGCCGGAAGCGAGACGGATCAGCGACGATCGCGCCTCGGCACTCAACACGACCGCGCCGTTCAAGCCGCGTGCGTCGGCGACGGCTCGATCCACGAGCAACCCGATGTCGTCGTCGGTGAGGGGCTGGAGCGTGAGCAGCAGGGAGCGAGACAGCAGCGGCGATATCACCGAGAACGACGGGTTCTCTGTGGTCGCCGCAATCAGGATCACCCAGCCGTTCTCGACTCCGGGGAGCAGGGCATCCTGCTGCGCCTTCGTGAAGCGGTGGATCTCGTCGAGGAACAGGATCGTGGTCTGCCCGTAGAGATCGCGCTGTGTGATCGCCTCCTGCATGACCTCGCGGACGTCCTTCACGCCCGCGGTGATCGCCGACAACTCGACGAAGCGCCGCCCCGAGGACCGCGCGATCGCCTGTGCCAACGTGGTCTTGCCTGTGCCGGGAGGGCCCCACAGGATGATCGACACCGCACCGGGCGAGCTCGCCTCCGGGTCGGCGAGAGCGACGATCGGAGAACCCGCCCGCAGAAGGTGACGTTGTCCCGCGACCTCGTCGAGCGAGACCGGGCGCATACGCACGGCGAGGGGCGTCTGC
This sequence comes from Microbacterium sp. NPDC090218, assembly GCA_044900255.1. GTDB lineage: Bacteria > Actinomycetota > Actinomycetes > Actinomycetales > Microbacteriaceae > Microbacterium. The sequence continues at coordinate 431,185 of JBJDMS010000003.1, read as the reverse complement.
CCGGAGAGCAGCGCGGCGGGGGACGTCATCTCTCCAGGCTACCGGCGGGTCCCGACACTTCGGGCGACAGCGCCCATCCCGGTAGGCTCTCAGGCGACGTCGCGTACCGGCGTCAGGACGGGAGATCCAGGCATGGCCGCACGCGGTTCCAAGAACGCACAGTCGCGCACCTCAGCCGAGCGCGCACGACTGCACGCCGCGCGCACGCAGTGGCACGAGGGTCAGATCCGTCGTCGCGTCCGTGACAACACGATCGCCGCGATCGTCGGGAGCCTCATCGTGATCGCCGCGATCGGCAGTCAGGTCGTTCACGCGCAGGTCACCGCACCCGAGCCGACTCCCACTCCCACGCCCACCGTCGAGCCGACGACAGCTCCGACCGAGGCCCCCTCGGAGACGCCGACCCCCGTCCCCTCCGACACTCCCGCCGAGTGATGCCCTACGGCGTCCCGCCCCACGGGACGCCGACTGGTCACTGCTCCGCCACGGCGAGTCGATAGCCGCGTTTGACCACCGTCTGGACGAGGTCGACGCCGTCGAGTGATTCGCGAAGCCGCGCGACGGCGACCTCCACCGCACGCCCGCTGCGCTCTCCCCCGGGCAGACCACGGCCGATCTCCGCGCGCGACAGCACCCGCCCACCGGCGAGGAACAGGGCCTCGATGACACCCGCTGCCCCGCGGGACAACGGGATGAACCGCTCATCCACGACCACGCCACCGCTTCGGACCTCGAGACGCCCCGCATCCGTGACGAGCGATCCGGACCCGTTGCCGTAGTGCGCGACGACGCCGCGTGCGAGCGCCGTCACGCTCTGCTCGTCCGTGAACGCCGCCGGCAGCCGGGCGGCACGCAGGCGGTCCGCTTCCTCTCGATCGAGTGCGGCGAGGAGGAGCCGGCCTGAACCCGTCCTCCGCCGGGTGGCGTCGAGCACCCCGGCGCGTTCCGCCGTCTCGATCCAGGTCATCGATGACGACAGGAAGAGCACGGCATCGACACCTCCGCTCCCGGCGCGCTGGACCGCACGACGCAGAGCGGCCGGGGCGGCCGCACCGTCCCGAGGCACCGCCACCCGCCACACCTCCGCGCCCACCTCCGAGAGGGAGCGGATGAGCGCTTCCGATCCCGCCTGGCCTTTCGAACGCGGCGCGGCTTCGACTGACCTCGCATCGTCCGAGATGACGATCCTGCACCCGGCGAGGACCGGACGCACCCCGGGACGCAGCATCGTCATGCGGGGTTCTCCGCACGATGAAACGACGGACGGTGTGGACGCCCCTGGCGTGGTCGTTCGCCCCAGCCACGAACGGGCAACCCGCTCCGGCCCGAGCCGGTCGCGAACGGCGTGAGCATCCCCTCCTCCAGGTGTGGCTCGTGTTCGAGCATGCGCGGGCCCTGCGCGAGCCCGGATGCGGCCAGGCGGTCGATCACGGACCGCAGCTGCTCGGGACGCACGCCGCGCAGTTCGATCCGAGCGCCCACGACGCGAGGTCGAAGCCCATGGTCTTCGGCGACCCGCCCGATCACCAGGAGGTCTGACGGGGTGAGCACACCGTCGCGGACCGTCGGCACCACGACACAGCTGCCGTCCGTGTGGACACGGCTCAGCGCGCCGTCGGCGGTCTCGGGCTCGGCATTCGCGGCCTGCCTAGCCTGCTGCCCGGCGAGCTCGTTGAGCACACGAGCGATCGCCAGGGTGCACCGCTCGCAGGCGGCGTCGGATCCGAAGCGCGCGCGGATCTCCGTGAAGGTCGAGAGTCCGGCGAGAAGCACCGCCGCGTAGAGGCTTCGCGGCGGCAGGCCGAGGTGATCGCAGCTCTCCGCCGCATCCAGCGTCTCGCCCGACGGCAGAAGCTGCGCAGCCTGGTGGGGGCGCAGCGGCTCCCCGACCGACGCCTGGAGACTCCGGTACGCGCTGGTGTCGCCGATGAGGATCCCGCCGAGGAGCGTCCGCCCGTCGTCGGTGAGGACGAGCTTCCGATAGGTCCCTTGCGACGCATCGCGGTGCGTGACGACCTCGATCGCCGCTGTCGAGTGCGCCAGCGGGTCGCCGAAGCTCGCGATGTCGATTCCGCCGACACGGAGGAGCCCGAACTCGTCGAAGGCGGAGAAGGCCGCATCCCGCCCTCGCACGCGCGCTGCCGCGACATCGGCCATCCTCCGTGCGGAGCCGACGAGTGCGGGGGCAGGATCGTCGCGGCACGCGACGTCCCCGATCGCGAGGATGTCCGGGTTCGAGGTCGCGCACCGTTCGTCGACGAGCACGCCTCCTCTCGGATGCACCGCGAGGCCGGCATTGCGTGCGAGCTCGTCCCGAGGACGCACCCCGACGGTGAACACCACCACGTCCGTGCGTTCGAATGAACCGTCCTGGAACTCCAATGAAGCGACCGAACCCGACTCATCGGGATCGAGCCGTGTCGTCCGCGTCCGGGTGCGTACGGCGATGCCCCGCTCTTGCCAGGCGCGTTCCAGCACCTCCGCCGAACCGGCGTCGAGGTGCCGTGGCAGGACACGATCCGGAAACTGCACGACCGTCGTGTCCACGCCCATCCCGTGCAGAGCCTCCGCCGCCTGGAGGCCGTGCAGTCCGGCGCCGATCACGGCGCCGCGCAGAGGACGGCCGAGTTCTCGGCCCCGCGACTCCACGAACGCCTGCAGCGCTTCGACATCCTCGATCGTGCGGAATCCGAAGCAGCCGGGAAGATCCGCTCCCTCGACGGCGACCCTCGCGCCGAAGGAACCGGTCGCCAGGACGAGCGTGTCGTACGAATAGGTGCGCCGTGCTCGCGTCCGCACCGTGTGGCCGCGTGGGTCGATCCGCAGCACCCGATCGTCGCGGATCAGCCGCACGCGATCATCGCGGAACACGGAACGGTCGAGCTGGATTCCCTCGGCTTCGACGCCCGAGAACAGTCGCGCGAGTGCCGAACGGTCATAGGGACCTCGACCTTCATCGCCGATCACGGTGACCCGCACCGGAGCATCGGGTTCGCGGAGTAGTTGCTCGACGAACCGGTGCGCCGCGATCCCCGCCCCGACGACCAGGATCTCGCTCGTCGGGGATGCGGTGTCGTTCATCGTGCTCCTGTCGACCGGAAGGCTGTCGTGCTCGAGACGATAGGAGCATCGTGTTTCCCGGAGATGACGCGGCGTGTTTCATCCGTCGAACGTTCTGCTCACAGAACGGTAACGAGGCGGCGCCCGCCGCGCGGCCTCACCCCGGGTGCTCGGGCGTACTAGGCTGAGCCTCGTCCTTTCCGCCTCCCGCGGCCCTACCGCGCAAGGAGAATTACGTGTCTGCCACCGAGCCCTCGAAGCCGACTCCCCCCGTCCCCGGACCGCCTGCCGTGCCGATGCCGCGAAAGGCGCCGACACCGGCCGCCGTCGCGCCCGTCGCTCCGGTACCTGCCGCGTCCTCGACATCCGCTGAATGGGGTCGCGTCTCAGACGACGGCACCGTCGAGGTCCGTGAGGGCGACGCCTGGCGCGTCGTCGGCCAGTACCCGGACGGTACGCCGGAGGAGGCACTCGCCTACTTCGTGCGGAAGTTCGACGACATCGCCTTCAAGGTGCACGCTCTCGAGCAGCGGCACCAGGCCGGTGGCGCAGCTGCGAGCGACCTCGCGAAGCAGGCGGGCCACTTGATCGACGAGGCGACGGATGCCGCCGCCGTCGGAGATCTCGCGGGACTCCGCGACCGGCTGAACGCCCTCACCTCCTCGCTCTCCGAAGCCACGGAGCAGGAAGCCCAGCAGGCCAAGGAGCTCGTCGACAAGGCGATCGCCGAGCGCACCGTGCTCGTCGAGAAGGCCGAGGCCATCGCCGCGCGCGACCTCAGCAAGGTGCAGTGGAAGCAGGTGACGGCGGAGCTCGGCGAGCTCTTCGATGCCTGGCAGGCCCAGCAGCAGAACGGTCCTCGTCTGTCGAAGGGCATCTCGCAGCAGCTCTGGAAGCGGTTCCGGGACGCCCGTGCCGTGGTCGACAAGCAGCGCCGCGCCTTCTACTCGGAACTCGACGACGCCCACAAGAGCGCCCGCGACGTGAAGACGAGACTGGTCGAGCGCGCCGAGGCCCTCGCCCCGCGCGGGACGGACGGCATCCCCGCCTATCGCACGCTGCTCGACGAGTGGAAGGCCGCCGGCCGCGCAGGCCGCAAGGCGGACGACGCACTCTGGGCACGGTTCAAGGCAGCCGGTGACGCCCTCTACGCGGCCCGCGCGGAGCAGTCCGCTGCCGAGGAAGCCGAGTCCGCGCCGAAGATCGAGGCTCGCGAGGCACTCCTCGAAGAAGCCAAGGCCGTCGCCGACGAGTCGAACATCAAACGCGCTCGCGCTCTCCTCACGCGCATCCAGCGTCAGTGGGACGAGATCGGCCGCATCTTCCCGCGCGAGAAGGAACGGGCGCTCGATGACAAGCTCCGCACCATCGAGCAGGGGCTGAAGGCCCGCGAAGACGTGGACTGGAAGAAGAACAACCCCGAGACCAAGGCGCGCGCGAATGACATGAGCTCGCAGCTGCTCGAGGCGATCGAGAAGCTCGAAGCCGAGGTCGCGGCCGCAGAGAAGGCCGGCGACAAGAAGGCTGCCAAGGAAGCCGCGGATGCGCTCGAAGCCCGACGCGCCTGGCTGAACGCTCTGGGTGGCTGATCGGTTCTCCACAGGTCTCCGCGACCAGCGAGAACGCGGGGTGCACTACGTCAGACTGACGTGATGCACCCCGCGTTCCTGTATGTGCCCGGCGATCGGTTGAGCCAGAGCGAGCTCAGCGCGGCCAGGATCGACGGTCATGTCGTCGAGGTGGGAGACGCCTACATCCCGGCCGATCTGGTGGAGGATCCAGATGTCCGCGCGACCACCGTGTCGGCTCTCATCCAGCCCGGCACGGCCGCCTGCGCGCAGACCGCCGCATGGATCCATGGCGCGGGTGACGCTCCCCCGATGGTGCATCACGTCAAGCGCTGCGTCGAACGCAGGATTCGGCCGGTCACCAGTGCGCGCCTCGTGTTCCACGACACCGTGCTACCCGGCTCTGACCTCTGGACGATCGGGGGCGTTCCGGTCTCGACGCCGGTACGGACGATGCTCGACCTCGCCACGACGCTGCATCGCGACCCTCGGGTCCTGCCGTGGATGGATCGTCTCGCCCTCGCCGTCCCCGGGACCCCGGAGGCTGCGGCCGCGGCATTGTGCGGCCTGCGGCGCGTACCGGGAAGCCGCGCCGGTCTGGCGGCGTTGGAGCGTCTCGCCCTCAGGAGGAAGTGACGCGATACACGTCGTACACCGCGTCGATGCGCCGGACGGCGTTGAGCACCCGGTCGAGATGCACGGCATCGCCCATCTCGAAGACGAAGCGGCTCAAGGCGAGGCGCTCATCGGTCGTCGTCACCGTGGCGGAGAGGATGTTGACGTGGTGCTCGCTGAGCACCCTGGTGACGTCGGAGAGCAGTCCGGAGCGGTCGAGCGCCTCGACCTGGATCTGCACGCGGAACACGCTCTTCGTTGTCGGCGCCCACGAGACCTCGACGAAACGGTCCTGCTCCGCGCCGAGTGCCTTCACGTTGACGCAGTCGGCACGGTGCACGGAGACGCCGCTGCCGCGCGTCACGAATCCGACGATCTGGTCTCCCGGGACGGGGGTGCAGCATTTCGCGAGCTTGACGAGGATGTCGTTGGCCCCGCGCACGAGCACACCGGAGTCACCGGAGCGCGGCTCGCGCGTCGGCACGCTGCCCGGAAGGTCGATGGCGCCGGTCGTGGGATCGTTCGCCGCCACGAGGGCGGTGACCTTTTCCAGCACCGACTGGGTCGACACGTGCCCTTCGCCGACGGCCGCGTAGAGCGCGGAGACGTCTTCGTAGTGCATGCCGTGGGCGACCTCGGTGAACGAGTCGTGGCTCATCAGGCGCTGCAGCGGCAGGTTCTGCCGACGCATCGCGCGAGCGATGGCCTCCTTGCCCTGCTCGATCGCCTCTTCGCGTCGCTCCTTCGTGAACCAGCCGCGGATCTTGTTGCGGGCACGCGTGCTCGCGACGAATCCGAGCCAATCCTGGCTGGGGCCGGCATCGGGGTTCTTCGAGGTGAAGACCTCGACGACATCGCCGCTCTTGAGCTCCGACTCCAACGGCACGAGGCGACCGTTGACTTTGGCGCCCATCGTGCGATGGCCGATCTCGGTGTGCACGGCGTAGGCGAAGTCGACCGGGGTGGCGCCTGACGGGAGACCGATCACACGTCCCTTCGGCGTGAAGACATAGACCTCCTTCGCGCCGATCTCGAATCGGAGGGACTCCAGGAACTCTCCCGGGTCGGCCGTCTCCGCCTGCCAGTCGGAGATGTGCGCGAGCCATGCCATGTCGGTGTCGGAGGCGCGCACCTCGGTCTTGCCGCCGCCGTTCATCCGCTCCTTGTACATCCAGTGCGCGGCCACGCCGTACTCGGCCTGCTGGTGCATCTCGTGCGTGCGGATCTGGATCTCGACCGTGCGGCCTGCGGGGCCGATCACCGTCGTGTGCAGCGACTGGTAGAGGTTGAACTTCGGAGTGGCGATGTAGTCCTTGAACCGACCGGGCAGCGGGGTCCAGCGCGCGTGGATCGCACCGAGAACGGCGTAGCAGTCGCGCACGGAGGCGACGAGCACGCGGATGCCGATCAGATCGTAGATGTCATCGAACTCGCGGCCTCGGATGACCATCTTCTGGTACACCGAGTAGAGCTGCTTCGGACGGCCGACCACCTTGCCGCGGATGCGGAGGTCACGCAGGTCTTCGTCGATCTCCTCGACGACCTGGTTCAGATACTTCTCGCGCTGCGGGGTGCGCTGGGCGATGAGGCTGTGGATCTCGTTGTAGATCTTCGGGTGCAGCACCGCGAACGAGAGATCCTCGAGCTCCGACTTGATCGCCTGGATACCGAGACGGTTCGCCAGCGGCGCGTAGATCTCGAGAGTCTCCTTGGCCTTCTTCGCCGCCTTCTCCGGCGGGACGAAGCCCCAGGTGCGCGCGTTGTGCAGGCGATCGGCGAGCTTGATCAGCAGCACGCGGATGTCCTTCGACATCGCGACGATCATCTTGCGGACGGTCTCGGCCTGCGCGCTCTCGCCGTACTTGACCTTGTCGAGCTTGGTGACGCCGTCGACGAGCATCGCGACCTCGTCGCCGAACTCGGCCGTGAGATCGGTGAGCGCGTAGCCCGTGTCCTCGACCGTGTCATGCAGGAGCGCCGCCGCGATCGCACGCGGTCCGAGACCGAGCTCGGCGAGGATCTGGGCGACCGCGAGCGGGTGCGTGATGTACGGCTCGCCGCTCTGACGTTTCTGCCCTTCGTGCTTCTCCTTGGCGACCGCGTATGCGCGTTCGATGACGGAGAAATCACCCTTCGGGTGGTTCGCACGCACCGTGCGGATCAGATTGTCGAGATCGTTGATCCGGGACGCGCGGGAGAAGATGCGGGGAACCAGTCGTCGCAGACTCGAACCCTGCGATGACGTCTGCGGTTCCGCCATCAACTCACCTCCCGATCAGTTCATCCTACGCGTGCTGTGCGGGCCGAGCTCCCGCCGAGGGGGCCGATCAGGCTTCGACGGACGCCCTGCTGCGGGCTTCACGGATGCGTGCGTCGCGCTCCTTGAGCTGCGGCTCGTTCTCACGGAACAGCGAGTACAGCGGCGCGGCGACGAACAGCGTCGAGTAGGTGGCCACGAGGATTCCCACGAAGATCGACAGCGAGATGTCGGTGAGCGACTCCGCACCGAGCCAGAAGGCACCGATGAAGAGCACCGCGCCGACGGGAAGCGCCGCGACGACAGACGTGTTGATCGACCGCACGAGCGTCTGGTTGACAGCGAGGTTCACCGATTCACCGAAGAGTCGGGCCGACTTCTCCCCGTCCTCCGTCGTGTTCTCTCGAATCTTGTCGAAGACGACGGTCGTGTCGTAGAGCGAGTACGCGAGGATCGTCAGGAAGCCGATCACGGCTGCCGGGGAGATCTCGAACCCGGCCAGCGCGTAGACGCCGACCGTGATCACGAGCACATCGAGAAGACCGATGATCGCGGCCGCCGACATCTTCCACGTGCGGAAGTAGATCGCGAGGATCAGGAAGGTGAGCGCGAGGAAGATCGCGAGACCCCACAGCGACTGCTTCGTGACGTTCTCACCCCACGCCGGGCCGATGAAGGACGACGTCACGTTGGCCGGCTCGACGCCGTACGCCTCAGCGAGGGCCTCGGCGACCTGCTGCGTCTCCGCAGCGCTCATCTGGTCGGTCTGGACGCGGATGTCGGTGTCGTTGACGACGACGACCTTGGTCGCCGCTCCGGCGACCACCGACTGCACGGCCTCGGTCGCGGTGTCCTGATCGACCGTGTCCGGCGCCTGCACCGTGAACTGCGAACCGCCGGTGAACTCGATGGAGAACTGGATCGGACGGATGAGCGGAACGAGGGCCGAGCCCACGACGAGGACGATGGCGATGATGAACCACAGCCGACGCTTGCCGACGAACGGGAAGGACGTCTTGCCGGAGTAGAGGTTGTTGCCGAACTCATTCATGGAAGGCATCAGACGTCTCCCTCACTTCCGGCGTTGGTGGGTTTGTCGCCCGCAAGCGCTTCTGCGCGTTTGCGTTCGGCGATGGTCTGGCGACGCTCCGCCTCGCCACGGGAACGGGCGTTCTTCGCACCGCGTCCGACCGAGGCCGTCGCGACCTCACGGTACTGGGACCGGCTCCGGTAGACGGCACCGAGCGCCTCGGGGTCGAGGCCGGACAGTTTGTGCCCTCCGCCGAAGAAGCGGGTGCGGGCGAGCAGCTGCATCACCGGGTGCGTGAAGATCACGAAGATGAACACGTCGATCAGCGTGGTGAGGCCGAGCGTGAACGCGAAGCCCTTCACCGTGGCATCGGCCAGGATGTACAGCACCAGCGCGGCCAGGATGTTGATCGACTTCGAGATGTAGATCGTCCGCTTCGCGCGGCCCCAGCCGTCTTCCACGGCCGCCGTGATCGACTTGCCGTCACGGAGCTCATCTCGTATTCGTTCGAAGTAGACGATGAACGAGTCGGCGGTGAAGCCGATGGAGACGATGAGACCGGCGACGCCGGCGAGCGACAGGCGGAAGCCGATACGCCACGCCAGGATGCAGATGATGATGTAGGTCAGGATGGCCATGACCGCGATCGAGGCGATGATGACCGAGCCCAGCGCGCGGTACACGATGAGCGAGTAGATCGCGACGAGGGCGAGACCGATGAGCCCCGCGATCAGGCCGATCTGGAGCTGCTGGGTACCGAGAGTCGCGGAGATCGTGTCGGAGCTCTGCACGGTGAAGCTGAGCGGCAGGGCACCGAACTTGAGCTGATCGGCGAGCGTGGTCGCCGTCTCCTGCGTGAAGCTGCCCGAGATGCTGGGTCGTCCGTCGAGGATCACGCCGTTCATCCTGGGAGCGCTGATCACGTCGCCGTCGAGCACGAACGCGAACTGGTCGCGCGGCGAGAGGCCATCGATGCGGTTCTGGTTCAGACGTGTGCTGACCTTGCCGAAGGCGTCGCCGCCCTCGCCGTTCATGGTCAGCTGCACGATCCAGGCGCCGGACTTCTGGTCGCGCCCGGCCGAAGCGTCGGTGATGGCGGTGCCGTCGAGCTCCGTCGGGCCGAGCAGGAACTTCTGCGTGTCGTCGGGCGAACACGCCACGACGGGCTGGTCCTTCGGCGCCCGTGCCGGGTCGTTGTCGGGATTCGCGCAGTCGTAGGCCTGGAACTCCGCCGCGAGCTTCTCCGTCACCCAAGACAGGTCACTCGCATCGGTGGGCGTGGCCGTCGGCGTCGCGTTCAGGGTGGGGTCGGGCGTCGGGAAGGGTGTGGAGTTCCCGTCGTCGCCGACGAACTCCGTGCCCGCGGCGTTCGTGTACAGCACGGGCCGGAGCTCGAGCTGCGCACTCGCCTGAATCCGCTCACGGGTCTGCGCGTCGGCCTCGCCCGGGATCTGGACGACGATGTTCTGTCCGCCCTCGGTCGTGATGTCGGCTTCGGCCACACCGGACGCGTCGACGCGCTGACGGATGATCGCCGCGGCCTGGTCGAGCTGCTCCTGTGTGGGTGCCGCTCCGTCCTCCGTCTCGGCGCTCAGGACGATCTGGGTGCCGCCCTGGAGGTCGAGCGCGAGCTCGGGTGTCCATGAGCTCACCGGCGCCCCGTCAGCGTCCTTGAAGACGTACACGCCCAACGAGTTGATGCCGAAGAGCACGCCGGTCACGAGGAGCAGGCCGAGAAGGACCCGCCAGGCGTGACGGACGGGAGAGGATGAAGCCACGTGTGTTCAGCTTTCTGGAAGGACGGAGATCCGAGGGGCCGCGTCGGCCGCGGAATTACTTGTCGTCGGCGTCCCGCTCGAGGCGGGCGCGCGTCTCCTCGGGGGTCTCGACCGCAGGGGCGATCGACTCGTCCGCAGCCTGCTCCTCGACGGCGTCGGCAGGCGACTCGACGATCGCGTCCTTCGGCTCGACGACGCGCAGGATCGCCTGGCTGTGGACGTCGATGATCGTGCCGGGCGCGATCTCGACGAGAGCCGGGGTGTCGAGGTCATCGGGGTCGTAGGAGACGATCGTTCCGTAGATGCCGCCCTGCAGGAGCACCTTGGCGCCGGGAACGGTCTTGGTCGCCTTCTCCTCCTGCTCGGCCTTCATCTGCTTCGTGCGCTTGCGCGTGTTGAAGATCATGAAGACGAGGAGGACGGCGAGAAGGCCGAAGAGCAGGAATTCCATGGGCATGGGGGAAGCGCCTTTCTCAGGTGCACGCTCCAGCCTTTGGGCGCGCGAAGGTAACCGGGAAGTCTTCAGTGATTATAGGTCATCCAACTTAAGCATCCCGTCCGGATGGGGGACGCCCAGATGCGCATAGGCCTCCGGCATCGCCACACGACCTCGCGGAGTGCGTCCGAGGAAGCCGATGCGCACGAGGTAGGGCTCGACGACGCTCTCCACGGTCTCGCCTTCCTCGCCGACGGCCACGGCGAGCGTGCTCAGCCCGACGGGCCCGCCACGGAAGCGCCGGACCAGAGCTTCGAGGACCGCACGGTCGAGTCGGTCGAGACCGATCGCGTCGACGTCGTAGAGCTCCAGCGCCGCGCGCACGTCGCGGATCGTCGCGGCACCGTCACCGTGCACCAGGGCATAGTCGCGCACTCTGCGCAGCAGACGGTTCGCGATGCGGGGCGTGCCTCGGGACCGGCGCGCGATCTCGGAGAGCGAGTCCGTCGGCAGGTCGACGCCGAGCACCGCGGCCGAGCGCGCGATGACCTGCTCCAGCTCGGCCTCCTCATAGAACTCGAGATGCCCCGTGAACCCGAAACGATCCCGCAGCGGGTTCGGCAGGAGTCCGGAACGGGTCGTGGCCCCGACGAGCGTGAACGGCGAGAGTTCGAGCGGGATGCTCGTCGCCCCCGCACCCTTACCGACCATGATGTCGATCCGGTAGTCCTCCATCGCGAGGTACAGCATCTCCTCGGCGGAGCGGGCCATGCGATGGATCTCGTCGATGAAGAGCACCTCCCCCGGCACCAGGCTCGACAGGAGCGCCGCCAGGTCGCCGGCGTGCTGGATCGCGGGTCCGCTCGAGAGGCGCAGCGGCCGTTCGCTCTCGTGGGCGACGATCATCGCTAGCGTCGTCTTCCCGAGTCCCGGAGGGCCCGCGAGTAGGATGTGATCGGCCGGTCGGCTCTGGATGCGCGCCGCCTCGAGGAGCAGCTGGAGCTGACCGCGGACCTTCTGCTGCCCCACGAAATCGCCGAGGCTCGTCGGGCGCAGAGCACCTTCGATCGCGAGTTCGGTCTCGTCGGACGGTTCGGTCGCGTCGAGCGGGTCAGACACGCGCCTGGCCTCCCTGCGCCGGCCCCAGCAGGGCGAGAGTGCGGCGGAGCAGGGCGGCGACCGATGCGCGTTCGGCCTCCGTGGCCTCCCCCGCCGTCTGGGTCGCGGCCTCGGTGGCGACCTTCTCCGACCAGCCCAGACCGATCAGTGCGGCCGCGACCTGGGTCACGACGTCGGTGCCGCTTCCGGCGACCGGCTTGGTCGGTGCGGCGAAAGCCTGCACCTTGCCGGCGAGCTGGAGCACGATGAGTTTGGCCGTTTTCGGGCCGATGCCCGACACCCTCCGGAACGGGGCATCGTCCTCGGCGGTGACGGCTTCGGCGATCTGATCCGTGGTGAGGTGTGAGAGCACCCCGAGTGCCGACTTCGGTCCGACGCCGGTCACGCTGATCAGCAGCCCGAAGATCTCCAGTTCGCCGCGATCCGCGAAGCCGAACAGGGAGAGGGAGTCCTCCCGGACGATGAGGCTCGTGTGAAGGAGGAGCTTCTCCCCCACGGTGGCCGTGTGTGCGACATCGGCAGGCACGGCGACGGCGAAGCCGACCCCACCCACGTCGATGACGACCTGATCGGACGTCGCGTGCAGAACGACGCCGTGCAGAGAGGAGATCATCCCGTCAGCCTACGGCTTCGCTCGTAGCTATGTTCGAGCGACACGCTCCGCGGCAGCCCATGCGCGCTGCGCGGGGGTCAGGGCACCCTGCCCGGACGACACCGGACCTCCGCGGCGCCAGGCGTGACACAGCGCGATCGCGAGGGCATCCGCGGCGTCCGCAGGCTGCGGCAGGGCGTCCAGACGCAGGATCCGCGCGATCATGGTCTGCACCTGGCGCTTGTCGGCGGCGCCGTATCCGGTCACAGCCGCCTTCACCTCACTCGGGGTGTGCGTGGCTGCGGGGAGCCCCGACTCCGCGGCGATCAACAGCGCCACGCCGCTGGCCTGCGCGGTGCCCATCACGGTGTGGGTGTTCTGCTGCGCGAACACCCGCTCCACGGCCACGGCATCCGGTCGATGTTCGGCGATCACCGCACGGATACCGGCGGCGACGATCGCCAGACGATCACCGATGTCGGCGTCCGGCGACGACCTGATGACCCCGACGTGGACCAGCGTGCCCCGGCGCGAGCGGTCGACGTCGACGACGCCGACTCCGCACCGGGTGAGTCCCGGGTCGATGCCGAGCACGCGCAGAGAGGAGGTCACTCCCCCAGGCTAGGCGGCGGAACCGACACGGGCCGTCCGGCGCGCCTAAGCCTCGTCGTTCTCCAGCTCGGCCTGGACCTCGGGGGTCAGGTCGAAGTTGGTGAACACGTTCTGCACGTCCTCGCTGTCTTCGAGCGCGTCGATGAGACGGAAGATCTTGCGGGCCGTGTCGGCGTCGATCTCCACCTTGAGGTTCGGCACGAACTCGACGTCCGCCGATTCGTAGTCGATCCCGGCTTCCTGCAGCGCGCTGCGCACCGCCACCAGGTCGGTGGCCTCGGTGATGACCTCGAAGCCCTCGGCGTGCGGCTCGATCTCCTCGGCGCCCGCTTCCAGCGCCGCCATCATGACGTCGTCTTCGGTCGTGCCCTCGGAGCCGACGACGATGACGCCCTTACGGCTGAAGTTGTAGGCGACGCTGCCCGGGTCGGCCAGTGTCCCGCCGTTGCGGCTGAGAGCCGTGCGGACCTCTGCGGCGGCGCGGTTCTTGTTGTCGGTCAGACACTCGATCATGAGCGCGACGCCATTGGGTCCGTATCCCTCGTACATGATCGAGAGGTACTCGACGGCTTCTCCGCCGATGCCCGCACCGCGCTTCACCGCGCGGTCGATGTTGTCCTTGGGGACGGAGGTCTTCTTGGCCTTCTGAACAGCGTCGAAGAGCGTCGGGTTGCCCGCAAGGTCGGGTCCGCCCAGCTTCGCAGCGACCTCGATGTTCTTGATGAGCTTGGCCCAGGACTTGGCGCGCCTGGAGTCGATGATGGCCTTCTTGTGCTTCGTGGTCGCCCACTTGGAATGCCCGGACATTTGTCTCCGCTCGTCGTATCCACCCCGGAAGCGTGCCCAGGGCGTCGTCCATTCTATCGAAACACGCGCCGCACCTGATCGTGAACAGCCTTGTCGACGGTTCGACCCGGTGGGAGACTTGCGCGCATGGACGATCGGGAGCGTGCTCTCGACGCCGCCCACCGCCGAGCGACGGAGTTCCTGGAGACTCTGGAGGAACGTCCGGTGTGGCCGCGCGCGAGCCTGGACGACATGTTGCATGCCTTCGGCGGCCCCCTTCCCGCAGAGGGAACGGATCCCGCGACGGTCATCGAGGAGATGGCAGGACTCGCCGACCCCGGTCTGGTCGCCATCCCCGGTGGCCGCTTCTTCGGATTCGTGATCGGCGGCACGCATCCTGCAGCGCTCGCCGCCGACTGGCTCGTCTCGGCCTGGGATCAGAACTCGGGCTCGTCGATGCTCACGCCGGCGACGGTGGCCATGGAGCGTGTCGCCGGGCGATGGATGCTCGACCTCTTCGGTCTTCCCGCCACCGCCAGTGTGGGTTTCGTCACCGGAGGGCAGCTCGCGAACTTCACCTGCCTCGCCACCGCGCGTCAGGCCGTGCTCTCTCGTGCCGGGTGGGACCTCGCCGAGAACGGGCTCCATGGTGCGCCACCGATCCGATTCGTCGTCGGGGCCGACCGACACGGCTCGATCGACAGAGCGGCTCGGTTCCTCGGCATCGGCCGCTCCGAACTCCTCGTCATCGAGTCCGATGACCAGGGCCGGATGCGGGCCGACGCGCTGGAGGCCGCACTCGCATCGGGTGCGGGGCCGCTCATCGTGTGCCTGCAGGCCGGGGAGGTGCACACCGGGGCCTTCGACGACTTCCCCGCACTGATCGGCATCGCGCGAAGCCACGGCGCCTGGGTGCACATCGACGGCGCGTTCGGACTCTGGGCCGCGGCCTCTCCTGAGCTGAGCCATCTGACGACGGGGATCGACGGTGCGGACTCGTGGGCGACGGATGCGCACAAGACCCTGAACGCGCCGTACGACTGCGGGATGGCGATCGTGAGGGACCCCGCGGACTCCATCGCCGCGTTCCGCACCGGAGGCGACTATCTGATCTACTCCGGGCTCGACCCCTGGGATGTGACGCCCGAGTTGTCTCGACGAGCCCGCGGTGTGCCCGTCTGGGCGGCGCTGCGCAGTCTCGGTCGCGCGGGCGTCGCGGCGCTGATCGAACGGCTCCGCGCGAACGCCGTGGCGATGGCGGCAGGCCTCGCCTCCATCGAGCCCCTGCAGATCGTGAACGATGTGGTGTACACGCAGGTGATGTTCCGCCTCGACGCGGACGACGCCACGCGCGCCCTCGGTGAACGGATCCTCGCCGAGGGGACGGCGGTCGTCACAGGTGCCGAGTGGCGCGGTGAAGCCACTCTGCGATGCTCGATGTCATCCTGGGCGACCACGCCCGCCGACGTCGAGCGCACGGTGAAGGCCATCCGGACTCTTGTCGACGCTGCACCGACGTCCACGTGAGTGCGGTGATCATCCCGCCCCTGCCCGCTGCTGATAGCGTCGAGGAACCCGTGCCCCGGGGCATCGCAAAGCAGCGAGCGAAGGGAACGACACCATGAACGCAGGCGCCGATCGCGTTCGGCCCGATTGGTCCGCACTCCCCCTGAGCCTTCGCGCGCGCATCGTCGATGCGATCGGCGGCCGATTCGTGCGCGATGCTCCGGCGCAGAGCGGGTTCAGCGCGGCGTACGCCGGCGTCGTCACGACGACGAGAGGGAGGGCGTTCGTCAAGGCGTGCGCACCGGACTGGCATACGGACTCACTGCACTTCCTGCGCTCCGAGATGCGCGTGCTCGCGATGCTGCCGCCCCCGATCACCCCGACGGTCCGGGTAGCGGTCGACGAGGAATTCGGCGCAGCACTCGTGTTGGAAGCCATCGACGGACATCACCCCGGGAGCCCGTGGACCTCCGAGGATCTGCACGCCATCGCCGAGACCCTGCGGATCCTCGCGACGACGACCGCTCCGCCGGAGATGGTCAGCGCGGTCGACGGCATGGTCCCCGGCTTCACCCGGTGGGCGGAGATCTCCGTCGACGAGCGGATGCTCGATGAACTGCCGACCGCCCTGCAGGATCGGATGCCGGAGCTGCTGCGGATCGAGAGCGGCTTCGGCGACGCCGTCCGCGGGGATGCGATCGTGCACGATGACGTCCGCGCGGACAACATCATCATCAGCGACGGGCACGCCCGTCTTCTCGACTGGCCGCACGCCCGCCGAGGTGCCGCCTGGATGGATCTCCCCTGCCTCCTGCCGAGCATCGAGGCCTCCGGCGGTCCTGCGTGCGAGGACGCCTGGGCGCTTTTCGAAGAGCACGGTGCGCCGCCCGCCCGAGAGATGCTTCCCCTCATCTCCGGATTCGCGTCGTTCCTCTGGTTCTGGCAGGCGCAGCCGGAGATTCCTCAGCTCCCCGGCCTGCGCGCATTCCAGCGGGCACAAGCGCTTCCTGCGCTCCGCTGGCTCACGGCACTGATGTCGGATGTTCAGGATCGAGCGGCATCGAGGTAGGTCAGTACCGCTCGCACTCGGCGGTTCTCCTCGATGGGCCCGAGACCGAGCTTGGTGAAGACGTTGCCGATGTGCTTGCTCACGGCGGCATCCGACAAGGTGAGCGAGGCGGCGATCTGGGCGTTCGATTGGCCGTCGGCCATCAGACCGAGCACCTCTCGTTCGCGGCCGGTGAGGGCGTCGAGTGGTCCCTGGCGTGAGCCGCTGAGCAGGTGCTGCACGACGTCGAGGGCGATCGCGAAGTCCCGCACCCGGCTCACGCGGTCCTTCAGCAGGTAGCCGATCGCCCCATCGGGCAGGGTGAGAAGCTCACGGGCGTAGGTGTCGGCGATGTACTGCGAGAGCACCATGATCGGCTGGTGCGGGCGCGCGGTCCGGATGTCGAGGGCCGCGCGGAGGCCGTCGTCGCTGTCGCCCGGCGGCATGCGGACATCGGTGATGACCAGCTCCGGCGCCTCACCGGCATCCGCGAGACGCGCGAACATCACGAGCAGTTCCGGGGCGGACTCCGCCGTCGCGACGACGGTGTGGCCGAGCCGTTCGAGGAGAGCCGTCAACGCCTCCCGCAGCAGCGCGGAGTCCTCAGCGAGCAGCAATCGCATGCGGCACCACTCCTTCCAGGAGGAGCGGCATGCTCATTCGCAGCGTGGTCGGTCCGCCGGCGGGGCTCACGACCGTGAAACGTCCGCCCAGAGTCTCCGCACGCTCGCGAAGACCGCGCAGACCCGTGCCTGCATCCGCATCCGCTCCGCCGTGCCCGTCGTCGATGACGTCCACCGTGAACACGTCGTCTTCCACCCGCGCCCGCACGATCACCCGCGGCGACCGTGTTCATGTCGGGTCACACGCGCGAGCGTGAGTTCGCTCTCATCCAGGCCGTGGGCTCCACACGGGGCGCGATCGTGCTGACCGCGATCTGGGAGGCCGTGGCCTACGCCGTCACCGCCGTCATCATCGGGACAGCCGCCACCGTCATCGGAGGGTTCGTCATCGCCGGTGCGCTCTCGTTGCCCAGCCCCGTCGTCGCTTTCCCGGCGATCGGTCTGATCGCCGGCGGAGGACTCGTGCTGCTCCTGGCCGCCACCGTCCTGCCGACCGTCGCCGCGCTCCGCACCGAGATCCCTCGCACACTCGCGGTCGAGTAGGCGGGTGGCGCCCCGGGGTTTCAGCGGAAGTTACCGAGCTCGCGACCCGGCGAACGTCCGGGCCTTCTCGAGGAAACGCTCGTGGAAGCGCGTCTCTCCGTCGACCTCGGGGTGGAAGCTCGTTCCGAGAAGAGCGCCCTGCTCGACGGCGACGACCGTGCCGTCCGGCAATGCGGCCAGGGCGGCGACACCCGCTCCCCGCCGCTCCACGACGGGAGCACGGATGAAGGTCGCGTGTACGGGGGGCTCCCCCAGCTCCGCGACTTCGAGTTCCGTCTCGAACGACTCCGTCTGTCGCCCGAAGGCGTTCCGGCGCACGTCGATGTCCATCCCGCCGAAGGATTCCTGTCCCTCGATTCCG
Organism: Microbacterium sp. NPDC090218; assembly: GCA_044900255.1. Taxonomy (GTDB): domain Bacteria; phylum Actinomycetota; class Actinomycetes; order Actinomycetales; family Microbacteriaceae; genus Microbacterium. The sequence continues at coordinate 413,251 of JBJDMS010000003.1, read as the reverse complement.
TCGAGCACCGTGTCCGCGAGAAGGATCAGTCCCGCGCAGGTCCCGTAGACGGGCACCCCCGCCGCGATCGCTTCCCGGATGGGCTGCTGCAGGTCGAAGATGCGGGACAGCTTGTCGATCACACTCGACTCGCCACCGGGGATCACGAGGCCGTCGACCGACGACAGCTCTGCGGGACGACGCACCAGCACGACGTCGGCGCCCAATTGCGTGAGCAGGGCGGCGTGCTCACGCACGTCGCCCTGCAGCGCGAGGACTCCGACGCGAGTTCTACCAGCCACGCTCGGCGAGGCGGTGCGGGGCCGGGAGGTCGCTGACGTTGATGCCGACCATCGCCTCACCGAGGCCGCGCGAGACCTCGGCGATGACCTTCGCGTCGTCGTAGAACGTCGTCGCCTTGACAATGGCCTTGGCGCGCTCCGCCGGGTTGCCCGACTTGAAGATTCCGGAGCCGACGAAGACGCCGTCGGCGCCAAGCTGCATCATCATCGCGGCGTCGGCGGGAGTCGCGACGCCACCCGCCACGAACAGGACGACCGGGAGCTTGCCGGTCTCGGCGATCTCGGCCACGAGTTCGTACGGGGCCTGCAGTTCCTTCGCGGCGACGAAGAGCTCGTCCTTGGGCAGCGCGGTGAGGGCTGCGATCTCACCGCGGATCTTTCGGATGTGCTTCATCGCCTCGGACACGTCACCGGTGCCGGCCTCGCCCTTCGAGCGGATCATCGCCGCGCCTTCGTTGATGCGTCGAAGAGCTTCTCCGAGGTTGGTCGCACCGCACACGAACGGCACGGTGAAGCCGTACTTGTCGATGTGGTTGACGTAGTCGGCGGGCGAGAGCACCTCGGACTCGTCGATGTAGTCGACCCCGAGCTCCTGCAGCACCTGCGCTTCGACGAAGTGCCCGATCCGCGCCTTGGCCATCACCGGGATGGAGACGGCATCGATGATGCTGTCGATCATGTCGGGGTCGCTCATGCGCGAGACCCCACCCTGCGCGCGGATGTCGGCGGGCACGCGCTCGAGCGCCATGACGGCGACGGCGCCGGCATCTTCGGCGATCTTCGCCTGCTCGGCGGTGACGACGTCCATGATGACGCCGCCCTTGAGCATCTCGGCGAGGCCGCGCTTGACGCGCGAGGATCCGGTGGTGGTCTGTTCGGTCATGGGAGCTCCTGTGGGATGCAACGAAGTCAACTTTGATCTATGTCAAACATAGCACTGTCCGAATCGACCTAGAATCGCAGAGGAGGACCATGAGCGACCAGATCACAGGGACGACCGCGTCGGAGATCGCCGACAGCGTGCGCTCGCTGCGCGACCGCGGGATCCTGCGTCCCGGCAGCGCGCTGCCGCCCGTGCGGGAACTCGCGGCGACTCTCGGCGTGAACCGCAACACCGCGGTGGCGGCGTATCGGCAGCTCGCCCAGGCCGGGCTGGTCATCTCCCGAGGTCGCGCCGGCACGGTCGTCGCCGGCCTCGAATCGGTCGCTCAGGAGGGCTACGCCCCCGACACCGTGCTCCGCGACATCGGCACCGGCAACCCCGACCCCCGACTCATCCCCGACCCGTCGGCTGCCCTGATGACGATCGCCTCCCGGCCCGTGCTCTACGGTGAGCCCGTGATCGACCGCGGTCTCGATGAGTGGTCCAGGGAGTGGATGTCCGCCGACCTCGATGCCGCCGACTTCCGCATCACCGTGACCAGCGGCGCCGTCGACGCGGTCGAGCGTCTGCTCGCCCAGGCGCTCATGCGCGACGACGCGGTGGCGCTGGAGGACCCGTGCTTCCTGGCGAGCATCCACACCGTGCGCCTCGGTGGATATCGCGCCGTTCCCGTGCCGGTCGACAGCGAGGGCATGACGGTCGACGGATTGCGCGCAGCTCTGGACGCCGGCGTCCGCGCCATCATCTGCACCCCGCGTGCGCAGAACCCGACCGGGGCGAGCCTCACCGCGTCCCGGGCCGCTGCGCTCCGCGCCGTGCTCGCCGACCACCCGTACGTGCTGATCATCGAGGACGATCATTTCTCGATGCTGTCGCAGCGACCGTACGAGACGCTCATCGGTCCCGGCCACCGACGGTTCGCGCTCGTGCGCTCGGTGTCGAAGTTCCTCGGACCCGACATGTGTCTCGCGATCGCGGCGACGGATGCCGAGACCGCGGAACGTCTCGCGATGCGCCTGAGCCCGGGCACCACGTGGGTCAGCCACCTGCTGCAGCGTCTCGCGCTGACGCAGCTCACCGATGAGACCGTGATGGCCGAAGTCGCCACGGCAGCAGCGCACTACGCCGAACGGAACACCGCCTTCGCGGAGCAGCTGCGCGCGAACGGCATCGACGCGACCGTGTCCGACGGCCTGAGCCTCTGGGTCGAGCTCGCGCAGCCTGCCCGAACCGTCGCCGATCGCCTCATGCGGCGTGGCTGGCTCGCCCGCACCGGCGATGACTTCGCGCTCGACGAGCGCGCGGAGCCCTCACACCATCTGCGCCTGACCGTGCACGACCTGTCCGATGACGACGCCGCGACCCTGGTCGCGGACCTCGTCGCCGCCGGACGATGACCACCACCTGTCGCGGGCACCGGCCCGCCCTGAACGAAAGGATCGGAGAATGAAGATCCTCTCCATCCAGTCCGCCGTCGCCTATGGGCACGTCGGAAACTCGGCCGCCGTGTTCCCGCTGCAGCGCATCGGCGTCGAGGTCCTCCCGGTCTACACGGTGAACTTCTCCAACCACACCGGCTACGGTGCCTGGCGCGGCCCGCTGATCGCGCCCGACGACGTGCGTGAGGTCATCACCGGCATCGAGGAGCGCGGCGTCTTCGACCAGATCGACGCGATCCTCAGCGGCTACCAGGGCGGCGAGGGCATCGGAGACGTGATCATCGATGCGGTTTCCCGCGTGAAGGCCGCGAACCCGAATGCCGTATACGCCTGCGACCCGGTCATGGGCAACGCGAAGTCCGGCTGCTTCGTCGCCCCGGCCATCCCGGTGCTGCTGCGCGAGCGCGTCGTGCCCGTCGCCGACATCATCACGCCGAACCAGTTCGAACTCGGATTCCTCACCGACACAGAGCCCGACACGCTGGAGTCCACGCTCGCCTCGGTCGACCTCGCTCATGCGATGGGACCCCGCACGGTGCTGGTGACGAGCGTCGAACGCCCCGACCGCGAAGAGGGCACGATCGAGATGCTCGCTGCTGACGAGAAGGGCGCCTGGGTCGTGCAGACCCCGCACCTGCCGATGAAGGCGAACGGCTCCGGAGACGTGACGGCAGCGCTGTTCACCGCACACTACGTCGAGACCGGAAGCGCGAAGGTCGCCCTCGAGCGCACGGCGTCGAGCGTGTACGACCTGCTCAAGGCCACGCTGGACTCCGGTGAGCGGGAGCTGCAGCTCGTCGCGGCGCAGGAGTTCTACGCGAACCCGCGGATGCAGTTCACGGCGCGCCAGGTGCGCTGATTCCGATCGACCGGGTGCGCCATGCGTCGAAGCAGCGGGTCAGACGCTCGACGGCGGCCAGGCCGCCGCGACGGCATCGCGCACCTCGCCGAGGAGCTGCGGGAGCGCCTTCGTCTTCGCGATGATCGGGAAGAAGTTGGCGTCCGACGTCCAACGCGGGACCACGTGCTGGTGCAGGTGGGCATCGACGCCCGCACCGGCGACCGCGCCCTGATTCATACCGAGGTTGAAGCCGTCGCACCGCGACACTTCGCGCAGCACCCGCATCGCCGTCTGCGTGAGAGCGCCGATCTCGGCGACCTCCTCAGGCGTCGCCTGGTCGTATGTGGCGATGTGGCGGTAGGGGCATACGAGCAGGTGCCCGGAGTTGTACGGGAAGAGGTTCAGCAGCACGTAGGCCGTCTCACCCCGGGCGACGACCAACCGCTCCGCATCCGGGAACTTCGGCGCCTCGCAGAACGGGCACTCCTCGCGCAACGGCTCGGGCCCCGCCTGGATGTACGCCATCCGGTGCGGGGTCCACAGCCGCTGGAACTCGTCCGGGACACCAGCGAGGCGTCCGGCATCCTCCAGCGGCTGCTCCCCGTCGGTCACGCCAGGTCCCCTGCTGTCTGCACGAGGGCGTGGCTGTCGATGGCCGCGCGGATACGGGCCACGGCATCCGCGATCGGGACGCCGTTCTCCTGCGCACCGTCGCGATAGCGGAACGAGACGGTGCCGGCAGCGCGGTCCTGCTCCCCCGCGATCAGCAGCAGCGGCACCTTGCCGGTCGTGTGCGTGCGGATCTTCTTCTGCATGCGGTCGTCCGACGTGTCGAGCTCTGCGCGTACGCCCTGCTGGCGGAGCGTATCGATGACCTCGCCCAGGTAGTCGGCGAAGTCATCGGCCACCGGGATGCCCACGACCTGCACGGGCGACAGCCACACCGGGAAGTCTCCGGCGTAGTGCTCGAGCAGGATCGCGAAGAACCGCTCGATCGAGCCGAACAGGGCGCGGTGGATCATGATCGGGCGCTTCTTCTGCCCGTCCTTGTCCATGAACTCGAGGTCGAAGCGCTCCGGCAGATTGGGGTCGACCTGCACGGTCGAGAGCTGCCAGGTGCGACCGATGGCGTCACGCGTCTTGAGGTCGATCTTCGGGCCGTAGAACGCGGCCTCACCGGGAACCTCGGTCAGCTTGAGGCCGGAGGCGACGGCGACACGACGCAGCGCATCGGTCGACGACTCCCAGAACTCATCGGATCCGATCCACTTCGACTTCTCGTCGTCCTTCATGGAGAGCTCGAGCTCGAAGTCGGTCAGACCGAAGTCGCGGAGCATCGAGAGGATGAACTCGAGGACCTTCGCCACCTCGGCCTCGAGCTGGTCGGGCGTCACGAACAGGTGCGAGTCGTCCTGTGTGAAGCCGCGCACGCGGGTGAGGCCGTGCAACGCGCCGGAGAGCTCGTTGCGGTAGACCGTGCCGTTCTCGGCGAAACGCAGCGGCAGGTCGCGGTAGCTGCGGGCACGCTCCTTGTAGATGAGGATGTGCATCGGGCAGTTCATCGGCTTCAGGTAGTAGTCCTGGCCCTGCTTGGTGATGTTGCCCTCGTCGTCGCGCTCCTCGTCCATCACGATCGGCGGGAACATTCCCTCCTTGTACGTGACGAGGTGGTTCGAGGTGAGGAAGAGGTCTTCCTTCGAGATGTGCGGCGTGTACACGTAGGTGTAGCCGCCCTCGATGTGGCGCTTGCGGGCGTGCTGCTCCATCTCGCCGCGGATCACGCCGCCGCGGGGATGCCAGACCGAGAGACCGGAGCCGATCTCCTCGGGGAAGGAGAACAGGTCGAGCTCCTTGCCGAGACGGCGGTGGTCGCGCTTCGCGGCCTCCTCCAGGCGGTGCTGGTACTCGCGCAGTTCGTCCTTCGACGGCCAGGCGGTGCCGTAGATGCGCTGGAGCTGCGGGTTCTTCTCGCTGCCGCGCCAATATGCGGCGGCGATGCGGGTGAGGTCCCAGCCGTTGCCGATCATGCGCGTGTTGGGCAGGTGCGGACCGCGGCAGAGGTCCTTCCAGACGACCTCGCCGTCGCGCGTGGTGTTGTCATAGATCGTGAGTTCGCCCTCGCCCACCTCGACGGAGGCGCCCTCAGCGGCTTCCTTCCCGCCCTTGAGACCGATGAGCTCGAGCTTGAACGGCTCGTTCGCGAGTTCGGCGCGCGCCTCGTCGTCGGTCACCACGCGACGGACGAAGCGCTGGCCCTCGCGGACGATGCGCTGCATCTCTTTCGTGATGGCCTTGATGTCTTCGGGCGTGAAGGGGGTCTCGACACCGAAGTCGTAGTAGAAGCCGTCGGTGATGGGCGGGCCGATGCCGAGGTTCGCCTGCGGGTTGATGCGCTGCACCGCCTGTGCCAGCACGTGGGCCGCGGAATGGCGGAGGATGTTCAGCCCGTCCTGGCTGTCGATCGTGACCGGCTCGACCTCGTCGGTCTCGGTCACGGTCGTGGCGAGATCCTTGAGATCGCCGTTGACGCGCATCGCGACGACGTTTCGGTCAGTGAACAGGGCGAAGCCGTCATTCGGCCGGGCGTTTTCAGGCACAGAAACTCTCCATCTGGGTCGGTACCCAGGTTACTCGCAAGAACACGCCGTCCCGACCGCAGCACACGTGCTTCCGAGGACGCACACGGGTCAGCCTGTCAAGCGCCGGCGACGACGATGCCGGCCTCATAGGCGAGGATCACGAGCTGAGCGCGATCGCGAGCCTCCACCTTCGACATGATGCGGTTCACATGCGTCTTCGCGGTGTGCGGAGAGATCGTGAGCTCCACGGCGATCTCCTGGTTGGTGCGTCCGCCGGCGACCAGCAGCAGCACCTCCTGCTCTCGGGCGGTCAGGCGCTCAAGCAGGTTCTGATGGGCGGCGGAGGATGGCGGGGCGGCCCCTCGCACCGATCGCTCGATGAGCGCGCGCGTCGCCGCAGACGAGAGCAGCGACTCGCCTGCGTCGATCGTCCGCACGGCGCGGACGATGTCCTCGGGTTCCGCCCCCTTGCCGATGAAGCCGCTCGCGCCGGCGCGCAGAGCGGCGACCACGTACTCGTCCTCCTCGAAGGTCGTGAGGATGAGTACCCGGGTCCTCGTGCCCGATCGCCGGGCGCAGATCGCCTCCGTCGCGGCGATCCCGTCCAGGTCCGGCATCCGGATGTCCATCAGAACGACGTCGGGCTCGAGCGCCACGGCCGCGGTGATGGCCTCACGCCCCGTGGAGGCTTCGCCCACCACCTGTACGCCACCGTCGGTGAGGATGTCCCGCACGGCCTGGCGGACGAGCGGCTGATCGTCGACGACGAGGACGGAGATCATGGGCGAACCCCTCTTTCGGTCGTGGGAAGGCGGACCGTGAGTCGGAACTCGCCATCGGCCCGGCCCGTCGAGACCTCGCCACGCACCGCCGACACCCGCTCGCGGAGTCCCCGCAGGCCGTGTCCACTCGGTGAGGTGCCGGGGTCGACGGCACCCACAGCATTCGCGACGGTCACGATCAGAGCGGCGTCGTCCTCCCGGACCACGACGAGGGCGGAGTCGTCCGCACCGTGCTTGTGCGCGTTCGTCAGGCCCTCCTGCACAGCGAGGTAGGCGACGTGGTCGCTCGCCGGCGACAGCGCGACGGGCTCGCCGGATCGTCGCAGGTCCACCCGAAGCCCCGCCTCGCCGAATCGCGCGACCAGCGCATCGAGGTCGGCGAGGCCGTGCTGAGGATGAAGATCCTCGGACGCCCCTGAGTCGTCGGATCGCAGCAGGGACATGAGGCCCCCGATATCGATCAGCACCGTGCGCGCCGCGCTGCGGATCGTCGTGAGGGCCTCGCGTGCGCGCTCAGGACGGGTCTCGAGTGCCGACGAGGCCACGCCGGCGTTCAGGCTGATCACGGAGATCTGATGAGCGACGACATCGTGCAGATCCCGCGCGATCCGCACCCGCTCCTCGGTGACGCGACGACGGGCCTCCTCTTCGCGACTCCGCTCCGCGCGTTCGGTGCGCTCGGTCATCACCGCGATGAACTCGCGCCGTGAGCGGGCGGCGTCCCCGAGAGCTCCGGCCAGCAGCACGAAGAGGACGAACTGCAGCGCGGTCGAGTCGAACAGTTCACCGTGCAGGGCGAGGCCGTCGGAGAGGAAAACGACGGCCGCTGCCGCCAGCACGGTGATCCATCCGATGAGACGTCCGTACCGGTCGATGACCGCATAGCTGCTGAAGGCCGCGGCCAGCAGAGCACTGGGCGACACGACGCCGACCGTCGCGAGGAGGAAGGCGCAGACGAGGCTCACGCCGAGGGCGACGAAGGGCTGTCGGCGGCGGAACGGCATCACCGCAGCGGGCAGCAGGGCGGGGACGAGTCCCCACCCGCTGACCCGGAACAGTTCGGCGGGGAAGGGAAGCACCGCGAAGACCACGATGACCGCGACGACGACCACGTCGCGCAGCGGCGCCGCGAATCCACGAGCTGGTGCCGACATCTGTCCAGTATTCCGTTGTTCTCTGCGCGACGAATCCCCCGGCAGGACGACACGGGCGTACCGCGAACGCCGTACGCACAAGTCTGCGCGGGGTGGACGCGCCCACGCTCGTCGCGCGGAACGCTGGAGGAAGGAGCGCAGAGCGCGCTCGAGGAGAGGCGACCATGAAGAAGATCGCAAAACGGGCACTCATCACCGTGACGACGATCGGTGCGGTGCTGGCACTCGGATTGGCCACCACGGCGGTCGTGAATGCGGTGGCGAGCGGCATCGAGCAGGATCGGATCCAGAGCTATGGCGAGACCGTGACGGTCGACGGTCGTGAGATGAACGTGCTCATCGCGGGCCACGGTCCGCAGAACATCGTCCTGCTCCCCGGCTTCGGCACCGCCTCTCCCGTGCTCGACTTCGAACCCCTCGTCGCCGACCTCGCGAAGGATCACCGTGTGATCGTCGTCGAGCCCTTCGGCTACGGTCTGAGCGACGGTACCGACCGGGAGCGGACTACGAAGAACATCGTCACCGAGGTGCACGAAGCGCTCCAGAAGCTCGACATCGACTCCTACGTTCTGATGGGTCACTCGATCGCAGGTATCTACGGCATCGAGTTCGCGAACCGGTACCCCGACGAGGTGTCGGCGTTCGTCGGGATCGACACGAGTGTCCCGGGCCAGCCCAACATGGACACGGTGTTTCCGACGGATCTGATGGCGGCCGCGAAGAACCTCGGACTCGTCCGTGTGCTCACCGCGATCAGCGGCCCCGGCTACGACTTCCTTGCGTACTCCGAAGAAGCGCGGGAGCAGATCGCGCTGATCAGCAATCGGAACTCCCTCAGCCCGACCTACCTGAACGAGATGGCGCACATCCGCACCAACTTCGCCGACGCGCAGGGCACGGCTTTCCCCGAGGACCTTCCTCTCCTTCTCTTCGTCGAAGCCGACAACGCCAAGAACCCTGATTGGCTCCCGCTGCACGAGCGCCAGGCGGCAGCGGTCCTGGACGGCACGGTCGTGGCCGTCGACGGCGAGCACTACCTGCACCACACCCGCTCCTCGGAGATCGCCGACGGGTACCGCGCCTGGGACCAGGCACGTGCCGCCTCCATCGGCTGACGGCTGTCGCTGCAGGGGCGCAGCCTGCCCCTGTAGCGTGAGCGGATGAGCAGAGCAGTCGCGCGCTGGATCCTCGCCCTCGCCCTCGGCGCCATCGGCGTCATGCACTTCGTCGGCACTCGCGGGTTCCGCGTGGTCGTCCCCGACTGGGCGACGAGGTTGACCCGTCTCGACAAGGATGCGATCGTCGTCGCGTCCGGTGCGGCAGAGATCGCGCTCGCGACCGGACTCGTCGCCCTGCCCCGCGAGCGCTCACGGATCGGCTGGGCGACGGCGGCCTTCTTCGTGGCCGTGTTCCCGGGCAACGTCCACCAATGGCGCACCCGGCGCTCCACGCCCGGTCTCGACACGGATGGCCGTCGCCTCGGACGCCTCTTCCTGCAGCCGCTGCTCGTCGCCTGGGCGCTGTGGTCGACGAGCGCACCCCGCGCGGGTCAGCCACGGAATCGCCGCCGCTGAGCCGCGAGCGCAGCCTCAGTCGCGGAGCAACTCGCCCGAGCCCGCGATCTCCTTCGTCACCCGCGGGTCTCCGGCATAGGAGATCTCCCCGCTGCCGTCGACCACAGCGTCAAGGGTGTCGGACGCCGCCACGCTCGCCTCGCCGGAGCCGCGGACTGTGACCCGAGCATCCCTGCTCTTCAAGTCGGACGCGGAGTACTCTCCGGGTCCTCGAAGCTCGACCTCCTGGTCGGCGACCTCGCCATCGATGCGCACGGCGCCCGAGCCGTCGATGCGGACGGTCAGCTGCTGCGCCGCCGCGCCCGATACGTCGATCTCACCGGAGCCGTCGAGCGTGAGGGAGACGCTCTCCGCATCGATACCCGCCGCGTCCACACGCCCGGACCCCCGCACCACGATCTCGGGATCGTCTTCTCCTGCGAAGTCGACGGAGGCCTCTCCCGACCCCAGGACGCTGATCGAGGAGAGCGAGCTGACCACGAGTTCGTACTGGATCTCACCGGCGTACCCGAACGGCTCATCCTCGATCCCGAGCCTCAGCACCCCTGCATCGACATCTGCCGTCAGGCGGTCGATGATCCGCTCCCCGGCCGTGATCCTCAGCGACGGGGTGGAGCCCAGGGCCACGGTCAGCGAACCTCCGGTGGCGAGCTCGACGACGGAGACATCGTCGACCTCCCGTTGCTCGGTCGCCCGTGGCCCGGGATCGAGCGAGGCGCAGCCGGGGAGACTCGCACTGATGAGGACCAGACCGGCGAGGAGACCGAGAGCACGTGACCGCATGCGCCGAGCCTAGTTTCGGTCGATGAGGCCGACCAGCTACCCGGGTATCGACCTCGCCCCTACTCAGGGGTGACACACCCTGGGCGAGAATGGGGCGATGGCCTCCCCCTCGCTCCTCTGGTTCCGCGACGATCTGCGCCTCGCGGACAACCCCGCGCTGCGGGCAGCAGTCGACCGCGGCGAGCCCGTCCTCGCCGTGTTCGTGCTCGACGAGGTGTCTCCGGGCGTCCGTCCACTGGGCGGCGCCGCGAGGTGGTGGCTGCACCATTCCCTGGCGTCGCTCGGTGAGCGGCTGCGCGAGCGGGGGGTCACGCTGCTCCTGCGCCAGGGGCCCGCAGACCGCGTGGTGCGCGAGATCGTGACCGCCAGCGGCGCCGGTGCGGTGTTCTGGAACCGCCGCTACGGCGGGCCGCAGCGAGCGATCGATGCCGGACTCAAGTCCGCCCTGCGCGCGGACGGCGTCGAGGTGTCATCCTTCGCCGCGTCGCTCCTTCACGAGCCGTGGACCGTCACGACCGGAGCCGGTACTCGCTACTCCGTGTTCACCCCGTTCTGGCGGGCGTGCCTGGCACTCCCCGGCCCGAGGACTCCGTTCCCCGAGCCCGCTGAGATCCTCGGCGAGAAGAAGGTTCCCGCCTCCGATGCCCTCGACGACTGGGGGCTCCTGCCGTCGGCACCCGACTGGGCTGCGGGACTGCGCGAGACGTGGGAGCCCGGGGAACCGGCCGCGCGGCAGCGTCTTCGGGAATTCCTCGCACACGACCTTCCGGCGTACGACCGCGCACACGACGAGCCCGCGGCCGGCGCGACATCCCTGCTCTCTCCGCGACTGCGCTGGGGTGAGGTGAGCCCGTTCACGGTCTGGCACGAGTCGGTCGGCATCGACGGGGCGGGCGGCTTCCTCTCCGAGCTCGGATGGCGGGAGTTCGCGTGGCACACCCTGTACCACTCCCCCGACCTCGCCACCCAGAACCTTCGAACGGAGTTCGACGCCTTCCCCTGGCCACCCCTCGATCCCGCGAGTCTCGACGCCTGGCAGCATGGGGAGACGGGCGTGCCACTCGTGGATGCCGGAATGAGGGAGCTCTGGCACACCGGCTACATGCACAACAGGGTCCGGATGGTGGTCGCATCCTTCCTCGTCAAGAATCTGCTCATCGACTGGCGCCTCGGCGAGGAATGGTTCTGGGACACGCTCGTCGACGCGGACGAGGCAAACAACGCCTTCAACTGGCAGTGGGTCGCGGGCTCGGGCGCCGACGCGGCGCCGTACTTCCGCGTGTTCAACCCCGAGCTCCAGGCGAAGAAGTTCGACCCGCAGAACCGCTACATTTCGCGTTGGGCCTCCGACGCGCCGACAGAGGCGATCGTCGATCTGGGCGAGACGCGCAAGGCCGCGCTCGCCGCCTACGACGTGGTCAAGCGGGCACCGCGGGCCTAGAAGCCAGGTCGGGCAGTCGGGCCAACACAGGACAGAGCGGCCGTCGCGTCAGGATGGCCGGCGAACCGGGAGGATCACGGCGTCCATGCCAGACTGGAGTCGTGACCGAGTCCAGGAAGCCAGCCGTCGTCCGCGGCTTCGCTGCTTCCTCGCTGGCGATCTTCGTCGCGCTCGCGGGTCACGTCTCCGGCGGAGGCCAGATGCCCGGCATCCTCGGGATCCTGGTGCCGTGGGTCTTCTCGTTCATGCTGAGCGTGCTGCTCGCAGGGCGCACACTGTCGCTGATCCGGCTCGGCCTCTCCGTCGCCGTGAGCCAGTTCCTGTTCCACACCCTCTTCGTCCTCGGAACGATCACGCCGTCCGGGGTGTCGACCCCGCATGTCCATGGCGGGCCCTTGGTGCTTCCTGCGGCCAGCGGCATCCCTGAAGCCGTCACTGCGGATGCCTCGATGTGGCTCGGGCACGCTCTCGCCGCGCTGCTGACGGTGGTCGCCCTGCATCGCGGTGAGCGCCTGCTGCTGGCCCTGCGCGACCTCGCAGTACAGCTGGTGCGATGGGTTCGTCGTCGTGCCGATCGAGTGCTGGTGCTGCCCGCGCTTCGCGTCGCACGCAGCCTCCGCGGCCGTTTCAACGTCGCATTCGCTGCTGATCTCGTCCTCCTCGCGACGCTTCGGGGCCGCGCCCCGCCTCTCTCCGCTGCGATCTGATCCGCATCCTCGGCCGGTTCCGGTCCTGTGGTGTGTCCCCCCGCGCGCATCAGATGTGCGCGGGTTCTGAACGCATGCATGCACGTCGCTCACGCGACGTCTGATGAGAGGCCATTCCCATGTCCCCTGTCCGCAGGATCGCGGCCGGGCTGACGATAGCGGCGATCGCGACACTCGCGATCGCGACGCCGGCGTCCGCACACGACCAGCTGATCTCCAGCACGCCCGCTGCCGACGAACGGCTGGCGGCCCCACCCGAGAGCATCACGATGACGTTCTCGGGTGAGCTCCTCGTCCTCGACGCCTCACTGACCGGGGCCGTGGTCCTGGTCGTCGATGAATCGGGCAAGGACTGGGTCGCCGGCGATGTCACGGTGGCAGGACGAACGGTCACCGCGCCGCTCACGCCCGGGATGCCGTCCGCCGGCTACCAGGTGCGCTGGCAGGTCGTCTCGGAAGACGGCCATCCCATCGCCGGAGTCGTCCCCTTCACCGTGGGCGATGCCGAGCCGATGGCGACGTCGGGCGACGATGCGACGGACACGTCAGCATCCCCCTCAGAACAGTCGGATCAGAACGCAGAGCCGGGCGGCGCCCTCAGAGTGCTGCTCATCGGCGCGGGCGGGGCGGCCGTGGCCGTGCTCGTCTTCGTGCTCATTCGATTCCTCCGCCGTCCTCGGACGGCAGCCGCACCGCCGGAGACCGGCGACCCCGCGGCAGATGACCTGTGAAAGGCCCAATTGTGAACACCACCAAGAACCTCCCCCGACTCGCGGTACTGATCGCCGTGTCCGTGCTCGCTCTGACGGGATGCACGCCGGAGAAGGCACCCGCAGCAACCGAGAGTCGCCCAGCAGGCGAGGTCGTCACCATCGACGACGCCTGGGTGAAATCCGCAGAAGAAGGCATGTCCGCCGCTTTCGGGACACTGCTCAACTCCGGCGACGAGGACGTGACCGTCGTCTCCGTCACCTCGGAGGCTTCCACCATGCTGGAACTCCACGAGACGGTCGAGAACGAGGCGGGCGAGATGGTGATGCGTGAGATCGAGGGTGGATTCGTCATCCCCGCCGGTGGCCGGCTCGCCTTGGAACCGGGCGCGAACCACATCATGATGATGGACCTGACCGGTCCGCTCGCCGCCGGTACGGACGTCTCCTTCACGCTGACGTTCTCCGACGACTCCACCTACGAGTTCTCAGCCCCGGTGAAGGACTACTCGGGCGCGAACGAGAACTACGAGGGCGGCGAAGAGCACGAGGGCATGGATCATTGATGTCGGCGCCCGCTGAGGGCGCCCGCTCCCGCCGCGCCGGGTCGACCCGGCGGCAGTTCCTCCTCGGAGGGGCTGTCGCCGGAGTCGGTGCGGTCGCGGCTGTCGGAGTGGACCTCGCCCTGAACAGATCAGACCCCGACCCGGCCCCGGTGTCCGCACCGATGAACGGCGAAGAGACCGTGCCGTTCTTCGGCCGGCATCAGGCCGGCATCGATACGTCCGCCCAGGCGCACGGGATCTTCGTCGGCCTGGATCTCCACGACGACGTCGAACGGGACGCGCTCGCCCGGCTGATGCGTCTCCTGAGCGACGACGCGGCCCGCCTGACGCAGGGGCGACCAGCCCTCGCGGACTCAGAACCGGAGCTCGCTCTCTCGCCGGCGCGACTCACCGTCACTTTCGGCTTCGGCCCGGACTTCGTCGGACGAGGAGGCGGAACGGCGCCGGCGTGGCTCGCTCCGCTGCCCGCGTTCGGGGTGGATCAGCTGCGCCCGGAGTTCTCCGACGGCGACCTCCTGCTGCAGATCGCAGGCGACGATCCCCTGACGGTGGCGCATGCGACACGGATGCTGCTGAAGGACGCGCGTGGCTTCGCGAGCGTCCGCTGGACCCAGCAAGGATTCCGGCGTGCGTATGGGACGGAGCGGCCCGGCACGACGATGCGCAATCTGTTCGGACAGGTCGACGGAACCACGAATCCGCAGCCGGGGAGCGCGGACTTCGACCGCGTCGTCTGGACCGACGAGGGATGGCTCGCGGACGGTACCGGGATGGTGATCCGCCGCATCAGCATGGATCTCGACAAGTGGGACCGGCTCGATCGCAGCGGACGCGACGCCTCCGTGGGCAGGACGCTCGCCAACGGCGCGCCGCTCACGGGCACCGAGGAGTTCGACGAACCGGACTTCGAGGCGAAGACCGCGATCGGCTTCCCGGTCATCCCCTCGTTCGCCCACATCCGCCGGGCCCGCGGCGACGGAACCGAACGCATCTTCCGGCGCGCGTACAACTACGACGAGCGTCCGACGGGAGCAGCGGTGTCCGATTCCGGGTTGCTCTTCGTCTCCTTCCAGGCCGACATCGATCGGCAGTTCATCCCGATGCAGCAGCGGCTCGACGAACTCGACCTGCTCAACGAATGGACCGTGCCGATCGGCTCCGCCGTGTTCGCGATACCGCCGGGATGCGCGGAGGGCGGCTTCATCGGGGAGACGCTCCTGGCCTGACTCCGCGATGTCTCTTCGGGCTGCGACTCCGCCCGCCGTCCTCACGGCGGCGGGGTCGCAGCACCATCGGCCGACGTCCGAACGCGAGGACGACTCGAGCATCCCGCAGGCGCCGTCGCGTGCCCGCCTGGCTGACGTCGAGAAGTTGGAACCGGTCTGTCAGTATGTCGTCATGTCCGGCACACACAAGCTCGCCCCTGTCGTCGCCGCACTCGCCTTGACGGCTGTTGCGTTGGCAGGGTGCACCTCCACAGCACCATCGGCAGGTCAGGCGGCCAAGGCATCCGCTCCCCCGGCTGTCACCAAGCTGACGACCGAGGATGCACCGGCACCCGAATCGGCCGAGCCGGAGACCTGCTCCGGCATGTCTGAGGTCTACGGCGACGGCGGCGGTCTGTATTGGGAGCGCCAGGGCACGCTCCGGGATCTGGGCGCACGCGATTTCGCGCGCGGTGAGGTGGCAGTGGACGCGAACGGCACCCCCGTGACGTACACGGTTGAACCGGGCGACGTCGAGGCCGTGGTTGCTGAACGGCTCTGCGCCTACCCGACCCTCGGCTCGATGAACCACAGACGGGACATTCACCCCGGCCAAGTGCTCTGGCTCACGCCCGACCCCGGCATCCCCTGGGTGCCGTACTACAACCCTCATGACGCGCCTGCCGGGTTCCCGCAGATCCCGTACCAGCAGGCGATCGAGTCCGCAGGCGCGGCGGTCGACGCCGGTGATGTGGACACCGTGCGGGCGATCTGGAACGACACCCTCAAGGGCATGTTCACCGACCAGGACACCATCGCCGCGGTCCAGAAGTTCGTGGATGCCGGCGACCTCGACGCCCTTCGCCAGATGTTCTCATGATCGGGCGAGGGCGATCGCAGGAATGTGGCCGAAGCTGAATCGGCCACGGTGGCTGGTCGCACGCACTCCGCAGGCACGAAAAAACCCCCGGAGAACCGGGGGTTTGTCTGTGCGCGATACTGGGATCGAACCAGTGACCTCTTCCGTGTCAGGGAAGCGCGCTACCGCTGCGCCAATCGCGCCCGTTGGGGCTATTCAGTTTTCCAGTGAGGTGGCGACGGGATTCGAACCCGTGTAAACGGCTTTGCAGGCCGGTGCCTAGCCGCTCGGCCACGCCACCGTGTGGATTGACCCCACGTGCCGAGAGTCTTCCGAAGAAGATCCTCTGCACTCGAGCGGATGACGAGACTCGAACTCGCGACCCCAACCTTGGCAAGGTTGTGCGCTACCAACTGCGCTACATCCGCATTTCGTTCCCGGTTGTCCCGGGCACTCATGAAACATTAGCCGAAGATTTCCCGTCCGCCAAACCCGCAGCGAATCTCGCGCGTGTCTCCCCGAGTGGTCCGCACGGCCTCCGAGCGTCGGGTAGTATCGGTTGACGTACCCCGCGGGTATGGGCGATTGGCGCAGTTGGTAGCGCGCTTCCTTCACACGGAAGAGGTCATCGGTTCGAGTCCGGTATCGCCCACTCAGAACCTCCGATTCTTCGGGGGTTCTTCTGTTTCCGGGCGAGTTCCGGGATCCGGCTATCCGGGTACTGTCCGTACCTCCCGCACTCGGCGAGATGCGCCTAACGTCGAGGGCATGACCTCTCATATCACCCTGAACAACGGCGTCGAGATGCCCGTGCTGGGCTTCGGCGTCTACCAGACTCCGCCGGATGAGACCGCCGAAGCGGTCGCATCCGCCCTCGACGTGGGGTATCGGCTGATCGACACGGCCGCCGCCTACGGCAACGAACGCGGTGTCGGCGATGCCGTCCGCGCCTCGGGCCTGCGTCGAGACGAGGTCTTCCTGGAGTCGAAGGTCTGGATCTCCGACTACGGATACGACGAGACTCTCCACGCCTTCGAGAAGAGCGCGCGCAAGCTGCAGGTCGACGTCATCGACCTGTTCATCCTGCATCAGGCACTCCCGGGTGAGTTCGACCGGACCATCGCCGCGTACAAGGCCCTGGAGACCCTGCTGGCCGACGGCAGGGTCCGAGCGATCGGGGTGAGCAACTTCATGGTGGCGCATCTGGAGCGTCTTCTGGCCGAGACGACCGTCGTTCCGGCGGTGAACCAGATCGAGGTCCATCCCTACTTCTCGCAGAGGGCATTGCAGGAGTTCGGCACGGAGCGGGGCATCCGCACCCAGGCCTGGTCGCCGATCGGCGGGATCACCTCCTATCGTGGCGGCGACTCCGGCAGCACGTTCGACGACCCCGTGATCCTCCGAATCGCAGAGACCCACGGGAAGACGGCCGCGCAGGTGATGCTGCGGTGGCACATCCAGCACGGCGTGCAGGCCATTCCGAAGTCGGTCAAGCCCGCGCGCATCGCAGAGAACTTCGACGTCTTCGACTTCGAGCTCAGCGCCGACGAGATCAGCCGGATCGACGCCCTCGACACGGGCGTGCGCGGCGGCCCGGAGCCCGACGCCATCACGCGCGAGGCCTTCCACCGTGACATTCCCGAGGATTGACTACTCGAGTGGGACGCGAAGGATCCGGTCGTCGCCTTCTTCGGGGTCGCCCCGTCCGTCGGTGTTGTTCGTGAGCATCCAGAGCGCACCGTCCGGGGCGACGACCACGTCGCGCAGCCGCCCGTACTCGCTGACGTAGTACTCCGCGGAGGCGGAGAGATCGTTCAACGGCACCTCGCGCAGCCGTTCACCGCGCAGGTTGGCGACGAAGACCGCTCCCCCGGCGATCGCGATCCCGCTCGGGCTCGCCGCATCCGGCGCCCACTGCTGTACCGGATCGATGAAGTCGTCGCGGTCGGCGATGCCCTCCACGACAGGCCACCCGTAGTTGCCGCCCGCCTCGATGACGTTCAGCTCGTCCCACGTGTCCTGGCCGAACTCGCTCGCGTACAGCACGCCGTCTGAGGACCACGCGAGTCCCTGCGGATTGCGGTGCCCGAGACTGTAGACGGGCGAACCCTCGAACGGATTGTCTGCGGGGACGTCACCGACCGGCGTGAGGCGGAGGATCTTCCCCGACAGGGACTCCAGGTCCTGAGCACTCTCACGATCCCCGGCATCTCCGACCGTGACGTAGAGCATCCCGTCCGGACCGAAGGCGATGCGTCCGCCGTTGTGGTTCGTCGCGGCGTCCATCCCGGAGAGGACCTTCTCGGGTTCCCCGAGCTCCAGCGACCCGGGCTCCCCTGCCAGCGCGAACCGCTGCACGCGATTCTCGTCTGCGGCGGTGGAGTACGCATAGAGCCATCCGTCACGGACGGCGATGCCCAGCAGTCCGCCCTCACCGCGTGGTTCCACGCCATCGATCACGCCGACCTCACGGACATCACCCTCGTCCGACACCTCCACGATCCGGGCGCGGTCGCGTTCGCTGATCAACGCCGTCCCGTCGTGGAAAGCGATGGACCACGGCGCCGCCAGATCTTCGACGATGACGGCGGCCTCCCCCGGTGAAGCGGCGCCGGAGCCTGGCGGAATCGTCGACGGCGCTGGGACAGGCGGCATCGGCGCGCACGCCGCCAGGAGGACCGCTGCCGCGACGGCGGCGGTCCACGCGCGAACGCCGCGCCGGAGGGGCGTGTCCATCACCGCTCCCTTCACCCTGTCGGACTTCTCTCATCGACACTAAGCGCGTGATCGCCTCCGGAGAAGAGAGAGTGACGAGCCTCCGCATCCGAGGGCGCCCTGCGCGTCCGACGCTGCGCGTAGCCTGCCCCTGTGTCGACGAACCGCGCCCTCCCCGGCCCCTGCGCGCTCTGTGGCGGAACACTGGGCGTTCGACCCGATGAGGCCTGGTGCTGCGCCGCGTGCGGGTGGCGCTACGGGGACGTTCCCGACGCCGACCTGCCTCTCCCCCGCGTCGACGTCGTCTACTACATCCGCTTCGACGAGCGTGTGAAGATCGGCACGAGCTGGCGACCACGACAGCGCCTCGCGAGCATCCGCCATCAGGAGCTGCTCGCCTTCGAACGCGGCGGGCGGTCGATCGAGCAGCAGCGACACCGCGAGTTCGCATCGATCCGCGAGGGCGGCGAGTGGTTCACCTTCACGAGGGAGCTGCGCACCCATGTCGCCCGTCTCCGCCACGAGGGCGATCCGTGGCTGCTCTATGCGCGCTGGCTGAGCCGGGCGCTGCAGGGGGCCGACGAACACGAGGAGGACGCATGACGATGCCGGGCGACTGCTTCGGGAAGTCCAGTCGCCCGGCATCGCGCCTCGGGACGTGATCAGGCGGTCGCGGCGCGGCCTCGTGCGGTCGCCGGCTGCGGCTGCGAGAACAGCACGACGACGATCACCGCGGCCCCGACGACGACGTGCGGGAGCCAGACGTTGAGCGCCTCACCGGAGAAGCCGAAGATCCACGGCGACAGGGCGAGGAACAGGCTGGCCACGATGTCGAACACCAGATGGACCGGCATCGGGATGAACCCGAAGGGGCCCCACTCGTACTTCGTGAACAGGCTGTACACGATGAGCCCGACGCCGAGGACGATCGGGATGATGACTGCTGCTCCGCCCACGTTCGCGAAACCGAACAGCCAGGGCGCGGCGATCAACGCGATGCCGACGATGTAGTCGAGGGCTCCGTGGACCTTGGTGGGGATGAAACGCATGATTCCTCCTTGTGTGGCGCCGCTGATCGCGACTCACCACTGGTTCGACACCGCCGCTCGATCGGATTGGGCGGTTCTTCCACCTCGGTGTCGGAATATGACGACGGCGAAATATCGGACGGTCTCGGAATCGATAGATTCGAGAGCACGTGCTTCCCGTGCACCCCACCCGAACTCCTGGAGCAAGATCATGACCTCTCGTCGCCGTGCCCTCGCGGGCGCCGCTCTCGTCCTCACCAGCGCCCTCCTGGTGACCGCCTGCAGCTCTTCCGGATCCGGTGACGCAGCGACCGAGACCGCAGAGGACGCTCCCAAGATCACGTTCCTGTACTCGCCGTACGCCGACTACGCCCCGTTCTTCCTCGCGGAGGAGAACGGCTACTTCGAAGACGCCGGTCTCGACGTCGAGCTCGTGGCCAAGGGCGGCAGCTCCGGTGAGACCTACCAGCAGGTCAGCACCGGCAACATCACCGCCGGTGGCGCGACCTGGGGCGCCGGGCTGTTCAACGCGACCAAGGCCGGAGCGTCGATCTCCGTCATCGCCAGCGTCTCGCGCATCCCCGAGTCGGGCGCGAACCCGTCGCCGCTGATCGCCTCGGATGCCTCCGATGTGAAGGACGCCGCCGACCTCAAGGGCAAGAAGATCGGCATCCCCGGCGACGGTGGATTCGGGATCTACTCCGTCGCCCTCGCACTCGAGTCGGCGGGACTGAGCGTCGACGACGTCGAGCTGGTCAACCTGAGCCCCGGCGACATCCCCGCCGCGCTCGCGAACGGCTCCGTGGATGCGAGCTGGTCGATCGAGCCGATCTCGTCCGCCGTCATCTCCCAGGGCATCGCGCACGAGCTGCTTCCGATCGACTACCAGGCCGGTGTCGAGCTGGGCGCGATGGTCTTCAACACCGAGTACGTCGAGAAGCACCCGGCGGCCGTCACCGCGTTCACCGCCGCCTATCTGAAGGCCGTCAAGGAGCTCGAGGACGGTGGCTGGAACGATCCCGCCACGCAGAAGATCATCGCCGAGTACACGGATCTTCCCGTCGAGACGCTCACCTCGATCGCGCTCACGACTCAGGACCCGAGCGGAGCGATCGACTGGAAGGACGTCGCGCGCCAGGAGCAGTTCTTCCGCGACCGTGACGCCCTCGAGTTCGACGGTGATTCCGGGATCCAGGACATCTACCGCGACGACATCCTGAAGGACGCGATCGCGCTGCAGGAGAGCGGCGACCTGGCCTCCGCGAAGAAATGAGCGGCCTCCGCGTCCAGGGACTCTGGAAGGCCTACGCGAACGCCGACCGCAAGGACGAGCTGCTCGTGGCGCTCCAGGACATCGACCTGGAGATCGCCGACAACGAGTTCGTCTGCGTGCTCGGACCCTCGGGGTGCGGCAAGAGCACACTGCTGCGGCTTGCAGCCGGGCTCGAGAAGCCGAGTCTCGGCACGATCGAGACCTCCAGCCGCCCTTCGGTGGTGTTCCAGGAGCATGGCGTGTTCCCGTGGCTGACCGTCGCTCAGAACATCGGGTATCCGCTCAAACTGCGCGGGCTCTCGCGCGCACAGCGGACGGAGCGGGTCGATCAGCTGCTCGACCTCGTCGGGCTCTCGGATTTCGGAGGGTTCTACCCTGCGCAGATCTCCGGCGGCATGCGTCAGCGCACCTCGGTCGCCCGCGCGCTGGCGGACGACGGAGACCTGCTGCTGATGGACGAGCCTTTCGGCGCCCTCGACGAGCAGACCAGGGTGACCCTGCAGCAGGAGTTGCTCCAGATCTGGGAACGCACGTCGAAGGCCGTGATGTTCATCACCCACAGCGTCGACGAGGCGCTGATGCTCGCTGACCGCGTCGTCGTGATGTCGCACCGCCCCGGTCGGATCATCGACGACATCGAGGTGCCGTTCGGGAGGCCACGGGACATCGCCGGGCTGCGCCGTGACCCGCGGTACGGCGAGATCACCGCACGGCTGTGGTCGCTGCTCGAGAACTCGACGGAACAGGAGCTGGCATCATGACCACGATCGCCGACCCGAAGATCGAGGCCCAGCTGAAGGAGGCGGTGCAGGCCGAGCGCGGATCCGTGTGGGTGCGCCGGCTCGGCCCGTACACGCCGCTGCTGATCCTGCTCGTCTGGGAGATCGCGAGTCGAACCGGGATCCTCGACCCGCGGTTCTTCCCCGCGCCGACCTCGATCATCGAGACGTTCTTCGAGC
Organism: Microbacterium sp. NPDC090218; assembly: GCA_044900255.1. GTDB lineage: Bacteria > Actinomycetota > Actinomycetes > Actinomycetales > Microbacteriaceae > Microbacterium. The sequence goes on along the minus strand of JBJDMS010000003.1, from coordinate 391,472 downwards.
TGCTGGTGTCCGGCGTCCTGTTGGAGAACATCGGCATCACCCTCTCCCGCATCGCGATCGGATTCGTGCTGGGAGCCATCCCCGGCATCATCCTCGGCGTCCTGCTCGGATCGGTGCGCACCCTGCGGTTGCTTCTCGACCCGATCTTCTCGGCGCTCCTTCCCGTGCCGAAGGTCGCGATCTTCCCGCTGCTGCTGCTGATCTTCGGCCTCGGCGAGACGAGCAAGTACGTCATCGTGGCGATCGGCGTCTTCTTCTACCTGCTCTTCAACACGCTCGGCGGAGTGATGCAGACGCCACCTCTGCTCAACGATGTGGCGAACGCGAACGGTGCGACACGCCTGCAGCGCTGGATGACCGTCTCGTTCCCGTACGCACTGCCGTCGATCTTCACCGGCATCAAGCTCGCCACGGGTGGGGCATTCGTCATCATCGCAGCGTCCGAGTTCGTCGGCGCGAACAGCGGTTTGGGCTACATGATCTGGAGCTCGTGGGGAACGTTCGCCGTGTCGAAGATGTACGTCGGCATCGTCACGATCTCGGTGCTCGGCTACGCGGCGACCGCGCTGTGGGCGCTCCTCGAGCGTCGCGTCGTGCCCTGGGTGAAGTACTGATCGGCAACGGCACCATGAACATCGAGACCCGGGCGATCCTCGCTGCCGTTCACGACGCGCTGCGGTCGGCCGTGCCGGAAGGCGACGAGGACGACATCGCCCTGGCGGCGTACTGGCTGATCCAAGCGGAACTGCTCGGCATGCCCGAGTTCGGCATTCGGATGCTGGCACGTGACCTCGAGCGGCTCGACGGAGTGACGCGAGGCAGCTCCACCGCAGCGGACGACGGCGCGGCGATCGGGGCCGTCGATGCGACCGGCACACCCGGAGTCGTCGCACTCGCGTCGGCGGTGCGCCGCGCGTCCCGGGGTGTCGACGCGCACGGTCTGGCGATCGTCGGCCTCCGTGGTGCCGGGGCTCTGGGCGTCCTCGGCCTGGCCGCACGTGAGCTGGCCTCGCGAGGGAGCGTCGCATTGCTCGCCGCGCAGTCACCGGCAGCCGTCGCGCCGTGGGGGGCGCACACGGCGGCGATCGGCACGAATCCCCTCGCTGTCGGGGTGCCTCGAGCCGACGCGCCCCCGCTCGTGATCGACTACGCGACCTCGGCCCTCACGCTGGCCGCGGTGCGCGCGGCACGCGGTGCAGGGACACTTCTCCCCGACGGAACGGCGATCGATGCCGACGGCGACGTGACGACCGATCCCGCGGCCGTCGCCGCGATCCTCCCCTCCGGGCTCGTCGGTTCCCTCACCGGACTCGTGGTCGAACTCCTCGCGGGTGTCGCCGTCGGCGGTCGCGTCACCGACCAAGGGCTCCCGTCGACCCGGGGCGCGGTGCTCATCGCGTTCGATCCGGCGCGGGCCGGCGGGGCGGATGCCGCATCAGCCGCATCCGCTCTGGATCGGGATTGGCGTGCCGCGGGCGGCCATCTGCCCGCGCGCTTCGATGCCCTGCCCACCGACGCGGCGGACCTGCCTGCCTCGGTCGAGGTCTCGGACGACGCCGTCTCCTGGCTCCGCGACCGCACACCCGAGGCACCGCACGCATGAGCCGGCCGTCCCAGATCCTCGCTCTCACCGTGAGTCCTGTCGACGGCCCCCTGTGGGAGCGCCGATCGATCCTCCTCCGTGGCGCGGTCCCTGGATCCCTGGTCACCGTGCGCGCCGTCACCGCCCGCGACGGCGGCGACTGGGCCGCCCAGGCGACGTTCCTCACGGACCGGGACGGCGACGTCGATCTCGGGACGCAGGCGCCCGTCTCCGGCGACTACCGTGTCGCCGATTCGATGGGTCTGTTCTGGTCGCAGCGTCGTGAGCCCGGCACGACCGGTTCCGCCGAGCCCGGCGACGTCGACCGGCCGATCACGACGGTTCTCACCGCGTGGAGCGAGCCGGGAACGGGTCACCTGGATGTGCCCGGCACCGGAGCTCTCCGGGAGGAGGTCTCCACGGTGGTCACGCAACGGCTCCGTGGAGAGGGTGTCAGCAGGGCGGAAGTCCGTGCAGACGGTCTCGTCGGGACGCTGTTCCGCCCGCCGCTCGAAGGCCCGCTCCCCACCGTGATCGTGCTCAACGGCTCCGGTGGAGGGATGAACGAGGCACGCGCCGCGCAGTATGCCTCACGCGGCATACAGGCGTTGGCGCTGGGTTACTTTCGAGCGCCAGGACTCCCCGACCACATCTCGCGCACGCCGCTGGAGTACTTCGAGCGCGCCCTCCGGTACGTCGCGTCCGAGCTCTCCCCGCAGGGCGGGCGACCGGTGGTGAGCGGCCAGTCGCGTGGCGGGGAGCTCTCGCTGCTGCTGGCCGCGACCTACCCCGACCTCGTCCTCGGCATCGCTCCGTTCGTGCCCGGCGCCTTCGTGTTCGGCGCGCAGGGCGCCGCGGACCCGGACGAAGGCTGGAACGGCCCGACGTGGACGCAGGGCGGCGAACCTCTCGAGCACCTGTGGCATGACAACACCGGCGTGACCTGGCAGCCCTGGAACGACGCGCCCGCGCCGACGCGGCAGCGGGACGTCTACGTCGACGGCCTGCATGACCGTGAGCTGGCACGGGCATCGCGCATCCCCATCGAACGGTTCGCCGGACCTGTGGCCTGCGTGTCGGGCCTCGACGACCGCGCGTGGCCGTCCAGCATGGCCTCGCGCATCGTGCTCGACACTCTGGAGCGGCATCGGCATGACGCCGAGCGGCTGCACTTCGACTATGAGGAGGCGGGGCACGGGATCGCACTCCCACACCTCCCCAGCACAGACATCGAACGCGTGCATCCGGTCTCGGGGGTGCACTACTCGAACGGTGGTACGCCCCGCGGCAACGCCGTCGCGAGCGCCGACTCGTTCGAACAGGTCTGCGCGTTCATCCACCGCACCGCCGACGCGGCGACAGCCGCCGAGGACGCACCCCACTCCCACGAAGAAGGACGGTAGTCATGCCCGCGAAGGAGCACTTGGAAGGTCAGTGGCGGGAGTGGCGTCACGCCCGCGTGTCGGAGCTGGCGCGGCCGTACGGCTGGACCGCGCTGGTCGCCCAGCACTGGCTGCGCGACGGTGACGACGGCCTCGAGCTCGATGGGCTCCCCGGCACCTGGGGAGTCTCCGAGGGACGCGTCCTCTACACGCCGCCGGCTGACGGACCGAACCTCGTGGTCGACGGCGAGTACCCGAGCGCCGTCGTGGAGATCGTCCCCGGGCGCAACCAGACCTACGGACACGGCCGGAGCGTGCCGGTGTACTTCGGCGTGAGCGAGGTCGAGACGATCCCTCGCACGACGGACGAAGGCGACCGCATCTTCGCCGTGCGCGTGCGCGACCCGCGGGAGTCGGCGCGCAAGGACTTCTCCGGTCTCGCCGCCTATGAGTACGACCCTGCGTGGCGCATTCCCGCGCGCTTCACACCTGCAGTGCGCGAAGACGTCGAGCAGGTCACGGTCGAGACCGGGGTCCGGGAGACCACGGCGCGCATCGGAACGCTCTCCTTCGAGCGCGAGGGGCGCACCTACGAGCTCGCGCTGATCGGGAAGGACGCGGCCCACGGCGTGCAGCCGGTCGCGCACATCCGCGATCTGACGAGCGGGAAGACGACCTACGGTGCCGGACGCGTCGTCGAGCTGCAGTTCGCCGACGAGACCGGCGAGCGGATCGATCACATCGACTTCAACTACCTGACCGCTCTGCCCTGCGCATTCACGAACTTCGTCACGTGCCCGCTCCCTCCAAGCCAGAACCACCTGGACTTCGAGGTCACGGCCGGTGAGAAGAAGCCGGATGTCGAGATCGATCGAGTGCTCACCTTCCAGAGCACCTGACCCGTGCGGCACCGGGCTGCGGACACTCGCGGCCCGGTCCCAGCCAGCACTGCTACGGTGAGCAGGCCGGCAGCTCGCCGGCATCAGGGAAGACTTCTCGTCGACCAACGGGCCCTCACCGGTCATTTCGTTCTCCGTCGCCTCCTCTGTGTGAGCCCGAGGAGCGTCATGCCCACCCCGTCAGTCCCCCTCTTCAGCGACCCCGCGCATGCCTGGGCGAAGCCGATCGCCCTGCCCGCCGGCACGACCGCGATCGTCTACTGCGAAGGCCAGTTCGGCGAGCAGGACGGCAAGACCGCGAACGGACTGGTCCGCCACTCCGAGAAGTACGAGATCCTGAGCGTCATCGACAGCACGCACGCCGGCGCGGATGCCGGGATGCTGCTGGACGGTGCCGCCAACGGCATCCCGATCCTGGACGGGCTCGCCACGGCGATCGCCCATGCCGGCCACGTTCCCGACTACCTGATCTGCGGCGTCGCGCCTGCCGACGGCCTGCTCTCGGCGGATCAGCGCACGGTGCTGCTGGACGGCATCGCCCGAGGCATGCACATCATCAACGGTCTGCACGAGTTCCTCACGGATGATGCGGAGTTCGTGGCGGCCGCGCTGCTGGCCGGTGTCACCATCACCGACATCCGCCGTCCGCGGGAGAAGAAGGACCTTCATCTGTTCTCCGGCCGCATCTTCGATGTGACCTGCCCGCGGATCACGATCCTCGGCACAGACGGAGCCATCGGCAAGCGCACCACTGCGACGATCCTGGTGCGCGCGCTCAACGAGCGCGGCATCCATGCGGTCATGGTCGGCACCGGGCAGACCACCATCATCCAGGGTGGCCGCTACGGCGTGGCACTCGATGCGCTCGTCCCGCAGTTCTGCTCGGGCGAGGTCGAGAATCAGGTCGTCGCGGCTTTCGAGGGCGAGGACCCCGACCTGATCATCGTCGAAGGCCAGGGCGCGCTCAGCCACCCCGCGTACATCACCTCGGCTCACATCCTCCGCGGGAGCCAGCCTGCGGGGGTCATCGTGCAGCACGCGCCCGGCCGCAAGGTGCTCGGAGATTTCCCGATGGTCGCGATGCCGACGGTCACCAGCGAGATCACCTTGATCGAAGCGTTCGCCGACACCCGGGTGATCGGCGTCACCGTCAACCACGAGAACCTCTCGGCGGATCAGCTGGCAGCGGCGATCGATGTGATCGAACTCGACACCGGGCTCCCTGCCACCGACCCGCTGACGCGGCCACTGGACGAGCTCGTCGACATGGTGCTGCAGGCGTTCCCGGCGCTCACCCCGCGGCCGACCATCCGTAGCGCCGCGTGAGAGCGGCTCCGACGCGGTCGTAGCGGCCTCGATCGAGGACGGCGGCCTCCCGCCGCAGTCCTCGCTCGTGAACGCTGTACAGCTGCTCCACGTCGACCCAGGACTCGCGTCCCTGCGAATCCCAGGCACCCGAGCCGATCGAGAGGTAGTCGCGATCGCCGTCGTGCGGTTTGCTCGTCATCCGCACGGCATAGACGCGCTCGGCGGATTCGCGTCCGATCACGAGCACGGGACGATCTTTGCCACGCCCGTCGTTCTCTTCGTAGGGCACCCAGGTCCAGACGATCTCTCCGGCGTCCGGAGCCCCGTCCCGCTGCGGCGAGTACGCGACCTGCAGCTCCGTGATCCGATCCGGATCGATGCGCATCGTCTCGGTGCCGCGTTTCCGACCGGCCTCCGCCGGTGCGGTGGCGGGGGCGGGCCGTTCCGAAGATGTGCGCAGACGCGCGTCCGGGCGCCTCGGAGCTGATGTCCGAGACGCCCGGCCGGATCCCACCACCTTGAGCAGGATGTCCGCGAGTGCTGTCAGGATGCCGTTGGTCTTGCCCACACGGTCACCCTAACCGCAGATCATGCGTCGACGAGTGCGTAGCCCTCCTCGCCGTGCACGACCTGGTCGACACCGGCGATCTCGTCTTCGTTGGTGATGCGGAAGCCGATGGTCTTCTCGATCGCGAAGCCGATGATGAAGGCCACCACGAAGGAGTAGATCAGCACGCCGAGGGCGGCGATGACCTGAACAGCGAGCTGACGGGCGTCGCCGCCGACGAACAGGCCGGTCCCGGTGGCGAAGAACCCGAGGTACAGCGTGCCGATGAGTCCGCCGACCAGGTGGATGCCCACCACATCGAGCGAGTCGTCGAAGCCGAGGCGGAACTTCAGCTCGACCGCGAGGGCGCAGACGATACCGGCGACCGCACCGAGCAGCAGGGACCAGCCCGGAGTGAGGTTGGCGCAGGCCGGGGTGATCGCGACGAGACCGGCGACCGCGCCGGAGGCTGCACCGACCGAGGTCGCCTTGCCGTCCTTGATCCGCTCGATGAGGATCCAGCCGAGGATGGCGGCCGCGGTGGCTCCGAGGGTGTTGAGACCGATGAGTCCGACGCCGCCCATGTCCTCCGCGAGCCACTCGGCACCCGCGTTGAAGCCGAACCAGCCGAACCACAGCAGCGCGGCACCCAGCAGCGTGAGCGGCACGTTGTGCGGCTTCAGGATGCCCTTCTGGAACCCGATGCGCTTGCCGAGGACCAGAGCGAGCGCCAGTGCCGCAGCGCCGGCGTTGATGTGGACCGCGGTACCACCGGCGTAGTCGATCACGCCGATCCCGCTGTCCTCGCCGAAGAGCGTGGTGCCGAGGTTCATGATCCAGCCTCCGCCCCAGACCCACGCGGCGACCGGGAAGTAGCCCACCGTCGCGAAGATGCCGGCGAAGATCAGCCAGCTGCCGAACTTGGCGCGGTCCGCGATCGCACCGGAGATCAGTGCGACGGTGATGATCGCGAAGGTCGCGCCGTAGGCGACACCGAGGAGCGCGACGTTGGAACCCTCACCCGACGCCAGGCTGGAGAGCCCGAAGTCGGCGAACGGGTTGCCTGCGAAGGCGGTCGGGCTGTCGACGGCGCTCATGGAGAAGCCGAAGAGAATCCACAGCACGGCGACAAGGCCGATCGAGCCGAAGCTCATCATCATCATGCTGACGACGCTCTTCGCCTTGACGAGACCTCCGTAGAAGAAGGCGACGCCGGGCGTCATGAGCAGAACGAGCGCTGTCGCGGTGATCGCCCACGAGATGTTGCCGGGAGCATCCATAGGAAAACCTCACATCCGAAGTAATTGAGAGCTTCAGTGTGACGACGCACCGTTTCGCGCATGCGTGAGGTTTGTTTCCCTGCTGTTACAGCGCGGCTCCGGGTGTGAACATCGCGTTACGCAGGCCTGCGGGCTTACGCAGAATGCGTCAGGGCGTTGAGCCGCGACACCGCGCGCAGGTACTTCTTGCGGTATCCGCCGGCGAGCATCTCCTCGGAGAACACCGAGTCGAGCCCGAGACCGGTCGCGATGATGGGGATCTGCGCGTCGTACACCCGGTCGACGAATGCGACGAAGCGCAGCGCCTCGGACTGGTCTGTGAGCTGGCGCACATCGCGCAGCCCGACCTGATGGAGGCCCTCGATGAGTCGGATGTAGCGGGAGGGGTGCACCTGAGCGAGATGGCGGATCAGATCGTCGAACCGATCATCGGATGCCGCACCTTCGACGGCCGCCGCCGACGCTTCGTAGGCGTCGTCGTCCAACACGACGGCGTGACCGTCGATCGCCCGCTGACGGAAGTCCACCCCGTCGATGCGCAACGTCTGGAAGCTGTCGGACATCGCATGGATCTCGCGGAGGAAGTCCTGCGCGGCGAAGCGCCCCTCGCCCAGCGCGTTGGGTGGCGTGTTCGAGGTGGCTGCCAGGCGGGTCCCCGTCGGCACGAGCTCCCCGATGAGGCGGGTCATGACCATGGTGTCGCCCGGGTCGTCGAGTTCGAACTCATCGATGCACAGCAGGTCAGCGCCCTTGAGCAGGTCGACCGTGTTCTTGTAGCCGAGGGCTCCGACCAGTGCGGTGTACTCGATGAACGATCCGAAGTACTTCCGTCGGGCCGGCATCGCGTGGTAGATCGAGGCCAGCAGGTGGGTCTTGCCGACACCGAAGCCGCCGTCGAGGTAGACGCCCGGCTTGAGCTCGGGTTCCTTCTTCGCGCGGCTGAAGAGCCCGCCACGCTTGACCGGCGCCCCACGACCGGCGAAACGCAGCAGCGTCTCCTTGGCCTCCTCCTGCGACGGGTAAGCGGGGTCGGCTCGGTAGCTGTCGAAGGTGGCCGTGTCGAACTGAGGCGGCGGCACGAGACTCGCCAGCATCTCGGGTCCGGTGACCGTCGGCTGACGCTCGGTGAGGTGCACGGTGCGGCTGGTCGTGTCGGTCATCACGGTCCTGAATCGGGTGCTGGCCTGTGTCGAAGTCTTACGAATCGGGCGCAGGGTGCTCGGCGGGGATCTATCGTCGAAGGGACGGATCAACACTACGCCGTCCGCACCCACCCCCTCGTCCGCTCAACGCTTCGGAGATCCCATGGCCATCGAGTTCGATTCCTCCTCCCCCAAGTTCGCCGAGTACGCCGAACCCGGCCGTCTGGTGACGACGGAGTGGCTCGCCGAACGGCTGGGAACCCCGGGACTCGTCGTCGTCGAGTCCGACGAGGACGTGCTCCTCTACGAGACCGGCCACATCCCGGGCGCGGTGAAGGTCGACTGGCACACCGAGCTCAACGACCCCGTCGTCCGCGACTACGTCGACGGCGAGGGCTTCGCCGAGCTTCTGAGCCGCAAGGGCATCTCCCGTGACGACACCGTCGTGATCTACGGAGACAAGAACAACTGGTGGGCGGCCTACGCGCTGTGGGTCTTCTCCCTCTTCGGCCACGAGGACGTCCGTCTGCTCGACGGCGGCCGTGACCGCTGGATCGCCGAGGGCCGCGAGATCACGCGCGAGGCGACGAATCGTCCGGCCACGGAGTACCCGGTGGTCGAGCGCGACGACTCCGTGATCCGCGCCTACAAGGAAGACGTGCTCGCGCACATCGGCAGCCCGCTGATCGACGTCCGCTCCCCGGAGGAGTACAGCGGTGAGCGCACGACGGCGCCCGCTTACCCCGAAGAGGGAACGCTGCGGGCAGGACACATCCCGACGGCGCAGAGCGTGCCGTGGGCGAAGGCCGTCGCGGAGGACGGCGGCTTCCGCAGCCGCGCCGAGCTCGACGCGATCTACCGCGATGGTGCCGGACTGAACGACGGCGACGATGTCGTCGCCTACTGCCGCATCGGTGAGCGTTCGAGCCACACGTGGTTCGTGCTCAAGCACCTCCTCGGCTTCGAGAACGTGCGCAACTACGACGGCTCGTGGACCGAATGGGGCAGTGCCGTGCGAGTTCCGATCGTCACCGGCACCGAGCCCGGTTCACTCTGAACGTGTGAGAATGACAGGGATGAGCGCAAGCGAAGTTCCTGATGCACTGGCCGAGATCCGCGACGGCTTCCTGGAGACCCCGGAGTCCGATCGCCTGCTCCTGCTGCTCGAGTACTCGGACGAGCTTCCGGACGTGTCCGACGAGGTCGCCGCGCACCCGGAGATGTATGAGCGCGTGGCCGAGTGCCAGTCGCCGGTGTACATCCACGTCGAGGTGAACGACGACATCGTGACGATGCACGCGACGGCACCCGTGGAGGCTCCCACCACCCGCGGTTTCGCGAGCATCCTGGTCCAGGGACTCACCGGGCTCACGGCCGACGAGGTCCTCGCGATCCCGAACGACTACCCGCAGTCGATCGGCCTCACCAAGGCCGTCTCACCGCTGCGCATCGGCGGCATGACGGGCATGCTGATGCGCGCGAAGAACCAGGTCATTCAGAAGCGCTGAACCCCTGCGCCTGGAGCCAGTCGGTGATCGCGGTGCTCCACCCCGTCTGGTCGTAGTTCCACAGCTTGGTGTGGCGTGCCACGGTGAACCTCGGCATCGTGACGAGGTCGGGGCGCGCCTCCTTGAGCGCGTGCGAGGAATCGGCGGGCACGAACCCGTCGTCGTCGCTGTGCAGGATCAGGATCGGTGCGGTCAGCTCGTCGGCACGGGCGACCATGTCCAGACGATCGAACGGGATCGGTTCATCCGCGCCGCTGAGACGCGCGGTGAGGGGTCGCTGGAGCGCCCCCATGGCCAGTTCGGGCAGCGGTGCGCGCACGCCGGCCAGTCGCGCCTGGAATCGCAGCACCGTGCGCCAGTCGACGACCGGTGATTCGAGGATGACCCCGGCGATCCGGTCGCGATGCCCCGAGCTGACCGCAGCCTGCAGCGAGACCGCACCCCCCATCGACCACCCCATCAGGATGACGCGCTCCGCGCCGTGCCGGAGGGCATAGGCGATCGCCGAGTCGACGTCGCGCCATTCCGAAGCTCCCAGAGCGTAGGCACCGGCCCTGGTCCGCGGGGCCTCGCCGTCGTTGCGGTAGGAGACGACGAGGTTGGGCAGACCGGCCGCGTGCAGCACCGGAACCGCACGAAGGCACTCCGCCCGGGTCGCACCGCGCCCGTGCACCTGGATCACCCAGGTGGAGGATGAGGCCGGGAAGTACCAGGCCGGGCACGGCCCGGCAGGCGAGCCGATCAGCACGTTCTCCCAGCGCAGATGCAGCTCGCTCGGCGATGAGTAGTAGTAGCCACTGAAGGCCGCGGCACGATCCACCCGCGCGCCGGGCTCGATCTGCGTGAGGAGCTTGCGCCGCACACTAGCGCCATCGGCGCTGAGCACCGCACCGAGCTTGACGTACCCGTACGTTCCGGTGGTGAAGAGCCCGTATCGGCCGGGCAGTTCGGTGTCGAGGGTGCGCTGCAGCTCGATGGTCTGCGCACCCGTGTCGACGGCGAGGATCTCGGTGTCCGTCGCGCGACGGATGGGTGTCACGACACGCCGCGCGACCGCGAAGACGACGAGAGCGAACGCCGCGCCGAATGCGAGCAGGGCAGGGACAAGGAGCGTAACGGCGTGCCTGAGACTCTTCATCGCTTCCTGACTCTAGCCTGTTGCCGTGACCGCACACCCCGAAGCCGGGACGCCCTTCGACAGCGCCGTGGCTGAACTGCGCGAGACCGCGTTCCGCGACGACATCACGGTGCGCGAGATCGCCACCCCGCAGGGCCTCGCTCCGTTCGCCCTCGCGCTCGCCGCCGACGTGCGCCCCGAAGGCGACGGTGAGTCCGTGTACGGCACCGGACGGTTCGTCCTCCTCCATGATCCGGACGAACCCGGGGCCTGGGGCGGCTCCTGGCGCATCGTGATCTTCGCGCAGGCTCCGCTGGAGACGGAGATCGGCACCGACCCGCTCCTCGCGGACGTGACCTGGTCGTGGCTGGTCGATGCGCTCGACTCCCGGAACGCCGTCTATCACTCGGCTTCGGGCACATCGACCAAGACCCTCTCCAAAGGATTCGGAGGCCTCGCCGTCGAAGGGGACGGCGCCCAGATAGAATTGCGGGCGTCCTGGACTCCGGAGGGCCCGTTCCGACCGCACGTCGAAGCATGGGCCGAGCTGGTCGGAATGCTGGCGGGGCTTCCGCCCGGCTCCGAGGGCATCGCCGTGATCGGCGCGCGAAAGGCTGTACGTGACTGAATACTCCGTGATCTCGGATGCTGAGGAGTTCCGCGCGGCCTGCGCCGTGCTCGCCGCCGGCACCGGACCCGTCGCTGTGGATGTGGAGCGCGCGTCCGGCTTCCGCTACTCCCAGCGCGCCTACCTCGTGCAGGTGTTCCGCCGCGACGCCGGGGTCTTCCTCTTCGACCCGCCCGCGATCGGTGACTTCACGGCGCTCCAAGAGGCCATCGGCGACGTGGAGTGGGTGCTCCACGCGGCGAGCCAGGACCTCCCCTCCCTCCGGGAGCTGCACCTCGAGCCACCCGTGATCTTCGACACCGAGCTCGCGTCCCGGCTGCTGGGACACGAGCGTGTCGGACTCGCCGCGGTCGTCGAGGACGCGCTGGGCATCACCCTCAAGAAGGAGCACTCCGCCGCCGACTGGTCGACGCGTCCGCTCCCGGATTCCTGGCTCGAGTACGCCGCCCTCGACGTGCTGCACCTGATCGACGTGTACGAGGTGCTGGTCCTCGAACTCGAGGAGCAGGGCAAGACGGAGTTCGCAGCCGAGGAGTTCGCGGCCACGCTCGCCCGTGCCCCGAAGCCGCCGCGCGAGGACCCGTGGCGGAGGCTCAGCGGACTGCATCAGGTGCGCGGTGCCCGCAACCTCGCCGTCGCGCGTTCCCTGTGGCAGGCCCGCGAGGCGTACGCGCAGGACCAGGACGTCTCCCCCGGGCGTCTGGTCCCCGACCGCTCGCTGGTGGCAGCTGTGATGGCGAACCCGACCTCGAAGCAGGCGCTCGCCGGCGTCAAGGAGTTCCAGGGGCGAGCGAGCCGCACGCAGCTCGACCGTTGGTGGCAGGCGATCGTCGACGGTCGCGCCACGGAGGAACTCCCCCGCGAACGGGTGCCGAGCGACACCCTTCCTCCTCCGCGCGCCTGGTCGGATCGCAATCCCGAGGCGGACGCTCGGCTGAAGGCCGCGCGTCCCGCGGTCGAGGCCGTGGCAGAGGAACTGGGGATGCCGACCGAGAACCTCCTCACACCGGAGTACCTGCGTCGCGTGGCCTGGGACCTGCCCGGTGAGACCCCGGAGGAGATCGGCGATGCGCTGGCCGCGCTGGGCGCACGTCCGTGGCAGATTGCACAGACCGCACAGAAGATCGCGGCCGCCTTTGTAGAGGCGGCGCAATCGCCTGACACCACGCCCGCACCGGCTTCGTAGGTTCAATCCAACCGATTCCTCCCAGTTTCGCGGGCTTCATAGACTGAGGCCACGCACTAACTTGGAGGCAGAGTGGCCGAGATCTCGGACGTCTTCTTCGTCGATGGAGTACGCACCCCCTTCGGGCGCGCCGGCGAAAAGGGCATGTACTGGAACACCCGCGCGGATGACCTCGCCGTGAAGGCGACCATCGGCCTGATGGAGCGCAACGCCGCCGTCCCGGCGGACCGCATCGACGACGTCGCGATCGCCGCGACGAGTCAGACCGGAGACCAGGGGCTCACCCTCGGACGCTCCGTGGCGATCCTCGCCGGTCTTCCGCAGACGGTTCCCGGCCTCGCGGTGGAGCGCATGTGCGCCGGCGCGATGACGAGCGTCACCACCATGGGGGCGTCGATCGGCGTCGGCATGTACGACTTCGCCCTCGCCGGCGGTGTCGAGCACATGGGACACCACCCCATCGGCGGCAACGCCGACCCCAACCCGCGTTTCGTCGCGGAGAAGATGGTCGACCCCGGCGCGCTCAACATGGGCGTCACCGCCGAGCGCATCTTCGACCGGTTCCCGCATCTGACCAAGGAGCGCTCGGACCGCTTCGGCATGCTCAGCCAGCACAAGGTGCAGGCGGCGTATGACGCCGGCAAGATCCAGCCCGACCTCGTGTCGGTGGCCACCAAGGGCGCCGACGGCGCCTGGGGCCTGGCGACCGAGGACGAGGGTCGCCGACCGCAGACCACGATGGAGGATCTCGCGGCTCTCAAGACGCCGTTCCGTCCGCACGGCCGCGTCACAGCCGGCACGTCTTCGCCGCTCACAGACGGCGCGACGATGTCGCTGCTCGCCGGCGGCGGCGCGGTGAAGGAGTTCGGACTCGCACCCAAGATGCGCATGGTGTCGTTCGCCTTCGCCGGTGTGCAGCCCGAGATCATGGGCATCGGCCCGATCCCGTCGACCGAGAAGGCCCTCAAGAAGGCCGGTCTGACGATCGCCGACATCGGGCTGTTCGAGCTCAACGAGGCCTTCGCCATCCAGGTGATCTCGCTGCTCGACCACTTCAGCATCGCCGACGACGACCCCCGCGTCAACCAGTGGGGCGGCGCCATCGCACTCGGACACCCGCTGGCAGCGTCCGGCGTGCGTCTGATGATCCAGCTCGCTGCGCAGTTCGCAGAGCGACCCGACGTCCGTTACGGCCTCACCGCCATGTGCGTGGGGCTGGGCCAGGGTGGCTCGGTCATCTGGGAGAACCCGCACTACGACGGCAAGAAGAAGAAGTGAGCGCGAACGTGACGAACTACGACGAGATCGACTTCTCCCCCATCCAGGCGCTCACCGAGGGCGAGGTCATCACTCAGTCACCCGTGCGCGACATCCGTCTCGCATCGGGCAAGGTGCTCGCTCTGATCACGCTCGACAACGGTCGTGACCACACCCGTCCGAACACGCTGGGTCCGGCGACGCTCACCCAGCTCGGCGAGACCCTGGACGGCCTCAAGGCCCGTGCCGCGGCCGGCGAGATCCAGGCCGTCGGCATCACGGGGAAGCAGTACATCCTCGCGGCCGGCGCTGATCTCTCCGACATCAGCAAGGTCGGCTCGCGCGACAACGCTCGCCTGATCGCGCAGCTCGGCCACAAGGTCCTCGGCAAGCTCGGCGACCTCGGCGTGCCGTCGTTCGCGTTCGTGAACGGCCTCGCCCTGGGCGGTGGCCTGGAGATCGCGCTGAACTCCAGCTACCGCACGGTGGACGCGTCTGCGGCGGCTGTCGCGCTGCCCGAGGTCTTCCTCGGCATCATCCCCGGCTGGGGCGGCGCCTACCTGCTGCCGAACCTGATCGGCATCGAGAACGCACTCGAGGTCGTCATCTCGAACCCGCTCAAGCAGAACCGGATGCTGAAGCCGCAGCAGGCGTTCGACCTGGGGATCTTCGACGCGATCTTCCCGGCGGCGAACTACCTCGAGAACTCGCTGTCCTGGGCGGACGCCGTTCTCGGCGGCAAGAAGGTGGAGCGCAAGAACGAGCCGGGCAAGATCGAGCGCCTCACCAAGTGGCCGATCGCCATCAAGATGGCGCGCGGAATGCTGGAGTCGAAGATCGGCACCGTGCCGAAGTCGCCGTACGCGGCCCTCGACCTGCTCGACAAGGCCAAAGGCGGCACCAAGGCCGAGGGCTTCGCCCGCGAGGACGAGGCACTCGCCGAACTCGTCACGGGAGACCAGTTCGCCGCGTCGATGTACGCGTTCGATCTGGTGCAGAAGCGTGCGAAGCGCCCCGTCGGCGCTCCGGACAAGCAGCTCGCGAAGAAGGTCACCAAGGTCGGTATCATCGGCGCAGGTCTCATGGCGAGCCAGTTCGCGCTGCTCTTCGTGCGCAAGCTCCAGGTGCCCGTGCTCATCACCGACCTGGACCAGGCGCGCGTCGACAAGGGCGTGGCCTACATCCATGAGGAGATCGGCAAGCTCGAGGCGAAGGGCCGCCTGGACTCCGACTCGGCGAACAAGCTGCGCGCACTCGTGACCGGCACCACCGACAAGAGCCTCTATGCGGACTGCGACTTCGTGATCGAGGCCGTGTTCGAAGAGGTCGGCGTCAAGCAGCAGGTGTTCGGCGAGATCGAGAAGATCATCGCCGAGGACGCGATCCTCGCGACCAACACCTCCTCGCTCTCGGTCGAGGAGATCGGTTCGAAGCTCGCCCACCCCGAGCGTCTGGTCGGTTTCCACTTCTTCAACCCGGTCGCGGTGATGCCGCTGATCGAGATCGTGAAGACTCCGAGCACAGCGGACGCCGCACTGTCGACGGCGTTCGTGGTCGCGAAGAACCTGGGCAAGAACGCGGTGCTCACCGCCGACGCTCCCGGGTTCGTCGTGAACCGCCTGCTGGCGAAGGTCATGGGCGAGGCCGCCCGCGCGGTCTACGAGGGCACCCCTATCGCCGATGTCGAGAAGGCCTTCGGCCCGCTCGGCCTTCCGATGGGCCCGTTCCAGCTGATCGACCTCGTCGGCTGGAAGGTCGCCGCCCACGTGCAGGACACGATGGTGCTGGCCTTCCCCGAGCGGTTCTACGCCAACGAGAACTTCCATGCACTCGCAGAGCTCGACGCGGTCGTGGAGAAGGACACGGGCGGACGCGTCGTCGGCTGGAGCAAGCAGGCGGAGAAGGTGCTGAAGCCGGCAGTCGGCAAGACTCCCGCCTCGGCGGCGACGATCCTGCAGCGCGTGCAGGATGGGCTGGCGCAGGAGATCAAGCTGATGCTGGACGAGGGCGTGGTTCCCGAGGTCGAGGACATCGACCTCTGCCTGATCCTCGGTGCCGGCTGGCCCTTCATCGACGGTGGGGCTTCGCCGTACCTCGACCGTGAGGGCGCATCCGAGCGGGCGTTCGGCGGATCGTTCCACACCCCGCAGATCCGCGGCGTCGAGAGCCGCTGATCTCACGAGGAAAGGGGCCGCATCGCGAGATGCGGCCCCTTTCCTCGTCTATTGGACCGGTCTCGAGTCCGATTCGCCTGACCTCGGCCAGTACGACAATGCCCGCTCCGCGAGCGCCGTGATCGTGAGCGACGGATTCACACCCGGGTTGGCCGGCACGGCCGCACCATCGACGACGTGCAGCCCCGGGTGTCCCCAGACGCGGTGATACGAGTCGATGACGCCGTCGGCCGGGGACGCCGAGATCACCGCACCACCGAGGAAATGAGCGGTGAGCGGGATGCCGAAAACCTCCGGCCAGGAGCCACGCGCCTCCGCCGGGACGCCGCCCTCCTGCTGCACCCGCGCGGCGATGGCCGCCGCTGCGGCGTGCGCCTGGGGAAGATAGCTCGGATTCGGCTCGCCGTGCCCCTGCGCGCTGGTCATCACGAGTCTGCCGAAGCGGCGTCGCAGCGACAGTGTGAGCGAGTTGTCGGCGGTCTGCATCACGAGTGCGATGATGCCGCGTTCGCTCCAACGGCGCAGATTGCCGAGACGGAACTGCCGCACCGGCGAGCGGAGCACCTGCGCCAGGAGCCTGCCCAGTCTCTCCCCGAGCCGACGGTCCCCGGGGACGAGGGCGGTCGCGAGTGCTCCCATGAGGTTCGACCCCGGGCCGTAGCGGACGTTCTCGACGTGCGTGCGCTCATCCACGTGGAAGGAGGTGGTGATCGCCACACCCCTGGCAAGCTGCAGGGTCTCGGGGACCTCGGTGGCGACAGCGCCGTCGAGCGCTTCGGAGTTCGTGCGCGTGAGGCGGCCGACGGCCTCCGAGATGTGCGGCAGCGCGCCGGACTCCCTCATGCGGTGCAACAGCTGCTGAGTGCCCCAGGTTCCGGCGGCGAGCACCACCTGCTCGGCCGTCACGGTTCTCCGCGAACGGCGGAACCAGGCGCCACTGCGCTGGGTCGTGATGGCGAATCCGCCGGAAGGAAGCTCGCGCACCTCGGTGACCGTGCGCAGCGGCTCGATCACCGCGCCGCGACGCTCGGCGAGAGCCAGGTAGTTCTTCATCAGGGTGTTCTTGGCGCCGACGCGGCATCCGACCATGCAGTTGCCACACAGCGTGCAGCCCGTTCGCTCAGGACCCTCGCCGCCGAAGAACGGATCGGCGGTGCGCTCCCCCGGCTTGCCGAACCAGACCCCGACCGGGGCTCGGCGGAAGGTGCTGCCGACACCGAGATCCTCAGCGGCCCCTGCCATGATCCGCTCGACGGGTCCCGTGTGCGGGTAGTGCTCGACCACCCCGAGCATCCTCTTCGCCGTGCGGTAGTGCGGAGACAGCTCCGGCTCCCAGTCGGCGATGCCACGCCACTGCGGATCCTCAAAGAACGCGGGTCCGGGCTGGTAGAGCGTGTTGGCGTAGTTCAGGGAACCGCCGCCCACGCCCGCCCCGGCGAGGATCATCACGTGGGGCAGCCGATGGATGCGCTGGATTCCGAAGCAGCCGAGCGCCGGAGCCCAGAGGTAACGCCGAAGGTTCCAGCTGGTCTTGGCGAAGTCCTCATCCTCGAAGCGCCGCCCCGCTTCGTAGACCAGGACGCGGTACCCCTTCTCGATCAGCCGCAGTGCCGCGACGGATCCTCCGAAGCCGGACCCGATGATCACGACGTCTTCGTCGAACTCAGGCATCGCTCTCCTTCGGCACCATCATCGTGAGCGCCCCAGGGAGCAGCGAGATGGTGCATTCGTCTTCACCGACGCGCTCACCGTCGGCATATGCCACAAGGCCGGGAGCGGAGACCGTGATCGTCTTCGCCCGTCGGTGTGTGACCTCGGGACGGGACAGATGGTGCCCCCTCAGCAGCAGCGGGAAGAGGCGCAGCAGGCGCAACCGGCCCAGCGGCGCGACGTGCACGATGTCGAGCAGTCCGTCATCGGGCACTGCGCCCGCGCACACCGGCATTCCCCCGCCGTAGCTCGACGTGCTGCCGACGGCGATCAGCGTGCCGGGCGATGTCTTGGCCGCGCCCTCATCGATCGCGAGCGTGAAGTCCATCGGACGCAGGCGCGCGAGCTCGATGAGCAGGGCGAGGTAGTAGCGCAGCGCACCGTGGGGCCAGCGAAGGCGATTCGTGCGATCGCTGACCTTGGCGTCGAACCCGAGCGCGGTGATCGTCAGGAACTTTCGCGCACCGGCCGCCCTGGTGCGGACCTCACCGACATCGATCGCCCGCGGCACACCGGTCAGCGCGAGCTCGGCGGCGGCCGCGACATCGCTTCTCGGCAGCCCGAGGGCGCGCGCGAGGTCGTTGCCCGTGCCGGCGGCCACCAGGACCACCGGGATCGCAGCGGCGCACACGATGTCGAGCACGCCGGACAGCGTGCCGTCGCCGCCCACCACGACCAGCACACGCGGCTCCTCGGCCAGGGCCGTGCCGGCGAGCCGGGCGGTGTCCGCCGCCGATCCGCCGGCAAAGGCACGCACTTCGACGCCGCGCTCCCGGAGGTGCGCGACGGCAGCCTGCGCTGCTCTCCCACCCCGTCCTTTGCCGGAGAGGGGGTTCGCGAGCACGGCGATGTGCTCGGCCACGTCAGCGCGTCCGCTCGGCGGCGATCACGGCACCGGGGTTCAGGATGCCTGCAGGGTCGAGTTCGCGCTTGATGGCCTCGAGGATCCGGATTCCGGTGTCTCCGATCTCTCGGCCGAGCCAGGCCGCATGATCCCGTCCGACCGCGTGGTGGTGGCTGATGGTGCCGCCGTTCGCGATGATCGCATCGTTCACCTGAGTCTTGACCGATTCCCAGACGCCGAGCGGATCGGAACGCACACCGGCCAGCACCGTGAAGTACAGCGACGCTCCGGTCGGATAGATGTGCGACACGTGGCACATGACGTAGGACTTCGCGCCGGCCGCCGCGAAACCGTCCTTCAGCGCGGCCTCCACGGCGGAGCGCAGCGACTGCAGATTCGACCAGGTCGTCGCGGTCTCCAGCGTCTCGCAGAAGACCCCGGCCTCGAGCAGCGAGTCACGCAGGTAAGGCCCGTCGAAGCGGCTCTTCAGCCACTCCTCCGACGCACCCTCGCCGGCGGAGACTCCGCCGGCCGCAGCGAGATGGGCACTGACGCGGGCTCGACGCTCCGCGATCCCCTCGCCCTCGTACACCGTGACGACGCTCGCCCCCTTCGCGAGTGCCTTGCCGATCCTGCCGACCTGGGCGAGGCTCACTGCGGTCTCAGCCTCGTCGGACAAGCGGATCACGGTGGGGCCGTTGCCCTGCTGTGCCACGCGACGCAGCCCTTCGACACCGCTCGCGAAATCCGGGAAGGACCAAGATTCGAACACGCGGTCGCGCGGAATCGGATGCACCCGCACGCGCACCTCCGTGATCACGCCGAAGATGCCCTCCGAACCGAGGAACACACGGATCAGATCAGGCCCGGCCGCCGAGCCCGGCGAACGTCCGAGTTCGATGTCACCGGTCGGCGTCGCCACGCGGAGACCGGTGACCATCGCGTCGAAGCGTCCGTTGCCCGCCGAATTCTGCCCCGAGGAGCGCGCGGCCGCGAATCCGCCGATCGTCGCATACCGGAAGCTCTGCGGGAAGTGTCCGAGTTCGAGCCCGTGCGCCGAGAGCAGCGCCTCGGCCTCGGGCCCTGTGGTTCCGGCGGCGAGCACCGCTTCACCGCTGATCTCGTCCAGCCGGATGAGACCGCTCAGTCGGCGCAGGTCGAGGCTCACCACCGCATAATGCGCTCCGCGTTCGGGATCGAGGGCTCCGACGACGCTCGTTCCGCCGCCGAACGGGATCACCGCGATGCCGAGTCGACCGGCGACTTCGAGGCACGCCCGCACTTCCTCATGATCGGCGGGGCGGATGACGGCATCCGGTGCGTCCTGTTCGAGCAGCCTGCGCCGGAGAAGGTCGGGAGTCGACCGCCCTCCCGCATGACGGATACGCGCGTCGGCCGTCTCGTCGACATGCTGCGGGCCGACGACACCGCCCAGGGCCGCGAGATCCTCCTCGGAAAGCGCGGACGGCTTCAACCGCACGTCCGCGAGGTCGACCGCCGGCGCCGGCTTGCGGATCCGTCCGAGCAGCAGCGGGAGCAGCGAGCGCACCGCGAACGGGAGTTCCTTGGCTTTGGCGGGATCGCCCCAGCCGTTCCATCTCATCGACGGGTCTGCGTCGACCCTGACATCGTCTTGCGCCATGCGTTACAGTGTGACACATCATGGAAGAACGTCAACCTCTCTGGGACGCGACGCAGTCTCGAATCCTCGATGCCGCCGACGGACTGATCGAGCGCCGCGGCGTGCATGGCGTGACGATCGCCGAGCTCGCCCGCCGTTCCGAGTTGAGCCGTCCGACGATCTACCGCAACTGGAACGACGCCGACGATGTCGTCCGCTCCGCGCTCCTGCGCCGCGTCGACGGCATCCTCAGCGCCATCCCCGCGCAGGCGCGCACGCGGGAAGGACTCGTCGACGATGTCCTGCGTTTCACGGCCCTGTTCCGCGGGGACCCGTTGTACGCGCGTCTGCTCGCGGACGAACCCGAAGCCTTCACGCGGTACACGCTCCAGCGCGTGGGATCGAGCCAGCGCATGATCCTGCAGTGGCTCACGACCGCCATCGCGGCCGCGCAGACGCACGGCTCCGTCCGCGGGGACGAGCCCCAGGAGATCGCGGTGATGCTGCTGCTCGTCGCACAATCGGCCGTGCTCTCCCACAGGACCGTCTCGGAGCTCATCTCCGAGGTCGCGTGGGAGCGCGAGCTGCGAGCGGCGCTCGACGGACTGCTCCGGCCATGACGCAGGAGTCGTCGGCGCTGAATGCCGCCCGCCGGCTCATCGAGCTTGCGCGTTCCGCTGAGGACACCGTCGACGTCCTCGTCGTCGGCGGTGGGATCACGGGTGCGGGTGTCGCCCTCGACGCCGCATCACGCGGCCTCCGGGTGACTCTGATCGAAGCGGAGGACCTCGCCTTCGGCACGAGCCGCTTCAGCTCGAAGCTCGTCCATGGGGGCCTGCGCTACCTCGCGACGGGCGATGTCGCCACCGCGAAGGAGAGCGCGCTCGAGCGGCACCTGCTGATGACGAGAATCGCTCCGCACCTGATCCATCCCCTCGGTCAGCTCCTCCCCTTCACCCATGGCGTCACGCTGCAGCAACGCATCGCGGGAGCCGTGGGCATGGGCATGGGCGACCTTCTCCGGATGAGAGCCCGCACTCCTCGAACGGCCCTCCCCGCCCCCGCCATCGTGTCGGCCCGCACCGCGATGCGTCTCGCTCCTGCACTCGATCCTCGGGGTCTGCGCGGCGGCATGCTGTCGTACGACGGTCAGCTGGTCGACGATGCCCGACTCGTCGCGACGGTGGCACGCACGTCCGCATCGCTGGGCGCTCGGATCCTCACCAGGGTGCGCGCCCTCGACCTTCGGGGCGACGGTGCGACAGTCGAGGACACGACGTCAGGCGAGCGATTCGACATCCGCGCCCGCGCCGTCGTCAACGCCACGGGCGTCTGGGCCGGCTCCCTGGACGACGCGATCGGCGTGCGCCCCAGCCGCGGGACGCACATCGTGCTGGACGCCGCGGATCTCGGAGGCCCGACGGCGGCGCTCACCATTCCGCACGTGGGATCGATCAGCCGCTACGTCTTCGCTCTGCCGCAGGCCTACGGCCGAGTGATCGTCGGACTCACCGACGAAGACGCCCCAGGACGCGTGCCCCGGATAGCGCAGCCGACGGAGCACGAGATCGACTTCCTCCTCGCGAGCCTCAATCGCGTCGTCGGCACTCCGATCCGGCGCGATCAGGTGCGCGGTGCCTTCGCGGGTCTGCGCCCGCTCGTCGACAGCGGGACGGATGCCACCGCCGATGTGTCGCGTCGGCACCTCGTCGCGACGTCAGATGACGGCTTCGTGACGGTGCTGGGCGGAAAGCTCACGACCTATCGGCGAATGGCGGAGGATGCGGTCGACCTCGCCGTCCGGACCCGCGCACTGCCGGCGGCGCCCAGCGCGACGGCGTCGCTGCGACTCGTCGATCGTGCGGTGCCCGGCTCAGCGGAGGTTCTCGACGAATCCACGGGCCTGACCCAAGCAGAAGTCGAGTTCGCGGTCCGGGTCGAGGGTGCCATGACGGCCGAAGACGTCGTCGATCGGCGCACGCGGGTGGGACTCGTGGATGCCGACCGCGAGCGGTGCCTCCCGGTGATCGAAGAGATCGTCGCAGAGACTCTCGCAGAGCTCATCTGAGACTTTCACGACGCCGATCTGGGCCGCCGCGTTTCCGGGGCGGGGCGTCGTGGGGAACACGCGGGGAACAGCGTGTGAAATCCCCCGCACCACGCCCGTCCGCGGCGCTCCGGCACTCCAGGAGCCTGCACAGTGGTGTCATGGACATGCTCTTCGCGATGCTCGGCGGCAAGGGGATGTCGGGGCTGCTGAAGACCGGCACGGCGGTTCTCACGACGCTCCTGGTCCTCCCGGCCCTCCTCAAGCTCTTCGTCGTCACGGTGGACGAGGGCTGGGCGGCGATCAGGACCCGCAACGGCAAGCCGATCATCCGCAACCGCCCGCAACGGCGTCCGACCGCCCACGGCGGTGCTGTCGGCGAGGTCGTCGTCCTCGATCCCGGCTCCCACGGGGCATTCCCGCTGTTCTACTGGTACCGGCTGATCGATGTGCGCTGTCGCGCGACCGACCTCCCGGTCCGCGAGATGGGCGGAGCGAGCGGCCATCAGCACCGAGTGCATGCATCGTTCGAATGGCGACCGATACCCACCGGGCGAGATCTGCGCGTGTTCGAGCTCGATGTCGTGAACGTCAAGGAACGCGCGTCCAACATCGTCGGTGCGGCGCTCAGAGACGTCATCCGCGGACTGGACGGCTCCGAACTGCCGCACAACGACGAGATCAACACGCGAGTGATCGCCGCAAGCGCCGAGGAGGTGCGCCGCGCGTGCGGTGTCGAGCTCGTCCGCGTGATGGTGACCGGAGATGCTTTGACCGACGGCTATCTGCTCTCCACCGCGCTGCGCGACACGGATCGCGGCGCGCAAGCCGTCGCTGCGCTGCACGCCCTGAACTGAGGGCGGGCCGGCACGACGATCGCTGCGTCAGCGCCGTTCGTGCAGCGGAAGGTCGATGGTTCCGGTCTCCCCGGCGTGCCGCGCCTTCGGGATACGGGTTCCGAGCACCTGCGACACGATGTCCTGCGCGATCTTCGGGGCCGTCAGACCCGCATCGGCGAGGATCTGATCCCGCGAGGCGTGGTCGATGAACTCGTCGGGAAGCCCCAGCTCGTCGACCGCCGTGTCGATCCCGGCCTCGCGGAGGACCTGTCGCACGCGCGTGCCGATCCCGCCGACGCGGATGCCGTCCTCGAGCGTGATCACGAGGCGGTGGTGTGCCGCGAGCTCGACGATCGACGGCTGCACCGGGATCGCCCAGCGCGGATCGATGACCGTCGCCCCGATCCCCTGTGCGCGAAGACGGTCGGAGACGTCGAGCGCGAGTTCTGCGAACGGCCCGATCGCGACGATCAGTACGTCTTCCGACTCACCGCGGGCGAGCACGTCGACGCCGTCCTTCAACCGCTCGATCGCCGGGAGGTCGTCTGTGACCTCGCCCTTCGGGAACCGGATGACGGTGGGAGCGTCATCGACCTGGATGGCCTCCTCGAGCGCCTCGGTCAGGCGCGCACCGTCACGCGGTGCGGCGATCCGGATGTGGGGCACGATCTGGAGCATGGCCAGATCCCACATGCCGTGGTGGCTGGGACCGTCAGGTCCGGTCACGCCGGCGCGATCGAGCACGAAGGTGACGCCTGCACGATGGAGAGCGACATCCATCAGCACCTGGTCGAAAGCGCGCCCCATGAAGGTGGCGTACAGCGCGACCACGGGGTGCAGGCCGCCGAAGGCCAGCCCCGCTGCCGATGTCACCGCGTGCTGCTCGGCGATGCCCACGTCGTACACCCGGTCCGGGAAGCGCTCGGCGAACGGCGCGAGTCCTGTCGGTCGCAGCATCGCCGCCGTCATCGCGATGACGTCGTTCCGGCGCTCTCCCACGGACACCAGGGCATCCGAGAAGACGTCGGTCCAGCCGCGTCCACCGGAAGACAGCGTCTCACCGGTCGTGGGGTCGATCTTCCCGACGGCGTGGAACTGGTCGGCCTCATCGTCGCGTGCCGGCTGGTAGCCGCGACCCTTCTCGGTGATCGTATGCACGATGACCGGAGCCCCATAGGACTTCGCCAGCTCGAGCGTCTCGAGCAGAGCGGGCAGGTCATGCCCGTCGACCGGGCCGAGGTACTTGATGTCGAGGTTGGAGTAGAGGGCCTCGTTGTTGGTGAACCGCGAGAGGAAACCGTGCGTGCCACCGCGGACGCCGCGGAACACGGCGCGTCCGACCGGGCCGAAGGCGCGGAACAGGCGGTCGGACTTGCGGTGGAGGTCTTTGTAGGCGGCGGCGGTGCGCACCCGGTTGAGGTAGCGCGACATGCCGCCGATGGTCGGCGCGTACGAGCGCCCGTTGTCGTTGACGACGATCACGAGGTTGCGGTCGTTGTCGTCGGAGATGTTGTTCAACGCCTCCCAGGTCATCCCACCCGTGAGTGCGCCGTCGCCGACGACTGCGACCACGTGACGATCGGCGCGGCCGGTCGCGGTCAGCGCCCGGGAGATGCCGTCCGCCCAGCTGAGCGAGCTGGATGCGTGCGAGGACTCCACGACGTCGTGGGCGCTCTCTCCGCGCTGCGGGTAGCCGGCGAGGCCGCCACGCACCCGGAGGGCCGAGAAGTCCTGCCGCCCCGTGAGGAGCTTGTGCACATAGGACTGGTGCCCCGTGTCGAAGATGAAGGGATCGTCCGGGGAGGAGAAGACCCTGTGCAGGGCGATCGTCAGCTCGACGACGCCCAGGTTGGGGCCGAGATGCCCGCCGGTGCGCGACACGTTCTCGACCAGGAACGCGCGGATCTCGGCGGCGAGTTCGGCGAGCTGATCGGTCGACAGCGCGTCCAGGTCACGGGGTCCTGAGATGCTCGGAAGAATGGGCATCTGCGCCTCCTCACAGGCTTCGCCAGAAGCGCCGGACAAGGTGCCGACGCCCTCCCGATCCTACCGCCCTCACACGGGAGAACCCGGAGTGCGAGCACCCCCTTGACATGACGGAGGGGCTCGGATCCGAAGACCCGAGCCCCTCCGTCTGTGCGATCAGACCAGCGAACGCAGCACGTACTGCAGGATGCCGCCGTTGCGGTAGTAGTCGGCCTCACCGGGGGTGTCGATGCGGACGACCGCGTCGAACTCCACCGGCTGCTTGCCCTCGGGCGAGTTCTCGCTCGGAGTCGCCGTCACGTGGACCGTCTTCGGGGTCACACCGTTGTTGAGCTCCTCCAGACCCGAGATCGAGACGATCTCGGTGCCGTCGAGGCCCAGCGACTCCCAGCTCTCGCCGGCGGGGAACTGCAGCGGGACGACGCCCATGCCGATGAGGTTCGAGCGGTGGATGCGCTCAAAGCTCTCGGTGATGACCGCCTTGACGCCCAGCAGGCTCGTGCCCTTGGCCGCCCAGTCGCGCGACGAGCCGGACCCGTACTCCTTGCCACCGAAGATGACGAGGGGCGTGCCCTGCTCCTGGTAGTTCATGCTCGCGTCGTAGATGTACGACTGCGGGCCGCCGGGCTTCGTGAAGTCGCGGGTGAAGCCGCCCTCGATGACCTGTCCGTCGTTGACGGCCGAGACCATGGCGTTCTTCAGGCGGATGTTCGCGAAGGTTCCGCGGATCATGACCTCGTGGTTGCCGCGACGCGAGCCGAAGGAGTTGAAGTCCTTGCGGTCGACGCCGTGCTCCGTGAGGTACTGGGCCGCGGGCGTGCCGGCCTTGATGTTTCCGGCCGGCGAGATGTGGTCGGTGGTGACCGAGTCGCCGAGCGTCGCCATGACACGCGCACCCTCGATGTCCTTCACCGGGGTGAGCTCCATCGTCATGCCGTCGAAGTACGGTGCCTTGCGGACGTAGGTGGAGTGCTCGTCCCACTGGAAGATCGCGTCATCCGGGGTGGGCAGGCTGCGCCAGCGCTCGTCACCGTCGAAGACGGTCGCGTACTGCTTGATGAACTGCTCACGCGAGATCGACGAGTCGACGAGCTCCTGCACCTCGGCCGGGGTGGGCCAGATGTCCTTCAGGAAGACGTCTTCGCCGTCGGTGCCCTTGCCGAGCGCGTCGTTCTCGAAGTCGAAGTGCATCGACCCTGCCAGCGCGTACGCGATGACCAGCGGCGGGCTCGCGAGGTAGTTCATCTTCACGTCGGGGCTGATGCGCCCCTCGAAGTTGCGGTTGCCAGAGAGGACGGCGGTGACGGCGAGGTCGTGCGAGTTGATCGCCTCCGACACCTCTTCGATCAGCGGACCCGAGTTGCCGATGCAGATCGTGCAGCCGTAGCCGACGGTGTAGAAGCCGAGGCCCTCGAGATCCTTGTCGAGACCGGACTTCTCGTAGTAGTCGGTGACGACCTTCGAGCCAGGGCCGAGCGTGGTCTTGACCCACGGCTTCTGCTTCAGCCCCTTCTCGAGCGCCTTGCGTGCCACGAGGCCTGCGGCGATCATCACCGACGGGTTCGACGTATTGGTGCACGAGGTGATCGCGGCGAGGGTGACGGCGCCGTTGTCGAGGATGTACTTCTCCCCCGACGGCGTCGTGACCGGCACGGGCTTCGAGGCGTTCGCAGGAGCGCCGCTGTTGATGTGCACCGGACGCGTGGTCGGCTCTTCGTCGCCGGGTGCCTGACCGGGGTCGGACGCCGGGAACGAGTGCTTCGACTCGAGATCGACGATCGAGTCCGAGGTCGACGGCGACGCGTAGCTCAGGATGTCCTGCTCGAACTGCGTCTTGGCCTCGGAGAGGAGGATGCGGTCCTGCGGGCGCTTCGGGCCTGCGATCGACGGCACGACCGTGCCGAGGTCGAGCTCGAGGTACTCGCTGAAGGTCGGCTCGTGCGCGGCGTCGTGCCAGAGCTTCTGCTCCTTGGCGTAGGCCTCGACCAGCGCGACGGCCTCTTCGCTGCGACCGGTGAGACGCAGGTAGTCCAGCGTCACGTCGTCGATCGGGAAGATTGCGGCCGTGGAGCCGAACTCGGGCGACATGTTGCCGATGGTGGCGCGGTTCGCCAGCGGAACCGACGCGACACCCTCGCCGTAGAACTCGACGAACTTGCCGACCACGCCGTGCTTGCGCAGCAGGTCGGTGATCGTGAGCACGACGTCGGTCGCGGTGACGCCCGCGGGGATCTCGCCGGAGAGCTTGAAGCCGACGACGCGCGGGATGAGCATCGACACGGGCTGGCCGAGCATCGCGGCCTCGGCCTCGATGCCGCCGACGCCCCAGCCCAGCACGCCGAGGCCGTTGACCATCGTGGTGTGCGAGTCGGTGCCGACGCAGGTGTCGGGGTAGGCGCGGAGCACGCCGTCGACATCGCGGTCGTAGATGACCTTCGCCAGGTGCTCGATGTTCACCTGGTGGACGATGCCGGTTCCGGGCGGGACGACCTTGAAGTCGCTGAACGCGGTCTGACCCCAGCGCAGGAACTGGTACCGCTCGCCGTTGCGCTCGTACTCGATCTCGACGTTGCGCTCGAGGGCGTTCTCCGAACCGAACAGGTCGGCGATGACGGAGTGGTCGATGACCATCTCGGCGGGCGAGAGCGGGTTGATCTTGTTCGCGTCCCCGCCGAGAGCCGTGACGGCCTCGCGCATGGTGGCGAGGTCCACGATGCACGGAACACCGGTGAAGTCCTGCATGACCACACGGGCCGGCGTGAACTGGATCTCGGTGTTGGGCTCTGCCGCGGCATCCCACGAACCCAGCGCCTCGATCTGCGCCTTCGTCACGTTCGCGCCGTCCTCGGTGCGAAGAAGGTTCTCCAGAAGAACCTTGAGACTGAAGGGGAGCTTCTCGAAACCGGGCACCGTGTCGATGCGGAAGATCTCGTAGTCGGTGCTGCCGACTGTCAGGGTGCTCTTGGCACCGAAGCTGTTCACCGTGGACACGAATCCGTCTCCTTCTATTCGGATGGGAGCGACAGGCGCCTCCATCTTGCTCGCCAGCGAGCCCCTGCGGCTAGCAAGGCGGACCTAACCAGTCTGCCCCGCACAGCTCGCGGACGAAAGCCTGCGATTTATCTTGATGTCAAGATAAATCTATCACGCCTCGGAGGCGCCGTCGCGCGCCGGCCCACGGGGGTGGAGAGCCCGGACGACCAGCCAGGTGACGGCGATGAGCGGGGCGAAGAGCGGTAGCCCCATCACGAGCTTGAGCGTGCCGAGCGCCGTGACGTCCCCCGCGAGGTAGAGCGGCAGCTGCACCGCCAGGCGCGTGAAGAACAGCGCCGCCCACGCGATGCCGAGCCAGAAATAGGCACGACGCTTGCGCCGATCGTTGCGCCAGCTCGTCCCCTCCCCCATCAGGAAGCCGACCGCGAGGCCGATGAGCGACCAGCCGATCAGCGCCGACACGAGGATGACCGATCCGTACACCGCGTTCGTGATGAGCCCGGGCACGAAGTTGTCCGCGCCGCGACCGGTCCATAGAGCCAGTGCTGCCGCCGCGACCGCCGCGATGAGACCGCCGAGGGCGGCGGACGGCGGGGACTTCTGCACGAGACGGACGATCGTGAAGACGGCCGCGAGACCGACCGAGATCCCGAGCGAGAGGATCAGCGGCTCGGGGCGGATCGTGAAAATGATGACGAACGCGAGGCTCGGCAGCACGGATTCGAGGATGCCGCGCCAGCCGCCCATCGCAGACCAGACGACCTTGTGCGTGCTCGCACTCTCCGCGGGATCGAGGCCGGCACGCCGCGCGACCCCTCCGAGAGCCTCACCGAGGATCTCGGAGGTGCTCTTCTCGCGTTCGGGCTCCTGTTCCGGGGTGCTCACGCGGAGCCCGGGGTCGCCGGCATCTTCAGCGGGATGAGGTCGCGGGGCGGCATCGGCGAGCCACCGCGCACGACGACGATCGAGCGGAAGAGGTCTTCGACCTTCGCGCCCGCCTCCGGGTCCGATGCGCCCGCTCCGCCGATGACGCCGCGGAGGAACCAGCGCGGCCCGTCGATGCCGATGAAGCGCGCTAGGCGCAGCCCGGAGCCTTCGCTGGCGGCGGCGGGGACCTCGGCGAGGAGCTCCTTGCCGAGAGGGCCGTCGCGTTCCTCGACACGGCCGCCCTGCGCCTTGACCTGGTCGCGCAGCTGCACCCGCGTCTCGTCCCACAGCCCACCCGATCGCGGTGCCGCGAACGGCTGCACCTGCAGCGAGGAGTCTGCGTAGTCGAGGCCGACGGCGACGATGCGCTTGGTCTGCTCCTCCACTTCGAGACGGAGGTTCAGCCCCTCACGGGGAAGGATCTTGATGCCGCCGAGGTCGATGTACGGGCGTACCGGGTTCGCCTCGGAGTCGTCGAAGGGCCCCTCGGAGGCACGGTTCTCGGGCGCCGACTTGGAAGGAGTCGCGTTGTTGTCAGTCATTGGTCTGCCCTGTTTCGTTCTGCGTGAGCCCCGCCTGGTATCCGGTGGAGCCGAAACCGCCGGCACCGCGGACGCTCTCCGGCAGCTCGTCGACCGGGAGGAACGTGGCACGTGTCACCGGCATGATGATCAGCTGCGCGATGCGATCGCCGACCGCCACATCGTACGCGCTGTGGATGTCGGTGTTGATCAGACTCACCTTGATCTCACCCCGGTATCCGGCGTCCACCGTTCCGGGCGAGTTCACGATCGAGATGCCGTGCTTGGCTGCGAGCCCGCTGCGGGGGACGACGAAGGCGGCGTAGCCGTCGGGCAGCGCGATGCGCACTCCCGTGGCGACGAGGGCGCGTTCTCCGGGCCCCAGATGCACGGCCTCGGCCGCGACCAGATCGGCGCCGGCGTCGCCCGGATGCGCGTATCCGGGCACCACTGCGGCGATAATGGGGACATCAACGGAATCGGTCACCCCATGAGGCTAATGCAGAACCCCGCCACAGACGCACGTCCCCACTATCGCGAACGGCTCGCTCCGAGCCTCTGGCTGCTCGTCACCGTCGCGGTGGCAGGGCCGATGGTGTCGCTCGTCTTCGTTCCGATCGGGTCGACGGTCGCGCTGGTCCTCGGAGCAGCCGTCTCCGCGCTGCTGGTGCTGGGCTTCATCGCCGCCACACCCGTGGTCTCTGTCGTCGGCACCGTCCTGCACGCGGGGCGCGCGCACATCGACACGAGGCACCTCGGAGACCCCGTCGCACTGTCGGGCGAGGACGCTCGCCAGGCTCGGGGCCCCGGCCTTCCGGCGCGCGGCTGGCACCTCATCCGAGGCGGCATCGACGGTCTCGTCGTCGTCCCGAACCTCGACCCGGACGATCCGGTCGACATGTGGACGATCTCGACCCGCACCCCGGACCGTCTGGCAGCGGCTATCCGCGCGTCCCAGGACTGAGAATCGCCCCGCGAACGACAGCGCGCCCCTGACCGGGATGGTCGGGGGCGCGTGATACGTCGCTCGAAGGGCTGCTAGGCAGCGCACTCCTTGCAGATGGGCCCGGATGCGCCCTCGTGGTCGAGCTGTGAGCGGTGCTTCACGAGGAAGCAGCTCATGCACGTGAACTCGTCCTGCTGCGCGGGCAGCACGACGACGTCGAGCTCGAGGTCGGAGAGGTCGGCACCCGGAAGGTCGAAGCTCGACGGGTTGTCGGAGTCTTCGTCCCCGCTTGAGCCGGAGAGCTTGTCCGGCACACGCTCCTTGAGGGCTTCGATCGACTCGGAGTCGTCTTCGCTCTTTCGGGGGGCGTCGTAATCGGTTGCCATGCGGTAGATCTCCACTTTCATGGTGCGAGTGGGTGGTGCGCCGTCGGGTATTCGGCGGCCATAGTTTGCACGACCGGGAGGGATAACGCAAATGCTCGTCCGTGCGACAGAGGAAACTCACGGCACGCCCAGGCTATTCCCGGTCCAGGAGCCCCACGCGTGACACCATGAACGGACACCCATCAGAGGGGCATTCGCATGGAAAACGTCACCATCGTCGGCACAGAAGCAGGAGTCCTCGTACTCGCGACCGAGTCGGGCGAGCGGTTCGCGCTGCCCATCGACGACATGCTGCAGCGTGAGATCCGTCGCGCCACCCGCCAGGCCGAGCCGACGGCACAGAAGCTCGCTGCGAGCCCGCGTGACATCCAGGCGCAGATCCGTGCAGGGCTCACCGCCCCGGAGGTCGCCGAGCTGCTCGGCATCAGCGTCGAAGACGTCGCCCGCTTCGAAGGTCCGGTCCTCGCCGAGCGCGAGCACGTGATCGGGCAGGCACTCGCGGTTCCGGTCCTGATCGGCAGCGAGGTCGAGCCCGACGCTCAGCCCACCTTCGGCGTCGCGGTCCGCGCCAAGCTCGCCGAGATCGAGGCCACCTCGGAGCGATGGGCGAGCTGGAAGGAGGACTCCGGTTGGACCATCAAGCTCGAGTTCACCGCCAACGACGTCGAGCACGACGCGCGCTGGAGCTTCGATCCCCGCCGGAGTGCGCTGTCACCCCTGAACGCGGACGCCACGCAGCTGTCCCGTCAGGGTTCCCTCCCGGAAGGACTCATCCCGCGCCTGCGCGCCGTCGAGGCGGACCGCACGACTTCGCCGTACAAGGACGAGAGCCGCTTCGACTCGGGAGCCTTCGGCCCGCGTCTGCTGCCGACCCCGGACGCCGAGTTCGAGGACCCTTCCCTTCCCGAGCGCTCCGACATCGCCGCGCAGGATGCCGCGATCAAGCGCGCGCCCTCGGCACAGAACACGAGCCCTGAGACGGCCGACCTGCTGGAGGCCCTGCGGCGCCGGCGTGGGCAGCGCGAGACCGCTCCCCTGCTCGAAGAGGCGGATGAAGCCGAGCACTCGGACCCCATCTCGCTCTTCGACGCGCTCGACGAGCCGGACGACGAGCCGGAGACTCCTCAGCCCACCCCGCAGACCGCCCCCTCCGATTCCGGCGACTCCGGCGGTCGGAGACGCCGGCGGAACGCGATGCCGTCGTGGGATGAGATCGTCTTCGGAGCCCGCACGGACGAGTGACGCCGCGCCGGCGCGGCGCGTCGTCCAGACTCAGCGGGCGAAAGCGCCGAGTCGGATCAGTGGGACCTGACGCTCCTCGGGCGTGAGCGCTCCGTGCTGCCCGATCATGCCCCGCCCGCGCTGATCTGCCGCAGTGCCGTCGTAGACCGCCCAAGCTCCTCGCGCGATCGCCAGCACATCGCCGATCCGTGACGAGGCGGCTTCCGTGACCGTCGGGCCGAACAGACCGCCGCCAACCGCCTCTTCACGAGTGATGACATCGGCGACGCCCTCGAGATCCGCCCTCCAGCGCGCCGTCACCGCGACCGCATCCGCATCGGGCTCGAGATAGGCGTGCAGCATCCGCGGTTCGCCGCCGACGTGTCGGATGCCATCGAGATGCGCCTCCTCCAGCACGAGCTGCCGGTTCGCCGGCACGTCGACCATGCCGTGATCGGACGTGACGATGACCCCGACGCCCGGAGGCACCCGTGCGGTCAGGGCCGCATCGACATCCTCCAGCGCCGCGACCCACTCACGAGAGGCGATGCCGTGCTTGTGGCCGGCCTTGTCGACCTCCGGGAGATAGCAGTACACGAGCGATCCGGGATGCGTCTGCGCGAGCTCGTACGCGGTCTCGATGCGCGACGCCGCGGTCGTCGCAGCGACGAACTCCGCGCCTCGAAGAGTCGCCTTCGTGAATCCGCTGTGCGCGTAGCCGGCGAACCCGACCGCGAAGCTCTCGTGCCCGCTGCGACCGGCGCGCTCGAAGATGGTGGGAGCCGACTGCCAGAGGAGCGGATCGATCCCATCCGTCTCCCAGCCGCTCAGCTGGTTGACGAGCACGTCACGACTCCGATCGAGCACGCGGTACCCGACGAGTCCGTGCTCGCCCGGCCACACTCCCGTGACGATGCTGGTGAGCGCCGCGGCCGTGGTCGAGGGAAACACCGATCGAGCGACATCCTTCTTCGCCATCCCTGCCGTCAAGGCACGAGCGTGACCGGCGTGACCTCGCAGGCTGATGGCCCCGAGACCGTCGATGACCACGAGAACGACCGAGTCCGCACGCGGCAGCACCTCGGAGTGGCCGCGGAGTGCGTCGAACAGGTCCTCCGCCACCCCGACGACGCTCCGGGCGCTCGACGACTCGGACGGTAGCATGAGGGACATCCGAGCCAGTCTGACACAGGCTCCCGTACGCCCTCAGGAAGTCCATGCCGAAAACCCCGCCGCCCGAGCCCGTCGAGGAGCGCATCCAGGACATCGACCTCTCCACGGAGATGCAGGGTTCGTTCCTCGAGTACGCGTATTCGGTGATCTACTCGCGCGCTCTGCCCGACGCCCGCGACGGCCTCAAGCCCGTACAGCGCCGCATCCTGTACCAGATGGCCGAGATGGGCCTGCGCCCCGACCGCGGCCACGTGAAGAGCGCCCGCGTCGTCGGCGAGGTCATGGGAAAGCTGCACCCCCACGGCGACTCCGCGATCTACGACGCCCTGGTCCGCCTCGCACAGGAGTGGGCGCTGCGCGTTCCCCTGGTCGACGGCCACGGCAACTTCGGCTCGCTCGACGACGGCCCGGCCGCAGCGCGCTACACCGAAGCACGCCTCGCCGCAGCCGCGCTCGCCCTCACCGAGAACCTCGATGAGGACGTCGTCGACTTCATCCCGAACTACGACGGACAGTTCCAGCAGCCGGCCGTGCTGCCGGCCGCGTTCCCGAACCTCCTCGTCAACGGTGCGAGCGGCATCGCCGTCGGCATGGCCACCAACATGGCCCCCCACAACCTCATCGAGGTCGTGGCCGCGGCGACGCATCTCCTCGAGAACCCGGACGCCACGACCGAAGAGCTGATGGAGTTCGTCCCCGGCCCGGACTTCCCCTCCGGCGGGATCCTGATGGGTCTGGACGGCGTGAAGGACGCGTACACGAACGGGCGCGGAGCCCTCAAGGTGCGCGGCAAGACCTCGATCGAGCCGCTGGGCCCCCGGCGCACCGGCATCATCGTCTCGGAGCTGCCGTACATGGTGGGCCCGGAGCGTCTGATCGAGAAGATCCGCGACGCCGTGCAGGCCAAGAAGCTGCAGGGCATCAGCGATGTCACCGACCTCACCGACCGCAACCACGGACTGCGCGTCGCGATCGGCGTGAAGACGGGCTTCGACCCCAACGCCGTCCTCGAGCAGCTCTACCGCCTGACGCCGCTGGAGGATTCCTTCAGCATCAACAACGTCGCCCTGGTCGAAGGCCAGCCACGCACCCTCGGCCTCAAAGAGATGCTCAGCGTCTACGTGGGCCACCGTCTCGAAGTCATCACGCGTCGCAGTCGGTACCGTCTCGCGCGCCGCGAAGAGCGCCTCCACCTCGTCGAGGGCCTGCTCATCGCGATCCTCGACATCGACGAGGTCATCCAGGTCATCCGCTCCTCGGACGACTCGGAGCAGGCCCGCACCCGCCTGCGTTCCGTGTTCGATCTCAGCGAGCTCCAGGCCGAGTACATCCTCGAGCTGCGGCTGCGGCGCCTGACCAAGTTCTCTCGGATCGAGCTCGAGAGCGAACGGGATGCGCTTCTGGCGGAGATCGCGTCACTTCGCGAGCTGCTCGGCAGTCCCGTACTCCTCCGCGCCGTGGTGGCCCGAGAACTGGACGCCGCAGCCGAGGCTTACGGCACACCTCGCCGGACCCTGCTGATGAACGCCGCTCCCCCGAAGCCGCGCGCGACCAAGGGGGCCGTCGACCTGCAGATCGCCGACGCCCCCACCGTGCTGGTGCTCTCGACGACCGGCCGGGCCGTCCGCGTCGACCTCGGCGAGGGCCAGGAGCTCACCGTCCCGGCGCGTCGCAGCAAGCATGACGCGATCCTCACGACCATCGAGACCACCGTCCGGGCCGAGATCGGAGCGCTGACCAGTCTGGGACGCGTCGTGCGGTTCTCGCCCGTCGATCTCCCGTCCGTGCCCTCGACGTCGGTGCAGCTGGCCGCAGGCACCCCGCTGCGCGACTACCTCGGCATCACGACCAAGAACGAGCGGATCCTCGGATTCGTGCGCTTCGACAGCGACACCCCGATCGCGCTCGGAACGGCTCAGGGAACGGTGAAGCGCATCGTCCCCTCGTCTCTCCCCGTTCGACCCGAACTCGAGGTCATCGGCATGAAGCCGGGCGACACGGTCGTGGGTGCGGCGGAGGCACCGGATGACGCCGAGGTCGTGTTCGTCACGACCGATGCTCAGCTGCTCCACTTCCCCGCATCGACCGTGCGCCCCCAGGGCGCGCCCGCCGGGGGCATGGCCGGCGTCAAGCTGGGTTCCGGGGCGTCGGTGCTCTTCTTCGGCGTCGTCGATCCGTCGACCGAGGCCGTCGTCGCCACGGTCTCCGGTGGCGACAGCATTCTGCCGGGGACGGATCCGGGACGAGCGAAGGTGTCGTCGTTCACGGAGTACCCCGCCAAGGGCCGCGCCACGGGCGGAGTGCGCGCACACGCATTCCTGAAGGGCGAGGACCGGCTCACGGTCGCCTGGGTGGGACCGAACCCGCCGCAGGCTGTGGACCCGACCGGTGCCGTGCGCAAGCTTCCTGAGACCGGCGCGCGACGCGACGCCTCTGGCCAGCCGATCGACGGCGTGATCGGAAGCATCGGCCGCACGATCGTGTGAGTGGATCCTGGAGGCCGCGGATCACCGTCGGCCTCCAGGACGTCCGACGTCCGTCCGGATCAGGCGTCGATCGACTCGCGCGACAGTCGATCGGAGGAGTCGATGATGAACTCGCGACGCGGGGCGACCTCATTGCCCATGAGCAGCTCGAACACGCGTCCGGCCGCTTCGGCATCCTCCATGCGCACGCGGCGCAGCAGTCGCCCTGACCGATCCATCGTCGTGTTCGCCAACTGCTCGGCATCCATCTCACCGAGGCCCTTGTAGCGCTGGATAGGCTCGTGCCAGCGCTTTCCCGCCTTGCGCAGCTTCGCCAGCAGAGCGTGCATCTCCTGCTCGCTGTAGGTGTAGATCGTCTCGTTCGGCTTCGACCCCGGGTTCATCACGATCACCCGGTGCAGGGGCGGGACGGCTGCGAATACGCGGCCGTCTTCGATCAGCGGCCGCATGTAGCGGAAGAAGAGGGTCAGCAGCAGGGTG
The DNA here is from genome assembly GCA_044900255.1 of Microbacterium sp. NPDC090218. Classification (GTDB taxonomy): domain Bacteria; phylum Actinomycetota; class Actinomycetes; order Actinomycetales; family Microbacteriaceae; genus Microbacterium. The sequence continues at coordinate 355,281 of JBJDMS010000003.1, read as the reverse complement.
CGGATATGCGCGCCGTCGACGTCGGCGTCGCTCATCAGGATGATCTTGCCGTAGCGGGCCGCACTGAGATCGAAGGTCCGGCCCGAGCCGGCGCCGATCACCTGGATGATCGAGGCGCACTCCGCGTTCGAGAGCATGTCGCCGACGGAGGCCTTCTGCACGTTGAGGATCTTCCCTCGGATCGGCAACAGCGCCTGGAACTCGCTGTTGCGCGCGTTCTTGGCCGTACCGAGCGCCGAGTCGCCCTCGACGATGAACAGCTCGCTGCGTTCGACCTCGTTCGTGCGGCAGTCGACCAGCTTCGTCGGGAGTGTCGACGACTCCAGGGCGTTCTTGCGCCGCTGCGTCTCCTTGTGGGCGCGTGCGGACACACGGGCCTTCATCTCGGAGACGATCTTGTCGAGGAGCTGCGTCGCCTGGTTCTTGTCGTCGCGCTTGGTCGAGCCGAAGCGCTGAGCGAGGTCCTTGCGGATCACCTGGGCCACGATCTGGCGTACGGCCGGCGTCCCGAGGACTTCCTTGGTCTGGCCCTCGAACTGCGGCTCCGGCACGTTGACGGTGAGCACCGCGGTGAGGCCGGCCAGGACGTCGTCCTTCTCGAGCTTGTCGTTGCCGACCTTGAGTCGGCGGGCATTCTGCTCGACCTGCGCGCGGAGCACCTTGAGGAGCTCCTGCTCGAAGCCCTGCTGGTGCGTGCCGCCCTTGGGCGTCGAGATGATGTTGACGAACGAGCGGACCCTCGTGTCGTAGCCGGTACCCCAGCGCAGGGCGATGTCGACCGCACAGGTCCGCTCCACCTCGGTGGCGATCATGTGACCGTCGGCCTGCAGGACCGGAACCGTCTCCTTGAAGGTGCCCTCCCCCTGGATGCGCCAGGTGTCGGTGACCGGAGGGTCGATCGCCAGGTAGTCGACGAACTCGGAGATGCCTCCCTCGTAGAGGTACGAGGTCTCGGTGGGGCCGAGGGTGATCGTCTCGCCGTCTGCGTCGGCGGAGGGCACGGTCTGGCCGGCGGCGCGCTCGTCCTTCACCACGATCTCGAGACCGGGGACCAGGAAGGCCGTCTGACGCGCGCGGGTCTCGAGCTCGGCGAGCTGGAACGCCGCATCCTTGGTGAAGATCTGGCGGTCGGCCCAGTAGCGCACGCGCGTACCGGTGACGCCCCGCGGCGCCTTGCCGATGACCCGCAGCTCGCTGTTGTCCTCGAACGGGGTGAACGGCGCGTCGGGACGCTTCTCGCCGGAATCCTTGAAGATGCCCGGCTCGCCACGATGGAAGGACATCGCGTACGTCTTGCCACCACGGTCGACCTCGACGTCGAGCCGCTCCGAGAGAGCGTTCACGACGGAGGCACCGACACCGTGCAGGCCACCGGAGGCGGCGTACGAGCCGCCGCCGAACTTCCCACCGGCGTGGAGCTTGGTGTAGACGACCTCGACGCCGGTCAGGCCGGTGCGCGGCTCCACGTCGACCGGGATGCCGCGGCCTCGGTCGTGCACCTCGACGCTGCCGTCGGCGTGCAGGATGATGTCGATCTTGGTGCCGTTGCCCGCCACCGCCTCGTCGACGGAGTTGTCGATGATCTCCCAGAGGCAGTGCATGAGGCCCGGCGAACCGTTCGACCCGATGTACATGCCCGGGCGCTTGCGGACAGCTTCGAGCCCCTCAAGCACCTGGAGATGATGGGCGGAATACTCGGCATTCACAATCTCCGAGTCTATTCTCGCCACCCCCGCTCGGGCTGCCGACACTCCCCACAGGGGGTCAGTCGGCGGCCCGCGCGTACGCGCTGAGCGAAACACGCCGCAAACCGGGCATGTGCACAGGTGCAGCGTGGTTGTATTGACCAAATCACGAAGCGAAGCCGACACCCGAGGAGGCACCGAGATGAACGCAACGACCGAACGTGACACCTCCACCGTCGAGTTCCGTCTGACTGCCATGGATCGTTGTGATTCCTGCGGCGCTCAGGCGTACATCGCCGCCGAGGTGAACGGCTCCGAGCTCCTGTTCTGTGCCCACCACGGCCGCAAGTACGAGGAGAAGCTCCGCAGCATCGCGACCAGCTGGCACGACGAGACCGCCCGCCTCGTCGAGGCGGTCTGATCTCGTACGACTGACGCGGAGTCAGCGTCAGTCGACCACGACCCTGCGAACGCGCGCGGTGAGCCGCGTGAGGATCTCCTCGCCGACAGTGTCGATCCGCTCCGCGAGAGTCGTCGCAGAGGACTCTCCCTGGTCGCCCGCGCCGAACAGGGTCACTTCTTCTCCCACCCGCACGCCCGGCCACGCGTCGACGACGGAGCTCGTCTGCCCCACCGTCGTCAGGATCCGGGCTCCGTCGGGGGTCCCGACGCTGACGCCCCGGAGGGTCGAGGGGAACCCGTCGAAAGCGCCGATCGAGATCACTGCTCCCTCGTCGACCACGTCGATGACGGTCGCGACCAGACTCGCCACCGGACGGACCCCCGGGAGCTCAGGGCCGTCGGCGGAGCGGATGCCGTAACAGAAGGCTCCGATGCGCGACACGCTGCCGCGCATCTCCGGGCGCCACCAGGATGCAGCGGAAGCGGTCAGGTGCAGGGACGCTGGCAGCGGCCCCGACTCCTCCACGACGCGCACCGCGTCCAGGAACACCGCTTGCGCGTCGTCGTCCTCCTCGTCGCTCGCCTCGGCGATATGACTCCACACGCCGTCGAGTTCGAGGAGTCCTGCGCGCTCCGCCGCCCTGGCCTCCGCCACCGTCGCGGCCCAGTCCGACGGCAGGATGCCGTTGCGGTGCAGACCCGTGTCGATCTTCAGGTGCACGCGTGCACGCACCCCAAGAGCCTCCGCGCGGCCGATGATCCGTCGCAGATAGTCGCTCGTACCGACACCGAGATCGATCCCCTGCAGGAGGGCGTCATCGACCTCCGCGTCCGTCGATGTCGCCCACGCGAAGATCCGTGCGTCCCCACCGGCGGTGCGCCGAACGTCCAGTCCGCCCCTGATGTCGTAACTGCCGAACCAGTCCACGCCGGCCTGCACCGCGGTCTCGACGGCCCACGGGAGACCGTGACCGTATGCGTCGTCCTTCAGCACGAGCATGAGAGTCGACGGCGCGATCCTCGTCCGCACGACCTCGATGTTCGTGCGGAAGGTGCTGCTGCTGATGCGCAGCTCCGGGTGGCTCATGCCTCCCACCCCCGCACGGCGTGCGCGCCGGCGACGGTCACGAGCTCCGCCGCCGTCATCCCTGTGACAGCGCTCCACTGGGCGAGCCCGGACGCGGCAGCGCCCCGCCCGCCGAAGTACGTGACCTCCGCACCCGCCTCGATGTCCATGCCGTCGAGATCTACGACGCAGACATCCATTGCGACGCGCCCGATGATGCGGCGCGCGACGCCGCCGACGTCGACGATCCCCTGGTTCCCGAGTGCCCGCACGATGCCCTGCGCATAACCACCCGTCACGAGGGCCACAGTCGTGTCTGCGGGTGCACGGTAGGTGTAGCCGTAGGACACGGCGTCCCCAGCGCGGAGGCGCTTGGTGGACAGCACACGGCCGGTGAGACGCATCACCGGTTGAGTGGTGAGGACGCCTCCGTCATCCGGCAGCCCGTACAGCAGAGTCGGATCGATGTCGGCTTCGCCGGTGGTCACCCCGTTGATCCCTTCCAGACGCAGCGCCTCGATCTCTCCGTCCGCGTCGACCAGTACCCGCTCGATACCGGCGGAGGCTACGGCCTGCGCGACGGCGAGGATGCCGTGTCCCCAGGCATCGCGACGAAGGTCGGCGACGCGTCCACCGGCGAGAACGGCCGCAGCCGCCCCGGCGGCCAGGGCCGAGCGGGAGATCATCGCACGCGGCAGGGCGCTGGAAGTCATCTCACACACGTCCTCCACCCTAGCTTCCGACTCCCAGCTCGGCCTGCGCGGCCCCCGTAGACTGGTGGAGACCCCGACCCTGGAGCCATATGTCTCGTCTTTCCCTCGCGCCCCGCATCCGCTATCTGCTGGGACGTGCCCGCCGCATCGACGTCGGATCGGTGGTGGAACGGGCCAAAGAGGCTTCGGAGCAGCACCAAAAGGCCGTGCCCGCCGTCGTCGTCGACATGCTGTGGTCCGCAGCCCGGCACAACGTCGGATTCCAGGACTACATCGACTACGACTTCGCCATGCTCACCAAGGCGGAGCGCGAGACGTACATGACCCATCCCGTCTCCAACCAGCTCTCGCAGCGCTACGACCACCCGGACTACCGCTGGATCTTCCAGGACAAGGTCGAGTTCGACAAGCAGTTCTCCGCCTTCCTGAAGCGCGAGTGGATGGTCGTCGAAGAGGGCAACGCCGATGCCGTCCGCGAGCTCACCCAGCGCCTCGGCACGATCGTCACGAAAGAACCGGTCGGGCAGGCGGGCACCGGTGTGCACCGATACCACGCCGCCGACATCGAGGACTGGGATGAGTTCCATCGGGGACTGCTGGCCCGCGGCGAACTGCTCATCGAAGAGGTGATCCGTCAGCACGACGCGCTGGCCGCCGTCTGCCCCGGGACGGTGAACACGACGCGCATCACGGCGTTCTTCGACGGCGAGAAGGCGCACATCCTGGCGATGGCGCAGAAGTTCGGTCGAGGCGCCGTCAGCGACCAGATGACCTTCGGCGGCTTCTACACGATGCTCGATGAGAACGGTCACGCCATCGGCGCCGGGTACGACTCGCACGGCCATGTGCACGAGACGCATCCGGACTCCGGCCTCCGCATCGCCGACTTCCAGCTGCCCTACATGGACGAGGTCCGAGCCTTCATCGACGAGGTCGCCCGCGTCGTCCCCCAGGTGCAGTACGTCGGGTGGGACATCGTGGTGTCGCCGGACGGCCCCGTGCTCGTCGAGGGCAACTGGGGCGCCGGAGTGTACGAGAACAAGCCCAGCGTGACCGGCATCCGCACAGGCCACAAGCCGCGCTACCGCCAGATCATCGGCTTCTGAGACGACGAGAAGGCCCCGGATGCCGAGCATCCGGGGCCTTCTTCGTACGTGCGGAACGAGTCAGATCGCGCGGACGATCCCGAGCGGGGTGGACTCCAACCCCTGTCCGAGCGGGTTGTCGCCGAGGATCCTGACGAGCCGACGCTCGCCGTCCTTATCGAGCGTCGAACCGAGGATGTTGCCACCGAGATCGTTGATGTCGACCACCGCGACCTCGGCCTGGCCACCGATCAGCGCCTTCACCCGTGCGGCCACGCCGTCGGGGTCCTTCGGTCCGAGGACGACCGCCTCGTTGTAGGGCGGAATGGTGTGCTTGGTGGGACCGTCGATCGCGCGCGCCTTGTCGCCCGCGATGCGATAGAAGTCACCACGGCGACCGAACGCCTTGGTGACCGCGGCCACGGCCGACGCGAACAGGATGCGAGGCGTGCCGCATTCCCGAAGCGCCATCTCCATCGTCTCGGGCATGCCGAGGCCGATGCCATAGGGGGTACGGGTGACGTACTTCGACAGGAAGAGCGCGAGCTTTCGCGGCTTGATCTCGTCGAGTCGGTACGACCGTCCCTGCGTGATCGCCACGATCTTCTCGGTCACGAAGAGCAGGTCGCCCGGCTGCACGGCGTCCTTCGCGTACTCGGAGATAATCGCGTCGAGGTCGTCGTCCGGCATGACCACCCGGGTGCGCAACGGGATGCGCGCATAGCTCTTTCCGTCGACGCTCGTCTCGAGCGCCTTGCCGTCGTTCGCCTGCATCACTCGAGGTAGTCCCGCAGCGACTGCGAACGACTCGGGTGGCGCAGCTTGGCCATCGTCTTGGACTCGATCTGGCGGATGCGCTCACGCGTCACACCGAACGTGTCGCCGATCTGGTCGAGCGTCTTGGGCTGACCGTCACCCAGGCCGAAGCGCATGCGGATCACGCCGGCCTCGCGCTCGGAGAGCGAGTCGAGCAGCTGCTCGAGCTGACGCTGCAGCATGGTGAAACCCACGGCGTCGGCCGGAACGACAGCCTCGGTGTCCTCGATGAGGTCACCGAACTCGCTGTCGCCGTCCTCGCCCAGAGGTGTGTGCAGCGAGATCGGCTCGCGGCCGTACTTCTGAACCTCGACGACCTTCTCCGGCGTCATGTCCAGCTCGCGGCTGAGCTCTTCCGGAGTGGGTTCGCGACCGAGATCCTGCAGCATCTGACGCTGCACGCGAGCGAGCTTGTTGATGACCTCGACCATGTGCACGGGGATGCGGATCGTGCGAGCCTGATCGGCCATCGCGCGGGTGATCGCCTGACGGATCCACCAGGTGGCGTACGTCGAGAACTTGAAGCCCTTGGTGTAGTCGAACTTCTCGACCGCGCGGATGAGACCGAGGTTGCCCTCCTGGATCAGGTCCAGGAACTGCATCCCACGTCCGGTGTACCGCTTCGCGAGGGAGACGACGAGTCGGAGGTTGGCGCCGAGAAGGTGGCTCTTGGCACGCTGACCGTCACGGGCGACCCACTGCAGGTCGAGACCGAGCTGGCTCGTCTTCTCGGCCGCGGTCATCGCCGACAGCTTCTCCTCGGCGAAGAGACCGGCCTCGATGCGCATCGCGAGCTCGACCTCTTCGGCCGCGTTCAGCAGGGCGACCTTTCCGATCTGCTTCAGGTAGTCCTTGACCGGGTCGGCCGTCGCGCCGGTGATCTGCGTCGAGTAGACGGGGACGTCCTCGTCGTCGTTCGACGAGATGACGATCGCGCCGGTCGGCAGCGGCTCGGTGAACTTCGGCTTGGCGTCCTCGTCCTCGTCATCCTCCACAGCGGCAGCTGCGGGAGCCTCGTCTTCCTCGACGACGTCCTCGGACTTCTTCTTCTTGACGGGGGCGCGCTTAGCGGCAGCACGCTTCGCCGCACTCAGGGGCGCGGGCTTCTCGGGCGCATCGGCCTCGACCGGAGCGTCGACGGTCGTCTCTTCGGCAGCCTTCTTCGTCCGGGTGTTCTTCGTCGTGGCAGGAGTCACGTTTCGCCTTTCACGGAGCTGCTGTGTAGCCCCGGGACATTTCGGACACTAGTAAGACCCTTGTCAAGTCCAGCGCTCGAAAACACTGATTGACAACGGGTCAGAGTCCTAGTATCGCACACGTGTGGCGATGCGGACGCATTCCGGCGAAGTTCTCGCGGATCCGCGTCAACCCCGACCCGGCTTGTCTTCGTCCCCCGAGGGGCGCGAGGCGAGGTAGCGCTCCAACTCGGCCGCGAGTTCGTCGGCGCTGGGCAGGTCGCGCTCGCTGAATCCGCCCTCGTCGTACGAGTCGTCGTCCGGATTCCGCCCCGCCATGTAGGCGTCGTAGCGGCGCTCGAGGTTGTGCACCATCTGCTGGAGCTCGTCGTTTCCGGCGACCTGCTCGTCCACACGCGCCAGGTAGTCCTCGCGCCGCTCCTGCACGGCGTCCAGCATCAGCACGAGACCGGTCGAGGCCATCAGCCGCTCGGCGGCGGCGATCACCGCGTCCGGGTTCTCCGTCTCCGCCAGATAGTGCGGCACCAGCAGCACGAAACCGACGGCACGCTCGCCGCGCTCGACGAAGCGGAACTCGAGCAGGTGTCCCGCGGTCGCCGGCACCTGGGTGCGCGGACGCCACACCGAATGCGCGACCGTGAGTTCACGACGGTTGCCGCTCACGGTCGTGCCGATCGGGCGCGTGTGCGGCACGGGCATCGCGATCGAGTGCACCCAATGGAGGCCGGACACCTCGAACTCCGCGGCCAGGTCCAGGACGGTGCTGGCGAAGCCGTTCCAGGCGAAGTCCGGCTCGTAGCCCGCCAGCAGAAGGAACGGGCGACCGAGCGCGTCGGTCGCGAGCGAGAGCTCGAGTCGCGGCGGCCGAAACTCCGTCAGGTGGTCCTGATCGAAGGAGATCACGGGCCGACGCGCGCGGTAGTCCAACAGGGCATCGTTGTCGAAGATGACGACGGGCTCGGGCGATGCCGTCTCGCGCAGGTGATCGATCAGCCCGGAGACCGCGCTGCCCGCGTCGGTGAAACCGGTGAGAAGCAGCACCAAGGGCAGGCCGGGCGGCACCGTCGGCGCATTCGCGACGCGTTCGTGGATCTCACCGGAGAAGGGCATGTCTCCATGCTACGAGCAGGTCCCCGCACCGGGCCCCGACCTGTCTCGCTGAGAGCGAACACGCGGACCGGGTCCGCACCTCCCCGTCCTGGCGGAGATCCTAGGATGGAGACATGACGCTTCCCGTGCTCTCGCACACCACCGATCATTTCCCCGGAAGCGCTGCAGATGCCGCAGTGCTCGTCGTCTCCGCTCTTCCCGAGTCGGCCGAGACACTGAACGCCTATCCCGGCCTCGCGGATGCTCTGGCCGGCATCGGATTCACGGGCTCCGCCGGATCGTTCACACGAGTGCACCTTCCGCAGGTGTCGTCGCTGCCGTTCGCGGTCGTGGGCGCCGGTGACAAGCCGGATGCCGCCGCTGTGCGCAACGCGGCGGGTGCCGCCCTGCGTTCGCTCACCGGTTTCGACCACGTCGCACTCGGACTCGCCGATGGCCTCGAGGCTTTCGCCGCGGCCGCAGCCGAAGGAGCGCTCCTCGGAGGCCACCGGTTCGACGGATACCGCACCGAGAAGGGCAAGACCCGAGCCGCCACGGTCACGCTCCACGCCCCCCTGGCCGACGAGGATGCCGTGCACGCCCAGGTCATCGGCGATGCCGTCGCGCTCATCAAGGACCTCGTGAACGTCCCGGCCGAGTGGCAGAGCCCCGCACAGCTCGCGCAGAGCGCGGCCGACAGCGTCGCCGATCTGGACGTCACGGTCGAGATCCTCGATGAGAAGGAACTCGCCGAGCAGGGGTTCGGCGGCATCCTGGGCGTCGGCCAGGGTTCGGACCGGCCGCCGCGACTCGTGCGCCTCGACTACTCCCCCGCGGACGCCACCCGGCACATCGCGTTGGTCGGCAAGGGCATCACCTTCGACACCGGCGGCCTGTCGCTGAAGCCCGCGGCATCGATGGTCGGGATGAAGTTCGACATGGCAGGGGCCGCGACCTCCCTCGCCGCCCTCCGCGCGATCGCCGCCCTCGGTCTGCCCGTGCATGTGACCGCGTGGCTCTGCATCACGGACAACATGCCCTCCGGGCGCGCTCTGCGCCCCGGCGACGTGATCCGCATCCTGAACGGCACGACGGTCGAGGTCCAGAACACCGATGCGGAGGGCCGCCTCGTCCTCGCCGACGGGCTGGTCGCCGCGAGTCGCGAGCTGCCCGACGTGATCATCGACGTCGCCACGCTCACGGGCGCCATCGTCGCGGCGCTCGGGCATCGGCACACGGGCGTCTTCGGCGACGACGACACCGTCGCCGAGTTCCTGGCCGCAGCAGAGCAGGTTGATGAGCCGGCCTGGCACATGCCGCTGCCGACGTACATGGAGGAGTCGCTCGAATCCCCCATCGCCGACTTGCAGAACGCGAACATGGGCGACCGGATGGGCGGCGCGTCCTTCGCCGGCCTGTTCCTCCGCCGTTTCGTCGGGCGCACCTCCGAAGCCGAGGACGCGCCCCGCATCCCCTGGGTGCACCTCGACATCGCGGGGTCCGGCGAACACGCCGGCGCCCCCTACAGCTTCACCGAGAAGGGCCCCACCGGGGCGATGGTCCGATCGATCGTCGCCTTTGCCGCAGCATCCCACACGGAGGCATGACATATGACAACCCACACCTTCGACATCGTCGTCCTGGGCGGCGGAAGCGGCGGCTACGCCGCTGCTCTGCGAGCGAGTGAGCTCGGTAAATCCGTCGCTCTGATCGAGAAGGACAAGGTCGGCGGAACCTGCCTGCACCGCGGGTGCATCCCGACCAAGGCGCTGCTGCACGCGGCCGAGGTCGCCGAGCACGTGCGCGATGCCGCATCGGTCGGTGTGAGCGCGACGCTGCAGGGCATCGACCCGGCCGGCGTCCGCGCGTACCGCGAGGGAATCGTCGCCAAGAAGTTCAAGGGGCTCGAAGGACTCGTCAAGGCTCGCGGCATCACGACCGTCGCCGGACTCGGCCGACTCAACCCCGATCACAGCGTCAGCGTCGGAGAAGACGTCTACGTGGGCGCGGATGTCGTCCTCGCAACCGGCTCCTACAGCCGCTCCCTGCCCGGCCTCGACATCGGCGGCCGCATCCTGACGAGCGAGCAGGCTCTCGCTCTCGACGTGATCCCCGAGCGTGTCCTCATCCTCGGCGGCGGCGTGATCGGCGTCGAGTTCGCCAGCGTCTGGCGCTCGTTCGGCTCCGAGGTCACCATCATCGAGGCCCTGCCTCACCTCGTCCCGAACGAGGACATCGCTCTCAGCAAGGGCCTGGAGCGCGCGTTCCGTCGTCGTGGCATCCAGTACTCGCTCGGCATCCGGTTCCAGAGCGCGGTTCAGGACGACACGTCCGTCACCGTCACGCTCGAAGACGGCAAGGAGTTCACCGCCGACTACCTGCTCGTCGCCGTGGGGCGCGGTCCGGTCACCGCCGACCTCGGTTTCGAGGAGGCCGGCGTCGCGCTCGACCGCGGCTTCGTCACGGTCGATGAGAATCTGCGCACCGGGGTGCCCGGCGTATGGGCCGTGGGCGACATCGTCCCCGGACTCCAGCTCGCGCACCGCGGATTCCAACAGGGAATCGCGGTCGCAGAGCGCATCGCAGGACTGTCGCCGGTGAACATCCCGGATTCGCAGATCCCCAAGGTCACGTACTCGAGCCCCGAGGTCGCATCCGTCGGCGTCACCGAGGAGGCCGCGGTCACCCAGCACGGCGCGAATGCGGTCGTCGCCTACGAGTACAACCTCGCCGGAAACGGCAAGAGCGAGATCATCGGGACGAGCGGCCTCGTCAAGGTCGTCCGGCTCAAGGACGGACCGGTCGTCGGCGTGCATCTGCTCGGCGACCGCGTCGGAGAGCTCATCACCGAAGGCCAGCTCGCCGTCGCCTGGGAAGCACATCCGGAAGACATCGCGCCGCTGATCCACGCCCACCCGACCCAGAGCGAGGCCCTCGGCGAAGCCTTCCTCGCCCTGGCCGGCAAGCCCCTGCACGCCCTCTGAGCACCAACCGGTGCCCGAGTCACTAAGCTAGACAAGCGTCATACAACTTCTTGAAGGAGACTCAGTCATGAGCACATCCGTGGTCCTCCCCGCTCTCGGTGAGAGCGTCACAGAGGGTACGGTCACCCGCTGGCTCAAGCAGGTGGGAGACACCGTGCAGGCGGATGAGGGCCTGCTCGAGATCTCGACCGACAAGGTCGACACCGAGATCCCCTCCCCCGTCACCGGTGTGATCGAGGAGATCCTCGTGGCCGAGGATGAGACCGTCGAGGTCGGAGCCCTGCTGGCCCGCATCGGCGACGGCAGCAACTCGGCTCCCGCGGCGGATGCTCCGGCTGCTGCGGCACCCGCCGCCGAGGAAGCTCCCGCCGAGGCGACTCCCGCTCCGGCACCGGAGGCACCGGCCGCCGAGGCACCGGCCGCGGAAGCTGCTCCTGCTGCACCCGCCGGAGACGCCACGGACATCGTGCTCCCCGAGCTGGGCGAGAGCGTCACCGAGGGCACCGTGACCCGCTGGCTGAAGCAGGTCGGTGACACCGTCGCCGTCGACGAGGCTCTTCTGGAGATCTCCACGGACAAGGTCGACACCGAGATTCCGTCTCCGGTCGCCGGCGTCCTGCAGGAGATCGTGGCGGGCGAAGACGAGACCGTCGCCGTCGGCGCCGTGCTGGCACGTGTCGGCTCCGGCTCTGCTCCGGCACAGGCTCCCGCCGCCCCTGCGGCTCCTGCCGAGACGCCCGCTGCTCCGGCTCCGGCTCCCGCACCGGCTTCTGCGCCCGCACCGGCTGCTGCACCTGCACCTGCACCCGCCGCTGCCCCGGCACCCGCCGCTGCTCCGGCACCGGCCGCCGCCGCGGAACCTGCCGCACCGAAGCTCACGCTGCCGACCGAGAGCGACAACCTGTACGTGACGCCGCTGGTTCGTCGCCTGGCTGCACAGCAGGGTGTCGATCTCGCATCCGTCAGCGGAACCGGCGTGGGGGGTCGCATCCGCAAGGAAGACGTCCTCAAGGCTGCCGAGACCGCATCGGCTGCTCCGACCGCTGCTGCCGCTCCGGCTCCGGCCCCGCTCGAGGTCTCGCCGCTGCGTGGCACCACGCAGCCGATGTCTCGTCTGCGCAAGGTCCTCGCCAAGCGCGCCGTGGAGTCGATGCAGCAGACGGCTCAGCTGACGACGGTCGTCGAGGTCGACGTCACTGCTCTCGCCGACTACCGCGACAGCGTCAAGGCATCGTTCCTCGAGAAGACGGGCGACAAGCTCTCCTTCCTGCCGTTCTTCGCGCTGGCGACCGCGGAGGCTCTCCAGGCCTTCCCGATCGTCAACGCCACGGTCGATGGCGAGAACATCGTCTACCCGGCCAGCGAGAACGTGTCGATCGCGGTCGACACCGAGCGAGGCCTGCTCACGCCGGTCCTGCGCGACGCGGCGTCGAAGAACATCGCGCAGATCGCGCACGAGATCGCTGATCTCGCTGCCCGCACTCGCGACAACAAGCTGAAGCCCGACGAGCTCGCCGGCGGCACGTTCACGCTGACCAACACCGGTTCGCGTGGCGCGCTCTTCGACACCCCGGTCGTCTTCCTTCCGCAGTCGGCGATCCTCGGCACCGGCACGGTCGTCAAGCGTCCCGGCCTGGTGAAGGTCGGGGGTGCAGATGCCATCGCCATCCGGTCGTACGTGTATCTCGCACTGTCCTACGATCACCGGATCATCGACGGCGCAGACGCGGCCCGCTTCCTGGGCGCCGTCAAGGCACGACTCGAGTCGGCGCAGTTCGCCGCTCAGCTCGGCGCCTGACCCGAGAGAATCAATCTGGCTGGTCCGCGACGTCGTACACGTCGCGGACCAGCCATTTCTCTTGTGTGCGGATGAGCACGACCATGAGCGCCGAGGCGCCCGCTGCGTCATCGCCGTCGGGCCTGTTCACCGTGACACGCACCACGGCGACGTCTCCGTACTCGTCCACCAGCTCGATGCTCGATTCCTCCGGCATCGCAGGTTCGAGTGCATCCACGACTCCGACGACGCCGGAAGCGACACCGTCCGGACAGGTCGGATCGGCCTGAGCGCGACAGTCTGCGATCGTCTGAAGCAACGCGGAAGCCGCGGCGACAGGGTCATCGTCCGTCGACGCATCGGCTCCGTTCGAGTCCTCGGGTCCTCCCGACGACCCGTCTTCGGATCCATCGACGGCTTCGGTGGCGTTCGTGACGCCTGCGGTCGACGGTGACTCGGTCGCTCGACCCGCCGAGCGTTCCTGTGCCGCCGCGGTTCCTCCCCCATCCCCAGCCTCGACCGGCGCACCGCCATCGGGCCAGAGCAGCCCCGCGCCTAGCACGACCGCAGCAGCCGCCCCTGCGACGATCATCAAGCGCCTCTTCCGACGCGGCGTGTCGGCACTCGTCGCGGCATCCGCCTTCTCCTGCCTCCGAGGAAACGTACCTCCGCGCGCATCGGCCACCCGCGCGACGAGCTTCGCAGCTGATGCTCTCGCTGCGTCACGCAGCGCCTCGACTCGGGGGACGATGCCTCGACGGACTCCGCCACGGGACCTATCAGCCCGAAGGCGCTGCCCGCTGCGCAGGCGCTCTGCAGGTCGCAGGCCTGGACCGCTCCGCATCGGTGTCAGGTCACGCGGAGCCACCCGCGCCACGTCCCGGGCGCGTTCCGGGGCGTGTTTCGCGCGGTCCAGCGGCTGCGGGGCAGCAACGTTCAACAGCTCCTGTTCCCACGTCTCCAGGAGTCTGCCCGGGATGCTCGGCTGCGCCGCGGTTCTGTCCATTCCCTGCGCAATCATGCCGAGCGCCCGCTTCAGCACCTTGTCGGCGCTGTGCTCGCTGAGCCGCTCGAGGATCTCGCCGACTCCCGCGCGCACATCCGACCCCTCACCGAACACGAACACGGGGCGTCCGCCGTCCGTCAGCCACCACACACCGCTGCGGGTCCTCACGGGTCCTCCTTCGACCTCGTGGAGACCACGCAGCAGGCTGATGACGAGGGTGCTGCACTCCCCCGGCGACAGCACCGACCCTGCCGCCGTGCGACGGACCAGGAACCCCAGCACCCGGTCTGTGCACCACGGCAGGAGCACGTCGTGTCCTCCCCCTCGACGAATGAGATCGATAGGCGCCGCGACGTGCTCCGCACCCGCGTATCGCCACCCGACCCACCCGCCGAGCACCGCCGCCTCCACCCGCACCGCCACCCCGTCCCCAGCGGTGACGAGCGCCCCGACGAACGGCCCCTCCCTGTCATCGAGTGTCCGCACCACGCGGTGCGCCTCGGGAAGGAGACGCGTCCCCTTCCCGCCCTCCGCCTCGATGTCTGCCATGGCTCCATCACAGCGCACCGTCGGGGCGACGACTTCGCCTTCGGGGGCGATGTGAACGGATTGCGAGCATCGCCGCGAACGTGCAGGAACAGTGCAGGCAAGTCCCGCTCCGCTTCACGCGAACGAAGACATCACAAGGGTCGCGGACTCGGTAGGCTGGTCTCCATGGCAAAGCGTGCTCCTGAACCCGAAAAGCGTCCTGGGTTCTTCTCCCAGATCAAGTCCCTCTTCCGGTTCACCCGTGAGGCCTACTCCTGGCTTCCCTGGGCACAGCTCGCGATCCTCATCGGCGGAGTCCTCCTCGGCCTCCTCGCCGGCTACCTGATCCCGCCCTTCCAGATCTGGACGCTCATCCTCTGGGGCATCACCGGCCTGATGCTCGGCGTCCTCGGAGCACTGTTCCTCATGACGCGTCTGTCGACGTCTGCCATGTACACCAAGATCGACGGCATGCCCGGGGCCACCGGCCACGTGCTCAGCACCAGCCTCGGTCGCAGCTGGCAGGCCTCGGAGACTCCCGTCGGCATCAACCCGAAGACGCAGGAAGCCGTCTACCGCACCATCGGTCGTGGCGGCATCGTCGTCGTGGGAGAGGGCGCGCGCGGCCGGCTGACCCGCCTTGTCAACGAGGAGCGCAGCAAGGCGCAGCGCGTTGCACACGGTGTCCCCATCACAGTCCTCTACGTCGGTCACGGCGATGACGAGGTCGCGATCGCCGACCTGGCGAAGACCATCAAGAAGCTTCCCAAGGCGATCGACAAGGCCACCATGGCCGCCGTCATCCGTCGCGTGGAGTCCGTGTCGCAGTCGCTCTCCTCGCTGCCGATCCCGAAGGGGATCGACCCCACGAAGGTGCGCTCGCAGCGTCCCCGTTGATCTGACGCCGCAAGGCGAAGAGCGCGGCCGTCCTCCATCGGAGGGCGGCCGCGTTCGTCTTCACTCCGAAAGCGGCTGACGGGGCAGACGACGAACCTTCGCGCGGCGACGGCGACGCTCGGGAACCATCGATCGCATCTCGTCGAGCTTGCCGAAGCAGAACAGACGGTCATCAGCCTCCAGCACGACGTGCTTGCGAGGATTGGGGATCACGCTGACGCCACGGTGGAGCGTGAGCACCGTGATGTCACGCTCCCAGAGGCCCGCCTCACCCAGCGTCTTGCCGACCAGGTCGACCGCGCCGTGCACCATGAGCTCGGCGACACCGTAGCCGGTGGAAACCGTCAGACGCTGTCGCACATCGATCTCGGGGAACGCGACCTGCCCGGCGATGTAGTCGATGATCGCGCCGGCGACATCGAGTTTGGTCGCGGTCTCGATGCCCTGCAACCCCGGCGATGAGTTGACCTCCATGACCAGAGGTCCGTCATCGCCCTCGAGCATGTCCACCCCGGCGACGCGCAAGCCCATGATCTGGGCCGATCGCACCGCCGCGCGCTCGTAGACGGGGTCGAGTTCGATGGCCTCGACCGATCCGCCCCGATGCACATTCGATCGGAACTCATCCCCGGCGGCCGACCGACGCATCGCGGCGACGACGCGGTCGCCGACGACCAGCGCCCTGATATCGCGCCCGCGGCTCTCGGAGATGAACTTCTGGATCAGGACGTTCTGCTTGGTGGAGTGCAGGGTCTCGATGATCGCCTCCGCCACCTTCACCTGCGGAGCGAGGATGACCCCGATCCCCTGCGTGCCTTCGAGGAGCTTGATCACGACGGGTGCTCCGCCGACACGCTCGATGGCCGGACGCACGTCCGCGCGATTGCGCACGAACGCGGTCGGCGGCATCGCGATGTTGTGCCGCGACAGGATCTGGTTCGCGCGAAGCTTGTCGCGCGCACTCGAGATCCCGTTCGCGGTGTTCGGCGTGTAGACGTCCATCTGCTCGAACTGGCGGACGACGGCCGTGCCGAAGTACGTGATCGAGTTGCCGATGCGCGGCAGGATCGCGTCATAGTCGCTGAGCTGGCGTCCGCGGTAGTGGAGGTCGGGTTCATCGGCCGTCAGATCGATCGCGAAGCGCAGGGTGTTCAGCACTTTGACGTTGTGCCCGCGCTGAAGCGCAGCGGCACGCAGTCGCTGAGTGGAGTACGCCTGCGGCGCGCGGGAGAGCACTGCGATCTTCACGGGGGATTTCCTGCCAGGATGTATCAGGTGAGTAGGACTACCCCCCATTCAAACACCCTTACGGGGTGGCGAGAATGGGTGAGCCTGCCCGATCTCGGAGTCGACTGGATCAAAGCCAAGATCGACACGGGCGCGCGCACCTCATCGCTGCACGCCTTCGACGTCCTGGAGTTCGAACAGGACGGCGAGCCGTGGGTCCGTTTCAAGGTCAAACCCTGGCAGGACAGCCAGGAGGACGCCGTCGTCGTCGAATGCCCCGTCCACGATCGTCGCGCGGTGCGCAGCTCATCCGGGCACGCGCAGGAGCGGCTCGTGGTGGAGCTGCTGATCCGCCTCGCGGACCGCGAGGTGCTGGCCGAGGTGACGTTGAGCAATCGCGACGAGATGGGTTTCCGCATGCTCATCGGGCGTGAGGCGCTGCGACAGGGTTTCTCCGTCGACCCGGCCCGCTCGTTCCTCGGTGGCCGCGCACCGCGCGAGGCGCGTCGCCGCAACCGAGGCAAGGTCTGAGCGCAGCTCAGGCGCGGATCAGGATCGTGCCGACCGCCTTGTCGTGGAGACCGCGCTGATCGGCGTCCCAGATCACCGCGGGTACGACGACGATCAGCAGCAGCGTACGTACGACCGGACGCCACAGCCCGATCCAGCCGCCGTCGCGACGCACCAGACGCATCCCGAGGATGCGGTGGCCCGGGCTTCCGCCCGCGGTCGGGATGAAGAGGATCTGCAGCACGGCGAACACCAGCATGGGAGCGAACTGGGTGAGGCCGGCCTCGGTGGGCAGCGCGAACTGGTCGTATCCGAGGAACCCCGTGGCGATGATCGTGGCCGCCGCGTAGTCGATCACAAGGGCGCCGATGCGACGGCCGGGGCGGGCGATGCTCCCGGTGCCCGATTCCGGGAGTCCGAGTCGCTCACCGGGGTATGTGTTCACAGCATCCGTCACTCCTCCAGCCTACCGAGCGTGGATTGCCGCTCCGGCGCCGCCGATGCCCCGACTCCTGTAACACGCCCGAAACAAAGCGGATACCGTAGAGAAATCCCCCGTCCGTACTCTGCAGAGTGGCCGTGAAGCCATCGATCCGCATTACAGGAGTCGTACATGTTCAAAGATTCGTCCGAGGTACTGACCTACATCAAGGAGAACGACGTCAAGTTCCTTGACATCCGTTTCACCGATCTCCCGGGTGTTCAGCAGCACTTCAACATTCCTGCATCGACGGTCGACGAGGCCTTCTTCACGGACGGCCAGCTGTTCGACGGCTCCTCGATCCGCGGCTTCGCGAGCATCCACGAGTCCGACATGCAGCTCATCCCCGACGTCACCACCGCGTACGTCGACCCGTTCCGCGAGGCGAGCACCCTCGTGATGCTCTTCGACATCTACAACCCGCGCACCGGCGAGATCTACTCGAAGGACCCGCGCCAGGTCGCCAAGAAGGCCGAGAAGTACCTGACCTCGACCGGCATCGCCGACACCGCGTTCTTCGCGCCCGAGGCTGAGTTCTACATCTTCGACGACGTCCGCTACAACGTGACCTCGAACTCGAGCTTCTACAGCGTCGACTCCGAAGAGGGCGCGTGGAACACCGGCCGTGAGGAAGAGGGCGGCAACCTCGCCAACAAGACCCCCTACAAGGGCGGCTACTTCCCGGTCAGCCCGGTCGACAAGACGGCAGACCTCCGTGACGACATCACCCTCAAGCTGATCGATGCCGGGTTCATCCTGGAGCGCTCGCACCACGAGGTCGGCACCGGCGGCCAGCAGGAGATCAACTACCGCTTCGACACGATGGTCCACGCGGCGGACGACATCCTCAAGTTCAAGTACATCGTCAAGAACACGGCCGAGGAATGGGGCAAGGTCGCGACCTTCATGCCCAAGCCCCTGTACGGCGACAACGGTTCGGGCATGCACACCCACCAGTCGCTGTGGAGCGACGGCAAGCCGCTGTTCTACGACGAGGCCGGCTACGGGCAGCTCAGCGACATCGCGCGCTGGTACATCGGCGGCATCCTGGCGCACGCGCCGGCCCTGCTCGCCTTCACCAACCCGACCCTGAACAGCTACCACCGTCTGGTCAAGGGCTTCGAGGCTCCGGTCAACCTGGTCTACTCGGCCGGCAACCGCTCCGCCGCGATCCGCATCCCGATCACGGGCTCCAACCCGAAGGCCAAGCGCATCGAGTTCCGCGCGCCCGACGCGTCCGGCAACCCGTACCTGGCATTCGCTGCACAGCTGATGGCAGGTCTCGACGGCATCAAGAACCGCATCGAGCCGCACGAGCCGGTCGACAAGGACCTCTACGAGCTTCCGCCCGAGGAGGCCAAGGACATCCCCCAGGTCCCGAACTCCCTGCTCGACTCGCTCGACGCACTGGCGGCCGACCACCAGTTCCTCCTCGAGGGCGGCGTGTTCACCAAGGAGCTCATCGAGACCTGGATCTCGTACAAGTACGAGAACGAGATCCTGCCGATGGCGCAGCGCCCGCACCCGTTCGAGTACGAGCTGTACTTCGGCGTCTAGCCAGATCTCGCGGGAATCCTGGGGACACTCCGCAGGCAGTCCGCAGTGCTTGAGAGAGCCCGTCACGGAAGTCCGTGACGGGCTCTTGCGTTCAATTGGCCAACGCTGGTGACGAGCGCTCCCGGGGTGAGCCGTGGATGGGGAGAAACGTCGCGGAGCGCGTATGCAACCTGCCATCCGCGGGCGCTGCACCCGAGTGCGGTCGAGCACCTCGCCGCGGTCGCCCGCTCTAGCCGTGATCTGCGGAGCCCACGTGACTCATGAGCTGAGGTGGACCGTGTCGTTGAGGTGAGCGACTGTGCGGTTGTGGAAGTAGTCGTCTTCAACCAGTCGAGTGATGCTGCCGGAGTCCACCCTGAAGCTCGCGTGGGTTAGAGCATCGAGCGGCATGCCGATCCAGTGAGCGATCACCAAGGTCGCGGATCCTCCGTGGGTAACGATGATCTTCTGTCGCGGGGAGTCGGACAGGATCATCTCCATGCCGGCGTAGACGCGACGCGCCCATTGCAGTTTCGTCTCGGCACCTTCAAGTCCTTCCTCATGCTCCATTCGTTCGCCGTGCGGTGGTGGCGGCACGAACCTCTCCCGGAACCAGACATTGGGCTGGCCCTCGCCAACGCCGTAAGACTTCTCGCGCAGTTCAGGTAGCCATATCGGTTGAAGCTCTAACTGCTTCCCGATAGCGGCCGCGGTCTGGGCGGTCCGGCGAAGGTCGGAGCTATAGAGCGCTGCGCCCGGCTGCACGCTCGTCACGAGAGCTGCTGCCGTTTGTCGTGCCTGTTCGATTCCGCGCTCGGTCAGTTCCGAGTCAAACCATCCTCCGACGCGACCTTCTACGTGATGGGTTGCTTCGGGATGCGTCACGACGAAGACTTCTTTCACATCCGCGATTCAAGCATGCCACTGCGCATCAGGTGGTCTCCTCACGCGTTGGGGCGGGGTGACATCGGCTGAGTTCATCCGCGGCCATGATGCCAGCAGCAGCGTTGAGCCTTCTCGTCGAACGGGACCTTCATGGCCCTCGCCGCAGTGATGACGAGGGCGCGGACAAGACCAGGCGGGCACTTGAGTACGCAGACCGCATCGACACAGACAACAAGATGCCGAAAGAGGAGCAGCTACACCTCATACGGATGGAGTTCCCCTAGTTCGGCCTCTCGTCCGCAGTACTGGTCTAGATCGCCTCGGGTCGCGGGGCGATCCAGGTGCCGTCGAGCACGGGCAGACGCGGGCGATACAGCCGGAGCGTGTAGTTCCAGCCGGGCATGATCGGCAGCACGTTCGGGGCATCGAACTCGTGCGCGCTGAAGAGCACCGTGACACCGCCGTCCGGATCGTGAACAGCAGTGAGACTGTTGATGCTGTTCGCTCCGAGCGCGTTCTGCTCGAAGTAGCCTGCAGCGTTGTACAGCGACACCGACCAGAATGCGTCGACCGGGATGTCCTTCAATCGCAGTCGGTAGTCGGCGACCGGCAGCCCCTCGTCGACGCTGACGTACGTCGCCTCGTACTCCGGCAGCCCGCCCCAGCCGCCGGCGGTGCCGAGGAGGTGCATCAGAGGATCGACTTCGGCCTTCGTCCCGAACGCACGGTCGTACGTCGAGACGCCGCGACCGAGGACGAGGAGCGCGTCACGCGTCTCGGATTGCGACGCGTCGTCGTACTCCGGCAGCGGAAAGTCCCCCGTACCCCCACCCGCGAGCAGCAGACCGTCCTGCAGTCGGTTCACCTCTGCCACGTCGTCCGCGTCCTGTGGATCCACGAGGATGCGCACGAGGATCGCCGCGTAGTCGGTCCCCACGGTGTCGCGGGTGAGCGCGTGCGCTCCGGGCTCATTCAGCAGCAGCGGGCCGTAGTGATCCTGATTGATGACGTACGCGGAGATGTAGCGCTCACCCGTGTCAGGCAGGGTGAGCGTCACGCCGTCGCGCACGTCGACGATGACGCTGCTGTAGAGGGTGTCACGGTTCTGGCGGATGATCGGCTGATCGTCGAGCCCTTTCAGACCGCGGGTGTGGTTCCATCGCCCCAGCCCTGTGCCGGCCGCGAGCCGCGAGAACATGAGGTCGCTCTCGGCGCGAGCGAAGTTGCGGACGTTCACTTTCGTGCTGGACATTAGGCTCCTTGGGTCGTGGTTCGGCGGGAATCAGGGGTCAGGCGAGCGCTTTCGACTTCAGGCGCGCGAACTCCTCGGCGCTGATCGTCCCGGCGTCCAGGAGTGCAGCGGCCGCGGCGATCTCATCGCTGGGCGTCCTCCCCGCGACGTCGCGGATGTAAGACGCCGTGGCGTCTTCAGCGTCGCGTGCTGCCTTGCCGCTGCGCTCGGCCATTCCCTGACCTCGTGCGATCAGGTAGACGAGCACCGTGAGGAAGGGCAGGAAGACGAGCAGGAGGACCCAGAGCGCCTTCCACCAGCCGTTGAGGTCGCGGTCACGGAACAGATCGGCGATGACCGCGAACAACGCGAAGAGGTAGCCGATGAAGACCGTCGCCCACAGCATCCAGCCGAGCGTTTCCCAGAAGACCATGTTCGTCGTGTTCCATTCGTTCAGCGCCCTGCGCACGTGCGTGCCACGAGAGGGCGGGTTCGGGTGTGCCGCTCCGCCCCGGATTTCATACGGAGAGAGCGCCGCTGCCAGTCTGGCCAGTCGTGGAGGTTCGCCGCCGCGCTCTCATCCTCCACGGATGAGGACGAGGGGTAATCGTCGATCCGCACCCACGTGCGCGCCGATATCGTGGATCCGTGATCGAAGCCGTCCGCGGGGACCTCTCCCCCAGCGCCTCTCAGCCCCCTCGAGAGGTCCTCCGCAGAAACTGGCTGCGAATGATCCTGGAATCCCGCACCAACGAACTCGAGACTCTCTGCCTCGCCCACCCCGATCCCCGCGATCCGCACGTCCTTCTCATCCGGGCCTGCTGTCGCGATCTCCTCGGCGATCCCCACGGTGCCGAGTTCCTCCGCGGGCAGGGCCTTCGCATCGCCGAGGACGACTTCGTCGCATGCTTCACCGAACTGCTCCTCGCCACCGACGCTCCTACCAAGACCGCGGCCGCTGAGCGCGCGCGGGAGGCTCTGACGCGGTGCGACCCGGAAGACGACTATCCCTCGGCGCTGTTCCTCCTCGGGTGGACGGAGGTCCGACTGCGGCGGGACTTCGCCGGAGCCATCGGCCTGCTCCGTTCCGCCTCCGACGAGGCACGCCTGCATGGACGCACGGAGACCTTTCGGCTCGCGCAGTCGAACCTGGCATTCGCACTCACTCACGCGGGGCTCTTCACCGAAGCCGAACGGACTCTCGACGCGCTCCCCTCCTCGACCACGCCGTCCGACTGGGATCTCTTCGAAGGAGGGCTCCCCCAGGCGAATCGGGGAACCATCGCGTACTGGCGAGGTGACTTCGAGGGGGCGATCACCCATCTCGACTCGGTCATCGTCGAAGAGGGCCCCGGCAACAACTTCGAGGCCCTCGCCCGGTTGTACCTCGTGATGAGCCTGATCGCCGTGAAGCGACAGGACCGCTACTACGCGGCGGCGACGATGCTCCAGGGAGTGAGCAACTCCGACAAGCACGGCATCCCGTGGGACACCCTGCGACGCGTGACGTCGGCCTGGCTCGCGCACTCCGAGGGGCAAGACGACCGTGCCCGCAGGATCGCGGCACCCGCGCTCTCGCGCACGGGCGCAGCGGTGGCGCACGCGCTTCTCGCCGAGCTCTACCGTGCGCTCGGCGAGCCCGTGCACGCCGCACACGCGCTCCGACTCGCATCCGGCGCCGCATTGCCGCGCTATGCGCGGGTCAGCACCCTCGTGACCTCGGCCGCGCTCCGCTCCGCAGCCGGGCGCGGGGCGGAGGCGCACGAGCACCTCGATCGCGCTCTCGAGGCCGCGGCACCCGAGCGCATCCTGACCCCTTTCCTCGCAGACGACGCGCTGATCGGCGATCTGCTCAGCGCCCACGCCCATCGCGGCTCTCGGCACGACGACTTCCTGCGGGCGGTCCTCGAACGCCGCGGACAGCACGAGCGCCAGCTCACCGGCCGGCTCACACAGCGTGAGAGCGAGGTGCTCGCATGCCTGCGCACGACGATGACGGCCGAGGAGATCTCCGCGCACCTGGGCATCGCCTATCCGACCGTGAAGACGCACATCCGGTCGATCTACCGGAAACTCGGCGTCACGTCCCGACGGGCCGCCGTGCATTCCGCCGGCACACGCTGACACACTGACACGCCGACCGGGAGATTCCTGCTCGTGTTCCACCCCGTGGCGCGCTTGACCACGCCGCCTCCGGGTGATCAACTGGTGAGTCTGACCATCGACCGGGGGAACCATGCGCCGTAGAAGAGTGACCGTGAACACCGAGCTGCGCAAGCCGGTCGTGGACACCGCATCGCAGCCGTCGAACGCGGTCGCCGCGTATGCACGGACGAACCCGTTCATGTTCGGCCTGCTCGGAGCGCTCGGGGTACTGGTCGCGCTCGCGATCGGCGGCATCATCGGTCAGCTCGCGACCGTGCTCGTCTACATCGGCGTGGCGGTGTTCCTCGCACTCGGCCTTGATCCGATCGTCACGTTCATCGAGAGGAAGCTCCCCCGTCCCGCCGCCGTCACGATCGTGGTTGCCGGCGTGGTCCTCGCCTTCGCGGGCATCATCCTCGCCATCGTCCCGATCCTCGTGGAGCAGATCAGCAACCTGATCAAAGACGGCCCGCAGATGGTCGAGGACTTCATGGCCAGCGCCTGGTACAAGGACGTCAGCGGTCAGTTCGGCTCGACCATCACCGATGCGGTGCAGGGCGTCCTCGACTTCGTCCAGGATCCGGACAACTTCCTCGACATCGGCGGCGGCGTCTTCGCGGTCGGAGCGGGCATCGCCGGCGGTTTCACCGGCATCACGATCGTCCTCATCCTCACGCTCTACTTCATGGCCTCTCTGCGGAGCATGAAGCACGTGGCCGCCCGCTTCGTGCCGGCCTACCAGCGCGACACCTTCAGCGGACTCCTCGAAGACGTCTCCGGCGCGGTCGGCCGCTACGTCATCGGCCAGGCGAGCCTCGCCCTCATCAACGGCATCCTGAGCCTCATCTTCCTCAGCATCATCGGCGCCCCCGTGCCCGCGCTGCTCGCGCTCATCGCCTTCATCGGCTCGATGATCCCGCTGGTGGGCACGTTGACGGCATCCATCATCAACTCGCTGATCTGCCTCTTCATCTCGCCGCTGACCGCTCTGATCGCGATCATCTACTACCTCATCTACATGCAGATCGAGGCATATGTGCTCTCACCGCGAATCATGAGCAAGGCCGTCGCGGTTCCCGGGGCGCTCGTGGTGATCGCCGCGGTCGCCGGAGGCGCACTGGGCGGCATCCTCGGCGCGCTCGTCGCGATTCCGGTCGCCGCGAGCATCATCATCATCGTGCAGAAGGTGACGTTCCCCGCTCAGGACCGAAAGATCGTTCCCCCGGTCGCCTCGCGCTGAACCGGCCTCACCGCTCGTCGCCGGATCGACGCGTCTAGCGGACGAGCAGGGCGCCCGGCTCGACGCGCACCTCGAAGGCGGAGACCTCGCCCATCTCCTCGCCGTCGATCTCGAACATGAGCGGCGTCTTGAGCTCGACATCGATGCGCTCGACCGGGAGGTGGCGCGCGGAATCCGTGCTCACGGCCTCGTCGGTGGCCCCGAACAGGCGACGGATGCCGTTGTCCCAGACGAAGGAGCGCAGGGTGTCGAGCCACTGCAGCGCCCCGTCGGCGCTGACCATGAGCACGTCGAGCTTGCCGTCGTCGAGCACCGCATCCGGCAGAAGACGGATGCCGCCCTGCACCATCCCGCAGTTGCCGATCAACATGGTGTGGCCGCGAACCGCGACAGCCTTCTCCCCGTCGATGGCGAGCGTGATGTCGGTCATCTCGGTCCCTGCCAGCGCCCGACCCATCGCCTCGACGTAGGCGAGCCATCCGGCCTTCGACTTGAGATCGTCATCGGTCTCGACCAGCATCTGCGCATCGATTCCGAAGCCGACCATCACCGCGAAGGCATGCTCGGTGCCGTCATAGGAAACCCAGCCCAGGTCGATGCGACGCGGCTCGGCATCACGAACCCTCTCGAGGGCCGAGGTGACGTTGTTCAAAGGCACCTCGAGGTTGCGTGCCAGGAGGTTGCCCGTCCCCTGCGGCACGATGCCGAGCGCCGTCTCGGATCCCGCCAGCGACTCGGCGACGGCCCGGACGGTGCCGTCTCCCCCGACGGCGATGACGATGTCACGGCCTTCTTCACGCGCCTCACGCGCCATGCCCCGGCCTGGGTCCTCCGGAGTCGTCTCCCACCAGCGGATGTCGTGCTGATCGTCGAACACGCCGGCCACGGCGTCCTGCAGGGCCTCCTGCTCGACCTTCGAAGGGTTCCAGACGATGCCGATGCGTGCGTGGGTCATATCGTCAGCTTGGGACACGTCCTCCGATACCGCAAACTGAGGTCGCCCAGCTAGCCGTAGAAGAGGTCCTCGAAGGTCTTGCGGGCGCGTCTCGTTACGCCGAGGTAGTCCTCCTCCAACTCGGTCGCCGCGCGGTCCGGGTAGCCGAGAAGCCTGCCGATGGCATCCAGCTG
This sequence comes from Microbacterium sp. NPDC090218, assembly GCA_044900255.1. Classification (GTDB taxonomy): domain Bacteria; phylum Actinomycetota; class Actinomycetes; order Actinomycetales; family Microbacteriaceae; genus Microbacterium. The sequence goes on along the minus strand of JBJDMS010000003.1, from coordinate 329,654 downwards.
CCGCCGATCCGCCGGAAGCAGGTCGCTCGTCTGCCCCGTGAGCAGGGTGATCGCCGAACGGAGTCTGCTCGACAGCCGCCAGGCCTCGCGCAGCCGTTCCGCATCTTCCTCCGACACGAGGCCCGCGGCGACAGCGGCATCCAGCGCACCGAGGGTCGACGTCGTACGCAGACCAGGAACCGCGTGGGCGTGCTGGAGCTGGAGCAGCTGCACCAACCACTCGACGTCGCTGAGCGTCCCGGGCCCGAGCTTCAGATGTCGTCGTGGATCGGCGCCCTGCGGCAGACGCTCGCCTTCGACCCTGGCTTTGATGCGCTTGATCTCGCGCGTGCCCTGGAGGTCAACGGACTCGGGATAGCGGATGGTGTCCGCCAGCGCGGTGAACCGCTCGATCAGCTTCGCGCTCCCCGCCACGCCTCGGGCGCGCAGCAGCGCCTGCGCCTCCCACGAAAGCGACCAGCGTCGGTAGTACTCCGTGTACGCCTCGATGGACCTCACCACCGGTCCGTTGCGACCCTCGGGGCGGAGGTCGGCATCGAGATCGAGGGGAAGCCGGTGGTCCGTGAGGTGCTCTCGGAGTCCGGCGACGATCTGTGTCGCGAGCTTCTGTGCACGCTGCGAGTCGACGCCGTTCGCCTCGTACACGTAGAGGATGTCCGCGTCGGAACCGAATCCGAGCTCGGCGCCTCCGAATCGTCCCATCGCGATCACCGCGAAGTCCAGGTCCTCGTCCTCCGACGGGACGACCTCGCGGATCACGGCGCGCAGGGCGGCCTGGATCGTCGCCTCGGTGATCTCGGTCAGGGCGATCGCGACCTCTTCGATCGTGAGGACGTCGAGGACGGCGCCCATCGCCGTGCGCAGCAGTTCGCGTCGGCGGAGCGCCCGCACCGCGCGCAGCGCATCACCGACGGTCTCGTGACGCGTCTGGATCGCCCGTGCCTCCTCGTCGAGGGCGGCCGCTCCGCGCGGCCGCAGCCGCCCGGCGCTGTCGAGCCAGGCGACCGATTCGGGGATCCACTCGAGTAGCTCGCCGATGTAGCGGGACGAGGAGAGCAGACGAGTCAGACTCTCCGCTGCTCCGGACGAGTCCCGCAGCATCCGAAGGAACCAAGGGGTATCGCCGAGGCGCTCGCTGATCCGTCGGAAGGCGAGGAGCGCGTAATCGGGGTCGCTGCCGTCGGCGAACCACCGCACCATGATGGGCATCAGGTGCCGCTGGATGGTCGCCTTGCGACTGAGTCCGCTCGTCAGCGCCCCGATGTGCCGCAGGGCTCCCGCGGGGTCGCGGAAGCCGATCGCCGCCAGACGATCGTGAGCCTGCGCGGCGGAGAGGGTGCGCTCCTCCTCTGGCAGCCCCGCGACCGCGCTGAGCAACGGCCGGTAGAACAGTCGGGTGTGGATCTCGCGCACCTCTCGCCGCACGCTCTCCCACCGCGCCCAGACGCCGTCGCCGCTCTCCGCCAGCCCCGTGCCGCGAGCGAGCACCCGAAGGCCCGCCGGTGTCCTCGGCATCAGGTGCGTGCGACTGAGCTCGCGCAGCTGGAGACGGTGCTCCATCAGCCGCAGCAGGCGGTAGTCATCGGCGAAGGTCGCCGCATCCGCGCGTCCGATGTAGCCGCCCTCGACCAGCGCATCGAGGCTCTCAAGCGTTCCACGCGTGCGCAACGACTCATCGGTGAGGCCGTGGACCAGCTGCAGCAGCTGCACCGTGAACTCGATGTCACGGAGGCCGCCGGCGCCGAGCTTCAGCTGGTACGGCGCATCTTCGGGATCGATGTGCTCCATCACCCGCTCGCGCATCCGCTGGACACTCTCGACGAAGTCCTGTCTGGCCGCGCTGGACCAGATCTTCGGCTGCACGGCGGCGATGTACTCGGCGCCGAGCTGCGGGTCCCCGGCAAGAGGGCGAGCCTTGAGCAGCGCCTGGAACTCCCAGCTCTTGGCCCAGCGATCGTAGTAGGCAAGATGCGAGGCGAGAGAGCGGACCAGCGCTCCCTGTTTCCCTTCGGGGCGGAGCGCGGCATCCACCTCCCACAGTGGCGGCTCGACCTCGATCGCGCTCAGGTTGCGCATCGTCTCGCGCGCGAGCCGCGTGGCGATGTCGATGGATCGCGCCTCGCTCACGACCTCTTCGTCGATGCTTCCCCCGACGAAGATCACGTCCACGTCGCTGACGTAGTTCAGTTCGCGGGCGCCCGCCTTGCCCATGCCGATGATGGCGAGACGCGTCGCGGCGACCTCTTCCCGATCCATCGACTCCTGCAGCCGAGTCCTGGCCACCGCGAGCGAAGCTTCGAGGGCGGCACCCGCGATATCCGCCAGTGCGGCCGACACCTCGGCGACGATCGCCTCGGGCGCCGGATGCGTGAGGTCGTACGCCGCGATCTCCGCCAGACTCCGGCGATACGCGACCCTGATCGCGACCACGGACTCATCGTCGCCCGCCTGAGCGAATCCGTCCTTCGCACCGACAGACGCGAGCAGACGCACGTGCAGTTCCTCCGCCGTCGGCAGACCGGTGATCGAGCCTTCGAGGACCGAGAGCTGATCGGGGTGGCGGAGGAAGAAGTCGGCGAGACCTTCCGAGGCGCCGAAGACCCGCCACACCCGCCGGCGTGTCACCTCGTCGTCGAGCAGCGCACGCAGCGGTGCCGCGTCCCTGCGCGCCACCCGCAGGAGTCCCCGCACGGCAGCATCCGGGTCAGCGGCGTCGTCCGCTTCGAGCAGCACGGAACGCGGTCGATCGAGGATGTCCGCGAGTTCCGACAGGGAAGCCGCGGCCTCGCTCAGCTCGGCGAAGCCGAGCCTGGCCAGCGCGGAGAGCGAGACGGAGTCGTCCGGACGGGCCATGCGCGACTCAGAGCAGCTCGAGGTTGTTCTTCAGCTCCAGCGGGGTGACCTGCCCACGGTAGGCCTCCCACTCCTTGCGCTTGTTGAGCAGCACGTAGTTGAAGACCTGCTCGCCGAGCGTCTCGGCGACGAGCTCCGACTCCTCCATGAACTCGAGGGCGTGGTCGAGGCTCGCCGGCAGGGCCGAATAGCCCAGCGCACGACGCTCGGCATCGCTGAGCGCCCACACGTTGTCCTCTGCTTCCGGCGGGAGCTCGTAGCCCTCTTCGATGCCCTTGAGGCCGGCAGCCAGCATGAGCGCGTAGGCGAGGTACGGGTTCGCCGCGGAATCGAGCGCCCGGTACTCGACGCGGGACGACTGCCCCTTGTTCGGCTTGTACATCGGCACCCGCACGAGCGCGGAGCGGTTGTTGTGACCCCAGGTGATGAAGCTCGGGGCCTCGTCACCGCCCCAGAGCCGCTTGTACGAGTTCACGAACTGGTTCGTGACCGCGGAGATCTCGTTCGCGTGCTTGAGCAGACCCGCGATGAAGTGGCGGCCCGTCTTGGAGAGCTGGTACTTGGCGCCCTCTTCGTAGAACGCGTTCTGATCTCCCTCGAAGAGCGACATGTGGGTGTGCATGCCGCTGCCGGGCTGCCCGCTGAGCGGCTTCGGCATGAACGTCGCGTAGACGCCCTGCTCGATCGCCACCTCTTTGATCACGGTGCGGAAGGTCATGACGTTGTCGGCCGTCGTCAGCGCATCCGCGTAACGGAGGTCGATCTCGTTCTGACCGGGACCGCCCTCGTGGTGGCTGAACTCGACGGAGATGCCGAGGTCTTCCAGCATGCGCACCGAACGGCGGCGGAAGTCGTGAGCCGTGCCACCGGGCACGTTGTCGAAGTAGCCGGCCGAGTCGACGGGGACGGGACCATCCGGTCCGAACGACGAGGACTTGAGCAGGTAGAACTCGATCTCGGGGTGCGTGTAGAACGTGAACCCGGCGTCGGCGGCCTTCGCGAGCGTGCGCTTGAGCACGTGCCGCGGATCGGCGACGGCCGGCTGACCGTCGGGCGTCGTCAGGTCGCAGAACATGCGCGCGGTCGGGTCGATCTCCCCGCGCCACGGCAGCGTCTGGAACGTCGTCGGATCGGGCTGGGCGAGCAGATCGGACTCGTACGTGCGCGTCAGACCTTCGATGGCCGAGCCGTCGAAGCCGATCCCCTCCGCGAACGCGCCTTCCACCTCGGCCGGCGCGATCGCCACCGACTTGAGTGTGCCGATCACGTCCGTGAACCACAGCCGCACGAACTTGACGCCGCGCTCCTCGATCGTGCGGAGGACGAAGTCCCTCTGCTTGTCCATGACTACTCTGCGCCCTGGCCCTTTGCGTCGCCCTTGACGTCCCAGCCCTGCTCCACGGCTTCTTCCTCGGCCCAGGCACGCGAACGCTCCTGGAGCACCTCGGGAGCGCGACGCGCCTCGGCCTCCGTGTCGAACGGACCGATGCGGTCGATGGAGGGCGAGATCATGCCGAACTCGACCTCGCCGGTCTCGGAGTTGTACCAGTACTTGTGGTCACCGTCAGACATGTCTGCCCCTTCTTCACGTGATGTCATCGATCCTACTGGCGTGCACGGCGGTCGCTAAGCTATCGCCCATGGCAAAAGCGATCGGCGTCGACATCGGCGGCACGGGTATCAAAGCAGGAATCGTCGACCTCGAGCACGGCATCATGGCATCCGACCGGGTGCGGGTCCCCACTCCTGAAGGCGCATCGCCGCAGGATGTGCTGGTGGCCGTGCAGACCGTTCTGAAGACGCTCGACGTGCACGACTCCACCCTTCCGCTCGGCGTCGCCTTCCCGGCCATCGTCAAGCGCGGCAAGACGCTCTCCGCCGCGAACGTGTCCAAGGAATGGATCGACTTCGACGCGGAGCGGTTCTTCCGCGACGGTCTCGGCCGCAACATCGTGTTCGTGAACGACGCGGATGCCGCCGGCGTCGCCGAGGCACGCCACGGAGCCGCCAGGGACGTCCGCGGTTTCACCCTGCTGACGACGCTCGGCACCGGCATCGGCTCCGCGTTCCTCTACGACGGCGTGCTGCTGCCGAACACCGAGCTCGGCCACCTCAACTTCCGCGAGTACGAGTCGGTCGAGACCTATGCCGCGACCTCGGCGCGCGAGCGGGAGGGCCTCTCCTGGGCCGAGTGGGCCGAGCGCCTCCAGGCGTTCTACTCGCACATCGAGTTCCTGTTCAGCCCCGATCTGTTCGTGGTCGGCGGCGGCGTGTCGAAGAACGCGGGAGACTTCCTGCCGCTGCTCGACCTCAAGACCCCGATCGTCCCGGCGATCCACCGCAACAACTCGGGCATCATCGGCGCGGCATCCCTCGCCGGAGACTGACCCCGTCCCGTCCGACAGCACGAAGGCCCCGATGACTCGTCGTCATCGGGGCCTTCGTTCGTCTGAGGCGAATGGGCCGACCTGTACGCCGGGTTCTGTTCCGGGGTTCTTCGCCCCTTCGACGGCCATCTCTCTCGGTGACACGTTGCCGTGGCACTCTAGCGGTCTACCCGAGGACTCGGCGAGCCGCGTCAACATCCTCTGTCTGACCTTGCTCCGGACGAGGTTTACCTGGCGGGCCATGTCACCATGGCCCCCGGTGGTCTCTTACACCACCCTTTCACCCTTACCCCTTGCGGGGCGGTCTACTCTCTGTGGCACTTTCTCGCGGATTGCTCCGGGTGGGCGTTACCCACCGTCCTGCCCTGAGGAGCCCGGACGTTCCTCGGTGCGGTTTCCCGCAACGCGACCGTCCAGTCGACCCATTCGCGTGATCAGTCTACGTTCTCCGAGTGCGCCATCAGCGACTACTTCTCCGCCGACTCCGCGATGCGCAGATCGAGGGGCACATCGATCGGGAACGAACCGAACAGGCGGGTCGTCGCCACCGCCGCGGCCTCCTGAACGGCCTCGGCGGCGGCATCCGCGTGCTCCAGCGGAACATGCAGGATCACTTCGTCATGTAGGAAGAACGCGAGATGCGGCACGCGGGCGAACGGACCGGAAGCCTCGGCCGCGGCGAACACCTCCGGGATCTGCTGCAGGCGATGCCGGATCTCCGCAAGCCAGATCAAAGACCATTCCGCGGCCGTCCCCTGCACGACGAAGTTCCTGGTGAACCGCCCCCAGTCGCGTGCCCGGCGGCGCGCGAGGGCCACGACTGCGGGGTCGGCGTCGGCGCCCGTCGCCTCGGACTGCAGCCGCATCCACTCCGCCGAGGGCCGCGGCGACGATCGGCCGAGCCAGGTGGACACGATCCCGCCGTCCTCCCCCGTCCGCGCCGCCGCGTCGACCAGTGCCATCGCACGGGGATACACCTTCCGCAGACGCGGCACCAGACGTCCGCTGTCGCCGGTGGTCGCGCCGTACATCGCGCCCAGGACCGCGTACTTCGCCTCCTCCCGCGTCGCGACCGCGCCGGAGGCGACGACGCCGGCGTAGAGGTCACTCCCGCGGGCCGCTCGAGCCATCGACTCGTCCGAGGCCATCGCGGCGAGCATCCGCGGCTCCAACTGCGCCACGTCGGCGACGACCAGGGTCCAGCCCGGGTCGGCGCGCACGGCGGGACGCAGACTGCGCGGCAGCTGCAGGGCGCCCCCTCCCGCCGACGCCCAGCGTCCGGTGACGACGCCACCGGGGATGTACACGGGACGGAATCTTCCCTCGTGGACCCATTCGGCGAGCCAGGCCCAACCGTTGGCGCTCAGCAGTCGTGACAGCTTCTTGTACGCGAGCAGCGGCTCGACGACAGGGTGATCATGTTCGGCCAGCTCCCACCGGCTCGTGGATTCGACCTGCACCCCGACGCGGTGCAGAGCACGGAGCAGCTTCGGCTGGCTGTCGAGATGAAGCGTCGCATCGCCCAGAAGCTCTCGCACGCGATCGCCGAGCTCGACCATCCGACTCGGCACCCCTCCGGCGATCGGCCGGGTTCCGAGCGTGTCGGTGAGGATCGCGTCATGCACGCCCTCATCCCACGGCAGCCCGGCGGCCCTCATCTCCTCAGCGATGAGTCCACCCGCGGACTCCGCCGCGCACAGCAGCGTGAGGCGACCGTCCGGCGCTGCCGCGATCACATGGCGCTGCGCCCGATACTGCTCGAGAGTCGCACCGATCGCCTCGTCGCCGCCCTCGTCCTCGAAGACATCGAACAGGGACGGTGTCGCGGCCGTCGGTTCGCGCCGCTCCCACCCCGGCGATGCCGGAAGGGGAGCCGGCACCGAGGCGGTGTCCCGGAGAATCGCGTGGCAGAGGACGAGATCGTGACTGCGACCGATCCGGACGCCCTCACGGAGCAGCGAGGCGTACACCTCGCCGGCCGTGCGGATGATCCATCGCGGGGCGTCGGTCGCCTCTCTCGAAGCCACCCACTCAGCCAGTTCGTTCGCACGCAGCGGCGTGCGATCCCGCTCCTCGTCGCTTGCGTCCAGTTCGATCGCGACGTAGTCCTGCGGGCCGACCGAGACCAGCGCGATGCGTCGTTCGGAACCCGACGCCGGCACCGTCATGATCGGTGTGCGCGGGTACCGCTCATGCGAGCCCGGACTCCTCGGTGCGCACCAGGATGCAGCCGCACTCCGGGCAGGAGACCACGAGGTCGTCGGCTGCGCGGCGGATGTCGTTCAGGTCGGTGCTCGGGAGCAGGATACGGCAGCCCTCGCAGGTGCCGCGCGTGAGCAGGGCGGCCCCCGCGCTGTTCGCGGCGCGACGCGCGTACTCGGCGAGCAGCTGCGCCGGCACTCCTTCGGCGACCGCAGCCCGGTCACGGGAGAGCTGGGCTCCGAGGTCGGTCGCGGCGGCGACATCGGCCTTGCCCTGCGCAGTGAGCGCTGAGCCCTCGGCGGTCGTCGTCTCCAGCAGGGCCTGCTGCGCGGCGACGGCAGCCTCGGCCTCCTCCAGCCGGCCCATGACGTCGAGCTCCGCGTCCTCGAGGTCGCTCTGCCTCTTCGCGAGGCTGGCGAGCTCGTGCTCGAGCGCCTGCGCGTCCTTCGGGTTGGTCGCGGTGGCGAGACGCTCGGCATCGCGGTTCCGGCGCGCCTCGACGACCGCGACATCGGACTCCAGCCGCGACAGCTCGGTGCGCACGTCGTCTCGGGTGCCGGTGAGCGCGGTCAGCTCTCGGAGCTGCTCCTGGCGGATGGCGACGAGCTCGGTGATCCGCCCCGCCTGGCTCGGCTTCGTACGGGCACGCTCGGCCTGCGCGATGCGCCGGTCGAGGTCGGCGATGTCGAGCAGGGTGCGCTGGTTCTCGGGGCTGGCGTTCACGCTCTCAAATCTAGTCGCTGCGGCGACATCCGCCCATCAGCGCACGTCGCCGTCGACGTAGAGCCACTGCCGATCCTCGCGCACGAACCGACTGCGCTCGTGCAGAGACCCGCGCTCCGTCCCCAGGCGCCAGAAGGCTTCGAACTCCACGACACCCTCGCGGTCGAACGGACCACCCGCCGCCCGATCGAGGATGATCAGGCGCCGCCAGTGAAGATCCGGCTCGAAGTCGAGGGTCCGCGGCCGCGTCGTCGGATGCCATGTCCGCAGTAGATGCTCCGCATCCTCGAGACCGAAAGCCGTGTACCGGGAACGCATGAGACGCTCCGCGGTCGGAGCGGGCGCCCCTTCCAGGAGCGGACCGCAGCAGCTGCCGAAGATCTCTCCGGACGAGCAGGGGCACCGTGCCGATCGCTCGATCACGGCGTCATCCGGCGCCATGTCCGCCTCAGGTGTCATACCCTCAGCGTACGCTCGGGGAAAAGGCCCAGAAGGAGAATCGTGACCACTCGACCCGTCGTCCCCTCGTTCACCGCCCACAACGGCTTCGCCCTTCCGGCGATCGGCCTCGGCACCTACCGACTCGATGGCGATGCCGGTGCGGATGCCGTCACCGGAGGCATCGGAGCGGGTTATCGACTGATCGACACGGCCTTCAACTACGAGAACGAGGGCTCGGTCGGGCGAGGTGTCGCCGCCGCCGAGGTCGATCGCTCGGAGATCATCGTCACGACCAAGCTGCCCGGGCGTCATCACCCGTCCGAGAAGGCGCGAAACAGCATCGAGGAGAGCCGCTCCCGGCTCGGTCTCGACGCGACCGACCTGCACCTCATCCACTGGCCGAACCCCAGCCAGGACGAGTACGTGCAGGCATGGGCCGCGCTGGTCGACGCGCAGTCCCGGGGCGTCGTACGGCAGATCGGCGTGTCGAACTTCCTCCCCGAGCACCTGGAGCGCATCGAGCAGGAGACGGGCGTCCGCCCGGTCGTCAACCAGATCGAGGTGCACCCGTACTTCCCCCAGGAGGAGCAGCTCGCGTACCACCGCGAGCAGGGCATCCTCACCGAGGCCTGGAGCCCGCTCGGTCGCGCGAAGGCGCTGCTCGACGAGGCCGTCATCCGCGAGGTCGCCGCGGCGCACGGGATCACCCCTGCGCAGACCGTGCTCGCCTGGCATGTCGCACGCGGCACCGTGTCGATCCCGAAGGCGTCGTCGCTGGAGCACCAGGCGTCGAATCTCGCCGCTGCCGACGTCGTGCTCGACGAGGCCGAGGTCGCGGCGATCACCGCGCTCGGACGTGCGGACGGACGCCTGTTCGATGCGGACCCCCGGACGCACGAGGAGTCCTGACAGCCCTCGGGTCAGACCTTCTGCGTCCCCAACACGCGCAGGAACTCGAGCTTGCCGGCCGCTTCGCTGCCCGGCGCAGCGGTGAGCACGATCAGCGCCTGGGACTCGTCCTCGGTGAAGAGCGCCTGGCAGTCGACCTCGATCTCGCCGAGCTCGGGGTGCACCATCACCTTGTGCTGCTCGAACCGGCGGCTCACCTCGTGCGCATCCCACAGCGCGACGAACTCCGGGCTCCGGGTCGACAGCTCGGTGACGATCTCGCCCGCCCGTGAACGAGCGCCCATCACGCCGTGCGCCGCGCGCAACGACGCGACGAGGGCGCGGGACTGGCGCGGATGGTCGACATCGCGGTAACGGAGACGTTCCCGTTCCGGATGCGCGAACCACCGGTAGATGCCACTGCGGTCGAGCCCGGTCAGACCGCTCGCGTCACCGATCAGGGCGCGTGCGGCATCGTTCTGCACGAGCACCTCGTCGAGGACCGAGACGACGAAGGCCGGGGTGTCGTGCAGGCGATCGAGGACGCGCAGGATGCCCGGCCTCACGTAGTCGGTGACGTGCGCACGGTCGGGCGCGCTGTGTCCGCAGAGCCGGAAGAGGTAGTCGCGCTCGTCCTCCGTCAGACGGAGGGCACGCGCCAGCGCGGCGAGGATCTGCACGCTCGGTTGCGGACCTCGACGCTGCTCGAGGCGCGTGTAGTAGTCGGTCGACATGGTCGCCAGCTGCGCCACCTCCTCACGGCGCAATCCGGCCGTGCGACGCCGCACTCCTGCCGACAGTCCGACGTCGGCGGGCGTCAGTGCCTCCCGCCGTCGGAGGAGGAACTCGGCCAGTGCTTCGCGATCCACCCCTGAAGTATCCTCCGACGGCGGCATTCGAACCAGGGAGCGGCGATCCCTGGATGAGCGCTCTCTGGAGCAGGCTCCGCACCGCACCGAGGCTGGTGACATGGACATCACCGGAAACACCATCTTCATCCCCGGCGCGACCAGCGGCATCGGTCTCGCCCTCGCCGTGCGTCTGCACCACCGCGGCAACACCGTGATCGTGGGCGGACGTCGCGAGGAACGCCTCGCGACCATCGAGACCGAGCACCCCGGAATCCACACGGTCCGCATCGACACGACCGATGTGAGCAGCATCGACGAGGCATCCCGCTCCGTGCTCGCCGCGCATCCCGCGCTGAACGTCCTGATCACCATGGCCGGCGTCATGCGCGCCGAGGACTGGACCACGCCCTCGGGATTCCTCTCGACGGCCGAAGCGACCGTCACGACGAACGTCCTCGGTCCGATCCGGCTCATCGCCGCGTTCATCGATCACCTCCGCGCGCAGCCGGATGCGACGATCATGACCGTCTCGTCCGGACTCGCGTTCGCGCCGCTGCGGGTGACACCCACCTACAACGCCAGCAAGGCAGCCATCCACATGCTGAGCGAGTCGCTGCGCCTGCAACTCGCGGGGACCAGCGTGTCGGTGCTCGAGCTGGAGCCGCCGGCCGTGCGCACGCCGCTCATGCCCGGGCACGAGCAGAACGAGTCCGCGATGCCGCTCGACGAGTTCATCGACGAGGTCATGGCGCTGATCGAGTCCCGGCCGGAGGCCACCGAGATCCAGGTCGAGCGGGTGAAGTTCCTCCGCTACGGCGAGGCCCGCGGCGACTACGACCAGGTCGTCGCCATGCTGAACCGCACCGATCCGCACGGGCGCTGAGCGGGAGCGGGACCCGGCACCTCGCCGCAGCCCCGCTCACGGACGCAGAGCGCCCGATCAGGGACGCAGAGAGGCAGCCGCGGCCGTGAGCGCATCAGCGGACTGACGAAGCAGTGCCAGCTCGCCGTCCGACAAAGACGTGTTCCGGATCGGCACGGCACCCGTCGCGCTCACGATCGAGGGCACCGACAGCGCCACACCATCGAGTCCGTGGAAGTCACGCAGCACGGTGCTCACGGGCATCACGGCGTGCTCGTCATGGAGGATCGCCTCGACGATGCGTGCACTCGACAGGCCGATCGCATAGTTGGTCGCTCCCTTGCCGAGGATGACCTTGTAGGCGGCATCTCGCACGTCGACGGCGATCTCCTGCAGCTCCTCGAGCGTGAAGCGGGGGTGGCCCGGCGTCTCCCACTCGAGGATCGGCACGGTGCCGATGGTCGCCCGTGACCACAGCGGGAACTCGGTGTCACCGTGCTCGCCGACGATGTGGGCATGGACGCTGGCCGTCGAGACCCCCGCGCGCTCACCCAGCTTCCAGCGCAGCCGCGAGGTGTCGAGGACCGTGCCGGAGGCGAAGATCCGCTCCGGCGGGAGCCCGGTCTCCGCCTGGGCGATGACGGTGAGCACGTCGCAGGGGTTGGTGACGATCACGTAGATCGCGTTCGGCGCGACCTCGAGCAGCTCGGGCATCATGCGGCGGATGATGCCCGCGTTGACCTCGGCGAGCTCGATGCGCGTCTGACCGGGCTTCTGCTTGGCTCCCGCGGTGATCACGACGACGTGCGAACCCGCCGCCACCGAGATGTCGCTCCCGCCGATGATGTCGCTGGTACCGGTGAACTGCGTACCGTGCGCGAGGTCGAGGACTTCGGCTTCCACCTTCTCGGTCGCGATGTCGTAGAGCGCGACGTGACGCGCCGATCCGCGGATCAGTGCCGCATAGGCGACGCTTGATCCCACGCTTCCCGCACCGACGACCGTGAGCTTCGAGTTCTCGATGATCTCCATGCGCTCAGTCTTGCAGTGGAGCATCCTTCTCCGGGAGAGGGATCACCGGAACGAAGTCCCACGTACCGGCACGGGTCACAGTGCGGCGGCGACCGCCTCCGTCGCGGTGGTGTGCGTGAAGCGGAATCCCGAGCGCTCCAGCACCTGCGGCCGCACATCGGCGTCGGGCAGCAGGAGCGAGTCTGCGGCGTCGCCGAGCGCGAGACGCAGCGCCCAGGCCGGTGCCGGAAGCCAGAACGGGCGGTGCAGCCGAGCGGCGAGGGCTCGCCCGATGTCGTTCGCCGATGCGGGCGTGGGCCCGGTGAGATTGACGGGTCCGACGATCCGCTTGTCCAGGATGTGACGGATCGCCCCCACCTCGTCATCGAGCGAGATCCACGGCCAGATCTGCGTGCCACGTCCGAGCGGGCCGGAGACGCCGAATCTGGTCAGCTGGATGAGCGGCTTGAGCACACCACGCCGGTGGATGACCGGGGCGGTGCGGAGCAGCGCGACCCTGGTGTGATCCTCGGCCTGCCGGGCTTCGGCCTCCCAGCGCACCGTGAGATCGGCCAGGAACGTCTGCCCGGCGGCCGAGTCCTCCGTGAGCGTCTCGCCGGGGGCGGATCCGTAATAGCCGACGGCGGATGCCGAGACGAGCGACGGAGCGTCGGAGCGCAGGGCACGCAGAGCGGTCGTGATCGTGCGTGTCGCCTGCAGCCGCGAATCGACGAGCTGGCGACGGTAGCCACGCGTCCAGGGCAGGCGTCCGACGCTCGCACCGCCGAGCGCGACGATCGCTTCCGCCCCGGCGAGCACGTCCGGATCGAGCGCGTTCTCCCCCGGCACCCACTGGGCCTCGTCATCCGACTGCGGCGGGCGGCGGACGAGCCTGGTGACCTCGACGCCGTCAGCGCGAAGAGAGGAGACGAGCGCGGAGCCGATCAGACCTGAGGCCCCGCTGACGACGATGCGTCGAGCCATGTGTGGAAGCTTCCCGTCCCTCGATCATCGAGTCGAGTCGTGTCGTGTCGTGCGGTCCAGCGTACGCGTCGCGGGCGCGACCTCCGTGGGCCTTGCCTCCGACACGAAGACCGGGTAGCTCAGATCCGGGAGTCAGCGCGGATCTGTTCGTGCTGCGCCCACACGTACCCGTCGGGGTCGGTGAACGCCTCGCCCTCGCCACCGATGAGCAGCCGGTGCGATCCCGTCCCTCCCGCGGGAACGCCCGCGGTCTTGGCGAGGTCACCGCGCCTATTCAGCGTGAAGGAGATCGGGCGGGTGTGGAACTCGACGTACTTGCGCCCGTAGCTCTTCCCCACGTCGAACCCCCGCTCCACGTAGAACTGCTTGCTGGCGACGACGTCCTCCACGCCGAGCTGCAGGACGACGTCTTCGATGTCGGTCGTGGCGGGACCGGTGTTCTTCTTGGAGGAGGCGAGCGTGACGATCGTGCCGTCCGGCGCCTGCAGGACACCGCCGTATCCCCACAGCGACTTGGTCGCCGGCTTCACGGCGACCGCGCCGGCCTCGGCGGCACGGTCGATGAGTTCGTCGACGTCGGCGGGCTGACGCAGCACCAGCCCGACGAGGAAGCCGCGGAATCCGGAGGTCGGTTCGGCGGACGCCTGCACGCGCACCCGTTCGCCGAGCCCGAGCGATTCCTCGTAGAAGCGACCGGCCGTCGGATCCGACGTCTCGATCGTGATGACTTCGAGAGAGACCATGATTCCTCACGGTAGGTCGACGCCGATGACTCGTCAAGGCCCCGGACTTCTCGCGATCCCGCCTCAGTTCGCGCGTCGATAATGCACGGCGATCGCGCCGTCGCTGAGTGGTTCCGTCGAGAGGAGCTCGAGCCGTCGTGTGCGGGGCAGCCCACGCTCGTACAGGGTCGGGCCGTGACCCGCGATGCGTGGGTGGATGAGGAACCTGTACTCGTCGATCAGATCCCACCGATCCAGCGCGGTCGCGAGAGCCCCGCTGCCGAGCAGCACGCCTGCTTCCGTCTCATCCTTGAGCTTCTGCACACCCGCGCGCACGTCGCCGGAGATGTGATGGGTGTTGTTCCACCGGAAGTCGTCCCGCGTCGACGACACCACGTACTTGGGCTTGGCGTCGAGCTTGACCGCCCACTCGCGCAGGGCGGCCGGGGCGTCCACCTCCCCACGCGCGACCGCAGGCCAGGAGTCTTCCATCATCTCGTAGGTGGTGCGACCCCAGAGCATGGCCCCGGCTTCGTCCATCAGGCGCGTGAAGAACGCGTGGGTCTCCTCGTCGGCGATCCCCTCCTGATGGTCGACGCAGCCGTCCAGGGTGACATTGATGCTGAAAGTCAGAAGTCCCATGCGGGGAGCCTAGGTCCGGGACGACGGCACCGCCAGGGGCAGCGGGGTGGGGTGGGCCCTGCCGGGATCGAACCGACGACATCCACGGTGTAAACGTGGCGCTCTACCAGCTGAGCTAAAGGCCCTGGTGCCGTCAGTCTATCGGGCGGCCGTTGCGCACCCGTGTCGTAGAAGAGGGATAGGCTGAATCCGGCGCGCGTTGTGCACAGCTGACAAGGCTGCCCGTGTCGCTTCCCGTTTCCTTGGCATGACCTGCCAGCTTGACGAAAGGTTCGCCCGTGACCGTGCACGACCAGGATCCGTACTCCCAGGGCCCACTCGACAGCGATCCGGAGGAGACCGGCGAGTGGCAGCAGTCGCTCGACGAGCTGGTGGATGCCAAGGGCCACGGCCGTGGCCGCGAGATCATGCTCAGCCTGCTCAAGCGCTCGAAGGAGCTGCACCTGGGCGTGCCGATGGTCCCGACGACGGACTACATCAACACCATCGCGCCCGAGAACGAGCCGGAGTTCCCCGGCGACGAAGAGGTCGAGCGCCGGTACCGCGCCTGGATCCGCTGGAACGCCGCGATCACGGTGCACCGTGCGCAGCGCCCCGGCATCGGCGTCGGCGGTCACATCTCGACCTACGCCTCTTCGGCAGCGCTGTACGAGGTGGGCTTCAACCACTTCTTCAAGGGTGCCGACAACCCCGGTGGTGCGGACCAGATCTTCATCCAGGGCCACGCCTCCCCCGGCACCTACGCTCGTTCGTACCTCGAAGGGCGTCTGAGCGAGGACCAGCTCGACGGTTTCCGCCAGGAGAAGTCGCACGCGCCGTACGGCATCCCGTCGTACCCGCACCCGCGTCTGATGCCGGACTACTGGCAGTTCCCGACCGTGTCGATGGGCCTCGGTCCGATCAACGCGATCTATCAGGCGATGTCGAACAAGTACCTCGAGAACCGCGGCATCAAGGACACGTCCCAGTCGCACGTCTGGGCATTCCTCGGCGACGGCGAGATGGACGAGGTCGAGAGCCGCGGACAGCTGCAGGTCGCAGCCAACGAGGGTCTCGACAACCTCACCTTCGTCGTCAACTGCAACCTGCAGCGCCTTGACGGGCCGGTGCGAGGCAACGGCAAGATCGTTCAGGAGCTGGAGTCGTTCTTCCGCGGCGCCGGCTGGAACGTCATCAAGGTCGTCTGGGGCCGCGAGTGGGACGACCTGCTCTCCCGCGACACCGAGGGCGCACTCCTCAACCTCATGAACGTCACCCCCGACGGTGACTACCAGACGTACAAGGCCGAGTCCGGCGCGTATATCCGCGAGCACTTCTTCGGCCGCGACGAGCGTGCCGCGGCCCTCGTCAAGGACTACTCCGACGACGACATCTGGAACCTCAAGCGCGGTGGCCACGACTACCGCAAGGTCTACGCCGCGTTCAAGGCGGCGACCGAGCACAAGGGCAAGCCCACCGTCATCCTCGCGAAGACCGTCAAGGGCTACGGCCTCGGTCCGCACTTCGAGGGCCGCAACGCGACCCACCAGATGAAGAAGATGACGCTGGACAACCTCAAGACGTTCCGCGACGCCATGCACATCCCGATCACGGATGCGCAGCTCGAGGAGAACCCGTACCTGCCCCCGTACTACAACCCGGGACCCCAGGACGAGACGATCCAGTACATGCTCGAGCGCCGTCAGGCACTCGGCGGCTTCCTGCCGGAACGCCGATCGACGCACGTCGGCCTGTCGCTGCCTGACGACACCGCCTATGCGCTGCCCAAGAAGGGTTCCGGAACGCAGGAGATCGCCACGACCATGGCGTTCGTCCGTCTGCTGAAGGATCTGCTCCGCACGAAAGACTTCGGTCACCGCATCGTGCCGATCATCCCCGACGAGGCGCGCACGTTCGGCATGGACGCGTACTTCCCGACGGCGAAGATCTACAACCCGAACGGGCAGCACTACACCTCGGTCGACCGTGAGCTGCTCCTCGCCTACAAGGAGAGCCCGCAGGGCCAGATCGTCCACGTGGGCATCAACGAGGCCGGGGCTCTCGCGGCCTTCACCGCCGCGGGCACGTCGTACGCCACTCATGGCGAGCCGCTGATCCCGATCTACATCTTCTACTCGATGTTCGGCTTCCAGCGCACGGGTGACGCCCAGTGGGCAGCCGGCGACCAGATGGCGCGCGGGTTCATCATGGGCGCCACGGCCGGTCGCACCACCCTCACGGGTGAAGGCCTTCAGCACGCCGACGGCCACTCGCACCTGCTCGCGGCCACGAACCCGGCGACGCTTTCCTACGACCCCGCCTACGGCTACGAGATCGCGCACATCGTGCGTTCGGGTCTCGAGCGCATGTACGGCGGACAGCACGAGGACCCGAACGTGATGTACTACATCACGCTCTACAACGAGCCCCTCGTGCAGCCGGCCGAGCCGGAGAACGTCGACGTCGACGGCATCGTCCGCGGCATCCACCGCGTCTCCGTCGGCGAAGGCGAAGGCCACCGCGCCCAGCTGTTCGCCTCCGGCGTCGGACTCCCGTGGGCCCTTGAGGCGCAGGAGCTGCTGAAGAACGACTGGGGCGTGATCGCCGACGTCTGGTCGGTCACCTCCTGGACCGAGCTGCGCCGCGACGGCCTCGCCGCCGACGAGCACAACTTCCTGCACCCCGAGGCCGAGCCGCGCACCGCGTACCTCACCGAGAAACTGCAGGGCGCCGAAGGACCGGTCGTCGCGGTCAGCGACTTCATGCACGCCGTGCAGGACCAGATCCGCCCGTGGGTCCCGAACCGCTTCGCCACCCTCGGCGCCGACGGCTTCGGGTTCTCCGACACGCGTGCCGCCGCCCGTCGCTTCTTCAAGATCGACGGCCCGTCGATCGTGGTCCGCACCCTGCAGTCGCTCGCCGAAGACGGCGTGGTCGACCGCTCGCTGGCCGCGCAGGCGATCGAGAAGTACCGCCTGCACGATGTGAACGCGGGAACCAGCGGCAACGCAGGTGGCGAAAGCTGAGTCCTCGGTGACAGGTTCTTCTCCCTCCGGCATGGACAAGGCCGCGACGCTCACTTGGCTGCGCCGGATTTCCGGTGACATCGCCTCGGTGACGATCAAGCGCCTGGAGGACACCCTCCCGTGGTACGCCGACATGCCACCAGCCCGCCGCTCTGCGGTCGGGCTGGTGGCCCAGGCGGGCATCACGTCGTTCATCCAGTGGTACGAAGACCCCACCTCCACTCCGTGGATCGCGGCGGACATCTTCGCCGCCGCTCCCCGTGAGCTCCTGCGCAGCGTCAGCCTCCAGCAGACGCTGCAGCTCATCCGTGTGACCGTCGAGGTCACGGAGGAACGTGTCGCGGGCAGAGGCAACGACCTCCGCGAGGCGATCCTCCTCTACTCGCGCGATGTCGCCTTCGCGGCCGCCGATGTGTATGCCAGGGCCGCCGAGGCCCGCGGCCTCTGGGACGCACGTCTCGAGGCACTGGTCGTCGACTCGATCCTCACCGGCGAAGCCGATGAAGAGCTCCCGAGCCGGATCGCGGCGCTCGGCTGGCACGGCCACGGCGAGGTCGCCGTGCTCGTCGGCACCACACCCCCGCAGTTCGACGTCGACCTCGTCCGCCGAACCGCCAGAAAGCTCGCCGTCGACGTGCTCATCGGTGTGCAGGGCTCTCGCCTCGTCCTCGTACTGGGACGCGCCCGGGTCGAAGGCCAGGAGGGCGAGGAGGACGAGCTCGGCTTCCAGGAGATCGCCTCCCGCCTCGAGCCCTCGTTCGGCCCGGGATACGTCGTCCTCGGCCCGGCCGTCGCCGCACTCGTGGACGCCAGCCAGAGCGCTCGCGCCGCCCTCGCGGGATTCGCCGTCGCCCGCGCCTGGCGCGGAGCCCCGCGCCCCGTCGAAGCTGACGACCTGCTGCCCGAGCGCGCCCTCGCCGGAGACCCGCTGGCGAAGCAGACGCTGATCGAGCGGATCTTCCGCCCCCTGCAGGCGCACTCCACCGACCTGGTCACCACCCTGTGGAGCTACCTCGACAACGGACGCTCCCTCGAGGCGACGGCTCGCGAGCTGTTCGTGCACCCCAACACCGTGCGCTACCGCCTCAAGCGTGTGAGTGAGGTCATCGGCTGGGACGCCACAGGCCCCCGCGAGGCGCTGATCCTCCAGACCGCCCTGATCCTCGGCTCCATCGGAGCGGCGGAGCAGGTGCGTCGGCGTGTCCCGCTGCGACGCCCCCAGCGCTGACCAGACCCCACGTTCTGTGCGCCACACACAAGGGTTTCTCGCAATCTTGTGATGGATCATCCACCGCTTCGCCGCAATCGTTGGCAGACTGGGTGGGTGATTGTCGTCGTATGCCCTGGTCAGGGCTCGCAGACCCCCGGATTCCTCGCTCCTTGGCTCGAGCTCGACGGTGTGGCCGAACGCCTCGCCGCGTACTCGGACGCCGCGGAGGTCGATCTCCGCGAACACGGCACGGTGTCGGATGCCGACACGATCCGCGACACACGCATCGCGCAGCCGCTGATCGTCGCCGCCTCCCTGATCGCCGGTGACGCGCTGGCGCAGAAGGCCGGACGACGCGCCGATGGCATCGCCGGACACTCCGTGGGTGAGATCGCGGCGCTCGTCGGCAGCGGTGTGGTCGACGCCGACACGGGAATGCGCCTGGTCGGCATCCGCGGCCGTGCGATGGCAGACGCCGCAGCGCAGGAGCAGACCGGTATGAGCGCCGTCCTCGGCGGCGACGAAGAGGCCCTCCTGGCCCGGCTCGCCGAGCTCGACCTCTCCCCCGCGAACTACAACGGCGGCGGGCAGATCGTCGTCGCCGGTGCGCTTCCGGCGCTCGCTGCCCTCGCCGAGGAGCCGCTGAAGGGGACCCGGGTCATCCCGCTGCAGGTCGCCGGCGCGTTCCACACCCGGTACATGGCATCCGCCGTCGCCGCCCTTCGCGACGCCGTCGCCGACGTCACCCCCGCGAACCCCGACGTCACGCTGTGGACGAACCGCGACGGTTCGGTTGTCGCGGACGGTGCTCAGGCGCTCACCTACCTCGTCGACCAGGTCTCCTCTCCCGTCCGCTGGGACCTCTGCATGCAGTCGTTCTCCGACGCCGGTGTCACCGGCGTGATCGAGCTCGCCCCGGCCGGCGCCCTCGTCGGCCTCGCCAAGCGCGGTCTGCGTGGCGTGCCGACGGTCGCCGTGAAGACCCCTGAAGACCTTGATGCAGCCGTCGCGCTGCTGAACGGAGAAGCCGCATGAGCGTCACCCTCGCCCAGCTCACCGGTCCCGCGTACACGCGCATCTACTCCTACGGCGCCGCCCGTGGCGAGAATGCGGTACCGAACGAAGACCTGATCGGCCCGATCGACTCCAGCGACGAGTGGATCCGCCAGCGCACCGGCATCGTCACGCGCGCACGTGCCGACAAGGGCACTGATGCGATCGACCTGGCGACGACCGCAGCGGCAGAGGCCATCGAGAAGTCGGGAGTGCCGGCCGATCAGGTCGACCTGGTGATCGTCGCGACCATCAGCAACCCGAAGCAGACTCCTTCGGTCTCGGCCATCGTCGCCGACCGTGTCGGAGCGAACCCCGCCGCAGCCTATGACATCAACGCGGCCTGCGCCGGCTACGCCTATGCGATCGCTCAGGCGGATGCGCTGATCAAGGCGGGCGCCGCTCGCTACGCGCTCGTGATCGGCACCGAGAAGCTCTCCGACGTCGTCGACCCGACCGATCGCAGCATCTCCTTCCTCCTCGGCGACGGTGCGGGCGCCGCGCTCATCGGCCCGAGCGACACGCCGGGCATCGCTCCCGCAGTGTGGGGCTCCGACGGCTCGAAGGCCGATGCCGTAGGCATGAACGGCACGCTCACCGACTTCCGCGACGGCGTGGTGCCGTGGCCGACCCTGCGCCAGGAGGGACAGACGGTCTTCCGCTGGGCAGTCTGGGAGATGGCCAAGGTCGCTCGTGAGGCACTCGACAAGGCAGGCGTCGAGCCCACCGACATCGCTGCTTTCATCCCCCACCAGGCGAACATGCGCATCATCGATGAGTTCGCCAAGCAGCTCAAGCTGCCCGACACCACGGTGATCGCTCGTGACATCGAGACCACGGGCAACACCTCGGCCGCCTCGATTCCCCTGGCGAGCCACCGTCTGATGGCTGAGCACCCGGAGCTTTCCGGCGGCCTCGCCCTGCAGATCGGGTTCGGTGCGGGCCTCGTCTTCGCCGCACAGGTCGTCGTCCTTCCCTGAGAATGCGCTGACCTTCCCTAGACTGTTCCACGGTTCCGAATACAACCCGTAAGAAAGAGGAAGACCACATGGCTTTCACCAACGATGAGGTCCTCGCCGGCCTCGCAGAGCTGATCACCGACGAGACCGGCATCAACGCCTCCGAGGTCGCCCTGGAGAAGTCGTTCACCGACGACCTCGACATCGACTCGATCTCGATGATGACGATCGTCGTCAACGCCGAGGAGAAGTTCGGCGTCACCATCCCCGACGACGAGGTCAAGAACCTCAAGACCGTCGGCGACGCCGTCAGCTTCATCGTCGCGGGCCAGGAGTAATCCCGGCAGGATGCCACCCCCGCCCCTCGCGGGGAGTGGCATCCTCCGCCCTGCCCTCCCACCCGTTCGACTTCGTTTCGACAAGGAACCACACCCCATGACCAAGCGCATCGTCGTCACCGGCATCGGCGCCACCTCCGCCATCGGCGGCACGGCCCCGGAGAACTGGACGAACCTGCTGGCCGGCATGTCCGGCACTCGCACGCTCGAACACGACTGGGTCCAGCAGTACGAGCTGCCCGTCACCTTCGCCGCCGAGGCGATCGTCCGCCCGGAAGAGGTTCTCCCCCGCCACGAGGCGAAGCGCCTCGACCCGTCTTCGCAGTTCGCGCTGATCGCGGCGCGCGAGGCCTGGGCGGACGCGGGTTCCCCCGAGGTCGCCCCCGAGCGCCTCGGCATCGACTTCGCCACCGGCATCGGTGGCCTCTGGACGCTCCTCGACGCCTGGGACACGCTCCGCGAGAAGGGCCCCCGTCGGGTCATGCCGCTCACGGTCCCCATGCTCATGCCGAACGCGGCCGCCGGCAACCTCTCGCTGCAGTTCCAGGCCCGCGCCTACGCACAGACCGTCGTCAGCGCGTGCGCCTCCAGCACCGAGTCGATCATCCACGCGTACCACCACCTGCAGGAAGGTCTCGCCGACGTCGTGATCGCCGGTGGCACCGAGTCCGCGATCCACCCGATCACGATGGCTTCGTTCGCCTCGGCGCAGGCGCTTTCGCGTCGGAACGACGACCCGGCCCACGCATCCCGCCCCGGCGCGATCGACCGTGACGGCTTCGTCATGGGCGAGGGCGCTGCCGCGCTCATCCTCGAGACGGAGGAGCACGCCAAGGCTCGCGGTGCCAAGATCTACGGCTACGTGCTGGGCGGCGGCGTGACGGCCGACGCGTACCACATCACCGGCAACGACCCCGAGGGCAACGGTGCGGCTCGTGCCGTCACCCAGGCGCTCGAGGAGGCCGGCATCACGGCTGACCAGGTCACGCACATCAACGCGCACGCGACGTCGACTCCGGTCGGCGATCCCAACGAGTACGTCGCCCTCAAGAAGGTCTTCGGAGACCGGATCGACGAGATCCCGGTCTCCGCGACCAAGGCCTCCACGGGCCACCTGCTCGGCGGCACCGGTGCCCTGGAAGCGATCTTCTCGCTCCTCGCGCTGCGCGACCGCGTCGCACCTCCGACGATCAACATGACGGAGCCGGACCCGGCAGTGCCGTTCCGCCTCTCGGGTGAGCCGGCACCTCTCGGCGACGGCCCGCAGATCGCGATCAGCAACTCGTTCGGGTTCGGTGGGCACAACGCCGTCCTCGTGGTCGCCAGCGCCGACTGACGTCCACGATCGCAAGAGGGGCCCTCGGGATTCCGAGGGCCCCTCTTCGTGTCTGCATGAAGATCCGGCGGATGCATGAAGATCTGACGGATGCATGAGGATCCGCAGCATCCGGTCATGCAGGTGTGCGCTGATCCTGCAACTGGCGGACGCACAGGGCGGACCCGCGACAGTCAGACGGCGCGCAATGCCCCGAGTCGCCGGGAGCGAGCCTCGCGCCTGCGCGTGATACGCGGGAGGAACCACCCGATCAGCGGACCGACGCCGAACGCGAAGAGAACCGTTCCGACGCCGACGGGACCTCCGAGCAGGAAGCCGACCACCAGCACGCTGCCCTCGATCAGGGTGCGCACGAGCCATACCGCCCGCCCCGTGCGTCGGACCAGTCCGGTCATCAGACCGTCGCGGGGACCGGGGCCGAAGTCGGCGGCGATGTAGAGCCCGGTCGCGAACGCGAGCAACAGCAGTCCGAAGACGAACATCGGCGCGCCGATCCACACCGTGGAGGGCTCGGGGAGCACGAGAAGGGCAATGTCCGCACTCGGTCCGACCAGCAGTGCGTTCAACACCGTGCCGAGACCCACACGCTGGCGCAACGGGATCCACAGCAACAGGACCACGATCGAGACGAGCACGGTCATGACACCGTAGCCGAGGCCCGTCTGCCCGGCGAGACCGAGCGCCAGCACGTCCCAGGGCGCGACCCCGATGCCACCGCGGACCATGAAGCCGAGTGCGACGCCGTAGAGGAACAGACCGACGACGAGCTGGACGAGACGCTCGGCGAGATCACGCCGACTGGACGCGGTGACGGGGAGGAACACGGCACGGAGGAACATGCTTCCACTCTGGTGCCCCGCGCCGGTGCGATCCCGAGACCACTGCCCGCAAAGTGGCTTGCACATACCAGTCCACTTTTACGACATGCTGGAGGGATGGGATCACGACTCGTCGAGCAGCTCGGAGCGCACAACGTCGCCGGTGCTGCGGCGACCGCCCTGGCGGACAGGGTTCGCGCGCTCATCCTCGACGGCCGGCTCACGGTGGGCGAACGCCTGCCCAGCGAACGGGCACTGGCCCTCGAACTGCACCGCTCCCGCTCGACCATCACCCGCGTGTACGGACTTCTGGAGAGCGACGGCTACGTCTCACGCCTGCACGGGGGCAGCACACGAGTGACCCTCCCCCATGGCCACACCGCACCAGGAACCGATGCCGACGATTCGGCCATCGATCTCTCCATCGCGTCGATGGACTCGACACCAGGGCTGTACGACGCCACCGTGCGTTCGCTTCCTCGTCTCGCCGCACTGCGCGGCACGAGCGGGTACTCGCTGCAAGGGCTGCCGGAGCTTCGCGACGCGGTCGCACAGCGCTTCAGCGAACGCGGGGCACCGACCTCGGCCGAGGAGATCATCATCACCTCCGGCGCTCTCAACGCCGTGAATCTGATCCTCACGGCGATCGGCCACCGAGGCGAGAGGGCGCTCGTCGAGCAGCCGACCTTCCCGCACGCCCTGGAGGCCCTGCACCGCCACGGATATCGGCTGGTCCCCACGCCCGTCGATGTGGAGGGCTGGGACACGCGTCATCTGAACGAGACGCTGCTCGGCGCGCGCCCGCACATCGCCTACCTGATTCCCGACTTCCACAATCCCACGGGGGCCACTCTCCCCGACGAGGAGCGGTCGCGCATCGTGACCACTGCGCGGAACGTGGGGACTCATCTGATCGTCGACGAGACGACCGCGGAGCTCGACATCGACCGGGGATGGGCGCCCACACCGATGGCCGCGAGCGGACCCAACGTCATCACCGTCGGATCGATGTCGAAGATCGCGTGGGGTGGGATGCGCATCGGCTGGATCCGTGCGGAGCGCTCGGTCATCGCGCGACTGCTCGCCGTCCGCCCCTCCTTCGAGCTCGGGACCGCATTGCTGGAACAGTGCATCGCGATCGAGCTCCTCGCCGACATGCCCGCCCTCACCTCGCATGTCGGCCGGCGCCTGCACGCAGGACGAGCAGCGGTCGAGGCGGGCATCGCGGGGATTCCCGGCTTCCTGATGCCGCGGACTCCTGGCGGGCTCTCCGCCTGGGTGGACATCGGCGTCCCGCTCTCGACCTCGCTCTCGCTCGCCGCACGAGAACGACAGCTCATCCTGCCTCCAGGCCCACGCTTCACGACCGGCGGGGTGCTGGAGCGGCGACTGCGCATCCCCATCACCCTTCCGCCCGAGCGCACCGCGGAGGCGATGCAGCGATTGGCGATCGCCTGGGACGACGTGCGCGGCGGCGCGGCATCCCGCCCCGAAGAGCTGCAGCACGCCGCGGTGATCTGACTCGGACGACGAGGACCCCGCCTCGGTTCCCCGGGGCGGGGTCCTCGTCGTGCGGAGCGGGGATACGTCTTCTCAGCGTCCGGGGTGATTCACCGGCATCCGATACTCACGCCTCCCCCGCTCCCGGTCTCTGTGTCGGGGCTAACCGACCTTGTGGAGCCAGACGACCCTGGCGTCGTCACTGGCGTGGCGGAACGGCTCGAGCTCCTCATCCCAGGCGGAGCCGAGGGCGATGTCGAGTTCGCGCTGCAGCTCGATCGCACTGCCCGCAGCGATCTCCATCGCGTAGCGGATCCGGTCCTCGCCGATGACGATGTTGCCGGCGGCGTCGGTCTGCGCGTAGTGGATGCCGAGGTCGGGGGTGTGCAGCCAGCGCCCGCCGTCGCTGCGGGGAGTCGGGTCCTCGGTCACCTCGAAGCGGAGATGCTCCCAGCCGCGGATCGACGTCGCGAGGGCAGCCCCCGTACCGACCGGACCATCCCAGTAGAACTCTGCGCGTCGCGCGCCGTTCAGGACGGGCTGCTCGGTCCAGTCGAAGTTCACTGCACGCCCGATAGCGCGACCCACCGCCCATTCGAGGTGCGGGCAGAGCGCGCGAGGTGCAGAGTGGATGAACACCACTCCGCGTGCGTAAGCCGTCGCCATGATCTCTCCGTTTCATCAGGTGCGTCTTCCCCAACGACCTGAACCACGAAGTGGCGAGAATATGCGGTTGTGGGCCCATTCTCGCCGAGTTCGCCGGAAATCACAAGCGTGTCATTCACGACGAAGGCCCCGGTCACGGGGACCGGGGCCTTCGGACCGGAATCGGTCCTGTGTCTGACGAAGGTCAGGCCTCGCTCATGGCCTGCTTGACCTGCTGACCCTTCGCCGCGTAGTACGCGGCGCGTGCAGCGTCCTTGCGTGCCTGCTCGGCGTAGCCGAACTCGAGCGTCTCCTGGTCGACCTCGTAGTTGGGCACGTCGTCGGTGCCGTTGTACTTCTCGATGTAGGCGTCGAGCTCGGGGCCCGAGGTCCACGAGGTGATGAGGCAGTAGCGGGGCTCGGTGCCGTTGTGCGTGGCCGCGTGCCACAGACGCTGCGTGTCGACGATGAGCTGAGCGCCGGCCGGAAGGGCGATGCGGTACTCGATGCTCGGGTCGGTGCGGTTCTCGCGCAGGACGAAGTAGCTGTCCTTGTCGTCCGTCAGGTTGAAGAAGCCGCGCACCACCCAGCCGGTGCCGTCGGGGTTCAGACGGTTGTTGTCGTCCTGGTGGAGGTTGTAGAGGCA
Organism: Microbacterium sp. NPDC090218; assembly: GCA_044900255.1. Taxonomy (GTDB): domain Bacteria; phylum Actinomycetota; class Actinomycetes; order Actinomycetales; family Microbacteriaceae; genus Microbacterium. The sequence continues at coordinate 303,578 of JBJDMS010000003.1, read as the reverse complement.
GTCGCCGTAGGGCGTCGGCTGCAGCTCGATCACACGGCAGCGGCCGACGTTGGCGCCCGGCTCCTGCGCGCGACGCGTCAGGTTCGGAGCCTTCTCGGTCTGCGAGTCGATCCAGACGCCGTCCTTGTCGGTGCGCGGCGGCTTGTGGTTCCAGAAGCCGTTGCACTCGATGTCACCGAAGGCGCTGGCGAGCGGAGCGAAGCGGGTGTCACCCGACGACTTCCAGTCGTTGTACTCGATGTCGAGCCATTCCTTGGGGTCGAGCTCCTGGTTGTAGCTGTCGAGGACGACGAATCCCTTTTCCTCGAGGGCAGCGGACTTGATGTAACCCATGATCGAGTCATGTTCCTTTCATCGGGGGCCAGCACGTTTTAACAGGCCCTGATAAGGCAAGCCTAACAGCGAAGCCTGCGCGCCCTTCGGAGGTGCGCCGTGCATAACCGAATAGACTGATCGGGGCGCCCGGCGAAGCCTCGGCACCCGTCGCAACGGGAGGACGAGACACCAGTATGAGCACCGCGACCAACGTCGAGGCGACAGCAGTCAACACGATCGAATGGCTCGCGGCGGGGACGACCACCATCGTGGTTCCCGTGTATCAGCGGCAGTACCGGTGGGACATCGGCGGCTGCGAGCGTCTCCTCTCCGACATCCGCGCGGTCGCCCGTGAGGACCGGGCGCACCGGCACTTCATCGGATCGATCCTCTCCGCCGAAGACGGCACCTCCACGGATTCCGACCTGATCCTCATCGACGGGCAGCAGCGCATCACCACGCTCATGCTGCTCGTGGCGGCACTGCATCACGCGATCCGTGACACCGACCCCGCACTCGCCGCCGCACTCGAGCGCGTCCTGGTCCGCTCCGATGCCCCCGGCCGCACCAAGCTGCGACCGCACGACGCATGGGCCGACCTCTACGAGTCGGTGGTCCTCGACCGGCGCGGCGACGCCGACCGCGAGTCCCGCTTCGACGACAACTACGCCTTCTTCCGGAGCCAGATCCACGTCGACGAGGTTCCGCTCATCTGGCAGGGACTGCAGCGGCTCGAGCACGTGTCGATCACCCTCGGTGCCCAGGCGAACGCGCAGCAGATCTTCGAGAGTCTGAACTCGACGGGAGAGCCGCTGCGCGATCACGAGCTCATCCACAACTACATCCTGATGGGCCTCAGCCACGCCGAGCAGGTCGACGTCGAAGCCCGGTTCTGGGTACCGATCGAGAACCACACCGGCGAGGCCATCGGCGCATTCTGGCGGCACTACCTGGTGCTCGTCACCGGCCGCGAGGTCGCGGCGAACGGTGAGCACGGCGTGTACAGCGCCTTCCGTCAGTCGTTCCCCCGTGTCGACGTCGCGCATCTGCAGGCCGATGCCGAGGAGTGGCGGCACTACGCCGAGATTTACGGCATCCTGCTCGACCCGACGCGAGAGCCGGATCCCGAGATCGCGCAGCAGCTTCGCCACGTCACCACCTTCGGTCGCTCCTCCGCGCCGCTCGTGATGAGCGTGTACAGCGACCATGTCCGAGGCATCATCGACCGCTCCGAGCTCATCGAGACACTGGAGTGGCTGCAGGCCCTGTATCTGCGTCGGGCCCTGGTCAATCTTCCGGCCGAGCGCCTGATCGCCCGGCTCTGCCGCGCACGCGCCGCCGGGCGCGATTCGCTCGCACGCGCGTTCGCCCGGATCACCCCGTCCGATGAGCGTGTGAGCGCGGTCCTGAAGTACAGCGAGCTCCCCCACCCCGCCTACGTGCTGGGCCGGCTGGAGGGCGTGTCGGACCTCGACTCCTTCGACATCGAGCACATCGTCCCGATGGTGCCCGGCGACGCGTGGTCCGGCGATGGTGAGCGCCCGTGGAGCGAGTACTCCGAGGATGAGCAGAACAGTCACCGGGCGCTCGCACCGACCCTGGGCAACCTGACCCTGCTGGAGCAGCCACTGGCCGAGCGCGTGTTCGGTGCCGCGTTCCCGGTGAAGCGCGACGAGGCCTATGCCCGCAGTTCCGTTCCCGCGACGCGAGACCTCGCCGACGTCCCGTCCTGGGGAACCGCCGCGATCACGCAGCGCACCGTCGCGCTCACGGCCGACCTGATCCGCATCTGGGCGCGCCCCGCGCTTCCGGAGATCGACGACGATGGCCTGACGCCGATCCTGGACGCTGTCCGTCGCCGCGGATGGCCGACCGGCTGGGAGCGGGAGTTCGACTACGTCGAGTACCGCGGTGAGCGCTGGGAGGTCCCCGACGTCAAGTACCTGTTCAACCGGGTGTTCCGCCGCGCGTGGACCGACGCCAGGACCTCGGCGCTGGCGTACTGCGCCACCCACGGCGGACCGATCTACCAGGACATGGCGTGGAAGGGGCAGTGGGACGAACTCGATGAGTCGCACTTCCTCTACATGGGCTGGGACTCCAACTACATGATGACCGCTGTGCAGGGTGTGCTCGAGGAGTCGGGCATCGCCTCGGAGGTCTTCGTCAAGTACTCCTACATCGGAAATGTGATGTGAACATGAGCGCCGTCGTCCGCCAGCTGCTGGATCTCACCGTCGAAGAGCACACGCTCACCGTCCCCCTGGTCTGGGGCGATCCCTCCGACCACCGCACGATCGACATCTTCGCGCGTGTCGTCACCCGCGAGGGCGGCGAGGCGCTCCCGTACCTGGTGTTCCTCCAGGGCGGCCCAGGGCATGAAGCACCGCGTCCGTTCCACTCGTCGACCGCACCCGCCTGGCTCGATGAAGCACTCGCCCACCATCGCGTCGTGCTCCTCGACCAGCGCGGCACCGGGCTGTCGACACCGGTCGGCGATCACGACCTCGCCCGCGGCGCGGAAGCTGTGGCCGAGCACCTCACCCACCTGCGCGCGGATGCCATCGTGCGGGACTGCGAGGCCGTGCGCGAGCACCTTGGCGCGGCAACCTGGAGCGTGCTCGGACAGTCGTTCGGGGGCTTCACGACTCTGGCCTACCTGACCACGGATGCTGCCTCCCTCCAGGACGTCTACATCACGGGCGGCCTGAGTGCGGTCGGACGCCACCCGGACGACGTCTACGCGCTCTGCTACGACAAGATGCGCATCGCCTCCGAGCGGTACTACCGGCGCTTCCCGGAGCACCGTGACGTCATGCGGCGCCTGGTCGACCTGGCCGATGCCGGTGACATCGTGCTGCCCGACGGCGAAGTCGTCTCGCGCTCCCGGTTGCGCTCGCTGGGCTCCGCCCTCGGCACGAACGACGGCTGGCAGACCGTATGGTCCCTCCTGGAGCGCGATCCCGCCTCCAACGCGTTCCGGTACGACCTGATGCACGCGATGCCGTACGACGGTCGCAACCCGCTCTACTTCGTCTTCCACGAGTCGAGCTACGCCGACGGGCATGCCACCCGCTGGTCGGCCGAACGCACCGAGCCCACCGACTTCCGCGAGGACGCGACGCTCTTCACCGGTGAGCACATCCGCCGCGAGTGGACCGAGACGGTGCCCGCGTTCCGCCCGTGGCGAGAGGTCGCTCTCGCCCTCGCGGAGCACGAGTGGCCGAGCATCTACGACGCCGAGGCGATCTCCGCCTCCGGAGCGACCGGCGCCGCTGCCGTCTACGTCGATGACGTCTACGTTCCGATGGAGTTCTCACTCGAGACGGCACGACTGCTCCCCGACGTGAGGTTGTGGGTCACGAGCGAGCACGAGCACAACGGGCTCCGCTCGGGACCCGTGCTCTCGCACCTGATCGATCTGGCGCAGGGGCGACGCCTCCGGTAGGAGAGATCCTCCTCCGGGAGGATCCCGCGGGCCGGGCCTCCGCCTACGCTGGAGGGCATGAACGAGATCGTGGGCGTGATCGTGACGATCGGAGTGCTCCTGCTCCTCGGCGCCGCCGTGATCGTGATGATCGCGTTCGGCTTCTCGAAGATGCCCATCGAGAAGAAGTACGAGAGCAGCGGTGGCGGTCTCGGCGGGGCGTTCGATGCCGTGTGGTCGCCGACCGCGCACGATGCCGGAATCGAGCGCGACCGGCAGACGCAGCGAACCGCGCCGGCGCCGTCACCCGGTGATCCCCCCGACGCGATCGACGACGGTCGCATCAGGCTCGACATCTGACGCACCTGTGTTCGGGAACGAAGAAGGCCCCACGCTCCGAGGAGCATGGGGCCTTCTTCATGGCAGTCGTTACTTGGACGAGCCGCCGAAGCCCTTGAAGCGCTGGTTGAACTTCTCGACGCGGCCGGCCGAGTCCATGATGCGCTGCTTGCCCGTGTAGAACGGGTGCGAAGCCGAGGAGATCTCGACGTCGATGACGGGGTACTCCACGCCGTCCAGCTCGATGGTCTTGTCGCTCGAGACGGTCGAACGGGTGAGGAACGTCTCGCCCGAGCCGAGGTCGCGGAACACGACAGCCTTGTACTCGGGGTGAATGTCAGTCTTCATGGGATTCCTTAGTTGCTGCCCTGGATTGTGCCAGGGACGAGGGAAGTCTGCGGTGCAGAGAGCACCAAGGGTCGATTCTATCAGACCTGGATCAGGATGCCGCGCGGGCGGCGTAGCGGCCGTCTTCGCTGCTGAGCACGATCGGCATGCCGAACGCCTCGGTGAGCGACTCCGCCGTGAGCGTCTCCGCGATCGGCCCTGCTGCGACGACGGCGCCGTCGCGGATCAGCATCACGTGGGTGAACCCGACGGGGATCTCCTCCACGTGGTGGGTGACCATGAGCATGGCCGGAGTGGTGGGCGAGGAAGCGTATCCGCTGAGGAGCGCGAGGAGCTCCTCACGGGAGCCGAGATCGAGTGAGGCCGTCGGCTCGTCCAGCAGCAGAAGCTCAGGATCGGTCATCACCGCGCGTGCGATCTGGACGCGCTTCTGCTCGCCATCGCTCAGCGTGCCGAACGTGCGGTCTGCCAGGTGGTCGAGACGCCAGTCGCCCAGAACACGAAGGGCCCGGCGCTCGTCGATGTCCTCGTAGTTCTCGTTCCAGCGGCCCAGCACGGAGAATGCGGCGGTGAGCACGGTGTTGAGGACCGTCTCGTCGCGGGGAACGCGCTTGGCCATCGCCGACGACGCGAAGCCGATGCGCGGGCGCACCTCGAACACATCGGTACGCCCCAGGGTCTCCCCCAGCACGGTCACCGTTCCCGAAGTCGGGTGCATGAGGGTGTCGGCCAACTGCAGCAGCGTGGTCTTGCCCGCACCGTTCGGGCCGAGGATCACCCATCGCTGATCATCGTCGACCTCCCAGGTCACGTGATCGATGATGTTGCGCCCCTCACGGCGCACGACGACGTCGGTGAATTCCAGAGCGCTCGGCATGCTCCCAGCCTATCGGCTCAGGCGGTCAGCTCCGCGTAGAGCGCGCGCGTCGTCTCCGCGATCGCCGCCCAGCTGAAGTCGTTGCGCGCGCGCTCGCGCCCCGCCTCGCCGTAGGCCTGAGCCCGGTTCGGATCCATGGCCACCTCGGTCAGCACAGCAGCCAGATCGGCCACGTAGCGCTCAGGATCGACCGGCGTTCCGGTGCCGTCCTGCAGCTGCTCGATCGGCACGAGTCGTCCCGTGACGCCGTCCGCGACCACCTCGGGGATCCCGCCCGTCGCGGTGCCGACCACGGCGGCACCGCAGGCCATCGCCTCCAGATTCACGATGCCCAGCGGCTCGTAGATCGAGGGGCACACGAAGGTCGTGGCTGCGGTGAGGACCGCGGAGAGCTCGTCGCGCGGCAGCATCCGCTCGATCCAGATGACACCGTCGCGGCTCTGCTGCAGCGTCCGCACGCCTTCCTGGACCTCCGCCATGATCTCCGGAGTGTCCGGGGCTCCGGCGCACAGCACGAGCTGCACCTCGGGCGGCAGGAGCCGCGCCGCCTGCAACAGGTACGGGAGGCCCTTCTGCCGCGTGATGCGGCCGACGAACACGACGGACGGCCGCGCGGGATCCATTCCCACCGATCGCAGGAAAGCCTCATCCTGCACCGGACGCCACCGCTCGACGTCGATGCCGTTGTGGATCACGCGCACCTTTGCCGGGTCCACCTGCGGGTAGCTGCGCAGGATGTCCGCGCGCATCCCGGCGCTCACGGCGATCACCGCGGCGGCGTTCTCGTACGCGAGTCGTTCGATGCCGCTCGAGATCGCATAGCCCCCGCCGAGCTGCTCGGCCTTCCACGGGCGCAAGGGCTCGAGGCTGTGCGCCGTGAGCACGTGCGGGATGCCGTGCAGCTGCGACGCGAGGTGCCCGGCGAAGTTCGCATACCAGGTGTGACTGTGCACCAGGTCGGCGTCGGCGATCGCCGAGACGATCTCGAGATCTGTGCCGAGCGTCTGCAACGCGGCGTTCGCGTCGGCGAGCTCGACGGGTGTGGGATACGCGAAAGTGCCCGCCTCGTCACGGGGCGCGCCGAACGCACGCACGCGCACGTCGATGTGTTCGCGGAGTGCGGCGACCAGTTCGGCGACGTGCACGCCGGCACCTCCGTAGACCGCGGGCGGGTACTCCTTCGTGATCATTTCGACTCGCATGTCTGAACGCTAGTACAGCGGCCGGGAACGCATCTATGGTGGAGCCATGTCCGCTCCAAAGAAGGTCTTCGGGATCATCCTCGCCGGCGGCGAGGGCAAGCGCCTCATGCCTCTCACCGCGGATCGCGCGAAACCGGCAGTGCCGTTCGGCGGACAGTACAGACTCATCGATTTCGCGATCTCGAACCTCATCAACTCCGGTCTCCGGCAGATCGTCGTGTTGACGCAGTACAAGTCGCACAGTCTCGACCGTCACATCTCTCAGACCTGGCGCATGTCCGCCCTGCTCGATTCCTACGTCACCTCGGTGCCCGCACAGCAGCGACTCGGCAAGCGCTGGTTCTCGGGTTCCGCCGACGCGATCTTGCAGAGCATGAACCTGATCAACGATGAGAAGCCCGACATCGTCGTGGTCATCGGCGCCGACCACGTCTACCGGATGGACTTCCGTCAGATGCTCGAGGCGCACATCGAGTCCGGGGCGAAGGCGACGGTCGCCGGGATCCGTCAGCCGCTCGCCCTCGCGTCGCAGTTCGGCGTGATCGATGCCGATGCCGAGTCCGGCAGGATCAAGCAGTTCCTCGAGAAGCCGACGGACATCGCCGGACTCGAGGACTCCCCTCACGAGGTGCTCGCTTCGATGGGCAACTACATCTTCGACGCCGACGCGCTCATCGCCGCTGTCGAGGCCGACGGCGAGTCCCCCACCTCCGGGCACGACATGGGCGGCGACATCGTCCCCTACTTCGTGGACCGCGGCGAGGCGGGCTACTACGACATGAAGCAGAACGAGGTTCCCGGCTCCTCACCGCGCGACCGCTCCTACTGGCGCGACGTGGGAACGATCGATTCCTTCTTCGACGCACACCGCGACCTGATCTCGACGCTGCCCGTGTTCAACCTCTACAACATGGAGTGGCCGATCCACTCGCAGGCCGTCAACTCTCCCCCGGCGAAGTTCGTCCGCGATTCGGTCGGCCGCATCGGCAACGCGATCGACTCGATCGTCTCGCTCGGATCCGTGCTCTCGGGGACGCACCTCGAACGGAGCGTCGTCGGGCCGTGGACTCTCGCCGGCGGCGGGTCGACGATCACCGATTCGGTCGTCTTCGACCACGTCCATGTGGGTCAGGGCGCGCGGGTTCACCGAGCGATCCTCGACAAGAACGTGGTGCTGGCCGACGGTGCGACCGTGGGCGTCGACCGGGAACGCGACCTCGCTCGCGGATTCACGGTGACGGAATCGGGCATCACGGTGGTCGGCAAGGGCGTCTTCATCGAACGCTGAGCACGTCACGCGGCGCAACGGCCCACCGGGTGATCGATAGGCTCGACTGGTGACCACCGCGCGATTCCTCGTCGTCCTCGATGCCGATTCCACCCTGATCCGCAACGAGGTGATCGAGCTGCTCGCCGATGAGGCCGGCCGACGCGCGGAGGTGCAGGCCGCCACCGAGGCGGCGATGCGCGGCGAGGTCGACTTCGCGACGAGCCTGCGCTCCCGGGTGTCCGCACTCGAAGGCGTCCCGGTCTCGGCATTCGAGCGCGTGCGCGCGCGGATCGAACCGACTCCCGGCGTACGCGAGCTCACCGCCGCAGTCCACGCGCGCGGCGGTGTCGTCGGCGTCGTGTCGGGTGGCTTCCACGAGATCCTCGACGTCGTGGCACCGGAGCTGGGCGTCGATCGCTGGCGCGCGAACCGGCTCGCGGTCACCGACGGCTCGCTGTCCGGCCGCGTCGACGGTGACATCGTCGACGGTGCCGCGAAGGCGTCCTCGCTCCAGGAGTGGGCCGCCGAGCTCGGGGTCGCACCTCGCACGACGATCGCGATCGGCGACGGCGCCAACGACCTGCCGATGATGGCGGTCGCCGGCCTCGGCATCGCCTTCAACGCGAAGCCCGCGGTTCGTGAGGCTGCCGGCCTGGTGATCGGGCCGCAGGACCTGTCCGAGGTCATCGCTCTGCTTCCCTAGCGAGACCCATGGAGATTGTCCGAGTCCGCCACTAGCGTCAGCTCATGGACATCATCCTCATCCCGGGGCTCTGGCTCGACGCATCCAGCTGGGACGACGTGGTCCCGGTGCTTCAGAAAGCCGGCCATCGCGTGCATCCCCTCACCATGCCCGGACTCGACGAGCCTGCGCTCACGTCGTCCGACATCGGCATCGCCGACTGGATCGCCGCCGCGACCGCCGCCGTCGACGTGGTGGACGGCGACGTCGTGGTCGTCGGGCACAGCGGCGGGGGCAACGTCGCGTGGGGAGTGGCCGACGCACGCCCCACGAGCGTGCACCGCGTCATCTTCGTCGACACTGTCCCGCCGCCTCCCGGGAGCGGGATCAGCGAGTTCGATGTCGTCGACGGCGTCGTCCCCTTCCCCGGCTGGGACTTCTTCCCCGACGAGGATGTCAGCGATCTCGATGACGCGACCCGCACGCGGACCGCGGCGCTCACGCACAGCGTCCCGGCACGGGTGCCGACCGACGGCATCGCGCTCGACGCCCCGGCCCGTTATCACGTACCGGTGACCTTGCTGATGGGCGGTCTCGATCAGTCCACGTTCGAGGGAATGATCGATCAGTGGGGGCCGTACGCCACGGAATTCCACGCGATCGACGACGCCGAAGTCGTCCGGATCGGCTCCGGCCACTGGCCCCAGTTCTCCGTCCCGGAAAGGCTGGGCGAACTGCTCAACGCAGCGATCGCACGATGACGGTGTGCTGAAGGGTCAGTGCCCCATCCCGAGACCGCCGTCGACGGGGATGACCGCGCCGGAGATGTAGCCGGCGTCGTCGCCGGCGAGCCAGGTCACGACGCCGGCGACCTCGTCGGGGGTGGCGAAGCGCGCGGCAGGAATGCTCGCCTTGTACTGCTTCTGCGTCTCTTCAGGGAGCTCTGCGGTCATGTCGGTCTCGATGAACCCCGGAGCGACGACGTTCGCCGTGATGCCGCGGGCGCCGAGCTCGCGGGTGATCGAGCGGGCGAAGCCGACCAGCGCGCTCTTCGATGCCGAGTAGTTGACCTGACCGGCGGAACCGTAGAGGCCCACGACGCTCGAGATCAGGATGATCCGACCGAACCGCGCCCGGAGCATCCCCTTCGACGCACGCTTGACCACCCGGAACGTCCCGCCGAGATTGGTGGCCACGACGCTGTCGAAGTCGTCTTCGCTCATACGCAGAAGCAGCGTGTCCTTGGTGATGCCGGCGTTCGCGACGACGATCTCGACCGGGCCGAGCTGCTGCTCGACCTCGGTGAACGCGGCGTCGAGGGCCGCGGCGTCGGTCACATCCGCACGGACCGTGAGCGTCCCCTCGGGGCCCTCGCCGCTGCGCGCAGTGACGGCGACGCGGTAGCCGTCACGCACGAAGCGCTCCGCGATCGCGCGGCCGATGCCGCGATTGCCGCCGGTGACGAGGACGACGCGCTCAGCGCTCATGGGGACACTCCTGATCTGGACCGGTGACACGGGATTCCGGGCCGTCATCGATCCTACCGATGAAGGTCCCGACGACCACCGCACGGCGTTGACAGACATGGGGCATCCTGGAAGCCTGAACAGGACGAAAGGCTTCATCGTGAGCGACAACCGCATCCCCTCTCCCGGTGAGGAATCGCCGTTCAGTCCGCCGCCGCCCCCTCCGGTCGCTCCTACCGCCGCGCCGGCACTCCCGGCTCAGCCGGTGCAGCCCGCGCCAGCGCCGCAGCCGACGCAGAGTTACCCGGGTGCGGCACCCACCTACCCACCGCCCGTCCCGCCCCACTACGGCGTGCAGCCCACGGCACAGCCGCAGCCCGGCTACGCCCCGCCGCCCGCACAGCCCGGCTACGGCGTGGCACCCGCGCAGCCCGTCTACGCAGCGGCACCCGTCCAACCCGGTTACGCTCCCTACGCGGCGTCGGCCTATCCCGCCGCCGCGCCCCGACCCACCAGCACCCTCGCCATCACCTCGCTGATCTGCGGCCTCGCCGGGATCGTGCTCTTCTGGGCCGTGATCCCGCTGCTGGCCTCGATCGCCGCCGTCATCACCGGTCACATGGCACTCGGACAGACCAAGCGCGATCCGGGGATCGGCGGACGGGGGCTGGCTATCACCGGACTCATCCTCGGCTACGTCGTGGTCGGCATCGGTGGATTCGTCCTCATCAGCACCATCATCAGCTTCGTTTTCCTGGGCGCCTTCAGCCTGCCGTTCGTCTTCTCCAACTGAGTCGCGACAGCGGCATCCGAAGGGCGTGCATCGGCGTAGGCTGGATGCATCGTGAAGAACGCGCGTCATGTCCCGGCCGTCACCTCACTGCCGCAGTCTCCGCGGGATGAGGCTGATCATCGTGTGCGCCGTTATGCCCTGACGATGACGATCCGCATCGTGTGCTTCGCGCTCATGGTGCTGGTACAGCCGTACGGGTGGTACACCTGGGTCTTCGGGATCTCGGCCGCCGTGCTGCCCTACATCGCCGTCGTGTTCGCGAACGCGGGGAGCGACAGCACCGAGACCACCGCGGAATCGCCCATGCGGGAGGTCGATGCGCCGAAACCCGCTCCGATCGAGACCGAGCCCTCCGCTCCCCAGGTCTTCACGGTCCACGAAGGCCCGAAAGACCGATGACTGACTTCGAGTGCTCGCGCGCCGGCTGCCGGAGCGCGGCGACCAGACAAGTGGTGTGGCGCAACCCGCGCATCCACGCCGCCGACCGCGAGAAGATCTGGCTCGCGTGCGAAGAGCACGTCGAGTTCCTCCGCGACTATCTGGCAGCGCGCGACTTCCCGGTGACGGTCCGTGACGGGATCCCCGCATGAGCCGACGTCTGACCCGGTGGGCCGTGTACGTGCTCATCGCGATCGGCTTCGCCGTCGCTTGCGTCTTCCTCTCGAACTGGCAGTTCGAGAGGAACGAGACGCGCGCCGCACAGATCGAACTCGTCGAGCAGAACTACGACGCGGATGCCGTCCCGCTGTCCGAGATCATCGGTGAAGACGGGGCCCTCGATCCGTCGGACGAGTGGCGTCCCGTCACCCTGCAGGGTGAGTATCTGGCCGACCAACAGCTGCTGGTCCGCAATCGACCGCACGGCGGGACGAGCGCCTTCGAAGTGCTCGTGCCGTTCCGCGACGTCGACGGGCGAATCTTCATCGTGGACCGCGGTTGGGTGCCTCCGGGTGAAGGCGACGAACCCGACGCGGTGCCCTCGCCGCCGAAGGGCGAGGTGGAGGTCACCGTGCGTCTGCGCCCGGGCGAGCAGCTTCCGGCATCCGGACGCGGCGCCCCCGAGGGTCAGGTGCCGACCATCCACCTGCCCTCGATCGCCGAGCAGGTCGACGGCGACGTGATCACCGGTGCCTACGGTCGGGTGATCAGCGAATCGCCGGCGGGATCGGGCTCCCTCGGCGGCTTCGACTCCCCCACCGACGACCCCGGGCCGCACCTGTCCTACGCGATCCAGTGGATCCTGTTCGCTCTCATGGGCTTCATCTTCATCGGATACATCATCCGCACGGAGATCGTGAAGCACCGGGAAGAGGTCGAGGGCATCCCCGCGCCCGTCAAGAAGTCGCGTCGCCGGGACCACGACGCCGATGTCGAGGACGAACTGCTCGAAGTGCGGTGAGTGCCTTAGCGCCCGCTCAGTCCGCCCACGGCATCGGACGTTCCGGCAGACGGGAACTGTCATCCGGAAGATGCGGCAGTTCCTCGCCGCCGGCGCGGAGGCAGAGCCAGCGCAGCTCCCCCGGGCTGTCCGGTCGTGCCCGCCACGTGCGGGCCACGCCCTGACCGACGCGGATCACGGTACCTGGACCGACCTCGATCACATCGTCGTCGAGGCCCATCTGTCCTCGCCCGCTGAGGAAGACGTACACCTCCTCGATCTTCCGATGCACGTGCCAGTACCCGGCTTCTTCGCCCGGCTCCAGAGCGTTCGCCGTCATCCCGACGTACTGCATCGTCAGCTCGTGGTCGATGACGCGTCGCCCGTCACGTGACCGGGCGGCGTCGAAGCCTCCATGATGGGTGCGCCATTCGTCGAGTGCCCCGATCTCGACCACCTGATATCCGCTCATGCTCGCTCCTCGATGCCGTCGACGTGATCGGCTCCGCGCCCGATCGCCCGGTGGGTCCATCCGGCTTCCGCGTGCTCGTAGACGATCCGCGTGTGGTTCCGCTCCGGAGAGCCCTGCCAGAACTCGACGCGCGTGGGGGCGATGCGCCAGAGGACCCATTCCCCGGGCCGGATGCCGGCCCGAGCATCGGCGGAGCGGGCTGCCAGATCCGCCGCGCTCTCCTCGGCCGACGCCTCCTGGATGAACCCGCGGACCCGTACGGCTCGCATGACGGGCTGCCACCAGAAGTTGAGCGCCGCAACCGGATATGCGGCGAGTTGAGCAGCCTTGCGTGACGAACGCGCTCCTGCGAAAGCCCATCCGCGCGCATCGACGTCCTTGAGGATCAACGTCCGGGCGTCGGGGATGCCATCAGGATCGAAAGTCGCCAACGTCGCGGCATGCGGCTCGGGCACTCCCAGGGTGGCCGCCGTCCTGATCCACTCGTGGAACAGCGGAATCGGATCGTCGGGGAGATCGGCGAATTCGAGCGGAGGGGCCGCTCCGGTGAGGACGGGCTGCGCACGCAGCCACCCGCTGATCTCCGAGGGAGGGGAATTCTGCTCGATCGGCATGCTCCCGACTATGCCACGAGAGCGACGGCGACGCCTCGGACCGGTCAGGCGAGTTCTGCCGGATCGGGACGATCGGAGGCCGGGGTCAGCAGGTCGACCAGCTCGCGCAGCGCCGTGATGCACCGGGTTTCACCGGACCAGCTCTGGTGCCCACCGTCGAAATGGACGAACTCCGCACCGAGATCATCGGCGATCTCCCGGTCGTGATTGGTGTCACCGATGATGGATCGCTGCCAGCGTGGCCCGCGCGTCACCGTGGAGCGACGCTTCTCCGACCCGAGCGGCAAGCAGATCGAGATATGCGGTCGCTGCCGGCACGAACCTGTCATCGTCGAGTCCGACCGAGCGGTAGAAGTCGCGGATCGGGAACCGGAACACGGACCGGTACGCGCGACCATCGGCCAGCGGGTCGAGTGCGTGCTCCTCGAGCACGGAGTTCATCACCTCGCGGCAGATCTCCGCATCGTCGAGCAGCGTGCCGTTCCAGTCCCAGCACACGACCCGGATGTGATCGAGATCCATCCGCCCACGCTATCCCGGGCCTCCGACACGCTCCGCCGGGAGGTCAGGCGAGCTCGATGAGGTCCTGGTACTCCTGGCTCCAGATGTCCTCGACGCCGTCGGGGAGGATCAGGACCCGCTCGGGGTTGAGCGACTGCACAGCACCCGGGTCGTGCGAGACGAGGACCACGGCGCCCTCGTAGTGCGCGAGCGCACCGAGGATCTCCTCACGCGACGCAGGGTCGAGGTTGTTGGTCGGCTCGTCGAGCAGCAGCAGGTTCGCCGACGACACGACGAGGGTCGCCAGCGACAGTCGCGTCTTCTCACCACCGGAGAGCACTCCGGCGGGCTTGAGCACGTCATCGCCCGTGAACAGGAACGACCCGAGCACCTTGCGCGCTTCGGTCTCGGTGATGTGCGGGGCGGCGGAGACCATGTTCTCGAGCACCGAACGGTTCACATCGAGGTTCTCGTGCTCCTGCGCGTAGTACCCCACCTTGAGTCCGTGCCCCGGCTCGAGCTGCCCTGTGTCGGGCTGGTCGACGCCCGCGAGCATCCGCAGCAGCGTGGTCTTGCCCGCACCGTTGAGCCCGAGCACCACGACCTTGGAGCCGCGGTCGATCGCGAGATCGACGTCGGTGAAGATCTCGAGCGAGCCGTACGACTTCGACAGTCCGCTCGCCATCATCGGAGTCTTGCCGCAAGGTGCCGGCTTCGGGAAGCGCAGCTTCGCGACCCGGTCTTCCTGGCGGACCTCGTCGAGTCCCGCGAGCAGCTTCTCGGCGCGCGCGATCATCTGATGAGCAGCAGCGGCCTTCGACGCCTTCGCCCCGAACCGGGCCGCCTGCAGCTGCAGGGTCGTCGCCTTCTTCTCGGCGTTCGCGCGCTCCTTCTTGCGACGCTCCTCATCGGCCACCCGCTGACGCAGGTAGTTCTTCCAGTTCATGTTGTAGGTGTCGATGATCTGGCGGTTCGCGTCGAGGTAGAACACGCGGTTCACGGTTTCGCCGACGAGTTCCACGTCGTGACTGATCACGATCAGCCCGCCCTTGTACCCCTTGAGGAACTCTCGCAGCCACACGACGCTGTCGGCATCGAGGTGGTTGGTCGGCTCATCGAGGATCATGGTCTGCGCGTCCGAGAAGAGGATGCGCGCGAGCTCGATTCGGCGGCGCTGACCACCCGACAGGGTCGACAGCGGCTGGTCGAGGATGCGGTCGGGCAGTGAGAGGTTGTTGGCGATGGATGCCGCCTCGGCCTCCGCCGCATACCCACCCTGTGCCTCGAACTGCTCGGTCAGACGGGCGTATCGCTTCATCGCCTTGTCCGCCACGGCGGGGTCGTCCGATCCCATTGCGAGCGCCGCCTCGGTCATCCCGAGAT
The DNA here is from genome assembly GCA_044900255.1 of Microbacterium sp. NPDC090218. Classification (GTDB taxonomy): domain Bacteria; phylum Actinomycetota; class Actinomycetes; order Actinomycetales; family Microbacteriaceae; genus Microbacterium. The sequence goes on along the minus strand of JBJDMS010000003.1, from coordinate 288,511 downwards.
TCAGCTGGCCGAGGCCGCGAGCGTCCAGGATGCGCGTGCGCGCGAGGTCTTCCGGGTTGCCGGAGCGCGGGTCCTGCGGCAGGTAGCCGAGCTCCCCCGAGCGGGTCACGCTGCCACCGGAGGGCAGCACATCACCGGCGAGGACCTTGGTGAGCGTGGTCTTCCCGGCCCCGTTCCGGCCGACGAGTCCGATCTTGTCTCCGTCGGCGACACGGAACGAGACGTTCTCCATCAGCAGGCGCGCGCCAACGCGGATCTCGAGGTCGTGCACGGCAAGCACAGCGGACGTCCGTTCTTTCAGGGAGGTTGTTCGGCCGATCGGCCAGCCTCCCAGTATAAGCGGCACGGCCGGGAGTCGCGGTCAGCAAGATCAGTCTGGAGAGTGAGGGGTGCGATACCGCAGAGGGATGCTGCCGGGGACACCCGGTGCATAGCGTGCTCGAGTGGACATCCTCAACGAGCTCATCATGCAGGCCATCGCGTCACCGTGGCTGTACCTGGTCCTGTTCGCGGTCACGATCATCGACGGGTTCTTCCCTCCCGTGCCCAGCGAGACGGTGCTGGTCGCCGCCGCGGCCGTGGCGGCCTCCACCGGCGAGGGGAACCTGCTGCTCCTCGGCGCGGTCGCCGCGATCGGCGCGGCGATCGGCGACAACATCGCCTTCGTGATCGGCCGAGGGGTCGGCACCACCCGCTTCGCCTGGATGAGACGCCCGCGAGTCGCTGCGACCTTCGCCTATGCCCAGCGTGCGCTCGAACGGCGCAGCGCCACCCTCATCCTCGGCGCCCGCTACATCCCGGTGGGACGCGTCGCCGTCAACATGTCCGCCGGCGCTCTCGGATTCTCCTGGCGGCGGTTCCTTCCGCTGAGCCTGATCGCGGGTCTCAGCTGGAGCGTCTTCAGCCTCGCGATCGGTCTGCTCGCCGGCGCATGGATCAAGGACCAGCCGCTGCTCAGCGCAGGTCTCGGCATCGTCATCGCCCTGCTGGTCGGCCTCGTCATCGACCGGATCGCTGCGGCCCGTCGCCGACGCGCACCGGCACCTCAGCTGGCAGGATGACAGTCATGGCACGCCGCCGGGAGCGCACACCGCTCCGCCAACGGATCAGCCGCCGCACCGCCGCCCTCGTGGCCCTGGGTGCGGCGGTCGTCGCGCTGTATGCGGTCCTCGTGTCGTTGCAGACCGTGCTGTACGGCACTCCCCTGCCCCTGTCGTTCATCCTCGGCGCGGCGGTCTGCGTCTCGCCGCTGCTCGCGCTCACGCGGCCGACGTGGGCGATGGGGCTCTTCACCGCCGGGGCGTTCACCCTGCCGCTCACCGTCGTACCGGAGCTGGCGATCCAGTCCCCCTGGCCGTGGTCCGTCCCGGCGCTGCTGACCTTCGTCCTCTTCGTCGGTGTCGTCACGTTCGTCCACGGCGCGCGGCTCGGGGCCTTCGCCCTGCTGCTCGGTGCGATCGCCTCTCTGATCGCGCCGGTGATCCGCCCCGACATGGTGGCCCTCCCGGAGTCCTCCGCGAGCGCCACGGCCGACCTCATCGTCACGACCGCCGTCGCCTCGGCCATGTTCCTCATCGCGGCTCTGGTGGCCGGACGCGTGCGGGTCGCCGCGGAGCTGACGCGCGAGAAGGAGCACAGCGCGCTCGAAGAAGCCCGGCGCGCCCTCGTCGAGGAACGCACCAGGATCGCCCGGGAACTGCATGACGTGGTCGCGCACAGCATGTCGGTGATCCAGGTGCAGGCCTCGACCGCGAAGTACCGCATCCCCGAACTGAGCGACGCGGCGACCGCCGAGTTCGATGACATCGCGGCGACCGCCCGCAGCTCCCTCACCGAGATGCGGCGCATGCTCGGGGTGCTCCGCACCGAAGACCAGAGCGCCGAGTTGGCGCCGCAGCAGGGCATCCACGACATCCCCGCCCTCGTCGACAGCATCCGTCGCGCCGGTGTCGAGGTCGGGCTTGTGCTCGAGGGCGGGGAGGCTGCGGCATCCGCCGCGCCCGCCGTGCAGATCGCCGCGTTCCGCATCGTGCAGGAGGCCTTGAGCAACGCCGTCCGCCATGCACCGGGCGCGAAGATCGCGGTACGACTGCATGCCGAGGCCCGCAGCATCCGCATCCGCGTACACAACGCCGCGCCGCCGCGCACCCCCGATGGGCCTGGAGGCGGCTACGGACTGCGGGGCATGCGCGAGCGCGCCGAGATCCTCGGCGGGAGCCTTGCGGCAGGCCCTTCTGCAGACGGCGGGTGGGATGTGGACGCCCTGCTCCCCCTCGACCCCGACGCATCCGATACGACGGCGAACCCTTCGCTCGACAAGGAGAATCCGTGACGATCAGCGTGCTCATCGCCGACGACCAGGCCATGGTCCGAGCGGGGTTCGCCGCGCTCCTCGATGCCCACGAGGGCATCCGCGTGGCAGGGCAGGCCGCCACCGGGGCCGAGGCTGTGACGCTCGCAGCTCGCCTCGATCCCGACGTGATCCTGATGGACGTGCGCATGCCCGAGCTCGACGGGATCGAGGCTACCCGGCGCATCCTCGGCCCGTCCTATCCGGCCGCACACGTCCCCCGCATCCTGATGCTCACCACGTTCGACATCGACGACTACGTGTACGACGCTCTCGAGGCCGGGGCCAGCGGGTTCCTGCTCAAGGATGCCCTCCCCGAGGAGCTCGTGCACGCCGTGAGGGTCGTCGCCGGCGGGGACGCTCTCCTCGCGCCCAGCGTGACCCGACGCATGATCGAGCAGTTCGCCGGCCGTCGGCCCCGCGCACCGCGGTCGGTCACCGCGCTGGCGGAGCTCACGGATCGCGAGCGCGAGGTGCTCGTCCTGATCGGCAAGGGACGCTCGAACACCGAGATCGCCGCCGACCTCTTCATCGCGGAGCAGACCGTGAAGACGCACGTCGGCAAGGTGCTCGCGAAGCTGAATCTGCGCGACCGCGTGCACGCCGTGATCCTCGCCTACGACACCGGGCTCGTCGAACCGTCGTCCTGACTCACCCCGTCGTAGGGGGTCGCAACGGCACCCGAGGGTGATGCCTCCGCGGACACCACGTCCATAGTCTCCTGGAACACCGTTCCCGAGGAGGACTCATGGCCATCGTCCAGGCGCCCCATACCGCCGTCTCCGCGCCGCCCGTGCGCGCATCCCGCGACACCGGGATCGACTTCGTGCGGGCGCTGTGCGTCGTCGGCGTCGTGCTCCTGCACTCGATCATGGTCGGCGTGACCGTCACCGATCAGGGGCCCGTCTTCGAGAACGCCAGCGACGGTACCGGGTGGATCGCACCGCTCAGCTGGCTCCTCCAGGTGATGCCCCTGTTCTTCGTGATCGGCGGTTTCTCCGGGCTCCTCGCCTACCGACGGATGCGGCAGCGCGGAGGCACCGCGGTCGGCTTCGTCGCCGGCCGTCTGCATCGACTGCTGCGGCCCGCCGTGCTCACGGTCGCGATCGTCGGCGTCGGGCTCGCACTGCTCACGGTCTTCGGCGTCCCGGCCGACCTCATCGCGACGGCGGGCTTCCGCTACGGTCAGCCTCTGTGGTTCCTCGGCGTCTTCCTGCTCTGCCAGGCGCTGCTCCCCCTCCTCGCCTCGGCGCACGAGCGCGCCCCCTACCGGACGATCGCCGTTCTCGCCGCGGCATCGGTCGCCGTCGACGTGCTGCGGGCGGTCACCGGAATCGAAGGTCTCGGCTTCCTGAACCTCGCCTTCGTGTGGATGGCTCTGCAGCAGCTCGGCTTCTTCCTCGCAGACGGGCGCATCGACGCCCTCAGCCGGCGCGTCCGCGCGACGGCGGGCTTCGGAGCCCTGTTCCTGCTCATCGCGACGTTCGTGTCGGGGATGTACTCGGCCGATCTCATCGCGAACATCAACCCGCCGACCGCGGCCCTCCTGCTCGTCGGCATCGTGCACACGAGCCTGCTCTCGCTGAACCGTGAGCGCATCGAACGGTTCAGCCACCGAGCGCGGGTCGCCGCGTTCACCGGATTCGTGACCGTGCGCACCATGACGATCTACCTGTGGCACATGCCGGTGCTGCTGGTGATGGCGGGCGCGACGGCGGTCTACGCTCTGACCACCGGCGTAGAACTTCCGCCACTCGACAGCGCGGGCTGGTGGGCGGGACGACCGCTGTGGCTCGCCACCGCTCTGGCGCTCACAGCGATCGTCGCCGTGGCGTTCACCCGATTCGAGTCACGGCCGGCGCCGCAGGCGACGGCATCGCGACGCAGAATCGTCATCAGTGCGTTGAGCGGGCTGATCGGCATCGTGCTGCTCCTGGTGCTCGGCACCTCCGTCGCCACGGCCGTGATCGCGGTCGCCCTGATCCTCGGAGCACTGCGACTCGCCTCGCGGGAGACGACCGCGCCGTCGCCGGGCGCGGGCGTGCTGGTGCCCGCGTAGCGTCAGCCGACCCCCCCGTGCGGCCAGCGCGTCGCCGACGTCATCCGCGTGACGCAGCGCCAGCACGAGCAGCGGAACGACAGTGCGCACACCCAAACGCACCCCCCGCGCACGCTCCGCCTCCCGCACCCGCTCAGCGAATCCGGCTATCACGGGAATCGTCGTGATCGTGAGGGAGAGGGCGAGCGCCACCGCATCCGGATCGAGTCCGAACCGGCGGAACGGACGCAGGAGTCGCTGCAGCACGGCGAGCAGGTCGGACATCCGAGTCGTGAGCGTGAGCAGACTCGCGAGGAGGAGCACGGCGACCACGCGTCCCGTGTTGATCCACGCGGCCGCCGGTGAGACAAAGATGAGCAGAGCGACGGCCAGCACGAGGACGATCCACCGCAGACGCCACACCTCGACGAGCGGAACTCGCAACGGAAGACCCGCGACGCCGTAGAGCGCGACCACCACCAGCAGTGAGAGCGCGATGCTGACAGGGTCGTGCGGATACAGCGAGAGGACGAGGGCGCCGACGGCCAATGCCGCGAGCTTGAGTCCGGCAGGGGCGCGATGCAGGAGACCTGTTCCGGGAACGTACAGCGCGATCACGCGCACGCCCGCCGGTACGTCTCGATGACCGTGTGCGGTTCGCCGGCGGCACCCACCCGTCCGTCGTCGAACAGCACCGCGAACTCGCAGCGCGCGGCCAGCTCGAGATCGTGTGTCACCACCACGACCTGGGCCTCCTGGGCGAGAAGCAGATCGCCGATGCGACGGGAGTTCCGCAGATCGAGAAGCGTCGTCGGCTCATCCGCCACGATCAGCGCGGGTTCGGTGATCAACACGGATGCGAGTGCGAGCATCTGCTTCTGCCCGCCGGACAGACTCGATGCGGGAACGTCGGCGTGGTCCCCCAGGCCGTGCGCCTCGAGTGTCGCCCGCACGAGACCGGCCACCTCGGCTCTCGGGCGCCCGCGCAACGAGAGCGCGAGGTCCTCAGCCGGTGTCGGCATGAGGATCTGCGCGTCGGGGTTGGTGAACACGAACCCCGCGCGTCGACGGAGGGACGCCCGATCCCGCACGGTGTCGAGGCCGTGCACCGACACCGAGCCACTGGTGGGTGCGACCAGCCCGTTCAGCAGTCGCGCGAAGGTCGATTTCCCCGAGCCGTTCGCCCCGATCACGGCGATCGTCGGCGCGTTCAGTTCCAGGGTGACGTCATGGAGAACAGGGCGACCGTCGAACTCCACCGAGACCCGGTCGAGCTCGATCGTCGCCAGCGCGACTTCTCGGGTCCCTGCCATCGCGACCGCCCTCCGGATTCGGTGCGAACCCCTGCCTGAACACTGTTCACCTGAACGACGTTCACTATAATCGGAGGATGAGCCCCGAGCCCAATCCGGTACGACACGACCGCGACAGCGTCGCCCGGAGCGCCCTCGCTCTCCTGGACGAGGTCGGTCTCGCCGACCTCTCGATGAGGAGGATCGCGGCCAGGCTCGATGTCCAGCCCAGCGCCCTGTACTGGCACTTCGCCAGCAAGCAGGAGCTGCTCGCCGAACTCGCCGATCGGATCACGGCATCGATCCCGCGGAGCGGCACCGGAATCCTGGAGACCGCCCGCGGCATCCGCGACGCTCTCTTCGCCTATCGTGACGGCGCCGAGCTGGTGCTCAGCACCTATGCGCTCCAACTTGGCTCGTCCCACGCCCAGTCCCTGTTGACCGATGCTCTTCGCGCCCAAGGCGTGACCGATGCCGAGGATCGCGGCGCCGCCCTCCTGCACTTCGTGCTCGGGCACGCCACACTCGTTCAGCAGCGTATGCACGCCGACAGCCACGGAGCGCTGCCCAGCGCCGGCGAGCTCGACGTCACGGCCGGACTCGACCGCGTCTTCGACCTCGGAGTCAGCGCTCTCGCGGGAGGGCTCAGCGCACCGGCGACTCCGCCGCGTGCCCGAGCCTGAGCCCGGGGACAGCGGCGACCACCGCGAGAGCGATGCAGAACGCGAACACGACGGCGAATGCATCGGACCGACCGCCGAGCGAAGCGACACCGAGTCCGGCCAGCGCGATGGCGACGGCAGAGCCCGTGGCATCCGAGATCGACAGCGCGGAGGAGTTGAACCCCTGGTTCGTCTCGTCCGAGTAGGCCAGCGTCAACACGGTCAGTCGCGGATACAGCAGCCCCATCCCGCCGCCCGCGAACGCCCATCCGAGCACGACGACCCCCGCGGAGACGTCGAAGACCGCGGCGATGAGCACGCACAGCATCGCGACGAGGATCGAACCGAGGCTGATCACGGTGATACGGCGGTTGCCCAACTGCTCGCCGAAGCGCCCCTGCAGAGCCGAGGCTCCCGCCCATGCCAGCGCGGCGAGCATCAGCGCGATCCCCGCCCAGGTCGCGCTGAAGTCGAACTTCTTCATCAGCAGATACGGGATGTAGGCCTCGGCGGCGAAGAACGCCCCCGCGACGATGCCTCGCATCAGCACGACGCTCGGCAGCCCTCTTCCTGCCCTCAGAGTGCGCCGCGGCAGCAACGGCAGCACGGCGAATCCGATCGCCACCACCGCACCGAGCGCGACCGGCCAGCCGATCGCCGTCGGCTGCTCCGCGGAGAACCCGATCACCACGGCGAGGACCGCCACCACGACGGCGAGCACGAGGCGGATCACGAGCGCGCGGCGATCCTGCGGCGCGCCCCCTCCGAGATCGACGCCCCGGAGGCGGACGGCGATCATCAGGAAGGCCGCGGCAGTGAGCACGGCGACTCCCAGGAACGCCCAGCGCCAATCGAGGTACTCTGCCACCGCTCCGGCGAGGAACGGACCGACCATGGACGGCACGACCCAGGCGGCGGCGAACGCCGCGAAGATCCTGCCGTGCAGGTGCGGCGGATACAGCCTGGCCACCACGACGTACAGTGCCACCGTCTGACCGCCCGTGCCGAGTCCCTGCACGAGACGACCGACCAGGAACTGGTGCATCGTCACCGCGAAACCGGAGATGAGCAGCCCGATGATGAAGAGCGTCACGGCGACGTAGAGCGCTCCACGAGGGCCGCGGGCATCCGACCAGGCCCCGGTAGCGACCATGCCGATCACGCTCGTGGCAAGCGTGCCGGCGAATGCCACCGCGAACAGCGCCTCACCGTCGAGCGCCTCGCTGACGATCGGCATGACGGTCGTGACCGCGAGCGCCTCGATCGCCGCGAGGAAGATCAGCGCGACGGCGCCGAGAGTCACCCAGACCCGGTGGCGATCCCAGATCGTCGCGGCGTCGGCGGGGGCCGTCATCGGCCGTCGAGCGCTGCGATGCGCTCGATGGCCTCGGTGAGGATCTCCGGACTCGTGCCGAAGTTCAGTCGCACGTGGCCGACACCCTCCGCCCCGAAAGCCGGACCGTAGTGCAGAGCGACCTTCGCGTCCCGAAGGATGCGGCGCGCGGGGTTGTCGCCCCAGTCCAGCGCGGAGAGGTCGATCCACGCGAGGTAGCCCGCGTCGGGGAGGCGATAGCGTGCCCCGGGGAGGTGCGCGGCGAGAAGATCCTCGAGAAGCACGCGGTTCTCATCGAGAGTCCGCAGCAGCCCGTCGAGCCAGGCGTCGCTCTCCTCCGAGAACGCGGCGACCGCGGCCAGCAGACCGAACTGCCCGGTGCGCCACTCCACCTCCACCGGCAGACCGCGCACGACCGCGCTCGTCTCGTCGTCGGCGGTCACCATCAGAGCGCACTTGAGCCCGGCGAGATTGAAGGCCTTGCTGGCGCTGACGACCGCATACCCGACGCGCTGGGCGGCATCGCTCACCGCGAGGAACGGGGTGAACCCGGTGCCGGGCTGCACGAGCGGAGCGTGGATCTCGTCGGAGACCACAGCGACACCGAACTCGTCCGCCAGCTCCGCGAGAGCGGCCAGACTGTCCCGGTCGTGCACCGTGCCGGTGGGGTTGTGGGGGTTGCACAGCAGGATCGCCGTCGCGCCGTCCTCGAAGGCCGCACGGATCCCGTCGAGATCGAGTTCCCACCCGATCCCCGTGTCACGCAGAGCGACCCGCTCGACTTCCGCTCCCGCCTCGGCCACCAGATCGTAGAAGGGCGGATACACGGGCGGCGTCACGACGACCCGCTCTCCCGGCTGAGTGACGCGACGCAGGATCTCGACGAGGCCCATGCTCACGTCGGCCGTGCTGCGCATACGCGCAGGGTCCGGCTCCCACCCGTACCGTCGGCTCGCGAAGGCCGCGAACGATTCGGCGAGGGGCGTGCGTGACGCGACGTAGCCCGTGTCACCGATCTCGACGGCGCGCTGCAGGGCGCTGGTGATGGCCGGCGCCAGCGGGAAGTCGGTCTCCGCGACGAACAGCGGCAGGACGTCTGCGGGATACTCCCGCCACTTCTCGCTGCTTCGCTCGCGGAGTTCCGCCAGAGGCAGGGCCTTCACCTGAAGCATTCGTTCTCCCGAGGTTCCGACACGCGCCGTCGCCGTGTCATCCGATCCGACGCGCGCCGACGACGCCTCTCGGCTGTGCGCCCGTGCGGGTCAGATCGCGAAGCCGAGGGCGCGCATCATGTCGCGCCCGTCGTCCGTGATCCGCTCCGGGCCCCACGGCGGCATCCAGACCCAGTTGATCCGGAAGCGATCGACGACGCTGTCCAGAGCCTGGGCGGTCTGATCCTCGAGGACATCGGTGAGCGGGCAGCCCGCGCTGGTCAGCGTCATGTGGATGACGAGAGCATCGTTCTCGTCATCCCACGCGAGGTCGTAGATGAGACCGAGGTCGACGACGTTGATCCCGAGCTCGGGGTCCATGACGTCTTTGAGAGCCTCGGTGACCGCATCGTACTTCTCGTCCGTGAGGGTCGCTGTCATGCGATCAGCCTACGCCTCGATAGGGGCTGCGGGGTCGAGGAAACGGTCGTATCCCTCGTTCTCCAGCCGGTCTGCGAGTTCGGGGCCGCCCTCTTCGACGATCTTGCCCGCGACCACGACGTGGACGAAGTCGGGGCGGATGTAGCGGAGGATGCGGGTGTAGTGCGTGATCAGCAGCACGCCGAGTCCGGTGGACTCCTTCGCGCGGTTGACACCCTCGGAGACGATCTTGAGCGCGTCGACATCGAGGCCGGAGTCGGTCTCGTCGAGGATCGCGAACTTCGGCTTCAGGACCTCGAGCTGCAGGATCTCGTGACGCTTCTTCTCGCCGCCGGAGAAGCCCTCGTTGACGTTGCGCTGGGCGAACTTCGGGTCCATGCGCAGGTTCGACATGGCCGCCTTGACGTCCTTGGTCCAGCCGCGGATCGCCGGGGCCTCGCCGTCGAGCGCGGTCTTCGCGGTGCGCAGGAAGTTCGTCACCGTGACGCCGGGGATCTCGACCGGGTACTGCATGGCGAGGAAGAGTCCAGCGCGAGCGCGCTCGTCGACGCTCATCTCCAGGACGTCCTGGCCGTCGAACGTGATCGAACCGGAGGTCACGGTGTACTTCGGGTGACCGGCGATCGTGTACGCCAGCGTCGACTTGCCCGAGCCGTTGGGGCCCATGATCGCGTGGGTCTCACCGGTGTTCATGGTGAGGTTGATTCCGTTGAGGATCGGGGTGGTCCCCGCCTCGGTCTCGACCGTCACATGCAGGTCGCGGATCTCGAGAACAGACATTCTTCAGACTTCCTTCGTCACAGCTGGATCGATGAGCACGTCGTCGCCGTCGATCTGGACGACGTAGACCGGGACGGGCTCATATGCGGGGAGATTCTGGGGCTTTCCGGTGAGCAGCGAGAAGGCGGAGCCGTGTGCCCAGCACTCCACCGTGTCGCCTTCCACGAAGCCCTCGGACAGCGAGATGTCGCCGTGGGTGCAGGTGTCGCCGATGGCATGGATCACTCCGTCGCCGTCCTTGATCACCGTGATGGGCACGCCGCTCGGGTCGACACGCAGAGGCATGTCCTGCTCGAGGTCGGCGACGCCGCAGACGCGCTCGGCGGTCATGCACTCACCTCGGCGAGCTCCGTCTCGATCGCCGCCAGCAGCTCGGACTCGAGGGCGGGGATGCCGAGGCGCTGCACGATGTCGGTGAGGAAGCCGAGCACGACGAGCCGTCGGGCTTCTTCCTCGGTGATACCGCGGGCCTGCAGGTAGAACAGCTGCTCGTCGTCGAAACGACCGGTGGCGCTCGCGTGACCGGCACCGAGGATGTCACCCGTCTCGATCTCGAGGTTCGGGATCGAGTCTGCGCGTGCGCCCTCGGTCAGCACCAGGTTGCGGTTCGCCTCGTAGGAGTCGGTGCCGGTGGCGTCCGCCCCGATCAGCACGTCGCCGATCCAGACGCTGTGCGCGCCCTGACCCTGCAGCGCGCCCTTGTAGAGGACGTCGCCCTTCGTGTGCGGCCCCTTGTGGTGCAGGTAGACCTGGCTCTCCAGGTGCTGACCGGCGTCTGCGTACGAGAGACCGTAGAGGTAGCCCTCGGAGCCGGCGCCGGCGAGTTCGACGTTCGGGTTGACGCGCACGACGCCTCCGCCGAAGCTCACCACGAAGTGCTTGAGCGTCGCATCCGCACCGACACGTGCCTGGTGCGCGGCGGCGTGCACGGCGTCATCCGCCCACTGCTGCAGGCTGATGACCGTGAGCTTCGCGCCGTCGCGGACGATGATCTCGACGTTCTGCGCGTACTGCACGGAACCCGTGTGCTGGAGCACCACGGTGGCCGAGCTGTGCTCGAGCGCCTCGATCACGATGTGCGCATCGGCGCGGCGGTCGGCTCCCCGACCCACGAGGGAGATGAAGACCGGCTCGGCGACCTCTTCCTCCCGCGGGATGCGCACGTGCAGCGCCTCAGCGCTGCCCTGCCAGGCGACGGCTCCCGTGACGTCTTCCGCGAGGAAGACCTCTCCTCGGGGCGACTCGCCGATCGCGAGCGGCGCAGCGATGTACTGCTCCCCCGCGCTGACGGTGTACTCGATGCCGTCGTTCTGCGCGGCCACCTCGAACAGCGGGGTGAGCTGCGCGACCGGGGTGTGCTTCCAGTTCACCTCGCGCCCCGTGGGAGCGCCGAAGTCGGAGGGCTCGAACGAGTGCGGGCGCTCCGATCGGGTCTGCACCGGGACGAATCCGGCATCGGCGACCTGAGCCGCCGGGTCGATGTGCGCGTTCGTGTGCTGCGCCTCGGCAGGCGCTGTCGTAGCGGCGGTCACTAGCCGACCGATCCTTCCATGCCCATCTCGATGAGCTTGTTCAGTTCCATCGCGTACTCCATGGGCAGCTCGCGTGCGATCGGCTCGATGAAGCCACGCACGATCATCGCCATCGCCTCGTCCTCAGGCATGCCACGGGACTGCAGATAGAAGAGCTGCTCCTCGCTCACCTTCGAGACCGTGGCCTCGTGGCCGAGCTGCACGTCGTCGACACGGATGTCGATCGCCGGGTAGGTGTCGGAGCGGGACTTGGTGTCGACGAGCAGCGCGTCGCAACGCACCGTGTTCGCGGAGTGATGCGCCGCGGCGTCCACGCGCACCTCGCCGCGGTAGCCGGCGCGGCCACCGCCGCGTGCGATCGACTTCGAGACGATCGACGACTGCGTGTACGGCGCCATGTGGATCATCTTCGCGCCCGCGTCCTGGTGCTGACCGGGGCCGGCGAAGGCGACCGACAGGGTCTCGCCCTTGGCGTGCTCGCCCATCAGGTAGATCGACGGGTACTTCATCGTCACCTTGGAGCCGATGTTGCCGTCGACCCACTCCATGGTCGCGCCCTCGTGCGCCACGGCGCGCTTGGTGACCAGGTTGTAGACGTTGTTCGACCAGTTCTGGATCGTCGTGTAGCGCACGCGGGCGTTCTTCTTCACGATGATCTCGACGACGGCCGAGTGCAGGGAGTCCGACTTGTAGATCGGAGCCGTGCAGCCCTCGATGTAGTGGACGTAGCTGTCCTCGTCGGCGATGATCAGGGTCCGCTCGAACTGGCCCATGTTCTCGGTGTTGATGCGGAAGTAGGCCTGCAGCGGGATCTCGACGTGCACGCCCTTGGGGACGTAGACGAACGAGCCGCCCGACCAGACGGCCGTGTTCAGCGCGGCGAACTTGTTGTCACCCGCAGGGATGACCGTGCCGAAGTACTCCTCGAAGAACTCGGGGTGCTCGCGCAGCGCGGTGTCGGTGTCCATGAAGATGACGCCCTGCTGCTCCAGGTCCTCGCGGATCTGGTGGTACACGACCTCGGACTCGTACTGCGCGGCGACGCCGGCGACAAGACGCTGACGCTCGGCCTCGGGGATGCCCAGGCGCTCGTAGGTCTCGCGGATCTCGGCGGGAAGGTCTTCCCACGTCTGCGCCTGCTTCTCGGTGGAGCGGACGAAGTACTTGATGTTGTCGAAGTCGATCTCGCTGAGGTCTGCACCCCAGGTCGGCATCGGCTTGCGACCGAAGAGCTGATACCCCTTCAGACGGGTCTTCAGCATCCATTCGGGCTCGTTCTTGAGAGCCGAGATCCCTCGGACGACCTCTTCCGAGATACCGCGTTTCGCGATGGCGCCGGCAGCGTCCTCATCGTGCCAGCCGAATTCGTACACCCCCAGACCGTCAAGCTCCGGGCGGTCGATCAGCACATCCGACATCCAACACTCTCCTCACAGGTCCCAAACGGTGTCATCCGCCCCGACACACCTGATCCCCGTCGAGTCTGCGGGAGCGGGTGCCGTTGGTGGGCCCTCATCACCGGCGCTTCCATCGCGCCTAAACTGTTGACGATGCTGCAGCGCTGTCAGCGCTCATCGCAACAATCCGATTCTACAGGTTCCGCCTGACAGACGGGCCATGCCCGTCGGTTCCAGCGCGGTCCGGAGGACTAATGCCCGAGACGACGATCCCCGCCTCCACTCCGACGCGAACGGCTCCGCCCCGTTCTGCTCTGTGGGGCCGTGCGCTGACGATCTTCGCGTGGCTGTCCTTCATCAGCGAGACCATCATCATCGGCACGGGTGGCGCCGTCCGCCTCACCGGATCGGGACTCGGATGCTCGGACTGGCCGCTGTGCACGCCGGAGTCCCTGGTGCCGATCTTCGAGGTGCAGGGCGTCCATGGCCTCATCGAGTTCGGCAACCGCCTGATGACCGGCGTCGTCGGGATCATCGCGCTGGCGGTCGTGCTCCTGGTCCTGCGCACGATCAGCGGCACACGCGCCCTGGTCATCTCGCTCTGGTACGCCGCCGGCGGGATCGTCGCCGCCGGTATCGCCTATGCGATCGCCGCACCGTTCCACATCCCGGCCTTCCCGATCGCCTCGGGCGTCCTCCTGATCGCCGTGATCGCGGCCGCGGTGCATTCCGTGCGCGCGACGCCCGCACGCCGTGATCTCGTCCTGCTCTCCTGGCTCACGCTGATCGGCGTTGTGGCACAGGCCCTCGTCGGCGGCATCACCGTCCTGACCGGACTCAACCCGTTCATCGTGGGCTTCCACTACACGTCGTCGCTGCTGCTCGTCTGCATCACGGCGGCCTTCCTCGTGCGTCTGTATGCGACACCCGGCCCCAGGGAACGCGTCGTCCCGGTCTGGTTCGCAGCCGTGACCCACGTGACGGGCCTGGCGCTGGCCGTGACGATCGTGTTCGGCGTGCTGACGACCGGCTCCGGTCCGCACTCGGGTGACGCCGACGTTCTGCGCCACGGCTTCGACGCGACGGTGCTCGCCCACGTGCACTCCTGGCCGGGCTACATCCTCGCCGCCCTGGTGCTGTTCCTCACGATCACGGCCTGGGTCCTGCGCCTGGAGCCTCGGCGCTGGCTGCTCGTGCTGGTGCTCGCGATCCTCGTGCAGGTCGGCGTCGGCGTCTGGCAGGCACGCGAAGGACTCCCGCCGCTGCTGGTCGGCATCCACATGGTCCTGGCCTCGCTGTCGGCAGCCGCCTACACGGTCGTCGTGCTCCACCTGAAAAGAGCGGTGACCGTCGACGCCGATTGACGCCGCACAGACGATCCACAGCTTGCACATCGCCGACTCATCAGTGAATCGGCGATGGTGGACGACATGAACAAGTCACTCTCACGAAGCATCGGATTCTGGCTCCTGCTCGTCGTGTCCCTTGCCACCACGGCAGTCGGCGGATGGCTCATCTCCGGTCAGATCGGGACGATGACCACAACGCTGCTCGACGGCACGGCCACAGGCGTCGAGGTGTACGTCGGACAGTCGCTCGTCGTCGTGGGTGCCGGCGTGCTGGCTGCCGGAATCGTCGGCATCCTGCTGACCCTCGGACTCGTCGCGGCTCGCTCGCTCGTCCCCACCCCGGCCCCCGCGGTCGTCGAGGCCATCGACTGGACGGTCGAGACCGACGAGACGCCGGCCCCGTCCGAGACCACGTCGTCGGCGACCGCGCCGGACGCGAGCGAATCGACCGTCGTCGCAGACGCCGAGACGGACACCGAGGAGCCCGCACCCACCGTCACCCGCTGATCACCGCAGAGCCCGGATCAGCACGGAGCATGAAGACTGAGTGGCGTCGAGAGATCGACGCCGCTCAGTCTTTTCAGATCAGTCCATTCAGAACGGCAGCAGCGGGTCGACGGCGACCGCGACGAAGATCAGCGTCAGGTAGGTGATCGAGGCGTGGAACACACGCATCGGGCGCGGCTCGGTCCCTCGGACCGCGCGGTTGTACAGGCGGTGCGACTCGTAGATGAACCATCCGCCGAACACCGCCGCGGAGACCGTGTAGACGAGTCCCATGTTCGCGATCGGGACGAGGAGCAGCGAGCAGGCGACGGTGGCCCACGCGTACAGGATCACCTGGAGGCCGACCTGGGACGCGTTGCGGGTGACGCCGAGCATCGGGACGTCGACATCCTCGTAGTCGTCCTTGTACTTCATCGACAGCGGCCAGTAGTGCGGCGGCGTCCAGAGGAAGACGAGGAGGAAGAGGATGAACGCCGGCCAGTCGAGCGAGCCGGTGACGGCGGACCAGCCGATGAGCACGGGGAAGCACCCCGCGATCCCGCCCCAGATGATGTTCTGCTCGGTACGCCGCTTGAGGATCATCGTGTAGATCACGACGTAGAAGAAGATCGCGACCGCCGACAGGGTGGCCGTCAGCCAGTTCGTCGTGAGCAGGAGCCAGACCGTCGAGGCGATCGCGAGCGTCCAGGAGAAGATCAGCGCGCCGCGCGGGCTGACCTCACCCGTGACCAGGGGCCGATTCTCGGTGCGGTGCATGTGCGCATCGATGTCGCGGTCGAGATACATGTTGAACGAGGCGGCGGAACCGGCGCTCAGGGAGCCGCCGATGACGGTCGCGAGCACGAGCCAGAGGTTCGGAAGTCCGCCCTGCGCCAGGAACATCACCGGCACCGTGGAGACGAGCAGCAGCTCGAGCACACGCGGCTTGGTGAGTGTGACGTAGGCCTTCACCGTGCGACCGATGGACGACTTCCTCACGGTCTGATCAGACATCGTCGAGATCTCGATCGCCTCCTCCGCACGTGTGACCGGACAACCTCTCCAGTGTATGACACCGGATGACGTCATCCGGTTCGCCGGCCCGCGTAGCGCATCTCACGTCACCGCTATGCTGAAAACACTCGCGCGCCCGGCGATGTGCACACCTCTCCGTGATGATGCGGATGCGCCAGGGAATACGGGCGCCCTCGAAACTGTCGGAAAGGGCATGAACGTGTCGGAATTGCAGTGGGATGAGATCGATCGGCGCGCGGTGGACACCGCTCGAATCCTGGCGGCGGACGCCGTGGAGAAGGTCGGTAACGGTCACCCCGGCACAGCCATGAGCCTCGCGCCTGCCGCGTACCTCCTCTACCAGCGCGTACTGCGCCACGATCCGACCGATACCGACTGGCTCGGCCGCGACCGCTTCATCCTCTCTGCCGGGCACTCCTCGCTCACCCAGTACGTCGAGCTCTACCTCGGCGGCTTCGGCCTGGAGCTGGATGACCTCAAGGCACTGCGCACCTGGGGTTCGCTCACGCCGGGCCACCCGGAATACGGCCACACCAAGGGTGTCGAGATCACCACCGGCCCGCTGGGCCAGGGACTCGCCTCCGCCGTCGGCTTCGCCTACGCCGCCCGTTACGAGCGTGGCCTCTTCGACCCGGAGGCTGCTGCGGGCACGAGCCCGTTCGACCACTTCGTGTACGTGATCGCCGGAGACGGAGACCTGCAGGAGGGTGTGACGAGCGAGGCCTCCTCGCTCGCGGGCCACCAGCAGCTCGGCAACCTGATCGCGATCTACGACTCGAACCAGATCTCCATCGAGGACGACACGAACGTCGCGTTCACCGAAGACGTCGCGAAGCGCTACGAGTCGTACGGCTGGCAGGTGCAGGTCGTCGACTGGAAGAAGACCGGCGAGTACGTCGAAGACGTCGCCGAGCTGCACGCCGCGATCGAGGCCGCCCAGGGCGAGACCTCGAAGCCGTCGCTCATCATCCTCAAGACCATCATCGGCTGGCCGTCGCCCGGCAAGCAGAACTCCGGCAAGATCCACGGCTCCGCTCTCGGCGCCGACGAGCTCGCCGCCACGAAGAAGGTCCTCGGCTTCGACCCGGAGGAGACCTTCGCCGTCGCCGATGACGTGATCGCGCACACCCGCGGTCTCGCCGGCCGCGCCGCCGAGGCCCGCGCCGCCTGGCAGGAGTCGTTCGACGCCTGGGCCGCCGCGAACCCCGAGAAGAAGGCTCTGCTCGACCGCCTCGAGGCGCAGGAGCTGCCCGCCGACATCACCGGTGCGCTGCCGGTGTTCGAAGCCGGCAAGGAGGTCTCGACCCGCGCCGCCTCCGGCCAGGTCATCAACGCCCTCGCCGCCGAGCTCCCCGAGCTGTGGGGCGGCTCGGCCGACCTCGCCGAGTCGAACCTCACCACGATCAAGGGCGCGCCGTCGTTCATCCCCGCCGAGTGGTCGACCCACGAATGGTCGGGCAACCCCTACGGCCGGGTGCTGCACTTCGGCATCCGCGAGCACGCCATGGGCGCGATCGTCAACGGCATCGTGCTGCACGGCCCGACTCGCGCGTTCGGCGGAACCTTCCTGATCTTCAGCGATTACATGCGCCCCTCGGTGCGTCTCGCTGCGCTCATGAACATCCCGAGCATCTTCGTCTGGACCCACGATTCGGTCGCCCTCGGCGAGGACGGCCCCACGCACCAGCCGATCGAGCAGCTCGCGACGCTCCGTGCGATCCCGAACTTCACCGTCGTCCGCCCCGCCGACGCCAACGAGACCTCCGTCACCTGGCTGGAGATCCTCCGCCGCCATGAGGGCCCCGCCGGCATCGCCCTGACCCGTCAGAACATCCCGGTGTTCGCCCGTGGAGAGGGCGCCGCCTCCGGCGACACGTTCGCCGCGGCCGACAACGCCGCCAAGGGCGCGTACGTGCTCGCCGAGGCGCCCAACGGCACCCCGGACGTCATCATCGTGGCCACGGGCTCCGAGGTGCAGCTCGCCGTGAACGCCCGCGAGGCACTGGCCGCAGAGGGCGTGAACGTCCGCGTCGTGTCGGCGCCGTCACTGGAATGGTTCGACGAGCAGGACGAGGCCTACCGCGAGAGCGTGCTGCCGGCATCGGTCACCGCGCGCGTCTCCGTCGAAGCGGGCTCCGTGCTCAGCTGGCGCGGCATCGTCGGCGACCGCGGCCGCTCGGTCGGCATCGACCACTTCGGCGCCTCCGCCGACTACAAGACCCTGTTCGAGAAGTTCGGCATCACCACCGAGGCCGTCATCGCGGCCGCACGCGAGACCATCGCCGCAAACAGCACCAAGGAGAACGCATGAGCACCCCCACCGCACAGCTCGCCGCCGCAGGTGTCAGCATCTGGCTCGACGACCTCTCCCGCACCCGCATCTCCTCCGGCAACCTCGCCGAGCTGATCTCGTCGCGCAACATCGTCGGAGTCACGACGAACCCGACCATCTTCGCGAACGCGATCACCGACAAGAACGACACCTCGTACGACGCGCAGGTGACCGAGCTCGCCGCCTCCGGTGCGAGCGCCGAGGAAGCCGTCTTCGCCGCCACCACACAGGACGTCGCCGCCGCACTCGACGTGTTCCGTCCCGTCTGGGAGGCGTCGAACCACGTCGATGGCCGCGTCTCGATCGAGGTCTCCCCCGACCTCGCACACGAGACCGCGGGAACCGTCGCTCAGGCCAAGGAGCTGTGGGCGAAGATCGACCGCCCCAACCTGCTCGTGAAGATCCCGGCGACCAAGGCGGGCCTGCCCGCCATCGCCGAGGCCATCGGTGCCGGCATCAGCGTCAACGTCACGCTGATCTTCAGCCTCGAGCGCTACGCCGAGGTCATCGACGCCTACCTCACGGGTCTCGAGACCGCCAAGGCCGCGGGCATCGACCTGTCGACCATCCACTCGGTCGCCTCGTTCTTCGTCTCCCGCGTCGACACCGAGACCGACAAGCGTCTGTCCGCCATCGGCACCGACGCCGCCGAGGCACTCAAGAGCAAGGCCGGTCTGGCCAACGCGCGACTCGCCTACGAGCTCTTCGAGCAGTCGTTCTCGAGTGACCGCGCCAAGGCCCTGCTCGAATCCGGCGCGAACCCGCAGCGTCCGCTCTGGGCCTCGACCGGCGTCAAGGACCCTGCACTCCCCGACACCCTCTACGTGACCGAGCTCGTCGCTCAGGGCGTCGTCAACACGATGCCGGAGAAGACCCTCGAGGCGACGTTCGACCACGGCGTCGTCACGGGTGACACGATCACGGGCGGCTACGAAGAGGCTCGTGCCGTCTTCGCCGGACTCGCAGAGGTCGGCATCGACTTCGCCGACGTCACGCAGGTGCTCGAGGACGAGGGCGTCGCGAAGTTCATCGACTCGTGGCACGACCTGCTCACGCAGGTCGCCGAGGGACTGGAGTCCCAGCGATGACCTTCTCGATCCACACGTCCGGAGCGGCGCGCGCCGCGATCGATGAGACGGTGCCCAGCCTCGTCCACGATCTCGTCGCCTCACGCATCACCGGCGGCGACCCCACGCTCTGGGGTGCTGCCGCCGAGGCGGAGGCCTCCGTCCGACTCGGATGGGTCGAGGCCGTCTCGGTCTCCCGCCCGCTGGTCCCGGAGATCGTCGCCCTGCGCGCCGACCTCAACGCCAAGGGCGTGACGCGTGTCGTCCTCGCGGGCATGGGCGGCTCCTCGCTCGCCCCCGAGGTCATCGCACAGACGGCCGGTGTGCCGCTGACGATCCTCGACTCGACCGCTCCGGGCCAGGTGCTCGCCGCTCTCGACGAGGGCCTCGCGGACACGGTGCTCGTCGTCTCCTCGAAGTCGGGTTCCACGGTCGAGACCGACTCGCAGCGCCGCACCTTCGAGGCCGCATTCCGCGACCTCGGCATCGACCCCGTGGAGCGCATCGTCGTCGTGACCGACCCGGGCTCCCCGCTCGATGCCTCGGCGCGCGAGGCGGGATACCGCGTCTTCAACGCCGACCCGAACGTGGGCGGACGCTACTCCGCGCTCACGGCCTTCGGCCTGGTGCCCACGGGTCTCGCCGGCGTCGACATCGATGAGCTTCTGAACGAGGCCGAGGCTTCGTCCCTCGAGGTCGCCGTCGACTCGGCCGAGAACCCGGCCCTCCGCCTCGGCGCGGCCATCGCGGCGACGAACCCTCGTCGCGACAAGCTCGGCCTCATCACCGACGGCACGCACATCAAGGGCCTGCCCGACTGGATCGAGCAGCTCATCGCCGAGTCGACCGGCAAGGACGGCACCGGCATCCTCCCGGTCGTCCTGCTCCCCGTCTCCCCCGAGCTCGACCCCGTGCCCGCAGACCTGCAGATCGTGCGACTGGTCGACGACGCGAACGAGTTCCACCTGCATGAGCGCCACGAGGGCGAGATCCTCGTCAGCGGCACGCTCGGCGCGCAGCTCATCGTCTGGGAGTACGCGACCGCGATCGCCGGCCACCTGCTGCGCATCAACCCATTCGATCAGCCCGACGTCGAGTCGGCGAAGGTGGCCGCCCGCGGTCTCCTCGACGCACGTCCGGAGCCGACCGCTCCGGCCTTCGTCGAGAACGGTGTCGAGGTGCGTGTCTCCGATCCCGCCCTCGCCGTGTCCGGCACCGTCGAGGGCGTGCTCGACGCGCTCTGGGCGCAGCTCCCCGCCGACGGCTACGTGTCGATCCAGGCCTACGTCAACCGCCTCGAGGTGCCGCAGCTCCAGGGTCTGCGCGAGCTCGTCGCCGCGGACTCGGGTCGCCCGACCACTTTCGGGTGGGGACCGCGATTCCTGCACTCGACGGGCCAGTACCACAAGGGCGGACCCGCACAGGGCGTCTTCCTGCAGATCCTCGAGCGCACCGATGTCGATCTCGAGATCCCGGATCGCCCGTTCACCTTCGGGCAGCTCATCCAGGCTCAGGCCGCGGGTGACGCTGCCGTGCTCGCGGAGCACGGCCGTCCCGTCGTCACGCTGACGATCACCGAGTCCTCGGACGACGTGCTCGCCCTCTTCGAAGCCGCACAGAAGTAACAGCAGGAGAATCCCCCACTGATGTCTGTTCCCATCTCGCGCGGGCACAACCCGCTGCGTGACCCCGATGATCGCCGTCTCAACAGGATCGCCGGGCCCAGCGCCCTCGTGATCTTCGGCGTCACCGGAGACCTCTCACGCAAGAAGCTGATGCCCGCGGTCTACGACCTCGCCAACCGCGGGCTGCTCCCTCCGGGGTTCGCCCTGGTCGGGTTCGCCCGCCGAGACTGGGAGGATCAGGACTTCGCTCAGGTCGTCTACGACGCGGTGAAGGAGCACGCTCGGACGCCGTTCCGCGAGGAGACCTGGACGCAGCTGCTGCAGGGCATCCGTTTCGTCTCGGGCGAGTTCGACAACCCCGACTCCTTCCGCAAGCTCCGGGAGACCATCGAGAAGCTCGACGTCGAACGCGGCACGATGGGCAACCACGCGTTCTACCTGTCGATCCCGCCGAAGGACTTCCCGCTCGTCGCCAAGCAGCTGAAGGACTCCGGCCTGGTCGGCGAGAACAGCGATGACGACGAGCGTTGGCGACGCGTGGTGATCGAGAAGCCCTTCGGTCACGACCTCGAGTCCGCTCGTGCGCTCAACGCCGCCCTCGAAGTCGCCTTCCCGGCGGACTCGATCTTCCGCATCGACCACTACCTCGGCAAGGAGACGGTCCAGAACATCCTGGCGCTGCGCTTCGCCAACGAACTGTACGAGCCGATCTGGAATCGCAACTACGTCGACCACGTGCAGATCACCATGGCCGAGGACATCGGCGTGGGCGGTCGTGCCGGCTACTACGACGGCATCGGTGCGGCGCGCGACGTGATCCAGAATCACCTCCTGCAGCTGCTCGCGCTCACCGCGATGGAGGAGCCGATCAGCCTCTCGGCGGAGCATCTGCGCGCCGAGAAGGAGAAGGTCCTCGCGGCGGTGCACGTTCCCGACGATCTGTCCCGCGCGACCGCTCGCGGTCAGTACGCCGGCGGATGGCAGGGAGGCGAGAAGGTCACCGGCTTCCTGGAAGAGGAGGGGATGAACCCCGAATCGACCACCGAGACCTACGCCGCGATCAAGCTCGAGATCGACACGCGCCGCTGGGCGGACGTGCCCTTCTACCTGCGCACGGGCAAGCGGCTCGGCCGCCGCGTGACCGAGATCGCCGTGGTCTTCAAGCGCGCCCCGCAGCACCTCTTCGGGCGCGGCAACGCCTCGGAGCTCGGTCAGAACGCTCTCGTCATCCGCGTGCAGCCTGATGAGGGCGTCACGATCCGCTTCGGCTCGAAGGTGCCCGGCAGCGGCACCAATGTCCGCGACGTGACCATGGACTTCGGATACGGCCACGCCTTCACCGAGGCGAGCCCCGAGGCCTATGAGCGCCTGATCCTCGACGTCCTCCTGGGCGACCCGCCGCTGTTCCCGCGGCATGAGGAGGTCGAGCTCTCCTGGAAGATCCTCGACCCCGTGGAGAAGTACTGGGCGGCCGAGGGCGGCCCGGTCGAGCAGTACGCGCCCGGCTCGTGGGGACCGGCATCCGCCGACGACCTGCTGGCCCGCGACGGACGAGTCTGGAGACGCCCGTGATCATCGACCTTCCCGACACGACCGTCAGCCAGGTCGCGAAGCAGCTCGTCAAGGTGCGCGAAGAGGGCGGCGCCGTCGCCCTCGGACGCGTGCTCACGCTCGTGATCGCCGCGCGCAACGGCGTCGCCGAGGCGGCGATCGATGCCGCGAACGATGCGTCTCGCGAGCACCCCATGCGCGTCATCGTGATCACCACGGGTGACGGCGACTCCCGCCTCGACGCACAGATCCGTGTCGGTGGAGATGCGGGTGCCAGCGAGGTCGTCGTCCTGAGGGCCTTCGGAGACGCCGCCAGCAACGAGGAGAGCCTGATCACGGGCCTCCTGCTGCCGGATGCTCCCGTGGTCGCCTGGTGGCCCGAGGCGGCCCCTGTGGCACCCGCGCAGTCGCCGCTCGGCAAGATCGCTCAACGACGCATCACGGACGCCGCCACGGCGACCGATGTGCGCGACCGGCTCGCGCTCCTCGGCGAGACCCACGCGCCCGGAGACACCGATCTGGCGTGGACGCGTCTGACCCACTGGCGCGAGCAGCTCGCGGCCGTGCTCGACCAGCCGCCGTACGAGCCGATCACCGGCGTCGAGGTGCGCGGAGCAGCGGCGTCGCCGTCGACCGCTCTGCTGGCCGCCTGGCTGCAGATGGCACTCGAGGTTCCCGTGCGCTGGTCGTACGAAGACCCCGAGCACTGGGCGGAGGGCATCAAGTCGGTCCGCCTGACGCGCGCGTCCGGCGACATCCTTCTGGAGCGTCCGACGCCCGGCGTCGCCGTGCTCACGCAGCCGGGACAGCCGAATCACGACCTGCATCTGCCGCGACGCACTCTTCGCGAGTGCCTTGCTGAGGAGCTGCGTCGACTCGACCCCGACGTCCTGTACGGTCGAGTGATCACCGAGGGCTGGGAGAAGCTGGGTCCGCCCGAGACAGGAGAGTGACGTCGATGACGACATCGTCCGCAGAGAAGCGGGTCGTGGTGGAAGCCACGCCCGCCGCCCTCGCCACCCGAGTGGCTGACCGTTTCCTCACGCGTGTGCGTGCGCGCACACGCAACGGTCGGGTCGCACACATCGCCCTCACCGGCGGTTCGATGGGCGGTGCGGTGCTGCGTGCGACATCCGAGCACCCGCGAGCGTCGGAGATCGACTGGTCGCTCGTGCACTTCTGGTGGGGCGACGAGAGGTACGTGCCGCGCGACGATGCCGACCGCAATTCGCTGCAGTCACGGCAGGCCCTGCTCGACCACATCCCGGTTCCCGTCGAGAACGTGCATGAGGTCGCCGGTCCCGACACCGGGCTGACCCTCGATGAATCGGCCGCCGCCTATGCTGCGGAACTGGCCCGCTTCGGCACCGACGAGCACCCGTGGCCGTCGTTCGCCGTCTGCTTCCTCGGCGTGGGCCCCGACGGTCACATCGCTTCGCTCTTCCCCGACCGCGACGAGGTCACCGTGACGGATGCCGCGGTTCTCGCGGTCCGGGACTCTCCCAAGCCGCCGCCCGAGCGCGTCACGCTCACCCGCCCGGTGCTCAACTCCTCGAAGCGGGTCTGGCTGGTGATGACGGGCGCCGACAAGGCCTCGGCTCTCGGACTCGCTCTCGCGGGCGCGAGCTACACGAGTGTCCCTGCTGCAGGGGCCAAGGGGCGCAAGCGCACGGTCTTCTTCGTCGATGAGGCTGCTGCCGCCGAGGTCTCCCCCGACCTCATCGACCAGGCCTACTGATCCGACTGCCGGCTCCGGCCGCGCTCGAGATCGCCTACGACTGCTCTGTCGAACCGCTGCGCCACGGAGGTGTTCCGGGGCCGTCAGGGCCTTCCGGGTGTTCCGTGGACGTCGCCTGCGTGGGGCCGGCTGCGTCGGACGCACCCTGCGCAGACCCTGTCGACGAGCTTCCGCGCCCGATCCCCAACTCCTGGCTCTCGCTGAGCACCTGGGGGTGGTACCGGGCAAGACCCACCACACCCCAGACGGCGATGGCACCGGCGATCGCGAAGATCACCATGACCCAGGGCGGCGCGGCCGCGGCTTCGCCGAGGACGACCATGCCGATCACGACGGCGACGAGCGGATCGACGACGGTGAGCCCGGCGATCACGAGATCGGGCGGCCCCGAGCTGTACGCCGTCTGCACGAAGTACCCGCCCACGGCGGCCGCCGAGAGGAGCGCGAGCACGCAGATCGCCGTGATCCACTCGAACTGCCCGGCCTCGATGCGCTTGATGACGACCTTGGCGAGCGTAGCGACGAAGCCGTAGAGCACGCCCGCGCCGATCACGTAGAACAGAGCGCGCATCCGATGCCGGAGTATCAGCCAACCGCCGCCGAGGATGATGATCACGACCAGGAGGAGAGCCAGGATCACGAAGAGCTCGCGATCCGTCACCTGCTGCTCGGTCGCGTAGATCGCGGCGAAGAAGACGAAGAGGAAGATACCGCCGACGCAGCAGGCGATCGCCGTGAGCGACTGTCTCGTGGGAGCGTGGCCCGAGACCCTGGCGTTGAGCAGGGTCGTGATGACGAGGGCGATCGCCCCCAGGGGCTGGACGACGATCAGCGGCGCCTTCACGAGCGCTGCGAGCTGACAGATGACGGCGAGCCCGAGCATGAGCGTGCCGATGAGCCAGGACGGACGCGTCAGCAGCCGCTTGATCTGATCGAAGCTGAGCCCGGAGGCGCCATCGGCGCCGCTGAGACGCTCGACCTTCTCGACACCGCGGTGCTGATACTGCGCTCCGAGCGACATGAAGACCGCTCCGGCGAGAGCGAGCGGGATCCCCAGCAGCAGGCCGGGGTTCTGGAAGGCGCCGACGAGCTGGTCGCCGACATCCTCCACCGCGTTCATCCACACCCCAGCAGTCACGTTACGAGCCTACCTGGCGAGCAGCGCCGACTAGGGTTGTGACGTGGCTGTACTACCGATTCGCATCATGGGCGACCCCGTCCTGCACTCCCCCGCTTCGCCCGTCGACGAGATCACGGACGACATCCGCAC
Source organism: Microbacterium sp. NPDC090218 (assembly GCA_044900255.1). GTDB lineage: Bacteria > Actinomycetota > Actinomycetes > Actinomycetales > Microbacteriaceae > Microbacterium. The sequence goes on along the minus strand of JBJDMS010000003.1, from coordinate 263,082 downwards.
CCTCGTCGAGGACATGTTCGAGACCATGGACACCGCTCCGGGGGTCGGACTCGCCGCCCCTCAAGTCGGGGTTCCCCTGCGGATCTACACGTATGCCTACGTCGACGACGACGACCAGCCGTGGCGCGGCGTCCTCATCAATCCGGTGCTCTGGATGGTGCCTCTCGAACCGGGCGATCCGGACCCGGACCTCGAGTCGGAAGGCTGCCTCTCCTTCCCCGGTGAACGATTCCCGCTGCGCCGCTCGGAGCGGGTGCACGTGACCGCCACCGACCTCGACGGGCAGCCCGTCTCGATCGACGTCGACGGCTGGCGCGCACGCATCATGCAGCACGAGTTCGATCACCTCGACGGGATCCTCTACGTGGATCGTCTCTCCGACGGCGATTGGAAGACCGTCCAGAAGATCGCCCGCAAGCGCGGGTGGGGGCGCCCCGGCGCGAGCTGGATGCCGGGCGTGGACGACCTCGAAGGCTGAGCCCCGGCCAACGACGACGCGCTCCCGAAGGCGCGAAGGAAAGACATCATGAAGTACCCACGACTCTCCCTGCTGCTCGCCGCAGGCGCCTTGGCGCTCTCCGCGGCCCTGACCGCATGCGGCTCCGCGGAACCGCTTCCGCAGCGCAGCTCTGCGGGAGAGGACACGGAGACCGCGACCGTCGAGACTCCCACGGTGAAACTCGGCGACTGTCGGCTCGAAGCGGCCAGCGGCCTTCCCACGGAAGCCGAGGTCGTCCCGTGCGCCGAGCCGCATGACGAAGAGGTGTTCCACGAGATCACGATGCCCGATGGCGCCTTCGCCCAGGAGGCGGTCGAGGCCGCGACCGAAGAGTGCGTCGGCGACCCGTTCACGACGTTCGTCGGTGTCAGCAAGGAAGAGTCAGCGCTGGGGGTCTACCCGATCCCCCCGATGCCGGAGACCTGGGACCAGCCGGGCGGCCGCGTCATCTTCTGCATCCTGTTCGACCCGGCAGGCCAGACCGAGGGAAGCCTCGCGGGCGCCGCACGCTGATCGTGCACGGGCGCGCCTGACCACATGACCAGGTGCGAGAACGCCACAGTGAAACGAGAAATGCCCCCTCCGAGGAGGGGGCATTTCCGTTGGCTCCCCGGCTTGGACTCGAACCAAGAACCTGCCGGTTAACAGCCGGCTGCTCTGCCAATTGAGCTACCGAGGAATGTGCCCGCTGAGCGGGCAACTCGACAAGCTTAGCAAACTCCCGAGCGACTTCATGACACCGGGGCGCCCTTTGCGGATGCCGGGCGTGTCGGAGTCAGCGACGCGAATCCGACTCCGCGTTCGGTACCCACAGCAGGTCCCTGCCGACACCACGAGCGACGACGTGACCGCCGCGGAGCATGAGCGTCTCGGCGTTGAGTTCGCGGATGAAGTCGGCATCGTTGGTGACGAGGAGCGCCGCCATCGACTGCTCCTTCCTGCGGCGGGTGATCGCGTCGAAGACCACAGGGCGCACCTCGAGGTCGAGGTTGGCGAGCACCTCATCGGCGATGAGCACCTTCGGCTCCAACACGAACGAACGGGCGATCGCCACGCGTTGGCGCATGCCGGCGCTGAGCTCGTACGGGAACTTCGCGGCCGTCCCGAGCGGGAGGTGCAGCTCATCCAGGAGGGTCGCCACGCGGATCGAGAGAGCCTTGTTGTTGACCCTCCGCTCGCGGATGAGGATCGGCTCGGCGATCACCTCGTTGACGGTCAGCCGCGGCGGCAGATCGGCACCTGCCCCCTGGGGGACGAACCCTGTGCGATAAGTGAGGATCCGATGCTTGCGGCCCGGCCTGCGGACATCGACACCACACACCTGGGCACTGCCGCCGACGACCTTCACCGAGGGATCGGTGGATCCGGCGAGAGCCGCCACCAGAGTCGACTTCCCGGACCCGGTCGGTCCGGCGACGCAGATGAGCTCACCCGGGGCGAGCGAGAAGGTGACGCCGTCGACCGCCCGCGTCGGCATGCCGTGACCGATCCTGTCGATCACCAGATCAGAGCAATCGATCGCGTTCGTGGATTCGGGCCTGCGGGACATGTCTCCATCCTGCCTTCTGCGCGACGCCGCTCGGGGTTACGACTCGGCGAAGCGCTGACGCTCGGCGTCGATGTCGCGCAGACGCATCCGCAGCGCGCGTCCTCCGTCGGAGTCCGCGGGCACACGCTGCACTGCACCGAGAAGCTCCTGCTTCTCATGCTCGAGCTGACGCAGGACGAGTCTGCGCGCGAGATCGGCGACGGTGGCGACGGCTCGCTCTTCGTCGCGAGCGGGGAACGGCGTCATCAGCAGCTCTCCGGCAAGCGAGCGATAGGGCTCACGGACACTGTTCACGGCCTCCGTGACCCACCCGGCCCTTGTCCGGTCGGGGGCCGCGGCGACGGCTTCGCGCACGGCGTCGAGACCCGGCGTCCGGAAGGGTACGCCCAGTGCTCTGCTCAACAGCGCCTGGTCGACCTGATGCCCGTACTGCAGGGCGCCCATCAGGGCGTCGCGCTCGACCGCGACATCGGGACTGCGTGGCAGACTCGCCAGGCTGACAGGTGCGACGACCGGCATTCCCGTCGCCGCATCGACCGGTGGGGTCTCACGGCGCGGCTGCGGCGGTGCCGAGGCGCCTCGGGCCGCGCGTTCGACCTCGCTGCGAACCTCGGTCGGATCCATCCCGAGTCGACGAGCCAGAACACGCTCATATCCCGGGCGGAGAAGCTGGTCACGGATCTCCGCCACGATCGGGGCCGCTGCGCGGAGTGCACCGACACGGCCTTCCACGGTGCCGAGGTCGAAGCCGCCCAGCTTGCGGTCGATCGCGAACTCGAACATCGGCTGCTTCTTGTCCATCAGCCCGCGCACCGCCGCGTCGCCGCGCTGGAGCCGCAGGTCGCAGGGGTCGAGTCCGTCCGGCGCGACCGCGACGAAGGTCTGCGCGTTGAACCGATCGTCTTCGGTGAACGCGCGCAGCGCCGCCTTCTGACCGGCTTCATCGCCGTCGAACGTGAAGACGACCTCGCCCGAGGCGTTGTCATCGCCCATCACCCGGCGCAGCACCTTGATGTGCTCGGTGCCGAAAGCCGTGCCACAGGTCGCGATGGCCGTCGTGAGACCGGCGAGGTGGCACGCCATCACATCCGTGTACCCCTCGACCACGACGACCCGTCGAGGGTCACCACGCGCGATGTCGCGCTTGGCGAGGTCGAGACCGTAGAGCACCTGCGCCTTCTTGTAGATCGGCGTCTCGGGAGTGTTGAGGTACTTGGGTCCGTTGTCATCATCGAAGAGCTTGCGGGCGCCGAACCCGATCGTCTGACCCGACACATCTCGGATCGGCCACACCAGACGCCCGCGGAACCTGTCGTAGACGCCGCGCTGTCCGGTCGAGACGAGACCTGCGGTGCTCAGCTCCTCGCGGGTGAACCCCTGCGCCGTGAGGGCCTTGAGCATGCCGTCCCACCCCCGCGGGGCGAACCCCACCCCGAAGTGGGCGGCGGCGCCGGCGTCGAATCCGCGCTCACCGAGGAATCGACGACCGGCTTCGGCATCCGGCGAGAGCAGCTGCGCACGGAAGAACTCCGCCGCCGCGGTGTTCGCCGCGTAGAGACGACTTCGGCCGCTCGTCTCGGGCGCCGCTCCCCCGTCTTCGTAGTGGAGGGTGTAGCCGATACGCCCCGCCAGGCGTTCGACGGCCTCGGTGAAGCTGACGTGATCCATCTCGCGCAGGAACGAGTACACGTCCCCCGACTCGCCGCACCCGAAGCAGTGGTAGTACCCCACCTGCTGCCTCACGTGGAAGCTGGGGCTCTTCTCGTCATGGAAAGGGCACAGCCCCTTGAGCGAACCGACGCCGGCCGACTTGAGCGCGACCCGCTCGCCGACGATGTCGGCGATGTTCGTGCGCGCCTTGACCTCGTCCACATCGGCTTGCCGGATCCGCGGCATCAGTGCGCTCCTTCGGCGACGGGCCGCCTCTCGGCGTGCGCACGGGCGCCGGGTCGAGCATGGCGTGGGGTCCAGATACCGACCTCGGCCGGATCGATCTCCCCCACCAGACGGTTGTGCCAGTCGATCGCGCTCTGATCGGTCAGGCTGGCGATCTGGTCGACCACCACTCTGGCGCGCTCCGCGTCGTCCACGGCCGCGACGAAGTCCGCCGCGAAGGCCGGTTCGAGCACGTCGGAGCCGGCGGACCACAGCGCATCGGTCGACCAGAGCGCGTCGGCGAGTCGCTTCAGCACCCGCCGCTGCTCCTTGTAGACGCCCTTGCGCGCTTCGATCGTGACGATGGCCTGACCCATGATGCCCTTGAGGACGGCGATCTCGACCTCGATCACCCGCGGGACGATGACGTGGGCGTTGTAGCGCACCAGTGCCGTCGTCCCATACGCGTCCTTGGTGGCCGAGACCGAGGCGCGCGCGAAGCGCCCGATCAGGTCGCTCGTGAGGTTCTTGAGACGGGCGAGAGCCTGCCGTGACCGATCGAACGACGCGAGCCACATCGGCTGGGAGGACAGCCGGTACAGGGCGTCTGCCAGTTCGTCGCGGGTGAAGTCGTACCCCACCCACTGCTGGATCCTCTCGACGAGCGCATCGTGCTGCTGTGGATCGGCGAGCTGGGCGACGTCGACGTAGCCGTTGACGATCGCATCCTCGAAATCGTGGACCGAGTAGGCGATGTCGTCGGAGAGATCCATGATCTCCGCCTCGATGCACCGAAGACGGCCGGGGGCGCCCTCGCGCATCCAGCGGAAGACCGCCTCGTCCTCGGGGTACACGCCGAACTTCAGGCGCCCGCCGGGATCGGGCACGGGGCTGTCCACCGTCCACGGGTACTTGCACGTGGCGTCGAGGCTCGCGCGGGTCAGGTTCAGGCCGACCGAACGGTCATCGTCGTCGAGCACCTTCGCCTCGAGCCGCGTGAGGATGCGCAGCGACTGCGCATTGCCCTCGAAACCGCCGATGTGCTCGGCCCACTCGTTGAGCGCCCGCTCGCCGTTGTGGCCGAACGGCGGATGGCCCAGGTCGTGGCTGAGGCACGCGGTGTCGACGACATCGGCCGAGACGTCGAGGGCCACGGCGAGCTCGCGGCCGACCTGAGCAACTTCGAGCGAATGAGTGAGCCGGTTGCGCGCGAAGTCCGCCGTGCTCGCCGGGCTCAGCACCTGCGTCTTCGCGGCGAGCCGACGGAGCGCTGCCGAATGCAGGACACGCGCGCGGTCGCGAGCGAAGTCGTTGCGCTCGGATCGGTGGGTCTCGGCGAAGAAGCGCTCGGCGTCTCGTGCGTCGTAGCCGTCGGCGCGAGCGCCGACCTCGGGGTCAACCGCCACTGTTCTCGATCTCCGCTCCACGCATCATCTCCGAGGCGGACGACGCGAGCTCGCGCGAGTCCAGCCACTTGTCGGGCAGCGCCGTCCGCTTGGGGTGTCCTGATCGACCGCGCTGGCCCTCGGCATCCGCACCGGGGTAGGGAGCCGTGTGGTCGAGCCGACCGAGGAGGTCATCGATCTCCGCGAGGCTGGATGCGGTGGCGAGCCCGGTGCGGATGTCGCCGCCGACCGGGTAGCCCTTGAAATACCACGACACGTGCTTGCGCACATCGCGGCATCCGCGGTCCTCGTCCTCGAAGAACTCGACGAGCAGCTCAGCGTGGCGGCGGAAGGCGTTCGCGACGAAGCCGAGCGTGGCATCGACCGTCTTGCCCTCGCCTCCGAACGCCGTGGCGAGCTCGCCGAACAGCCAGGGCCGCCCGAGGCATCCTCGCCCGACCACGACTCCGTCGCAATCGGTCTCCGCCATCATGCGCACCGCGTCGTCCGCGGACCAGATGTCGCCGTTGCCCAGCACCGGGATGCTCGTGACGGCCTGCTTGAGCTCGCCGATCGCGTTCCAGTCGGCGAAGCCCGAGTAGAACTCGCTCGCGGTACGAGCGTGCAGGGCGACAGCGGCCGCGCCGGCGTCTTCGGCAGCGCGTCCGGCCTCGAGGAAGGTCAGGTGGTCGCGGTCGATGCCCTTGCGCATCTTCACCGTGAGCGGCACGTCGCCCGCCGCCTTGACGGCCTGGTCGACGATGTCGGCGAACAGCTTCGACTTCCAGGGAAGCGCTGCTCCCCCGCCGCGACGGGTGACCTTCGGCACCGGGCAGCCGAAGTTCAGGTCGATGTGGTCGGCATGGTCCTCGGCGACGATGATGCGCACGGCCTCGGCGATCGTCTTCGGGTCGACGCCGTAGAGCTGGATCGACCGCGGCGTCTCGGACTCGTGGTGCCGGATGAGGCGCATCGTGGTCTCGTTGCGCTCGACGAGCGCGCGCGAGGTGATCATCTCGCTCACGTAGAGCCCGGCGCCGTACTCGCGGCACAGGCGCCGGAAGGCCGTGTTGGTGATACCCGCCATGGGCGCGAGGACGACCGGCACGTCGAGGTCGATCGGACCGATGCGAAGGGGGCGGGCGGGAGCGGTGGCGAGAGTCATGTCTTATCCATTCTCCCAGACGCGGAGCCCGGAGGGATGCTGCGACCTAAGCTGTGAATATGACCGATTCCACGCTCCGTTCGATCCCGTTCACCGACGCTCAGGGCGAGGAGAAGACGCTCGACGATCTCGGTGCCGACGTGGTCCTCGTCGTGAACGTCGCCTCCAAGTGCGGCCTCACCCCGCAATACGAGCAGCTGGAGGAGTTGCAGCGCCTCTACGGCGACCGCGGCTTCACCGTCGTCGGGTTCCCGTGCAACCAGTTCTTCGGTCAGGAGCCGGGATCGGTCGACGAGATCCTCGAGTTCTGCTCGACGACCTACGGCGTCACCTTCCCGGTGAACGACAAGGTGAAGGTGAACGGCAAGAACGCCTCCGAGCTCTACAAGGCGCTCAAGGAGACCCCGGATGCCGGCGGCAAGGCGGGCCGCGTCGAGTGGAACTTCGAGAAGTTCCTCGTGCTGCCGGACGGAGACGTCCTGCGCTTCCGCCCGAAGCAGAAGCCGGACGCCCCCGAGATCGTCGGCGCCATCGAAGCGGCCCTGACCCGCTAGACCGCGGCGGTCTCCGCCTCGGGCTCTCCGCGCTTCGCCCAGAGGTCGCGCAGGACGTTCTCGAACGCGGCCGGCGGCTGGGCGCCGCTGATGCCGTACTGGCCGTCCACGACGAAGAACGGCACGCCCTGGATGCCGTAGGCGCGCGCCTGAGCCTGATCCTGACGCACGGCCGGAAGGTACTGCTCGCTCTCGAGCGCCGCACGGGCGCGGTCGGCGTCCAGACCCACTTCGACCGCGAGCTCGACGAGGTCGTCGATGCGTCCCACGTGCTTGCCTTCGGTGAAGTATGCGGACATGAGCCGCTCCTCCATCTCGTGCTGCAGCCCTTCGGCCTTCGCGAAGTGCAGCAACTCGTGCGCCTTCACGGTGTTCGTGTGCTGCAGCAGGTCGAAGCGGTACTCCAGTCCGGCGTTCGCGGCGACACCGGTCACGTTCGACAGCATCTGCTCGACCTGGTCGCGGGGCATCCCCTTGTGGCCTGCGAGGAAGTCGATCTCGTCGCCGTCGAAGTCGACCGGCGTGTCGGGCGACAGCTCGAAGGAGTGGAAAGTGATGTTGACCTGCGGCGCGTCCTCATCGGCGGCAACCGCTTCGAGACCCTTCTCGAGGTTGCGCTTGCCGATGTAGCACCAGGGGCAGGCGATGTCGGACCAGATGTCGATGGAGATGGGTTCAGTCACACTTTCATCCAACCGCATGCGCCTATGAGCTATTCCGAGGCAGCGGTCGCGAGGTCGGTAGGATTCTCGGATGCTCTCCGCCGACGATCCCCTGCCGACCAGACCCCAGCGGGTCCTGGTCGCCGGTGTCAGCGGGTCGGGGAAGACCACTCTGTCAGGTCGCATCGGCGAGATGTGGGGTCTGCGTCACGTCGAGATCGACGCGCTGTTCCATGGCCCGAACTGGACCCCACGACCCGAGTTCCTCGACGATGTCCGCGCATTCGCCGCAGAGGACCGCTGGGTCACCGAGTGGCAGTACACGAGCAAGGGCACGGATGAGATCCTCACACCCCGCGCCGATCTCGCGGTCTGGCTCGACTACCCCTATCGCGTCGTGCGCGGCCGTCTGATCAGGCGCACGCTGGCTCGCGGCGTCCTCCGACGAGAGCTGTGGAACGGCAACCGCGAGAAGGGACCGTGGAATCTGCTCAACCGCGATCCCGAGCAGAACATCCTCGCGTGGCAGACCGCCACACTGCACAAATGGGGCGAGCGATTTCCCGAGCTGCAGGAGCGCTTCCCGCACCTCACGATCGTGCGGATGCGTCACCCGCGCGAGACCGAGCAGTGGCTGCGGTCTCAGGCCGGCGCGTCAGGGGTGTCGATCGCCCCGCCGAAGCGGCGGTCGCGCGACAGGTAGATGCCGATCGCCCGCCAGAGCTCCTCGCGCGAGAAATCGGGCCACAGGGTGTCGAGGAACACCATCTCGGCGTAGGCCGACTCCCACAGCAGGAAGTTCGAGGTGCGCTGCTCGCCGGAACTGCGCAGGAACAGGTCGACATCGGGCATGTCCGGCACATAGAGGTTCCGGCGGATCATCTTCTCGGTGATCGCCTTCGGCTTCACACGCCCGGCGGCGACATCGTCGGCGATGGCCCGCATCGCATCGACGAGCTCGACCCGTCCGCCGTAGTTGACGCACATCGTGAGAGTGAGCACGTCGTTGCCGCGGGTCAGCTGCTCGGCGTACTGCAGTTCCTTGATGACGCTGCCCCACAGCCGCGGCTTTCGGCCCGCCCAGCGGATCCGCACACCCCACTCGTTGAGCTGGTCACGGCGACGATGCAGCACATCGCGGTTGTAGCCCATCAGGAAGCGGACCTCCTCAGGAGACCGCGCCCAGTTCTCGGTCGAGAACGCGTAGACCGAGAGATGCTTGACGCCGGCCTGAATCGCTCCGGCGACCACGTCGAGGAGCACTTCCTCCCCCGCTTTGTGGCCCTCGATCCGGTTCAGCCCTCGGCGGTTGGCCCAGCGCCCGTTGCCGTCCATCACGATCGCGACGTGCGCCGGCACGGCCGGGAACGCGGGTGGGTGCACCCCCGTCCAGTCGAGCGGGCGATAGGCGACGGCATCCTTGTGCGTGTAGGGCTTGGGGCTCACCGAGTTCCTTCCGAAGTGATGTCCGACACGTGGGCGAGCGAGCGGATGCCGCGCTCCAGGTGCCATTGGGCATAGGCCGACACGAGTCCGGACGCGGCCGCGGTGTCGGCGGCCGATGATGCGTCGATCACCTCCCACTCCCCCGCGATGAGAGCGCGGAGCAGGGCCAGAGTCTTCTCGGCCACGCGCGGGCTTCCGGCCGGGGCGCAGTTCGTGCAGACCACCCCGCCCAGCTGTGCGACGAACCGGGCATGCGGGCCGGGCGTTCCGCAGCGCGCACACTCGTCGAGCGACGGCGCCCACCCCGACAGCGACATCACGCGGAGCAGGTAGGAGTCGAGGATGCTGCGGGCGACGTGCTCGCCCCGGGACAGCGCACGCAGCCCACCCACGAGAAGCAGGTACTGATCCGGGGTCGCCTCGGAGTCGCTCAGCCGATCGGCCGTCTCGACCATGGCGTTCGCCGCGGTGAAACGGTCGTAGTGGGCCGCGATGTCGGTGCCGTATGAGCCGAGCGACTCGGCCTGCTGGACGATGTCGAGCGAGCGACCCTGGTAGAGCTGCACATCGGCCACCATGAACGGCTCCAGCCGAGCGCCGAACTTCGACGACGTCCGGCGCACGCCCTTCGCGACCGCTCGGACCTTGCCGTGGCGCCGCGACAGCATCGTGACGATGCGATCCGCCTCACCGAGTTTGTGAGTGCGCAGGATCACCGCTTCGTCTCGATAGGTGGGCACCCTTCGATTATCCTCCGTGCGCGAGAATGGACGCGTGACCGAACCGCTCTTCACCATTCCGCTGTGGGCGGACCTGCTCGGCGTGGGCCTCGGCGGGGTCCAGGGAGCGATGTTCGCCTCCGGGTTCCAGGGCCAGCGGCGCCTCGACTGGCTCGGCGTCGCGATCATCGGCATCATGATCGGCATGGGAGGCGGTCTGATCCGCGACATCCTCCTCGGGCAGACCCCCGCGACCCTGCAGAACCAGTGGTACCTGGTCACCGCAGGCGGGGCAGCGCTCCTCGGCATGCTGCTCGCCGGCCTCTTCACCCGCCTGAACACCGCCATCGTGGTGCTCGACGCCGTGGTCATCGGGATGTTCGGCGCATTCGGCACGAGCAAGGCCCTCGCGTTCGGCATCCCCGAGGTGCCGGCGGTGTTCATCGGGGTGTGCGCGGCGGTCGGCGGAAGCGTGCTGCGCGACATGCTGATGGGGCTCCCGACCGCGATCATGCACGTCGGCTCGCTCTACGCGGTCGCCGCCGGTGCGGGATGCACCTTCATCGTGATCGCCGTGGCGCTCGGCATGCCGATCACCCTCGCCGCGGTCATCGGCATCGCCGTCACCACGATCATCCGCATCCTCGCGGTGACCTTCGATGTCTCCCTGCCGGAGCAGCGCCGCATCTACCGTCGCAAGGTCGCCGCGGAGACGGGTGCCATCGCGATCGTGAAGCCCAGCGCCGACCTCTGAGACCCGCAGCGCTCCGCCCTCATCCTGCTGACGTGTCCGAGACGATGCCGGCCAGACCGTCGATCACGCGCGCCAGGCCGAACTCCCACGCAGCACCGGCGTCGTAGGGGCCGTCCATCGCCTCGCCTGCCGCACGACCGACGGACTGCGCAAGGGGGAAGTCATCTCCGAGGTAGGCACCCAGACGCGGTGCCGCATCGGCCCAGAACGGCCCGAACTGCTTCCGGCCGGTGCTCTCGCGCAGTCTCGAGGCCGTCGCACGGACGAAGTCGAGGACGAATGACAGCGCGGCGTCGCGCTCGACATCGGACAGGCCGGTCTCATCGAACGCGTGCAGCTCGCGGTCGTACTTCGCGATCGTGCCGGGGCCGACGGCCACGCGCGGGTCCTCGACGTCGAGCATCCACGGGTGCGCGCGGAACAGGGCGAGATTCTCGTCGGCCACCCGGCGCACGCGCGCGCGCCACCGCGCACCGTCGCTCGGGGACGCTGCCATCCGCCGATGCACCTCGTCAGCCATGAGGACGAGCAGGTCGGCGCGGGTGTTGACGTGTGTGTAGACCGACATCGTCGTGAGTTGGAGGGATTGCGCCAGAGCACGGATCGTCATCGCAGCCGCCCCACCCTCGTCCGCGAGCTCGATCGCTGCGGCGACCACGTCATCGGTGGAGTGCCGGGCCCGGGGACCGCGACGGCCGCCTGCTCGGGAGGACGAATCCTTCCGCCAGAGCAGATCGACAAGATTCTTGGCCATCTCGGAATATCCTCGCCGTTCTCTCGCTTAACTCTATACGTTGTACGTAGTTTATGAGGAGAGCCATGAACATCACCCAGACCGCGATCTCGCTCAACGTCCCCGACGTCGCCGCCTCGGCGTCTTTCGCGAAGACCCACTTCGGGTTCGAGGAGGCGATGTCCGCCGAGGGCTTCGTCTCCCTGCAGCACCCGGACTCACCGCCCAACGTCATCTTCCTGGAGACCGGGCTGAAGACGTTCCGCCCGCAGGAGATCGCCGGCTCGGCCGGCGAAGGTACGCTCCTCGTGTTCGTCGTCGATGACATCGACGGAGACTTCGCGCGCATCGCGGATGCGGGCGCGCGGGTCGTCACTCCTCCGGAGACGGAGCCGTGGGGCGAGCGCTACTGCCAGTTCGCAGATCCGAACGGACTCATCTGGCAGCTCGTGCAATGGGTCGAGTGAGCTGCTGACACAGACAGCTGCGGCCGGGATCCACTCGGGATCCCGGCCGCGGCCGCAGACAATGGCGATCAGACCGCCGCGAGCTCCTGCTGGCGGGTTCGGATCGAGCGGTTGACGCCCGACACGATCGCCTTGAGCGATGCGGTGGAGATGTCGCCGTCGATGCCGACCCCCCAGAGTCGCTGGTCGCCGACCTGGAGCTCGACGTACGCCGCGGCCTGCGCATCGCCGCCGGCGCTGAGAGCGTGCTCGACGTAGTCGTACACCGTGATGTCGAAGCCCTGTGCCCGCAGCACCTCGACGAACGCGGCCACAGGACCGTTGCCGTTCCCCGATACCGCCACCTGCTCCTCGTCATCGCGCAGCACGACGTCGAGCACGACGTCACCGGACATGTCGCTGCGGGTCTGCGTGGCGAGCAGCTCGAACCGGCCCCACTTGGCCGCCGAGTCATCAGCCGGCAGGTACTCGTCGTTGAAGATCGACCAGATCTGGTCCGAGGTGACCTCGCCGCCCTCGGCGTCGGTCTTGGCCTGCACGACGCCCGAGAACTCGATCTGCAGCTTGCGCGGCAGGTCGATCGCGTGGTCCGACTTCAGCAGGTACGCCACACCGCCCTTGCCGGACTGCGAGTTCACGCGGATGACCGCCTCGTACGAGCGGCCGAGGTCCTTCGGGTCGACGGGCAGGTACGGAACCGCCCACTCGATCTCATCGACCGTGACGCCTTCGGCGGCCGCCCGGGCCTCCATCGCCTCGAAGCCCTTCTTGATCGCATCCTGGTGCGAACCGCTGAACGCGGTGAAGACCAGGTCGCCGGCCCACGGGCTGCGCTCGGGCACGGGCAGCTGGTTGCAGTACTCGACCGTGCGCTTGACCTGGTCGATGTCGCTGAAGTCGATCTGCGGGTCGATGCCCTGCGTGAACAGGTTGACGCCCAACGCCACGATGTCGACGTTGCCCGTGCGCTCGCCGTTGCCGAACAGGCAGCCTTCGATGCGGTCGGCGCCGGCCATGTATCCGAGCTCCGCCGCCGCGATCGCGGTGCCGCGGTCGTTGTGCGGGTGCAGCGAGAGGGTGATGTTCTCGCGGTGGTTCAGATTCCGGCTCATCCACTCGATCGAATCGGCGTAGACGTTCGGAGAAGCCATCTCGACCGTGGCGGGCAGGTTGATGATCACCTTGCGGTCGGCCGTGGGCTCGAAGACCTCGATGACCTGGTTGCAGATGTCGACCGCGAACTCGAGCTCGGTGCCGGTGTAGCTCTCCGGCGAGTACTCGTAGTACACCTTCGTGTCGGGGATCGTCTTCTCGAACTTCCGGCACAGCCGCGCGCCCTCGAGTGCGATGTCGATGATGCCCTGCTTGTCGGTGCGGAAGACGACTTCGCGCTGCAGCACGCTCGTGGAGTTGTACAGGTGCACGATCGCCTGCTTGGCGCCGGCGATCGACTCGTACGTGCGCTCGATGAGGTGCTCGCGCGCCTGGGTCAGCACCTGGATCGTGACGTCGTCGGGGATCAGGTTCTCCTCGATGAGCTGACGCACGAAATCGAAGTCGGTCTGGCTCGCCGAAGGGAACCCGACCTCGATCTCCTTGTAGCCCATGCTGACGAGCAGCTCGAACATGACACGCTTGCGCTCGGGCGACATCGGGTCGATCAGGGCCTGATTGCCGTCGCGGAGGTCGACGGCGCACCAGCGCGGCGCCTCGGTGATGCGGGCATCGGGCCAGGTGCGGTCAGGCAGGTGGACGTTGATCTGCTCGTGGAACGGCCGGTACTTGTGGATCGGCATCGCGGACGGGCGCTGAGTGTTCTGCATGATGGGGCTTCTTCTCTTCGTCAAGATGAACGGGCCAACACAAGCGCCGCGACGAGGAAGGCCCTAGCTTTAGGACTCGTCGCGGCAGCTAAGAAGAAGCAGACCGCCGAAAGGCATGTGGTCATGGTAGCAGGGATGGTGCCGCCGTCTCGACGAGTCTGAGACGATCCGCGCGCGCGCGACACTCCCCGGTATGAGCACATCGCAGCGTCGCCTGGCCCTCACCGCCGCATCCGCCCTCGGACTCCTGGTCCTGAGCGCGTGCGCGTCCGCCCCCGGGAGCACCGCGGCACCGACCAGCACCACCGTGCCGTCGGATCAGCGACTGGAAAGTGCCCACCCCGAGTTGCCGGAGGGGCGCGTCATCGGGGTCGGCACGGTGCTGGACGTCGGCGGCGATGTACAGCTCTGCCTGGGGGCGGTCATGGAGTCGTATCCTCCGCAGTGCGATGGCGTGCCCCTGGACGGCTGGACCTGGGACGGTGTCGACGGCAGCGAGAACAGCGGCGAGACGACGTGGGGCGCGTATGCCGTGTATGCCACGTACGACGGCGAGCGGCTGACCAGCACGGACGCGCCGATCATGCTCGCACTGTACGACCCGGTGGCCCCGGAGGATCCGACCGGCGGCGTCGAGGGCACGACACCCGATGACGAGCTCGCCGGCATCCAGGACGACATCGCCGGCCGTCTCGGTGCGGACGCACTGACGGTGGGAACCGATCGCGGATACGTGTGGCTGCACGTCGTCTGGGACGACGGCACGATCCAGGATGCCGCGGATGCCGAGTACGGCGACGACGTGGTGATCGTGACCTCCGCACTGCGCGAGATCGACTGACCTACGGGATCAGCGCCAGCTTGCCGCCGGGGTGCCCCGTCGCCAGGAGCCGATGGGCCGCCCGTGCACGGTCGAGCGGGAAGGTCTGCGCGACGGGCACCACGAGATCGCCGTTCTGCGCCAGCGCGACCAGCTCGCTTCGCACCTCGTCGCGGAACCGGGCGCTGGCCGGCATGGACCCGGCGATCGCGAGGATGCCGTCGGACTCGGCACGCGCCGCGGCGGCGATCGTGACGATGCGTCGGCGGTCGGCGACGAGCTCGAGTGACACGTCGACCGCCTCTTCCGTGCCGACGGCGTCGAGTGCCGCCGCGATCGGCCCGCCCGCGGCCTCACGCACCCGGTCGGCGAGCCCTTGCCCGTAGCGCACCGGGAGGCCGCCGAACCGGCGCACCTCGTCGAAGCGGGTCTCACCGGCGGTGCCGATCACGCGGATGCCCCGCAGACGTGCCTGCTGCAGCACGCTCACGCCGACGGCGCCCGAAGCTCCATGGAGCAGGATGGTCTCCCCCGGTGCCGCGCCTGTGACCGCGAGCATCTCGGCGGCGGTGGTGCCGACCAGGAGCAGGTTCGCCGCCTCCGGATGCGTGAGCGTGGACGGCTTCGCGAACGCCTTCTCCGCCGGGATCGTGAGCTCCGTCGCGTAGCCGCCGCGCACGCGGAAGGCGATCACCTCGTCGCCGACGGCCGCGGCGCCGGAGCCGATCCTCGTGTCCGGCCCGATCGCACTGATCTCACCGGAGACCTCGTACCCGATCGGAACAGGAAGGGCGAGACCGGGCCGCGCGGCGGCGACGTGCTTCGCATCGGCGGGGTTCACGCCCGCCGCGCGCACCCGGATCGTGACTTCACCGGCCGCCGGAGCCGGCAGATGCTCCTCGACGAACTCCCAGGCCGCGGGTGTCCCCCACGCGGTCGCGATCCAGTGCTGCGCCAAGGGCAGACCAGCGGACGGCATCGGCTGCGACACCGCTCAGAGGAGGCAGCGGAGGTTCGTCACGGTACCGGTGACGTTCGCCCAGCTCCCGGCGTTGACCGTCTTGAGCACCGTGGTGCCGTTCCGCGCCTGCACGGACCCCGTGCTGCGGGCGTTCGCCACGGACTTCACGGTGAAGCTCCCCGGAACCGCGCTGACGCCGCACGACCCGAACGACAACGCGCTCCCGCCGAGGGAACTCGCGTTGTACGCGCAGATCTTTCCTGTGGCGCAGCTCCCGACAGAGCGTGCCGCGACGCCCGACGCCGCTCGCACGCTGAGCTCCATGTCCAGCTCCGGCCACACCGCATGAGTCGCATCGATCACGACACCACCCGGCACCTCCTCGAGCATGGCAGCGACCTGAGGATCGACCTCCGGGCCGCCCTCGTCGGCCGCCATCGCCGGTGCCGCTCCGAGGGACATGACCAGCGCGAGCAGAGCCGCCGCCAGAACAGTCATACGCTTCATCCAACCGTCTCCTCATCGAGATCCCACATCCGGTACGAGATGATCGCGCCTGCGGGGAACACGTCATCGGCCTTCAACACGGTGCGCTCGACCCCGACGATCCGTCCCGTGTCGCGGGAGACGAGGACCAGATCGCTCACGGCGCCGTCCGCGGACGTGACGCGGACCCCGGTGACCGAGCGGCCCAGTCGATCGGTCGTGGTGCCCAGGGCGTCGCCACCGCCGGACTCCTCGAGCATGAGGAGCAGCTCCTGGTGCTGTGCGTCGGTGAGTGTCCACTGATCGAGCGCGGTGGTGAACGCCGTCTCCACATCGAAAGCCGTCGGGTTCTCGGGCATCCCGAACGCGCGGAGCATGGCGACCATGTCGTCGCGGGTCTCGCCGGGCACCGTGTTCCAAGGGGTCTCGAAGTCGCCTGCCTCCATGACCAGATCGGTGATGACGTTCCCGCTGCTCGTCACCTCGGCGGCGTTGCTGGCCACCGCGTCGGACGGATCGTAGGGAACACCCGCGATGATGGTCATCCGCCCGGAGCCGTCCGGTTCCCAGGTGAGCGTCGACAGCTGCGGCACGACGGTCGTGGTCTTCGTGTCGACATCGACCGAGAACCCCCACGATGCCGTCCTGACGGTGCGGGCCGGCGCCGTCGGTCCGGGAGACGCGGCGAGGGCGGTACCGGCGTCGTCCACGATCTGTGCGACCGAGTTGGAGCCGCTGAAGTCGAGCGGCGACGGAGTACCGGCGACGGCCACGCCCTGAGGCGAGAAGACAGCGAACGCCAAGGCGGTGGAGGCTGCGACGGCCGTGAGACCGCCCGCCCAACCGAGCGTGCGTGCCCGACGACGTCTCGGAGCGCCGGCGGAGCGGAGGATGCGGTCACGAGTGGCGAGAGCCCGTGCGTCTGGTGGCGCATCGCGCGGCGTCGGCGCAGGGTCGGCGTCGGTCAGCATGCGCTCGAGCACGGCGTTCTCAGTCATCACCCGATATCAGCCCCTCCCAGGCCCAACTCCGTGCGCAGACGATCCTGCGCACGGCTCAGCGTCTTCCGTACCCGGAACTCAGAAGCGCGCAACAACTCCGCGATCTCCCCCACCGCGAGTCCATCCCAGTACGTGAGCATGATGATACGCCGTTGGGGCTGGGTGAGGACACCCAAAGCCCGAATGACCTCGACACGATGCTGCCGTCCCGGCTGCTCATCGTCTCCCGACACCCCCATGTGCACGGCATCGAGCGCGCCCTGCGGCGTCGAGGTGCGCCCGACGCGGGAGCGCAGGTGCCGGTCGGCGACCCGGAGCAGCCACACACGACCGGGCGGGCGTGCCGGCCGCATCCGGGTCCAGGCGCTCAGGAACACTTCCGAGACGATCTCGGTGACTTCTTCCTCATCGCCGACGACCCCCTCGATGTGGTGCCGCACCGCCGCCCAGTGCTCGTCGAACACTCGGGTGAAGACCTCGTTGCGCAGCGGATTCGGGTCTTCGCTGCGATCGTTCATGTCGCCGGGGTCGGCGGTCTTCCCGCCGCCATCGACGTGTGACCTGATCTCATGTCAGAAGCCGAGCCTGCCGAGCTGCTTCGGGTCCCGCTGCCACTCCTTCGCGACCTTGACGTGTAGGCCCAGGAACACACGGGTACCCAGAAGGTCCTCGATCCCGACACGGGCGCGCGCCCCGACCTCGCTGAGGCGCTTCCCCTTGTGGCCGATGATGATCGCCTTCTGGCTGTCGCGCTCCACGACGATCGAGGCGTGCACGTCGGTCAGATCGGTACCCTCGCGCGGCGCGATGTCGTCGATCACGACGGCGATCGAGTGCGGCAGCTCGTCGCGGACGCCTTCGAGCGCGGCCTCGCGGATCATCTCCGCGATGCGATCCTCTTCCGACTCGTCGGTCGTGATCCCCTCCGGATACAGCGCCGGCCCCTTCGGCATCAGCTGGAGGATCTCGTCGGACAGCACATCGAGCTGGTCGCGGGTGAGCGCCGAGAGCGGGATGACCGCCGCCCAGTCCTCACGCAGCGCATCCACCTCCATCAGCCTCGAGGTGATTTCGTCGCGGCTCGCGGCATCGGTCTTCGTCACGATCGCGATCTTCTTCGCCCGCGGATAGCCGTCGAGTGAAGCGGCGATCCGACGGTCTCCGGGACCGACCTTCTCGTTGGCGGGAACGCAGAATCCGATGACGTCGACGTCGCCGAGCACCTGCTCCACAAGGTCGTTCAGCCGCTCTCCGAGCAACGTGCGCGGCTTGTGGATGCCCGGGGTGTCGACGATCACGAGCTGCCCTTCCGGGCGGTTGACAATGCCGCGGATCGCTCGGCGAGTGGTCTGGGGCTTCTCGCTGGTGATCGCGATCTTCTCGCCGACGAGGGCGTTCGTCAGCGTCGACTTGCCGACGTTGGGTCGGCCGACGAAGGTCACGAACCCGCTTCGCGTGTCGTCAGTCATCGTGTCGATCTCCTTCATCCTGCGAAGCGTCAGGGTCTCCTGCCGCACGTTCCACGAACACCGTCGCGATCCCGCGACCACGGCCACGGGATGCCCCGCCGGTGAGGACCAGGCCCTCCACCGTCGCCGTCGCACCGGGCTGCGGAACCTGACCCAGCGCCTTGCCGAGCAGACCGCCGATCGAGTCGACGTCCTCGTCCTCGAGCTCGAGGCCGAAGAGGTCACCCACGTCCTCCAACGAGAGACGGGCGCTCACGCGGTATCGTCCGTGACCGAGATCGACGAACTCTGCGGATACCTGATCGTACTCGTCCGAGATCTCCCCCACGAGTTCCTCGATCAGGTCCTCCAGCGTCACGAGCCCCGAGATACCGCCGTGCTCGTCGATCACCAGGCACACGTGCACGGCGTCGCGCTTCATCTGCTGCAGCAGGGTCTCCGCGCGCATCGACTCCGGCACGAACGTCGCCGGACGGGCGATGGGGCGGATGGAGGCGGCACGCCAGGCACTGTCGTCGCGGTATGCGAACTGCACGAGGTCCTTGAGGTACAGCACACCGACGACGTCGTCGGCATCGTCGTCCACGACCGGCATCCTCGAGACCCCGCGGTTCAGGAACAGCGACATCGCTTCATCCGTGGTCGCCGTCGCATCCACCGTCACCATCTCGGTGCGGGGCACCATCACGGCGCGCACGAACTGGTCGGTGAAGTCGAACACCGAGTGGATGAGGTCGCGGTCGTCCTCCTCGATGAGGTCGTTCGAGGCCGCCTCATCGACCATGCTGAGCAGCTGGTCCTCGCTGGTGAACGAGCTGCGACCCGTCCCGGGCGTGACCCGGTTGCCGAGGACCACGAGCGCCTGGGCGAGGGGACCGAGGAAGATCCGAAGTCCGCGCACGATCGAGGCGGTACGACGGATCATGCCCTCCGCGTGCTGGCGCCCGAACGATCGCGGACTCGCCCCCACGAGGACGAAGGTGATGGCTGTCATCAGCACCGCAGCGGCGAGCATCGCCCACCAGTTGTTGTCGATGAGGATCGTGAAGGCGACCGTCACGAGGACGGCCGCGGTCACCTCGGCGAGCACGCGGATGAACGCGACGGCGTTGACGTGCGCGTCCAGATCGGCGGCGATGCGGCCCAGCGCCTTGGCTTTGCGTCCTTCGTCCGCCATATCGGCGAGACCGACACGGGAGGTGACGCCGTACGCGGCGTCGATGGCAGCCATCAGGCCGCCGAACGCGACCAGCAGGACTGCCGCGATGAGGAGGAGAGTGGCTGTCATCGGCGACGTTCAGCAGCCGCGAAGCCCTGGATCAGTTCCTTCTGCAGTCCGAACATCTCACGCTCCTCGTCGGGCTCGGCATGGTCGAATCCGAGGAGGTGGAGCAGCCCGTGGGTGGTCAGCAGGATCAGCTCGTCCATGAGGGTGTGCTTCGCCGCCTGCGCCTGCGTCTCGGCCACCTGGGGGCACAGGACGATATCGCCCAGCAGTCCCGGGGCGGTCGGACGATCTTCGGTACCCGGACGGAGCTCATCCATCGGGAAGCTCAGCACGTCGGTGGGACCGGGCTCATCCATCCACTGCACATGAAGTGCTTCCATCGCGCCTTCGTCGACGAGGACGATCGCGACCTCGGCGTCAGGGCTGACATGGAGCTGCGCGAGGTTGTAGTCCGTGAGCCGCTGCAGCACGGTCTCGTCGACGTCGATGGCCGACTCGTTGTTGATCTCGATCATGAGAGTCCTCGTTTCGGCATGCGGTCACGTGGTCCTGGGCGCTGTGCTCCCCTGCGGTCGGCCCGATTGGCGAACTCGGCCGCCTGCTCGCGCTCGAACCGCTGCGCCGTGCGCTTCTCGTCATACTCGCTGTAAGCGTCGACGATGCGCCCGACCAGCGAGTGACGCACGACGTCGTCGCTCGTGAGGCGCGAGAAGTGGATGTCGTCGATTCCGTCGAGCACTCGCGTCACGAGGCGAAGCCCGGAGGAACCCTGCGGGAGGTCGACCTGGGTGATGTCGCCGGTGACGACCATCCGCGTGCCGAAGCCGAGACGGGTCAGGAACATCTTCATCTGCTCGGGCGTGGTGTTCTGCGCCTCGTCGAGCACGACGAAGGAGTCGTTCAGGGTGCGGCCACGCATGTAGGCGAGCGGGGCGACCTCGATCGTTCCCGTCGCCATGAGGCGCGGGACGATCTCCGGATCCATCATCTCGTTGAGCGCGTCGTACAGCGGCCGCAGGTAGGGGTCGATCTTGTCGGTGAGCGTGCCGGGCAGGAACCCCAGCCGCTCACCTGCCTCGACGGCAGGACGAGTGAGGATGATGCGGGTGACTTCCTTGCGCTGCAGGGCTTGGACGGCCTTCGCCATCGCCAGGTAGGTCTTGCCCGTGCCGGCCGGACCGATCCCGAACACGATCGTGTTCTCCTCGATCGCGTCGACGTACTCCTTCTGCCCGAGGGTCTTCGGACGGATGACCTTGCCCCGCGTGGTCAGGATCGCCTCGCCCAGCACCTCGCTGGGGCGCGGTCCGCCTTCCTGCCGCAGCATGCGCGCGGAGTTGGAGACGTCACTCGGGGCCAGGTCGTGACCGGCCCTGGTCATGGCGAGCAGCTCGTCGACCAGCGCCTTCGCCTTCGCGACCGCATCGGCGTCTCCGCTGAGGGTGATCTCGTTGCCGCGCACGAGCACCTGGACGTCGCGGTGCTCCTTCTCGAGCATCCGCAGCAGTCGGTCCTGCGGCCCGAGCAGCTGCACCATCGCGACGCCGTCGGCATAGATCTTCTCGACCGCCTCCGGCGGCCGACCCCCCAGGCTGCGTTCCTGCGGTTCGTGGTTCTCAGGCACCGACACTCTTCTCGGTCAATCCGCCGGCCAGCACATGCGCGTGGACGTGGAAAACGGTCTGGCCGGCGTGGGGGCCGGTGTTGAAGACGAGGCGGAAATCGCCGTCGTCGGTGTGCTCGGCGGCCAGCTCCTGGGCGAAGGCGACCATCTCTGCGAGCAGAGACGGGTCGCCGGCAGCGAGTTCGGCGACGTCGCGGTAGTCGGCGGTCTTGGGCACGACGAGGAGGTGCACGGGAGCCTGCGGGGCGATGTCCCGCAGGGCGAAGAGGCGGTCCGTCTCCCCGAGGATCTCCGCAGGGATCTCCCCGTTCAGAATGCGCGTGAAGATCGAGGGTTCCGTCATGCGCTCAAGTCTACTGATCGCCACGGGCGGGCAGCCCTGAGCTCTCGACGGCTCGGCGAGAGGTCACCAGCGCCCGAGCGCGACGGACAGCACGGCGATCGCCGCCGGACCCGCCGTCGAGGTGCGGAGCACCGTGTCGCCGAGCAGCACGCGCTCGGCACCCGCGGCGGTCAGGCGGTCGAGCTCTTCGTCGGAGATACCACCCTCCGGCCCGACCACCAGCACCAGGTCGCGACCATCGGCCTCGATCTCCGACAGGCGCGTCGACGCGGTCGGGTCGAGCAGGAGCACCCGCTGCGAGCTCGCTCGTTCGGCGAGCTGCTTCGTCGAGACGGGTGCGACGACGTCCGGAACCCACGGGCGATGCGCTTGCTTGGCCGCTTCCCGGACGATGGTCGCCCACCGCTCGCGCCCCTTCACCGCCTTCGGTCCTTCCCAGCGCGACACGCTGCGACTCGCCTGCCAGGGAACGATCTCATCGACGCCGAGCTCGCACGCCGCCTGCACCGCGAGTTCGTCGCGGTCGCCTTTCGCCAGCGCCTGGACGAGGACGATCCGTGGCGACGCCGCCGGGTGCTCCGCGCGCTGTGCGATGCGGACCTCGACCCGGGTCGGCGACACCTCTTCCGCGATGCCCGTCAGCCACACTCCTGCACCGTCGCCGACCGTGACCGATTCACCGACACGGAGCCGCCGCACGACGGCCGCATGCTTCGCCTCGGCGCCGGTCAGCGACACGAGGTCGCCGACCGCGGCATCCGTCGACGATTCGACCAGGAAATGCAGCGCCATGATCAGTGGCTGCGGAAGCGATCGCGGAGCTTCGAGAAGAGTCCCTGCTGGAACTGCGCGAGCTGCGGTTCCGGGGCCTTGGTCTTCTTGGCGAAGTCCTCGATGAGGGCCCGCTGCGCCGAGTCCAGCCTGGTCGGAGTCAAGACCTGCACTCCGACGCGCAGGTCGCCGCGCTGCGTGCCGCGGAGCGGGGTGATACCGCGTCCCTTGATGGTCAGCACGTCACCGGACTGCACGCCGGCGCGGATCTCCAGATCCACCTCGCCGTCGAGTCCCTGAATGGTGGTCTCGGTGCCGAGGATCGCATCCGTCATCGACACCTCGAGTGTGGCGAGCAGATCGTCGCCCTCGCGGCTGAACGCCGCGTGCGCGTTGACGGTCACCTCGACGTACAGGTCGCCGTTCGGGCCGCCCGCCTTGCCGACCTCGCCCGAACCGGGCAGCTGCAGGCGCAGACCGGTCTCGACACCGGCGGGGATGTCGAGCGAGACCGTGCGGCGAGAGCGCACGCGTCCCTGCCCCCCGCAGGTGCCGCACGGGTACGGGATCGTGGTGCCGTAGCCCTCGCAGGTGCCGCAGGGCTGGGAGGTGACGACGTTGCCGAGCAGGCTGCGCACCTGGCGCTGCACATGGCCCGAGCCGCCGCAGATGTCGCAGGTGACGGGCGAGGTGCCCTCCTGGCAGCACGAGCCCTGACACGTCTCGCACAGCACCGCGGTGTCGACGTCGATGTCGCGATGCGCGCCGAAGACGACGTCACCGAGATCGAGCGTCACGCGTACGAGGGCGTCCTGTCCTCGCTCGCGACGCGATCGCGGACGTGTACCGCGCCCGCCGCCCTGCGATGCACCGAAGAACGTCTCGAAGATGTCGCCGAAACCGCCGAATCCGCCGAAGTTGCCCGCGGCCCCGTCACCGCCGCCCATGTCATAGCGGCGGCGTGACTCGTCGTCGCTGAGCACGTCGTATGCGTGGGTGACGAGCTTGAAGCGCTCGGCAGCGTCCTCCCCGGGGTTCACATCCGGGTGCAGCTGTCGCGCGAGGCGTCGATACGCCTTCTTGATCTCGTCGGTGGAAGCGTCTCGGGACACCCCGAGAACCTCATAGTGGTCCGCCACAATCGCCTTTCTGCGTGTGTCTTCTCGTGGCGACCGCGTCAGCGGCCGGCCTCGTCTTCGTCGAGCATCCGCGACAGGTAGCGGGCCACGGCCCGCGCTGCGGCGAGGTTGCTCGGGTAGTCCATGCGCGTCGGTCCCATCACGCCGACTCGCGCCGTGCCGCTGGGCGCGGCGTAGTTGCTGGCGACGATCGATGCCTCTCCGAGGCCGAACGGTGCATTCTCCGTGCCGATGCTGGCCGCGAGCCCGTGCTCGTCGGTCACCATCTCGCTCATCAGCCGCAATAGCGTCACCTGCTCCTCGATCGCTTCGAGAAGTGGGTGGATGCTGCCGCGGAAGTCCTGTTCACGGCGCGCGAGGGTGGCCGCGCCGGCCATCACCAGACGTTCCTGCCGGAAGCCGCCGAGCTCGTCCATGACGACACCCGCGATCGCGCGCAGCACGAGGTCCTTCGGCAGCTCGTCGGCCGCGAGCAGCGCCTGGAGCCGGTCGGAGGCCTCACCGATCCCCTGCCCGGTGATCAGTGCCGACAGGCGCGCGCGCAGCACCGCCATCTCGTTCTCGTCGATCGCCTCCGGCAGGAGAGCCACACGCTGCGACACTCCCCCGGCATCCGTCACGAGCACGATCAGGAGCCGATTCGGCGCCAGCGCGACGAGCTCGACATGCGTGACGTGCGCGCGAGCGAACGAGGGGTACTGGGCGAGTGCGACCTGTCCGGTCAGCTGGGTCAGCACCCGCACGGTGCGGACCATCAGGTCATCGAGGTCCGCCGGCTCGCCGAGGAAGGATTCGATCGCCGAACGCTGGGCCGATGAGAGCGGTCGCAGCTGGGCGAGATGATTCACGAAGACGCGGTAGCCCTTGTCGGTGGGCACGCGCCCGGACGACGTATGCGGCGCGGTGATGAGCTCTTCGTCCTCGAGCAGCGCCATGTCGTTGCGGATCGTCGCCGCGGACACCCCGAAGGAGTGCCGATCCACGATGGAGCGGCTGCCGACGGGTTCGTGGGTCTCGACGTAGTCCTGCACGATCGCGCGGAGAACCTGGAGTCCTCGCTCTGTGACCATCGCCTTCCCTTCCGCTGGCACTCGGACGTTCAGAGTGCCAATCCTACCCCGTGCAGCTCCGGATTCTCCGTACCGCCGACGCGCGACCCTAGGATGACGCACATGACCTCCTCCCCCCAGGCCACCGTGTCGGCCGGCATCGTCGGCGGCTCCGAGGCGGACGGCGTCGTCCGCTTCCTCGGCATCCCTTACGCGGACGCTCCTTTCGGCAGGAACCGGTTCCGTGTTCCGCAGCCCGTCACCGCCTGGCCGGGAGTCCGCGATGCGACGCGGTTCGGACCCACTCCGCCCCAGGTTCCGTACGCGGACGCGATCGGAGAGCTGCTGGGCTCCGTGCACATCGAGGGCGAAGACATCCTCACGGCGAACGTCTGGGCTCCGGCGGAGGCATCCGGCGCTCCCGTCCTGCTGTGGATCCACGGCGGCGCGCTCGAACGAGGAACAGCCGCATTGCCCCTCTACGACGGCACGATCTTCGCCAGGGCGGGGATCGTCTTCGTCTCGATCAACTACCGCCTGGGTTCGGAAGGGTTCTCGGTGCTCGAAGGAGTTCCACGCAACCTCGGTCTGCGCGACGCCGCCGCCGCACTGGAATGGGTTCACCGCGAGATCGCGGCGTTCGGCGGCGACCCGGCTCAGATCACCACGATGGGCGAATCCGCCGGCGGTGCCATCGTCGCGGGACTCCTCGCTCGCGACGACTCGCGGGCACTGATCCGTCGAGCCATCATCGAATCGGGTCCGCTCCAGGCCCAGACCCCGAAGAAGGCCGGCCGCGTGACCGCTCAGCTCGCGAAGCGCCTCGGTGTCAGGGCCGACCGCGACTCGTTCGCCGCGCTCTCACCCGAGCAGCTGCTCGAGGCGCGGAAGGCGCAGTCCGCGGGCTCGTCGCCGCTGGGCGGAGCACCGGGCTTCCAGTTCGCGATCGATCCGGAGAGTCTGCCGCGCTCACCGCACGAGGTGCTCGGCGAGATCGACACGCCGCTCCTCATCGGCAGCAACACCGACGAGTACCGGCTGTGGTTCCCCCCGGAGGCTCTGGAGGGCATCAGCGAACTGAAGCTGCAGGCCGCACGTCTTCTCTCCCGCATCCCGCGCCGCGCCGTGACCGAGTACCGGTCCGCGTTCCCCGGCGCCGGCACCGGAGAGGTGTTCGGGCAGCTCGTCACCGACATGATGCTGCGCGCGCCGCTGAGCCGTGTGGCCGCCGCGCGCCCGGAGAGCACGCACGTCTACGAATTCGCCTGGCCGAGTCCGGTGCGAGATCTGCGAGCCGCGCATGCACTGGAGCTCGGTTTCGTGTTCGACCGGCTCGGCGACGACGAGGCCAGGCGCATGGCGGGTGCCGACGCACCGCGCGGACTCGCGACCGAGATGAACGCGGCCTGGGTCGGCTTCGTGACCGACGGCGACCCCGGTTGGCCCGTCTACGGGTCCGACCGCCGGACGCGTCTCTTCGATGCTGCCAGCACGACCGTGCCGCAACGGCGTACAGCGGGGATGGATCTCCTGCCGGGCTGAGTCTCCCGGCCCCGTCAGTCGGTCAGCTCGCGCACGACGGCGTCGGCGAGGAGACGACCTCGCAGGGTCAGTTGGATCCGCCCCCGGATCGCCGCGCCGGGGTCGACGAGCCCATCCGCGATGAGTCCGGCGACCCTGCTCCGATTCGCGGCAGGCACCTCGTCCACACCGATGCCCTCCCGGATACGGCTGAGCAGCAGGATGCGCTCCAACGTGCGCGACTCGTGATCCGGTCGCTCCGTTCCGGCCGCCGGCGATTCGGATGCCGCGAGCCGCTGCGCATACGCCGCCGGGTGCTTCACGTTCCACCAGCGCAGCCCGGCCACATGGCTGTGGGCTCCGGGACCGAATCCCCACCAGTCGCTCCCCCGCCAATAGGCGAGGTTGTGCCGCGAACGTCGATCGGGCGTGCGCGCCCAGTTGCTCACCTCGTACCAGTCGAAACCACCGCTCGCGAGACGGGCGTCGGCGAGCTCGTACATGTCGGCCTGGAGGTCGTCATCGGGCGTGGGGACCTCACCGCGGCGGATCTGGCGCGCGAGCTTGGTGCCGTCCTCGATGATGAGGGCGTAGGCCGAGATGTGGTCGGGCTCGAGAGCGAGCGCGGCGTCGAGAGAGGCTTCCCAGTCGGCGAGCGACTCCCCCGGCGCCCCATAGATCAGGTCGACGCTCACGGCGAGCCCGGCGTCCTTCGCGGCGGCCACGGCGGTGCGCACGTTCTCGGGTCGGTGGGTGCGGTCGAGCGCGGCGAGCACGTGCGGCACGGCCGACTGCATGCCGACGGACATCCGCGTGACCCCGGCATCGGCCAGGGTGCGCGCGACCGCGGGGGTCACCGTGTCCGGGTTCGCCTCCACGGTCACCTCGGCGCCGTCGGCCAGCCCGAAGGCCGAGGTAGCCGCCCCGAGCATGCGCGCGAGATCACCGGCGGGGAGCAGGGTCGGCGTACCGCCGCCGAAGAACACCGTGTCCATCGGGCGCAAGGCCCCGGCGTCGGCGAGCACTCCTCGCGCGAGGGCGATCTCCGAGATCAAGGTTGACGCGTAGTCCTCCTGCCGGGCGCCGCGCAGCTCGGTCGAGGTGTAGGTGTTGAAGTCGCAGTACCCACAGCGGACCGTGCAGAAGGGGATGTGCAGGTAGGCCGAGAACGGGACACTCGTGTCGATCGGAAGGTCGGCGGGCAGATGCCCGTCGGTCGGCGCCGGATCTCCGAGAGGGAGCGGTCCCGCCATCAGACGGGGGTCGCGTAGAGCGGGGAGATCGCACGGAGGTAGCGCGCGAACAGCTCACGGCGACGACGCTTCATGAGCGCGGGAACGGTGCGATAGACGAGGGCGTTGGGTGCATCGAACGCCCGTACGGTGAACCAGACCTCGTCGTTGTCCTCGCGCCAGTCGACGTCGAACGACTCCTCGCCGCTGACGACCGATCCGCCGACGGTGCCGAGGACGAAGCCGATGCGCCGCGTCTCCTCGGTGACCGAGATCACGCGGAGTTCGGAGTCGGCACGCATACCGCCGACACGTCCGCGAAGGTGCAGGGTCATACCCGCGCCGACGAAGGGCATGCCCTCGGCGTCGTAGCGCGGCTCGACATCGCGCTTGCTCGGCGCGATCGGGTTACCCTCCGCGTCGAAGCTCACACCCGCGTAGGCGGGTCCGGGAGCAGGCCGCACGTCTTCGACGGAGAGCCCCGCCGCGCGCTGCGCGGTCCAGGACAAAAGCGCCTCACCGGCGGTCTGGAATCGCTCCGCCCCGCTCCCGATCCGCCAGGATTCCTCCGCCGGGATGCTGCGCTCCGGCGGGTACTGCATCAGATCGGGCGCATGGGTCGCACCCACGGCCGCATAGTCCACCGTGTCGTCTCGGAAAGTCCCGCGCCGCATGACTTCCACCCTACTTCGCGTTACCTGAGCGAACACCCCCACGCGCCGCAGGAGGTCACATCCCGGGCACGCCCAGAGGCGCTACTTCTTGTCCTTGCCCTCGACGTCGCCCGACAGCGCGGCGATGAACGCCTCCTGGGGGACCTCGACGCGGCCGACCATCTTCATGCGCTTCTTGCCCTCCTTCTGCTTCTCGAGGAGCTTGCGCTTGCGGGTGATGTCACCGCCGTAGCACTTGGCGAGCACGTCCTTGCGGATCGCGCGGATCGTCTCGCGGGCGATGATGCGCGCGCCGATCGCGGCCTGGATCGGGACCTCGAACTGCTGGCGAGGTATGAGCTTGCGCAGACGCTCGGCCATCATCGTGCCGTAGGCGTACGCCTTGTCGCGGTGCACGATCGAGCTGAACGCGTCGACCTTCTCGCCCTGGAGCAGGATGTCGACCTTGACCAGATCGGCCTCCTGCTGACCCGACGGCTCGTAGTCGAGGGAGGCGTACCCCTGGGTCTTCGACTTCAGCTGATCGAAGAAGTCGAACACGATCTCGCCGAGCGGCATGTTGTAGCGCAGCTCGACGCGCTCCTCCGAGAAGTACTCCATACCGAGCAGAGTGCCGCGCCGCGACTGGCACAGCTCCATCACGGTGCCGACGTAGTCCTTCGGCAGCAGGATGGCGGCCTTGACCATCGGCTCCGACACCGAGCCGATGCGCCCGTCGGGGTACTCGCTCGGGTTGGTCACGGTGACGGTCTCGCCGGTGTCGCTCGTGAGCACCTCGTAGATCACGCTGGGGGCGGTCGTGATGAGGTCGAGCCCGAACTCGCGGGCGAGTCGCTCGGTGATGATCTCCAGGTGGAGCAGGCCGAGGAACCCGCAGCGGAAGCCGAAGCCGAGCGCCACCGAGGTCTCGGGTTCGTAGACGAGCGAGGCGTCGGAGAGCTTGAGCTTGTCGAGAGCCTCGCGCAGTTCGGCGTAGTCGCTGCCGTCGATCGGGTACAGGCCCGAGAAGACCATCGGCTTCGGGTCGGTGTAGCCGGGCAGAGCCTCGGACGCCGGCTTCCGCGTGGTGGTGATCGTGTCGCCGACCTTCGACTGGCGCACATCCTTCACCCCGGTGATCAGATAGCCGACCTCGCCGACGCCGAGCCCCTTGGTCGGGGTCGGCTCGGGGCTGGACACGCCGACCTCCAGAGCCTCATGGTTCGCGCCGGTCGACATCATCTGGATGCGCTCGCGCGGCGAGAGACTGCCGTCCACCATGCGCACGTAGGTTACGACACCGCGGTAGGCGTCGTACACCGAGTCGAAGATCATCGCGCGGGCGGGCGCGTCCGCGTCGCCGGTCGGAGCGGGGATCTCCTGGACCAGTCGGTCGAGAAGCTCCTCGACGCCCACGCCGGTCTTGCCCGAGACGCGCAGCACATCCTCCGGCTTGCCGCCGATCAGGGATGCCAGCTCCTTCGCGTACTTCTCGGGGTCGGCGGCCGGCAGGTCGATCTTGTTCAGGACCGGGATGATGTGGAGGTCGTTCTCCAGCGCGAGGTACAGGTTCGCCAGCGTCTGCGCTTCGATGCCCTGCGCCGCGTCGACGAGCAGGATCGCTCCCTCGCAGGCCGCGAGCGAGCGCGAGACCTCGTACGTGAAGTCGACGTGACCGGGGGTGTCGATCATGTTCAGGGCGACGGTCTGGCCGTCGAGCTCCCACGGCATCCGGACGGCCTGGCTCTTGATCGTGATGCCGCGCTCACGCTCGATGTCCATGCGGTCGAGGTACTGGGCCCGCATGTCACGGTCCGAGACGACGCCGGTGATCTGGAGCATGCGGTCGGCGAGCGTCGACTTGCCGTGGTCGATGTGGGCGATGATGCAGAAATTGCGGATCTGCGCAGCCGGCGTCGAGGCAGGCTGAAGAGGAGTGAGAGCGCGTGGGGACATGTCCACTCGATTGTACGGTCAGGCGATGCTAATCCCCCATTCCGGCGATCCGGTGATAGTCTCCCGAAGTTGCCCGGGAGCAATCCGTGACACCGGATCCCGCGAGCGGCAAGACTCCGTCACAGACCCCGGTGGTGGCCGTCGCGTCGCAGAGAGCCGTAGATGGTGATTGAATGTCTACTCGGCTCAGCGTTGCGTCGGCGGATCCCGCGCGCGTCTGTAAAAGAGAAAGAATCAACACCTTGATCAAGTATCTCGTGCGCCGCATCCTCGGGTGGGTGCTGATGATCGTCGTCGCGACGAACATCACGTACTTCCTCGCATGGCTGTACCTCGACCCTGAAAACAACTATGTCGGGCGGCGTCCACCGCTTTCCGCGGAGCAGATCGACGCTCTCCTCCGCCCGCGAAACCTCAGCGAGTCCGTCCCCCTCCTCGAGAGATGGTGGACGTGGTTCTCGGGGATCATCTTCCGGTGGGACTGGGGCCTCGGGCCGACCGGTGAATCGGTCAACGAGCAGGTCGCGTATCGAGTCTGGATCAGTGCCGAACTCGTCCTCGGTGCGACCATCATCACCACCGTCCTCGGCATCGCGCTCGGCGTCTACACGGCGTCCCGCCAGTACAAGCTGGCCGACCGGATCGGTCAGGGCACGAGCATCATCACGATGAACATCCCCATCGTGGTCGCCGGCTTCGCCTTCGTGCTCCTCGCCATCAACTTCAACAACTGGGTCGGGACCACGGTGTTCTACGTCGTCGGCTCCTCCAGTCAGGGGGTCGAGGGCTTCTTCCCCGTCCTCATAGACGTGCTGCAGCATCTGACTCTGCCGACGCTGGCGCTGGTGCTCACGGGCTACGCGCAGATCCATTTCCTCCAGCGGTCGCTGCTCCTCGACAACATCAAGGCCGACTACGTGCGCACCGCACGGGCCAAGGGCCTGACGAAGCAGCAGGCGATCCGCAAGCACGCGCTGCGGACCTCGCTCATCCCGGTGACCACCCAGGTGGCCTTCACGATCCCGCTCGTCTTCACGGGCGCCGTGCTCACCGAGACGATCTTCAACTGGAACGGCATGGGCCGGTACTTCATTCAGACGCTGAACAACAACGACATCCACGGAACCGTCGCGGTCGCCGCATTCGGCGCCCTCATGACGGCGATCGGCGCCATCCTCGCCGACGTCACCGTCGTCGTCCTCGATCCGAGAGTGCGGGTGAGCTAATGTCCCTCGAATCCATCGGGGTCTCCCCCGAGATCGGCGAACGGCCGAAGTCGCGCAAGCGCACTTCGATGTTCACGCTCTACAGCCGGCGCTTCCTGCGCAACCGCGGTGCTCTCCTCGGCATCGTCATCCTCGTGCTGCTCATCCTGTTCGCGATCTTCGGCCCGCTGATCGCGCCGTATAGTCACACGGACCTCGACTTCCTCGCTCTGCGCCAGGCGCCGTCGGCCGAACACTGGTTCGGCACCAACGGCTCGGGCAACGACAACTTCGCCCAGGTGGCCGTCGGACTTCAGCGCTCGATCATGATCGCGGTCCTCGTCGCGGTCGGAACCACGATCATCTCGGCGATCGTCGGTGCGACCGCCGCGTACTTCGGCGGCGCCTACGAGCGCGTCATGCTCGTGGTCATCCACTTCATGATGGTCGTGCCGAACTTCCTCATCCTCGCGATGATCTCGAACGACGCCGGTGGAAACTGGCTCGTGATCTCCCTGGTGATGATCTTCATCGTCGGCTGGTTCTTCCCGGCCCGCATCATCTGGACCCTGTCCCTGTCGCTGCGCGAGCGGGAGTACATCCACGCCGCGCGCTACGCAGGACTCTCCGGGATGCGCATCGTGATCCGCCACATGCTGCCGAACATCGGCTCGCTCCTGGTGATCAACTTCACGCTGGGTGTGGTGACCGCGGTCCTCACCGAGACATCGCTGTCGTTCCTCGGCTTCGGCGTCAAGCTTCCCGATGTCTCCCTGGGCGCGCTGATCGGCTACGGCTCGAGCACTCTCGTCAGCGCGCCGTGGCTGTTCTACTTCCCCGCAGCGGCGTTGACCCTGCTCACCGTGTCGATGGCTCTCATCGCCGACGGTCTGCGCGACGCCCTGGATCCCACTTCGGCTGCAGGAGGCCGCGCATGAGCACCGTACTCTCCGTCCGCGATCTCAAGGTCAGCTTCCCCTCCGAAGCGGGGCGCGTCGACGCCGTCCGCGGTGTCTCGTTCGACCTCGAAGCCGGGAAGACCCTCGGCATCGTCGGCGAATCGGGCTCCGGCAAGTCCGTCACGTCCCTGGCGATCATGGGCCTGCTCGACGACAACGCCAAGGTCACCGGGTCGATCATGTTCGACGGCAAGGAACTCATCGGCAAGAGCGACAAGCAGCTCTCCGTGATCCGTGGCAACGGCATGGCGATGGTCTTCCAGGACCCGCTGACCTCCCTCACCCCGGTCTTCACGATCGGCGACCAGCTCATCGAAGCGCTCACCGTCCACCGCAGCCTTCCGAAGAAGGAGGCGTGGGCGCGGGCTGTCGAGCTGCTCCGACTGGTGGGCATCCCCGAGGCGGAACGGCGCATGAAAGCCTTCCCGCACGAGTTCTCCGGAGGAATGCGTCAGCGCGTCGTCATCGCCATCGCGATGGCCAACGACCCGAAGCTGATCATCGCCGACGAGCCGACCACGGCCCTCGACGTCACGATCCAGGCGCAGATCCTCGAGCTCATGGACAAGGCGCAGGAGGAGACCGGCGCCGCCATGATGATCATCACCCACGACATGGGCGTGGTCGCGAAGACCGCCGACGATGTGCTCGTGATGTATGCCGGCAAGCCGGTGGAGCAGGCACCCGTGCGCGAGCTCTTCTACCGCACGCGGATGCCGTACTCGATCGGTCTGCTCGGCGCGATCCCTCGCGTCGACAAGACCGAGAAGGTGCCCCTGATCCCGATCAAGGGCAACCCGCCGCTGCTGATCAACCTTCCCGACGCCTGCCCGTTCGCCGCGCGCTGCCCGATCGCGATCGACGCCTGCCGTCAAGGGGAGCCCGAGCTGCTGCCGATCACGACGGAGGGTCACGCGAACCACAGCGTCGCCTGCATCCGCGCGAACGACATCGACGATGACGGGATGCTCGGCGGCCTGCCGGTGTACCCCGTGCCGGAGATCCCGCCGAGCCCTCTCACCCGCACCCCGCGCGAGGACCGGCCGATCACGCTGGAGGCCGTCAACCTCAGCAAGACGTTCCCGCTGATGAAGGGTTCGCTCTTCAAGCGCAAGGTGGGCGAGGTGCACGCCGTCAAGGGCCTCACCTTCGATGTGCGTCAGGGTGAGACCCTGGCGATCGTCGGAGAGTCCGGCAGCGGCAAGACCACGACGCTGCTGCAGATCATGGATCTGGTCCCCCAGGAGAACGGCGACATCCGCATCGGCGGCAAGAGCGTCGCCGACATCAAGAACCGAGCGGAGGAGCGCGAGCTCCGTCGCGACCTGCAGATCGTGTTCCAGGACCCGATGGGCGCTCTCGACCCGCGTATGACGGTGTGGGACATCATCGCCGAGCCGATGTTCGCGATCGGGATGAGCAAGGACGATGCGTTCGACCGCGTGGAGGAGCTCATGGGCCTCGTGGGGTTGGACCCCGCCCACAGCGATCGGTTCCCCCAGGCCTTCTCGGGTGGACAGCGTCAGCGCATCGGCATCGCTCGCGCGCTGGCGACGAACCCGAAGGTCGTGGTGCTCGACGAGCCCGTCTCGGCACTCGACGTCTCGATCCAGGCGGGCGTGATCAACCTCCTCGACGAGCTCAAGTCGAAGCTCGGGCTGTCGTATCTCTTCGTGGCTCACGACCTCGCCGTCGTCCGGCACATCGCCGACCGCGTCGCCGTGATGTACAAGGGATCCTTCGTCGAGCACGGAGACGTTGACCAGGTCTTCGACGACCCGCAGCACCCGTACACGAAGGCGCTCCTGTCGGCGATCCCGATCCCGGACCCCGACATCGAGCGCACACGCGAACGGATCATCCTGCCTGTCGAAGGATTCGACGCGGCGGCGGCAGTCCCCAACTGAACTCGCGAGCGGTTGTGCACAGTCCGATAACGGTTCGGTGCGCAATGCGTTTCGCGCGAGAAGGGCGGAGCTATTCTGCCCCTATCCCAAGTAAGGCCGAAAGGCACTAAGGAGTACCATGAAACGGCATCAGAAGCTGATGGGCATCGCCGCTCTCGGTGGCGCCCTCGCACTCGTCATGAGCGGATGTGCACCAGCGGGCAACGGCGGCGGCAGCGAAGGCGAAGCCCCGCAGACCGTCACGGGCGCGGACTACAACCCCCAGGCGCGCGACAACCTCGAGGTCGGCGGTGAGCTTCGTATCCCGGTGTCGAACATCGCGGAGCAGCTCAACTACTTCCACGGCGACGGTGACGCACGCGTCACGCAGATCGGCACGTGGTTCCGCCCTCAGATCCTGCTCATGAAGCCGGACGGCACGATCTACAAGAACGACGCGTACCTCGACGAGTACTCGTTCGGGGTCGAGGACGGCAAGACCGTCCTGCACTTCAAGGTCAACGAGAAGGCTGTCTGGAACGATGGCACGCCCATCGACGTCACGGCGTTCAAGGCGACCTGGACCGCGCAGAACGGCACGAACGAGGAGTACCAGCCCAACTCGACCGACGGCTGGAAGGAAATCGAGTCCGTCGAGGCCGGCGAGAACGACCACGACGTCATCGTCACCTTCAAGGGCGAGTTCGCTTGGCCCCAGATGGTCTTCTCCCAGCTCCTGCACCCGGCTGTGAACACTCCTGAGCTGTTCAACACCGCCTTCCTCGGCGACTGGCACCCGGAGTGGGGTGCTGGCCCCTACACGGTCGAGGACTACGACAAGACCGGTGGCGTCGTCACGCTCACGCCGAACCCGAAGTGGTGGGGCAACGAGCCTCTGCTCGAGAAGGTCTCCTTCATCCAGATGGAGCCGACCGCGGCGGTCAACGCACTGCGCAACGGCGAGGTCGACATGGCCGAGACCGGCAGCGCCGAGCTCCTCGCCCAGGTCGAGGACCTCAAGGACGTCAAGACCTACAAGGGACAGTCCACGGCGAACGCGATCTTCACCCTGAACTCGGCCAACCCGGTGCTCTCCGAGCTCGAGGTGCGCAAGGCCGTCTTCGAGGCGATCAACATCGAGCAGATCAAGGAGATCATCTTCAATGGTCTCAACTACACCGAGGACCCGGCGGGCTCGCTGACGCTCTTCTCGTTCCAGCCTGGCTACAGCAACGCGCTGGAGGCAGCTGGTCGTAAGGACGGCGACACCGAGGGTGCCAACAAGATCCTCGATGACGCCGGATGGGTCGCTGGTTCCGATGGAATCCGCGAGAAGGACGGACAGCGCCTGTCGCTCGTCTTCCCGGTCCACTCGGACACCGAGACCGCTCGCGCGCGTTCGCTCGCAGTGCAGTCGCAGCTGAAGGCGATCGGCGTCGAGGTAACGATCGATCAGCGTCCGTCTGCCGACTTCGCTGAGGACTACAACACCCAGAACGGTGACATCTTCTTCCTCAACTTCACGTCGTCCGACCCGTTCGGCGCCGCGTGGTTCTGCCAGCTGTACTGCTCTGACAGCCCCCTGAACCTCTCGGGCACCGGCACCCCGGAGATCGACAAGATGATCCACGAGGATCTCGAGACGATCTCCGACCCGGTCGAGCAGACGAAGAAGGCCATGGAGATGGAGTCCGAGATCTTCGCGAAGACCTGGGGCATCATCCCGGTTCTGAACGGCCCGGAGATCTGGACCGTCAAGGAGGGTCTGGCCAACCTGACCCCCGAGCCCTACGTGGGTCTCGACCTCTTCGGCATCCAGCCGGTGGAGAACGTGGGCTACGAGAAGAAGTAACCTTCGCACACGCGAGGCGGGGTCGGTGGTTCATCCACCGGCCCCGCTTTCTTTATGCTGAACGCGTGAGCGCCCAGATCGTCCTCGTCCACGGGATCCGCACGTCCGCCACCATGTGGCGCGCGCAGCTGGTCCATCTCGCGGCGAACGGCTACGCCGCCACCGCCGTCGATCTGCCCGGGCACGGCACCCGGATGAGCGAGGACTTCACGCTCCACGAGGCCCTTCACACGATCGACGTCGCCGTACGCGCAGCGGCCCGGGAAGGGCCCGTCGTGCTCGTTGGGCACTCGATGGGCGGGCTCCTCTGCCTCGCCTACGTCGGCGGTGCACAGCGTCCTCCCGTTGCGGGACTCGTCGCGGCCTCCTGCACCTCGCTCCCCCACGGCGCGGGACTGCGGGCCTACCGGCTCTTCACGCGAGCCGTCGACTCGCTTCCCGACCGTGGGATGTGGCTGACCGGACGCATCCTCGAGGCGACCATCCCCACCGAGACGCGGTCCGACTTCGCCGCCGGCGGCTATGCGCTGGACACCCAGGATGCGGCGCTGCGGAGCCTCGCCGCGCTCGATATCGCCGCCGCCGTTCCCCGGATCACGATCCCGCTCTGGTTCGTGAACGGACAGTACGATCAGCTGCGTCTCAACGAGTCGCTGTTCCGGCGTCTCGCGCCGCACGCGGAACTCATCATCGTCCCGCGCACGACCCATCTGGTCACGGCCATGCGCCCACGGATCTTCAACGCCGTCCTGCAACTGGCGATCGCGACGGTCGAACAGGGCGCGTCCGAGTCATGAACGCGCCGGCTGGCGCGCGAACGCGGTGAGCAGTCCTCCGATCAGAGACAGCACGGCCGCAGCGACGAACACGAGCCAGAACCCGCCGACGAGGGCGACCAGGGCTGCACCGAGCACCGGCCCGATCAGCTGTCCGAGGGCTGCCGTCACGTTGACGATCCCGAGGTCCCGCGCATGGTCCTGTTCATCGGGCAGAAGGTCGGCCGCGAACGCGAGACCCACCGTCGAGAAGGCTCCGTAGCCCAGTCCCATCAGGGCCGCGGCCACCATCGTCATCTCGAACGTCGGCACGAGAGCGATCGCCACCCCGGATGCCGCCTGGACCACCGTCGCCGCGATGGCGAGCGTGCGCCGGTTGCCGGTGCGGTCCGACACGATCCCGGTGACCACGGACGCGGTCACCACGAACACCGTGTACACGACGATCAGCAGCAGGAGGTTGTCCTGCGCCACGGCACTCGGCTGGCCGAGGCCGTGCAGGAGGAAGAACAGGAACAGCGCGGTACCGAGCGCGTTGCCGATGTTCGTCACCAGGCGACCGGAGAGCATCCACGCGAAGTCGCGGTCCCGAAGCGAGGCGAGTGGTCGGCGTCCGACCGGCTTCGGGCGCAGCGCCTCCGTGCTAGGAGGATCGGGCAGCAGCAGCGCGGCGCCGGTTCCGACGACGGCGATGATCCCGGCGAGCAGCAGGTAGCCGTCGCGGATGCCGAGCCCGAGCAGGACCACCAGCCCGACTCCGAGGACGATGCCGACGGCCTGGCTCGAACCGACCGCCGCAGATGCCGCACCCCGTTGCGTCGAGGGCAGCTGGTCGGCGATGAGAGCCGTGAATGCGGCGGACGAGACGGCCACCCCGATCGAGACGCCCACCCATCCCGCCCCCACAGCCCAAGGACCCTCGGCGAAGCCGGTGAGGATGAGGCAGACGGCTGTCAGGAGCACGCCGCCGAGCGCCCAGGGGCGACGGCGGTGGCGTCCGGCGGAGGCGCGATCGGAGAGCGCTCCGGCGGCAGGACCGGCGATGATGCCGGCGAGCCCGCCGATCCCGAGGACGAGCCCCGAGGACACGACTCCGCGGATCCAATCATCTTCCGGGGTGTCGAGCTGGAGAGGCAGGAGCAGCTGCACGGGTGTGAGCTGGACGGTCCAGATCGCCAGCCACGCCAGGGTGAACAGCGACATCCATCGGGCGCCCGCTCGGACCGAGCGGGTCGCCGCGACTTCGGTCATCGCGTCTGCTCCACGGTGCTCGTCGATGCCGTCCGCGAACTCGTGATGAGGTCGCGGTACCAGTCGTAAGACGCCTTGGGAGTTCGCTCCCCCGTCTCGAAGTCCACGTGCACGAGGCCGAACCGCTGCGTGTACCCGTCGGCCCACTCCCAGTTGTCCAGGAGCGACCACACCGTGTACTCCTCCACCG
The DNA here is from genome assembly GCA_044900255.1 of Microbacterium sp. NPDC090218. Classification (GTDB taxonomy): domain Bacteria; phylum Actinomycetota; class Actinomycetes; order Actinomycetales; family Microbacteriaceae; genus Microbacterium. Next base: position 225,079 of record JBJDMS010000003.1, on the reverse strand, counting down.
GGACCCCGGCGTCGATCGCCTCACCGACCGCGGCGATGTGCCCCGACAGGTACGCGATCCGGTCGGTGTCTTCGACCCGGCCGGCGCGCTCGGGCTCAGGGAAGGAGGCGCCGTTCTCACCGATGATCACCGGCGGGAGATGCGGATGCCGCGCATGCAGGTCGATCAGCAGGTCTCGCAGAGCGCTGGGCATGATCGGCCAATCCTGCCCGAAACCGGTGACCGGGACTCCCGGAGTCGGCACGATGTCGAACGGTATCGGACTCCCTTCGGCGGCGGCGGTGACCGTCGTCGGGTTGTAGAAGTTGATGCCGTAGAAGTCGATCGAACCGCCGATGGCCTCGAGGTCTCCGTCCTGCACCGGCAGGGACGGAAGCCCGAGCGCCTCGAGTTCCGGGTAGGCGCCGGTGAGGAGCGGCTCGCTGAACACGCGGTTGTGGATCAGGTCGTACACCGCCGCGGCCTGATGATCTTCCGCCGTGTCGCGGAGCGGGAGGACCCAGGTGTGGTTGTTCACCAGTCCGACGGAGTCGGCACCGTGCGCGTGCAGAGCCGCCGCTGCGCGCGCGTGGGCGAGGAGCTGATGGTGAGCGGTGGGCAGCGCGTCGAAGAGGAGCTGCTTCCCGGGCGCGAGCGCGCCGACCGCATACCCCTGCAGTGTCGTCATCGCCGGCTCGTTCAGGGTGTACCACTGCTGCACGCGGTCGCCGAGACGGCTCGCGACGATCGCTGCGCAGTCGGCGAAGCGCTCGGCGGTGTCTCGATCGAGCCAGCCGCCGTCGGCCTCGACCGCGCTCGGCATCTCCCAGTGGAAGAGAGTCGGGAAGGGAACCACACCGGCCTCGAGCAGAAGGTCGACCAGCCGCGAGTAGTGATCGAGGGCGGCACCGTCACCCGCTCCCCTGCCATCGGGTTGCACCCGTGCCCATGGGATGGAGAAGCGGTAGCGGTCGAGCCCCAGACCGGCAGCGAGAGTCACGTCGGCCTCCGGGTGCCGGTAGCTGTCGCACGCGGGCTCTGCGGTCGATCCGTCGATGATCGCGCCCGGCCGCTCGAGGAAATCATCCCAGATGGATCGTCCGGTCGGCCCCGTCGGGCGGGAGCCCTCGATCTGGAAGGCGGAGGTGGCTGCGGACCAGCGGAGTGCGGAGGGCGCGGACGGACGATCGCGTTCGAGGGTCATGTGGCTCCTTGACGTCAGTGTCGGGATAGTGATGATTCTGCACCCGGTACCATCGAATGCGCGACCGAGTTTCGCATTCTGATCGTCGTTTCGCGTGAGCACCCTGTCTGCTGGTAGACTCGACTCTTGGCTTGCGTGTGGGTTCTTCCCTCACGACCGCTGTGCAGCAGCCCTCTTCTGCTGCCGGCATTTCCTAACACTCCTGTACAGAAAGCGTCCACACGTGGCAAACATCAAGTCGCAGATCAAGCGCAACAAGACCAACGCGAAGGCTCACGAGCGCAACAAGGCCGTGAAGAGCGAGCTCAAGACCCTCATCCGCTCCACCCGCACGGCAGTCACCGCCGGCGACAAGGCAGCAGCCGAGGCCAGCCTGAAGAAGGCCGCCGTCAAGCTCGACAAGGCCGTCAGCAAGGGTGTCCTGCACAAGAACCAGGCTTCGAACCGCAAGTCGGCTCTCGCCAAGCAGGTCGCTTCCCTCTGAGCTGAAGCTTCTGAGAAAGGCCCGTCCCGTTCATCGGGGCGGGCCTTCTTCATTCCTCCGGGACCGAGCAGAGCCGGACGCGGTGGCTACTCGCCGAACGGCTGACGTGTGGCGATCACGGTGACCATGCGCTCCAGAGCGAAGATCGGGTCGCGGGCTGCGCCCTTGACCTCTCCATCGGCTCTTGCCGTCGCCTGGATGGCCATTCCGAGAGACCGTTCGTTCCAACCGGCCAGATCGCGGCGGGCGCGATCGACCTGCCAGTCCTTCATGCCCAGACGCTGGGCGAGCTGCCGACTCGGCTCGCGATTCCCGGCGACGCGAGCCATGGTGCGCAGCTTCATCGCGAACGCTGCGACCATCGGCACCGGGTCGGCACCGGATGAGAGCGCATGGCGCAAGGCGATGAGTGCCTCACCGTAGCGACCGGCGATGGCCGTGTCGGCGACGACGAACGCCGAGACCTCGACGCGACCGCCGTAGTACTTGGTGACGATCTCCTCGGAGATGTCTCCCTCCACATCGCCGATCAACTGCTGACAGGCCGCCGCCAGCTCGGTCAGGTCGTCCGCGAACGCGGAGACCAGCGCGCGCAGGGCGGGAGGTGCGATGCGCTTCTTGGCCGCGCGGAACTCCCCGGCGGCGAAGTCGACCCGGTCGCCGTCGCGCTTGATCGCCGCGCACGCGATCTCGATGCCGCCACCGTTCCCGGCGCGCACAGCATCGAGAAGCTTCTTGCCCCGCACGCTGGCACCCGTGTGCCGAAGGATGACGGTCGCGCCCTCCTGAGCGTTGTCGAGGTACGACACCGCCTCCTGGATGAAGGCATCGGAGCACTTCTCGACACCCGAGACGCGCACCAGGCGCGGTTCTCCGAACAGGGACGGCGACGTGAGGGACAACAGCGTGCCGGGCGCGTAGTCATCGGCCCGCACGTCGCTCACTTCGAGCGCAGGGTCCTCCGCGCGCAGGTAGTCGCGGACTCCGGCGATCGCACGCTCGGCGCAGACCTCTTCCGGCCCTGAGACGAGCACGATCGGAGCCGGGTGCGGTTCGCGCCACGACACCTGAGGGATCTTGGTGGGCTTCGTGCCACCGCGGGAGGAAGGACGCGAAGCTGCCATGGATCCAGCCTACCGGCGGTGGCCGACACCGCTCCCTCCTCGTTCACTCCGCGCCCGCGCGTTCCGTCCACACCCGCAGGTCGCCGTCGCGGACGCCCAGGACGACGCGCCCCTGCTGATCCGTGCGCAGCACGTGCGCTCCGGTCGCCGACAGTAGATCGAGAATCTCCGCACGCGGATGCCCGTAGTCGTTGTCCGCGCCGACGCTGACCAGGGCCACGCGGGCCTGCAACGTCTCATAGAGCCCCGACTCCTGATCGGCACTGCCATGATGCGACACCTTGACCACGTCGTACTGGCCGAGACGGGCCGTGCGCAGCAGCATGCGCTGCGATGCCGCACCGAGGTCGCCGAGGAAGACGGATCGGGGCACTCCTCCCCCGGCGAACTCCATCACCACGCTGGCGTCGTTGCCCGACGGAAAGGCCGCGGATGCTCTCAGGGGCCAGAGGACACGCCACGTCGCCTCGCCGAGCACACCACGCTGGCCGGCCGATGCCTGCTCGACCTGCGCGCCGGCTGTCGCAAGATCTGCGAGGAGAGCACGTTCGGAATCCTCGGTGACAGGTCCGTGCAGCACCGCGCCCACGCGCCCCAGAACCGCAGAGGTTCCGCCGGCGTGATCGAGGTCGTAGTGCGTCAGGACGAGGAGGTCGATCCGCTCCACCCCCAGCGACCGCAGGCACGCCGCAAGACGTTCGGGTGCCGGCCCCGTGTCGATCAGCGCCACCTTCTCCTCAGATCGCACGAGCAGGGCGTCTCCTTGCCCGACGTCGCACGCGGCGACGGACCATCCGTCCGGCGAGGTCACCGTCGCGAGCGGGCCATCGAGGAGAATCCGGGCGGTCGCGAGGGACAGGACGACGACGAGGACCGCCGCCGCGCCGCGCCGGACGACCAGGACAGCGAGCGCGGCCACCCGTCTTCGAGGAGCGATGCGGGATCGGAGCAGCACGACAGCGATGCACACGCTGATGAGCGCGACCAGTGCCGCGCTGCCGATACCCGCCGGGAGCAACACCTGCGCACCCGGCAGCTGCGCGGTCGTCGTGGCGGTCGTCGCGATCCAGGCGGCGGGGAGCCACGACGCGGCGGCCAGCAGGTCCGCGAGAGCGGGCAGTGGTGCGGCGAGGCACGCCAGCAGACCGATCACCGTGGCGATCGGCGCAGCGGGGGCGGCGATGAGGTTCGCGGCGATGCCGATCAAAGACTGCTGCTCGGCGAACAGGGCGATGATCGGCCCACACGCCAGTTGGGCGGCGAGCGGGACCGCGATGGCCAGCGCCACGGGCTGCGGCATCGCCCTCCCAAGCCCGCGTGCGAGGGGCGGTGCGAGCAGGATCAATGCTCCCGAGGCGGCGACCGAGAGCGCGAATCCCGGAGACGTCGCCAGCCAGGGGTCGGCGAGGAGTATGCCCACGGTGCACAACGAGAGCATGCCGGCTCCCGCACTCGGACGCCCCAGCAGCACCGTGAGCATCCCGACGGCCGCCATGACCGCCGCTCTGACGACGCTCGGCTCCGGGGTGACCAGAACGACGAATCCGGCCAGGCCTGCGAGGGACAGCACCACCCGGAGCGTGCGCCCTCCTCCGCACAGCGCGGTGGCCCAGAAGATCGCACCGACCACGATCGCGCAGTTCGCACCGGAGACCGCGGTCAAGTGACTCAGGCCGCTGGTGCGCATGGCGTCGTTCAGGTCGGCGGTGACAGCCCGGGTGTCGCCGACCGCGAGACCGGGGAGGAGTCCTGCGCCGGGCTCTGGCAGCCGGAGCGATCGATCGACGAACATCTGTTTGAGCGATGCCGTGGCACCGAACACCCCGGAGGCCGCAGAGGCGACCTCGGCGGAGTTCGCGAACACGACCAGGGCAGACCGCTCTCCGGCGTCGGTCGCCGAGGCCTCGCCCACGACGCGGAGGCGTGCTCCGAGATCGAAACCCTCTGCCGGGGCGACACCGATGCGTATCGGAGCCGCGGCTGCCGTCGCGCCACCCGGGGGCCCGATCTCCGTGGCGACCGCCTCGATCCACAGACGGCCGTCTCGACCGATCGATGCCGACGACGTCACGACGGCGGCGACCTCGACGACCCGGCCGCCCCAATGGGACGCCTGCTCCCGCGCAGGTTGTGCGAATCCTACGGAAAGCGCAGCACCCGCGGCCGCGGCGAGTACGACGACGATGAGACCGCCGCACGCGAGCGGGCGAGCACCACGACGGCGGTGATGGACGAGGTGCATCACGACGACGGCGGCCCCGGCCCCGCAACCTGCCGCGCAGCCCCAGGCCGCGGCCGGCACGAGCACGCACAGCAGGGCGACTCCCCAGACGATGAGAGCGAGTGGCACGAGCCGGAGATCTCGTGGCGTCACACCCTGACCCCGCCGCGCATGCCGGCGAGCATCTTCTCACCGATGCCGGGAACGGCGAGCAGATCGTCGACCGACCGGAAGCGACCGTTCTCCTCCCGCCACGCGATGATCCGCGCGGCGAGTGCCGGGCCGATGCGCGGCAGAGTCTCCAGCGCGGCCTGATCGGCGGTGTTGAGGTCTATGCGGTCGTCACCCGGCGGCGCCGCTCCCGGAGCATCCGCCACCGCGCCGACCGTCGGGACGACGACCTGCTCCCCGTCTTCGAGGACCCGAGCGAGGTTGACCGCCGCGAGGTCGGCGTCCTCGGTCGTCCCGCCCGCAGCGGCCAAGGCATCGACGAGGCGCGCGTCCAGCTCGAGGACGTAGAGGCCCGGTTTTGCCACCGCCCCCAGCACGTGCACGTAGAGCTCTCCGGACGGCCCCGTCGTCGCACCGACGTCGGTCAGTGACACCGACTCGGTCGGAGGCGCCTGGCCGCGCAGTATCCCCAGCCCGACCGCCGCGGAGATGACGACGAGGGCGAGCACCACGGCCGCACCGACGCTCAGGCGCAGCCGATGCCGGGGCGGTGGTGGGGCCTGCGGGGATGATGCCATCCGGCCAAGCTAGGCGAGGCCGAGAGCACCCTGTGACTACCGAACCACCCACGGTGGACAACCCGACCGGATCGTCCACCGTGGAGAGGAGTCGATCAGCCCTTGACGACGAAGCTGACGATCTTCGGAGCCCGCACGACGACCTTCACGATCTCGCGGTCGCCGATCGAACGGATCACGCGCTCATCCCCGCGGGCGAGCGCTTCGAGCTCCGCCTCGCCGATCCGCGCCGGCACCTCGAGCTGCGCGCGCACCTTGCCGCCCACCTGCACGACCGCCGTGATCGTGTCCTCGACCAGCAGCGACGGGTCGGCCGAACGCCACGTGACGAGACCGACGGAGGGCTCGTGACCGAGCATCTCCCACATCTCCTCCGCCGTGTGCGGGGCGAAGAGGTCGAGCATCACGGCGATCGTCTCGGCAGCCTCGCGCACGGCGGGATCCGCGCCGCCGGCCGCGCCGTCGATCGTCTTACGGGTGAGGTTCACGAGTTCCATCAGGCGCGCCACCAGGACATTGAACTTCGTCTGCTCGACGAGCCCGGGGGCTTCGAACAGCAGCTTGTGCGTCGCGCGACGCAGTGCAGCGTCTCCGCCGTCGAACACGACGTCAACGGAGGACGAGACGTCCCCTGCGATGCGGAGGACACGCGCCAGGAACTTCTGAGCGCCGGCCGTCGACACGTCCTCCCAGTTGATGTCGTCTTCGACCGGTCCCGCGAACGCGAGAGCCACACGGACGACGTCGGCACCGGGATCGATCATGCTCGACGCGAACTCGACGAGGTTGCCCTTGCTCTTCGACATCTTGGATCCGTCGAGCAGCACCATGCCCTGGTTGATCAGCGTCGTGAACGGCTCGGTGAAGTCGATCAGTCCCATGTCGAACAGGACCTTCGTGATGAAGCGCGCATACAGCAGGTGCAGGATCGCGTGCTCGACGCCGCCGATGTACGAGTCGACCGGCGCCCACCGGTCGGCCTGCGCAGGATCGAACGCCACGGTGTCGCTGTTCGGGGACAGGAACCGCAGGAAGTACCAGGAGCTGTCGACGAACGTGTCCATCGTGTCGGTGTCGCGCAGCACCGGGTCGCCGGTCTCGGGGTCCGTCGTGCGCACCCAGCGCTCTGCCGCACCGAGCGGCGAGGTGCCCTTCGGCGACAGGTCGAGACCGTCCACGCTGGGCAGCTTCACCGGCAGCTGGTCCTCGGGGACCGGGATGATGTCCCCGTCCTCGGTGTGCAGCATCGGGATCGGCGTGCCCCAGAACCGCTGGCGAGAGATCAGCCAGTCGCGCAGGCGATAGTTCTTCGCACCGCGGCCGGTGCCGGATGCTTCGAGCTGCTCGATCGCGCGAGCGATCGCGTTGCGCTTGGACAGCCCGTTGAGCGCACCGGAGTTGATCATCCGGCCATCACCCGTGAGGGCGACACCCGTCGACGCCGGGTTCTGCTCGTCGAGAGCGGCGCCCGTGTCGATCGGCACACCTTCGTCGTCGACCTCGATCACCGGCATGGCGCCCGTGATGGGGGCCGTCGTGTCGACGACCACCTTGACGGGCAGATCGAACGCACGGGCGAAGTCGAGGTCGCGCTGGTCATGCGCCGGGACGGCCATGACGGCACCGTGACCGTAGTCGGCCAGCACATAGTCCGCCGCCCAGACCGGCAGCTTCTCCCCGTTGACCGGGTTGATCGCGTACCGCTCGAGGAAGACACCGGTCTTCGGGCGGTCCGTCGACTGCCGGGCGATGTCGGTCTCCTTCTGCACCTGCTCCAGGTACGTCTGGAAGCGCTGACGGACCTCATCGGGCGCATCCGCGGCCAGCTCGGAGGCCAGGTCGGAGTCGGGTGCCACGACGAAGAACGTCGCTCCGTGCAGCGTGTCGGGGCGCGTCGAGAAGACGGTCACCGGCTCGGCACGTCCCTCGATCACGAAGTCGACATCCGCACCGATCGAGCGACCGATCCAGTTGCGCTGCATCTGCAGCACCTTGTGCGGCCAGAAGCCCTCGAGCTGGTTCAGGTCGTCGAGCAGGCGGTCCGCGTAGTCGGTGATGCGGAAGTACCACTGCGTGAGCTTCTTCTTGATGACCTCGGCGCCGCAGCGCTCGCACCGGCCGTCGACGACCTGCTCGTTCGCCAGCACCGTCTGGTCGTTGGGGCACCAGTTGACCGGGCTCTTCTTGCGGTAAGCCAGCCCGCGCTCGTAGAGCTTCAGGAACAGCCACTGGTTCCAGCGGTAGTACTCGGGGTCGGACGTGTGCAGGACGCGGGTCCAGTCGTAGGAGGTGCCGAACTCCTTCAGACTCTGCTTCTGCTGGTCGATGTTGGCGTAGGTCCACTCACGAGGATCGGCGCCGCGCTTGATCGCCGCGTTCTCCGCGGGCAGCCCGAAGGAGTCCCAGCCGATGGGGTTGAGCACGTTGTGACCGCGGTGACGCCAGAACCGCGCGACCATGTCGACGTAGGCATAGTTCTCGGCGTGGCCCATGTGCATGTCACCGGACGGGTAGGGGAACATCCCGAGCACGTACTTGCGTGGCCGGGTGTCGTCCTCGCCCCCTGTGAGGAACGTGCCGTTCTCCGCCCAGTACTTCTGCCATTTGTTCTGGATGGCGTGCACCGACGGCGTCTCATCGTCGGCAGGGGCGGTGGACAGGTTCTCAGACAACGAACGCACGACCAATCTGAAGGAAAAAGCGGGATCAGTTCAGGATATCGGAACGCCAGAGCGCAGGCATTTCCGCGCCGAGCGCGGCGAGCGGCGCTCGCGCCTTGGTCGCGACTTCGGCGACTTCGGCGGTCGGAACCGAACCCCAGGTGATTCCCCCGCCGGCGCCGACCATCGCCTGGTCTCCGTCGATCAGGATGCTGCGGATGACCATGGCGAGATCGAGCGCGCCGTCGAGGCCGATGTAGCCGAAGCACCCCGCGTACACGCCGCGTGGACTGCCCTCGAGGTCGTGCAGTCTCGTCATCGCCGAGAGCTTGGGAGCACCCGTCATGCTGCCGGCCGGAAAGGTGGCCTCGAGCAGCCCGCCGACCGTCGTCCCATCCGCCGCGACCCCGCTCACGGTGCTCACGAGCTGGTGCACCGCGGGGTAGCTCTCGACGACCCAGAGCCCGTCGACGTGGACCGTCCCGGGCACGCACACCCGGGAGAGGTCGTTGCGCATCAGGTCGACGATCATGACGTTCTCGGCGCGCTCCTTGGGGTCGACGGCGAGCTCCGCGGCGAGCGCGGCATCCTGTATCGGATCGACGCTGCGGGGTCTGGTTCCCTTGATGGGACGGGTGCGGATGACTCCCCCCGCGGCGTGGAGGAACTGTTCCGGACTCGCGCTCAGCAGGGTGCGACCACCTATGCGGACGAAACCGCCGTGGTGCGCGGGAGTCGTGCCTCTCAGACGGTCGTAGACGGCGAGCGCATCGTGGGCGCCGGTGACGGTGAACCTGGTGGTCAGGCACAGTTGGTAAGCGATGCCGGCGCGGATGAGGTCTCGGCAGCGTTCGATCAGCGCGGCGTACTCGTGCGGGAGGTGTCTGGCGTCTGCGATGCGCGGGGCACCCTCCGGGGCCACCTCCTCCGTGCCGACGGCTGCCGTCTCCGCGGAAACCGTCTGCGACCCGACAGCGTCCGCCCAGGTGTCGAGCTCACCAGCGGACGCCAGTGCCCAGGTGCGATGGAGCGCATGGTCGAAGGCGACGACGTGCGTGACACGCAGCCATGCCCCTCCGGTCGCGTCGGCCGGCCCGTCCACCGGTGCCCCGGCGGCCGCTGCTCCGCTCTCGTAGTCGAGCCAGCCCACCCATCCCCCGGTGAACGGGGGCAGCGTCGCGTCGGCGGGGTCGACGTCGAGCCGCACGTCGTGCGGAAGCGCCGAACGCTCTCCCCTGCCGACGAAGCTCCATCCCTCCGTCGCATCAGCGCCGGCGTCGAGCCAGAAGACGTCGGCCTCCCGGGCCTCGATCATCCGGAACACGGACGCGGGCTCCACCCAGGAGGGGAGCGGTCGAGCGGTCAGCAGTTCGGGCACGTTGCCAGCCTAGGACCGGCCCGCTCCCGTATCCTCATGGGGTGGACGACCTCCTGATCTGGCTCCTCGACACCGTGCAGTCGATCGACCCGGTCGCCCGCACGCTGATCGCGGGACTCGCCGTCATGCTGGAGACGAGCATCCTGATCGGCCTGATCGTCCCCGGCGACACGATCGTCATCATCGCCTCGATGGGGGTGGCGACGCCGCTGGAGGGCATCGCGATGGGAGTCGCGGTCGTGATCGGAGCGCTGATCGGCGAGAGCATCGGCTTCTGGCTGGGCCGGTGGCTGGGTCCGCACATCCGCGTGTCCTGGCTGGGACGCAGGATCGGCGAGCACAACTGGGTCCGTGCCGAGAACTATCTCGAGCGTCGCGGAGGCATCGCGATCTTCCTGTCCCGCTTCCTCCCCGTGCTGCACTCGCTGGTTCCCCTCACCGTCGGCATGAGCGAGTACCCCTACCGCAAGTTCCTGGCGTGGACGGCCCCGGCGTGCGTTCTGTGGGCCACGGCGTACGTCAGCGTCACGTCGCTCGCGGCGGGCAGCTTCCGCGAGCTCGTCGACCGCGTCCACTTCGCCGGGTACATCTTCGTGGGCGTGATCGCGCTGTTCCTGCTCCTGGCGTTCCTCGGCAAGAAGCTCCTGCAGCGGCTCGAAGCCCGTCACCTGGAGGTGCCGGAGACTGAGGCCGACGCCGACGTGAAAGACTGAGGTAATGGCATCCGCTCCCCCGGCGCCCCGGATCCACTGGTTCGCCCGACTCGAACACCGCCTGCATGTCTGGCGTGAAGGTCGCGCGCGCCGTCGCGGCCGTGTCGCGACGATCCTCCCGTTCCCCGGATACGGCGGTCCGGGCTGGGTGCGCGTCGTGGGCCGTGTGCTGATCGTCCCCCCGCAGCGTCGTACACGTGACGGCGAGCCGGCGAGCGTCCGCGGCTGGCGCAGCTTCGTCGGCATCCCGGTGGGTTTCGCCGCGGTGAGTGTGCACATCGGCGACACCACGCACCAGGTCGTCGCAGACCGCGGTGGCGTGGTCGACGCGATGATCCGGGTCGATCTGGAGCCGGGATGGCAGACCTTCACCTTCTCCGTCGAGGGGCAGGAGCCCGTGGAGGCCCGAGCGTTCGTCGTCGCGGAGGGCACCACCTTCGGAGTCGTGTCCGATGTCGACGACACCGTGATGGTGACCGCGCTGCCGCGCCCCTTCATCGCCTTCTGGAACTCGTTCGTTCTCGACGAGCACGCGCGACTGCCGGTCCCCGGGATGGCCGTGCTCCTGGATCAGCTTCTGCGGCAGCATCCGGGTGCACCCATGGTGTACCTCTCCACGGGCGCATGGAACGTCGCCCCCACTCTCTGGCGCTTCCTCGGCCGGCACCTCTTCCCGGCAGGGTCGATGCTGCTCACCGACTGGGGACCGACCCACGAGCGCTGGTTCCGCAGCGGACGCGAGCACAAGCTCACCAACCTGCGTCGACTGGCGACGGAGTTCCCCGGCGTGAAGTGGCTGCTGATCGGTGACGACGGACAGCACGACGAGTCCATCTACTCGCAGTTCATGGACGAGCATCCCGAGTCCGTGGCCGGCGTCGCGATCCGTCGCCTGCTCCCCGCCGAGGCGGTGCTCGCCGGCGGCCGCGCCGGACGGGAGCCGCATTCCGAAGACGTGGCCCCGTGGGTGAGCGCAGAGGACGGCGCCGGGCTGCGCGACCTGCTCGGCGAAGCCGGCATCCTCCACTGACGGGCACCGCCGACATGGACACACACAGATGGTGATCCCCCGCGACGAGTGGCTGGCCCGCGAGCGAGCGCATCAGGAGCGCGCGGACGCTCTGACGGCCGAGCATCGTGAGCGTGCCGCCCGCTCCGAGAAGCATCCGGTGTGGGACTTCCTGTTCACCTACTACTCCTACAAGCCGGCACAGCTGCGGCGCTGGCACCCCGGCGCCGGAGTCGAACTCGCGGAGGCACCGGAGCGCCTCGCCTGGCGCTGGTACGCCGCGGGCTCCGCAGATCGCGCCGCGGTACCCGATGCGGCCGCCTTCGCTCTCGAGAAGGCGGCCCTCGCCGCGCTGATCGAGCGGATGCTGCGGCGCACGGCATCGCGGCCCGGTCAGTTCGGCTGCTTCGGCCTGCACGAGTGGGCCATGGTGTACCAGGCCGACGAGCACCGGCACCCGGTACCGCTGCGGCTGGGCCAGGCAGGCACGGACGCGGTCGTCGAGGGCCACGACCTGCGCTGCACCCACTTCGACGCCTTCCGGTTCTTCACCCCCGAGGCGGTCCCCCGCAACCGCACCCCCCTCACCCGCGAAGACCAGCCGCTGTTCGAGCAGCCGGGCTGCCTGCATGCGGGCATGGACCTGTACAAGTGGGCGACGAAGCTCGGCCCGTTGATTCCCGGAGAGCTCCTTCTCGACTCGTTCGAGCTGGCGCGAGACATCCGTCTGCTCGACATGCAGGCGGCACCCTACGACCTCTCGGCGTGGGAGGTCGTCCCCGTGCGCATCGAGACGGCGGAGGGGAAGGCGGAGTACGTTCGCCGACAGCGGGGGTTCGCCGAGCGAGGGGCCGTCCTGCGCCGTGCCCTGTTGGCAGCGTGGCACGGCGAGGGCGCGCGCGAGGCGGCCTGAACCTCAGCCGACCGGTTCGCAGTCTGCGCACTCGCCCCACGACGCCGTGGCCGCGGAGAGCTGCAGCCGCAGGGTGATGACGCGGGTCGCCGCCTCCTCGAGCCTCTCGGCCGGCAGCGTCCCGGCCTCGACGGCTCCGGCGATCCCCGCTGCCATCTCCCCGGCCGTCTGGGCGTCGGAGCCGGCGATCATCAGCACGAGGTCGTTGCCCGCCGCGATCGCGGCCACACCGTTCGCGACCGGATCGGCGTAGGCAGGGTCGCCGGACGACAACAGCATCCCGAGGTCATCCGTCACCGCCACGCCCTCGAAACCGAGCTCATCTCTGGCGATCTCGTGCCACCTCGGCGACAGGGACGCCGGCAGGGGGTCGACAGCCGTGTACGCGAGGTGTCCGTACATCAACAGCGACGCTCCCGCATCCACCCCGGCAGCGAAGGGAAGCGCCTCCGTGCCGCGCCACTCCTCGAGTCCCATCGTCGTGGTCGGGATCGCATGATGCGAGTCGCCGGGCGCGGCTCCATGTCCGGGAAAGTGCTTGAGGGTCGAGGCCACGAACTGCTCCTGGGCGGCGGTCGCAGCCGCCACCCGGTCGGCGGCGCTCGCGGGTTCGGTACCCAGGGCGCGTCCGTAGATGAACGTCCCGGGGTCAGCGGTGACGTCGGCCACCGTCCCGAAGTTCACGGTGATCCCCGCGCGTGCCACCAGCGAACCGCGGGCCGCGAACGCCGCCGAGGTGTCGTCGACGGCGAGACCCTTCAGCGAGGTGGACGCCGCGTAATCGTCACCGGGCAGGCGCGAGACGAGTCCGCCCTCCTGGTCGACGGCGATCAGCGGAGGAAGCCCGGAATCGATGGTGAGGGCGGCGGTCAGGCTCTGCAGTTCAGCCTCTGAGGAGGGGATGTTCGCGCCCATCAGGATGAACCCGCCGAGACCCGACTCCATGTAGGCCCGGAGGACGGCAGGATCCGTCCCGGCCACATGCCCCATGACCACGGTCGAGGCCTGCTCCGCCACGGACATCTTCCCTACCAGCGCTGCCGCGTGCGCGGACAGGTCATCGGGTTCGGCGCTTCTCATGGTCGTCGCGGAGGTGGCCGCGCCTGTGCTCGTGCCTGTGGTGGAGGCCGCAGCGATCGGCGCGGCGCACAGCGCCGTCGACGCGGCGAACGCCAGCGCTCCGGCGACCCATCGGCGATATCGGGACATGACGGCTCCTGCGCGGTGCCGTCGTGTCAGCAGGCGAGTGCTTCGGCGATGGGCACCGAAGACGTGCCGTCGCCGTTGCCGAAGCGGATCGTGCGGCCGATCGTGCACGGCTCGTGGAGCGAAGCGGCGATGACGGCCGCCACGTCTGCCCGTGACACGGCGCCGCGTCCGTCGGGGTCGATCTGGATGCGGGAGGTCGGCTCATCGAAGGTGAGTGTGCCCGGGGCGAGGATCGTCCCCTCGAGCCCGCTCTGTCGCAGATGCTCGTCGGCCGCCCATTTGGCATCCGCGTACGCGAAGAAGGAGTCGTCCTCCGCAACGCCGTGGTCGGCGGTCGAACCGAGCCAGGAGACCATCACGTAGCGTCGCACGCCGGCGCGCTCGGCGGCGTTCATGGATCGTTCCGCAGCATCGCGGTCGACGGCGTACGTGCGCTCAGGAGACCCGCCTCCGGCGCCGGCCGACCAGACGACGGCGTCGTGTCCGTGGATGATCTCGGCGAGCGCCTCGACGTCCATGCTCTCGACATCGGCGACCAGGGCTCTGGCCCCGCCGGCCTCCACGTCGGCGGCATGCGCGGGGTTGCGGATCACACCGGTGACCTCGTCGCCGCGTGCGACGAGCAGCGGTGCGAGCAGGAGGGCGATGCGGCCGTGGCCGCCGAACACGAGGATGCGTGACATGCCCTCACCCTACGCGCACCAGCCGACGTCAGCGCGGGGTCTGGTCGCTGTCGATGACGAACGCCTGCGGGTGGCTCGGCAGGTAGCGGACGACGACCGGCTGACCGCTGGCCAGGTACGCGTCGCGGTCCGGGTACACGGCAGGAGTGAAGAAGTTGCTCTCGAGGGTGTACTCGACGCCTTCCGCGGTCGTGAAGGTCACCCAGTCGCCGTCCAGCGTCGCCGTCGTCGGACGACCGTTGTCGAAGATGTAGGCGCGGGTCACGGGCACGCCGGTCAGGCTGAGGATCCCGATCACGAGCGATCCGAGCATGAGGAACGCCAGGACGCGAGCCCCGATCCGAACGACGCTGTCCCCGAACCGGCCTCGCGGCCGGTCCGCGGGGCGCAGCAGGCCCTCCCGCTCACGGATGCTCCGGAGCGTCTCGCCGGGAACCGCGCCCCGCACGGACAGGGCGAACAACCCGAGGATGGAGAACCCGGCGATGAACACCATCGCGTAGCCGTGCGACGCCGGGAAGTTCACCAGCCAGATGAGCGTGTCCATCGGGTTCATCGCGCCGCCTCCTTCTCGATGGTCACCGCGACGGTGTGCGGATCCTCCCGGCGATAGAACGCCCAGACGGGGGCGCCCACCTGCAGATGCGGGATCGCCTGCGGATACACGAACACCGTCGTGTCGGCCTCCCACGTCGCCGCTCCCTCGGGCGCCATCAGCACCCGCAGCGCGAGTTCACTCTGGCCCGCGCGACGTCGGCCCGTCGGACGCACCTCGAGCACGGACGCCGGCACCTGGGTTCCGCTGGTACGCGCTCGTACCTGGCTGGGATCGATCAACCCCTTGTCGATCCGCCATTGCAGCAACGCGTCGCGCACGGCCGGATCGCTCATATCCGCGAGCTCCACCGTGTCGTGGTCCGTCAGGCTGTAGCGCACCGGGACGGGGAGCCCGATCTGGAGGTTCGCGAGGTCGACGGCGTCGACGAGCATCCGAAGCTGACCGATGAACTCTTCTGACGTGCTCGGCGTCACACGGATGAAGAGGTCGTACTGCGGAACATCGTTGACGGTCACCCCGGTTCGGGTGATCTCGACGATCGTACCGACGCCGATCTGTGCCTCGCCGCGCGGGACCTTCCGTCGTCCGAGACCGGACAGCATGCCGCCGAACGTCAGCAGCAGGCCCCAGGCGACGCCGATCATGATCGGACCGCCGAGAGTGTCCTCGCCGGCGAACGGCAGGATCGAATGCCTCTGATCCACTCCGAAGAGCCCCTCGCCGACCCAGATGACGAGCCAGACGGACAGCAGCAGCCAGACGACGAGGAAGACGATGCGGAGCATGGTCCTCAGCGTAGCCACGTGCGCTGTCCTCTCGTGAACACGATGCGTACCCGGTCCCGCATCCGACGACACCCGGTCCTCTACACTCGGGAGGACGACGCCGACCCGAACGGCAGGACGACGATGCCCGCACCGCTGATCGAGCGCGAGATCACCTCACGCGTCGCTCTCACCACCCCTCGTGGAACCCTGAACCGTGAGGCCCTGGGGTGGTCGCGTACACCGCTCCATGACACGTCCGGGATCCCCGGACGCGGGCACTGGGGCCGCAACAAGCGCTGGGAGTACTGGAATGTGATGACGCCGTCGCACATCATCGCGTTCACCGTCTCGTGCGTCGACTACATGGCGCTGCACGAGGTCTGGGTCCTGGATCGTGCGACCGGTGAAGACATCGGATCGACGGTGATCTCGCCCGGCGGACGCAGCGCGACGCTGCCGCCGTCGCTCGGGGAAGGACCCGCGCGGGCGCGCACCACGCGGATCACCCTCGACATCGATGAGGCCTTCGACGGCACGCGCCTGCGCGGTACCGCACCCCGCGTGTCGTTCGACCTGCTGGCGGCTCGGCCGGCGGGACACGAGTCCCTCGGCGTGGTCGTGCCGTGGCGGAAGGGCGGTGAGATCCCGCGGTTCCAGTACACGGTGAAGGATGTGGCGCGCCCGACGACCGGGAGCGTCACGATCGACGGCGTCGCACACGATGTGCCGACGGGCAGTTGGGCGGTGCTCGACCACGGTCGCGGACGGTGGCCCTACCGCGTGCACTGGAACTGGGCTGCGGGCAGTGGCATCGTCGATGGTCGTGTCATCGGGCTGCAGCTCGGCTCGAAGTGGACCGACGGCTCCGGGGCGACCGAGAACGCCCTGCTCGTCGACGGGCACCTGTCCAAGCTCAGCGAAGAGCTGGTGTGGGACTACGACCCGCAGGACTACATGAGTCCGTGGCACGTGCACGGCGCGACCGCTGACCTGACCTTCTCCCCGTTCTACGACAAGAGATCGCGCACGAACGCCCTCGTCATCGCGAGCAGGACGGATCAGCTGTTCGGCATCTGGACCGGCTGGGCACTGGACCACACGGGAGCACGCGTCCGTGTCGACGGCATCGAGGGGTTCGCCGAAGAGGTGCTCAACCGCTGGTGACGCCCACGCCCGCAGATTGCAGCATCCGCTGCACGCCTTTCGCCGCGGAACGGCCTGCACGATTCGCGCCGATCGTACTCGCCGAGGGGCCGTAGCCGACCAGCTGCACGCGCGGATCTGCGACGGCGGTCGTACCGCGTCCGTTCCGATCGAGTTGGATACCGCCGGAGGCGCTGCGCAGGTGCAGCGGAGCCAGGTGACTGACCGCCGGACGGAACCCCGTCGCCCAGAGGATGACGTCGACCTGCTCGAAGCTCCCGTCGGCCCAGCGCACGCCATCGGGCTCGATCCGTGCGAACAGCGGACGACGATCGGCATACGCCCCGAGGCGTTCGGCCTCGCGCTCCTGCGGGCGGAGCATCAGCCCGGTGACGCTGACCACGCTCTCGGGAAGCAGACCTGCCGCGACGCGCTGTTCGACCAGGGCGACAGCCGCGGCACCGGCCTCGGGGGTGAAGTCGTCGTTGCGCCACACCGGCTCGCGGCGGGTGACCCACAGGGTCTCCGTGATCGGGGCGAGGGCTCCGAGGAACTGCACAGCGGAGGCTCCCCCGCCGACGACGAGGACCCGCTTGCCGAGGAAGTGCTCAGGACCGGGATAGTCCACGGTGTGCAGCTGCTCGCCGACGAATGTCTCCATACCTGGGAAATGAGGCAGGAACGGATGCGACCACGTCCCGGTCGCATTCACGAGGGTGCGCGTCGTCCACTCCCCTTCGCGCGCCCGCACGACCAGCAGACCATCCTGGTCGTCCACCCGCTCGACATGCACAGGACGCAGGACCGGTAGCGCATGCTCGTGCTCGTATGCGGCGAAGTATGCGGGCACGGCGACATTGGCACGCGCCTCGTCGCGCTGCGGAGGCACGTCACCGGGCAACTCGGCCACGCCGTGCACATCGCGCATCGTCAGGGCGTCCCACCGGTGCTGCCATGCCCCACCGGCTCGCACCTCCGCGTCGAGGACCACATGAGAGATGCCCAGCCGGGAGAGGTGGAAGGACGCCGAGAGACCGGCCTGCCCTGCACCGATCACCAGACTGTCGAGAATGCCCACGCAGAACAGAACGCCCTGCGCGTCGGAGTTGTTCCAGGCGACGGCGACACACCCGGGCGCCCGCCGCCGATTGGTGCTCGCGAGGATTCGTGTAGTACTCTTTTCAAGTTGCTCCGGCTTCTACGGAGCGGCATCTGGGCCTGTGGCGCAGCTGGTAGCGCACCTGCATGGCATGCAGGGGGTCAGGGGTTCGAGTCCCCTCAGGTCCACCGAGAAGCCCCCGGATATCCGGGGGCTTTCTTCGTTTCCGCGTCGCTAGCGCGAGTCTTCACGAGCGTCAACCCGATTCAGTCTGCACGCTGCACGTTCTACCGTGAACGCACCTCGACGAAAGGATGCGATCATGTCGAACCCGATCATTCCCCCCGTGCCACCGATCCCCCACGACGACGACCCCGCCGGCGTGCCGACCAAGGACGTCGACGGTGAACTCGTCCTCGATCCGGACGTCGATGACGCGCTCATCGACAGCGCTGAGGCCGACCGCGTCGCCGCAGAGACGGATGACGACGACCCCGCCGACGCCTGAGCCGACCGGCACCGCCCACCCCGGGAGCGGTCGTCGTCACGCGCACGCCTAGACTTGCTCTCATGGCACCGGTGGCGGCGACGCGGTTCGGGAGGGGCTCCTCGAGCGCCTTCCGGGGCGTTCTGGCGGGCGCGCTGCTCGTCGCCGCAGTCATCCTCGGACTGCTGGGGATGCACACCCTGAATCTGCACGGGACCGCAGCGGCCGACGCACCAGCAGCGGTGGCGATGTCCGTCGCCGACCCCGCATCGGCGCACCACGGCACCGCGCAGGCGCACACATCCGGAGACTCCACCGGCACGGCAGAGATGTCCTGCGCGGGCTGCGGCACCGATGACCACAGCGGCATGGCGATGATGTGCGTCCTCGCGCTCCTCCTCGCCCTGGGGCTCCTCATCGCTCCTGGCGTGCTTCGAGGCTGGACAGGAATCCTCCGCCGGTCGCCCCTCATCGAAACCCTCGCCGCGCGGCCTCTCCCCCGCGCTCCCTCTCTTCACGTTCTCTGCATCAGTCGCACCTGAGCGGCCCCGGGAGCCCGCGCTCGCGCGCCACGGCTACCCGCCTCTCACACTCGCGCGCCGCCGTCCGGCGTGTGCGCAACGACTATGCGTATTGGAGAAAACCCATGAAGATTCGTGCTGCGGCGACCGCCGCACTCGCCCTGTCCGCCGCCCTGCTGCTGGCCGGCTGCGCGACCGCCGCCGACGACGGTTCGATGCCCGGCATGGACCACGGCTCATCATCGCCGTCGGCCGGCGCC
The DNA here is from genome assembly GCA_044900255.1 of Microbacterium sp. NPDC090218. Taxonomy (GTDB): domain Bacteria; phylum Actinomycetota; class Actinomycetes; order Actinomycetales; family Microbacteriaceae; genus Microbacterium. The sequence goes on along the minus strand of JBJDMS010000003.1, from coordinate 205,917 downwards.
GACGAGGCCGACGCCATGTTCGCCTCGATGATGATCGTCCACCATGAGCAGGCGATCGAGATGAGCGACATCGTGCTCGCCACGGAGGGGATCGACCCCACGGTGGCCGAGCTCGCCCAGCGGATCAAGGCCGCTCAGGGTCCGGAGATCGAACAGCTCGAAGGCTGGCTGGACGAATGGGGCATCAGCCCCGAAGACCGCGAGGCCAGCGGGATGGACCACGGCGACGGGATGATGAGCGAGGACGACCTCACCGCGCTCCGCGCCGCCGACGGTCCTGAGGCGTCCCGGCTGTTCCTCGAGCAGATGATCGTGCACCACGAGGGCGCCGTCGAGATGGCACAGGCGCAGATCGATGACGGGAGCGACCCCGAGGCGGTCGAGCTCGCCCACAGGATCGTCGACGCCCAGACCGACGAGATCCAGGAGATGAAGGACCTCCTCTCCGCTCTCTGATCCGTTCCGGGGCCGGTGTCGGCGCAGCCCCGCCCGGCACCGGCCCCATCCCGCACGAAGGACCATGCCATGAACCACCCCCTCAGTCCCCCCACTGCCGCTTCTCCCGCAGCGCCCCGTCCCGCCTCTCCACGACGACGGAGGCTGTCCGCAGCACTCGCCGCGCTGACCGTCGCCGCTATCACACTGGCCGGATGCGCCGCCCCTGCCCCCGCGGCGGACGACGACCCGGCGGCCGCCGCACAGGAGCTGCTCGCGGCCCACGATCTCTCGGGACTCGACGTCGAGACGGTGATCGAACGCCTCGACGCGATGCCCGTCGCGGAGAGACCGACGGATCTCCTCGCGTCGGTGCGACCCGATGCGCTCGTGCTGCGCGACGAGAGCGGTCGGGAGAGCCGGCTGCCGATGCCCGACGACGCGGTGTACATCTCCATCGCACCGTTCCGTGCGCAGACCCACGAATGCCATCTCCACAGCCTCACGACGTGCGTGGGCGAGCTCTCCGACACCGAGCTGCGAATCGTCCTCACCGCCGCTGACGGATCGGTCCTCCTCGATGAGACGCGCCGAACCCATGACAACGGCTTCACGGGCGTCTGGGTGCCTCGGGGCATCAAGGCAACGGTGACCATCGAGAGCGCTGGCCTCACGGGTTCCGTGCCGTTGTCCACCACGTCATCGGACGATCGGACCTGCATCACCGATCTGCAGCTGCTCTGAGCCCTGCAGCAGCTCCGAGCCGGCCTGCGGCTGCCTGAACGCGGACGGCCGCACGGCGCATGAGGAAGCGCACCCCCTCGGCGATGAGGGGGTGCGCTTTCCGTGCCGTTCGTCCGGCTAGGTCGCCATCAGCGGCGGCCGGTGCGGAATCGAGATAGGACGCGTCGCTCGACTCGTCCCCCGCATCTTCTCCACGTCCTCGAGCACCTCGAACACGGTTCCGTAGCGCGTAGCGAGCGGCAGATCGCGCAGCCACGTCACCTCGACCTCGGTCTCGGCGAGCTCGTACACGCAGGCGACCACGTGACGTGGATCGTTCGGCGAGTAGCGAAGGTCGTTGATCACCCATTCCGACGCGGTGATGCGATTCAGCATGAAGCGCGGATTCGGTAGCTCAGACATCTGGGGCCCTCCAGGACTCTCTCTCCAAAGAGAGTGCGCCACGGACCGCGGCCTGGGAAGCCCCTTGACACCGGGAGGGGTATGCGCAGGGATGGCCCGGCGCCCCTGCCTCAGACCCCCGGACGGATCGACAGGTCGGTGATCTGCGCGTCGCGCGGAAGGTCGAGGGCCGTGAGGATCGTGGTTGCCACCGATTCCGGGTCGATGAAGCGGTCGGCCTCGTACTCCTGACCCTCCTGCTGGTGCACACGCTCCTGCATCGGGGTCGCCGTGCGTCCGGGGAAGACTGAGGTGACCCGGATCCCGTGCTCCGCTTCCTCCGCCCGCAGCGCGTCAGCCAGAGCCCGGAGGCCGTGCTTCGACGCGGCGTAGGCCGACCAGCCGGCGTTGGCACGGAGCCCCGCGCCGGAATTCACGAACAGGATCTGCCCCTGCGACACCCGGAGGACGGGCAGCAGCAGGCGGGTGAGCTCCGCCGGCGCGACGAGGTTCACGGCGAGCTGCTGCTCCCAGAGGGTCGCAGGCAGCTCTGCCACCGCGCCGAGGTCGACGACACCCGCCGCATGCACGAGGGAGTCGATGCGATCCGGCAGGTGCTGCTTCGAAAGAGCCCACGACAGCCGTCCCGGCTGGGACAGGTCTCCCACCAGCACCGACGCCCCGGAGAGCTCGGCGGCGATCTGCTTCGCTCGCCCGGCGTCACGCGCCAGGGCCACCACGTCGTCGCCACGATCCAGCAGTCGACGGGCGAGAACCGCGCCGATGCCGGAACCCGCACCGGTGATCAGGTGCGTGGTCATGTCAGCTGGGGTCTGCGGCGGGCTCGGCCACGTCGATCGGAACGACGGGGCAGTCCTTCCAGAGACGCTCGAGGCCGTAGTAGACGCGCTCCTCCTGGTGGAAGACGTGCACGATCAGGTCGCCGAAGTCGAGCAGCACCCAGCGGGCTTCCGCCCGCCCCTCGCGCCGGACGCGCTTGTGCCCCGACTCGATCAGCCGGTCCTCGATCTCGTCGGCGATCGCGGCGACGTTGCGCTCGCTGTTTCCGGTGACGAGCAGGAAAATGTCGACGAGCGGAAGAGGCTCGGAGACGTTGAGCGCGACGAGGTCCTCACCGCCCTTGTCGATGGCGGCTTGTGCTGCGAGGCGCAGCATCTCTTCGGCGGTTTCAGGTGATTGCATCAGATCAGTTTCGTGGTGAAGGCGATGACGAGAACGACGCCGATCGCGAGGGCGAGACCGCCCGCGATGATGGCGAGGGTAACCATCAGTCGGTTCCCCTTCTCGGGGGCAGGAGGCCGGATGACCTCGCCCGCGGGCTTGATGGTGCTGATCGCCGAGCTCGCGGCGATCGGCGTGGGCGAAGACGCAGGCGGCAGCTCACCGTCGATGAGAACCGCGTCGACGTCTTTGCCGTCGGTCGTTCCCAGGGCGTGCCCCTGCGAGCCCATGCCCTGCGGCAGCTCATAGGAACCCGTGACCAGGATCTCTCCGGTGGAGGCGACGGGGCCCGAAAGCGATCCCTCACCGGGCGAGGGGGTGAAGATCAGCGCGTTCGGAGCGGAGTGCTGCGAACCCGTGGAGTCGCCGACGGTGAGGAGCTCGTCGAAAGACGGGCGGAAAGGCGCGTGCTCATCGGGTGCGTCCGCGAGAAGTCCTTCGCCGAAGGCGGAGTTGACCGTGGGACGGGCCTCGGCGAGATCCTCATCGTCGTCGTCCACGTCGGCGAGGACGTCGTCGTCGGCTGCATCAGCGGCGCGCTCGTCGGCGAGACCCAGGACCGCCTCGACGTCATCCTCGCTCGCGGTGGCGTCCGTGGGGATCTCCGTGGCGTCGAGCGGAACGTCGCCCACCGCATCCGCGACGACCGATGCGCTCACCGGAGCGACGATGACCTCGTCATCCACATCGTCGTCGTCATCATCACCGGGGTCGGTGCCCCGGAAGTCGGGAATCCCGGAGACGATCTCTGCGGGTGCTTCCACAGGGGGCTCGACCGCGACGATCTCGTCGGGCACCTGCTCCTCGACGGGCTGCTCGTCAGGTTCCGACGCGTCGGACTCCTCGGTGCCGATGACGGGCACGGAAGCGGTGCGGACCTTCTCCTGTTCGCGCGCCTGACGGCGGGTCAGCGGGGCGTCGCCGCTGGTTCCCTCGTCGTCGACGGGAGCCGAGGCCGGAGCCGGGGACGGGGCCGGGGACGGGGAGACAGGTTCGGCGGCACGCGGCAGCGGCGGTACGGGCGGTGCCGCCTCGGCGGCCGCAGCGGCCTCCTCGCTGGAGATGACCGGTGTGGAACCCGTCAACCGGATCTCCCGCAGCTGCTTGCGCGTCAGCGGACCCTGCTCCTGCTGATCCGATGTACTCATGCCTTGCTCCGATACAGATGATGCTTCGCGATGTACTGAACGACCCCATCAGGGACCAGGTACCAGACCGGCTGATCGTCGCGAACGCGTTCACGGCAGTCCGTCGACGAGATCGACAGCGCCGGCACTTCCAGTTGGCTGACGTTGTCGCTCGGGAGGCCGTCTGTGCTCAGGACATGTCCTGGCCGAGAGACCGCGACGAAGTGGGCCAACTCCCACAACTCATCATGGTCCCTCCAACTGAGAATTTGCGCTACGGCGTCGGCTCCCGTGATGAAGAAGAGCTCCGCGTCCGGTCGATCCCGCTTCAGATCACGCAGCGTGTCGATCGTGTAGGTGGGGCCTTCACGGTCGATGTCCACTCGACTGACGGTGAACTGAGGATTGGAGGCCGTGGCGATCACCGTCATCAGATAGCGGTGTTCGCTCGGCGAGACGCCCGACTTCTGCCACGGATGTCCGGTCGGCACGAAGACGACCTCGTCGAGGCCGAAGGAGTTCGCGACCTCGCTGGCTGCGACCAGGTGACCATGATGGATGGGGTCGAACGTGCCGCCCATCACGCCGATGCGCGGGGGGCGCGTGGTCGCAGCGTCGTTCATAGGGGCCTAGTGGCCGTGTCCCGCCTCGTGGCCATCCTTGCCGTGCTTCGCGGCCCAGGCCTCAGCCTTCGCCGAGTGACGGTTGGCGACGTTCTTGTAGGAGAAGGTCACCAGCCCGAGGAAGGCGAACACGATCGCTGCGATGGCTCCGAAGATCACCGTTTCGAGCGCGACGTTGCCGTGGTGCTCGGTTTCGGCAGCGGCCATCGCGATCTGTGCGACGAGGTTCATCCTGACTCCGTTTCGTGGCGTGCTGTGCGGGATCCTGTGAGGTACAGCGTCCCCCAGTCTAGCCCTCAGCCGCGGGTCTGCCCTGATCCACGCGCGAGCCATTTCGTGCTGGTCAGCTCGGCGAGGCCCATCGGTCCCCGAGCATGCAGCTTCTGGGTCGAGATCCCGACTTCGGCGCCGAACCCGAACTCGCCTCCGTCGGTGAAGCGTGTGGACGCGTTCACCATCACGACCGCCGAGTCCACCTCGGCGAGGAAGCGCTCCGCGTTCCGGGAATCGGTCGTGATGAGGGACTCGGTGTGACCCGTGCTGTAGCGCCGGATGTGATCGAGCGCCTCGTCGAGCGAGTCGACGACCTTCATCGCGATGTCGAGGCTGAGGTACTCGGTCTCCCAGTCCTCCTCGGTGGCGGGGATCACGTTCGACATCAGCCCCGCGACCACGTCGTCGCCGTGGATCGCGACGCCCTCACTCTGCAGGGCGCTGGCCACCAGCGGGACCAGTCGCGGCGCCGCCTGACGGTGCACCAGCACGGTCTCCACGGCGTTGCACACACTCGGTCGCTGCACCTTGGCGTTCACGACGATGTCGCGCGCCCAGTCGTCGGGAGCGGTCTCGTCGAGGACGATGTGGACGTTGCCCGCTCCCGTCTCGATCACCGGCACGGTGGACTCGGTCACGACCGTCTCGATCAGGCCGGCACTCCCCCGCGGGATCAGGACGTCGATGAAGCCGCGACCGTGCATCAGCGCCTTCGCCCCGTCTCGACCGAAGTCGTCGACCGTCTGGATCGCCTCAGGGGTGAGGCCCGCGCCCTCGACCGCGCCACGCATGACCTCGACGAGCACCGTGTTGGACTCGCGGGCGGCGCTGCCCCCGCGCAGAACCACGGAGTTGCCTGACCGCAGAGCGAGCGCGGCGATGTCGACCGTGACGTTCGGGCGCGCCTCGTAGATCGCTCCGACCACGCCGAACGGCACCCGCACCTGCTCGAGCGCCACGCCGTTGGGCATCCGGTGTCCGCCGACCACACGGCCTACAGGGTCGGGGAGCGCTGCGACCTCGCGGACCGCGGAGGCCAGCGCCTCGACGCGCTGCTGATCGAGCCGCAGTCGATCGATGAGCGACTCTCCGATGCCCTCTTCACGACCTCGGACGATGTCGCGGCCGTTCGCCTCGATGATGCGAGGAGCTGCCTCCAGGAGCGCGAGGGCGATCGCCTCGAGCACACGAGCCTTCTCACCGCTCGTGAGTGCTGCGGTGGCTCGGGAGGCCTCTTTGGCGCGCTCCAGGCGCACCTGCGGGGTCTGGTCGGTCATCCGCCCAGTTTATGAGGTGGCCGGCTCGAACCAGGTCCCTATTTCGGCACCCGAGAGCGCCTGATCCACCAGGTCGGCGCTGGTCACGAGGACGCCGATGCCGGATGCAGCCGCGAGGCGTGCGGCGGAGACCTTGGTGGCCGCTCCCCCGGTGCCGACACTGTTGACCACTGTCGCCCCGAACTCGAGACCGGTGAGGTCGGCGTCCGGCGCCACGATGTCGATCGGCTCAGCGCCGGGATCCGTCGGCGGCTTCGTGTAGAGCGACTCGATGTCGCTGAGCAGGACGAGCGCGTCGGCCTCGATCAGCTGTGCGACCAGCGCACCCAGGCGGTCGTTGTCGCCGAACCGGATCTCCTGCGTCGCCACCGTGTCGTTCTCATTGACGATCGGGAGGGTGCGGAGTCCGAGCAGACGCTCCATCGCACGGCGGGCGTTCGAGCGCGAGGTGGGGTTCTCGAGGTCACCGGTCGTGAGGAGGACCTGACCTGCGACGATGTCGAACGGGCGCAGCGACTCCTGGTAGCGGTACATGAGGATGTTCTGCCCCACGGCCGCGGCCGCCTGCTGAGTCGCGAGGTCGGTGGGGCGTGCGTCCAGACGCAGGAACGGGATGCCCGAGGCGATCGCGCCCGACGACACCAGCACGACCTCGGCGCCGCGCGCGTGCGCTGCGGCGAGAGCCTCGACGATGACGGGGATCCGCCACGACGACTCGCCGCTGATGGAGGACGAGCCGACCTTCACGACGATGCGGGACGCGGTTGCGAGGTCCGCGCGGGTGCGTGCGGTCACTCGCCGTCCTCGCGGTACGCGGCGAGACGCTGAGTCTCCACCTCGGCGCGCGCCTCGGCCTTGGCGTCCATGCGCTCGTAGTACTGCTCGCGGCGCTCCGACGTCGTCCGGCGCGCGTTGGGCGCGAGGCGGGGGTCGGTTCCACGGGGAGCGCTCATCAGCTCCGCAGCAGACGTCATGGTGGGTTCCCAGTCGAAGACGATGCTGTCGCCCTCGCCGATCACGACGGTCGAGCCCTGCACCGCTCCGAGGCGGAAGAGCTCGTCTTCGACCCCGAGCTTCTCGAGGCGGTCGGCGAGGTAGCCCACGGCCTCCTCATTCTGGAAGTCGGTCTGCTGCACCCAGCGGACGGGCTTGTCGCCCATGATGCGGTAGACGTTGCCGTAGGTGCCGCCCTCGACACGGATCGTGAAGTCCTTCTTCGAACCCCGCGGGCGGATGACGACGCGCTCCGGCGGCGTCTCGAGTGCTGCTTCGGCGCGGTGCTTCTCGACGAGCTCCCCCAGCGCGAAGGTGAGCGGACGCAGGCCCTCGTGCGACACCGTGGAGATCTCGAACACGCGGAATCCACGGGCTTCCAGATCCGGACGGACAAGGTCGGCCAGGTCACGCGCCTCGGGCACATCGATCTTGTTGAGCGCGACGAACTGCGGACGCTCCAACAGCGGCGTCTGCCCCTCGGGAACCTCATACGCAGCGAGCTCGGCGAGGATGACGTCGAGGTCGGAGATCGGGTCGCGTCCAGGCTCGAGCGTCGCGCAGTCGAGCACGTGCAGGAGAGCCGAGCAGCGTTCGACGTGACGGAGGAACTCGAGTCCGAGCCCGCGGCCCTCGCTCGCACCCTCGATGAGACCGGGCACGTCGGCGACCGTGTAGCGGAAGTCGCCGACCTGCACCACGCCGAGGTTCGGGTGAAGCGTGGTGAACGGGTAGTCGGCGATCTTGGGCCGCGCTGCCGAGATCGCACCGATCAGGCTGGACTTGCCTGCCGACGGGTACCCGACGAGGGCGATGTCGGCGACGGTCTTCAGCTCGAGGACGATGTCGCCCTCATGTCCGGGCGTTCCCAGCAGAGCGAAACCGGGCGCCTTGCGCTTCGGGGTGGCGAGAGCGGCGTTGCCGAGCCCGCCCATCCCCCCCTTGGCGACGACGAACCGCTCCCCGGGGATGATCATGTCGATGAGGACTTCACCCGCGGTGTTCTTCACCACGGTGCCGACCGGGACGGGCAGTTCGAGCGTCTCGCCGAGGAAACCGGAGCGGTGATCGCCCATGCCCGGACCGCCGTTGCCGGAGGAGCGGTGCGGCGAGTGGTGGTACGAGAGCAGCGTGCCGGTCTGCGGGTCGGCGACGAGCACGACATCGCCACCGTCGCCGCCGTTGCCGCCGTCGGGGCCACCGAGGGGCTTGAACTTCTCGCGGTGCACGGAGACGCAGCCGTTACCGCCCTTACCCGCACGCAGGTGCAGTGTGACGGTGTCGACGAACGTGACCATGTGCTGGTTCCCCTGGGTTCCTGTGTTGTTGCTTACTGTGTGCAGATACACGGACGGGGCGAGCCGAAGCCCGCCCCGAACCGGATGACTGGTGTCGCGCTGAGATCACTCAGCTGCAGCGACGATGTTGACGACCTTGCGGCCGCCCTTCGCGCCGAACTGAACCGCACCCGCGGCCAGAGCGAACAGCGTGTCGTCGCCACCACGGCCGACGTTGACGCCGGGGTGGAAGTGCGTGCCGCGCTGGCGGACGATGATCTCGCCGGCGAGAACCTGCTGACCGCCGAAGCGCTTCACGCCGAGGCGCTGAGCGTTGGAGTCACGACCGTTACGGGTTGAGCTTGCGCCCTTTTTATGTGCCATGTCCTAGTCCCCTCGGGCTTACTTGATGCCGGTGATCTTGACGCGCGTGAGCTCCTGACGGTGGCCCTGGCGCTTCTTGTAGCCGGTCTTGTTCTTGTACTTCTGGATGATGATCTTCGGGCCGCGGAGGTTGCCGATGACCTCAGCCGTGACCTTGACCTTCGCCAGCGAGTCAGCGTCGGTGGTCACCGTGGCGCCGTCGACGAGCAGCACAGCGGCCAGCTCGATCTTCTCGCCCTGGGCAGCCTTGACACGGTCGAGCTGAACGATCGTGCCGACCTCGACCTTCTCCTGCCGCCCACCGGCGCGCACTACTGCGTAAACCACTTCATACCTTGTTTCGTTGGGGAGCACTTCGGCTCCGAGAATGTCACGGGAAGACTGTTGCTTGCATGCGTCGCAGGACGACGGGCGCGAACGCAAGGCTCTCCGCTTCTACCGACGAGGAAGACGCGGCATACGCACCAAGGGACTACTTTACCGGATGCGGGTCGGTGTCGCAAAGCCGCGCCGACTCCGGCGGTTCTCGCCTGCGCTTCGGGCCCCGACCCGACGGCACGGTCGTAGGCTGACGAGGTGACCGTACTCGTCGACGACCCTCTCTGGCCCGCCCACGGACGGCTCTGGGCGCACCTGGTCAGCGACGAGAGCCTCGGCGAGCTGCACGCCTTCGCGAAGGCGCACGACGTCCCCGCACGGGCCTTCGACCTCGACCACTACGACGTCCCGGAGGAGATCATCCCCCGACTCGTCGCCGCCGGCGCCCAGCACGTGCAGGGCAAAGAGCTGGTGCGCCGACTGATCGCCTCAGGACTCCGAGTCCGCGCCCGCGACCGGCGCTGACGGCTCGGAGTTCACCGACACCGGGGTACCGGTGAGCGCGGCGGTGCTCACCCGACGGCGTCCGCGTCCCTGTCCCGGCGCCTTCGGCTCCGGGAGGGCGTCGAGCACCGAGTCGAGCAGCTGCTCCGCAGGAGACTTCGGTCCCTTGCGGTCGCCACCACGCTTCTTGCGGGCCTTCTTGGGTCGCTCTGCTGCGGCCGGCGCCTCGGCGGTCGTATCGACCGTCTCGGCTTCGGGCGCACCCTCCGCCGCCGGGGCGATGGTGGAGGCGGCGATCTGAGCCAGCGCCGACTTCGCGCCCTCGGTGATGCTGTGGGTGACGTTCGGAGCCGCCGGCGCGTTCTGGCTCTGGCCGTTCCCGCCGTTGCTGCCGCTCCCGCCGCGCTGACGACGACCGCTCTGGCCGTTGCCGTTGCTGCTGCCGCCGTTGTTGCTGGAGCGGTGCTTCACGACCGGGTCGTGGTGCACGATGACGCCGCGGCCGGCACAGACCTCGCAGGCCTCGCTGAAGGTCTCGAGCAGCCCGAGTCCGAGCTTCTTGCGGGTCATCTGCACGAGGCCGAGCGAGGTGACCTCGGCGACCTGGTGCTTCGTCCGGTCGCGGCTCAGGCACTCGATCAGACGGCGCAGCACGAGGTCCCGGTTGGACTCGAGGACCATGTCGATGAAGTCGACGACGATGATGCCGCCGATGTCGCGCAGCCGCAGCTGACGGACGATCTCCTCAGCCGCCTCGAGGTTGTTCTTGGTGACCGTCTCCTCGAGGTTTCCCCCCGAGCCGACGAACTTGCCGGTGTTGACGTCGACGACCGTCATGGCCTCGGTCCGGTCGATCACGAGCGAACCGCCCGAAGGCAGCCAGACCTTGCGGTCGAGGGCCTTCTCGATCTGCTCCGTGATGCGGAAGGCATCGAAGGGATCCGTGTCGTCCTCGTAGGCCTCGACACGCTCGAGCAGGTCGGGGGCGACGCTCTCGAGGTACGCGCGGATGGTCTGCTGCGCGTCCTCGCCCTGGATCAGCATCTTGGTGAAGTCCTCGTTGAAGACGTCACGGACGATCTTGACGAGAAGGTCGGGTTCGGCGTGCAGGAGCGCGGGCGCCTGCTGGTTCTCGACCTGCTTCTGGATGTGCTCCCACTGCGAGGTGAGGCGCTGCACATCGCGCGTGAGCTGGTCTTCGGTCGCGCCCTCGGCTGCGGTGCGGACGATCACGCCGGAGGACTCGGGGAGCACCTCCTTGAGGATGCGCTTGAGTCGCGCACGCTCGTTGTCGGGGAGCTTCCGGCTGATGCCGTTCATCGAACCGCCCGGCACGTAGACCAGGTAGCGGCCGGGAAGGGAGATCTGGCTGGTGAGTCGTGCACCCTTGTGCCCGACCGGGTCCTTCGTGACCTGCACGAGCACGCGGTCGCCGGGCTTGAGCGCGAGCTCGATACGGCGCGGCTGGTTGCCCGTCTCGACGCCGTCCCAATCGACCTCGCCGGAGTACAGCACGGCGTTGCGCCCGCGACCGATGTCGACGAACGCGGCCTCCATGCTGGGGAGGACGTTCTGCACGCGTCCGAGGTAGACGTTGCCGATGAGCGACGCGTCCTGGTTGCGGGCGACGTAGTGCTCGACGAGCACGCCGTCTTCGAGGACGCCGATCTGGGTGCGGCCGTTCTTCGAGCGCACGACCATCTTGCGATCGACGGACTCACGGCGCGCGAGGAACTCGGCCTCGGTCACGACCGGGCGACGGCGACCGGCGTCACGACCGTCGCGGCGGCGCTGCTTCTTCGCCTCGAGGCGCGTCGACCCCTTGATGGCCTTCGGCTCGGTGATGTACTCGACGACGCGCTGACGCTGACGCGGCTCTTCGCGCTGGTCATCGCCCTCGGATCCACCGCGACGGCGACGGCCACGGCCACGGGACCCCGACTCCTCCTGGGGCTGCTCGCGCTCGGCGATGCGGTCGAAGATGCGCTCGCGACCGGGGAGTGCCGGCAGGGGCACGATCTCCGGTGCGTAGAAGTGCAGCTGAGTGGAGACCTGGGAGACGAACACCTCGGGCAGCAGGCCCAGAGACACGGCGGTGATCGGAGCGGGCGCCTCGGGAGCGGACGGCACCTCTTCGGCGACGGGCTCCTCGGCTGCCGGAGCCTCAGCAGCCGGCTCCTCAGCAGCCGGCTCCTCAGGGGCCGACTCCTCAGGGGTCGTCGACTCCTCCGTGACCTCGGCCTCGTCCGCGATGGCCGCAGCGGCCTCGTCGGCTGCCTGGGCGGCCTCGTCGTCATCGCGCGCGGTTGCCTCCGCGGCGGCAGCGGCGTCGTCGGCCGCGGCAGCAGCATCCTCGGCAGCGGCATAGCCGGCAGCGACATCGTCGGCGGCAGCATCCGCGGCGACGTCTGCCGCGTCGGACAGCTCATCGACCTCGTGCGACGACCCGCTCAGGTCGTCGGCTTCGGGAGCGGTGGGCTCCGTCAGCGGTTCCGCGGCGTCAGCCGGGAAGTCGAGGGCAGGTACGTTGTTGTCATTGTTCTCATCGGCCATCTCTGGCTTACTCCCTGCACGGGGCACTGGGTGCTCCATGAAATCTCATGCGGTACCCGCGGGTTCCGCGAACTCACTCGGTGTGCGACCGGCTCATGGCTCTGATCGCGTGGGGCATGGGGCCCCGAAGTCTGCGTCGACGCGTGTCGCGGCAAGGCCGTTCATCGCGTCACAGGCCATTATCGCACCAAGTGACCTCGTTCATGGCATTCCGTCGTGACCAGCGCGTTTTCTCCGGCCTGTTCTCGCCTCATCCATAGCAGTCGCTGAGATAATCCCCAGTATGAGCGAGCAGCGCACCCGCCCCGTCCTCTACGCCGTCTGGCTGATCATCGCGAGCGTGATCGGGTGGTTCGCCGCCTTCCAGCTGACGGTCGAGAAGTTCGCACTGCTGGAGAACCCGAAAGAGGCGCTGTCCTGCGATCTGAGTCCGTTCATCCAGTGCAGCACGAACCTTCAGTCGTGGCAGGGATCGGTCTTCGGCTTCCCCAACCCGATCCTCGGCCTCACCGGCTGGATGGCCCCGCTGGTGGTCGGCGTCGCGATCCTCGCCGGCGCCCGCTTCCCCCGCTGGTTCTGGCTCACTTTCGGTGCCGGCATCACGTTCGCCTTCGGTCTCGTGTGCTGGCTCATCGGCCAGAGCCTCTACGACCTCTTCGTCCTCTGCCCCTGGTGCATGGTCACCTGGGCGGTCACGATCCCCACCTTCTTCGCGACGATGCTCCATCTGACACGAAACGGCGCGTTCACGCGGAACGAGAAGGTGCAGGCTCGCGCCGACAAGCTGATGCCCTGGGTTCCGTTGGCGACGATCGTCGCCTACGCGCTGATCATCTTCCTCGCGCAGCTGCAGGGTCTCGACTTCCTCGGCGAGATGGCCCGGATCCTCTTCTGACGTTCACCCCGCACGCGATGAAGAGCCCGCCCGCCGAATCTCGGCGGGCGGGCTCTTCGGTTGCTGACGGGTTCTCAGTCGAACCAGATGCCCAGCTCGCGTGCTGCCGACTCGGGGCTGTCCGAGCCGTGCACGAGGTTCTGCTGGACCTTGAGGCCCCAGTCGCGACCGAAGTCGCCACGGATCGTGCCGGGTGCGGCGGTGGTCGGGTCGGTGGTCCCGGCGAGCGAGCGGAATCCCTCGATCACCCGATTGCCGGCGAGGCGGATCGCGACCGACGGGCCGGAGAGCATGAACTCGAGCAGCGGCTCGTAGAACGGCTTGCCCTCATGCTCGGCGTAGTGCTCGGCCAACAGGTCGCGGTCGGGCTCCACGAGGCGGATGTCGACGAGGGCGTAGCCCTTCGCCTCGATGCGGGCGAGGATCGCGCCGGTGAGGCCGCGGGCGACACCGTCGGGCTTGACGAGGACGAGGGTTTCTTCGGTGGCCATGTCATTCACTCTCTGTCTGAGTCTCGGTCGTGGGGTCGACCGGACGTCGTGCGTCCAATCGAGCCCCTCCGATGGTCGCATACGCCCACATGCCGCCGAAAATCAGGACGACGAGCAGGATCGCCGGAACGAAGAACGCCGACAGGGCGACGAGTGCCTGGACGACCCACCCGGCGGTGATCGCCCAGGGCTTCGTGATCATCCCCGCGATGGCGATGCACGCGAGGGCCAGGACACCACCCGCGACGATCGCCCACCACTGCTCGATTCCGGCGGGGAGCTGGCGCAGTCCGAAGATCGTGAGTCCGACCAGGAACACCACGATCGCCTCGAACCCGAGCACGATGGGCGCGAGCTTCTGCACGAGGGTGCGGGGCGGCCGTGGGGCGCGCGCCGCCGGGGCGTCCGCACTCATGCGCGCCACCCCGACTTCCAGTCCTCCTCCTCGGCGAGGGCGATCGCCTCGCCTGCCAGGACGACGGAGCCGGCGATCACGACGGCACGACGGTCGGACGATGCCGCCCACTCCCGCGCCGCGTCAGCGGCCTCCGCCAGCGACTGGTGCACGGTCGCACGCTGCCCGGTCTGCTCGACGAGATCGGCGATCGCATCGGCGTCACTCGCACGATCCGAGTCCGGAGCGGTCGCGAACACGTGCGCCACAGCAGGCACGAGGCGGCCGACGATGCCCGCGGCGTCCTTGTCGGCGAGCACGCCGAGCACGAGACCCCACTCGTCGAAGTCGAAACTGTCGTCGAGTGCCTGGGCGAGCGCCGCGGCGCCGTGCGGGTTGTGCGCGGCGTCGACGATCACGGTCGGCGCGACGCCGAGCAGCTGCAGTCGGCCGGGAGAGGTGGTGCCCTGCAGTCCATCGGAGATGATGTCACCGGCGATCGGCTGCGTCGCACCGCCGATCAGCGACTCGACGGCCGCAACGGCGAGGGCTGCGTTGTGGCCCTGGTGCGCACCGTAGAGCGGCAGGTATTCCTCGGCGTACTCCCCCGCGAGACCGCGGATGCTGAGCAGCTGGCCACCAACTGCGAGCTTCTGCTCGGTCAGCCCGAACTCCTCGCCCTCGAAGGCGATGGTCGCGTGACGCTCCGCGGCCACACGACGCAGCACCTCGGCGGCCTCGGCGGGCTGCTGGGCGGACACGACCGCCGCGCCCTCCTTGATGATGCCGGCTTTGACCTGGGCGATCTCCGCGATCGTGTCACCGAGCCGATCCGCGTGGTCGATGTCGATCGGCGCGAACACCGCGACGTCGCCATCGGCGGTGTTCGTGGAATCCCACTCGCCCCCCATGCCCACCTCGAGCACCAGCACGTCGACCGGCGCATCCGCCACGGCCACGAAGGCCAGCACCGTCAGCAGCTCGAAGAAGGTCAGCGGGGCATCGCCCGCGGCCTCGAACTCGGCGTCGACGATGTCGACGAACGGCTCGATCTCGTCCCAGGCGTCGGCCACAGCTTCGTCGGAGATCGGCTCGCCGTCGATCATGATCCGCTCCGTGAAGCGCTCGAGGTGCGGGCTGGTGAACAGCCCCGTCCGCAGATCGTGCGCACGCAGCAGGCTCTCGATCATCCGGGCCGTCGACGTCTTGCCGTTCGTGCCGGTGATGTGCACCACGCGGTAGGTGCGCTGCGGGTCGTCGAGGAAGGCGAGGATGCGTGCGGTGCGCTCCTTGCGCGGCTGCACCCAACGCTCGCCCGCCCTGCTCAGCAGAGCCTCGTAGACGGCGTCCGCCCGATCCTTGTCGCTCATGCCGCGGCTCCCATCCTGGTGACGGCGATCGTGAAGTCGCCGGCGTTCGCGTACGTGCGGGCGGGGATGTCCGCCGAGAACTCCGGCGCCACTCCCCCGGCGGCCGCGAGGACAGTTCCGTGGCCGAAGATCGAGTCGCCCTGCGCATCGATCACGAAGTACTCCTCGGCCAGGGTCTCAGCCGCGATGCCCGCGAGCTCGAATGCCGAGACGACAGCCCTGGTGTCGACGTCGTCCTGGAAGCGCAGGACCAGACGGATGCGGTCGCTGACGTCGAAGTCGGCGTTCTTGCGAGTCTCCTGCACGGCCCGGATCACATCGCGGGCGAGACCCTCCGCCTCGAGCTCCGGGGTCGTGCGGGTGTCGAGCAGCACGAAGCCACCGGTGGGGACGATAGCGAGAGCCTCCCCCTCCGGTCGGCCGGTCGTCTCGAGGACGAGGTCGTACTCCGTGGGCTCGAGGGCGATGCCCCCGGCCGTGACGACACCGGCGACCTCGCTCCAGTCGCCCGAGCGCGCGGCCTGGATGGCCTTCTGCACGTCCTTGCCGAGACGCGGACCCGCCGCGCGGGCGTTGACGCTGAGGCGATGCGCGATGCCGTACTCCGCCGCCGTGTCATCGGCGAGCGGGACGAGTTCCACGGACTTCACGTTCAGCTCCTCGCGGAGGATGTCCTCGAACTGCGCGAGAGACTCCGCCAGCGGCGAGACCACGGTGAAACGGGCGAGCGGGAGACGCACGCGCAGCTTCTCCTTCTTGCGCAGCGCGTTGCCGACGCTCGAGAGCTCCCGGACGGCATCCATCGCGTCGCGGATCTCGTCCGCGGCGGGGAACTGCGAGTCGTCGGGCCAGTCGGTGAGGTGCACACTGCGTCCGCCGGTGAGGCCCTGCCACACGCGCTCGCTGACGAGCGGCACGAGCGGCGCCGCGACACGGGTGAGCGTCTCGAGCACCGTGAAGAGCGTGTCGAACGCCTCGCGGCTCTTCGGGTCGTCCGTCACGCCGGTCCAGAAGCGGTCGCGAGACCGACGGATGTACCAGTTCGTCAGCACCTCGGCGAAGTCACGGAGACGCGCGGAGGCCGTGGTCGAGTCGAGCCCCTCGAGATCGGCGCGCACCTCGCGGACGAGGTCGCCGAGGCGAGCGAGGATGTAGCGATCGAGCACATCGGTGGAATCCGTGCGCCAGCTCGCCTCGTACCCATCGGCTCCGGAGGCGTTGGCGTAGGTCGCGAAGAAGTACCAGGAGTTCCACAGCGGCAGCAGGAACTCGCGCACGCCCGAGCGGATGCCTTCCTCGGTGACAGCGAGGTTTCCACCGCGCAGTACCGAGCTCGACATGAGGAACCAGCGCATCGCATCGGACCCGTCACGATCGAGCACCTCGGACACGTCGGGGTAGTTGCGCAGCGACTTCGACATCTTGTAGCCGTCGCTGCCCAGGACGATGCCATGGCAGCTCACGCCCGTGAACGCCGGGCGGTCGAACAGCGCGGTCGACAGCACGTGCATGACGTAGAACCAGCCGCGGGTCTGACCGATGTACTCCACGATGAAGTCCGCCGGCGAGTGAGAATCGAACCACTCCTGGTTCTCGAACGGGTAGTGCACCTGTGCGTAGGGCATCGAACCCGAATCGAACCACACGTCGAAGACGTCTTCGATGCGGCGCATCGTGCTCTTGCCGGTGGGGTCATCGGGGTTCGGACGCGTCAGATCATCGATGTACGGACGGTGGAGGTCGACCTCACCCTCGGGATTCCGCGGCAACGTGCCGAAGTCACGCTCCAGATCCTCCAGCGACCCGTAGGCGTCGACGCGCGGGTACTCCGGGTCGTCGCTCTTCCAGATCGGGATCGGCGAGCCCCAGTACCGGTTGCGGCTGATCGACCAGTCGCGCGCGCCCTCGAGCCACTTGCCGAACTGCCCGTGCTTGACGTTCTCCGGCACCCAGGTGATCTGCTCGTTGTTGGCGAGCATGTCGTCCTTGATGTCCGTCACGCGGATGAACCAGCTCGAGACCGCCTTGTAGATCAGGGGGTTCCGGCAGCGCCAGCAGTGCGGGTACGAGTGCTCGTAGCTCTGCAGGCGGACCAGACGGCCGTTCTCGCGGATCAGGCGCACCAGCGGTGTGTTCGCGTCCATCCACAGCTGACCGGCGACATCGGTGACGTTCGGCAGGAACTTTCCGCCGTCGTCGAGCGACAGGATCGTGGGGATGCCGGCGGCGCCCGCGACCCGCTGGTCGTCCTCACCGTAGGCCGGGGCCTGATGGACGATGCCGGTGCCGTCGCTGACCGTGACGTAGTCGTCGACGAGGATGCGCCACGCGTTCTCCGTGCCGTAGGTCTCGGCGTCGGCGTAGTAGTCGAACAGCCGGTCGTAGGTCACGTCCTGCAGCTCCGCGCCGCGCACCGTCGCGTCGACGGCGGCGAGCGCCTCGTCCACGCTCTCGTAGCCGAGGTCCTTGGCGTAGCCGCCGAGCAGCTCGCGCGCCAGCAGGTAGCGGTGTGCGGAGGCCTCGATCGCGGCGTCCGTGGTCCCGGCGGCCTGGTGCACGTCGGCCGCTCCGTTCGGACCGGCCGGGAGCACCACGTACTCGATGTCCGGGCCCACCGCGAGCGCGAGATTGGTCGGCAGGGTCCACGGCGTCGTCGTCCAGGCGAGGGCGCGCACGCCGGTGAGTCCGAGAGCCTCGGCCTTCGCGCCGGTCAGCGGGAACGTGACGGTGACGGACGGGTCCTGGCGCATCTGATAGACGTCGTCGTCCATGCGCAGCTCGTGCGCGGACAGCGGGGTCTCGTCACGCCAGCAGTACGGCAGCACGCGGTATCCCTCGTAGGCGAGCCCCTTGTCGTGCAGGGTCTTGAACGCCCAGAGCACGCTCTCCATGTATCCGAGGTCGAGCGTCTTGTAGCCGCGGTCGAAGTCGACCCAGCGCGCCTGACGGGTGACGTAGTCCTGCCACTCGTGCGTGTACGCCAGGACCGAGTCCTTCGCCTTCGCGTTGAAGACATCGATGCCCATGTCCTCGATCTCGGACTTCTCCGTGATGCCGAGCTGCTTCATGGCCTCGAGCTCGGCCGGCAGACCGTGGGTGTCCCACCCGAACACCCGGTCGACCTTGTGGCCGGTCATCGTCTGGAAGCGCGGGAACACGTCCTTGGCGTAGCCGGTGAGGAGGTGACCGTAGTGCGGCAGGCCGTTCGCGAACGGCGGGCCGTCGTAGAACACCCACTCGGGTGCGCCCTCACGCTGCTCGATCGAGGCGCGGAAGGTGTCGTCGGACTTCCAGAACGAGAGCACCTCCTCCTCGATCTGCGGGAAGCGGGGGCTGGGCGCGACGGAGTCGGCGGCGGGGCCGAAGGAGGAACGGGGATAGGTCATCGTGTCTCGCAGTGTTCGTCGTGGCGGATGCTCCTGCGAGGACGACCCTCGCGGACCGCGGTACCACCTCGCGTGCGCTCCCTCCCCTCTCGGTTCGGTCACGCCACTCTCACTGCGGCTGTGACGGGCCTGCCCCGCTCGGTTCTACTGAGCGTCACCCGAGGGTCGCGCCGTTCTTCCGAGAGCTCCCCGGTGATGGCCGGATCGATGCTCGTCCCTCCAGTGTACGCGGCAACCGCACCGGAGGCTGTCCGTGGCAGCACCTACGCTCGAAGCATGGCCCGCACCGCAGAATCCCCCGCCCCGCCACGCACGACCGCCCCCGACCTCCCGCCGGTGCTCGAACCCGCCTCCCCCGTGCGCAGCAGCGACATCATCGCGTCGAGCCTCGACCTCTCCGGCAGCGTCGATCTCGCCTACGCGACGCTGGAGCAGTGCGTCGTGAGCGCAGACGCCGAGGCCGTCGACCTCACGGGGGCGACGGTCATCGATGTCGACATGTCCGGTGTGCGCATCGCCTCGCTCCGGATGCGCGACGCCGGAGTACGGAGACTTCGGATCAGCGGTGGCCGGATCGGCACCTTCGACCTCAGCGAGGCCCGCATCTCGGAGCTCGAGCTGCGCGATGTGCGGATCGACTACCTCAATCTCGGCGCCGCGAAGGTGACCGACCTCGAGATCTCGGGGTGCACGATCCGCACGATCGACATGCCTCAGGCCGAGCTCACCCGCGTGCGATTCACCGCCACGTCGAGCGATGAGGTCGACCCGCGGGGCATGCGTGCGAAGGACCTCGATCTCCGCGGACTCGACGCGCTGGCCTACCTCGATGCCAACAGTCTGCGCGGCGCCACGCTCACCTCGTTCCAGGTGCAGCAGTTGGCTCCGATGATCGCCGCCGGACTCGGCATCCAGATCAAGGACTGACGGGACCGCTCGCGTCCAGCAGCTCCTGGGTGAAGGGATGCTGCGGCGCCGCGAACACGTCGGCGGTCGCGCCCTGCTCCACGATCCGCCCGTCCTGCATCACGAGCACCTCGTCGGCGACCGCTCCGACCACATCGAGGTCGTGCGACACGAGGATCATCGTCAACCGGCGTTCCTGCTGCAGCCGGACCAGGAGTGCCAGCACCCGCTCCCGCACCGAAGGGTCGAGCGCCGACACCGGTTCATCGAGGACGAGGACTTCGGGGTCGGCGGCGAGCGCCCGGGCGATCGCCGCCCGTTGGCGCTGCCCGCCCGAGAGGGCGCCCGGTCGTCGGTCGGCGAGCTCCGGAACGAGTCCGACTTCGGCGAGGAGTTCGGCGGCTCGTTCGGCGCGCCGGCCCCGCGGCACGCCTGCGGCCTCGAGCGCCTCCCGCAGCGAGCGACCGATGGTCCACCGGGGGTCGAAGGCCCCGAGCGGGTTCTGATGCACCAGCTGCACGCGTCGCCGCCCGATCCATCGCAGCGAGCCGTTGTCCGGGGCGTCCACTCCGACGATCATCCGTGCGAGCGTCGTCTTCCCGGACCCCGACTCCCCCACGATGCCGAGCGTCCGGCCCTCCGCAACCGTGAACGAGGCATCGACCACCGCAGGCGCATCGTCGAAGCTCTTCGACACCTCGGCGACCACCAGCACGGGATCGGACCGGTTCGGTGCGGAGACCCGCGGTTGGTGGATCGTCGCCGCGATCAGCTCCCGCGTGTAGGCGTGCTGCGGGTTCTCGAGCACGTCGATCACCGGACCGGACTCGACCACGACGCCGTCCTTCATCACGAGCACCCGATCGGCGAGCCGCCGGACCGCGGCGAAGTCGTGGCTGATGAACACGACCGCGGTCCCGGTGTCGGTGATCTCGCGCAGCAGTCCGAGGATCCGGGCCTGGACGGTCGCGTCCAAAGCCGTCGTCGGCTCGTCCGCCACCAGGATCGCGGGCGCCGCCGCGAGTGCGGAGGCGATGAGCGCACGCTGCCGCAGGCCACCGGACAGCTCATGCGGATGCTGTCGGGCGCGGCGCTGAGCGTCCGGCATCCACACCCTCTGCAGGAGATCCTTCACCCGCGCGTCCAGCGCCGCACGCCCGCGGGCGATCCCATGCAGACGCAACGGCTCCGCCACCTCCGCTCCGATGCGACGCAGCGGATCGAGCGAGACCAGGGCATCCTGCGAGACGAGGGCGATGCGGGCGCCCCGAAGGGCACGCCACCCATGCTCGGACAGCGCCGCGGCATCCGTCCCGTCGATGACGAGGGCGTCGAGCGCGACGTCGGCCCCCAGGGGTGTGAGTCCGAGGAGGGCGCGCGCCGTGAGCGACTTGCCCGCACCCGACTCCCCCACGATCGCGACGCACTCGCCGCGCTCGACCGAGAAGCCCACATCGTCGACCACGTTCTCGGTCCCGAACGCGATCCGAAGTCCCCGCACCTCGAGCGCCGCAGTCACGCCGACCGCCCATCCGCACGGGCGCGCAGTATCCGCCCGATGATCGTCGCCGACACCACGGTGAGGGTGATCGCTATGCCGGGGAACACCGAGATCCACCAGGCTTGTCCGAGGACGTTGCGACCACCGGCGAGCATCAGCCCCCATTCCGGCGTCGGCTCTGAGGGGCCGAGTCCGAGGAAGCTCAGTCCCGCTGCCGCGAGGATGCTCGATCCGATGCCGATCGTCGCCAGCACGCTCAGTGCGCCGAGCACGCCGGGAGCGACGTGCCGGATGAAGGCCTTCCCTCTCGGCACTCCGAGGATGCGCGCAGCCTCGACGTGCTCGGCGACGCGAAGCGTCCGAGTCTGCACCCTCGCGAGCCGGATGTACACGGGGACTGCCGCCAGCGTCACCGCGATAGCGATGTTCACCGGGCCCGGGCCCAGCACCGCGACGACGACGAGCGCGACGAGGAACTCGGGGAACGCCATCAGCACGTCGTTCACGCGCATCACCGTGGTGTCGACGCCCCGTGGGGCGACCCCGGCCACGGCACCGACGACCAGGCCTGCCACGAGGGCGACTCCGGTGGCGAGCAGGCCGATGCCCAGGGAGCGCCCTGCGCCGTACACGACACGGGAGTAGACGTCGCGCCCGCTCTGGTCGGTGCCGAACAGGTGCTCGCCGCTCGGCGGGAGCAGAGCGGAGCGCACGTCGGTCTGGAGCGGATCGTGCGTCGCGAGCACCGTCGGCAGGAGCGCGGCGAACACGATCACGGCGAGCGCCGCGACCGCAGACCACAGGAGCACCCACTGCGCGCGCTTCATCGGTCCGCTCCGGAGCGCGACGTCCTGAGGCGCGGATCGATCAGCGGATGCACGAGCTCCACGATCATGTTGACCACGACGAAGACCAGCGCGCTCAGAAGGATGATGCCGGTGATCACCGGCAGATCCCGGTCGCTGATCGCCGCCAGGGTGACCCGCCCGAGGCCGGGGCGGGCGAACACGGTCTCCACGAGGACGGCACCGCCGAGGATCGAACCCGTGAGGTACGCCGCGAGCGTGACGGCGGATGCTGCGCCGTGGCGCAGTCCGTGCCGCACGGTGAACCAGGAGGGGCTCGCTCCACGCGCGCGCACGGTCTCGGCGAACGGCATCCGCTCCGCCTGCATCAGGCCGTCTCGCAGCACCTGGCTGAGCAGGGCGGCGACCGGGAGGGCGAGGGTGATCGCCGGGAGGACGAGCGTGGCCGGGTTCCGTGCTCCCGACACCGGGAACCACCCCAGCCCGAAGGCGAACACGCTGAGCAGGACCAGCCCGATCCAGAACACGGGAGACGACAGCACCACCAGTTCGATGCCGGCGGCGACCGTGCGCCCCGCCTGACCGCGGACGAACACCGCGACGGCGAGCGCAAGCACGACGGCGATCAGGAGGGCGAGCGTCGAGAGCTGGAGCGTCGCCCCGAGCTGCCTGCCGATCACCTCGGCGACCGGCATCCGCAGCTGGTAGGACTCCCCCAGATCTCCCCGGGCCAGTTGACCGATGAAGGCGACGTACTGCTCGAGGGGCGGACGATCCAATCCGAGATCGGCCCGGATCCCGTCTTTGACGGCCTCGCTCACCTGCGCCAGCGGTCCCAGCATCACCGACACCGGGTCGCCGGGGATCACCCGGAACGCGAGGAAGGCGACGGTCGCGGCGCCCCACAGGACGATGACGACGGATGCGGCGAGGCCGGCGATGCGGACGAGAGCAGTTTTCACCCCTCGTACCCTCCGCTCAGCCGACGGTTCAGCCGACCGTCACATCGTAGAACAGCGGTCGGCCGTACAGGTCGTACTCGAGTCCCTCGACGCGCTCGCCGACCGCGGTGATCGCCGACGGGCTGTACAGCGGCACGATCGCCGTGTACTCGGCGTTCCACTGCTGCACCTGGGTGTACAGCTCGTTGCGCTTCGCCTGATCGCTGCTCGCGACCGCCTGCTCCAGGAGTGCGTCGATCTCGGGGTCGCTCACCTGGGAGGCGTTCTGGAATCCATCGGTGTGCAGGTGGGCACGGAGGAAGTCGGGGTCGACTCCGGAGAATCCCCAGTCGGTCAGGTCGAACGTCTTCGGCTCGTACTGCTCGTTGTAGGCGCCGGGGTCGAGAATCTCACGCTCGACCTCGAAGCCGATCCCCTTGAGGTCGGACTGGATCGCGTTGGCGAGGGCGGCGCGGTCATCGGGGACAGGCGTCCAGGCGATCCAGCGCACCGAGAGGCGCTTGCCGTCCTTCATCCGGATGCCGTCGGCGTCGCGCTCGGTCCACCCGGCTTCGTCGAGCAGCGCGTTGGCCGCATCCTGGTCGAACGGCCAGCTGCCCTCGAGCGAGGCGTCGTAGCCCGGTGTCGTCGAGCCGAGGATGCTCCAGGCGCGGGGGAACTGGCCGAAGTAGATCTCCTCGACCGCGGCGTCGATGTCGATACCGCGGGCGAACGCCTGGCGCACCTTCTCATCGGCGAACACGCCGTACTTCTCGTTCAGGTAGAGCGAGTAGGGCAGGCCCGGGTACTCGACCGAGTCGACCGTGATGCCGTCGCCGAGGTCCTTCGCGAGGTTCGGCGGGATGTTGCTGGCCAGATCTGCCTCGCCGCTCGTGACGACGCCGGTGCGGACGGAGGCCTCAGGCTGGATCTCCACACGGAGCGTCTCGAACTTCGGGGCCTTCGCATCGTGCGGCCCCCAGGCGTAGTCGGCGTTCCGCGTGTAGACGATCTCCTGGTCGGGCGTGTACTCGGTGAGCACGAAAGGACCCGTGCCGACGTTGATGTCCGGGCCGCCGGCCTTGAGCTTGTCCGCCGACTTCTCGAGCACCGCCGGCGAGTAGAAGCCGAGCTGGGGCGTGCTCGCGGCCTGCAGGAACGGGGCGTACGGCTGACTGAACGTGACCTTCACGGTGTGGTCGTCGACGACCTCGGTTCCCTCGTAGAAGGACGCACCGAGCATGCTCGCCGCCTGCTTGGAAGCCGTCTCCGGGTCGACGATGCGGTCGAAGTTGGCCTTGACCGCAGCTGCATCGAAGGGCTCGCCGTCGGTGAAGGTGACGTCGTCACGGAGGACGAAGGTGTACTCCGTGCTGTCATCCGAGACCGTCCATTCCTTGGCGAGCCACGGCGTGAAGGATCCGTCGTCCTCCTGGAACACGAGCGAGTCGAGCACCGCCCGCTGCACCATTCCGGAGACGTCCAGCTGGCTCACCTGCGGGTCCATGTGCCCGGCCGACAGGTTCGCACCCTCGATGGACCAGACGAGCTCTCCGTCGCCTTCCCCTTCGGACGCGGGCGCTGCGCAGGCGCTGAGCACCAGGGCGGTGGCGGCGGCGAGCGCGGCGAGAGGCAGGAGACGACGCACGGGGTTTGCGGGCATGACGATTCCTCAGAACGAACGGGTCGGGATGAATCCATCCTACGGCCGATTGTTGGACTGGGTCGATCTGTAACGACAGCCCCACTGCACCACGCTCGGTAGACTGGTCGGCACAACCCACACTCAGGCACGCTCACACAGTGCCGCATACATCGCTCGAGGAGACCTCCATGCCTGCCACCGAATCGTCGCAGAACCAGATTCCCGACAAGCCCGCACTCGAAGGCCTCGAAGCGAAGTGGGATACCGCCTGGGCGGACCGGGGAACGTACCTGTTCGACCGTCTGCGCGCAGCCGAGCTCGGACGTGAAGGCGTGTACTCGATCGACACGCCGCCTCCGACGGCCTCCGGCAGCCTGCACATCGGCCACGTGTTCTCCTACACGCACACCGACGTGAAGGCGCGCTACGAGCGCATGCGCGGCAAGACCGTGTTCTACCCGATGGGCTGGGACGACAACGGCCTCCCCACCGAACGTCGCGTGCAGAACTACTACGGCGTGCGCTGCGACCCCTCGCTCCCCTACACGCCCGACTTCGTCCCCCCGTTCGAGGGCGGCGACAACAAGTCGAGCCGCGCGGCCGACCAGCAGCCGATCAGCCGCCGCAACTTCATCGAGCTCTGCGAGCGCCTGACGATCGAGGACGAGAAGCAGTTCGAGGCGCTGTTCCGCCAGCTCGGCCTCAGCGTGGACTGGACGCAGACGTATCGCACGATCTCGGACGACACCATCCGTCAGAGCCAGCTCGCCTTCCTCCGCAACATCGAGCGCGGCGAGGCCTACCAGGCACTGGCCCCGACGCTGTGGGACATCGACTTCCGCTCAGCCATCGCGCAGGCCGAGCTCGAGGACCGCGATCAGCAGGCCGCGTACCACACCATCGAATTCCCCTTCGCGGACGGGTCGGGATCCCTGGCGATCGACACCACGCGACCCGAACTGCTGCCCGCGTGCATCGCGCTCGTGACGCACCCGGAGGGCCCGCACAAGCACCTCATCGGCACCAAGGTGAAGACGCCGTTCTTCGGCGCCGAGATCGAGATCCACGGTCACCACCTCGCACAGCCCGACAAGGGCACGGGCGCGGCGATGGTCTGCACCTTCGGCGACGTGACCGACATCGTGTGGTGGCGCGAGCTGCGGACCACCGAGAACGAGCCGCTGCCGAACATGACCACGATCGGCCTCGACGGTCGATTCCTGCCCGAGGCACCCGCATCCGTCGAGAATCCCGACGCGATCGCCTGGTACGCCCAGGAGCTCGCGGGCAAGACGGTCTTCAGCGCGCGCAAGGCGATCGTCGAGAAGCTGCAGGAGACGGGCGACATGACCGCCGTCGGCAAGCCCTTCAACCACGCGGTGAAGTTCTTCGAGAAGGGTGACCGCCCGCTCGAGATCGTCTCCACCCGACAGTGGTACATCCGCAACGGCGCCCGCGACGGTGAGCTGCGCGACAAGCTGCTCGCGCACGGTCAGGAGCTTGCCTGGCACCCCGAGTTCATGCGTGTGCGCTACGAGAACTGGGTCGGCGGGCTGACGGGCGACTGGCTCGTGTCACGTCAGCGGTTCTTCGGCGTGCCGATCCCGCTCTGGTACGCGCTCGATGAGAACGGCGAGCGCGACTACGACCGTGTGCTCACGCCCGACGTGGCCACGCTCCCGATCGACCCGACGACCGATGTGCCGGCCGGATACACGGAGGATCAGCGCGGCGCGGCCGGCGGGTTCGAAGCCGAGGCCGACATCCTCGACACCTGGGCGACCTCGTCGCTCACACCGCAGTTGGCCGGTGGCTGGCAGCGCGACGAAGAGCTCTGGCAGCTCACCGCACCGTTCGACCTGCGCCCGCAGGGCCAGGACATCATCCGCACCTGGCTCTTCTCGACGATGCTGCGTTCCACGCTCGAGGACGACCGGACGCCGTGGCGCAACGCTGCGATCTCCGGCTTCATCGTCGACCCCGACCGCAAGAAGATGTCGAAGTCGAAGGGCAACGTCGTGACTCCCGCCGACGTGCTCGAGGCGCACGGCTCCGACGCGGTGCGCTACTGGGCCGCATCGAGCCGCCTCGGCATGGATGCGGCGTTCGACCCGCAGAACCCGACGCAGGTGAAGATCGGCCGCCGCCTGGCGATCAAGGTGCTCAACGCCGCCAAGTTCGTGCTCTCCTTCCCCGTGCCTGAGGGCGCGCAGGTCACGCACGCTCTGGACGCGTCGATGCTGACCGCGCTCGACGGTGTCGTCACCGAGGCGACGAAGGCCTTCGACCGGTACGACGCCGCGCGGGCCCTCGAGCTCACCGAGGCATTCTTCTGGACCTTCTGCGACGACTACCTCGAGCTGGTGAAGGAGCGCGCGTACAACCAGGCCGATGTGGGGCAGGCTTCTGCGGCCCTCTCCCTGCGCCTGGCTCTCTCGACGCTCCTCCGCCTGCTCGCACCGGTGCTCTCGTTCGCCGCCGAGGAGTCCTGGTCGTGGTTCGAGGAAGGATCCGTGCACACCGCCGCGTGGCCGACGCCTCTCGGCATCGACGGCGACCCGGCCGTGCTCGCCGCGGCGAGCGAGGCTCTGATCGGCATCCGTCGCGCGAAGACCGAGGCGAAGGCGTCGCAGAAGACTCCGGTCTCCCGCGCCGTGATCGCCGCGCCCGCAGCGAAGCTCGACGCGCTCCGCGCCGCAGCCGATGACCTGCGTGCGGTCGGGCGCATCGCCGAGCTCGAGTTCAGCGAGGCCGGGGAGTTCGCGGTCACCGCGATCGAGCTCGCCCCGGTAGAGGCCTCCTGATGCAGCTCGGCACGCGGTGGGCCGCAGGATCGGAGGCACCGGCCTCGGTCCCCGCATCCCTGCGCCCCGCCATCGCCGAGGTGGAGTCGAAGGGCCTCACCGGCCACTGGACCCTCACGTGGCTCGAGGGTCGCGCGATCGCCGAGCTCGACGCCGGGTGGGAGGTCTTCCAGACCGCTTCCGGCGAGATCGTCGCCCGTCCCTTCGAGGACTGACGCCGATCGGCTCAGCGGCGGGGAGCCCCCAGCTGCGCGAGCATGTGATCCACGGCACGGGGATCCTGTCGACGCGACTGCTGCTCGCGGAGGAGATCCAGCGCCAGCATGCGCTTCTGCGCGCGTCGGGCGATCCGGTGCTCGACGTAGGCCGTGAGGCGGTCGGCAAGCTGCAGCAGGCCGCGCTCGGTCTGCGTCGGGGCCACCAGGTGAAGTGTCGCACTGGTCATGATTCCTCCACAGCGTCGGCGGACACCGCGGTCTGCGGCGTCGGCAGGTCGAAGAGTTCGGCGCGAAGCGAGACGCGCCGCACATCGGGTCCGGTCTGACCCCGGTAGCGCTCGATGGCGCTTTCGACGACGGCCTCGAGCTCCTCGCGGAGCGACATGGCCTGGTCGGGCGTCATGTCGAGGTGGGTCGTGATGGTGATCCCGAGTTCGCGCCACGCCTCCGGCACCTCCGACTGCGGGCGATTCAGGTACGACATCAGCGTCTCGTGCCGCAGGCGGAAGAACTCCGAGGTCACGATCTGGGCGGCGGCGCGGTTCGCCGGAGACGTCATGTCGTCCGGTCCAGGCACGTCGATGCGCCCTCTCGGCCGCTCCCACCACCGTTCCCGCGCCGTGCCGCGACCCTCGACCTCGCGGATCAGGTCATGCGCTGCCAGCGCACGGAGGTGGTAGCTGGTCGACCCCGAGGTCTCCCCCACGAGTGCCGCGAGCGAACTGGCCGTCTGCGGACCACGAGCTGCGAGGAGGTCGAAGATCTTCACCCGCAGCGGGTGCGCCAGAGCCTTCAGCGCCCCGGCATCGAGGGTGCGTACCTGCGTCTCGTTCGTCATGCATGCAAAGATACCGTTGCAAAGACTTCTTTGCAAGCGTTTCTTTGCAAGTGGTGATCAGGCGACTGCAGCGCGCGCCGCGACGAACGCCTCGACGCAGCTCTCCACCTGCTCCGGCGTGTGCGCCGCCGAGAGCTGAACCCGGATCCGCGCGAGGCCCCGCGGGACGACCGGGAAGCTGAACGCAGTGACGTAGACGCCCCGCTGCTGCATCTCCCGCGCGATCCGTGCTGTCTTCGCAGCGTCGCCGAACATCACGGGGACGATGGGGTGCTCGCCCGGAAGGAGGTCGAAGCCCTCGGCCGTCATCCGCTCGCGGAAGAGTGCGGCGTTGCTGCGAAGCCGGGCTCGGAGATCAGCCGAGCCCTCGACGAGATCGAGCGCGGTCAGGGTGCCGGCGACGATCGCCGGGGCGAGCGTGTTCGAGAACAGGTACGGACGCGACCGCTGACGCAGCAGCGCGACGACCTCGGCGTGGGATGCGACGTAGCCGCCCGACGCTCCGCCCAGCGCCTTGCCGAAGGTTCCTGTGTAGATGTCGACGCGGTCGGCGACACCGCAGAGCTCGGGCGTGCCACGGCCGTTCTCGCCCACGAATCCGACGGCGTGGGAGTCGTCCACGAACACCAGGGCGTCGTAGCGTTCGGCCAGGTCGCAGATCTCGGCGAGCGGTGCGATGTAGCCGTCCATCGAGAAGACGCCGTCCGTCACGATGACACGGTGCCGTGCATCCGATGCCGCCCGCAGCTGCTCTTCCAGGTCGGCCATGTCGCGGTTGCGGTAGCGCAGGCGGCGCGCCTTCGAGAGCCGGATGCCGTCGATGATCGAGGCGTGGTTCAGCTCGTCCGAGATGATCGCGTCATCGGCGGAGAACAGGGTCTCGAACACTCCCCCGTTCGCGTCGAAGCACGACGAGTAGAGGATCGCCTCGTCGGTGCCGAGGAAGTCGGCGAGCCGACGTTCGAGCTCGAGATGCTGCTCCTGCGTGCCACAGATGAAACGCACGCTCGCGAGGCCGTATCCCCACTCCTGCAGTGCCGTGGTCGCGGCGGCCAGGATGCGAGGGTCGTCGGCGAGGCCCAGATAGTTGTTCGCGCAGAAGTTCAGCACCTCGTCGCCGTCGGCCGTGATCTCGGCGCTCTGCGGCCCGCGGATGCCGCGCTCATGCTTGGTGAGCCCGGCTTCCTCGATCGCCGCCAGCTCTCCGGCCACGTGGTCTTTGAAGGTCCCGTACATCACAGCTCCGTCCAGTCGAGGATGATCTTGCCCGTGCCCGCAGACTCCGCTGCGGCGAAGCCCCGCTCCCAGTCGCGCGCAGGCACGACCTCGGCGATCACACGTCCGATGGCGTCACGCAGCGGCGCGCTGGTCTGCAGCATCGCCCCCATCGCATTCCAGGTCTCGAACATCTCGCGACCGTAGATGCCCTTGATCGTGAGCATGTGGGTGACGAGCTTGCCCCAGTCGATGCCGAAGCCACTGCTGGGCAGTCCCAGCATCGCGATACGACCACCGTGGTTCATGTTGTCGATCATGGCCGGAAGCGCCGATGCCGCGCCGCTCATCTCGAACCCGATGTCGAAGCCCTCCCGCATGCCCAGCGCCTGCTGCGCGTCGCGGATGTCACGCACCGAGACGTCGACGACCTCGTCGGCGCCCATCTGGCGCGCCATCTCCAGACGCGGTGCGCTCACATCGGTCGCGGCGATGAAGCGTGCCCCCGCATGTCGAGCGACGGCGATGGCCATCAGACCGATCGGGCCACAGCCGGTCACGAGCACGTCCTCCCCGACGAGGGGGAAGGTGAGGGCCGTGTGGACCGCGTTCCCCAGCGGGTCGAAGATCGCACCGAGCTCTGGCGTCACGTCGGCGTGATGCACCCACACGTTCGCCGCAGGCAGCGCGAGGAACTCGGCGAACGCACCATCGCGCTGCAGTCCGAGCCCGATCGTGCGGATGCACATCTGCCGGCGCCCCGCTCGGCAGTTGCGGCACGTGCCGCAGACGATGTGCCCCTCTCCCGAGACGCGATCCCCGACCGCGATGTCGTGCACCGATGGCCCGACCTCGACGACCTCACCGTAGAACTCGTGCCCCGGGATCAGCGGAGCGCCGATCGCGGACGCCGCCCAATCGTCCCACCGGAGGATGTGCAGGTCGGTACCGCAGATCCCGGTGCGCAGGACCCGGATCACGACCTCGTCGGGTCCGGCGGTCGGGTCCGGACGCTCGACGAGCTCCAGCCCCGCACCCGGTGCGCCTTTGAACAGTGCCTTCATGCTTCCGATCCCACCGCATCCGACCATGTAGAACAATCGCCAGTGTCTGCACCATTGATGTAGCGATTGCTACACTTCCCGAGTGGAACTCCATCAGCTGCAGATCCTGCGCGAACTCGGAGCACTCGGCAGCGTCACCGCGGTGGCCGATGCCCTCCGGGTCACGCCGTCGGCGGTCTCCCAGCAGCTCGCCGCCCTGCAGCGTGGCTTTCCCACACCGCTCACGAAGAGGCAGGGGCGGACCCTCGCACTGACTCCGGCCGGTGAGGTGCTCGCGGCCGCGGCGACCGACGCGATCGATGCGATGGCAGCTGCCAGGCATGCCGTGGCGGAGTTCGAGGGCGCTCCGACCGGGGTGGTCAGCGTGAGCGGGTTCCACAGCGTCGGCCAGGCCCTCTTCGGCCCGCTGCTGCGCGAGTTCGCCGGGCACACGGCCGCGCCGAGCGTGCAGCTGACCGACGAGGATGTGGCGCAGAGCGAGTTCCCCGCGCTCACCGCGCGCTACGACCTCGTCCTCGCCCATCGCATGGAGCACTCGGATCCCTGGCCGACACAGGGAGTGCGGAGTCTGACGCTCGTCCGTGAGCCCCTCGACGTCGCCGTGTCCACGTCCCATCCCCTCGCCGCCCGTTCGAGCCTCACGCCGGCCGACGTCGCGGGAGAACGATGGGTCACCAGCCGCATCGGCTACTCCCCCGACGACGTGCTCCGCGCCGTGGCGGCGGTCGCCAACCACCCGATCGAGATCCATCACCGCATCAACGACTACGGCGCGGTCTCCGCCGTCGTCGCCGCCGGCGGAGTGCTCGGGATGCTGCCGCGGTTCACCTCACGCAGCGTCGACGATCGGGACATCGTACGCATCCCGCTGGAGGGCGTGAGCACTCACCGGATGATCGATCTGCTCGCGCGGCCGGAGAACCTTCGCCGACGCTCGGTCCGCGTCGTGGTGGATGCTCTGCAGAGGGTGATGACGCGCCTGAGCGAAGACGGTTCCTGAGCGCACAGCGGGTCGATGGATAGGCTCGGAGGATGACCGACGCCACGAATCCGCTGCTGCAGCCGTCGACCCTCCCGTACGGGCTCCCCGACTATCGTGCGATCCGGCCCGAGCACTATCTCCCCGCCTTCGAGGCGGGATTCGAGGAGCATCTCCGCGAGATCGCGCGCATCACGATGGTCCGGTCGATGCCGACGTTCGAGAACACCTTCGAGGCGCTGGAGCGCTCCGGCGAACTGCTCGACCGCGTCGCCCACGCCTTCTACACCGTGAGCTCCGCGGATGCGACGCCCGAGATCCAGGAGATCGATGAGCGGCTCGCGCCGCTCATGGCCGCGCACCAGGACGCGATCACTCTCGACGGCCCGCTGTACTGGCGCGTGCGGCAGGTGTACGAGCAGCTCGACACCTTGGGACTCGATGCCGAGCAGCGGTACCTGGTGGAACGCCACCACCGCGAGATGACGCACGCCGGCGCCGCCCTCGACGACGAGGCCAAGGCGCAGCTGACCGCGCTCAATCAGAAACTGTCGACGCTGACCAACACGTTCGAGCGCAATCTGCTGAACGACACCAATGACCTGGCGGTGATCTTCGACTCGGCGGCCGAGCTCGACGGTCTGAGCTCCGGCGAGCTGTCCGCTGCCGCGCGCGCGGCAGCGGATCGCGGCCTCGACGGCCAGTTCCTCCTCGCCCTCCCGCTCTTCACCGGACACCCCGCGCTGGCCCAGCTCCGCGTGCGGGAATCGCGTCGTCGCATCATGGCGGCATCCCTCGCGCGCGCCTCCAGGGGGAACGCGAACGACAACCGTGCGGTGCTGACCGAGATCGTGCGGCTGCGCGCGGAACGCGCGGCCTTGCTGGGCTACGAGTCGCATGCCGCGTACGTCACGGCCGACGAGACCGCTGGCACCCCGGATGCCGTCGAGCAGATGCTGCGGCGCCTCGCTGCCCCGGCGGCACGCAATGCGCTCGCGGAGCGGGCGGCGCTCCAGGCGATCGTCGACGAGACCGAGCCTGTGCCCTTCCCCGTCGAAGCCCACGACTGGGCGTTCTACACCGAACGGGTGCGCACCGCCCGCTACGACATCGATTCCAGCGCGCTCCGCCCATGGTTCGAAGCGGAGCGGGTCCTGCAGGACGGCGTCTTCTTCGCGGCGACCCGCCTCTACGGCGTCACCTTCTCCGAGCGCGAGGACCTCGTCGCCTACCACCCCGGAGCACGGGTGTTCGAGGTGCGCAACGCCGACGGATCACCGGTCGGGCTCTACGTGCTCGACCTGTACACCCGCGACTCGAAGCGCGGCGGCGCCTGGATGAACGCCATCGTGAGCCAGTCCCGACTGCGCGGCACAGCCCCCGTCGTCGTCAACAACCTGAACGTGCCGCTGCCCGGCGACGGCGAGCCGACGTTGCTCACTCTCGACGAGGTCACGACGCTGTTCCACGAGTTCGGGCACGCACTCCACGGACTCTTCGCGACCGTGACCTACCCGCACTTCGCCGGGACGAACGTGTTCCGCGACTTCGTGGAGTTCCCGAGCCAGGTGAACGAGATGTGGATCCTGTGGCCCGCGGTCCTCGACAACTACGCGCGCCACCACGAGACCGGAGCGCCGCTCGACCACGCGGTCGTGGAGCGCCTCCGCGCGACCGAGACATTCGACCAAGGCCACGCGACGAGCGAGTACCTGGCCGCAGCCTGGCTCGACCAGGCATGGCACCGGCTGACAACCGACTCCGCCGTCGACGACGTCGCCGGTTTCGAGGCGGCGGCGCTGGCCGACATCGGTCTGAACGACCCTGCCGTGCCCACGCGCTACTCGTCCACCTACTTCGCCCACGTGTTCTCGGGCGGGTACAGCGCCGGCTACTACTCCTACATCTGGAGCGAGGTGCTCGACGCCGACACCGTCGAGTGGTTCAAGGAGAACGGTGGCCTCACCCGCGGGAATGGCGACCGGTTCCGCGACCGCCTCCTCGGCCTCGGCGGCTCGAAGGATCCGCTGGCGGCCTACCGCGACTTCCGCGGTCGCGACGCCGACATCGACCCGCTGCTGAAGCGTCGTGGTCTGGGCGACTGAGATTCGCGCATGACGGACCCCCTGCGAGTGATCGGCGACGCGTTCGACGCGAGAGTGCCGCACTATGACGAGAACGTGATGCACCGCTCCGTCGCCTCCGCCGTCGCCGAGTTCGCCGACCTCGACGGGGTCACCCGGGTGCTCGACATCGCGACGGGCACGGGACTCGTCCTTCGCGCTCTGTCTCGGCGAGCGTCCCGACTCGCCTTGATCGGTGTCGACATCTCCTCGGGAATGCTCGATGTCGCCCGTGCCGAGCTCCCCGAAGCAGAATGGATCGAGTCGGACGCCGCGAGGATCCCGTTCGGCGACTCATCCGTCGACCTCGTGACCTGCGTGACGGCGTTGCACATCATCCCCGACGTGGCGCGTGCGGCCGCCGAGTGGAGCCGCGTGCTGAGGCCGGGCGGGAACCTCGTCACCGCGACCTTCTCCGGCGTCGTGCCGGGCACGCCGGACCGGCCTCACGGATCCTCCGAGGCTCCGTATCCGCGCGAGCACGCGCCGTACGCCGATCCGGCCGCGCTCGCCGAGTCGTTCCGACCGTTCGGGTTCCGGGTGGTGCGGCACCGGGAGTGGACCGACGGCACCGACACCGTGCTGATCGCCGAGCTACGCCTCGCTCCTCTCTGACGCACACCGTGGACTCCGCTGCGGAAGTCGTGAGAGCCTGAGCGCATGAACGCATTCCCCGACGCACCGTTCGGTCCCGCAGACCCCCTCGATCTCGATGCTGTGCCCCTCGCCGTCATCCGCCACAACGGCATCCGCCTGGCCGATCTGAAGGCGGCCTTCGACGCGGGATACTCGGCGATCGCGTCGACCTTCGGCGGCGGTGCTCTGGTTCCGACGGGCCCGGCGTTGGCGATCTATCACGGTGAGCCGATGGACGTGTTCGACCTCGAGCTCGGCTTCCCTGTGCAAACGTCGCCGGAGAACCCGATCCCGACGGCGAGCGGGAGCGTCATCGTGGCCTCGACGCTGCCCGCGGGCCCCGCGGTCGCGACGACCCTGTTCGGCTCCTACGAGGAGCTCGGCGCCGGGTGGGCGGGGCTGGTCGAGCGTGCCGGTGCTCGAGGGGTCCGCCCCGGAGGCGTCTGGATCGAGGTCTATGTGTCGGACCCGAGCACGTCTCCCGCAGAGCTGCGCACCGATCTGATCATGCCGACCGCCTGAACGGCGGGGCGTCGCACAGCCGTGTCACGGGTGTCTCAAGGACCGTCGCAGCGGATCTGCCGGCCCATGACGCTGTCACCGGCCGAGCCACTCCATGGCCTTGTACCAGGTGAGCTGGTGATAGCTCTGCGTGAGAAGCTCCCCCAGTCCGTCGGGTGACAGCACATGCACGGCGATCACCTCGTTCTCGTCGAGGGACTGCTCCGTGACGCGCGTGCATCCTCGAGCGAGGAAATGATGCACGCGGTTGGTGTGGGTTCCGAAGTTCGCCCAGGTCGCGCCGAGGTCGATGAGCTCAGCGGATGCGAAACCGGTCTCCTCCCTCAGCTCTCGGACGGCGGCGTCCTCCGGCCTCTCACCGGCCTCCACGCCTCCGCCGATCGTGCCGACGGCGAGGACCCCCGCGCCGTGGCGGTACTCCTCGACGACGATCGCATCCTCGTTCCCGTCCAGGGCGAGCACCGAGACCCAGTCGCCGTACTCCAGCACGTAGAACGGGGTGATCCGTCGACCACTCGCGTCTTCGCAGGTGTCAGCCCGTACGTGAATCCACCGGTCCGCGACGATGGTCTCGCTCGAGACGGTCGTCCATGGTTCCGGGTATCCGGTCACGCGCTCTTGCGCTTGCGCTCCATCACGATCGTGGGCGGAGCGCCCTCGTCGA
Organism: Microbacterium sp. NPDC090218; assembly: GCA_044900255.1. GTDB lineage: Bacteria > Actinomycetota > Actinomycetes > Actinomycetales > Microbacteriaceae > Microbacterium. The sequence goes on along the minus strand of JBJDMS010000003.1, from coordinate 170,388 downwards.
CGGCCGCGCGGGTCACGATCACCTTGGCGACGTCTTCCGCCGAGGGGATCTCGAACATGATCGGTCCGAGCACGTCTTCGAGGATCGCGCGGAGGCCGCGTGCGCCGGTCTTGCGCTCGACCGCGAGGTCGGCGATCGAACGGAGGGCGTCTTCTTCGAACTCGAGCTGCACGCCGTCGATCTCGAACATGCGCTGATACTGCTTCACGAGCGCGTTGCGCGGTCCCGTGAGGATGTCGATGAGTGCGGACTGGTCGAGCGGCGAGACCGAGGTGACCACGGGCAGGCGGCCGATGAACTCGGGGATCAGTCCGAACTTGTGCAGGTCTTCGGGCAGAACCTCGCTGAACAGGTCGAGGTCCTTGCCCTTGTCGTGCAGCGGGGCGCCGAAGCCGATGCCGTGCTTGCCGACGCGCGCGGACACGATGTCCTCCAGGCCCGCGAAGGCCCCCGCGACGATGAACAGGACGTTCGACGTGTCGATCTGCAGGAACTCCTGATGCGGGTGCTTGCGTCCGCCCTGCGGGGGCACCGAGGCGACGGTTCCCTCGATGATCTTCAGCAGCGCCTGCTGCACGCCCTCGCCCGACACGTCGCGCGTGATCGACGGGTTCTCGGCCTTGCGGGCGATCTTGTCGACCTCGTCGATGTAGATGATGCCCTGCTCGGCGCGCTTGACGTCGTAGTCCGCGGCCTGGATGAGCTTGAGCAGGATGTTCTCGACGTCTTCACCGACGTAGCCCGCCTCGGTCAGCGCCGTGGCGTCTGCGACGGCGAAGGGGACGTTGAGGCGCTTGGCCAACGTCTGCGCGAGGTAGGTCTTGCCGCAGCCGGTCGGGCCGATGAGCAGGATGTTGCTCTTCGCGATCTCGACCTCTTCGGCCCGCTGCTCCGCTGTCTGGAGGGTACCGTGGGCACGGACGCGCTTGTAGTGGTTGTAGACGGCCACGGCGAGAGCGCGCTTCGCGGGCTCCTGACCGACGACGTACTCCTCGAGGAAGGAGAAGATCTCGCGCGGCTTCGGCAGCTCGAACTCCGCCACGCCGTCAGCGGACGACTCCGCCATCCGCTCCTCGATGATCTCGTTGCACAGCTCGACGCACTCGTCGCAGATGTACACGCCGGGGCCGGCGATGAGCTGCTGCACCTGCTTCTGACTCTTTCCGCAGAAAGAGCATTTGAACAGGTCAGCGCTTTCACCGATACGTGCCATGCGCGTCCTCCTATAGGGGGGATCAGAGATCGTCCTTCGAGCCTAACCGCTGCATGTGACACTGGGCCGCATTGGCGCGGACTCGTTCGACGCCCGGCACAGAAGCGGCGCCTCGTCCGGTGAGTACCGGGCGAGGCGCCGAATCGTTCGGAACGGTCAGAGAACCGCGATCACACCATGCTCTTCGTGTGCCAGACGGTCTTGACCTCGGTGAAGGCACCGATCCGCTCCGGGGAGGCGACGACGTCGCCCGGGGTGAGCACGCGCTTGAGCGTGTCGGCCGCCGCGATCTGCATGTCGACCCAGTCGAGGTCCCCGGCACCGGCCAGGTCGAGGGCGTTCACATCCTGATGCGAGGCGAGCCACGGCGCGATCTCCGCGGGCGAGCCCGTGAGGACGTTCACGACACCACCGGGCACGTCACTCGTGGCCAGGACCTCGGCGAGGCTGATGGCCGACAGCGGATGCCGCTCACTGGCGACGACCACGACGGAGTTCCCGGCGACCAGCGCCGGAGCGACGACCGAGACCAGGCCGAGCAGCGCCGAGTCCTGCGGTGCGACGATGGCGACCACACCGGTCGGCTCCGGGACGGAGATGTTGAAGTACGGGCCGGACACCGGGTTCGCGTTCCCCGCGACCTGTGCGTACTTGTCGCACCATCCGGCGTACCAGACCCAGAGGTCGATCGCCTCATCGACCTGGGCGGCCGCGGCGGAGGAGGATGCTCCCTCCTGCGCGACGATCTCGTCGATGAACTGCGCACGGCGCCCCTCGAGCACTTCTGCGACGCGGTACAGCACCTGTCCGCGGTTGTAGGCGGTCGCACCCGACCAGCCCTTCACCGCAGCACGGGCGGCGACGACGGCATCGCGGGCGTCCTTGCGCGAGCCCTTGGCGGCGTTCGCGAGGAACGCGCCCTTGGGCGAGAGCACCTCGTACGTGCGGCCCGACTCGCTACGGGGGAAAGCGCCGCCGATCGCCAGCTTGTATGTCTTCGGCACGGTCAGTCGCTTGCTCATGCTGCGGCTCCCTTGAGGTAGGCGGTGAGCCCCTGACGTCCGCCCTCGCGGCCGTATCCGGACTCCTTGTAGCCGCCGAACGGGCTCGACGGGTCGAATCGGTTGAACGTGTTGGCCCAGATCACGCCGGCGCGGAGACGATCGGCCACCGCGAGGATACGTGAGCCCTTGTCGGACCAGATGCCGGCCGAGAGGCCGTACGGAGTGTTGTTCGCCTTCGCGATCGCCTCGGCGGGCGTGCGGAACGTGAGCACGGACAGCACAGGTCCGAAGACCTCGTCACGGGCGATACGGTGCGATGCCTCGACCCCCGTGAAGATCGTCGGAGCGAACCAGAAGCCCTGCTCCGGGATCGCGCAATCCGCTGTCCAGCGCTCGGCCCCCTCAGCCTCGCCGATATCGCTGAGCTCCCGGATCCGGGCGAGCTGAGCAGCGGAGTTGATCGCTCCGATGTCGGTGTTCTTGTCGAGCGGGTCACCGAGGCGCAGCGTCGACAGACGCGTCTTGAGCCGGTCGACGACCTCGTCGTGGATCGACTCCTGCACCAGCAGGCGGCTTCCGGCGCAGCAGACGTGCCCCTGGTTGAAGAAGATGCCGTTCACGATGCCCTCGACCGCCTGGTCGATGGGCGCGTCGTCGAAGACGATGTTCGCGGCCTTGCCACCGAGCTCCAGGGTGACCTTCTTCTTCGTGCCGGCCACAGCCCGCGCGATGTCACGTCCGACGCCGGTCGAACCGGTGAAGGCGACCTTGTCCACGTCGGGGTGGCGCACCAGGGTCGACCCCGTGGCCCCGGCACCGGTCACGATGTTCACGACGCCCGCAGGAAGGTCGGCCTGCTGCAGGATCTCCGCGAAGATGAGCGCGGTGAGCGGGGTGGTCTCCGCCGGCTTGAGCACGACCGTGTTGCCGGCCGCGAGAGCGGGCGCGATCTTCCACGCGAGCATGAGCAGCGGGAAGTTCCACGGGATGATCTGACCGGCGACGCCGAGCGCCCGCGGGTTCGCGCCGAGCCCGGCGTGATCGAGCTTGTCGGCCCAGCCCGCGTAGTAGAAGAACCAGGAGGCGACGAGCGGCACGTCGACGTCGCGGCTCTCCTTGATCGGCTTGCCGTTGTCGAGGCTCTCCGCGACGGCGAGCTCACGGGCGCGTTCCTGCACGAGGCGGGCGATCCGGAAGAGGTACTTCCCACGGTCGCGACCGCTCATCTTCGACCAGGTCTTCTCGTACGCACGGCGAGCGGCGGCGACGGCGCGGTCGATGTCCTCATCGCTCGCGGAGGAGATCTCGGCGATGTGCTTCTCGGTCGCCGGGGAGATCGTGGAGAAGGATGCACCCGAGCCGTCGACGAACTCGCCGTCGATGAACAGCCCGTAGCTGTCCTTGAGGTTCAGGATCGCGGTGGACTCCGGTGCCGGAGCGTATTCCAGAAATGACATGTTCGTCTTCCCGTCAGTCGATCGTGACGTAGTCGGGGCCCGAGTAGTGGCCGGAGGTGAGCTTCTGACGCTGCAGGAGCACGTCGTTGAGGAGGCTGGAGGCTCCGAATCGGAAGAGGTGCGGCTGCAGCCATTCCTCGCCCACGGTCTCGGCGACGGTGACCAGGTACTTCACCGCATCCTTCGAGGAGCGGATCCCACCGGCCGGCTTCACGCCGATCTTCTCCCCCGTGCCGCGATACCAGTCGCGGACGGTCTCGAGCATCAGGAGGGTCGTGGGCAGGGTCGCGGCCGGCTGCACCTTGCCCGTCGAGGTCTTGATGAAGTCACCGCCGGCCAGGATGCCGAGCCAGGAGGCGCGCTTGATGTTGTCGTAGGTGTTCAGCTCACCGGTCTCGAGGATCACCTTGAGAGAGGCGTACGAGCCGTCCTCACGACGGCAGGCTTCCTTGACCTGGGCGATCTGATCGAAGACGAGTCCGTAGCGACCGGAGAGGAAGGCGCCGCGATCGATCACCATGTCGATCTCATCGGCGCCTGCAGCCACCGCCTCGGCGGTGTCGGCGAGCTTGACCGCGAGCGATGCACGTCCGCTCGGGAAGGCCGTGGCCACCGCTGCGACGGAGATGAGTCCGTCGTCGGGGTCGCCGTGCAGGCTGCCGAGCGCAGTGACCGCGTCCCCGACCATGTCGCCGTAGACGCACACGGCAGCGACGCGCGGCGTCGCCGGATCGGCGGCATCCGGGTTCTTCGCCTTCGCGACGAGCGAGCGCACCTTGCCCGGGGTGTCTGCACCCTCGAGGGTCGTGAGGTCGATCAGCTTGATGATCGTGTCGAGCGCCCACGCCTTCGACGTGGTCTTGATCGAGCGCGTGCCGAGCCCGGCAGCGCGCTGCTCCAGGCCGACGGCGTCCACTCCGGGAAGGCCGTGCAGGAAGCGTCGGAGCGTGGCATCGTCCGGCTCTGCGCCGAGAACATCCACCGCCGTCCTGCGGCTGAGTTCTTTGGTCGTCATTGTTCCTCCAACAATGCTCGTGCTGTGGTCTCATCTGTCACCAGAACGCCGCACAGGCCGCTGGTCACGACTGTACGCGCGATGTCGTGCTTGGCGGGGCCCGCCGTCACGAAGATCGCGTGGCTGGCTCCGCGCAGTCGATCGAGCGAGACGCCGACCGTGCGCGCGTCGAGCTGGGAGTCGACGATGTTGCCCTCCGCGTCGACATACCGCCCGAGAACATCGCCGACCGCGCCGCGGCGGGCGAGCTCTTCGACTTCCTCGGCGCTGAGGTATCCGTTCTCGACATGGGCGGATGAGGCGTCGCAGGGTCCCGCCGTGAAGAGGAACGCCTGCGCCTCGGCAGCTTCTTCGAGCACGGCCGCGACGGTGCGGTCGGACTCGATGGCCTGCTTCGTCTCGACGCGCTCGAGGATGGCCGGGCTCGGCAGCAGCGAGACCTGGCCGGACGCGCGCTGAGCGATCGTGACGGCCAGACCGGCAGCTCCCCCGGAACGCCGGTTCAGGCTCACTCCCCCGTTGAGCTGCACGACGGTGACGCCGTGGGCCCATCCATCGGGGAGGGCTTCCGCGACAGCTCGCAGCGTGCGGCCCCAGCTCACGCCGAGCGTCCGAGGTACCGGTCGCAGCGCGGTCAGGAAGTCGGCGGCGGCCTGCGCCACCCGCTCGAGTGTCCCGTCATCGCCCTCCGGCGCCGGGACGACGACGGCGTCCGTGAGGCCGAACCGCTCGACGAGGAGCCGCTCGAGACCGAGCCGACGGGCACGGGGATGCACGATCTCGATGCGCACGATCCCGCGTTCCCGCGCCTGCGTGAGGAGCCGTCCGACCTTCCAACGGGAGATCTTGAGGAGTCCGCCGATCTCGTCCTGGGTCTTGTCCTCGTCGTAGTAGAGCTCAGCGACGCGAACCATGAGCAGATCTTCTTCCACGGCATCCTCCTTCCTCCCCCAGCGTAGGCCCAATCCTGCGTTCGCGCACCAGCTTGCTCATATGCGCACCGACAGGAGAGGCGCCTGCACATCCGCCGGGGACGACGAAGGGACGCCCGTCATACGACGGGCGTCCCTTCTGGATCGAACGGGCTCAGACGCGCTTGCGCGTAGTGAGCACCTGGTCGACGATGCCGTACTCCAGTGCCTGCGCGGCGGAAAGGATGTTGTCGCGATCGATGTCGCGGTTCACCTGCTCCGGCGTGCGCTTCGTGTGCCCGGCGAGGGTCTCCTCGAGCCAGGTCCGCATGCGGAGGATCTCCGCAGCCTGGATCTCGATGTCGGAAGCCTGGCCGTGGCCGGCCTCGCCCATCGCGGGCTGGTGGATGAGCACCCGAGCATTCGGGAGCGCGAGACGCTTTCCCGGCGCACCGGCGGCGAGGAGCACGGCCGCAGCCGATGCCGCCTGACCGAGGACCACGGTCTGGATCTGCGGCGCGACGTACTGCATCGTGTCGTAGATCGCCGTCATCGCGGTGAACGAGCCACCGGGCGAGTTGATGTACATCGTGATGTCGCGCTCGGAGTCCTGGCTCTCCAGGACGAGAAGCTGCGCCATCACGTCGTCGGCGGACGCGTCGTCGACCTGTACGCCGAGGAAGATCACGCGATCCTCGAACAGCTTGTTGTACGGGTCCTGACGCTTGAAGCCGTAGGCCGTGCGCTCCTCGAACTGCGGGAGCACGTAGCGGCTGGAAGGCAGGTCACCGGCTGAGCGGAAGGTGGGTGTGTACATGAGCGTCCTTTCGCTTTCCGTTACTCGGTGTCCTGGTCGGTTCCGCCGCCGCCGATGACGTCGGAGGCCGATTCGCGGATGTGGTCGACGAAGCCGTACTCGAGAGCTTCCTCGGCGGTGAACCAGCGGTCGCGGTCACCGTCGGCGTTGATCTGCTCGACCGACTTGCCGGTCTGCGCCGCAGTGATCTCCGCGAGGCGGTTCTTCATCGACATGATGAGCTGCGCCTGGGTCTGGATGTCGCTGGACGTGCCACCGAATCCACCGTGCGGCTGGTGCAGCAGCACGCGGGCGTTGGGCGTGATGTACCGCTTGCCCTTGGTGCCGGCGGTCAGCAGCAGCTGACCCATCGAGGCGGCCATGCCGATTCCCACGGTGACGATGTCGTTCGGCACGAACTGCATCGTGTCGTAGATCGCCATGCCCGCGGTGATCGAGCCGCCCGGCGAGTTCACGTAGAGGTAGATGTCTCGCTCGGAGTCCTCTGCGGCGAGAAGAAGGATCTTCGCGCAGATCTCGTTCGCGTTCTCGTCTCGCACCTCCGAGCCGAGCCAGATGATGCGGTCCTTCAGCAACCTGTCGAAGACGCTCGTTGCGAGGAGGGGTTCTGCAGCCATGTCAGCTCCTGATTCCGTGTTTCAGTGATTCGAATCTACCGGCGTCAACGCAGCGCCCAGGCCGTGTTCGCCGTCGGCATATCAGGTGTCGGCATCGGCGATCTCGAGGGCGTACGCCGTCATCGACCGGTGATACCGCGGCAGGTGGGGTACGAGGGCGAGCAGCGCCACCGAGAGCCCCTGTGCCGGCCGCCCGGCGCTCGCGAGGATGAGGGCGTGCACGGTTGCGACCGCGTCCCGGTACGGGCCGTCGGCCGACAGCTCCTCCTCAGCGCGGATGACGGCGAGGGCCTCGTCGTACTCGGCGAGGTTCCGCAGCGAGCTCGCCAAACTGGATCACGCACTGGGGGCGGTGTTCCTCGTCGAGTCCGAGCGCAAGCGCTCGCCGATACAGGACGACGGCCTCGGCCGGTCTCCCCGCCGAGTCACGCGCACCGGCACGCTCGAACTCCGCGCGCGCATCATCGATTCCGCGCTCCGCGGCCAGTGCGTCGATGCGAGCGATCGTGTCGTCGCCGACCTCTTCGCCTGAGGCATCCGCCCAGACCTCGTCGACGCGTTCGTCCCAGCTCTTCGTCATGACTCTCTCCCTCGATAGGAAAAGAGGGCGGATGCCGCAGCATCCGCCCTCTTCACTGGATCGTGTCGATCACTCGGCCTTGTCGGCAGCCTTCTTGGCGGGAGCCTTCTTGGCGGCGGGCTTCTTGGCAGCCGGCTTCTCGGCGCCCTCGGCGTCGTCAGCCTTCTTGGCCGGAGCCTTCTTGGCAGGAGCCTTCTTCGCCGGAGCCTTCTTCGCGGGCTTCTCCTCGGCCTCGACCTCAGCCTCAGCGGCCTCATCATCGGTCACGATGAAGTCGGACAGGTCGACGGCCTTGCCGTTGCTGTCGACGACCTTCACCTTGCCGAGCGCGATCGCGAGCGCCTTGTTGCGGGCCACCTCGCCGACGAGCGCGGGGAGCTGGTTCGAGGACTGCAGGGCCTCGACGAACTCCTGCGGAGCCATGCCGTACTGCGCCGCAGACTGGATGAGGTACTGGCTGAGCTCCTCCTGCGAGACCTGCACGTCGGCCTGCTCGGCGATCGTGTCGAGAAGCACCTGCGTGCGGAACTGCTTCTCGCTCGCCTCGGTGACCTCGGCGCGGTGCACCTCGTCCTCGAGACGGCCTTCGCCCTCGAGGTGGTTGTGCACCTCGTCCTCGATGAGCTGCGGCGGGACCGGGATCTCGATCTGCTCGAGCAGGACCTCGACGAGCTTGTCACGCGCGGCGGAGCCCTGCGTGAAGACGCCCTGCTGGGCGACGCGCTCAGCCAGGCTCGCGCGGAGCTCGGCGATCGTGTCGAACTCGCTCGCGATCTGAGCGAAGTCGTCGTCGGCCTCGGGGAGCTCGCGCTCCTTGACGGCCTTGACCGTCACGGACACCTCGGCCTCGGAGCCGGCGTGGTCGCCGCCGACCAGAGCGGAGCGGAACGTGGTGTCCTCGCCCGCCGTGAGCGACTCGATCGCGTCGTCGATGCCCTCGAGCAGCTCGCCGGAGCCGATCTCGTAGGAGACGCCCTCGGCGCGGTCGATCTCTGCGCCGTCGATCGTGGCGACGAGGTCGAGTTCGACGAAGTCACCCTTCGCTGCGGGACGGTCGACCGGGACCAGCGTGCCGAAACGGGCGCGCATGTTGTCGAGCTCGGCGTCCAGCGCCGCGTCATCGGCCTCGACGGCGTCGACGGTCACGGTGATGCCGTCGTACGAGGGGAGGTCGATCTCGGGGCGGACGTCCACCTCGATGTCGACGAGCAGGTCGCCCGAGAAGTCCTTCTCGTTCGGCCACTGCGTGATGTCGGCGGCCGGGCGGCCGACGACGCGTAGCTTGTGCTCGACCGTCGCGTCGCGGAAGAACTTGTCCAGGCCCTCGTTCACCGCGTGCTCGATGACGGCACCGCGGCCGATGCGCTGATCGATGATGGGCGCCGGAACCTTGCCCTTGCGGAAGCCGGGGATCTGCACGTCCTGAGCGATGTGCTCGTACGCGTGAGCGATGCTGGGCTTGAGGTCGTCCGGGGTGACCGTGATGCTGAGCTTGACCCGGGTCGGGGTCAGCTTCTCGACGGTGCTGTTCGCCATGCTGGTGTGTTCTCCTTGTGATTTCCGCGCGGTATCGCGGCTGTAAGGTCCGTGGGGCCGTGTCGGGGCGACAGGAGTTGAACCTGCGACCTCCCGCTCCCAAAGCGGGCGCTCTACCAAACTGAGCTACGCCCCGGGGAATCCGCATGCAGATTCAGCCCCACCGAGTCTAACGGACGAGAGCACTGCCGACTGTCCGCTATGATCGATGAGTCCGGAGTTGCGACTCCGGCCCGGTGCCCCGGATTCGGTGGCATTCGGGGCTGTAGCTTAGTGGTAAAGCCTTAGTCTTCCAAACTAATGATGCGGGTTCGATTCCCGTCAGCCCCTCCGTTCCAGAAGGCCCTCACCCGCGTGGTGGGGGCCTTCTGACATGCTCCCCTCGACGGTCGAATACGCTGACAGCAGTGATGCAGGCAGTCTCCGACCGGAAGGCACCGACGAATGGGCACGACGTGACAGCCCCGAACCGGCAGCCCGTCGAGGCACTCCCGCCGCAGTCGCCGCTCGGCGGCCACTCGCTGCCCCCCGCGTTCTCATCGGCGACGGCCTCTCCGACCTCGCCCGCACGAAGGCGGAATCATCGCCGACTGATTCTCGGACTGCTCGGCGGCGCCGGACTGGTCGCTGCCCTCGCGATCACGCAGGTGACCGCGAACCTCGGCTACGACAGCGCGGCATCGCGGTACCGGGATGCCGCACAGGCGGTGACAGGAACGCAGGCCCGGGTCGGCGGCGAGGTCACCGACCTGCGCAGCGTGACGGATGCGGCGGAACTGATCCTGTCCGCCGAGAATCGCACGATCTCGATCGATGCGGAGCTGGAGGCCGCACTGACGGGATCCGTCGCCGCGGCCGAGACCGCGGCGTCCGACGCTGACGTCGTCGTCGCCGCCGAGGTCGCCGCAGTGGGCGCGAAGCCGGCCTGGTTCTGGGAGCTGCTCGGAGCGACGACCGCGCTCGAGCAGCACCTCACGGATGCCGACCGACTCTCCGAGGATCTGAGCACGACGACGACCGACATCTCTTCTGCCGAAGACGGTGTCACCGAGTCGGGCATGGCCGTGTTGTCGGCCGCGGGCGAGGCCGCCGCCGGATTCGAGGCCGCGCACGTCTCTGCACGCAACGACGCCGTGGTCGCCTTGCGCAACGCGGCCGCGGATGCCCTCGCCGCGACGACCGTCGACAGCAGTACGGCGACGGCGTATCTCGCTCTGCAGGATGCGGCCACGCAGGTCGTCGTGACCGAGGCGGAGGAACTGGCGGAGAAGTCAGGACCCCTGCAGAACGCCCGACTGGAGATCGAGGCCTTCGCGCGTTCCCTCGCGCCGGGAGTCCTGATGGAGTTCGACTGGTCTCCCGTGGTCAACGGTGCCGGCTACAACGGCAGCATGGGCGGCTACACGACCTGGTGGTGGGACGACCCGGGCCGCGCGATCATCGAACTCTCGAACTCGGTCGCGGAACAATGGCCGGCAGAGCGGAGCAGAGCGCTCGTCGCGCATGAAGTCGGTCATGCGATCAGCGTGAAGTGCGAGGGCATGTACGACTCCTCGACGCAGGACAGCATCGAGAAGTGGGCGACCGCCTGGGCGATCAGCATGGGGTACACCGATGATGCCAACGGCGTCTGGGCCTACGGATACCCGCCGCAGAACTACATCGACGCCGCCGCGGGCTGCCGCTGAGCTCCCGCCCCGGCGCGGAACAGAAGAAGCCGCCGCGATCACTCGCGGCGGCTTCTCCGATGTCAGGTCGAGGTCACTGCCCCCGACGCTCACGCAGCTGCGTGAGCGCGTCGTCCAGAAGCTGGACGGCTTCCTCGTCGGTACGACGCTCCTTCACGTAGGCGAGGTGCGTCTTGTACGGCTCCGCCTTCGCGAGCGCGGGAGGGTTCTCCTTGTCGCGACCGGCGGGCAGGCCGGACTGCGGGTGATCGATCGTCTCCGGGATCTCCTCTTCCGGGAGACCGGCCGCGAAGTAGCGGACGGTCTCATTGCCGAGCCCGTCCCAGTACGAGACCGCGATGCGGTCGGCGTGATAGCCGTGGTCCTGCTCCCCCATGGGGCCGGAGCCCACGCGGGTTCCGCGGATCGCGTTTCCACCGGTAGCCATCAGATGACCTCGAATTTCGTGATGAGGCCCAGCGCGACGATGGAGACGAACCACGTCAGAGCCAGGACGACGGTGAAGCGGTTCAGGTTCCGCTCCGCAAGACCGGAGGATCCGACAGCAGACGTCATGCCGCCGCCGAACATGTCGGACAGGCCACCGCCGCGACCTTTGTGCAAGAGGATGAGGAGGGTCAGCAGAACGCTGGTGATACCCAGCACGACCTGCAGGACGAACTCGAGAATTGCCACGAGAAAGAGCCTTTCGATGGGGCCGGAGCGCCCCCGTAACGGTCAAGTATACGGTGCAGCGGGGCCGCAGCCCCGCTGCACTCACACGCCGACGTGCTTCTCGAAGCGGATGATCGCGGCGAACTCGTCCACGACGAGGCTCGCCCCGCCGACCAGAGCGCCGTCCACATCGGGCTCGCGCATGAAGCTGGCGATGTTCGCCGCCTTCACGGAGCCGCCGTAGAGGATCCTCGTGCGTGCGGCGGCATCGTCGCCCAGAACCTTCGCGATGACCCCACGCAGCGCGGCGCAGACATCCTGCGCCTGCTGCGGCGTGGCCGCCTGGCCGGAGCCGATGGCCCACACGGGCTCGTAGGCCACGACGATGTCCGCCTTCGGGGAGACGCCCTGGAGCGCCGCCTCGAGCTGACCGGCGGGAACCGCGCTGGCACCGAACTTCTCGAGGTCCTCTGCCGTCTCACCGACGCAGATCACCGGAACGAGGCCGTGCTTCAGCGACGCCTGGACCTTGGCTGCCACGACGTCGTCGCCCTCGGCGTGGTACTCACGACGCTCCGAGTGGCCGATGATGACGTACTTCGCGTCGAGCTTCGCCAGGAAGGCACCGGACACCTCTCCGGTGTACGCACCGGAGTCGTGTGCCGACACATCCTGCGCACCGAGCGCGAACGGGATCTTGTCCGCATCGATCAGGGTCTGCACGCTGCGGATGTCGGTGAACGGCGGGAAGACCGCCACCTCGACGGATCCGTCCTCGTGCTTCGCATCCTTCAACGTCCAGTGCAGCTTCTGCACGAACGCGACCGCCTGAAGGTGGTCCAGATTCATCTTCCAGTTTCCCGCGATCAGCGGGGTACGGGAGTTCACACCCATCCGAGGACCTCCAGCCCAGGTAGTTTCTTGCCCTCGAGGAACTCGAGGCTCGCGCCGCCACCGGTCGAGATGTGACCGAACTGGTCGTCGGAGAAGCCGAGCTGACGCACGGCGGCGGCAGAGTCGCCACCCCCGACCACGCTGAGGCCGTCGACCTCGGTGAGCGCCTGCGCCACGGTCTTGGTGCCCGCCGCGAACGCCGGGAACTCGAACACGCCCATCGGGCCGTTCCAGAACACGGTCTTCGACTCGCGGATCACTTCGGCGAACCGCGCGGCCGTCTCCGGACCGATGTCGAGCCCGATGCCCGAAGCACCGAACGGCGTCGACTCGATCGCGTCGGCCGCGGCCACCTCATGCGCGGCATCCGCACCGAAGGACGCGGCGACGACGACATCGGTGGGGAGCACGAGCTCCACGCCGCGCTCGGCCGCTTCCGCGATGTAGCCGCGGACCGTCTCGAGCTGGTCCTCTTCCAGCAGGCTCGATGCCACAGCGTGGCCCTGCGCCTTGAGGAAGGTGAAGAGCATGCCGCCACCGACGAGGATCTTGTCGACCCGCGGCAGCAGGTGCGAGATCACGCCGAGCTTGTCGCTCACCTTCGAACCGCCGAGCACGACCGCGTACGGGCGCTCCGGGTTCTCGGTCAGCCGGTCGAGCACGTCGAGCTCGGCGGAGATCAGCAGGCCGGCAGCCGACGGCAGGAGCTCTGCGAGCTCATACACACTCGCCTGCTTGCGGTGCACGACTCCGAAGCCGTCGGAGACGAGCGCGTCGCCGAGCTCTGCGAGCTCCGCAGCGAACGCCGCACGCGTGGCGTCGTCCTTCGCGGTCTCCCCCGGGTTGAACCGCAGGTTCTCGATGACGACGACTCCGCCGTCTTCGAGGGAGGCCACGGCCTCGCGTGCCGACTCGCCGACCGTGTCGCGTGCGAACGCGACCGGGGCGCCGAGCAGCTCGGACAGACGCTGAGCCACCGGCTCCAGGCTGTACTGGGGGTCGGGCGCGCCATCCGGCCGTCCGAGGTGGGAGCACACGACGACGCGGGCGCCCGCGTTGATCAGTGCGTTGAGGGTCGGCAGCGAGGCGCGGACACGGCCATCGTCCGTGATGATCCCGTCCCGGAGGGGGACATTGAGATCACAACGGACGATGACGCGCTTGCCCTCGAGCGACCCCAGAGCGTCCAGGGTGCGCAGAGTCATGTTTCTGAGCTTAGAGGCGCTCGGCCACGTACTCGGTCAGGTCGACCAGACGGTTGGAGTAGCCCCACTCGTTGTCGTACCAGCTGGACACCTTGATGAGGTTGCCGCTGACGTTGGTGAGCGTCGAGTCGAAGATCGAGGAGTGCGGGTTGTGCACGATGTCGCTCGAGACGATCGGGTCCTCGTTGTACTGGAGGTAGCCCGCGAGGCGCCCCTCGGCCGCAGCCTTCTTGTAGGCCTCGTTGACCTCGTCGACCGTCAGGTTCTCACGGTCGGTGATGAGGGTGAGGTCGACGATCGAGCCCGTGGGGACCGGAACGCGGTAGGACGAGCCGCTGAGCTTGCCCTGGAGTTCCGGGAGCACCTCACCGATCGCCTTGGCGGCACCGGTCGACGCGGGAGTGATGTTGATCGCGGCGGCACGTGCACGACGGAGGTCGCTGTGCGGGCCGTCCTGCAGGTTCTGGTCCGCGGTGTACGCGTGTGCCGTCATCATGAAGCCGCGGTCGATGCCGAACGCGTCGTTGAAGACCTGCGCGAGCGGCGCGAGGCAGTTGGTGGTGCAGGACGCGTTGGAGATGATGTGGTCCGTCTCCGGGTTGTACGTGTCCTCGTTCACGCCCATCACGAACGTGCCGTCGACGCCGGTGCCCGGTGCCGAGATGAGGACCTTCTTCGCGCCGGCCTCGATGTGCTTCTTGGCGAGCTCCGCCTTGGTGAAGAAGCCGGTCGACTCGATGACGATGTCGACACCCAGCTCGCCCCAGGGGAGGTTGGCGGGATCGCGCTCGGCGAAGGCCTTGATCTCCTTGCCGTTGACGGTGATGCTGTCGTCGTCGTAGCTGATCGCCGCGTCGAGGACGCCGCCGACCGAGTCGTACTTCAGCAGGTGCGCCAGGGTCTTGTTGTCGGTGAGGTCGTTGACGGCGACGATCTCAAGGTCCGCTCCCTGCGCGAGAGCCGCGCGGAAGTAGTTGCGTCCGATGCGGCCGAAGCCGTTGATACCGATCTTGACAGACACTCAGGTCTCCCTGTTTCTCGTGCGCCGCACACAGCTTTCCAGCATGCATGAAGCGCGGGGTTTTTTGGCTGAGAGGGCGTCCCGACGAGCCGTGGCCCGTCGGGACGCGACCCGATTACGACAGTACCAGCAGGCCGTTGGTCTGCTTGCGGGCGACCTCGAGGCGCTGGGCGACGTTCTCCCAGTTCGCGATGTTCCACGCCGCCTTGACGTAGTCCGCCTTGACGTTGAGGTAGTCGAGGTAGAAGGCGTGCTCCCACATGTCGAGCTGGAAGAGCGGGATCGTGCCCTGCGCGGTGTTCGACTGCTGGTCGAACAGCTGCTGGATGATCAGGCGCGAGCCGATCGAGTCCCAGCTCAGGACGGCCCAGCCGGAGCCCTGGATACCGGTCGCCGCAGCCGTGAAGTGCGCCTGGAACTTCTCGAACGAACCGAAGTACTCGTCGATCGCCGCCTTGAGCTCGCCCTCGGGCTGGCCTCCGCCGTTCGGCGACAGGTTCGTCCAGAAGATCGAGTGGTTGACGTGACCGCCGAGGTTGAAGGCGAGGTCCTTCTCGAGCTTGTTGACGTTCGCGAGGTTGCCGCTCTCGCGGGCCTCGGCGAGCTGGTCGAGAGCCGTGTTCGCGCCCGCGACGTATGCCGCGTGGTGCTTGTCATGGTGCAGCTCCATGATCTTGCCGCTGATGTGCGGCTCGAGAGCTGCGAAGTCGTAGGGAAGGTCGGGGAGCGTGTAGGTCGCCATATCGCTTTCATCCAATCCGCGCCGCGCCGCGGCGCTTGCCGATCCTCCGCGCCGCCGATGTGCGGCGTAGAGCGGACAAGATTCATCCTACTGACGACAACACGGGTGCACCCCTGAACCTTCCGCCATATGACGAAGACCCGCCGCCCGGGTACCGGGTGACGGGTCTTCGTGAGCGCGGTGGGTCAGACGTCGAGTCCGACGGGGACCGCCGCCTCTGTGCCGGGGATGCCGTCGTGCTGGGCACGCTTGTCGGCCATCGCGAGGAGACGGCGGATGCGCCCGGCGACGGCATCCTTGGTCAACGGCGGGTCGGCATGGTGACCGAGCTCGTCGAGACTCGCGTCTCGATGCGCGAGTCGGAGTTCGCCGGCCACGCGCAGGTGGTCGGGCACCTCGTCGGCGAGGATCTCGAGCGCACGCTCCACACGTGCGCACGCGGCGACCGCTGCCTGGGCGGAGCGTCGGAGGTTCGCGTCGTCGAAGTTCACCAGACGGTTGACGCCGGCGCGGACCTCGCGTCGCTGACGGAGCTCCTCCCACGCGATGGCCGTCTTCTGCGCGCCCATCTCGTTGAGGATCGTGCGGATGGCTTCGCCCTCACGGACCACGACCCGCGGCATCCCGCGCACCTCGCGCGCCTTGGCGGCGACACCGAGACGGTGTGCAGCGCCGACGAGGGCCATGGCCGCCTCGGACGAGGGGCACACGACTTCGAGCATCGCGGATCGTCCGGGCTCGCTCAGCGTGCCCGCAGCCAGGAAGGCACCGCGCCACAGGCCGGCGACCTCGGCACGTGAACCCGTGGTGAGGCGGTTCGGCAGCCCGCGAACCGGGCGTCGGCGCTGGTCGAGGAGGCCGGTCTGGCGCGCCAGGGTCTCGCCCTGCGCGATCACGCGCACGGCCCAGCGTGCGCCGTCGTTCGCGGTGCTCGACTGCACCTGCGCGATCTCAGGACGCACCCCGTAGATCTCCGCGAGGTCCCGCGCGACGCGACGCGCGAGCGTCTCGGCGTCCACCTCGGCCTCCACGGCCACGCGACCGGCGATCGAATGCAGACCACCGGCGAACCGGAGGATCGCGGTGACTTCCGCAACTCGCACCGTCGGGGGTGCATTGCGGATGCTGACCAGCTCGGCCTTGACGTCGGTGGTTAGTGCCACGACACTCCTTCACGTTCACGCGCCGGATCGCGACGCAAACGTCCAGCTTACTCGGCCGAGCGGCCCGCTACTCTCGGCCGAGGTCCCGGTGACGGACGTTCACGGCCACGCCGGGGATGGCGGCGAGCCTGCGTGCCAGCTCTTCCGACATCGCGACGGAGCGGTGTTTCCCGCCCGTGCAGCCGATCGCGATCGTCGAGTGGCTCTTGTTCTCACGCTGGTACCCCTCGAGCACCGGCACCAACGCGGTGGAGTAGGCATCCAGGAACTCCATCGCCCCCTCGCGCGAGAGGACGTACTCCCGGACCGTCTCGTCCTGGCCGGTCAGACCGCGAAGCTCCTCGTTCCAGAACGGGTTGGGCAGGAACCGCATGTCGGCGACGATGTCGACATCGGTGGGCAACCCGTACTTGAACCCGAAGCTGAGCAGGGTGACCCGATGCCGAGCCTCGCCCTCCTCCGAGAAGATGTCCGAGACCTGCGTCGCCAGCTGATGGATGTTCAGCGTCGACGTGTCGATCACGAGGTCGGCGGCCTCCCGGATCGGGGCGAGCCTGGTCCGTTCGATGCGGATCCCATCGAGCAGAGTGCCTTCGCCCTGGAGGGGGTGCGGTCTCCGCACCGACTCGAACCGACGCACGAGCACGTCGTCGGAGGCGTCGAGGAACAGCACCCGAACCGAGCCGCGCGAACGCAGGGCGCGCGCCACCCCGGGGAAGTCGTCGAAGAGATTGCGGCCGCGCACGTCGACCACCGCAGCGACCTTCGGCAAAGCGGTGCCGCCCATGTCGGTCAGATCCAACAGCGGACGCAGGATCTGCGGCGGCAGATTGTCGACGACGTACCAGCCGAGATCCTCCAAAGCGTTCGCCACCGTGGTCCGGCCCGCGCCGGACATTCCCGTGACGATGAGGAACTCGCCCTTTTCCCCGTCAGCCATTGCTCAGTGCTCCCTCTCCCCCTCGGCCTCCAGCCTAGCGAGTGGAGAGGTGCGTATGGATGTTCTGAGCGAGCACAGGGCCGATTCCCTGGACTTCTTCGATCTGTCCGGGTTCGGCGGCACGGAGCGCGGTCACGGACCCGAAGTGCTTGAGCAGCACCTTGATGCGGGACGCACCGAGTCCCGGCACCTCGGCGAGCACCGAACCGATATCGTTGCGCCGCTTCTTGCGCTGATGCGTGATCGCGAATCGGTGCGCCTCGTCACGCAGACGCTGCAGCAGGTAAAGAGCCTCACTCGTGCGGGGCAGGATCACGGGGAAGTCCTCTCCGGGGAGCCAGACCTCTTCGAGCCGCTTGGCGATGCCGCAGACCGCGATCTCGGTGTGTCCGGCGTCACGGAGCGCGCGGGCCGCCGCCTCGACCTGTGGCTGCCCTCCGTCGACCAGCAGAAGCTGCGGAGGGTAGGCGAAGCGGGGCTTGCGGCGCACCGTCGCCTCGCCCAGGTCCTCCGCGACGACGTCATCGGTCGTCGGATCGATCGTCTCCGGCTCCTCGGGACGATCGAGGTAGGCCAGCCGACGTCGAAGCACCTGGTACATCGAGTCGGTGTCGTCCGTCGTCTCGGCGATGTTGAACGACCGGTACTGGTCCTTGCGGGGAAGCCCGTCTTCGAAGACGACCATCGATGCGACGACGTTCGTGCCGCCGAGGTGCGAGATGTCGAAGCACTCGATGCGCAGGGGCGCCTCATCCATCCCGAGTGCGTCCTGCAGGTCGGTGAGCGCCTGGGTCCGGGCGACGTAGTCGGTCGTGCGACGGGTCTTGTGTCGGATCAGCGCCTGCTGCGCGTTCAGGGTCGCCGTGCGCATGAGGTCGGCGCGCTGGCCGCGCTGGGCGACCGCGATCTCGACCTTCTTGCCGCGCCGTTCACGCAACCACACCTCGAGCTCCGCGGCATCATCGGGAAGGGTCGGGACCAGGATCCGTCGTGGAACGTCCTGCGCCTCGCCGTAGGCTTGCTGAAGCACCTGCTCGACGAGCTCGCCGCTGGAGATGTCGATCTCCTTCTCGATGGTCAGCGCTCGCACACCGCGCACTCTGCCTCCGCGGATCACGAAGTGCTGCACTGCGGCCGCGAGCTCGTCCTCGGCGATGCCGAAGAGATCGGCGTCCTCGTCGGCCGCCAGCACCAGCGCGCTCTTGCCCAGCACGGCCTCGATCGCGGAGAGCTTGTCACGGTACTTCGCCGCCGCCTCATAGTCCATCGCCGCGGACGCGGCCAGCATCCGCTTGGTGAGCTCGCGGGTGAAGCGCTCGTCGCCGCCGGCCATGAACGCGACGAAGTCGTCGACCATCGCACGGTGCTCCTCGATGCTCACCGTCATCGAGCACGGGCCGCCGCATTTGCCGATCTGCCCGGGAAAACACGGCCTTCCCGTCTGCATCGCCCGCCGGTAGCTCGAATCGCTGCACGTGCGGATCGGGAACGCCTTGATCATCAGGTCGATCGTCTCGTGCACCGCCCACACCTTGGGGAACGGACCGAAGTACCGCGCTCCCGGGATCTTGCGGTTGCGGGTGACGATCACGCGCGGCGCTTCGTCAGCGAGGGTCACCGCCATGAACGGGTACGACTTGTCGTCCTTGTAGCGCACGTTGAACGGCGGATCGAACTCCTTGATCCACATGTACTCGAGCTGCAGCGAGTCGACATCGGTCGACACCACGGTCCACTCGACGGAAGCGGCCGTCGTGACCATGCGCCGCGTGCGCTCATGCAAGGTGCGCAGCGGGGCGAAGTAGTTCGACAGGCGCTGACGCAGGTTCTTCGCCTTGCCGACGTACAGCACCCGACCGGCGGCATCGCGGAAACGATACACGCCGGGATCGGTCGGGATCTCACCCGGTCGCGGCTTGTACGGCAGAACGTCGGCCATCAGCTGGCCTTCCGCGCAGCGCGCCCCTCACCCAGGATCTCGCCGAGGAACAATCCGGTGTGGCTCGCCTCGACGCGCGCGATCTGCTCCGGGGTGCCCGTGGCGACGATCTGGCCGCCGCCGGATCCGCCCTCGGGACCGAGGTCGATCACCCAGTCCGCAGACTTGATCACGTCGAGGTTGTGTTCGATGACGATCACGGTGTTGCCCTTGTCGACGAGACCGTTCAGGACCTCGAGGAGCTTGCGGACGTCTTCGAAGTGCAGACCCGTCGTCGGCTCGTCGAGCACGTAGATGCTGCGGCCGTTGCTGCGACGCTGGAGTTCGGTGGCGAGCTTGACGCGCTGCGCCTCTCCGCCCGAGAGCGTCGTCGCCGACTGCCCGAGGCGCACGTAACCCAGCCCGACGTCGACGAGCGTCTTCATGTAGCGATGGATCGCCTGGATCGGCTCGAAGAACTCCGCGGCCTCCTCGATCGGCATCTCGAGCACCTCGGCGATGTTCTTGCCCTTGTAGTGCACCGCCAGCGTGTCGCGGTTGTACCGCTTGCCGTGGCAGACCTCGCAGTCGACGTAGACGTCGGGGAGGAAGTTCATCTCGATCTTGATCGTGCCGTCTCCGGAGCACGCCTCGCAGCGGCCACCCTTGACGTTGAAGCTGAAGCGACCGGGCTGATAGCCGCGGACCTTCGCCTCGGGCGTCTCGCTGAAGAGCGTGCGGATGCGGTCGAACACCCCGGTGTAGGTTGCCGGGTTCGACCGCGGCGTGCGGCCGATCGGCGCCTGGTCGACGTGCACGACCTTGTCGAGGTTGTCGAGGCCGGTCACGCGCGTGTGCTTGCCGGGAACCGTCCGGGCGCCGTTCAGTCGCGAAGCGAGCACCTGGTACAGGATGTCGTTCACGAGCGAGGACTTTCCGGAACCGCTCACACCGGTGACGGCGGTGAGCACGCCCAGCGGGAAGTCGGCCGTGACGTTGCGGAGGTTGTTGGCACGAGCGCCGACGACGCTCAGCATGCGCTTCTTGTCGATCTTGCGACGCTTGGTCGGCATCGGGATCTCGCGGCGACCGGAGAGGTACTCCCCCGTCATCGATGCGCTGTCGTTGAGCAGCGCCGAGTATGGACCGGAGTGCACGACCTCACCGCCGTTGACACCTGCCCCGGGGCCGATGTCGACGACCCAGTCGGCCGCCTCGATCGTCTCTTCGTCGTGCTCCACGACGATCAGGGTGTTGCCGAGATCGCGGAGTGTGAGCAGCGTCTCGATCAGGCGACGGTTGTCGCGCTGGTGCAGCCCGATCGAGGGTTCGTCGAGCACGTA
Organism: Microbacterium sp. NPDC090218; assembly: GCA_044900255.1. Lineage (GTDB taxonomy): Bacteria > Actinomycetota > Actinomycetes > Actinomycetales > Microbacteriaceae > Microbacterium. Next base: position 149,670 of record JBJDMS010000003.1, on the reverse strand, counting down.
GAGGACTCCGGTGAGACCGGAGCCGATCTGCGTGGCCAGGCGGATGCGCTGTGCCTCACCGCCCGAGAGAGACCCGGCCGAACGGCTGAGGTTGAGGTAGGAGAGGCCGACCTGGAGCAGGAAGTCGAGGCGCAGACGGATCTCGCGCAGCACCTGGGCGGCGATCTTCGCCTCGCGGTCGGTGAGGGTCAGTGTCTCCATGAAGGCGCGGGCATCGGCGAGGCTCAGGTGCGACACCTCGGCGATGGAATGGCCGTGGACCTGAACGGCGAGCACCTCGGGCTTGAGACGATTGCCGTCGCAGACGGGGCACGGCACCTCGCGGAGGTACTCTCCCCAGCGGCTGCGCTGGTTGTCGGACTCCGCCTGCAGGTACTGGCGCTCGATGTACGGCACCACACCCTCGAATCCGGAGGCGTAGCGCATCTCGCGCCCGTACCGGTTCTTCCACTTGACCGTGACCTTGTAGTTCTCGCCGCGCAGCACCGCGTCCTGCACGTCCGAGTGCAGCTTGCGCCAGGGGGTGTCGAGTGAGAAGTCGAGGTCGCGCGAGAGGCCTTCGAGGAGGCGCTCGTAGTACTGGAACAGCCCCTTGCCCTGGGTGGTCCAGGGGATGATGACGCCCTCACGGATCGAGAGGTCCTCGTCGCCGAGCATCAGGTCGACGTCGACCGACATGCGTGTTCCGAGGCCGGAGCACGCGGGGCAGGCGCCGAACGGCGCGTTGAACGAGAACGTACGCGGCTCGATCTCGGTGAGAGTGAGCGCGTGGCCGTTCGGGCACGCCAGCTTCTCGGAGAACGTCTGCCATGCGTCGTCGTCCTCGCCGTCGACGTAGTTGATCTGCACCACTCCACCGGCGAGTCCGAGCGCGGTCTCGACCGAGTCGGTCACACGACCGAGGATGTCGTCCGACGCCACGAGGCGGTCGACCACCACGGCGATGTCGTGCTTGTAGCTCTTCTTGAGCGTCGGCGGCTCCGCGAGTTGGATGAGCTCGCCATCGACGATCGCGCGCGAGTAGCCCTTCGCGCCGAGTTCGCGGAACAGGTCGACGAACTCGCCCTTCTTCTGCGAGACGATCGGAGCGACGACCTGGTAGCGAGTGCGCTCGGGGAGCTCCATGAGCTGGTCGGCGATCTGCTGCACCGTCTGGCGCTGGATCCGCTCACCGCATTCGGGACAGTGCGGGATGCCGATGCGCGCCCACAGGAGACGCATGTAGTCGTAGATCTCGGTGATCGTGCCGACCGTGGACCGAGGGTTCCGGTTGGTGGACTTCTGGTCGATCGAGACCGCAGGGCTCAGACCCTCGATGAAATCGACGTCGGGTCGATCGACCTGACCGAGGAACTGGCGCGCGTACGCGCTCAGCGATTCGACGTAGCGGCGCTGCCCCTCGGCGAAGATCGTGTCGAACGCGAGACTGGACTTCCCCGATCCGGACAGGCCGGTGAACACGACGAGGGAGTCGCGGGGAATATCGATGTCGACGTTCTTGAGATTGTGGACGCGGGCACCGCGGACACTGAGTTTTCCTGAGGAAGCAACGGGGACGATGGGCACCCGACAAGTCTACGAGGGGCCACGGACATCGGCTCCGCCGGGGGCTCCCCCGCCCCGATGAGAGGCCGATCGCGGACGGCTCCCCCGCGGCGCATCCGCCTTCCTCACAGCCCGCAGCGCGAGAAGCACTCCGAGCAGCAGCGCGGCTGCGGCGAGAGGGGCGATCCAGGCAGCGCCGCGATCGACCCTCGTCGGCAGCAGCAACCACATCCCGTAGACGACGGGCTGCGCCAGCAGCTGAACCACCAGGAAGCGACCGAGCGTCGGGGCCAGAGCGCCGAGAGCCAAGCGGGAGGAGTTCGGGATCACCAGGCTCAGTGAGGCGAGCACATGGACGGCCGGAACGAGCAGCACAGCGAGCGCCGTCCGCTCGGGAGAGGGCTCGGTCAGGATCACACCGAACACGAGGCACGCTGCCGCGACCCACGCCGCCAGGGATCGAGGGAGTGCCACGGCGGCGAGAGCGGCGATCACCGCCACCGCCTGCCACAGCGGAAATGGGATCAGCGCGACGGCACCACCCCAGACGATCGCCACGATCAGGAGCCGGACGGTGATGCCCGGGACAGCCCACCGCACCCGGAACGACCGGATGCCACGACTCATCGCCGCACCGCCCGCATCCGCTGCTGGCGCCGGGCCGCGAGACGCATCGCGACGTCGACGTCGCCATCCGCCCAGGCCACGACCTCGACCCCGGCGTGCCGAAGCTCTGAGAGGTTGACGGAACGCTCCGCGAGCAGTGTCCGCAGCGCAATGCGCTGCTCCCGGCTGAGTCGGTTCGTGTCCGGGATGGGGAGCACGTCGACGGCGACCACCGCGTGCCCCGTGGCCCGCCAGCCGGCGGCGAGGCGGGCGGCCACGCCGTCGACGAACGTGGAGAGCACGAAGACGATGGATCCCGCAGGGACGACAGGTGAACGTCGGTACCGGGAGTCGTCCTCGCTCTGCCCCGTCGAGGCGATGACGTCACGCACACGGGCGAGATGACGCGGGCCTCCTCCGGAAGGAATGCTCCGGCCCCCGGGAGACAGCGCGTGATAGGCCACCCGGTCGCCGATTCCGATGGCCGTGGTCGCGATGGAGAGGGCCGCCTCACGGGCGAGGTCCAGCGACGTCGTGCCGGAGCGGTCGGGATCATCCGTACCCCAGGACGCGACGACGGTGCCGAGATTCTCCACGGTATCCACCGCGATCACGACCGAGGAGTCGCTGAGCGCATTGGTGCGCCGGACCAGCAGATCACCCGGCCGCCGGGCGGCCCGAGCAGTGGCGCGCCAGTCGACGCGGCGAAGCTCGTCGCCGGGCGCGAACTGATGGATGTCGCGGAAGTCGCCGCCCTGACCGGGGCGCGCCCCCTCATGAGCGCCGTGCAGGCCGGTCAGCCGCGGAGCCACCGGAATCCCGGCGATCCTGGGCGAGAGCGGCGGAGCGTTCCAGTCCACGGCGACACGGGGTCCGGGTTCCGACACCCACGCACCGTCGATCGCGGCGCCGCGGACCGTCACGCCGAGAAGCTCGGTGGGGCCGGAGTGCTGAAGACGACTGCGTGAGGTGAGGATGGAGGTTCCCGGTCGGACATCCGCGAGTCCTGCTCGCCGTTCCTCCAGGTCGATCGCGACCTGGAGCCAGTCCGCGTCGGCGACGACGTCCGCTGCCGCGACGATCTCCGAGGATCCCTCCGGCCCACCGGGGTGTGCGCGCAACTCGATCGACATCGCGGTGTCGGCAGGTCGTCGCAGCAGCATCCACACTGTGCCGAGCGCGAGGGGAAGTCCGATGCCGACCACGTCGGGTCGCGAGAGAGCGAGCCCGACCGCAGCGACCACGGCCGCCGAGGCGAAGCCCACCGCGATCGCCGGCGTCCGGCGCCAGTGCATCGGAGAACGCGCGGTGACGCGGATGGGCTCGGTCACCGGAGCGCAGCCACGGTCGGCGGCACCGGAGTGGTCGCGACCACGTTCGCGACGATCGTTCGCGGATCCACACCCTGCGCCCATGCCTGGGGAGTCAAGGTGAGACGGTGCGCGAGCACCGGCTCCGCGATGCGCTTGATGTCGTCCGGGCGCACGAAGTCGCGGCCCTCGAGCGCCGCGAGGGCGCGCCCGAGCAGCACGAGTGCCTGCGATCCTCGCGGCGAGGCTCCGACCGCGACGTTGGCCGCATCGCGCGTCGCCCGTGCGAGCTCGACGCAGTATCGCGCCACATCGGCGTCGACATGGATCCGCTCGACGGCGGCCTGGATCGAGAGGAGACCCTCGCCGTCGACGACGGGCTCGACGGTGGTGTCGGCGCTCTGCCGCGCCACACGGTCGAGGATGATGCGCGTCTCGTCCTCCGACGCGGGATAGCCGACCGCGAGACGCACCATGAACCGATCCAGCTGCGCCTCCGGGAGCGCGTACGTCCCCTCGTACTCGATCGGGTTCGACGTCGCCACGACGTGAAACGGTCGCGGCAGCGGGAACCTGTTGCCCTCGACCGTGACCTGGCCCTCCGCCATCGCCTCCAGCATCGCGGACTGGGTCTTGGGCGTCGTCCTGTTCACCTCGTCGGCCAGGAGCAGCCCGGTGAAGATCGGCCCGGGACGGAACACGAAGTCGCCGCTGGCAGGTGCGTACACGTACGAGCCGGTGACATCACCGGGGAGCATGTCCGGCGTGCACTGCAGCCGCCGGAAATCGAGGCCGAGGGCGGATGCGAGGCTCCGCGCCGCGAGCGTCTTCCCCAGCCCCGGAACGTCCTCGAAGAGCACGTGCCCACCCGCCAGGATCGCGGCGAGGGCCACCGTGAGCGGCTCGTCCATCCCCACGACCGCGCCGCGGACGCTCTCGAGCACTCGGCGCCCGATCTCGGCGATCTGCATCGTCTCCTGCGTGCTCATCCGGTCTCCTCCAGGTCGTTCGGGATTCGGTCGATCGCATCGAGCACGAGCTCGATGTCGGTGCGCTGTATCTCGCGGCGGTGGAGGGCGTCGCGCACGCCTTCCCCGAGAAGCGCGTCGATGCGTGCGTGCTGCGCGGGGTCGTCGAGATCGAGGCCCTGATGGGCGAGCCGGCGTCTCAGCAGGCTCTGCACCCGCCGCACGACCACGTGCCCGACGACACCGGTGCGCGTGTTGATCGCCCACGCCATCCTCGACACCTCGGAGCTCCGCGAGTCACGTCGCATCTTCTCCGGCGGCCACAGGGCTCCGATCTCGATGAAGTCCTGCCGGAAGGCGAGGACGATCGCCAGGAGGACGATCATCCAGGCCACCACGAACAGTGCCGGGAATCCCAGTTGCCCGAGCAGCATCACCACCACCGCGGCGAAGACGCACCCGGTGGCCAGGATCGCGATCCGTGCTTTCATCGCCACCCCTCCTGGATGCCTCGGAGGCACGCGGAAGCAGTGGCGCGATCGCCTTCATCGGCCTCGTGGCCGCCGAAGCGGACCTGCTCGTACAGGGCGAGCAAGGTGACGACGTCCGCGGCGATCCCCGCTCGTCTCCCGATGATCCTCACGGTGAACTCGCTGGGCGTCTCGTTGATGGCTCGACCGGCTCCGGCATCCGCGGCCGATTCCTCCAGGCCCACCCACGCCGCCACGATGCTGTCGCCGGGAGCGGGTCGTTCGTCGATCGTCCACAGCGCCTCGGCGATTCCGCGGCGGATCGTGTCCTCGTCCGGCTCGACCTCCACGACGGACCCGGCCACGACCCCCGCATCGATCCGCGCGGCCTCCTGCCGTGCGAGCGGGCGGTCGCGCCAGAGCTCCCGGAGGTAGCGGATGAGCATGCGCAGTCCGAAGTACACCATCGTGAGTACGGCGATCACGACGATGGCGGAGAGGATGATCCCGATGATCGCGAGCAGCGGAGAGTCCTCCGGCGGCTCGAGCGGCGGCGGCGCGGACTCGGTCGGGGCCGGCAGGTCATCGTCGCCCGTCAGTTCGACGCCCCCACGGGTCCACTCGCCGAACTGCGGGAGCCCCTGCGCCGCCGCGGCGAACATCATGGTCGCGAACAGTCCTGTGATCGCGATCAGGGGAAGCAGCACCCGCCACGGTCGCCTACCTGCGGCACGCTCCTCCTCGGGGGCCGAGAGCTCCGAGCGCGACATGCCTCCACCATAGGGTCTCGACTCGACGCCGTCGCGTCACCGACCCGGGCGCAACGCGAAGTGGGATGCTCTCAGCCCAGCTCCGGACGCCGCCCCGCGAACGGACCGAGGCCGTCGCGGAGGGCCGCGATCTCGTCGATGCCCATCCCCACCGCCGCCATGACCCGATGCGGAACGTCGACGGCTCTCTCTCGGAGCGCCGCTCCCGCCTCGGTCAAGGTGATCTCGAGACGCCGTTCGTCCTCACTGCTCCGCTGCCTCGCCACGAGTCCCTCGGCTTCGAGCCGCTTGACGAGAGGAGACGCGGTCGCCGGCTCCAGTGCGAGATCCACCGCCAGATCGTTCAACGTGCGTGGGGCCTTCTCCCAGAGCGCGAGCATGACGAGGTACTGCGGATGCGTTAGTCCCAGCGGCTCGAGGATCGGCCGATAGAGGGCGACCACGTTGCGCGCCGCGGTCACCAGAGCGAAGCACAGCTGGTTCTCCAGCTTGAGCAGATCATCGGTTGCCGTCACAAGGGAGACTATACATCTGCGCTAATCATTAGTACACTAAGCAACATGGCACAGGACTCCGACCGCCCACCCCTCCGCACCCGCATCCGCGAGGCAGGGGGCCTCTACTCCTGGGTGAACACGAACCTGATCCGGTTCGCCGGCCCCGCCTCCGTCGGCCCCTACGAGAAGACTCCTCCGCCCAGCCCCGCCGAACGCGCGGAGCGGGCGTGCCCCCTGTGCGGTGCTCCCATGACCCTGCACGAGATCGACCGTTCCGGGCCGAAGACCCTGGTGCACTGCCCCTGACGTCAGTCCTGCTCCGGAGCTTCGACGGCTGAGCCCGTGGACTCCCGCGCGACATCGAGCCAGAACATCAGCTCGTCGTCGTCTTCGATCACGCCGGGCACCACGTCGAGCCACCCGGAGCTCATCGTGCGCGAACCCATCACGGCTCGGGCGACCCCCTGTCGCGTCAGCAACGCCGCCCCGCTCTCGTCATCGACGCGCACCAGAAGAACGCCGCCGGGGCGTGCTCCGAGGAGGATGTGCCCGTCGTCGAGAAACGCCCGCGTGCCGAACATGCGCCGTTCCTCGATCTCCACATCGGCGCTCAGCAACGCCCTGATCCGGTCGGCGAGCTCGTTCCCTGCGGCATCCATCACTCAGCGCCTCGTCTACGCGTGCCCCGCGCGCTCCATGGCGCGAAGCTCCTTCTTGAGGTCCTGCACCTCATCGCGCAGGCGCCCGGCGAGTTCGAACTTCAGCTCGGCGGCAGCGGCGAGCATCTGATCCGACAGGTCCTGGATCGTGGCCTCGAGCTGCTGCGCCCCCTCGGCGGCGATCCCCGTTCGGCGCAGGTTCGGCGTCGGCGACTTGCCCTTGCCCGACGCGCGACCTCGTCCCGACATCATCTCGGCCGTGTCTGCGCCCTCCCGCGCGAGCACCTCGGTGATGTCCGCGATGCGCTTGCGGAGCGGCTGCGGATCGATGCCGTGCTCCTTGTTGTAGGCGACCTGCTTCTCGCGGCGACGATCGGTCTCCTCGATGGCCTTCGCCATCGAGTCGGTCATCTTGTCGGCGTACATGTGCACTTCACCCGACACGTTTCGAGCCGCACGCCCGATGGTCTGGATGAGCGAGGTCCCCGAGCGGAGGAAGCCCTCCTTGTCGGCGTCCAGGATCGCCACGAGCGAGACCTCGGGAAGGTCGAGGCCCTCACGGAGGAGGTTGATGCCGACGAGCACGTCGTACACCCCCGCACGCAGCTCGCTGAGCAGTTCCACACGGCGCAACGTGTCGACGTCGGAGTGCAGATATCGCACTCGCACCCCGTGCTCGCCGAGGAAGTCGGTGAGCTCCTCCGCCATCTTCTTCGTCAGGGTCGTCACGAGCACGCGCTCGTCGCGTTCCACCCGCAGACGGATCTCCTCGAGCAGGTCGTCGATCTGCCCCTTCGAGGGCTTGACGACGATGTGGGGGTCCACCAATCCGGTCGGACGGATGATCTGCTCGACGATGCCGTCGGCGATCCCCATCTCGTACTTGCCCGGGGTGGCCGACAGGTACACGGTCTGCCCGATCCTGTTCTTGAACTCGTCCCATCGCAACGGACGGTTGTCCATCGCGCTCGGCAGCCGGAAGCCGTGGTCGACGAGCGTGCGCTTCCGGGAGGCGTCGCCCTCGTACATCGCGCCGATCTGCGGGACGGTGACGTGAGATTCGTCGATCACGAGCAGGAAGTCGTCGGGGAAGAAGTCGAGCAGCGTGTGGGGCGGCTCACCGGGTTCGCGCCCGTCCATGTGCCGGGAGTAGTTCTCGATCCCGGAGCAGAACCCCAGCTGCTGCAGCATCTCGAGGTCGAAGGTGGTGCGCATCCGCAGACGCTGCGCCTCGAGGAGCTTGCCCTGCCGCTCGAACTCCGCTAGACGCTCTTCGAGCTCGGCTTCGATCGTGCCGATGGAGCGCTGGATGACGTCGGTACCGGCGACGTAGTGCGAGGCCGGGAAGATCGGCACCGCGTCGAGCTTCTCGATGACCTCGCCCGTGAGCGGGTGGAGCGAGTACAGCGCCTCGATCTCGTCGCCGAACAGCTCGATGCGGATGGCGTGCTCTTCGTACACCGGGATGATTTCGATCGTGTCGCCTCGGACACGGAAGTTCCCGCGGGAGAAGTCGACGTCGTTGCGGTTGTACTGCATCGCGATGAACTGCCGGATGAGCGCATCGCGGTCGTAGCGCTCCCCCACCTGCAGCGCCACCATGGCCCGAAGGTACTCCTCCGGCGCACCGAGTCCGTAGATGCACGACACGGTCGACACCACGATGACGTCACGACGGCTGAGCAGCGAGTTCGTCGTCGAGTGCCGGAGCCGCTCGACCTCGGAGTTGATCGAGGAGTCCTTCTCGATGAAGGTGTCCGTCTGCGGGACGTAGGCCTCCGGCTGGTAGTAGTCGTAGTACGAGACGAAGTACTCGACCGCATTGTTCGGCATCAGCTCTCGGAACTCGTTCGCGAGCTGCGCTGCGAGAGTCTTGTTGTGCGCGAGCACGAGGGTCGGGCGCTGCACCTGCTCGACCAGCCATGCCGTGGTCGCCGACTTTCCGGTACCCGTCGCACCGAGCAGCACGACATCGGTCTCCCCCGCGTTGATGCGCGCCGCGAGATCGGCGATGGCCTGCGGCTGGTCACCGGCCGGCGCATACTCGCTGACGACCTCGAAGGGACGGACACTGCGCGTGGGTTGCATACCTCCAGCGTATGCCGCCCCTCCGACATCGAGGCCGCTGCGCGGGGTCGGGCCGAGGTCAGAGCTCCGGCCGGGTCCAGACGTAGGGGGTCGTCGTCGACACCTTCAGGAATCCCGACCGCTCCAGGATCGGACGGGAGAACTCCGTCGAGTCCGACTGGAGATAGCGGATGCCGTGCGCGAGAGCCGACCGGGCCCGTTCCGCCGTGAGCGCGCGATAGATCCCTCTCCCCCGCCACTCCGGCAGAGTCGCCCCACCCCACAGCCCTGCGAACTCCGTGCCCGCGACCGGTTCGAGGCGCCCCGCGCTGACCACCGCATCGTCGGCGACGGCGATCCACAGCTCGGTCGAGGAATCCTCGTGCAGACGCGCGATGAGCGACTCCGCCCTCGAACGCCAGTCCGGATCGGCGAACACGAGACCCTGCATCTCGCCCGCCGCGAGCACTTCGTCGTCCGTGCGGGTCCGCCTGATCCTCACGTTCGCCGGGATGTCGACCTGCTGCGCGAGGAGCTTCGCCTCCCCGATCATGATCGACTCCGGGTCCTCCGGCACGAAACCACGGGCGATGAGCGCGTCATGAAGTCCGGGCGCGTGATCATGTCCCCTGGTCTTCCACTCGACGGATGTGACCTCGGCGAGACCGACGAAGTGGTCGATCGCGGCGTCGACCAGCAGGGCGACATCGCCGGCATCCACATCGCCGAGCTCCGCGTGGGTGATGAACCCCCGCCCACCGTCGAACGTCGCCAGGAGCAGCGGCCCGTGCTGTGCCGTGCGCGATGCGCCGGATACCTCCGGAGTCATGCGGAGTTGGGTGTCGTAGGCCTCGAGGTACTGCTGATGCATGACGAGATCCTCTCAAGAAGACGGCTGGCCGTCCGGAGCGCCGCGGAGCGCCGAGAAGGCCGCAAGAGCCGCGGCAGCGCACATCACGACGATGACGGCCACGAACAATCCCCAGCTCGCAGCCCCGAACACGAGACCGAGCATCCAGCCGAACAGGCTCGATCCGGCGTAGTAGGCGAAGTAGTAGAGGGATGAGGCCTGCGCTCGGCTGCGGGGACCGGCCGCGACCGGCGTCCATCCGGAGGCGATGGCATGAGCTCCGAAGAACCCGGCGGTGAAGAGGACGAGTCCCAGCAGCACGAGCACCGCGACCGGCACCAACAGCATGGCGGCGCCCGCGACCATCACGCCGATCGAGGCGAGCAGTACGGGGAAGCGTCCGATCCGCGAGGCCAGCACGCCGGCCCACGGCGAGGAGACCGTACCCGCAAGGTAAGCCAGGAAGAGCAGGGTCACCAGCCAGGCCGGCAGGGCGAACGGCTCGGACGAGAGATGGAAGCCGAGGTAGTTGTACACCGCGACGAAGGCCCCCATTAGCAGGAAACCCTGCGCGTACAGAGCCCACTGCACCGGCGACCGCAGCGGCTCACGGAGCTTCTCGAGGATGCCGGGACCACGGTCCGCGCGCAGACGTCCTGGAACGAACCCCCGGGAACGTGGGGTGAGCCAGAGGAAGAGCGCAGCGGCGACCGCGCACATCACGGCGACCGACACGACCCCCGCACGCCATCCGCCCACCTCGCCGACGAGCCCCGAGGCGATGCGACCGAGCAGCCCGCCGACCGTGGTGCCGGCGATGTAGCTTCCCGCGGCGGCCGCGGCGTGGCTCGCCTCGACCTCCTCGCTGAGGTACGCGAGAGCCACGGCCGGGACGGCTCCCAGAGCCACCCCCTCCGCGAACCGCAGGGCGAGCAACGAGACGATCTCACCGCTCAGCGGCGCGAAGAACCCGAACAGCGTGGCGGTGATCACCCCCACAGCCATCGCTGGCACGCGGCCGATGCGGTCGGCCACCATCGACCACGGGATGACGGCCAACGCGAGGCCGAGTGTCGCTGCCGACACGCTGAGAGCGGCCGTCGCCGGGCTGACCGAGAGGTCGGTCGAGATCTGCGGCAGCACCGCCTGCGCAGAGTAGAGCTGCGCGAAGGTCGCGATCCCGGCGAAGAACAGCCCGATGATGAGCCGACGGTACTCGCGTGACCCCGGCGCGTGCCCGGGGAACGTCACCGGCGCCGGATCCGCTCCCAGAGCGCGTCCGTCTGCTCGTGCGTCCTCGCGAGCGTGTCGGAGGTGTCGATCACGACGTCGGCGATCGCGAGACGACGCTCGTCTGAGACCTGTGCATCGATCCGCTCTCGAGCGGCCTGTTCGTCCATGCCCCGAAGATCGATCAGTCGTCGAAGTCGTTCCTGCGCGGGCGCGTGCGCGACGACGATCAGGTCCCAGGGATCATCGACTCGGGCCTCGACGAGGAGCGGCACGTCGTACACGACGACCGCCTCCTGATCGTCGGCGAACGCCTCGTCGAAACGCCGCTGCGACTCGGCCCTCACCGCGGGATGCACGATCGCGTTCAGCTGCGAGAGGAGTTCGGGGTCTCCGAAGACCTGGGCTCCGAGCGCCGCTCGGTCGAGGGAGCCGTCAGCCATGATCACGGATGAGCCGAAGGCCGCCGCGATCCGCTCGAGCACGGGCGAGCCGGGAGCCTGCACGTCGCGCACGATCTGATCCGCATCCACGACGACGGCACCGTGCTCCTCCAGCCGCCGGGCGATGGTCGACTTCCCGGAGGCGATGCCGCCGGTGAGCGCGATGAGAGGCATGACGCCAGTCTAGGGTTCGCCGGGGCGGGGATCAGCGTGAGAGCAGCTGGCGCCGCGAGCTGATCACACCGGTGTCGAATCCCGCGAGGTGCAGGCCGCCATGGAACCGCGCGTGCTCGATCTTGATGCAGCGGTCCATCACGACGGAAAGGCCCGCGGCCTCGGCGATCGCCGCGGCGTCCTCGTTCCAGGACCCCAGCTGCAGCCACAGCGTCTGCGCCCCGACATCGATCGCCTCCTGCGCGACGCCCGGGAGGTCGTCATGACGGCGGAACACATCCACGATGTCGGGGACGACGGGCAGGTCGCTCAGCGAAGCGTAGACGGGCTGTCCGAGGATCTCGGTCTCGCGCGGGTTGACCAGGTAGACGTCGTAGGCCGTGCTGGAGAGCAGGTACGTTGCCACGAAGAAGGAGGCGCGGGCCGGGTTGTTGGATGCTCCGACGATCGCGATCGACTTCGCCCGTCTGAGCAGCGCGAACCGTTCCTGCTGGTTCGGGCCCACCCAGCTCCGCTCCGGATGCGCCGCCGGCGCCCCGGGAAAGGCGCAGGCCACGGCGTCCGTCGCGCCGGGAAGACTGCAGGCGTCGCCGGTGGTGGTGTCCGTCGCGGTCATCGGTTCGCTCCCGTCGCGGTCGTGAGGGCCTGGTCGAGGTCCCAGATGATGTCCTCGGCGTCTTCCAGACCCACCGAGATGCGGATCAGGTCGGCGCGCACGCCGGCAGCGACGAGCTGATCCTCGGTGAGCTGACGGTGCGTCGTCGACGCGGGATGGATGACGAGGGTGCGGGCGTCGCCGATGTTCGCGAGGTGCGAGGCCAGCTGCAGGTTCTCGATCAAGGTCTCCCCCGCCGCCCGGCCGTCTTCCGCGGCGACGCCGAACGCGAAGACCGACCCCGGCCCGAGCGGCAGGTACTTGGCTGCGCGTTCGTGGTGCGGGTGGTCGGCGAGCCCTGCCCAGGTGACGTATGCGACGCGCGGGTCGGTGGCGAGCCAGTTCGCGACGACACGCGCGTTCGCGAGGTGTGCGTCGATCCGCTGCGGGAGCGTCTCGATCCCCTGCAGCAGGTTGAACGCGGACTGCGGACTCAGAGCCGGACCGATGTCCCGCAGCTGCTCGGAGCGGAGCTTGGTGAGGAAACCGTACTCGCCGAAGTTGTCCCACCACTTGATGCCGCCGTACGAATCGACGGGCTCGGTCATCTGCGGGAACTTCCCGTTCCCCCAGTCGAACGTCCCCTTCTCGATGACGACGCCGCCGAGGGTGGTGCCGTGCCCACCGAGGAACTTCGTCACGGAGTGGATCACGATGTCGGCGCCGTGTTCGAGTGGCCGGGCGAGGTAGGGCGTCGCGAGCGTCGCGTCCACGACGAGCGGCACCCCGGCCTCGTGCGCCACGGCGGCCAGGCCCTCGATGTCGGCGATCTCACCCGAGGGATTGCCGATCATCTCGACGTAGACGACCTTGGTCTCGGGGCGGATGGCCGCCGCGTAGTCGGCGGGGTCGGTCGAGGCGACGAACGTGGTCTCGACGCCGAAGCGCCGCAGCGTCACATCCAACTGCGTCACCGTGCCGCCGTAGAGCTGGGCCGCCGCGACGACGTGGTCACCGGTGCCGACGAGCGCGGCGAAGGTGATGAACTCGGCGCTCATGCCCGATGCGGTCGCGACGGCGCCGATCCCGCCTTCGAGCGAGGCCAGGCGCTCTTCGAGAGCGGCCACTGTGGGGTTCCCGATCCGAGAGTAGATGTTGCCGTACTTCTGCAGCGCGAAGAGGTTCCCCGCATCCGCCGCGTCATCGAACACGAAGGACGTCGTCTGATAGATCGGCACGGCCCTCGCGCCGGTCGAGGCGTCGGGGGTGCCCCCGGCGTGCAGCGCTCTCGTGCGAAATCCGAATCGGTGCTCTTCGGTCATGCTGTCCTCAGTTCGGCGTCGGCGAGCACGTCGGCGATGTCGTCGACGGCCCAGGGGTTCTGCAGCGATGTCGTGTCTCCGAGCGGCTGCGGGTCACGGCCGGCCCGCCGATCCTGCTCGGCCTCCCACAACTGTGCCAGGAGTCGGCGCATGATCTTGCCCGACCGGGTCTTGGGCAGGTCGGGCACCACGACGATGTGCTTGGGTTTCGCGACGGGCCCGATCGCCTGGGCGACCTGGGCACGCAGATCGGACGGTGCCACTTCGGCGCGTCCGGACGGGGTCACGAAGGCGACGACTGCCTGTCCCGTCACCGGATCGGAGACGCCGGCAGAACCCGCCTCGCCCACGGTGTCGTGCGCGACGAGCGCGGACTCGATCTCGATCGTGGAGAGGCGATGCCCCGAGACGTTCACGACGTCGTCGAGCCGCCCGAGGATCCAGATGTATCCGTCGGTGTCTCTGGTCGCTCCATCGCCGGCCACGTAGTAGCCGCCGTGCTCACCGTGACCCGCGTACGCCGCCCAGTAGGCGTCTCGGTAGCGGTTCGGATCGCCCCAGACGGTGCGCGCCATCCCCGGCCACGGTCGGCGGACGACGAGGGTGCCGGAACGACCGGGCAGGACCTCATCGCCCCGCTCGTCGACGACTGCCACGTCGATTCCGGGCAGCGGGACCGACGCCGACCCGGGCTTGAGCGCGGTGACTCCCGGAAGCGGGGCGATCATCGCCGCGCCGGTCTCGGATTGCCACCAGGTGTCGATGACAGGCAGCTCGTCGCGGCCGAAGTTGCGACGGAACCACACCCAGGCTTCGGGATTGATCGCCTCGCCGACGGTCCCGAGCAGACGGAGGGTCGAGTGGTCATGCCCCTGCGGCAGGTCCGCCCCGAACCACGTCATGAAGGTGCGGATCAGCGTGGGCGCCGTGTAGTAGACGGTCACGCCGTACCGCTCGATGATCTCGAGATGACGCTCCCGGTGCGGCGCGTCGGGCGTCCCCTCGTAGATGACCTGAGTGAGGCCGTTGGAGAGCGGGCCGTAGATCTCGTACGTGTGCGCGGTCACCCACGCGAGGTCCGCCGTGCACCAGTGCACATCGTCGGGTCTCGCGTCGAAGTGCGCCCAGTGCGCCCAGCTCGCCTGCGCGAGATAGCCCCCCGAAGCGTGCACCAGCCCCTTCGGCTTCCCGGTCGTCCCGGATGTGTAGATGATGAAGAGCGGATGCTCGGCGTCGAAGGAGTCCGGCTCATGCACCGGCGAGGCCGCATCCACGACATCGTGCCACCAGACGTCCCGCCCGGAGGTCCACGGCACATCCTGTCCGGTGCGACGCAGCACGAGCACGTGCGCGAGATCGGGGAGATCCGCCGCCGCGATGTCGGCCGTCGACTTGACCTCGGTCGCGGTGCCACGACGATACTGTCCATCGCTCGTGACCAGCAGCTTGGCGCCCGTGTCGACGAGGCGGAACCGCACCGCCTCCGCCGAGAAGCCCCCGAAGACGAGCGAGTGCACGGCGCCGATCCGGGCGCAGGCGAGTGTGATCACGATCGTCTCGACGAGCACGGGGAGGTAGATCACGACGCGATCCCCCGCTCCGACGCCCAGTGCGATGAGGGCGTTGGCGGCGCGGGCTACCCGCTCCTGCAGTTCGGCGTAGGTCACCGACAGCCGATCCCCCGGCTCTCCCTCGAAGTGCAGAGCGATCTTCCCACCGCGGCCGGCCGCGACGTGGCGATCGACGCAGTTGACCGCGACGTTGAGCCTTCCCCCGACGAACCATCGTGCAGCCGGGACCGCGTCGGCGAGCGGCGGCTCCCACTCGTGCGCGGTGTGCCACGGCTCGGACCAGGCGAGTCGACGCGCAGCCTCCTCCCAGAAGGCGATCGGGTCCGCCGCGGCGCGTGCATACGCCTCCGCGGTGACGTTCGCGTCGCTGAATCCGGCGGAAGGCGCGTACACACGCGACTCCTGCAACCGCGCCTCGGTCATCCTCACACCCATCGGCGCAGCAGGTACTTCTCTGCCAGCGCGAGGATGCCGTTGGTGAGTGTGCCCAGGAGCGCCAGCAGCACGATGGAGAGCAGGATCCGGTCGACGCGACCGCTGCTCTGCGACTCGGTCAGCAGGAACCCCAGGCCCATGGATGCCGCGATGAGCTCGGCGGCAACCAGGAACAGCCAGGACTGTGCGAGCGCCAGGCGCAGACCGGAGACGACGGACGGCACCACCGCCGGCAGCTGCACGATCCGGAACAGCGACCAGCCGTGGAGGCTGAACGAGCGCCCGGCCTCGACGAGCTGTGGATCGACGTGCCGGAGCGCCGACGCGACCGTCGTGTAGACCGGGAAGAATGCGCCGATCGCGATCAGCGTGACCTTCGACTCCTCGCCGATCTGCATCCAGAGGATCAGGAGCGGCACCCACGCGAGAGACGGCACGGCCCGGATGGCGGTGAGCGTCGGGCTGAGGAGCACGTCCCCCCAGCGGGACAGACCCACCACGCCTGCAACCGCGAGCCCGATCACGGATCCGATCGCGAAGCCGAGCAGTACCCGCTGGACGGAGATCGCGATGTGAGTCCAGAGCTGCCCGCTCTCCGCCAGCTCCACGCCGGCCTGGAAGACGGACACGGGCGTGGGGAGGCGATACGGTTCGACGAGTCCCGTCGTCGTCACCACCTGCCAGGCGATCAGGATGATCGCCGGCAGCAGGAGTCCGGCGACGATCCGGACGACGGGTCGATCCCACGGGCGACGCGCACCGGCATCCGGGCGTCGAAGTACGCCCTTTGCGAAGTCGAGCGCGTCCTGCGATTCCGCAGGGACGATCAGCCGGTCGGGAATCGTCACTCGCCGTCGACCGCCTTCTTCGCGAACGTGTCGTTCACGATCGAGGAGAGCGCCTTGTCGACGGATTCCTTGCCGCCCTGCACATCTCCGGACTCGACGAGCACGGGGGCGATCTTCTCGAGCACCGCGATCTGGTCGTCGCCGGGGATGCCGCTGACGTCGAGGTTCGAGCGCTCCTGGATCACCGTGGTGGCGACGTCGGGGTCGATGCCGGCGACCTCGGCGAGCAGCGCCGCCGTCTCCTCGGGGTTCTCGAGCGCCCACTCGCGCGCCTGCTCGTAGGCGTCCACAACGGCCTGGGCGAGGTCGGGGTGGTTCGTGATGAAGTCCTCGGTGGCGTTGAGGAAGCCGTACGTGTTGAAGTCCACGTTCCGGTAGATGAGCTTGTCGCCCGACTCGACCTCGGCAGCAGCCATGATCGGGTCGAGTCCGGCCCATGCGTCTACAGATCCGCCGTCGAGAGCGGCACGGCCGTCGGCGTGCTGGAGGTTCTGCACCTCGACGTCGGAGAGCGACAGCCCGCCCTCCTCGAGCGCCTGCAGCAGGAAGAAGTAAGGGTCGGTGCCCTTGGTGGCGGCGATGGAAGCACCCTTGAGGTCTTCGACCGAGGTGATGTCGCTGTCCGGGCCGACGACGATCGCCGACCACTCGGGCTGCGAGAAGATGTCGATGACCTGGATCGGCGACCCGTTGGCGCGGGCCAGGAGCGCGGCAGAGCCGGCCGTCGAGCCCACGTCGACCGAACCGGAACGCAGCAGTTCGTTGGCCTTGTTCGAGCCCGCGGACTGCACCCACTCGACGTCGACGTCGTCGCCGAGGATGTCCTCGAGGATGCCCTGGTCGCGGACCACGAGGCTGAGCGGGTTGTACGTCGCGAAGTCGATCGACAGCGTGTCGGACGACCACTCGGTCGTCCCGGGCGTGCTCTCGGTGTCGGACGCCTTGGCGTTCTCCCCTGCGACACAGCCGGTCGCGACGAGCATCATCGTCCCGGCGATCGCGAGCGCGGGGATGATTCGGCGGGTGGTGATGCTCATCGGGACTCCTCGGTGATGCGGTGGTGGGTGTCGACGCCGAGGCCTTCGAGAAGGTCGGCGCGCAGGTCGGCGAGGCCGCGATCGGCGCGGTCGCGAGGACGGACGCCCGGCACGGAGATCGTGCGGGCGATGGACGACTCATCGGTGTCCGTGCCGCCGAGCGTGCGCAGCAGGAGGACGCGATCGGCGAGATAGAGGGCCTCTTCGACGTCATGCGTGACGAGAAGGACGGTGGTGGGCTCGGCGGCATGGATCTTGAGGAGCAGATCGTGCATGCGCAGCCGCGTCAGCGCGTCGAGCGCGCCGAAGGGCTCGTCGAGCAGGAGCACGCCGGGGTTCCGGGCGAGTGCCCTGGCGAGCGACGCACGTTGAGCCATGCCGCCGGAGACTTCACGCGGACGCTGATCGGCCGCCTGCTCGAGGCCCACCAGGTGTAGGAGCTCTCGCACGCGCTCACGACCGACGCGCCGGGACGTGCCCCGGGGCAGGCCGAGTTCGACATTCTGGGCGATCGTGCGCCACGGGAGCAGCCGAGGTTCCTGGAACGCGACCGCGGTCCGCTCGTCGACATCGGTGACGCCGATGCCGTCGAGGCGGATGCTGCCGCGGGTGGGCGCATCCAGGCCGCCTACGAGGCGCAGCAGTGTCGATTTGCCACAGCCGGAGGGGCCGACCACCGCGAGGATCTCGCCCGCGGCGATGTCGAGGTTGATGCCGCGAAGCACGTCTCGCCGCCCATGAGCCAGCGGGAAGGACCGCTCGATGCCGTCGAGGCGGACGTTCTGCGCCGTTCCAGCCGCGGTCGAAGCGTCGGAGAGGCGCGACGAAGGCAGCAGGGCGGTCATATCTTCATGCTGGCCGAGGGGCTCGAATGTTACGAATGCGGTCGTAATGTTCCGTCACGCAACGCCGACGGCTCGCCGGACATGCGAAAACGGGCCGCCACACCCGCCCGAAGGCGAGGTGACGACCCGTTTCAGAGTGCTGCTTAAGCGTTACCGCCCGAGAGCTTCTCGCGCAGAGCCGCGAGAGCCTCGTCGTCTGCGAGCGTGCCGGCGCCGGCAACCTCGCTGGAGAACGACTGGCCGCCGAAGTCTTCGCCGGCTGCCGCCTCGGCCTCGGCCGCCTTGACGACCTGAGCCTTGTGCGCCTCCCAGCGAGCCTGGGCTGCAGCGTACTCCTGCTCCCATGCCTCGCGCTGGGCGTCGAAGCCTTCCTTCCACGCACCGGTCTCGGCGTCGAAGCCCTCCGGGTACTTGTACTCGCCGTTCTCGTCGTACTCGGCGAGCATGCCGTAGAGAGCCGGGTCGAACTCGGTGCCGTTCGGGTCGACCGACTCGTTGGCCTGCTTCAGCGACAGCGAGATGCGACGACGCTCGAGGTCGATGTCGATGACCTTGACGAAGACCTCTTCGCCGACCGACACGACCTGCTCAGCCAGCTCGACGTGCTTGCTGGAGAGCTCGGAGATGTGGACGAGGCCCTCGATGCCGTCTGCGACGCGAACGAACGCACCGAACGGGACGAGCTTGGTGACCTTACCCGGGGTGACCTGACCGATCGCGTGGGTACGGGCGAACACCTGCCACGGGTCCTCCTGCGTCGCCTTCAGCGACAGGGAGACGCGCTCGCGGTCGAGGTCGACCTCGAGGATCTCGACGGTGACCTCCTGGCCGACCTCGACGACCTCGGAGGCGTGCTCGATGTGCTTCCAGGACAGCTCGGAGACATGCACGAGGCCGTCCACGCCACCCAGGTCGACGAACGCACCGAAGTTGACGATCGACGAGACGACACCCTTGCGGACCTGACCCTTGTGCAGGTTGTTCAGGAACGTGGTGCGCGACTCCGACTGCGTCTGCTCGAGCAGCGCGCGGCGGCTCAGGACGACGTTGTTGCGGTTCTTGTCGAGCTCGAGGATCTTGGCCTCGATCTCCTGGCCCAGGTACGGCGTGAGGTCGCGGACGCGACGCAGCTCGATGAGCGAAGCCGGGAGGAAGCCACGGAGGCCGATGTCGACGATGAGTCCACCCTTGACGACCTCGATGACCGTACCGGTGACGACGCCGTCGTTCTCCTTGATCTTCTCAACGTCTCCCCAGGCGCGCTCGTACTGTGCACGCTTCTTGGAGAGGATCAGACGGCCTTCCTTGTCCTCCTTCTGGAGAACGAGGGCCTCGACCTGGTCGCCGACTGCGACGACCTCGTTGGGGTCGACGTCGTGCTTGATCGAGAGCTCGCGCGAGGGGATGACGCCCTCGGTCTTGTAGCCGACATCGAGGAGAACCTCATCGCGGTCGATCTTGACGATCGTGCCTTCGATGATGTCGCCGTCGTTGAAGAACTTCAGGGTCTTCTCGACCGCGGCCAGGAAGTCCTCAGCAGATCCGATGTCGTTGATGGCGACCTGCTTGGTGGCCGGGGCGGTCGTTGCGGTAGTCATGTAGTGGGTTGTCCTTGTTGAATGGAGGCTCGGGCTGAGAGTCAACGACCGCGCACGGCCGACAGCATGCTTCTCAGCAGTTGGATTTTGGTTTTCTCGCCACGAGGGCATGCGCGTGCACGCCACGAGTGACGGTTAAGGCTATCAGAAGTTCGGTTGCCGCAGGGAGCCGGATCCCGAGCTGTCCTGTGGATAACTCGAACCGGATGTTCGGCATTCCCCCTACGGTGGCGGGGTGACTCCGGCTACTCCTCTCACCCGCGCCCTTCCGACGCGCCTCGCAGCCTTCACGACCGCCGTCGTGCTGCTCGCGGGGTGCTCCCCCGAACCCGAGCCCACTCCGACTCCGACGCCCGCCTTCGCCTCCGAGGAAGAGGCCTTCGCCGCCGCCGAGGAGACCTACCGGGCGTACGCCGAAGCGTTAAACCAGGTCGACTTCGCTCTCCCCGCGACCTTCGAGCCGGTCTACGCCCTGCTATCGGGCGCTGCCGCGGACTCCACGAAGAAGGCCTTCAGTGAGTTCCACGCGAAGCGAATCCGCACCGCGGGTGTGACGACTTATGACACGGTGACCAGAGTCTCCGCCGACCTCGTTGGTGGGGTCATACACGTCAACGTATGTACCGACGTGAGCGAAGTCGTTGTTGTGGATGCTTCCGGCGCGTCGATCGTTTCGGAGGAGCGCCCTCCTCGCCAATCCATGATGGTGACTTTCAAAGTGCGCGGCGGCGACGATGAGCTGACGATCTCCGACCTGGAAGCGTCCGAGGACCTATTTTGCGCGCGCTAGTCCTTGCGGTCGCCTTGTCGTGCCCGCTGACCGTCGCACCGTTCCCCGCAAGTAGTGCGTGCAATGCCGCAATCTCAATGACTACTGGCTGTGCAATCGACAGCGGGACTCATTTGACAATCACGGACTCACAAACCCAGCAAATCGACAACTCCTCCCCCGACTCGCGCCCCGATTCCCCCGGCCGCACCGAACCACCGCCGTGCACACCCGACCCGGTCCGCATCACCTCGTGCGGGATCACCGCGGTGCGGGTGACGAATGACGAAGGCGCTCCCCTCACGATCAGCGACGTCGCGCAGTTCGCTCCCTCGCCCGTCTCCACGACCGGCGAGCCCGGCAACGTCGGCGTCGCGGGTCTGCCGACGAACTTCGTGGCGGCCGCCTCGGTGCAGACCCGTGGAGGCACTCTCCTCGGCAGGCCGATCACCGTGCGTTTCACCCCCGTGCGCTTCGGCTTCACCTACGGCGACGGCGCCGCCTCCACGTCGACCGGAGGCGGACAGACCTGGTCCGCACTCGGGCAGGCGCCGTTCACCCCGACCGCGACGAGCCACACCTACCGTGCGCGCGGCACCTATCTCGCGCACGTGACGGTCCACTACAACGCGGAGGTCGACATCGGCGGTGGGTGGTTCCCGGTCGAGGGCGAGCTGGCCATCGACGGCGCCGTGCAGCAGATCCGCATCTACGAAGCCGACACCGCCCTCGTGGCGAGAACCTGCGCCGAGCGACCCTCCGCACCCGGGTGCTGAGCGACGAGTACTGAGACGGCTACCGCACGACGGTCAGGACGACCGGCGCACCGTCGGCGTCGACGTGATCCGCGAGAGTCAGCACAGCGTCTTCCGCGACGCCCGTCGCCGGCACGAAGGTGATCTGCGGCACCAGGTCCCTCGTGCAGATCGTGCCGGTGTGCGAGTACAGCCGAACGACGCCCTCGACCCCGCTGACCGCTTCGAGCTCGCCGGAGCCCGGCATGCACGTCGACGACCCCCAGGTGAGCACGGCGAGCTCGTCGTCCTCGACCCACGCCGCAGCAGGAACCTGTGCCGCGGGACGGTCGGCCGGTTGGATCTCGCCGTCCGCCAGCCCCGGCAGTGTGAGTTCGGTGCTCTCACCTCCCTCCACAGTCACCGTGAGCTCCACAGAACGCGTCGAGTCGAAGCCTGCCGGCAGACCGATGTAGGTGCCGTGCGCCGTCAGCACACTCGCGCAGACCTCGTCCTCACCCCGCACGAGCACGATCTCGAGCGTTTGATCTCCCGCGACGAGGTCGCCGATCTGCGGCGCACACGCGTCGCCCCAGGTCTTGAGCACGAACGAGCTCGGGTCGAGCCACGCGGCCCTCGGGGACGACGACTCATCAGCGGCGATCGGGGCAACGGTGGAATCGGGGGCGGCGGAGCTCCCCGCGGTCGTCGCGCATCCGGTCAGTGCGGAGGCGAGTACCAGCCCGCCCAGGACGAAGGAGGAGAACGCGCGAAGAGAAACTGTCATGCCTATGAGTGTCCGCTCCGTCCGGTCCGTCTCAGACGCGTCCGACTCAGACGCGTCCCACCTGTCCACGTCGGGCAGCCGTGCCAGACTGTCGTTCGTGACCGAACGCCTGATGCTGCTCGACACCGCCAGCCTCTACTTCCGCGCCTTCTACGGCGTCCCCGATAAGGTGACGGCGCCGGACGGCTCGCCGATCAATGCCGCCCGCGGTCTGCTCGACATCATCGCCAAGCTCGTCACTCTCTATGAGCCCACGCACGTGATCGCCTGCTGGGATGACGACTGGCGCCCGCAATGGCGGGTCGACCTCATCCCCAGCTACAAGACCCACCGAGTGGTGGAGGTCGTCGTCAGCGGCCCCGATATCGAAGAGGTCCCCGATCCGCTCGAGGCGCAGATCCCCCTCATCCGCGAGACCCTCGCGGCCATCGGCATCCCCATCATCGGAGTCGCGGAGCACGAGGCCGACGATGTGATCGGCACCCTCGCGACGAATGCCACGATGCCGGTGGACATCGTCACGGGTGACCGCGACCTGTTCCAGCTGGTGGACGACGCTCGGGACGTCCGCGTCATCTATACCGCACGTGGCATGAGCAACCTCGAGATCGTGACCGACGCCACCGTGGTCGCCAAGTACGGGGTGCTCCCCTCGCAGTACGCCGACTTCGCCACGATGCGCGGCGACGCCTCAGACGGTCTGCCCGGAGTGGCGGGTGTGGGCGAGAAGACCGCCGCCACGCTCCTGCAGACGCACAGCGACCTGGAAGGCATCCGGGCCGCGGCGGAAGCAGGCGAGGGCATGAGCGCCGGCGTGCGCGCCAAGGTGCTCGCGGCATCCGCCTATCTCGACGTCGCTCCGACGGTCGTGGCCGTCGCGACATCGCTGCCGATCACCGCTCCCGACATCCCTCTCCGCGTGCTCGACCCCGCGGAAGCGGATGCGGCAACGGCGCTCGCCGAGAAGTGGAACCTCGGTGGTTCGATGACGCGGGCCGTCGCCGCCGTGTCGAAAGCCGCCCTCGCGACCGGCTGACCTCCGCGGTCAGCGCGCCGTCACTCCGCCCAGGCGAGCAATCGTTCGAGGCCCCAGGTCGTGACGATCCGTGACGCCGGGATGCCGGCCCGCTCAGCACGTTCGGCGCCGTGGTCGAGCAACGAGAGCTGACCGGGCGCGTGCGCATCCGAGTCGATCGAAAACAGACACCCCGCCGCGAGAGCGACCGCGATCAACTCGTCCGGCGGGTCCTGCCGCTCCGGGCGCGAATTGATCTCGACCGCCACGCCGTTCTCGGCGCAGGCCGCGAAGACGGCCGCCGCGTCGAACTCCGACTGCGGACGGGTCCCCCGGTCACCCTGCACGAGCCGACCCGTGCAGTGCCCGAGCACGTTCACTCGCGGGTGCGACACCGCGGCGATCATGCGTGCCGTCATCGGTCGCGCATCCATGCGCAGCTTGGAATGCACGGATGCCACCACGATGTCGAGTTCCGCGAGCAGCGAATCCTCCTGGTCGAGCGTCCCGTCCTCCAGGATGTCGACCTCGATTCCGGCCAGGAGCGTGAAGCCGTCACCGGATTCCGCTCGCACCAACGGCATCTGCTCCCGCAGCCGTTCGGCCGAGAGCCCCCGCGCGACCCGCAATCGCGGTGAATGATCGGTGACCGCCTGGTATTCATGACCCAACGCCCTGGCAGCTGCGGCCATGACCGGGATCGGCGTCGTGCCGTCCGACCAGTCGGTATGCGCGTGAAGGTCCCCCCGGAGCTTGGCGCGCAGCTCCGACACCCGCTCGGGCTCGACGTCGCCGCGCAGCTCCACGAGATAGTCCGGGACCTGCCCGGCCTGCGCCTGGCGGATCACCGCGAACGTCGACTCCCCGATTCCCTTGGCCGCCCGCAGTCGCGTCGGATCCGCCTGGACGTCGTCGGGAAGATCCTGCAGCGTGGCGGCGGCCTGGCGGAATGCCTTCGCCCGGTACCGTGACGCACGCTCGCGCTCCAGCAGGGAGGCGATCTCGAGCAGCGCGTCGACGGGATCCATGGTCACTCCTGCGGGGTCGCGAGTTCGCGACTCACACCGATCCACTGGTCGAGCTTCGCGAGTGCGCGGCCGTCGTCCACGGCAGCCGAGGCCTTCTCGTACCCCTCGCGCAGGCGCTCCAGGATCGGCCGCTGCACCTGACCGGCATCCTGAGACAGTTCGAAGGCGACGATGCCGGCGGCGGCGTTGAGCAGAACGATGTCACGCACCGCGCCCGTCTCGCCCGCCAGCGTCCGCCGGAGCACCTCCGCGTTGTGCTGCGGCGAGCCGCCGATCAGGTCGGCGAGGTCGGCGATCGGGATGTCGAGGTCACGAGGGTCGAGATCGTGCTCGTGAATGTCACCGCGAGTGACCTCCCAGATCCGGCTGTGCCCCGTCGTCG
The DNA here is from genome assembly GCA_044900255.1 of Microbacterium sp. NPDC090218. GTDB lineage: Bacteria > Actinomycetota > Actinomycetes > Actinomycetales > Microbacteriaceae > Microbacterium. The sequence continues at coordinate 125,115 of JBJDMS010000003.1, read as the reverse complement.
TGAGCTCATCGAGGCCGTCGTCCCCACGGAAGACCAGCGCCGTGGCGCCGCGGGTCCGGAACACGCCGGTGATGAGCGGAACCCGTTCGATCTGCGCGACACCCACGGCGTTGGCTTCCGCACGGGCGGGGTTGCACAGCGGGCCGAGCATGTTGAAGACCGTGGGAACGCCGAGCTGGGCGCGAACCGCGCCGGCGTGTTTGAAGCCGGGGTGGAACGCACCCGCCCACGCGAAGGTAATACCGGTGCGATCGAGGATGGAGGCGACGGCCGCCGGGTCGAGCGACAGCTCGAGCCCGAGCGCACCGAGGACGTCGGAGGAGCCCGAGGCGGAACTGGCGGCGCGGTTTCCGTGCTTGACCACCGGCACGCCGGTCGCGCCGATGATGATCGCCGCGGTGGTGGAGACGTTCACGGTGCCGACGCGATCTCCGCCGGTGCCGACGATGTCGAGCACGTCGGGTGAGACCGGAAGCGGCACGGCCGCTTCGAGGATCGCATCGCGGAAACCGACGATCTCGTCGATCGTCTCGCCCTTCGCCCGGAGCGCGACGAGGAAGCCCGCGAGCTGGGCTTCGCTGACGCTTCCCTGCATGATCTGGCGCATCGCCCAGGTGGACTCCCAGACGCTGAGATCGCGACGCTCCAGGAGAGAGGTGAGCACGTCGGACCAGGTCAGCGAATCAGCCATGTGTGCGATCCTATCGGCGCGGAGAAAACATGCAGACGCTTCGGAACGGACGTGCACTCCGCACCCACCCCCTGTTTCCCGCGGATTCACCGGGTATTCGCAGTGTTTTCTTAGGGTCCCCTAAGTCGCAGACCGGCGAATCGAGGGCTGTCGGTGCAAGAATCACGCCCGAGGATCGGCCATAATGGAGGGGTGACGACCTCAGCGACGTATGCCCCGGCGGCGAGAACGATTAAGCGGCCCAACCCGGTAGCTGTCGGCACCATTGTGTGGCTCGGCAGTGAGGTGATGTTCTTCGCGGGACTCTTCGCGATCTACTTCACCCTCCGCAGCACCTCACCGGAGCTGTGGGCCGACCGGACCGAGCTGCTGAACGTCCCGTTCGCCGCAGTGAACACTGCGATCCTGGTGCTCTCCTCGTTCACGTGCCAGATGGGCGTGTTCGCGGCAGAGGACCTGCAGCCCTACAAGATCGGCAAGGGGCAGAAGAACGGCGCCGGCCGCCGTCGCCTCTTCGGCTGGGGAATGGTCGAGTGGTTCTTCCTCACCTTCGCCCTCGGCGCGATCTTCGTCTCCGGTCAGGTCTGGGAGTACGCGCAGCTGGTCGCTGAAGGTATGCCGATCAACGCCGACTCCTACGCTTCGGCGTTCTACCTGACGACCGGCTTCCACGCCCTGCACGTCACGGGTGGCCTCGTCGCGTTCCTGCTCGTCATCGGCCGCGCCTACGCCGTCAAGAACTTCCGGCACAAGGAGGCGACCTCCTCGATCGTGGTGTCCTACTACTGGCACTTCGTCGACGTCGTCTGGATCGTGCTGTTCCTCGTTATCTACTTCCTGAAATAAGAGCGGAGCTGATCCCCGAGATGGCACGAGAGAAGAAGCGCCGTTCCAGCGGTCGTCGCAGCCCTTTGGCGGCGGCCGCGCTCATCGGAGCAGGCCTCATGATCACCGGCGCGGTCTATGCCGGCACGACCGCTGCATTCGCTGCGACCGACACGCAGTCCGCGACGACGCAGCTGACCGTCGAGGACGGCGAGAAGCTGTTCCAGGCGAACTGCGCCACCTGCCACGGCCTCGACCTGCAGGGAACGGCCAACGGCCCCAGCCTGTACGGCGTGGGCGAGCTGGCGACCGAGTTCCAGCTTTCGACCGGTCGCATGCCGCTGCAGATGCAGGGACCGCAGGCGCCCCAGAAGGCACCGCAGTTCACGGAAGACCAGATCCTCGCGATCTCGTCCTTCGTCCAGTCCGAAGCCCCCGGCCCGACCTTCCCCGAGGACCGTCTCCTCGACGGTGAGGGCGACGTCGCGCACGGTGCCGAGCTCTTCCGCGTCAACTGCGCCATGTGCCACAACGTGGCCGCGGCCGGTGGTGCGCTCACCGAGGGCAAGTACGCCCCCGCCCTGACCGAGACCAGCGCGCTGCACATCTACGCGGCGATGGTCACCGGCCCGCAGAACATGCCGGTCTTCGGCGACATGAACCTGTCCGACGAGGACAAGCGCGACATCATCTCGGCGCTGCTCTTCCAGCAGCAGTCCGTGCAGATCGGCGGCTTCTCGCTCGGTTCGCTCGGACCGGTCTCCGAGGGTCTGTTCGTGTGGATCTTCGGCATCGGCGCGCTCGTCGCCGTCACCGTGTGGATCACGGCGAAGTCCAACTGACGCTTATTCATCGAAGAGGAACGTACGAGGAGCACCATGGCACACGACGACGACTCGCAGGCTCTTGACAGGGCCTACCAGCCCTCTCCGGGGCTGGGTGTCGCAGTCAGCGATCCCGTGCAGAACCCCGGGCTTCCGCCGCATCGCGAGCGGATGACCGACAAGGACCCGCGCGCTGAGAAGGCCGCTGTCCGCACTGTCTACACGCTGTTCTACCTGTCGCTCGCGGGAAGCATCTGGGCGGTCGCCGCCTACATGCTGTTCCCGATCGAGAGCGGCGCGCTCATCGACATCCGACAGAACAACCTCTTCATCGGACTCGGCATCGCCCTCGCGCTGCTGGCCCTGGGCATCGGTGCGATCCACTGGTCCAAGGCGCTCATGTCCGACAAGGAGTTCATCGAGCACCGCCACCCCACGCGTGGCAAGGACGCGACCCGCGAGGCAGCCATCAAGGCCTTCTCCGACGCGAACGAGGAGTCCGGGTTCGGACGCCGCTCGATGATCCGCAACTCGCTGTTCGCGGCGATCGTCGCCTCGATCATCCCCGGCGTCACCCTGTTCCGTGGCCTGGCACCGCACTCCACGCCGGAGGACCCCACCGCGGGCGATCCGGTGGTGTTGCTCAAGCACACGATGTGGGAAGAAGGCAGCCGCCTCGTCCGCGACCCGGATGGCACGCCGATCCGCGCTGCGGATGTGACCCTCGGATCCGCGTTCCACGTGATCCCCGAGGAGCTCGCCACGCTCAGCCACCACGACGGCTACCTCGAGGAGAAGGCCAAGGCCATCGTCCTGATGATGCGCCTTCGTCCCGAGCAGCTGATCGAGGCCGAGGACCGCAAGGACTGGTCCTACGACGGCATCGTCGCCTACTCCAAGGTCTGCACGCACGTCGGATGCCCCGTGGCTCTGTACGAGCAGCAGACGCACCACCTCCTGTGCCCGTGCCACCAGTCGCAGTTCGATGTCACGGACCACGCAAAGGTCATCTTCGGCCCGGCGGCACGTCCGCTGCCGCAGCTGCCCATCACCGTCGATGACGAGGGCTACCTGGTCGCACGCAGCGACTTCAAGGAACCCGTCGGCCCGAGCTTCTGGGAGCGCCATTGAGCACCGCAACGCTGTCCAAAGACGACAAGGACACCAAGGCGCCCCTCGGCGGTCGCTTCGTCGGTGCCGCGTCGAACTACATCGATGAGCGCACCAGCCTCTCCGGTTTCGTCAAGGAGCTCGGACGCAAGATCTTCCCCGACCACTGGTCGTTCATGCTCGGCGAGATCGCGCTGTGGAGCTTCGTCGTCGTGTTCCTCTCCGGAACCTTCCTGACGTTCTTCTTCCAGGCGTCGATGGTCGAGACCCACTACACCGGCGCCTACGCTCCGATGCGCGGCATCGAGATGTCCGCAGCGCTCGAGTCGTCGCTGCACATCTCCTTCGACCTTCGCGGTGGTCTCCTGGTCCGCCAGATCCACCACTGGGCCGCGCTCGTGTTCATCGCCGGCATCGGCGTGCACATGCTCCGCGTGTTCTTCACCGGCGCGTTCCGCAAGCCGCGTGAGCTGAACTGGGTCATCGGCTTCATCCTGTTCATCCTCGCGATGGCGGAGGGCTTCACCGGCTACTCGCTCCCCGACGACCTGCTCTCGGGTAACGGTCTTCGCATCATCGACGGCATGATCAAGGGCCTCCCCCTGATCGGCACCTGGACCTCGTTCCTCCTCTTCGGCGGAGAGTTCCCGGGCACCGACATCGTGGGACGTCTGTACACCCTGCACATCCTGCTGCTGCCGATGCTCGTGATCGCGCTGATCGTGGTGCACCTGATGCTCATGATCATCAACAAGCACACGCAGTTCGCCGGCCCCGGCCGCACGAACGACAACGTCGTGGGCTACCCGATGATGCCGGTCTACATGTCGAAGATGGGCGGCTACCTGTTCATCGTCTTCGGCACCATCGTGCTGATCGCGACGTTCTTCCAGATCAACCCGATCTGGAACTACGGACCGTACGACCCGTCCCCCGTCTCCGCCGGTACTCAGCCGGACTGGTACATCGGCTTCGCCGACGGTGCGCTGCGCCTGGCCCCGTCGAACTGGGACATCGTGTTCCTCGACCGCACCTGGTCGTTCGGGATCATCGCCCCGGTCCTGGTCCTCGGCCTGTTCATCGTGGCCGTCGCGATCTACCCGTTCCTCGAAGCGTGGCTCACCGGCGACAAGCGCGAGCACCACATCGCTCAGCGCCCCCGCAACGCCGCAACGCGTACCGCGATCGGTGTCGCCGGCGTCATCTTCTACGCCGTGCTGTGGGCGGCGGCATCGTCCGACCTCATCGCGACGCACTTCATGCTCACGATGGAAGGCGTCATCCACACGCTGCAGGCGCTGCTCTTCCTCGGCCCGATCCTCGGCTACTTCGTCACCAAGCGCATCTGCATCGCGCTCCAGAAGAAGGACCGCGAGATCGTGCTGCACGGCTTCGAGTCGGGTCGCATCGTGCGCCTCCCCGGCGGCGAGTTCATCGAGGTGCACCAGCCGGTCGACAAGTACGACCGCTGGAAGCTCATCGACGTCGACGGCTACGAGCCGCTCGTGGTGCGCCCGAACGCCAAGGGCCGCATCCCGTGGACGGAGAACCTCCGTTCCTCGATCTCCCGCTGGTTCTTCGAAGACCGTCTCGCGCCGCTCACGCAGGCCGAGGTGGAGGCTGCCGACGCGCACCAGCACCACGTCACGGCTCACAACGACGAGACCGAGGCTGCCGAGATCCAGGGCGCTCACGAGCGCGCCGGCTTCCCTGACGCCCCGCTCACGGTCGATGAGACACACGTCGACGAGACGCCGAACACCCCCAGCACGGTGATCGCCACCGAGCCGGTGAAGAAGCCTCGAAAGAAGAAGTCGGAGGACGGCGAGTAGTCGCCGCTCCCCCACCGAATGAAGGCCTCGTCCACACGGACGGGGCCTTCATCGTTATCCGCCGAATGAGAGGATCGAATCATGTCATCCGTCGTCAGCCTGATCCGCGCGAGCGGCCTCGCAGAAACGCCCTACGCCTATGCCGCGACCGCACCCGCCGGCTCCCGTCTGATCTTCCTCGCAGGAGCGTGTCCGCTCAACGACGACGGAACGACCGCGTCACCGGGTGATTATGCCGCTCAAGCTGCTCGTTGCATCGAGACGCTCAAGGGGGCCCTAGAGGTCGCCGGCGCGAGCCTCACCGATGTCATCAGCACACGCGTTCTCGTGGCCTCCTCCACGCAGGCCGACCTCGTGACGGCCTGGGATGTGGTGCACGCCGCATTCGGCTCGCACGACGTCCCCAGCACCCTTCTTGGTGTCACTGTGCTCGGCTACGACGACCAGCTCGTCGAGATCGAGGCGATCGCCGCCGTCACCGCCGACGTCTGACCATGGAGATCGTGATCCGCCCGGCGCGGCCCTCCGATCATGCCGCCACCGAAGACATCGAGATCGCCGCGGACACCATCCTCGTCGAGCGGTTCGGTGCCATCGACTGGCCCCCACCCACCCCTCCGCAGGAGCGCGCGTCGCTGCCCGGATTCGTCTTGGTCGCAGAAGGACAGGGTGAGGCGGCCGCAGCTTCGACGCTCGCCGGATTCGTACATGTCCTGGAACTCGACGGCCATGCACATCTCGAGCAGCTCTCCGTGCTCCCCTCATTCGGTCGGCGCGGCATCGGTCGTCGTCTGGTCGAAGCCACGATGGCCGAAGCCCGCCGGAGGGGCTTCTCACGGATGACGCTCCGCACGTATGCCGACGTCCCGTGGAACGCGCCGTTCTATGCATCGTGCGGCTTCATGCCGTCTCAACCTGACACGGCCCTGTTGCGCAGCCTCGTGAAGATCGAGACCGACCTCGGGCTCCTCGACCACGGCGCCCGTATCCAGATGACTGCGGAGCTCTGAACCACGGCCCGGCAGACCTGACAGCTTTCGCACCCCGAACGGCAGGAAGGCGCTGGGGGCGAAGAGAGCCAGCCCCCTAGGCTGGGCTCATGATCGATCGCTCCGACTATTACGCCGCCAAACTCGCCTACGAGACCGATGCGAGCGATGTCCATGCGGCTCGCAAGAACGGGTCCGATCTCGTGGTCATCGACGTGCGTTCAGACGAGGCCTGGGCGCAGGGGCGCATCGCCGGCGCGATCCACATGCACTACAGCGAGATCGCGACCAGAGCGCCTCGCGAGATCTCGACCGATACCGAGGTCGTGGTCTATTGCTGGAGTCCCGGGTGCAACGCCGGCGCCAAAGGTGCCCTCGAGTTCGCCCGACTGGGCTATCAGGTGCGCGAGATGATCGGCGGCTTCGAGTACTGGGTCCGTGAGGGCTACCCGGTGGAAGACGCCGACGGCACGCACCGACGCCCTGTCGACCCGCTCACCGGTATCGCGCGCGTGCGCACCCGCGCCTGAGCGCGCGCCTCCCTGCAGACGAAGAAGGCCCCCGGACGGATCCGGGGGCCTTCTCTGTGTTCGTTGTCTCAGCGTGCGAAGTTGCCGCGATAGTACTCGTACACCCAGCCGACGATCGCGACGACGAAGATCGCGAGACCGATCGGAAGGAGGAAGTGCCCCACTGCAAGACCGACGACGAAGACTCCGGCGGAGGCCGCGAGCACGATGGGCCACCAGGACCACGGGCTGAACTCGCCGAGCTCCGGGTCACCGTCATCGATGTCCGAGGTCAGGATGTCTTCGGGCAGCTCACCGCTCTGAGCCTTGTGCGTCCGGTCGAGATAGAACGCGATCATCGCTGCCATGAAGGCCGCGAAGAACAGGGCGACGGTGCCGACCCATTCGATGCGCTTCGCGAAATCGGGATCCGGCGTGGCCAGGATGTGCCAGCCGGTGTAGATGACGCCGACGAGAGCGAAGAACGCCGTCAGGATCCACCAGAGAATGACATTGTCGCGCATGACTTAGTGGGCCTCTCGCTCGCCGGGTGCCGTGGTCGCGAACTCGGCAGCCTCCGGGTGATTCAGGTCGAACGCAGGACGCTCGCTGCGAATGCGCGGGATCGACGTGAAGTTGTGCCGCGGCGGCGGGCAGGACGTCGCCCACTCGAGCGAAGCGCCGTAGCCCCACGGGTCGTTGACCGTGACCTTCGGAGCCTTGCGAGCCGTGATCCAGACGTTCAGGAAGAACGGCAGCATCGAGGCGCCGAGGATGATCGCACCGATCGTCGAGACCTGGTTCTGCCAGGTCCAGCCGTCAGCCTCCGAGTAGTCCGCGTAGCGGCGGACCATGCCGTCGACGCCCAGCCAGTGCTGGATGAGGAACGTCATGTGGAAACCGATGAACAGCAACCAGAAGTGCACGTAGCCGAGACGCTCGTTGAGCATGCGCCCCGTCCACTTCGGCCACCAGAAGTAGAAGCCGGCGAACATGGCGAACACGACGGTGCCGAACACCACGTAGTGGAAGTGAGCGACGACGAAGTACGAGTCGGACAGGGCGAAGTCCAGCGGCGGGGCCGCGAGGATGACACCGGTCAGACCACCGAAGACGAACGACACGAGGAAGCCGAGGGCGAACACCATCGGAGTCTCGAAGGTCACGGACCCTCGCCAGAGCGTTCCGATCCAGTTGAAGATCTTCACACCCGTCGGCACCGCGATGAGCATCGTCATCAGGGCGAAGAAGGGCAGCAGGACCGAGCCGGTGACGTACATGTGGTGCGCCCACACGGCCACGGAAAGCGCGGCGATCGCGATGGTCGCGTACACGAGCGTCTTGTATCCGAAGATCGGCTTGCGGCTGAAGACCGGGAAGATCTCCGACACGATGCCGAAGAACGGCAGCGCGATGATGTAGACCTCGGGGTGACCGAAGAACCAGAAGAGGTGCTGCCAGAGCAGGACGCCACCGTTGGCCGGGTCGTAGATGTGAGCGCCGAGGATGCGGTCAGCGGCGGCAGCGAAGATCGCCGCTGCGAGCACCGGGAAGGCCATGAGGATCAGAAGGCTCGTGATGAGCGTGTTCCACGAGAAGATCGGCATGCGCCACATGGTCATACCCGGAGCGCGCATCGTGATGATGGTGGTGATGAAGTTCACCGCGCCGAGGATCGTACCGAATCCGGAGATGCCCAGGCCGACCATCCAGAGGTTTCCACCGGCACCCGGCGAGAAGGACGCGCCGGCCAGTGGCTGGTAGGCGAACCATCCAAATGAGGCCGCACCCTGCGGGGTGAGGAAGCCGGCGACCGCGATGGTCGAACCGAAGAGGAAGAGCCAGAAGGCGAAGGCGTTCAGACGCGGGAAGGCGACGTCGGGAGCACCGATCTGCAGCGGGAGGATCGCGTTGGCGAAGCCCGCGAACAGCGGCGTCGCGAACATCAGCAGCATGATCGTGCCGTGCATCGTGAACAGCTGGTTGTACTGCTCCTTCGTCGGGATGATCTGCATTCCCGGGGCGAAGAGCTCGGCGCGGATGACGAGGGCCATCACACCACCGAGGAGGAAGAACAGCACAGAGGCGATCAGGTACATGTACCCGATGGTCTTGTGGTCGGTGGAGGTGATCCACTTGACGACGATGTTGCCCTTCTGCTCCACACGCGAGGAGCTCATGAGAGCGGCCTGGCGGGCGGGCAGAGTGGTGGGACGCGACTTGGGAGTCTCGTCGGTACGGGGAGCTTCTGTGGTCGACATGACTTACTCCCCTCCTTCCTCGGTGTCGGTCTTCGGGGTCGTTCCCGGGAAGTTCGAGAGACGGTCGTAGGCGTCGGTGATGTCGCCCGTGTTGCCCTTCTCCTCGAGCGTCTGGAGGTAGGCCTCGTAATCGTCCTCGGAGACGACCTTCACGTTGAAGAGCATCATCGAGTGGTACTCGCCGCAGAGCTCGGCGCACTTGCCGGCGTATTCGCCCTCACGGGTCGGGATGAAGGACCAGGAGTTGTCCTTCCCGATGAACATGTCCTTCTTGTAGAGGAAGTCGATGATCCAGAAGGAGTGGATGACGTCACGCGACTGCAGGTTGATCGTGACCTTCTTGTCGACCGGCAGCACCAGCGTGGGCAGCTGCGCCTGGTCGATGTTGCCGTCCTTGTCGGGCTGGGCCTGGATGCCCATCGTCCACACGGCGTCGGAGTTGTCCTTCTCGTCACCGTCGTACTGGAAGTCCCACGCCCACTGCTTGGCGATCGCGGTGATCTCGACGTCGGGCTCGTCCCACTTGGCTTCGATCTCCGTCTGATCCCGCGCGGTGAAGAAGAACATTCCCAGCACGAGGATGAGCGGCACGATCGTGTAGAAGATCTCGATCGGCATGTTGTAGCGCATCTGCACCGGCAGGCCGGTCTGGCCCTTGCGACGGCGGTAGGCGATCGCTGCCCAGGCCATCAGGCCCCAGGTGATGATGCCGACGGCGAGAAGCACGATCCAGGAGTTCACCCAGAGCGACGAGACGCGTTCGGTCTGATTGGTGGCTGCGGGGCCACCCTCCACGAAGCCCGGAAGAAAGCCGTTCAGCTCGGTGGGAGAGCATCCCGCCAGGGCCAAGGCTGCCGCAACTCCCACAGGGAGGGCGGCCCAACGAAGGCTGCGTTTCGAGGGCACGATGCACCTTTCAGATCGCGAACAGAGCACACCCAAGTCTAGGGCAACCTCACACCTGATTCATGCCAACCACGCAGGTTCTGGAAGCGGAACGGCCGCCGCCACCAATGGTGACGGCGGCCGGAGTCCGCAGAGCGAGTGATCAGTGGAAGCTGTCACCGCAGGCGCAGCTGCCCGCAGCGTTCGGGTTGTCGATCGTGAAACCCTGCTCCGAGATCGTGTCCTTGAAGTCGATCGCCGCACCGTCGAGGTACGGGACGCTCATGTTGTCGATGATGACCTCGACGCCGTCGAAGTCGACGGTCTCGTCTCCCTCGAGGTAGCGCTCGTCGAAGTACAGCTGGTAGATCAGACCCGAGCATCCGCCGGGCTGCACGGCGACGCGCAGGCGGAGGTCGTCGCGCCCCTCCTGCTCGAGGAGGTTCTTCACCTTCGTGGCAGCAGCGTCGGTCAGGGTGACGCCGTGTGCGCGGGTGGTCTCTGGGGAGAGTGTGGTGTCGCTCATGTCGCTCCTTGTGACGGGCCGCAGATGCACGGCTTCTCGGACGATTCTACTGCCGCAGATCCTGTGAGGCTCAGAGTTCCGCGGTATTCATGCGCGCGAGCAGCAGCGCCTCGGTCGCGACGGCATGGCGGAAGGTGTCGAGGTGGAGAGACTCGTTCGGGCTGTGCGCACGCGAGTGAGGGTCTTCGACCCCCGTGACCAGGATCTGGGCGGCCGGGAACTCGCGCACCAGATCCGCGATGAAGGGGATGGATCCACCGACGCCGAGGTCGACCGGAGGGACTCCGTAGCCGTCGCGCATCGCATCGCGTGTCAACTCCACCGCCCAGCCGCTCGTGTCGACGAGGAAGCCGTCACCGAGATCGACGTCCGTGAAGGTGAGTTCCGCGCCGAACGGTGCATGAGCCCGCAGATGGGCTTCGAGCGCCTCGTACGCGGCCTGCCCGGTCTGACCCGGTGCGACCCGGGCGCTGATCACGACGGTCACTTCGGGAAGGAGGGTGTTGGACGCCGCGGCGACGCTCGTGGCATCGATCCCGATGATCGTCACCGACGGCTTGTTCCAGATCCGGCTGAGGATCGTCCCTCCGCCGATCGGCGTCGTGCTCGGCAGGAAGCCGGCTTCGTCACGCAGGGTCGCCTCGGTGTAGTCGGGGGTGGGCGCGTCACGTTCCGTCATGCCGTCGACCGCCACCGAACCGTCCTCGTTCCAGAGCGTGGACAGCAGAGTGACGGTGGCCATCATGGCGTCGGGCGCGGCACCGCCGAACATCCCCGAGTGCGACGCGTGGTCGAGTGTGCGCACGCGCATGGTGAAGCGGGCGTTGCCGCGGAGCGAGACGGTGAGCCCCGGCGTCACGGAGTCCCAGTTCCCGGAGTCGGCCACGACGATGGCGTCGGCACGCAGAGCGTCCTTGTTGTCGGAGAGGAACTGCGCGAAGGAGCGCGAACCGTACTCCTCCTCCCCCTCGATGAACATCGCGATGCCCAGATCGAGATCATCGCCCAGCACCTCGCTGACCGCACGGATCGATGCGATGTGCGCCATGATCCCGGCCTTGTCGTCTGCGGCGCCACGTCCATAGAGGCGTCCGTCACGCACGGTGGGCTCGAAGGGCGGAGTCTCCCAGAGTGCATCGTCTCCCGGAGGCTGCACGTCGTGGTGCGCGTAGAGGAGGATGGTCGGCTTGCCGTTTCGGGCCGCACGCGTGGCGAGAACGGCCGGCTGCCCCTGTTCGTCGGTGCCGGGGATCGCGGCGCGCAGCACCCGGACCTCATCGAAGACGCCCGTGCCCTCAGCCAGTGATGCCACGGCCGCCGCGCTGCGCTCCAACTGCGTCTGATCGAATGCGGGCCAGGCCATCCCGGGGATGCGCACGAGGTGTCCGAGGTCCGACAACGCGGACGGGATGCCGGTCGCCACCGCCTCGAGAACGGCGGCATCGGACTCACGGGGAAGAACAGGAGAGGTCATGCGAGTAATCTTAAGGTGATCCCCCGCCAGCGAACCGAGGAACTCCGTGTCCACTAACCCTGCCTCCCCTTCGACGAACGACGACGCCTCCGAGACGCCTGCCGTCGGCAAGGGGCGCGCGACGCCGACCCGTGCGGAGCAGGAGGCGGCGCGTCGCCGTCCCCTGGTCGCCAACACCAAGGAGGCGAAGGCGGCCGCCAAGGCCGACCTCAACGAGCGCCGCGCCCGCGCCCAGGCCGGCATGGCCGCCGGCGAGGAGAAGTACCTCCCCGTCCGCGACAAGGGCCCCCAGCGCCGCTGGGTGCGCGACTACGTGGACGCCGGCTGGCACCCGGCCGAGTTCGTGATGGGCGTCATGGTGCTCGTCATCCTCGCCTCGCTCGTCCCGACGAACATGATGATCTCGTTCTACGCGTACATCGTGATGATGGGTTATCTCGTGATCGCCATCGGCGGCATGGTCCTGCTCGGGATGCGGGTCAAGCGCAAGGCTGCAGCGAAGTTCGGCAAGGAGCGCCTCGAGCGCGGCCTCGGCTGGTACGCCGCGATGCGCGCCCTGCAGATGCGCTTCATGCGCCTGCCGAAGCCGCAGGTCAAGCGCGGGCAGTACCCCGACTGACCAGTCCCCTGTTGATCTCGCGGCCCCAGAACGGGCCGCGGTACAGGAACGCGGTGTAGCCCTGCACGAGTGTGGCACCGGCTTCCAGACGCTCCTGCACGTCAGCCGGAGTCTCGACACCGCCGACCGCGATCACGCAGAAGTCCGCGGGTACCGCGTCGCGTACGACCCGGAGCACTTCGAGCGAGCGCTTCTTCAGCGGCGCGCCCGACAGCCCGCCTGCGCCGGCGGCCTCGACCGTCGCGTCATCCGTGAGCAGGCCGTCGCGACTGATCGTGGTGTTGTGCGCGATGATTCCCGCGAGCCCTTCGGCCACCGCCAGCTGCGCGATCGCCGTGATCTCCTCGTCGGGAAGGTCCGGTGCGATCTTGACGAGCAGCGGCGTGGAGCCCGAGGCCTCCTTCACCGCGCGCAGCAGCGGCGCGAGGGTCTCCACCGACTGAAGGCCGCGGAGGCCCGGCGTGTTCGGAGAGGACACGTTCACGGCGAGGTAGTCGGCGAGAGGGGCGAGGCGGGTCGTCGAGGCCACGTAATCGGCCGTCGCGTCCTCGACCTCCACCACACGGCTCTTGCCGATGTTGACGCCGATAACCGTGTCCGGCGCACCGCGTCGCAGTCGAGCGAGGCGGCGTGCCGCAGCGTCGGCACCCGCGTTGTTGAAGCCCATCCGGTTGATGACGGCCCGGTCGGCGATCAGGCGGAACAGGCGCGGCTTCGGGTTGCCCTCCTGCGGGATGGCGGTCACGGTGCCGATCTCCACGTGGCCGAACCCGAGAGCGGCCAGACCGCGCACGCCGACAGCGTTCTTGTCGAAGCCCGCAGCGACGCCGAAAGGTGACGGGAAGGTGAGGCCGAGCGCTTCGACCCGCAGAGACGGATCAGGAGCGGTCAGCGCGCGCGTCGCCCAGGAGAACGGGGGTATACCGAGTACGCGGATCACCGCCATGCCGGCGTGGTGGGCGAACTCGGGATCGAAGCGCGAGAGGACAGCGCGGAAGAGCAGCGGATACATCCCTGCCAGATTACCGGTCCTCGGACTCCCGCTTCGTGTGGTCGGCCCGCAGATCGGTGATCGCCGCCTCGAAGTCCTCGAGCGAGTCGAATGCCTGATAGACACTGGCGAAGCGGAGGAACGCGACCTCGTCGAGATCGCGGAGCGGACCGAGGATGGCCAGACCGATCTCATTCGTGTCGAGCTGCGAGACACCCGTCTGGCGAACCGCCTCCTCCACGCGCTGCGCGAGGATGGCGAGGTCGGCTTCGGTCACCGGACGCCCCTGGCACGCCTTGCGCACGCCGGAGATCACCTTGTCGCGGCTGAACGGCTCCATCACCCCGGAGCGCTTGATGACGTTGAGGCTCGCCGTCTCGGTGGTCGTGAAACGGCCCCCGCATTCCGGGCACTGACGACGTCGTCTGATCGAGAGCCCGTCGTCGCTGGTGCGCGAATCGATGACGCGGGAGTCGGGATGACGGCAGAAGGGGCAGTGCATCTGACCGATCCTACGCGGTGAAGCGTGCCTCGATCGCCTCGCCGTGTGCCGGGAGCACCTCGGTCTCGGCGAGTGCCACGACACCGGCGCGCACGGCGGCCAGTGCAGCCCTGTCGTAGGAGATCACCTGCTGCGGACGCAGGAATGTGTACGAGCCGAGCCCCGGTGCGTAACGCGCCTGGCCTCCGGTCGGCAGCACGTGGTTGCTCCCCGCCATGTAGTCCCCGAGGCTCACCGGCGTCTGATCCCCGACGAAGACGGCGCCGGCGCTCGTGAACGCGGATGCGGCTGCTTCGGCATCGACGAGGTGAAGCTCGAGGTGCTCCGGCGCATACGCGTTGCTGAACGCGGTCGCCATGGCGCGGTCGTCGACGAGGACGATCGCGGACTGCGGACCGGACAGAGCTGCAGCGACCCGCTCACTGTGGCGCGTGAGTGCGGAGATCCGCTCCACCTCGACGGCGACCCGTTCGGCGAGCTCCCCCGCATCGGTGACCAGTACGGCGGAGGCCTGCTCGTCGTGTTCCGCTTGGCTGACGAGGTCGGCGGCGATGAGGCGCGGATCGGCATCGGCATCGGCCACGACCAGGATCTCGGTCGCCCCGGCCTCCGAGTCCGTCCCGACGACACCGGCCACCGCACGCTTTGCGGAGGCGACGTAGTTGTTGCCGGGCCCGGACACGACGTCGACGGGATCCAGGCCGAGCGAGGCGACACCGTGCGCGAAGGCTCCGATCGCACCGGCTCCGCCCATGGCATACACCTCGGTCACACCCAGCAGTGCGGCCGCTGCGAGGATCGTCGGGTGGATTCGTCCGCCCTGGTCGGCCTGGGGCGGTGACGCCAGCGCGATCTGCTCCACACCGGCGACCTGCGCCGGGACGACGTTCATGATCACGCTGGAGGGATAGACGGCCTTGCCGCCCGGGATGTAGACGCCCACGCGGTGCACCGGCTGCCAGCGCTGCGTGATCACGGCGCCGTCTCCGATCCGAGTGACCTGCGTGGCGGGAACCTGCGCCGCAGAGGCGAGCCGCACCCGGCGGATCGCCTCCTCGAGCGCGCTGCGGACCTCGGGTGCGAGAGCGGCCAGCGACTCGCTGATGTGCTCGGCGGGAACGCGGACGGCGTGGCCCGTGACCCCATCGAAGCGTTCCGCCTGCTCGCGGAGCGCGGCCTCTCCGCGGTCGCGCACGTCCTCCACGATGCGCGCGGCGGTGTCGAGTGCCTCGGCACGCGCGTGTGTGGCGCGCGGCACGGCGGCGAGCATGTCAGCGGGCGAGAGCTCGCGCCCCCGCAGGTCGATCGTGCGCATTTCAGCCTTTCGTGATGTCGGAGATGTCGTGGAGGTAGCCGATCCGGCCATCGTCATGTCGGACGACGTACGCACCTCCACGGTCTTCGATCACGAGCGCCCAGGCGCTCGGCCCGATGCGGAACAGCGGTTCGCCGCGCTCGTCGTGGACATCGCGCTCAGAAGGCGCGAGGATCCAGAACGGCTGGGCGGCCGATGCCGTCTCGCGCGGATTCGTCGCATCGAGGTCGGCGTCGGCGAGTCCCTCCACGATGGGGGGTTCGGAATCGTCGGGGATGCCGGTCGTCTCGTAGGTCGCCGCGGTCTCCAGGAGCGACTCGATGCTGCCGGTGTCCGACACGATCTCGGGCTCCTGCCCACGGGAGCGCCGGGAGTACGCCGGCACATAGTCCTCGTCTGCCGCGGCATCCTGCTCGGTGCCGATTCCTCCTCCGGAGGCGTGAGCCGTGAGCGGCACCTGGGCGGCGAGATCGAGGCGGTCGACCTCGTCGGTCGCCTGTCGTCCGGATGCATCGGTGTCGAAGTCCGCGACCGGCGGGAGTGCCGAGCCGTCCACGATGACGGCGGTCTCCTCGCCGGCAGACGCCTCGGGCTCGTCGACGACGGGCGCGGGCTCGGGACGCGGTCGTGCAATGACGGGGCGCACCGGATTCGCATTGCGATGCGCGAGCGTCACGAGACGGCCGTGGAAGTCCTCCTTCAGCCCGGGGATGAGCGGCGCGAACACCGTCAACACGACCAGGGCCAAGGAGGTGACGACCATCGCCACACCGTTCCAGGGCAGTCCCCAGAAGCCCGTGGCGATCAATCCGGAGATCGTGAGCCACAGGTTTCCGGCCCAGACGACGGCCGCGACCGAGAACGCCACCGAGGCGAACTGGTCGATCCCCAGGGAACCGACCCGGCGGATGCCATCGGGCGAGAAGCGACGGAGGACGAGCAGGAAGACGGCCACCGTCGGGAGGCCGACCGGGAGGATCCACTGGATGCCGACGCCCCAGAGCGAGATGCCACCGGCCAGCGGGAAGAAGGACAGGACGAACGACACCAACCACACGCTGACGATGAGCAGCTCGCGCAGTGTGAACCCGAGGATTCCGAACTCCGGCGTCACCTCGTCGTCATAGAGGACACCGTCGTCATCACCGAAGTCCGCGTCCTCGATGTCCAGCTCCGGGAGATCCGGTTCGGGGATATCCGTGCTCATGGGTGGTCCTTTCGTCACAGTGCTCGACGGGGGGATTCGTCGTGCTGCCGACGGCTCACGATCCTACCTGCTCACCCCAGACAGGTGGGTCCGAGCAGTGACTTGAGGTCACCGAAGAGGTCTGCCGAGACCTTCACCGGCATCGGCACCTCGAAGACCTTCGCGGTGCCGCCGCGGTGCACTCGGAGCAGCACCTCGGTCTCTCCGTTGTGGCGGCGCAGCACCTCGGCGAGCTCCATCATCACCCGCTCGGTGGCACGCTGCTCCGCGAGCACCAAGGACAGCGGACCGGCCGCGTCGAAGGATCCGACGTCGGGCGCGAACGCCGACTGCGCATGCAAGTTCAGGCCGTCATCGCGACGGGAGACGCGCCCGCGGACGGCGAGGATCGCATCCTGCTGGAGCGTGTGCTGGAACTCCGTATAGGTCTTGCCCATGAACATCACGGTCACTTCGCCGTTGAAGTCCTCGACGGTGATCATGCCGTACGGATTGCCACTGGCCTTCGCGACGCGGTGCTGCACGCTGGTCACAAGTCCGGCCACCGTCACCTGGTCGCCGTCCTGCATGTCCTCGGAGTTGTTGAGGTCGTGGATGGAGATGGAGGCGTGCTTCGCCAGCGGCACCTCGAGCCCGGCGAGGGGGTGATCGGACACGTAGAGCCCGAGCATCTCGCGCTCGAAGGCGAGCTTGTCCTTCTTGACCCACTCGGGACGCGCGGGCACCTTGGCCGGAGCCGCCTCTTCCATCCCGTCGTAGAGGCTGTCGAAGTCGAACCCGATGGCCCCCTGGGCCTCATTGCGCTTGCGATCGACGGCGGCCTCGACCGCGTCTTCGTGCACCTCCATGAGCGCCCGGCGGGTGTCGCCCATCGAGTCGAAGGCACCGGCCTTGATCAGGGACTCCACGGTGCGCTTGTTCGAGACGTGCAGCGGCACCTTGTCGAGGAAGTGGTGGAACGACGTGAACCGCTCGTCCTTGCGAGCCTGCACGATCCCCTCGACGACGTTGCTGCCGACGTTTCGCACAGCGCCGAGGCCGAAGCGGATGTCGTCGCCGACGGCCGCGAAGTAGTTGATCGACTCCGAGACATCGGGCGGGAGCACCTTGATGCCCATGCGGCGGCACTCGTTCAGATACAGCGCCATCTTGTCTTTGGAGTCGCCGACGCTGGTGAGGAGCGCGGCCATGTACTCGGCGGGATAGTGCGCCTTCAGGTAGGCCGTCCAATAGGAGACCACACCATAGGCGGCGGAGTGCGCTTTGTTGAAGGCGTAGTCGGAGAACGGCAGCAGGATCTCCCAGAGGGCGTTCACGGCGCCATCGGAGTAGCCGTTCGCATGCATGCCCGCCTGGAAGCCCTCAAACTGCTTGTCCAGCTCGGACTTCTTCTTCTTGCCCATCGCTCGCCGGAGGATGTCGGCCTGTCCGAGGGAGAACCCGGCCACACGCTGCGCGATGGCCATGACCTGCTCCTGGTAGATGATCAGGCCGTAGGACTCCTCGAGGATGTCGGCGAGCGACTCCGTGAACTCCTCGTGGATCGGGGTGATCGGCTGCTGTCCGTTCTTGCGCAGCGCGTAGTTCGTGTGCGAGTTCGCGCCCATGGGGCCCGGGCGGTACAGCGCGATGAGAGCCGAGATGTCACCGAAGTTGTCGGGCTTCATCAGGCGCATGAGCGCACGCATCGGCCCGCCGTCGAGCTGGAAGACGCCGAGGGACTCACCGCGTCCGAGAAGGTCGTAGGCTCCGCGGTCGTCGAGTTCGAGGTGCTCGAGGTCGAGTTCCTCGCCGCGGTTCATGCGGATGTTGTCGAGCGCGTCGGAGATGATCGTGAGGTTGCGGAGCCCCAGGAAGTCCATCTTGATCAGACCGAGCGACTCGCACGACGGGTAGTCGAACTGCGTGACGATCTGGCCGTCCTGCTCGCGCTTCATGATCGGGATGATGTCGAGCAGCGGATCGGAGGACATGATCACGCCGGCGGCATGCACACCCCACTGGCGCTTCAGTCCTTCGAGACCGAGCGCGCGGTCGAACACCGTCTTCGCCTCGGGATCGGTCTCGATCAGCGCACGGAACTCGCTCGCCTCTTTGTACCGCGGGTGCGCCGAGTCGAACATGCCGTCCAGGGGCATGTCCTTGCCCATCACGGGCGGCGGCATCGCCTTGGTGAGCCGCTCCCCCATGCTGAACGGGAAGCCGAGCACTCGGCCGGCATCCTTCAGCGCCTGCTTGGACTTGATGGTGCCGTACGTGACGATCTGCGCGACACGCTCGGATCCGTACTTCTCAGTGACGTAGTCGATGACCTCGCCACGGCGACGGTCATCGAAGTCGACGTCGAAGTCGGGCATCGAGACGCGGTCAGGGTTGAGGAAGCGCTCGAAGATCAGACCGTGCTCGAGCGGGTCGAGGTCGGTGATCTTCATGGCGTAGGCGACCATCGAGCCGGCACCGGAGCCACGGCCCGGACCGACGCGGATGCCGTTGTCCTTGGCCCAGTTGATGAAGTCGGCGACGACCAGGAAGTAGCCGGGGAAACCCATCTGAAGGATGATGCCGGTCTCGTACTCGGCCTGCTTGCGCACCTTGTCGGGGATCCCGCCTGGGTACCGGTAGTGGAGGCCGGTCTCGACCTCCTTGATCAGCCAGCTGTCCTCGGTCTCGCCGTCCGGCACCGGGAAGCGCGGCATGTAGTTCGCCGCGGTGTCGAACTCGACCTCGCAGCGCTCGGCGATGAGCAGTGTGTTGTCGCACGCCTCGGGGTGGTCGCGGAACAGCTGACGCATCTCGGCCGCGGTCTTGATGTAGTAGCCGTCGCCGTCGAACTTGAACCGGTTCGGGTCGTCCATCGTCGAGCCCGACTGCACGCAGAGCAGCGCCTCGTGCGCATCGGCCTCGTGCTGGTGCGTGTAGTGCGAGTCGTTGGTGGCGACCAGCGGAATGTTCAGGTCCTTCGACAGCCGCAGCAGATCGGTCATCACGCGACGCTCGATCGACAGCCCGTGGTCCATGATCTCGGCGAAGTAGTTCTCCTTGCCGAAGAGATCCTGGAACTCGGCGGCAGCGGCACGCGCGGCGTCGTACTGTCCGAGACGAAGACGCGTCTGGATCTCGCCGGACGGGCATCCGGTCGTCGCGATCAGACCCTTGGAGTAGGTCTGGAGCAGCTCGCGGTCCATGCGTGGCTTGAAGTAGTACCCCTCCATGCTCGAACGCGAGCTGAGGCGGAACAGGTTGTGCATGCCCTCGGTGCTCTGGCTCCACATGGTCATGTGGGTGTAGGCGCCGGAACCCGAGACATCATCGCTCCTCTGATCGGGCGAACCCCACTGCACTCGCGACTTGTCGCTGCGGTGCGTGCCGGGGGTGACGTAGGCCTCGAGTCCGATGATCGGTTTGACGCCCGCGGCGTTGGCCGCCTTGTAGAACTCGAACGCCGCGAACGTGTTGCCGTGATCGGTCACAGCGATGGCCGGCATGCCGTAGTCGGCGGCCGCCTGGGTCATCGCATTGATCTTCGCCGCACCGTCCAGCATCGAGTATTCGCTGTGCACATGCAGGTGGACGAAGGAGTCGGATGCCATGCCTTCGAGTCTAAGGCGGGGCCCCGACACCGGAGGTCGGTGCCGGGAGTCACGGACTCGACCGGCGCCGCGCTCCCCCAGATCGTCACGCAGACGATGTGACCGTGCGCGGTGAGCGGATGTACCCGCCGACGAGTCGGACGTGCCGCTCGATGACCTCGCTGTCCGTGCTCACACTGAGTATTGGGAGATCACGGGAGAACGGTTCACGCGTTCTCCCGTGAGTTCCGCGATCATCGGAGGTCGAGCCGCATCAGCACCCGCGGAAACCCGTCGAGAACCGAGTCGGTCTCGGCCGCCTTCTCGAATCCTGCGCTCTCGAAGAGCGCACGTGTGCCGACGTACGCCATCGTCAGGTTCACCCTCTCCCCGCCGTTGTCGACCGGATACCCCTCGATCGCCGGCGCACCGCGCTCCTTCGCATAGGCCACCGCTCCGTCGATCAATGCGTGGGAGATGCCCTGCTTGCGGTGGCCGGGGCGTACGCGGAAACACCACAGCGACCACACGTCGAGGTCGTCGATGTGCGGGATCAGCCGATTGCGCGCGAAGCTCGTGTCTCGCCGCGGATGCAGCGCCGCCCAGCCGACAGGTTCGCCGTCGACGTAGGCGATGACGCCCGGAGGCGGATCCTGATGACACAGCTGCCGCACACGGTCGGCGCGCTGCGACCCGCGTAGCGCCACGTTCTCCTTGCTGCCGATGCGGTAGCTCAGACAGAAGCACACGTTCGATGTCGGCTTCTTCGGGCCGACGAGTGTCGCGACGTCGTCGAACTCGGTCGCGGGGCGAACCTCGATGTCCATTCGACCAGTGTCGCGCACGCCGCCGACATCGCGGGAGCTGCGCGAGCTACTCGCCGCGGAGCACTTCGAGTGCGTGCTGGAAATCCGCCGGGTAGGGCGATTCGAACTGCACCCAGTCCCCCGTCGCAGGGTGTGCGAATGCGAGTCGATGGGCGTGCAGCCACTGCCGCGTGAGTCCGAGCCGGGCCGACATCGTGGGATCCGCGCCATAGAGCGGGTCGCCGACACAGGGATGCCGGTGCGCCGCCATGTGCACACGGATCTGATGCGTGCGTCCCGTCTCGAGATGGATCTCGAGCAGCGAAGCACCCGGAAAAGCCTCGAGCGTCTCGTAGTGCGTGACGGAGGGCTTCCCGTCCGGGACCACGGCGAACTTCCACGAGTGGTTCGGGTGGCGTCCGATCGGGGCGTCGATCGTCCCCGCCAGCGGGTCGGGGTGCCCCTGCACGACGGCGTGGTAGATCTTCTCGACCGTGCGGTCCTTGAAGGCCTGCTTCAGGACCGTGTACGCCTGCTCCGACTTCGCGACGACCATGAGGCCGCTCGTGCCGACGTCGAGCCGATGAACGATCCCTTGACGCTCGGCGGCACCGCTGGTGGCGACGCGGAACCCCGCTGCCTCCAGCGCTCCGACGACCGTGGGCCCCTCCCATCCGACGGAAGGATGCGCAGCGACGCCGGTGGGCTTGTCGACCACGATGATGTCGTCGTCGTCGTACACGACTCCGAGCTCCGGCACCGCGATCGGGACGATCCTCGGAGCCTCCTTCGGCTGCCATTCGACGTCGAGCCAGCCACCACCGCGCAGGCGGTCGGACTTGTCGAGCGTCACGCCGTCCAGGCGAACCCCACCGGCCGCGGCGACATCCGCGGCGAAGGTGCGAGAGAAGCCCATGAGCTTCGCGAGCGCCGCATCGACGCGCGTGCCGTCCAAGCCGTCGGGAACCGGCAACGATCGGGACTCCACGGTCAGCGTCCTTCCGATGCGGGAGTCGCATCCTCCGAAGGCGCGTCGTCATCACCCGAGGAGTCGGCGACGTCTGCATCGACGACGTCCGCGTCGGTCTCCGTCCCGGCCACCGCCGCGACGGCGGCGGCTTCCGCCTCCTCCTCGGTCTCCACCACGGCGTGATCGCGTTCCCGCGTCCCGTCGAAGCGCAGACCGAAGACGACGAGCAGGGCGACCGAGATCATGCCCGTCACGATGAAGATGTCCGCGACGTTGAAGATCGCCGGCATCATCCACGGCATCGAGATCATGTCGACGACGTGTCCGACGGGGAACCCCGGCTCACGGAGCAGTCGATCGGTGAGGTTGCCCAGCACACCGCCGAGCAGGCAGCCGAGCACGATGGCCCAGAGCCGCGACTTGAGTCCGAAGGCCTTCCAGATGATCACGGAGGCGACCACCGCGAGAGCGATCGTGAAGATCCAGGTCACCTCGGATCCGAGCGAGAACGCCGCGCCGGGATTGCGCACGTAGTACAGCTGAAGGAACTCACCGAGGACCGGAACGGGCACCTGCAGCGGCAGGTTCTCGATCGTGAGGTACTTCACAAACTGATCGGCGGCCAGCACGAGCGCTGCGAGAATCGCAACGATCGCACCGGCCGCCGAACGACGAAGGGGACGGCGTCCTGACAAGAGGGCGCCTTACAGACCGATCGCGGAGACGGGCGTGGAATCCGTCGACGCCGACTTCTCGTCGAGCTCGCGGAGCTGGCCCTCGATGTAGCCGCGCAGCTGCGAACGGTAGTCGCGCTCGAAGTTGCGGAGTTCGGTGATGCGAGCCTCGAGCGTGTTGCGCTCGCGCTCCAGACGGGCCGATTCCTCGCGCTGCTTGGCCTCGGCCTCGGTACGGATGCGAGCGACCTCGGTCTCGGCCTCGGCGATGAGCGCGTTGCGCTTCGCCTCGCCCTCGGCGACGTGCTCGTCGTGCAGACGCTGAGCGAGCTCGATGATGCCCGCGGTCGCGGTCGCGGAGCCGGTCGGAGCGGGCTCTGCGGGAACCTCGGCGACGGGGGCCGGAGCCTCGGGCGCAGCAGGCGCAGCGACGGGAGCCGCGGCCTGGGGAGCCTCACCGGACTCGTATGCGGCCAGCTTGGCCTTCAGCTCGACGTTCTCTTCGAGAGCCTTGCGCCACTCGATGACGATCTCGTCGAGGAAGTCGTCGACCTCGTCCGGGTCGAAGCCGTCCTTGAAACGCACGTGCTGGAACTGCTTGGTGACGACGTCATCCGGGGTAAGTGCCATGAGTGGCTCCTCTTTCGATGAGTACGAATGCCAGTATCGATGTATGGCGTGGTCGTGATGTGGCGCGAACCCGGGGCGCGCACCTGGGTGCCAGCATAGCCCCCGAGCCTCAGCGCCGCGATGTCGCGACACCCAGGGAGCGTGAACTCGCCGTGGCGATTCCGGGCGACTCGCCGGGAGTTCAGCGGATGAACAGCCTCACGACGTTCATCAGGATCAGCACGATCAACAGCGTGAGCGTGAATCCGAAATCGAGCGACAACGAGCCGATCCGCAACGGCGGGATGAGCCGCCGGAAGAACCGGATCGGCGGATCGGTGACCGTGTAGACGGCCTCAGCGGCGACCAGGCCGAACCCCTTCGGACGCCATTCCCTGTTGAAGAGCGGGATGTAGTCCAGGATGAGGCGCGCGAAGAGCACGAATATGTACAGCAGCAGCACCAGATGGACGATGCTCGCTGCGACGGAGACCAGCTCCACGAGTTACGACTGGTCGAAGCCCGCAGACTCAGCGTCTGCGTGTGCGATGCCCCCGTGACCCGAAACCGCGATGTTCTCCGGCGAGAGCAGGAACACCTTCGAGGTGACGCGCTCGATACGGCCGTACAGACCGAGGGAGAGCCCGCTCGCGAAGTCGATGAGGCGGCGCGCGTCGGCATCGCTCATCTGGGAGAGGTTGATGATGACCGGGACGCCCTCGCGGAAGCTCTCCGCGATCAGCTGAGCGTCGCGGTACTGCTTGGGGTGGACGGTGAGGATCTCGTTCACGGCTCCTGCAGACGGCTGGCGGACGGCGACGGGACGACGGAGCGGCGTGACGGGAGCCGGAGCCGGCTCGTCGCGGTCACGGTCGCGCTCGCGGTGAGCGCGCGCGGGTGCCTGCGTCTCCTCCTCGTAGACCTCTTCCTCGTCGGCGAGGCCGAGATACACCATGGTCTTCTTCAGCGGGTTACCCATCGTGTCCTCCGGTTCGAACGTTTCGGGCTGGTCTTTTCACAGGTTAACCCCGGTCGGGTCGGGGGCCGGTGATTGCGGAGCCGATCCGCAGGTGTGTCGCGCCGGCGGCGATCGCCTCGGCGAAGTCGCCGGTCATCCCCGCAGAGATCCACGACGCGGAGGGCGCGACGGCGCGAACGCCGTCCGCCACCTCGCGCAGACGAGCGAAGGCGGAGGCGGGTTCCTCATCGAGAGGGGCGACCGCCATCACGCCGCGCAGGCGGAGCGAGGGCAGCGTCAGCACATGCTCTGCGAGGGCGACGGTGTCGACAGGCGCCACTCCCCCTCGACCGGGGTCGTCGGTGAGATTGACCTGCACGAGCACGTCCAGCACATCGTCGCCGTCGGCGGCGCGGTGCAGCGCATCGGCGAAACGGCCACGGTCGACGGAGTGCACGACATCGGCGCTGCGCCGGATGGCTGCGGCCTTGTTCGTCTGCCCCTGTCCGATGAAGTGCCAGGTCAGGCCGAGCGAGGCGAGCTCCGTCTGCTTCGCAGAAAGCTCCTGCTGACGGTTCTCGCCGACCTCTCGCACCCCGAGCTCACGCAGGTCGCGCACGAGGGAGGCCGGATGGAACTTCGTCACCACGATGCGGGTGATCTCCTCCGGGTCTCTCCCCGCGGCGCGCGCGGCGACGGCGATCCGTTCGTCGATCGCCGTCAGCCGCGCGGCCAGGCCCGATTGCTCCTGGCCGTCGACCGGGGTGGTCACTTCAGGAATTCGGGGATGTCGATGTCGTCATCCGCGAAGGCCGGCTCGATGCTGGTGGCGGGCACGCGCTGCTGAACCGGCTCGGACGGCGTGGTCTCGTTCTTCGACTCGGATTCGTCCGGGAGAGCGACCTCGGGAAGAGTCGCCGCCGAGGGGCGCGACACGACCATCGGGTCCAGTCGGAGCGAGGGCTCTCCGCCGTCGAAGCCGGCGGCGATGACGGTCACCCGCACCTCGTCGCCGAGCGTGTCGTCGATGACGGTACCGAAGATGATGTTCGCCTCGGGGTGCGCCGCCTCCTTGACGAGGTCGGCCGCATCGTGGATCTCGAAGATGCCGAGGTTCGACCCACCCTGGATCGAGAGCAGCACGCCGTGTGCACCCTCGATGGAAGCTTCGA
The DNA here is from genome assembly GCA_044900255.1 of Microbacterium sp. NPDC090218. Taxonomy (GTDB): domain Bacteria; phylum Actinomycetota; class Actinomycetes; order Actinomycetales; family Microbacteriaceae; genus Microbacterium. Next base: position 99,797 of record JBJDMS010000003.1, on the reverse strand, counting down.
GCAGCGGCGATTCGACGGCGAGCTCGGCGGCCTTGATCGCACGGTCGGCCCCACGAGCGGATCCGATGCCCATGAGCGCGGAGCCCGCACCCTGCATGACCGACTTGACGTCGGCGAAGTCGAGGTTGATGAGGCCCGGGGTCGTGATCAGGTCGGTGATGCCCTGGACACCGGCGAGGAGCACCTGGTCGGCGGTGGCGAAGGCCTCGATCATCGAGATGCCGCGGTCGCTGATCTCGAGGAGACGGTCGTTGGGCACCACGATGAGGGTGTCGACCTCTTCCTTGAGCTTCGCGACGCCTGCCTCTGCCTGGCTCTGGCGACGGCGGCCTTCGAAGGAGAACGGCTTGGTGACGACACCGATGGTGAGGGCGCCGATCGACTTCGCGATGCGGGCCACGACGGGGGCGCCACCGGTTCCGGTTCCGCCACCTTCGCCGGCGGTCACGAAGACCATGTCGGCACCGGTCAGCGCCTGCTCGATCTCCTCGGCGTGGTCCTCCGCAGCACGGCGACCCACCTCGGGGTCCGCACCGGCACCGAGGCCGCGAGTGAGCTCCCGGCCCACATCGAGCTTGACGTCGGCGTCGCTCATGAGCAGCGCCTGGGCGTCGGTGTTGACAGCGATGAACTCGACTCCGCGGAGACCGAGATCGATCATGCGGTTGACGGCGTTGACGCCGCCACCGCCGACGCCGACGACCTTGATCACGGCGAGGTAGTTCTGGTTCTGGCTCATGGCCGGCCTCCGATTATTCGAGCCTGGAAAAGGGTGAACCTTAAACCTCAACTAGAGGTGTAAAGTATTTCCCGGTATTGCGTTCTCTTGATCGAAGGTAAGCGCCGCCTGGCCGCGCGCACGCAACCCTCTGGGCGTGTCGCGCCATTCCCCAGCGAAAGCGGTCAACCGACGACGGCGACGTCGGGCGAAGTGACATCGATGGAGCCGGCGTTCGGATGCGCGACCATCGCCGCCGAGAGCGTCACAGCCTTGTAAGCCGACTTCTCCGCGCTCCCCCAGACGATGGTGAGCCCCGTGCTGAGGGTCAGCGTCACGTCGTCCTGTGTGCTCGCCGAAACGCCCGTCAGCTGGGCGCGTACGTCAGACGGCAGCGACCTGACCACGAGGCCGGCGCTGCGGAACGCGGTGGACTCGACGCCGCCGTCGACCTCGATCAGCGGCTGCCCCGCAGGCTGATCGGCCGTGGTCGAGAGGGCGACTCCCGCCGCGTCCACGAGCGTGTACCCGGCATCCGATCGGATCACACCCACCGGGGTGCGTTCGACGATGCGCACCGTCAGATCGTGCGGAGGTCGCGCCTCGAGCGAATACGTCTCGATGAGCGGGAACGCGAGCAGCGCCGCCTTGACCTCGCTGGAGTCGACCAGCGCCAACGGAGTGCCCATCTGGTCGCCGAGCGCCGCCTCGATCGCGGCGGGGTCGAGGCTCGCGGCACCGACCACGGTGATCTTCTCGACGGCGAACAGCGGACTGTAGGCGGCCGCGACGCTTCCGCCGATCAGCAGCACCACGGCACCGATACTGCCCCACCAGACGATCCTCCGCCGTCGCGAGCGTTGGGTGAACCGGCGGATCTCGGCGCGAAGCGCCTTGCGGCGGGCGCGGGCTGCGCGCCAGACATCCCTCGTCGAAGTCGGCAGTGGTTCGTCCGCTGAGGCCTCGTCCGTCGAACCGCCGGCCGTGTCCGTTTCCGTGGTCGCGCTGTCGAGCCGGGTGCCCTCAGGAGCAGCGATGCTCTCGTCAGCGCCGACACCTCGTCGTCGCGGACGAGTCGTCGCCTCCTGCGCGGCGCCCTTCTCCCCCGGGCTCTCCGGGGTGGACGGAAGAGGTGCGGGCCGACGCATCGGCTACGCCTCGTCGGTCCGGCGGAGCGACTCCAAGACCTGCGGGATGATCTGGTACACGTTGCCGCAACCGAGCGTGACGACGAAGTCGCCGTCGCGGGCGACGGTCGCGGTGTAGTCGGCCGCCTGCTGCCAGTCGGCGACGTAGTGCACGTGCGACGGGTCGCGGAAGGCACCGCTCACCAGCTTCCCCGTGACTCCGGGCACCGGGTCTTCGCGCGCGCCGTAGACGTCGAGCATCACCGTGTGGTCCGCGAACTCCTCGAGGACGTCGGCGAACTCCTGGTACATGTGCTGCGTGCGCGAGTACGTGTGCGGCTGTTGGATCGCGATGATCCGCCCCGATCCGGCGATGCTGCGCATGGCCTCGAGCGCCGCCCTGACCTCCGTCGGGTGGTGCGAGTAGTCGTCGTACACCGTCACGCCGCGCTCGACGCCGTGCTGCTCCAGCCGGCGCACGGTGCCGGCGAATCCCTCGACGGCGCGCACGGCGTCGTCGAGCGGATATCCGAGGGCCCGCAGCACAGTGACGACTCCGGCGGCGTTGATGGCGTTGTGCACGCCTGGCACGGCGAGCTGCATCCGCGCCTGCTCGTCGCCGTGGGTCACGGTCGCGGCCACAGGTCCGGCTGCGACGATGTCCGTGACGCGGACGTCGGCGCCTTCCGCCTGGCCGAACGTGAGCACGTTCGGGTGCGAGAGCCCGGCACCGACCCGGAGTGCCCCTGCGTCGTCGCTCGAGATCACGACGGCTTCGGTGGCGGCATCCGCGAATCGCACGAACGCGTCGTGGAAGGCCTCATCCGAGCCGTAGTGGTCCAGATGATCGGGATCCACGTTGGTGATGAGGGCGACTGCGGTGTCGTAGAGCAGGAAGGTGCCGTCGGACTCGTCGGCCTCGACGACGAACAGATCCCCTGATCCTGTCGCGCTCGAGGTGCCGAGCTGCTCGATCACGCCGCCGTTGACGAAGTGCGGGTCGGCGCCGAGCTCACGCAGTGCGGTGACGATCATGCCGGTCGACGTCGTCTTGCCGTGCGCACCCGCGACCGAGACCAGTCGTCGGGAGCCGATCAGCCAGTGCAACGCCTGTGAGCGGTGGATCACGTGGAGTCCGCGGGCTTTCGCCGTGACGAACTCGGGGTTCTCGGGCCAGATCGCCCCCGTGTGCACGACGGTGTCGGCGTCGCCGAGATAGGCGGCATCGTGGCCGACGTGCACCGTCGCTCCCGCCGCCGCCAGGGCACGCAGGTTGTCGCTGTCAGCCCGGTCGCTGCCGGAGACGCGGATCCCCGCATCGAGGAACATCTTCGCGAGGCCGCTCATGCCGGAACCGCCGATGCCGATGAAATGCGCGGAGGTGATCGTCTCGGGAATGGGGAGGGAGAGGTCGGGTCTGATCATGTCCGCTTCAGTCTACTTTTCGTTCGGTCGTGTCGACCGCGTCAGGCCGCATCCAGCGCGCGGTCGATCAACGTGATCACGTTCTCGGTGCCGGTGCGGGTTCCGGCCGTCTCGGCCGCAGCCGCCATCCGGTCGATCCGTTCCCGGTCGCCCAGGAGGGGGATGACGATCCGACGCACGGCATCGCCGTCGAACGTGGCGTCGTCGAGGAGTTCGGCGGCACCGGCCGCGACCGCGGACGCCGCATTCAGGCGCTGCTCGCCGTTGCCCACCGAGTACGGCACGTAGAGGGCCGGGATGCCCAGGGCGCTGATCTCGCTCACCGTCGCCGATCCGGAACGGGACACGATCAGATCCGCCAGCGCGAAGGCGAGATCCATGCGATCGACGTAGCGGTGCAGGGCATAGCCCTCGACACCGGGATCAGCCAGGTCACTGCGTTCACCCGTCACGTGCAACAGCTGCCAACCGGCGGCGAGGATGTCCTGCCAGGAATCCGCGAGGGCCTCGTTGAGCCGCTGCGCACCGAGCGAGCCGCCGAAGACGAGCAGGACGGGCCTTTCGGCGTCGAGACCGAAGTACTCCGCCGCCTCGGCGCGCGTCGCCGCGCGATCGAGGGCGATCACTTCGCGGCGCAGCGGCATGCCCACCACTTCGCTGCCACGGAGCGGCGTTCCTTCGAACGCCACTCCCACCGCTGCCGCGCGGCGGGCACCGAGCACGTTGGCGAGTCCGGGCTTCGCATTGGCCTCGTGCACCACGAAGGGCACGCCCTCGCGTCGTGCGGCCACATAGGCCGGCGCGGACGCATAGCCGCCGAACCCGACGACGACGTCGACGTCGTGCCGACGGATGTGCTCGCGCACCTGCGCGATGGCTCTGCGGAATCTGCCGGGGAATGCGGCGGCCTGTCGGTTCGGGCGGCGCGGGAACGGGACCTTGTCGACGATGAGCAGTTCGTAGCCTCGCGCGGGCACCAGTCGGGACTCCAACCCCTCGGCCGTTCCCAGCACGAGGATGGAGGCGTCGGAGTCGCGCTCGCGGAGCGCATCGGCGACGGCGAGCAGGGGGTTCACATGGCCGGCGGTGCCACCGCCGGCGAGGAGATACGAGGTCACCTGGTGACCCTACCCCGCCCGGCTGACTGCTTCTCGGCGACAGGAATGGTGCGCGCGAACGCGAGCAGCACGCCGCAGGCGATGAGCACCGCGAGCAGCGCCGTACCACCCTGGGACATGAACGGGAGCGGGACCCCCATCACGGGGAAGACACCGATGACGACGCCGATGTTCAGCACGGCCTGACCGACGATCCACACCGTGATGCCGCCCGCCGCGACGCGGATGAACGGGTCCGGCGTCTTGCGGATGATGTGGAACGCGCCGACGGTGAAGAACGTGAACAGGGCGAGCACGACGATGCAGCCGATCAGGCCGAGTTCCTCGCCGACGATCGCGAAGATGAAGTCGTTGCCCGCCGCGGGCAGCCAGCCGTACTTCTCCTGGGAGTTGCCGAGTCCGAGCCCGAAGATCCCTCCGGACGCCATCCCCCAGATGCCATGGATCGATTGGTAGCAGTCGCCCTCGTACAGCGCCATGTTGTCGCAGGTCGCGACGATGCGCCGCATCCGGTCCTGGCTGGACAGCGCATAGGCGAGCACGGCGACGATGCCGAGCACCACGGGGAGGATGAACAACCGGAGCTTGACCCCGGAGAAGAACAGGCAGCCCAGGAGGATGAGGACCAGCACCATCGCGGTGCCGAGGTCCTTTCCGGCGAGCACCGTGCCGATCGCGAGCGCGCCGACCGGGATCACCGGGATGAACACGTGGTGCCAGGTGCCGAGCATCGCCTGCTTGCGCAGAAGAACCGCCGCGATCCAGAGGGCCAGTGCGAGCTTGAGGAACTCGGAGGGCTGGAGCGTGAATCCGGCGATGTCGATCCAGTTCCGGTTGCCGCCGTCCTCGATACCCAGTGGTGTGAACACGAGGAGCTGCAGGGCGACGGCCCCGAAGAGCGCCGGCCACGCCATCTTCTTCAGGAACGCGACCGGCAGTCGACTGATGAGGAACATCAGCGGGATGCCGAGGAGCGCGAACACTCCCTGACGGAGCACACCGCCCATCGGATCCTTGCCGCTCGCGACGGCGGTCGCACTCGTGGCGGACAGCACCATGACCAGACCGAAGAGAGTCAGCAGCAGAGCGGTCGACGCGATGAGCAGGAACTCGGTCGACACCGGCGTGAACCGGCGTCCGAGTGAGACCCGGGCGGCGAGTCCGCCGGACTCAGAGCGCGGAGGGCGGGACACCTGCGTCATCGGCGCTCCCCCGGTCGATCCAGTCCCGCACCGCCTCGGCGAAGCGATGCCCTCGATCCGCGTAGCTGGAGAACTGGTCGAAGGACGCCGCTGCCGGGGCCAGCAGGACTGTGCCCTCGCCTTCGACGATCCCCGACGCGATCTCCACGACACGGTTCATGACCTGTCCAGTCTCGCCAGCTTCGACCTCGAACACCGGTACCGCCGGCGCGTGTCGCCGGAATGCCGCGACGACGGCGGCACGTTCGACGCCGATCACGACCGCGGCTCGAGCGGTGACGCCGACGTCGGCGACCAGCTCGGCGATGTCGACGCCCTTCAGATCCCCTCCGACGATCCACACCGCGCCCGGGAAGGCGCGCAGCGACGAGGCGGCAGCATGTGGATTCGTCGCCTTGGAATCGTCCACCCAGGTGATGCCCTCATGCCGGGCGATGACCTGGATGCGATGGGCGTCGAGATGGAACGACTGCAGCGCCGAATGGATCGCCTCCGGCTCGACGCCCAGGGAACGGGCCAGAGCACTCGCGGCGAGGATGTTCTGCACGATGTGCGGAGCGGCGAGGCCCGCCTCGTCGAGTGCGGCGACGGTCGTGATCTCGAGGGCGCTGCGCGCGCGGTCGTCGAGGAACGCGCGATCGACCACGAGCCCCTCCACGATCCCGAGGTCGCTCGGTCCGGGGATGCCGAGATCGAAGCCGATCGCGCGAGCCCCCTCGACGACTTCGGCTTCCTCGACCATCTGCCGGGTGGCCTCGTCAGCCTTGTTGTAGACGCAGGCCACGCGGGTGTTCCGGTACACGACGGCCTTCGCGTCGCGATACGCCTGCGCGCTGCCGTGCCACACGAGGTGGTCATCGGCGAGGTTGAGGCACACGGATGCGTAGGGAAAGAGCTCGCCCTCGGCGCGAGACTGGCCGAGGTACCAGAGCTGATGGCTCGAGAGCTCGACCACCAGCACGTCGAAGCCTCCGGGGTCGCGCACGGCGTCGAGCACCGGCACACCGATGTTGCCGCACGGAGCAGCCCGCAGGCCACCCTCGACGAGCAGGGATGCCGTCAGCTGGGTGGTGGTCGTCTTCCCGTTCGTCCCGGTGATGAGCACCCAGTCCGCCGGTGTGCCGTCGGCGCGCACGACCTTGTCGCGGACACGCCAGGCGAGTTCCACATCACCCCAGATCGCGATCTCCGACTCCTGCGCCCATCGGATCAGCGGGTGGGAGGGGGCGAACCCCGGGGAGGCGATGACGACGTCGGGCGCGAAGTCGACCAGCACGGTCGGTACCTCACGGAGAGACCCCAGCTCCAGACGTGCACCGATCACCGGCAGCAGACGCCCGTACTCCTCTTCGGCGGATTCGCTGAGCACCAGCACATCCGCACCGAGCTCGGTGAGCGTGTCTGCCACCGAGAAGCCGGTCATGGAGAGTCCGAGGACGGCGACCCGCAGGCCACGCCAGTCGGCGTTCCAGCTGGTGAGTCCCGCGAGGCGTTCAGCCGACACGGGTGAGCCATTCGACGTAGAACAGGCCGACGGCCGACACGGCGAGGAGACCGGCGATGATCCACATGCGCACCACGATCGTGACCTCGGACCAGCCGCGCATCTCGAGGTGGTGGTGGAACGGGCTCATCAGGAACAGGCGCTTGCCTCGGGTGATCTTGAAGTACCCGCGCTGCAGGATGACCGAACCCGAGGAGAGCACGAACACGCCCGCGATCACCAGGAGAAGGAGTTCCGTGCGGGTGAGGATCGCCATCGCGGTGATGACACCGCCGATCGCCATCGAGCCGACGTCGCCCATGAAGACCTTCGCCTTGGGCGCGTTCCACCACAGGAACCCGATCAGGCTCGCCGCGACCGAGGCCGCGATGATCGCGAGGTTGAAGGGGTCGCGGACCTCGTAGCATCCACCCAGCGCGTCGGGGTCACCGCCGATGCAGGGCTGCTTGAACTGCCAGAACGCGATGACGCTGTAGGCACCCACCACGATGACGCCGGCGCCGGCGGCCAGACCGTCGAGGCCGTCGGTCAGGTTCACGCTGTTCGACGTCGCGACACCGATGACGGCGATCCACGCGAGGTAGAGGATCCAGCCGAGGATCACTCCGAAAGCGAAGAGGTTGAGCCAGGTGATGTCGCGGAACAGCGAGATCGAGGAGCTCGCCGGCGTCTGACCCCACTTGTTCGGGAAGTTCAGGGCGACGATGCCGAACGGGATGATGACCAGCAGCTGTCCGATCACCTTGCGCCAGCCCGAGAGCCCGAGGCTGCGCTGGCTGCGCACCTTCATGTAGTCGTCGATGAATCCGACGGCGCCGAAGCCGACCATCAACCAGATCACCAGGATCGCCGACAGGGCCGGAACCTCGCCGCTGACGAACACGCCCGTGAAGTAGCCCACGATCGCGCCGAGGATGAAGATGACACCACCCATCGTGGGTGTCCCGCGCTTCGCCTCGTGACTGGGGTTGTGGACCGACTCGGGGGTACGGATGACCTGGCCCCAGCCCCACTTCCGGAAGAGCCGGAGGAAGACGGGAGTCAGGAACAGGGTGAAGGCGAGCGAGATCGCCGCCGACATGATGAGAGACCTCACGAGAACAATTCTCCCAGACGATCGCCGAGATGCCGGAGGCCCACGGAATTGGATGACTTCACGAGAACACGGTCGCCGTCGCGAAGCTCGGTGCGGAGGTATTCGAACGCCGCGTCCTGATCGGGCAGGTGCACGGCTTCGCTGTCCCACGACCCCTCCCCGACGGCCGCGAGGTAGAGACGCCTCGCCTCGGGTCCGACGACGACGATGCGTTGGATGTTCAGTCGGACGGCGAGCAGACCGATCCGGTCGTGCTCCTCCCCTGCGCTCTCGCCGAGTTCGCTCATCGCGCCGAGGACGGCGACCGTGCGCTCCTCGGGTCCGGTGATCTGTGCGAGGGTGCGCAGCGCTGCCGCCATCGAGTCCGGGCTGGCGTTGTAGGCGTCGTTGATGATTCGGACGCGGTCGCTGCCGAGGGGCTGCATCCGCCACCGTTCCGCGATCTCCACCGTCTCCAGGCGCGCGACGGCGTCTGCCGGGGCGACGCCGAGGACGAGCGCCGAGGCGATCGCCGCCAGGGCGTTCCCGACGTGATGCGCGCCGAGCACGCGGAGGCGCAGGGGCAGCCGCTCACCGGCGACCTCGATGATGCAGGACGTGCCGGATGCCGACACCTCGATGTCGAGCGCGCGTACGTCGGCGGCGGTGCCCTGACCGAAGCCGGCAACACGCAGACCCCGCGAGTCCGCGAGCTCCTGCATGGCGGCGACCCGGGGATCGTCGATGTTGAGCACGGCGGTGCCGGGGACCCTGGCGGCCGAGACGAGTTCGGCCTTCGCCTTCGCGGTCGCCTCGATGCCGCCGAAACCGCCGGCGTGGGCCATGCCGACCATCAGCACGACCGCGACATCGGGCTCGACGAGGCCCGCGAGGTGCGCGATGCTGCCGGGCGCGGCCGCTCCGAATTCGCTCACGAGGAAGCGGGTGTCCTCTGTCACGCGGAGCATGGTGACGGGAGCGCCGACCTCGTTGTTGAAAGACTTGATCGGAGCGACGGTCTCGCCCTCGTCCTCGAGGATGCGGGCGAGGAAGTTCTTGGTCGTGGTCTTGCCGTTCGACCCTGTGATGCCGACGATCCGGAGCCGGCCACCGGCGCGGACGCGTGCGACCACCTCCCGGGCGAGATCGCCGAGCGCAGCGACGGCATCCGGGACGACGATCTGGCTGACGGGGACGTCGACGACGTGTTCCACGATCGCCAGCGCTGCTCCCGCGGCGACGGCCGCACCGACGAAACGGTGCCCGTCGGTCTCGGCTCCGGGCTTCGCGACGAAGATCGCCCCGGGGACCATCGTGCGGGAATCGGTGTCGACGAGTCCGTCGACGACGGTCTCGGCCGTGTGTTCTCCGGCCACGCGCAGTTCACCACCGATTGCGGCGGTGATCTCAGCGAGCGTCAGGGCGATCATTTCATCTCCATGCGCGGCTCTCGCCGACTATCCGAACTTGGGAAGGAGCTCGTCCATCGGGACAGAGGACGGCATCACGCGATAGGTCTTCATCACCTGCGTCATCGCCTTCTGGAAGGCGGATGCGGTGGCCGCGGACGATACAACCTTAGTCGGCTCGTCCAGGGTGACCACGACGACGTACTGCGGATCGTCCACCGGCGCGAACCCCACCATGCTGGTGTAGTACACGCCGGCCTTGTAGCCGCCGTTCCCGTCCGATACCTGTGCGGTACCGGTCTTGCTGGTGACTCGGTAGCCGGGAACCTGGATGCGGTCGGCGTTGCCGCCCTGCACGGCCACGTTCTCCAGCATCCGCGTCAGCTCGGCCGCTGTCTGCTCCTTGATGATCTGCTCGTGCTTCGGCGCGTCGGGCTTCACGACGGTGCCGTCCTCGCCCGTGCACGACTCGACCAGGGAGAGATCGATCTTCTCGCCGCCGTTCGCGATCGCCTGGTACGCGCCGGCGAGCTGCGGGGCGGTCACCGTGAAGTACTGGCCGAACGTCGTGGTGTAGAGGGACTGGCTGTCCCAATCGCTCACCGGGTGCAAGATGCCCCCGACCTCCGACGGGAAGTCGAGCGTCTTCTGACCGACCCCGAACCTCTCGAGGTAGTCGTAGCGCACCTCAGGGGAGACCATCGTGCCGAACTTCGAAAGTGCCACGTTCGACGAATCGATGAGTCCGCCGGCGAGGGTGTAGTTGTACGCGGGGTGGTTGAACGCATCGTTGACGACGGCACCGTTCGGGAACGTCTCCCGTGACGACGCGGTGACGGTGCTGAGCGGCGTCAGTCCTGCGCCCTCGATGGCTGCGGCCGCGGTGATCGCCTTGAACGTGGATCCGGGCTCGAAGTCCTTGTGGAAGATCTGGCTGTAGCGGGTGTCGGGCGTCGAGGAGTCCAGGTCGTTGGGGTCCATGGAGGGCCATTCGGCCGCCGCGCGGATCTTGCCCGTCTTCACCTCGACGACGGTGACGGTGCCGCCCTTGGCGCCCTGCTTCTGCGCCTCTTCACCGATCATCTGCTGCAGGTACCACTGGAGATCGCTGTTGATCGTCAGTTGGACGGAGCCGCCGTTGATGGCATCGACCGTACGCTCGCTGCCCGGGATGACCACGCCGTTCGCGCCGCGGCGGTACGACTCCTCACCGTCGATCGGTGCGAGGCACTTCTCCCCCAGCTGCTCGATCCCGGCCTGCGCCGCGCCGGAGCTGTCGAGGAAGCCGAGGATGTTGCCGGCGACCGCGCCGTTCGGGTAGACGCGGGTCTCCCTCGGCTCCATGTGGAGGTAGGCGAGCTTGAGGTCGCGAAGTTCGATGAACTGCTCGGTGGTGAGGGACTTCTTGAGAGGTGCGTACTGACTCTCCGAGTCCTTCGCCAGAGCGTCGGACACCAGGGCGCGCACCTCGTCGCCGGTCTGGCCGGTGATCGCGGCGATCTTATCGGAGGCCTCCGCCCAGGGGACCTCGGGATCCTTGTCCTCGAACTGCAGGATCACCTTGGGGCTCAACTGGGCGTCGTAGACGAGCACGCTCGAGGCGAGGACTGTGCCTCCGGAGTCGACGATCGACCCCCGCTGTCCCGGGATCGTGCTGCCCGCCCCGATCTTCGTGAGCGACTGGGCGACGTGCTCGTCTGCACTCACCACCTGGATGTCGACCAGGCGCACCACGAAGGCCGCCAGCACGGAGAGGATGACTGCGAGGGCGACGACGGTGCGTCGCCGCGGTCCGCGGGTGGCTCGTGTCGTCATGGGATCACTCCGTCGATCATCGGTGTTGCTCAGCGCGTGGTGGGGCTCGGGAGTCCGTCGGTGATCGCCGGCGGAAGGTCTTGCGTCGTCTGCCCGGCATCGACGGCGTCCGTCGCCGTCTCAGCGGGCGGGGGTTCGACGATCAGGGAGTTGGTCACGGCGGCCGAGCCGTCGGGGTTGACGGTCGAGGTCCAGTCCGCGCCCGCGCCTGTGCCGAACACCGCACCGTCGCTGAGCCGCAGGTACGACGGCGAGCCGGCCACGACCATGCCGAGCCCTGCCGCGCTGCTTGCGAGTACCTGCGGCGAGCTGAGGCCGGTGAGCTCTTCCTGCAGCGCGTGGGTGCGCAGATTCAGCTCACGCTGCTGCGACGAGAGGCTGGCGAGGGCGAAGGAGTCCTGGGTGATCGCGAGTGACAGCGCCACCTGAGCCGCGCCGATCGCCAGTGCGCCTCCCAGAGCGACGAGAGCGTACGCGAGCTTGGGCTTGCGGCGGACGGCCGGGCGGGTGACGGGCTGCAGCCGTCGCTGCGGCTCACGCGCCGGCGCGACCGGCTGCGCGGGTTTGCGGACTACGGCGTTCAGGCTCATGCGCTCTCCCGCAGTTTCTCGGCGGCGCGCAGCCGCACCGGGATCGCCCGGGGGTTGCGCGCACGTTCGTCGTCGTCGGCGAGTTCCGCGCCCTTGGTGAGGATGCGGAATCGCGGTGCGTGTTCGGGGAGCTCGACAGGGAGCCCGGGAGGAGTCGTCGAGGCGGATGCGGCAGCGAAGGCCTGCTTGACCAGTCGGTCTTCGAGCGACTGGTAGGACATCACGACGATGCGTCCACCCACGCTGAGCGCCTCCATCGCGGAGGGGATCGCATCGGCGAGCACGTTGAGCTCGGTGTTCACCTCGATGCGCAGTGCCTGGAACACGCGCTTGGCCGGGTGGCCGGCCCGCTGCGCGGCTGCCGGGGTCGCGGCGATGAGGATCTCGACCAGTTCGCCGGAGCGGGTGATCGGCTGCTTCTGCCGCGCTTCGATGATGAAGCGCGCGTAGCGCCCGGCGAGCTTCTCCTCGCCGTAGCGCTCGAAGATGCGGCGCAGATTGCCTTCGCTGTAGGTCGCGATGACATCGGCGGCTGTGACGCCCTTGGTCTGATCCATCCGCATGTCGAGCGGGGCATCCTTCGAGTACGCGAATCCGCGCTCCGCCTCATCGAGCTGGAGCGAAGAGACGCCGAGGTCGAAGAGGATGCCCGCGGCACCTTGCGCGTGAAGGCCGATCTCGTCGTACACCGTGTGCACGAGGGTCACTCGGTCCTTGAAGCGGGCGAGCCGCTCCCCCGCGATGCGCAGTGCGTCGGTGTCGCGGTCGAGCCCGATGAGTCGGATGTTCGGAAAGCGCTCGAGCAGGGCCTCCGAGTGGCCGCCCATGCCGAGCGTGGCATCGACGAGCACCGCTCCGTCCGCCTGGAGGGCGGGAGCGAGCAGCTCGACGCAGCGGTCGAGCAGAACTGGGGTGTGAATGTCTCGGAGGTTCATGATCTTTCTCGGGGTGACCTTCGGCTCTGATCCCCCTCCGCTTCTCGACCCGGCACCGGGGAAGTGTGTCGGGGCGGGAGCGGCGGGGCATCACAGCCGTGGTCAGAAGAGTCCCGGAATCACCTCCTGCTCGAGGTCGGAGTAGGTCTCCTCGCCGGCGGCGAGGTAGGCGTTCCAGCTCTCGGCATCCCAGATCTCGGCGTGGGCGCCGACTCCGGTGACGATGAGTTCCTTCTGCAGTCCTGCGTACTGACGCAGATGCGCGGGGATGGTGATGCGGTTCTGACTGTCGGGCATCTCCGCACTCGCGCCGGAGAGGAACAGACGCATGAAGTCACGCGCCTGCTTGTTGGCGAGCGGGGCCTGGCGGATCCGCTCGTGCATCGCCTCGAACTCGGCCGTGCTGAACACGTAGAGGCAGCGCTCCTGGCCTCGGGTGACGACGATGCCGCCACCGAGGTCCTCGCGGAACTTCGCAGGAAGGATGACCCGTCCTTTGTCGTCCAGCTTGGGAGAGTGCGTACCCAGCAACATCGGCCATCACCCCCTCTGCGTCCGGCCAACTCGAGGTGCGCCCCACTTTACTCCACTTTCCTCCACACACCTACGACCAATCCGCGGAATCTCGCTGATAGCTCCCGCGGGCACGCAAAAGAACCGCGGAATTCCGCGGTGGAGGAAGGTGGAGGCTCAGTGGAGGAGAAAGGCGCCCCGGGTGTTAACGACAGACGCCCGGATGCTCAGCATCCGGGCGTCTGTCGTGGAAGTCTTGGGAGGTCAGTGACCGTCCTGGCGACGGTCCCAGCGATCGTTCATGCGGTCCATGAACGAGGCGGAATCCTGACGCTTCGGAGCGGACCGCTCGCGCGGCTCCGCGGGAGTCGCGCGCCGCACCGGGGTGACGGCGACCATGACTCCGGCGAGCATCGCCACGAATCCGATCACGCCGACCACGATGCCCCACACGCCGCCGAGGATGACGCCGGCGACCAGGCCGCCGACACCGGCGAGGAGGAGCAGAGCGCCGTAGACCAGATTTCGGTAGCTCAATGCGCGATCGCCGGACGGCGCGGTCACGACGTCGGCATCATTGTGAAGGAGATGGCGTTCCATCTCGTCGAGCAGACGCTGCTCCTGTTCGGAGAGTGGCATTTCGTCCCCCTCGGGTATCGTGCCTTCCATTCTACGCGCGCCGAGGCGTCCGGGGCTAGCAGTTCGACGTCCCCTTGCTTTACGTATGCTGGGAGTCGTGCCGTCCTCCTCCCCCGTCCCCGGCGCCGTCGCCGCACACCTCGACCGATTCCTCGCGCGGATGCGCGCCGAAGCCTCGGAGTACGGCCCCGACGCCGTGGCCTTCCTCGACGCCGCAGCCGGCACTCTCGAAGGCGGCAAGCGGCTGCGCGCGCGGTTCTGCCACGCCGGCTGGCGTGCCGTCGCGCGATTCGACGACCGCGACGCGACCGAGACCGAGGCGCTCTGGGATGTGTGCACGGCGCTGGAGATCTTCCAGTCCGCGGCGCTCGTCCACGACGACCTGATCGACAACTCCGACACGCGTCGCGGACGTCCCGCCGCTCACCGCGCACTCCAGGAGTCGCACCGCGAGGCCGGGTGGTCCGGGGATGCCGAGGCGTTCGGACGCGCCTCCGCGATCCTGCTCGGCGATCTTCTCGTCGCCTGGAGCGACGATCTGCTGGAGTCCGCGCTCGACGGACAGCCGCACGCTCACGCCGTGCGCTCCGAGTATGCGCGGATGCGCCGGGACGTGACCACCGGACAGTTCCTCGACATCGCGGAGGAATCGGCCTGGAGCGTCAACGACGGAGCCGTCCACGCCGAGCGTGCACTCCGGGTGGCGTCGCTGAAGTCCGCCAGATACAGCATCGAGCAGCCTCTGGTCCTCGGAGGAGCGCTCGGCGGCGCCGATGCGGATCAGCTGGCCGCACTCCGTCGCTTCGGACACCCGGTCGGGATGGCGTTCCAGCTGCGCGACGACGTGCTCGGAGTGTTCGGTGACGCTTCCGTCACGGGGAAGCCTGCGGGCGACGACCTCCGCGAGGGCAAGCGCACCGTGCTCGTGGCTCTCACCCGACAGGCCCTCGACGCCTCGGCGAGGAACCTCCTCGACGAGATGCTCGGCGACAGCGAGCTGACTCCCCAGCAGGTGTCATTCCTGCAGGCGACGATCACCGACTCGGGCGCGCTGGATCAGGTGGAGACGATGATCGCCGACTACGCCCGGGAGGCCGATCGCGCGCTCTCCGGCGCACGGCTCGACAACGCCGCAGTCGGCGAGCTGCGCGAACTCGCTCGCGCCGCGACCGTCCGCTCCGCCTGACGGCGTCAGGCCAGTGTGCGAGCGAGGCGGCGGACCGCGCTCTTGTGGCCGGCCAGAAGGGCATCGATCGGCGAGCGACCCAGGCTCTCCTCCTCGGCGAGAAGCCAGTCGATCAGCTCATCGTCGGAGAAGCCCGCATCCTGAAGCACGATGATCGTTCCGCGCAGCGAGCTCAGGGGATGCCCGTCCACGATGAACACGGCCGGAACCGCGAAGACGCCGTTGCGGCGGGACCCGACCAGGTAGTGGTCGTCGATCAGGCGACGCACGCGGCCGAGGGGCTCGTCGAGCACCTCGACGAGGTCGGGCATCGTCAGCCACTCGACGGCAGCGGAGGCAGGGGTTCCAGCAACGTTCTCAGACACGTTGCCAACTATCTCATCTCCGCTCGGGTGCCGCATGTCGACCCTCCAGTCACATCCTTCACTTGCGTCACTTCTGTTGACTTCTGTTTACATCCGTGTCAGCGTGAAGTGCTCGAAAAGGGGGCTCGCCTTGAGAATCAAGACCGCCACGCGTCGAACGCGAAACCTGCAACTCGGACTGCCAGCGGCCGTCCTCGGCGCCCTGGCCGCCACCCTGACAGCGGCTCCCGCCGATGCGTCCTCCTCGACGATGGACTTCACGCCGATCGAACGTCACCGCAGCACCCCGGTGCGCGTCGTACCCACGCAGGCCTCACCGTCGACGTACGTCGTCCAGCCTGGAGACACGATCTCGGCGATCGCCGCCCGCTTCGGGCTCCGCACGGTCGACGTTCTGACCTGGAACGGCCTTTCCTGGCGCTCGGTGATCTACCCGGGCCAGACCCTGGCCCTGCAGTGGACGGCTGCCGCGCCGGCTGTCGCACCTGCCGCAGCCCCCGCGCCGAACGCGACGTCGCACAAGGTGGTCGCAGGCGACACCGTCTACGCGATCGCGCAGAAGTACGGCACCACGGTGGACGCCGTGCTGGCGGCCAACGGCCTGACACGCGCTTCGGTGATCTACCCCGGTCAGAGCCTGGCCGTATCCGGATCCGCCGCTCCCCAGGCCACCCCCGCCGCGGCACCGGCGCCCGTTCCGGCCGCTGCCCCTGTTTCCGCTGCAGCCCACACCGTCGTCGCCGGAGACACTCTGTTCGGTATCGCCCAGAAGTACGGCACGACCACGCAGACGCTGTTCGCGCTGAACGGACTCGGCCCTTCGTCGATCATCTACCCGGGTCAGAAGCTCGCCGTCCAGGCAGCGCCCGCCCCGGCCGCGACGACCGCCCCCTCGACGGGTGGGCAGCTGTCCGCGACTCTCACCGCCGAGCAGGCATCGAATGCGGCTCTCATCATCCGCATCGGCCGCGAACTCGGGGTCTCCGATCGTGCCATCGCCCTCGCCCTGGCGACGGGAATGGTGGAGTCCGGGTTGCGCAACCTCGACTGGGGCGATCGCGATTCGCTCGGAATCTTCCAGCAGCGTCCGAGCACCGGGTGGGGAACGCCTGCGCAGATCATGGACCCCGACCGCAGCACCCGCGTGTTCTACGGCGGTCAGCACGACCCGAACGGACAGACCACGCGCGGCCTGCTCGACGTCTCCGGGTGGGAGAGCATGTCGTTCACATCGGCCGCCCAGGCCGTGCAGATCTCGGCCTATCCGGACAAGTACGGCCAGTGGGAGACGCAAGCCTATGCCTGGCTCGCGCTCTACAGCTGACGACATCCGGAAAACCCACAGGGTCGAGGGGTGAGCCGCTCCCCTGTCTTTCAGGCAATTCTCCATAGAATTCTGACGTGACGACCAATCAGCAGGCCGACCCCCTCATCGGGCGGCTTGTCGACGGCCGCTACCGCGTGCGCGCCCGGATCGCCCGCGGAGGGATGGCCACGGTGTACGTCGCCACCGATCTGCGCCTCGAGCGGCGTATCGCCCTCAAGGTGATGCACGCGCATCTCAGCGACGACTCCGCCTTCCAGAGCCGCTTCATCCAGGAGGCCCGCGCGGCGGCCCGCCTCGCGGATCCGCACGTGGTCAACGTCTTCGATCAGGGGCAGGACGGCGAACTCGCCTACCTCGTGATGGAGTACCTGCCCGGCATCACGCTGCGCGAGCTGCTGCGGGAGCAGAAGCGCCTCACCATCCCGCAGACCATCACGATCATGGATGCGATCCTGGCGGGGCTCTCCGCCGCGCACAGGGCCGGCATCGTGCACCGTGATGTCAAGCCGGAGAACGTGCTCCTCGCGGAGGACGGGCGCATCAAGATCGGCGACTTCGGGTTGGCCAGGGCGACGACCGCCAACACGGCGACCGGCCAGCAGCTGCTGGGGACGATCGCCTACCTCGCGCCCGAGCTGGTCACCCGTGGCACCGCCGACGCCCGCAGCGACATCTACGCACTCGGCATCATGCTCTACGAGATGCTCGTCGGCGAGCAGCCCTACAAGGGCGAGCAGCCCATGCAGATCGCCTTCCAGCACGCCACCGAATCGGTGCCACGCCCGAGCGTCCGCAATCCCGCGGTCCCGGAGCAGCTCGACGAGCTCGTGCTCTGGGCCACCGAGAAGTCACCCGACGAGCGCCCGGACGACGCCCAGCAGATGCTCGAGCGCCTGCGTGAGATCGAGCGCGAACTCGGTGTCACCCCGACGGCGGCTCGAGCGACGGCTCCGCAGCACAGCCACGCGGACTCCGGCGACCTCACCAAGGTGATGCCGGGCACGATGGTGATCGCCGATCCGACCGCGCCCGCTCCTGCCGCGGTCGACAACGCGACCCTCCTTCGTCGGCGCGCATCGAAGCGGCGCGCGCGCGGAGCGTTCCTGCTCACCCTCGTGCTGCTGCTGGCCGTTCTCGCCGGCGGCGTCGGCTGGTGGTTCGGCTCCGGCCCCGGCTCACTCATCGCCGTTCCTGGTGTCGCGGGCAAGACCTACGACGAGGCAGCCGCTCTCTTGGTGGATGCCGGTTTCGTCCCCACACAGAAGGACGAGTTCTCGGTCGACATCGACGCCGGAACCGTGATCGAGACGGACCCGGTCGAAGGCACCCGCCTCGACAAGGGCGACGCCGTCACGGTGATCGTTTCCGCAGGCCCGGCCGAACACGACATCGAGAAGTTGAACGGACGAGCCGAGCAGGACGCGCGCGACTACCTCGACGGACTCAACGTCAACGTCGACGAGAAGACGCTCATCCTCTTCTCGGATGCCGACGCGGGAATCGTGATCAACGCCTACGTCACCCCGCGCGCGGGCGGCGATGCCTACGCCTGCGGCGACGGGTGCAAGGTCTTCGAAGACGATTCGGTGGAGCTGTACGTCTCAGCCGGCGCCTTCCCCGATGTGTCGGGCATGTCCGTCGACGAAGCCTCCTCGACCCTTTCGGACAAGGGCCTCATCGTCGCGGAAGAGTCCCAGTACGCGTTCAGCGACAGCGTCGCGAAGGACGTCGTCATCGGCGTCGCCGACCGCGCGGAAGAGGGCAACTGGCGTCCGGGTGACACCGTGCAGCTCATCGTCTCGAAGGGCCCGGAGCTCTTCCCCGTGCCCGACGTCACCGACCGAACCCTGAACGAGGCGAAGCAGATTCTCGCCGACAAGGGTTTCAAGGTCAGCTATGCCGCCTGGGGCGATCTGCCGGGCTTCGCGGAGATGGCCATGGTCACCGGGCAGGATCCCGGCTCTGACAAGTCACTCCCGCGCGGTGGCACCGTGAACCTCTCGATCCAGCTGACGGGCTGATCACCCGAAGACAAGAAGCCGCCCCTCCCGTGAAAGAGAGGGGCGGCTTCTTGTCTTGCGAGGGAAGAACGTCAGCGCTTCTCGAGCTCCTCCGCCACCAGGAAGGCGAGTTCGAGCGACTGCATGTGGTTCAGGCGCGGGTCGCACAGGCTCTCGTAGCGCGTCGCCAGAGCGGCCTCGTCGATCTGCTCGGATCCACCCAGGCACTCGGTGACGTCGTCGCCGGTGAGCTCGACATGGATTCCGCCGGGGAACGTGCCGACCGCGCGGTGCGCCTCGAAGAAGCCGCGCACCTCGTCGACCACGTCATCGAAACGACGCGTCTTGTAGCCCGTCGGCGTGGTGATGCCGTTGCCGTGCATCGGGTCCGTGACCCACAGCGGCTGCGCACCGGAGTCGCGGACGGCCTCCAGCAGCGGCGGCAGGGCATCGCGGATCTTGCCGGCGCCCATCCGTGTGATGAAGGTGAGTCGGCCGGGCTCGCGCTCCGGGTCGAGCTTGTCGATGAGCTCGAGCGCCGTCTCGGGCGTGGTCGTCGGGCCCAGCTTGACACCGATGGGATTGCGGATCTTCGAGAAGTAGTCGACATGCGCGCCGTCGAGCTCCCGGGTGCGCTCGCCGATCCACAGGAAGTGGGCAGAGGTGTTGTACGGGGTGTCCGTGCGCGAGTCGATGCGCGTCATCGGACGCTCGTAGTCCATCAGCAGACCCTCGTGCCCGGTGAAGAACTCGACGCGCTTGAGCTCGTCGAAGTCCGCGCCGGCGGCCTCCATGAACTTGATCGCGCGATCGATCTCCGCGGCCATGCGCTCGTAACGCTGGTTGGCCGGGTTCTGCGCGAAGCCCTTGTTCCACGAGTGCACCTCGCGGAGATCGGCGAACCCGCCCTGCGTGAACGCGCGGATCAGGTTCAACGTGGATGCGGCCGTGTGGTAGCCCTGGAGCAGACGACCGGGATCGGCCGTCCGAGAGCCCTCGGTGAAGTCGTAGCCGTTGACGATGTCGCCGCGGTACGCCGGCAGCGTGACCTCGCCGCGCGTCTCGGTGTCGCTCGAGCGCGGCTTCGCGAACTGGCCGGCCATGCGGCCCATCTTGACGATGGGCATCGAGGCGCCGTACGTCAGCACCACGGCCATCTGCAGCACCGTCTTGATGCGGTTGCGGATCTGCTCGGCCGTCGCTCCTGCGAACGTCTCGGCGCAATCGCCGCCCTGAAGCAGGAAGGCCTGCCCCGAGGCCGCGCGCGCGAGGCGGTCACGGAGGTTGTCGACCTCACCGGCGAACACCAGCGGAGGCAGGGTCGCGATCTGGCGGGAGACGTCGGCGACGCGGTCCGCGTCGGGCCACTGCGGCTGCTGCTTGATGGGAAGCGAACGCCATGCATCAAGGGCTTCGATGTGGTGCGGGAGCATGCGTTCCAGCCTAGTGGTCGCACGAACACGCGGATGCGCGCGGAAGGCTATGTGACGCGGGTGGGAAGCCGGTCCTTGACCGTCGACGCGTAGACGTCTTCGTACTTCTGCTCACCGAGTCGCTGAAGGGCCACCATGATCTCATCGGTGACCGAACGCAGGATGTAGCGGTCGTTCTCCATGCCCGCGTAACGGGAGAAGTCGAGAGGCTCACCGATGACGATGCCGACCCGGACGATCCGCGGCAGCCGCCGCCCGATCGGCATCGCCGTGTCTGTGTCGACCATGATCACGGGGACGACCGGGACCTTCGCCTCCAGAGCCATTCGGGCGATGCCGGTACGGCCGCGGTAGAGGGTGCCGTCGGGGCTGCGCGTCCCCTCGGGGTAGATGCCGAGGAGGTCGCCGCCGCCGAGCACCTGGAGCCCTGTGTTCAGGGAGGCCTCCGAGGCCTTCCCACCGGAGCGGTCGATCGGGATCTGTCCCGTGGCCTTCATGAAGAACTTCGTGGCCCAGCCTTTGAGACCCCGACCGGTGAAGTAGTCACTCTTGGCCAGGAACGACATCGATCTGTCGATCACGAGCGGCAGGAAGATGGAGTCCGCGAAGGACAGATGGTTGCTCGCGAGGATCGCCGCGCCACTCGCGGGCACGTTCTTCCGCCCCACGATCCAGGGTCGGAAGACCGCTTTGACCACGGGGCCGATCACCACGTACTTCATCAGCCAATAGAACATCGTGTGGCAGTCTAGCGCCGAGCTCGCCATCCGCCTCGGTCTTCTCATCGCCACGCGATGAGGAGCGACCCAGTCTCACCTCGGACGCAACTCGGTTCCATGCCCTAGACTCGACACCACGCCCTGCCCGACCGGTACCGAAGGAGCTGCCGTGGTCCAGTTTGAAGTCCCTGCGATCGTCCCCGCCGACCCCGACGCGAACGTCGCCGACCTCCTGGTCAAGCGCGTCGAAGCCACTCCGGATCGAGCGCTCTTCTCGGTGCCCGACGGCGACGGATGGCGTGACATCTCCGCCGCCGACTTCCAGACGGCCGTGGTCGCACTGGCCAAGGGCTTCGCCGCCGCCGGCATCCAGCCCGGTGAGAAGGTCGGCTTCCTCGCACGCACGACGTACGAGTGGACACTCGTCGACTTCGCGCTCTTCTACGCCGGGGCCGTGATGGTGCCGATCTACGAGACCAGCTCTCCCTCCCAGATCCAGTGGATCCTCGAGGACTCCGGCGCGATCGCGCTGATCGTGGAGTCTCCCGAGCATTTCGCCCGCGTCGACGAGGTCCGCGGTGACCTTCCGCTGATCCGCGAGGTGTGGCAGCTGCACCTCGGGGCGATCGACTCGCTCACCGCGCAGGGTGCTGCGGTGACCGACGCCGAGATCGAACGCCGCCGCAGCCTCGCCGTGGGCTCCGATATCGCGACGCTCATCTACACGTCGGGCTCCACGGGCCGCCCCAAGGGCTGCGTTCTCACGCACAGCAACTTCGTCGAGCTCTCCCGCAACTCCGCCAAGGCGCTGGACGAGGTCGTGCAGACGCCGGGCGCCTCCACGCTGCTGTTCATCACCACGGCGCACGTGTTCGCCCGCTTCATCTCCATCCTCGACATCCACGCCGGCGTCCGCACCGGGCACCAGCCCGACACCCGCCAGCTTCTGCCGGCGCTGGGCTCGTTCAAGCCGACCTTCCTGCTCGCGGTCCCGCGTGTGTTCGAGAAGGTCTACAACTCCGCCGAGCAGAAGGCCGAGGCCGGCGGCAAGGGCAAGATCTTCCGCGCCGCCGCCGACGTGGCCATCGAGCACTCGAAGCTGCTCGAGCAGGGGAAGAAGATCCCGTTCGGGATGAAGCTCAAGTTCGCCCTGTTCAACAAGCTCGTCTACAGCAAGCTCCGCGAGGCCATGGGCGGCAACGTCGTGTACGCCGTCTCGGGCTCCGCACCCCTGGGCTCACGCCTCGGCCACTTCTTCCACAGCCTCGGGGTCGTCATCCTCGAGGGCTACGGTCTCACGGAGACGACGGCTCCGGCGACCGTCAACCTGGCCGACAAGTCGAAGATCGGCACCGTCGGGCCTGCGCTCCCCGGTGTCGGTGTGCGCCTCGCCGAGGACGGCGAGATCGAGGTGCGCGGCATCAACGTCTTCAAGGAGTACTGGAACAACCCTGAAGCGACCGCAGAGGCGTTCAGCGAGGGCGGCTGGTTCCACACCGGAGACATCGGCAGCTTCGACTCCGAGGGCTTCCTCACGATCACCGGACGCAAGAAGGAGATCATCGTCACCGCCGGTGGCAAGAACGTCGCTCCGGCCGCGTTGGAGGACCCGATCCGCGCGAACCCGATCATCGGGCAGGTCGTCGTGGTCGGCGACCAGCGTCCGTTCATCTCCGCTCTCGTCACTCTCGACCCGGAGATGCTTCCGACCTGGCTGGCGAACAACGGCCTCGAGGCCAAGATGTCGCTGGCGGATGCCTCGAAGAACGCTGCGGTCCGCGCCGAGGTGCAGCGCGCGGTCGACGCCGCGAACGCCCGGGTGTCGCGTGCGGAATCGATCCGGAAGTTCACGATCCTCGACTCCGAGTGGACGGAAGCCTCCGGTCACCTCACACCGAAGCTCTCGATCAAGCGGAACATCATCATGAACGACTTCGCCGACGAGATCGCCGCGATCTACGACGAGCCGGTCGCCACCACGAACGTCGCGATCGGCGGCTGACACCACCGACATGAAGAAGGGCCCCGCTCATGCGGGGCCCTTCTTCATGTCCGAGAGCCGGGTCATGCCGTCAGAACCAGGCGCTCTCCCGCACCTCGCGCATGGCGACCTTGCGGGTCTCCGCGTCGAGTCGGGTCAGGAAGAGCTTGCCGTCGAGGTGATCCGTCTCGTGCTGCAGCGCTTGGGCGAGGAGACCGTCGCCCTCGAGCACGACGACATTGCCCTCGAGGTCGATGCCTTCGACGCGCGCCCACGGGTGTCGCTGCGCATCGTGCCAGAGCCCGGGCACCGAGAGGCATCCCTCTCCGGTCGGCTCAGGATCGCCGCGCACCTCGGTGAGGACGGGGTTGAGCACGTATCCGATGTCGCCGTCGATGTTGTAGCTGAAGGCGCGCAGCGCGACTCCGATCTGCGGTGCGGCGACCCCCGCCCGCCCGGGCAGCTCGACGGTGTCCACGAGGTCGGCCACCAGCGCGCGCACGCCGTCATCGATCTCCTCGATCGGCGCACAGACCGTGCGCAGAACAGGATCGCCGAAGATGCGGATCTCCCGTACCGCCATCAGGCGGCCCTGGCCCGCAGGCCCTCGACCAGGAGTGCCGCCAGCTCGCGCGCGGCGATGCGGGTCTCCGGCTGCAGGTTCGCGAACACGATCGTCCCCCCGCCCGCGATCTGCGGGTCGTACGGGACGCGGACGACACTCCGCGCGCGGGTGGCGAAGTGCGACTGCAGCTCGTTCAGGCGCACCAACGGCGTCCCGGGCGTCGACTGGTTGAGCACGACGATCGCCTCGCGCGCCTGCTCTGCGTACCCGTTGGTCTCGAGCCAGGTGAGCGTCTCAGATGCCAGGCGGGCCTCGTCGACGCTCAGCCCGGAGACGATGACGATCTGGTCCGCGAGGTCGAGGGTCGCCGACATCACCGAGTGCACGATCCCGGTTCCGGTGTCCGTCAACACCAGCGAGTAGTAGTGCGCCGCCACGCCGGCGACGTCACGGTAGTCGCTGTCGCTGAAAGCCTCGGCGATGCGCGGATCGGAGTCGGACGCCAGGACGTCGAGACGCGTCGCGTCCCGCGCCACGATGGCGGAGATGTCGTGGTAGCCCTTGACGTCGTCGTGGATCCGGACGAGATCGCGCACCGACTTACTGTGGTACGGACGCACGACGCGTTCGGCGAGCGTCCCTCTGTCGGGGTTGGCATCGACGGCGATCACACGGTCTTCTCGCGCATCGGCGAGTGCCATACCCAGCAGCGCGGTGATGGTCGTCTTGCCGACGCCGCCCTTGCGGGAGAGCACCGGGACGAAACGCGCACCGCCGGTGAGCGGAGCCGCGATCCTCGCCGACAACGCCTTGCGCTCACGGGCACGCCTGCCGTCGCCGATGTTGATGCGTCGCCCGGAGACGGTGTAGAGGAAGTGGCTCCATGCCCCTTCCGGCTCCGGCTTCGCCATCCGGTGCGGGTCGAGCAGCCGGTCGGCGGTGAGGAGATCGGCGGACTCGCGTGAAGACTCCCCCAGGTCGTCCAGGCGTTTGGACGTCAGCGTCACATCGGCACGCGACGTGCGTGCGGAGTGGGAGACGACGGACTTCTTCTCATCAGGAGTGGACACAGACCTGTTCTCCTTCTCGACGGGTGTTCGCACGGGAGCGGGCCTCACCGGAGCCGGCGCGACATCGGCCTTGGCCCTCGCGAGGAAGCGGGCCGCGGCGGCCGCCTCTGCGGTCTGCTCAGCCGCCTCCTCGGGAACCTCGACGACCACGGTCGACTCGGGTTCGTCGACGACGACGGCATCGACGACCGTCCCGGAGGGAGGCGGCTCCGAGGGCGCAGCGGGCTCGGGCTCTTCGATCACGGTCGCATCGATCACGGGCTCGATGGACGACTCGGGCTCGACGGACGGCTCGGGCTCAGCGAATGGCACGGGCTCGTCCACCGCAGCCTCCGCGACGGCAGGCTCCTCGATGACGATCTTCTTCGGACCACGCGGGTCGATCGACGGCTTCGCCACCTTCTTCGGAGCGATCGACTCCCCCACCGACTCCACGGGGACTTCGCTGATCGGTGCGGTCGACGGCAGCGGCTTCACCTTCGGTGCGGGCTTCGTCTTCGACTCGATCACGAGGGGCGGGTCGATCACGAGGTCTCCGATGACCTCTCCATCGACGACACCGTCGTCGGCGAGATCGTCGTCCTCGTCCTTCGGCAGCGTCACACTGACCTGGGCGGTCCCGCCGAGGATGCCGATGCCGGCCGTGCCGAGCGACGCGGCTTCGTCGAGCACCCCCAGCGGGTTCTCCTCGGGGTCGGTGATGTTCTTCGGTGTCACGATGTCGCTCCAAGCCTGTGCGGGCCTCGGGTACGCACACGGTGCGTAGGCCTCGCCCGCACAAGATTAGTGCGCGGGACGGATCACGACCAAAAGATCTCCGGCATCCACCTGCTGCGTCTCGGCGATCGCGTGGCGCTCGACGACGCCGTCGATGGGAGCGGTGATGGCCGCCTCCATCTTCATCGCCTCGATGGACGCGACGGGTTCGCCCGCCCGGACTACGGCGCCGACCTCGGCCTTCAACGTGACCACGCCGGAGAAAGGTGCCGCGACCTGACCGGGGACGGAGGTGTCGGCCTTCTCGACTTCGTGGGCGTCGACGACGATCGAGCGATCCCTCACGAAGACAGGACGGAGCTGCCCGTTGAGCGTCGTCATGACGGTGCGCATTCCCTTGTCGTCTGCGTCGCCGATGGCCTCGAGGCCGACGTAGAGCTGCACGCCCCGATCGATCTCGATCAGGTGCTCCTGGCCGGCGACGAGTCCATACAGGTAATCGCTGGTGTCGAGCACCGAGAGGTCGCCGAACAGCTCTCGTCGCTCGGCGAACTCGGCGCTCGGTCCGGGGAACAGCAGCGTGTTCAGACGCGTCCGCCGCTCGGCGCTCGAACCCGCGAGCGCCGCCTCATCGGCCGCCGTGATCTCGGTGAGGCCCACGCGCACGGAGCGTCCCGCGAGAACCTTGCTGCGGAACGGCTCGGGCCATCCGCCCGGAAGGTCGCCGAGCTCTCCCGCCATGAAGCCGACGACCGAGTCCGGCACGTCGTACTTCTCGGGGTTGGCCTCGAAATCGGCCGGATCCGCCTTCACCGCTGCCAGGTGAAGGGCGAGATCTCCCACGACCTTCGACGAGGGCGTCACCTTCGGCACCCGGCCGAGGATACGATCCGCGGCGGCGTACATGTCCTCGATGAGCTCGAAGTCGTCGGCGAGGCCCAGCGCCTTCGCCTGCTGGCGGAGGTTCGACAGCTGACCACCCGGGATCTCATGGTGGTAGACACGGCCCGTGGGCCCCGGGAGTCCGGACTCGAACGGCGCGTACTGACGACGCACCGCCTCCCAGTACGGCTCGAGGTTCGAGACACTGTCGAGCGAGATGCCGCTGTCGCGCTCGGTGTGCGCGAGCGCGGCGACGAGGGACGACAGCGAGGGCTGACTCGTGGTTCCCGAGAGCGGCGCCGAGGCCGCGTCCACCGCATCCACGCCGACCGCACTCGCGGCGAGGAGGGTGGCCAGCTGTCCGCCCGGCGTGTCGTGAGTGTGCAGGTGCACGGGAAGGTCGAACCGCTCGCGGAGAGCCGCGACGAGCTTCGCCGCGGCGGCCGGACGCAGCAGGCCCGCCATGTCCTTGATCGCGATGATGTGCGCACCGGCCTCGACGATCTGGTCGGCGAGGCTCAGGTAGTAGTCGAGCGTGTAGAGGTCTTCCGCGGGGTCGAGCAGGTCTCCGGTGTAGCAGAGCGCCACCTCGGCGACCGCCGTGCCCGTGTTGCGCACGGCCTCGATCGCCGGCCGCATCTGCTCCACATCGTTGAGCGCGTCGAAGATGCGGAAGATGTCGACGCCGCTCGCGGCCGCCTCCGCGACGAACGCCTCCGTGACCGCGGTCGGGTACGGCGTGTAGCCGACCGTGTTGCGTCCGCGCAGCAGCATCTGGATCGCGACGTTCGGCAGTGCGGCGCGCAGCTTGTCGAGGCGCTCCCAGGGGTCTTCGCCGAGGAAACGCAGGGCGACGTCGTACGTCGCGCCGCCCCATGCCTCGACGGAGAGGAGGCCCGGGGTCAGCCGAGCGAGGTAGGGCGCGGCGGCGACCAGATCCCGCGTGCGCACCCGTGTCGCCAGGAGGGACTGATGCGCGTCGCGGAAGGTGGTGTCGGTGATCGCCAGGGCCTGCTGCTCGCGCAGACTGCGAGCGAAACCCTCCGGACCGAGTTCGAGGAGCCGCTGGCGCGAACCGGCGGGCGGTTCCGCGCTCAGGTCGACCGTCGGCAGCTTCGAGGCGGGGTCGATCACACCGGGGTGGGCTCCGTGCGGCTTGTTCACCGTGACGTCGACCAGCCAGTTCAGGAACTTCGTCCCGCGGTCCTTGGAGACACGACCACGGAGCAGTTCGGGACGCTCATCGATGAACGACGTGCTCACGTCCCCGGCGATGAAGGCATCGTCTTCGAGAAGCGCCTGCAGGAACGGGATGTTGGTGGAGACGCCACGGATGCGGAACTCCGCGAGCGCCCGACGTGCGCGGGCGACGGCCGCCGGGAAGTCACGACCGCGGCAGGTGAGCTTCGCCAGCATCGAGTCGAAGTGGGGGCTGATCTGGGCGCCCTGATGCACCGTGCCGCCGTCGAGGCGGATCCCGGCTCCACCGGGCGAGCGGTACGTGGTGATCTTCCCGGTGTCCGGACGGAATCCCTGCGTCGGGTCCTCGGTCGTGATCCGGCACTGCAGCGCGGCACCCCGCAGATGCAGGTTCTCCTGCTGCAGGCCGAGGTCGGCGAGGGTCTGCCCCGAGGCGATGCGCATCTGGCTCTGAACGAGGTCGACGTCGGTGACCTCCTCGGTCACGGTGTGCTCGACCTGGATGCGGGGGTTCATCTCGATGAAGACGACCTCGCCGGTGCGCTCCCCCGCCGTCTCGAGGAGGAACTCGACCGTGCCGGCGTTCTCGTAGCCGATGGAGCGGGCGAAGGCGACCGCGTAACCGTGCAGGGCGGTGCGGACGCTGTCGTCGAGGTTTGGCGCCGGGGCGATCTCCACCACCTTCTGGTGGCGCCGCTGCACCGAGCAGTCGCGCTCGAACAGGTGCACCGTCTCGCCGGTCTTGTCCGCGAGGATCTGCACTTCGATGTGCCGCGGGCGCACGACGGCCTGTTCCAGGAACATCCGCGCGTCGCCGAACGCACTGGCCGCCTCGCGCATGGCCTCGGCGAGGGCGGGGGCGAGATCACCGAACGTCTCGACGCGTCGCATGCCACGACCGCCGCCGCCGGCGACGGCCTTCGCGAACAGCGGGAATCCGATGTCCTCTGCCTGGGCGACGAGCGCGTCGACGTCATCGGACGCCTCCGTGGAACGCAGAACCGGGACGCCCGCCTCGATCGCGTGGCGCTTCGCCTCGACCTTGTTCCCCGCCATCTCCAGCACGTTCGAGGGAGGACCGATGAAGACGATGCCGTTCGCCGCCGCCTTCTCCGCGAGCTCGGGGTTCTCGGAGAGGAAGCCGTATCCGGGGTAGATCGCATCCGCCCCCGATTCCAGGGCGACGCGGATGATCTCGTCGACGTTCAGGTATGCGCGGACGGGATGCCCGCGCTCACCGATCTCATACGCCTCATCGGCCTTGAGGCGATGCACCGACCCCCGGTCTTCGTGTGGGAACACCGCGACGGTGCGCGCCCCCACCTCGACTGCCGCACGGAAGGCGCGGATCGCGATCTCGCCGCGGTTCGCCACAAGGATCTTCTGGAACATGCACACCTCTGGGAGCTCGATGCACAGCGTTTTCGATGCGCATGGGGCGGGGCTGAGTGTTCCCCCAGCCTAGGGGAAGGTAACGTGGTGTCCGTGCACGTACTCAGCGTCAGCTCTCTCAAGGGGGGCGTCGGCAAGACGACCGTGACACTCGGGCTGGCCTCAGCGGCTTTCGCCCGAGGCGTCCGGACTCTCGTCGTCGACCTCGACCCGCAGTCCGACGTCTCCACCGGGATGGATATCCAGGTGGCCGGACGACTCAACATCGCCGACGTCCTGGCGAACCCGAAGGAGAAGGTCGTCCGACAGGCGATCACCTCCAGCGGATGGGCGAAGGTCCACCCCGGCACGATCGACGTGCTGATCGGAAGCCCCTCCGCGATCAACTTCGACGGGCCGCACCCGAGTGTGCGCGACGTCTGGAAGCTCGAAGAGGCTCTCGCCGCCGTCGAGGCCGACTACGACCTCGTGCTCGTCGACTGCGCCCCCTCGCTGAACGCCCTCACCCGCACGGCCTGGGCCGCCAGCGACCGCGTCATGGTCGTCACGGAGCCCGGCCTGTTCTCGGTCGCCGCCGCCGATCGCGCACTTCGCGCCATCGAGGAGATCCGCCGCGGGCTCTCGCCGCGACTCCAGCCGCTCGGCATCGTCGTCAACCGCGTGCGCCCGCAGTCGATCGAGCACCAGTTCCGCATCAAGGAGCTGCGCGACATGTTCGGCCCTCTCGTGCTCTCCCCCCAGCTTCCCGAGCGGACGTCGCTGCAGCAGGCTCAGGGCGCGGCCAAGCCGCTGCACATCTGGCCCGGCGATTCCGCACAGGAGCTCGCCGCCGACTTCGACCAGCTTCTCGATCGGATCATCCGCACCGGTCGGATCGCCGTTCCCGAGAGCGGTGCGCAGAGCTGACACCGACGACGCACACAGCGAAACGGCCGCCCTCATCGAGGGCGGCCGTTTCGCGTCTGGCGCGGAAGCGCGAAAGTCAGGCGGAGCGCTTGGTGCGACGAGCGGAGAGCTCGTCGACAGGGTCCGGAGCAGTCGGGTCGAAGGCGACCAGCGTCGACTCCACCTCGCGGAGGACCTTTCCGACGGCGATGCCGAACACGCCCTGGCCGCGGCTCACGAGGTCGATGACCTCGTCGTTCGAGGTGCACAGGTAGACGGAGGCTCCATCGCTCATGAGCGTGGTGCCCGCGAGATCGCGGATGCCGGCGCGTCGCAGCTCCTCGACGGCGGTGCGGATCTGCTGCAGCGAGATGCCCGTGTCGAGCAGGCTCTTCACGAGCTTCAGGACGAGGATGTCGCGGAAGCCGTACAGACGCTGCGAACCGGAGCCGCTGGCACCGCGGACGGTGGGCTCCACCAGCTCGGTGCGCGCCCAGTAGTCGAGCTGTCGGTAGGTGATGCCGGCGGCACGAGCGGCGACCGCACCGCGGTATCCGACCTCGTCGTCCATGGCGGGGAGACCGTCCGTGAAGAGGAGTTCGGGTACGAACCGCGGGTCGCCTGTGAGCTCATCCGCATTCATCTGAAATCCTCCCTGGAACGGTTATCTTCCACGGTAGAGCAGTGCCGAGGCACCGGCAATCACATCCGTGCGACGGCGAAGGTGTGTCGCAATCAGTTCGTTACGAAAGCACTCGGGAGAGTGCGTCCTTGACGAAGAGCGAGCGCACTTCGTCGATCCGCGTCGCCAGTTCCGGCGCCAGTTCGCTGGCCTTCGCCCGCGATGCGGCATCCGGCCGCCGCAGGAGCGCGGACATCGCCGACTCGATGAGCGCGACCTCTCGCTCGGCTCCCTGACGCAGCGACCGCAGGTGCCGCGGCTCGATGCCGTGGCGGTCCAGCGCGACCAGACCGCGCAGCAGCGTCACGGTCGCCTCTTGATAGGTCTCCTGCGCCGTGATGACGCCGGTGCTGATCGCGTCGTTGAGCAACTGCGGCCCTGCGCCGGCTGCGGCGAGCAACTCGTCGCGACGGTACCGACGCGGTGTCGGGGCGATCGAGGGCGGCGGTGCCAGCGAGGTCGTCTCCCCGCTCGCGGCTGCCTCGTCGAGCTGCTCCCGGATGACACTCAGCGGAAGGTAGTGATCCCGCTGCAGAGTCAGCCCCAGACGCAGACGCTCGATGTCGGCCGCAGAGAACTTGCGGTAGCCGGACTCCGTGCGCGACGGGCTGACGATGCCCTGCACCTCGAGGAAACGCAGCTTGCTGGACGTGAGGTCAGGGAACTCCGGTGTGAGCCGAGCAAGGACCTGGCCGATGCTCAGCAAGCCCGCGGACGCGGAACGTTCGCGGGCGGGAGTAGCCGCCATCAGTCGTTCGCCGCCGCGCGATCGCGAGGAGAGGCGAAGAAGTTCAGGCGGAACTTGCCGACACGCACTTCGGAGCCGTCGACCAGCGGGCTGCGGTCGACGCGCTCGCCGTTGACGTACGTGCCGTTGAGCGAACGCTGGTCGATGATCTCGAAGACAGAGCCGGTACGGGTGATCTCGGCGTGCCGACGCGAGACGGTCACATCGTCGAAGAAGATATCGGCCTCGGGGTGCCGTCCGACGGTCGTGACGTCGGTGTCGAGGAGGTAGCGCGCCCCGGCGAGGGCGCCGGAACGGACCAGCAGCAGGGCTGATCCCGCGGGCAGGGCGGAGATCGCCTGCTGCTCCACGTCGGTCAGTTCCACCCCGAAAGGCACGAACGACAGGTCGGAATCATGTCCGAACGTCTGCGTCACGTCGTGTTTCTGCTCACCGGAACGGTGGATCGCGGCTTCTCCGGCCGGTCGGCTGTCGCTGTCAGTCACTGTGCCCTCCTGGTTGTCCAGACTAACGGATGCCGAGCCGCTCGCGGGAGGCCGCTTTCACACTCAGCCCTCGCATACCGCTTATCCATAGGGTGGAGTCGTGAAGACCAAAGCTCTGCGCCAGTCGGCCGCCCCGATCGCCCTCGCCGCGACCCTGCTCGCCGCGTTCCTCGTGCTCTTCTCCCCGTTGTCGGCCTCCGCGCACGACGCGCTCGTGTCGTCATCGCCCGCCGCCGACGAATCGGTCGAGACCGTGCCGGCGGAGCTCACGCTGACGTTCAGCGCGAAGCTCATCGACGGCGAAGGGGCGACGGAGGTCGTCGTGACCGCCCCCGACGGCACCTCCATCACCGATGGCGCGGCGACGGTCGCAGGCGCGATCGTCACCCAGCCGCTGCAGGGATCGGGACCGGCCGGCGAGTACCACGTGATCTGGAAGGTCGTCTCCAGCGACGGACACCCCACGTCGGGCGAGTACTCCTTCACCGTGACCGTCGGCGACGATGGCGCAGCGACAGAATCCCCCACCGCCGCGCCGACGTCCGCCGCTCCGACGACCGAGCAGACCGTGGCGCCCGAGCCGACGGAGACGCCGGCGGACTCCGACGGTTCCAGCAGCGCGTCCGCGTGGATCTGGGGGCTCTCGATCGGCGGGATCCTGGTCATCGTGGCCCTGATGCTCTGGTACAGCATGCGCAACCGGAAGAACGGTCGGGCGCCCGATTCCGACCCCTCGTCGGAGCGATAGGCTTAAGGCATGCCACATTACGACGTCGTCATCCTTGGTGCAGGTCCTGGCGGATACGTCGCTGCGGTTCGCAGCGCGCAGCTCGGTCTGTCCACCGCCATCATCGAGGAGAAGTACTGGGGCGGTGTCTGCCTCAACGTCGGCTGCATCCCCTCCAAGGCGCTCCTGAAGAACGCGGAGCTCGCCCACACGCTGAACCACAAGGCGGACTTCTTCGGGATCTCCGGCGAGTTCACGATCGACTTCGGCAAGGCGTTCGACCGCAGCCGCGAGGTCGCCGAGGGCCGCGTCAAGGGCATCCACTTCCTGATGAAGAAGAACAAGGTGACCGAGTACAACGGTCGCGGCACCTTCACCGGCCCCAAGGCGATCTCGGTCGCCACGGCGGACGGAACGACCGAAGAGGTCACCTTCGACAACGTCATCATCGCCACCGGCTCCAAGGTCCGTCTGCTCCCGGGCGTGACGCTCAGCGAGAACGTCGTGACCTACGAAGAGCAGATCATGACCCGTGAGCTGCCCGAGTCGATCGTCATCGTCGGCGCCGGCGCGATCGGCATGGAGTTCGCCTACGTCCTGACGAACTACGGCGTCAAGGTCACGATCATCGAGTTCCTCGACCGCGCGCTCCCCAACGAGGACGCCGACGTGTCGAAGGAGATCACGAAGCAGTACAAGAACTACGGCGTCGACATCCTCACTTCGACCAAGGTCGAGTCGGTCGTCGACAACGGCTCCTCCGTCACCGTCACCTACACCGGCAAGGACGGGCAGCAGAGCTCGATCGAGGCCGGCAAGGTGCTCATGTCGGTCGGCTTCGCCCCGAACATCGAGGGCTTCGGTCTCGAGAACACCGGCGTGAAGCTCACCGAGCGCGGTGCGATCGACATCGACGACCACATGCGCACCAACGTCGAGGGCATCTACGCCATCGGCGATGTGACCGCCAAGCTGCAGCTCGCCCACGTGGCCGAGGCGCAGGGCGTCGTCGCCGCCGAGACGATCGGTGGCGCCGAGACCCAGACGCTGGGCGACTACCGCATGATGCCGCGCGCGACGTTCTGCTCCCCGCAGGTCGCCTCGTTCGGCCTCACCGAGCAGCAGGCCAAGGACGAGGGGCGCGAGATCAAGGTCTCGACCTTCCCGTTCATGGCCAACGGCAAGGCACACGGCCTCGGCGAGCCCGTCGGGTTCGTCAAGCTGATCGCCGACGCCGAGCACCTCGAACTCATCGGCGCGCACATGATCGGCCCCGACGTCTCCGAGCTCCTCCCGGAGCTGACGCTGGCCCAGAAGTGGGACCTGACGGCGCTCGAACTGGCCCGCAACGTGCACACCCACCCGACACTGTCGGAGGCGCTGCAGGAGGGCTTCCACGGCCTCGCCGGTCACATGATCAACTTCTGATCAAGACTCCTCACGAAGGCCCGGTCCGCGCATCGCGAACCGGGCCTTCGTGCGTCAGAGCCCCTGCATCGTGAGCAGACCGGCCGTCCATCCGCGCAGCGGGGCGGATCCGAGCGCGCGCATCAGCAGCTCCCTGCCGTGCACGACAGGAACAGGTGCGGGAGCGCCCATCGACATGTAGAACGCCGAGCGGCGCTGCGCCCGCGACGCCGAGCGGTGCACCTGTCGCTCGAACCCCGTCAGATCGGGTGTCCGCTCCGGGAGCGCGCGTCCGAGCTCAGCCGCGAGCCGCACGGCATCCATCCAGCCGAGGTTCATCCCCTGCCCGCCGATCGGGCTGATCTCATGCGCGGCATCGCCGAGGAGCACGACCCTCCCCCGCTGCAGCCGCTTGGCGCGGTGCTGGGCGGCGACGAACGAGGTCGGCTTCGCGTCGAGCGCGAGGGGGAGGTCGATCCCCGTGCGCGTCTCGATCGCCGCTCGGAAGTCGTCGAGGCCGTGCAGATCTCCGGTCTTCGCTTCCCGCACCACCCAACGTCGTCGCCCGCCGGGGAGCGGGAACGACTCGACGAGCCCCTCCTGCTCGCAGTGCAGCACGGCCCGTCGGCCCGGAGTCACATCGACGATGTCGGCCATCGCGTAGGAAGCTCGCCCTGCACGGCGATGCCATCCGGCCTCGAGTTCGTTGCGGAGCCGACTCCGCACGCCGTCGGCGACCACGACGACGGAGGCCGTCAGCTCGCGGGGACCGTCCGCCGAGACGGCCGTGACCCGCACGGCATCCGCGTTCTGCCGGACCGCCTGCACGCTGCATCCGGAGATCAGGGCCTCCGCCGAGAGCGACTGCAGTCGGGCGCGCAGCAGGGCACCGGTTCGCGGCTGCGGCAGGATCAGGACCGGACGCTCCGGCGCGAAGGTCAGCGTCGCCAGGGTCCGCCGACGGCTGCGGACTTCTCCTCCCTCGAGCCGCAGCGCCTCGGCGCGCACCTCGGCACCGATGCCCACGGCGTCCAGGGCATCCAGCCCGGGACGGTGGATGCCGATGGCCCTGGTCCGGTCGTCGGCATCCGTCCGGCGTTCGCACACCGCCACCCGCCATCCGTCCTGCAGCAGCAGACATGCCAGAAGCAGACCCACCGGTCCCGCCCCCACGATCAGCACATCATGGTCGGGCATGATCCCCGTCCCATCGCAGCTCGACACGGAACGGCGCGCCCCCGCGGGCGGTCCAGCCCGGCGGAGCGATGTCGGCGAGCTCGGGGACCGTGTAGGAACGGCGGATGCTGATGAGCCCGTCCTCCCGGATGAAAGAGTCGGCGAGGAGGGTTCCCGAGATCGGCCAGGTCGCTGCGGCGAACAGCGCATGCGCCGTGCGGCTGCGGGCGATGTCGTGATGCGAAGCCAACCCGCCGGGACCGGCGAGCCGCACGGAGTCGCTCAGCACCACCTGGAGCTCGGCATCGTCGAGGTGGTGCAGCACATGATTGGACAGCACGACGTCGTAGGTGTCTCCCTCGGCCACGAGGTCGGTGGTCAGCGCGCAGCGATAGCGGATGCCGGCACCCCCATCGTGCGCAGACGCCCAGCGGATCGCGCGCTCGTCGGCATCGAGCGCCGTGATCTCCGCTTGGAGCCCGTCGCGACGCAGCCGCCCGGCGAGCAGACGGCACAGATCTCCCCCTCCGGCTCCCACGTCCAGGATCCGCAGCCGCTCGACACGAGCCGCGCGCGGACGGATGTCGCGTCGATAGATCGTGCCGGGTCGGGAGACCAGCGCATTCACGAGACCGAACCGTCCGTACGTCCGTGCCAGCATCCTCGCATCCGCATGCGGGTCATCCATCAGCTCGCGGGCGTCGCCATCCCGCACCGTGAGGGCTCGGCTCATGACCCGGAAGGCGCCACGACGGTCATCAGCGCGCTCTCGGCGGTGAGACCGGGACCGAACGCCATCGCCGCCACGCGGTCACCTGCGCCGGCACCCTCCTCCTCCAGGATGCGCTTGAGCACGAACAGCACCGTTGCGCTGGACATGTTGCCGTTCTCGCGCAGCACCTCCCTCGCAGGGTGCAGCTGCGCATCGCTGAGATGCAGCCGCTCCTGCACCCTGTCGAGGATGCTGCGCCCGCCGGGGTGGATGGCCCAGTGGTCGACCTCCTCCCCCACGCTCCCGCGCTCGAAGGCCTCGGCCAAGCCCCCTTCGGCCCCGTACAGCGGACGCAGGGCGCCGATGATCGTCTCGCCGATGATCTGCGGGACCGAGGTGGAGAGGATCATCTCGAACCCGGTGTCACCGATCGTCCAGGCCATGTCCTTCTCGCCCTCCGGCGCGATGGCGGTGTGGAACCGGTCCAGACGCAGCGCGGATGACGGCGACGGCAGATCGCGCGCCGTGACGATGCCTGCGGCGGCACCGTCGGCGAACAGCGAGGACGCGACGATCGTGTCCGGATCCTCGGAGGAGCGCAGATGCAGGGTGCACAGTTCGACGCTGACCACCAGGACCACCGCGTCCTCGTCGGCGGCGCAGAACTGACTCGCCGCCCGCAGCGCCGGCATCGATGCGTAACAGCCCATGAAGCCGAGGTGGTAGCGCTGCACCGCGTCGGACAGCCCGAGCCCGCGCACGATCTCATACTCCGGTCCCGGGGCATGGAATCCCGTGCACGAGACCGTGATGACGTGCGTGACGTCTTCGGGACCGATCTCGGGATCGGCATCGAGGGCCCGCCGCGCGACATCGACGAAGAGCTTCGCCGCCTCGCGGGTGTACAGGTCGTTGCGTGCCCTCGTGCCGGGCGCGAGCAGCATTCCGGTTCGACGGTCGAAGAAGACGGGCTCTGTCGTATCGGATTCCAGCGACAGCTCGTCGATCACGGTGTGCCGCGTGTCGATGCCCGAGACGTTGAACGACGTCGTCACGATGCGCTGGGCCAGCCGTCCCAGATCGGGCTGCCGGGCGAAGACGTCGCGCACCTGCTCCTGCACGAGAACGGTATCGGGGACGATCGTCTGCAGCGATCGAAGCACAGGCGGTCGGCTCATGCTGTCACTCAAGCACGCACCGCCGCCCCGGGGAAGGGGTTGCGTTCGGCTGCGGTCTCTGCCTAGAAACCGAGCGCGCGGGCGAGCTTGGAACCGGATGCCGATTCACGACCCCCGGCAGCCATGACGGCGCGCTCCACCGCGTCGAAGAAGGCGGTGCGCGCGTCTTCTTCGGCGGGGGCCGCAGGACCCAGCTCCATCTCCCACTCGCGCCATTCGCGCTGCACGTGATTGCGGAGGTCGGTGGCCCGGACCCGATCGTCGACGAACTCGGCCACGACCCCACCGGGGCCCGTGAGCAGGTAGGCGGTGCGGTCGTTCTCGATGCGCGCGAGGGGGGCGAGCTGTGCGGTCGTCCAGTTCGAGACGGTCTCCGCGACAGCGGGCGGGAGCTCATCTCCCTCGCCGAGCGGCCACCCCAGTTCGAGCCGGCCGTCGCCCTGCCGTGGTCCCTTCACATGCCAGCCGGCATCCGGTCCGCCGGTGCGACGGCGCAACGCCACGCCGGCATGCGCCAGAGCACCGTCGGCAGTGTCGAAGTACCGGGCATCCAGGGCCCGAGCCTCGCCGGTCGTGACGGCGTCGACTCCGGGGATCCCGTCCCAGCGCGGCAGCGGGGTCTCGATGTCGACGTCGTACTTGCGCTCGACCTCGACGGTGCGAGACGGTTCAGTCATCGTCGAGCGTGAGGTCCTCGAGGGACTCGTCGAACCAGTAGTCGACCTCGGTGGGGCCGTCGGTCGGGCCGGTGTTCTGGGGTCCGCCGCGGCGGTTGTACACCACCTGGGTCTCGCTGTAGGGGACGATCAGCTTGTCGTCCGCATCGCCGAGAGGGATGATCTGCCCGTCCAGCGGGCCGCCGTGAAGTCGCGCGAGTGCCATGTGCCCAGGGTAGCCCCGTCCTCGCGCCATCCGTGCGAGGCCCGGCGGATTCAGCCGAGGACGACACCGAGGAGGGCGCCGGCGATCATCCACGGCCCGAAGGCGATGCGGGTGGCACGGTCCGCTCGACGCAGCAGGATGAGCGCGAGCGCGTAGAGCGCACCCAGCACGAACGCCGACGCCGCACCGATCGCGAGCGACTCCCAGCCGTGCCAGCCCAGCACGAGACCGATGACCGCGGCGAGCTTCACATCGCCGCCACCCATCCCCGCGCGGCTGATCGCCCGCAGCACCGCGTAGAAGCCGCCCAGGATCAGCATCCCGAGGAGTGCACGCAGGAACGCGCCGCCCTGCCCGGCGACGAGGGCATCGACGGCGCCGAGCACGATCAGGGAGGCGAGAGTCGGCAGCACGATCCGGTTCGGGAGGCGGTGCGTGCGGGCGTCGATCGCGACCAGCCATCCTCCGATGCCGATGAGGGCGATGTGCACGAGCACGGTGAGCGCGAACCGGATGTCCATCCCCGCAGGCTAGGAGATCGACGGGCCTCGCGCGGACGGCCTGTGGAGAACTCGATCCGATGTCCGATGTACGAACTAACGTCATCCATGCGACTTGCTTTATTCGTACATATCTTCGAGGATGGATGCATGGTGATCGGGCTCGATGCGGTGACCTCGCTCTCTCCGGCGAGCGACTCCCGCGCGGGAGAAGTGCTGCGACTGCGCCGCGAGATCAGCCGGATGCAACGGCGCCGCAGCGAGCATACGCTGCTCCCCCTCGATCCCGCCTTCGCCGCTCTCCTGCCGGAGGAGGGGCTGCAGACCGGCACCTCCTACACCGTCTCCCCCTCGCCGAGCCTCGTGCTCGCACTGCTCAGCGCCGCATCGCAGAAGGGACACTGGTGCGCGGTGGTGGGCATGCCCACGCTCGGCGTGGAGGCGGCGGCCGCGTTCGGCATCGACCTCACCCGTCTGATCCTCGTCCCCACCCCCGGCGAGCGCTGGCTCGCCGCGACCTCCGCCCTGGCCGAGGTCGTACCCCTGATCGTCGTCACCCCCGGGACTCGAGCGAGGGATGCCGACGTCTCCCGCCTGAGTGCACGCCTGCGTGATCGCGGCTGCACTCTGCTGGTCACCGAATCGCCCGGCACCGAGCGATGGCCGCAGAGCGAGGGGACGATACGCCTGCACGACCCGCACTGGCACGGCCTCGGCACCGGATGGGGCCTGCTCTCCGAATGCACCGTGACGGTGACGGCGCAGACGCGACACAGCCCTCGCCCGTCGAGTGTGCGCGTGCAGCTGCCGGGCGGACACGGCGCGCTCGAGGCCGTCGGGGCGGAGCTCACCGCGCTGCCCGCGCTCTCACCCGAGACCGGCGCCACCGGAGAGTCCGCTCCTCCCGAGCTGCTGCGATGGGCGGAGGCAGGATGAACGACCCGCTCCGCGTCCTCGTGCTGTGGTTCCCCGACTGGCCGATGCGAGCCGTGCTCGGCGGAGCGCCCCCGCATCCGCCCGCCGCCCTGGTGCAGGCCAACACGATCGTCGCCTGCACCGCCTCCGCCAGGGAGCACGGCGTGCGCACCGGTCAGCGACGCCGGGTCGCCCAAGGGCACCTCTCCTCCCTGCAGGTGCTCCCGCACGATGCCGACCGGGACGAACGCGCCTTCCTGCCCGTGCTGCACCTCATCGAGAAACACGCCCCGGGAGTCACGCTGCTGCGCCCCGGACTCGCGATCCTCCGCGCCAGGGGCATCGCCCGCTATCACGGAGGGGAGGCGGAGGCCGCCGAGGCGCTCGCCGTCATCCTCGGAGAAGCCGGCTTCCCCGAGGTGCGCATCGGCGTCGCAGACGGTCCCTTCACGGCCGAGATCGCCGCACGGGGCCCCGCCCCCTGCACGGTCGTACCGCCCGGCACCTCCCGGGATTTCCTCGCCCCCTACCCCGTGCAGGTGCTGCGCGACGAGCAGATCACCGGTCTCCTCGTCCGACTCGGGGTGCGCACCCTCGGCGAGTTCACCGCGCTCGCCCCCCTCGACGTGCGCGACCGCTTCGGTGAGCACGGTGCGCGCCTGCACGCGCTCGCCGCCGGTGCCGACTCCCGTCCGCTCACCCCGCGCCCGCCCGATCCCGAGCTGGTCCGCACCATCGAGTTCGACTCGCCGCTGGGCGGAGCCGATCAGGTCGCCTTCGCGGTGCGGCAGACGGCGGACGCGGTGATGCTCGCTCTCGGCGATGCCTCCGTCGTCTGCACGGAGGTGCGGATCGATCTGACCGACGACAACGGCGTGGTCTTCTCACGCTCCTGGCTGCATCCCACATGCTTCGACGCCTCCGACCTCGTCGACCGGGTGCGCTGGCAGCTGGAGGCCTTGGCCGCGCAGTCCGCGAAGGAACCGGTCGACGAAGCGCGGGCGTTCGGCGGCATCGTCGCGGTGCGCATCATCCCCGCGGCCGTGGACGATGCCGCCCACCACCAGCCGGGACTGTTCGGCTCCGGCACCGATGAGCGTCTGCACCATGCGGTCTCGCGCGTGCAGACCATGCTGGGCCATCAGGGTGTGGTCACCGCTGCGGTCTCCGGTGGTCGCTGGCTCGCCGACCGTCAGGTGCTCACCCCCTGGGGAGAGCGTGCGGTCCCCCCACGAGACCCGGAGTCACCGTGGCCGGGAAGCCTCCCCGATCCGCTGCCCGCAGAGGTGTTCCTCCCCCCGCGACCCATCGGAGTGCTCGCCGCGGATGAGACCACGATCAGCGTCGATGAGCGCGGGGCGCTCTCACAGGCCCCCGCCCGCATCGACGGGGTCGCCGTGCAGGCATGGGCCGGCCCCTGGCCTGTGCATGAGCGCCGCTGGACCTCCGGAGGCGGGAAGCGAGGACATCGGCTCCAGATCGTCGATGACCACGATCGCGCGTGGCTGGTCTTCCACACCGGCGAACGCTGGTGGGCCGAGGGGAGGTATCGCTGATGGGCTGGCACAATCCACCCCTGTCCTGGAACGACCTGGAGCGCACTCTCAGCGGTGAGGAGTCGTCCCCGACGCCTCCGGGCGCCGAGCCTCGGGGGCAGCGCACGGATCCCGGGCCGGTGAGTCATCGCCGCAAGCGCACTCCTCCCGTCGCCGTCTCCCGCCCCCAGGACGCGGTCCCCTATGCCGAGCTGCACGCGCATTCGTCGTACTCGTTCCTCGACGGCGCCTCCTCCCCCGAAGATCTCCTCGCCGAAGCCGACCGCCTCGGGCTGTCCGCCCTCGCCCTCACCGACCACGACGGCTTCTACGGTGCCGCCCGCTTCGCCGAGGTGGCCGACCTCATGGAGAGTCCGCTGCAGACGGTGTTCGGAGCCGAGCTCTCTCTCGACCTGCCCGCTCCGCAACGCGGTTCCGCTGATCCCGCGGGCGAGCACCTGCTCGTGCTCGCCCGCGGGATGGAGGGGTATCACCGGCTCTCGGGCGCGATCACCGCGGCGCAGCTGCGCGGGGGCGAAAAGGGCCGCCCGGTGTACGACCTCGACGATCTCGCCGCACGCGCAGACGGTCACTGGACGATCCTGACCGGATGCCGCAAGGGCGCCGTGCGCCGCGGGCTCGAGGCCGGGG
This sequence comes from Microbacterium sp. NPDC090218, assembly GCA_044900255.1. Taxonomy (GTDB): domain Bacteria; phylum Actinomycetota; class Actinomycetes; order Actinomycetales; family Microbacteriaceae; genus Microbacterium. The sequence continues at coordinate 58,407 of JBJDMS010000003.1, read as the reverse complement.
ACGGCATCACACCGCTGCGGACCCTGGTCGACCTGTTCGGGAGCGATCACGTCGTCGTCGAGCTCTTCGACCACGGCGACCCGCTGGACACCCGCCGCAACGACACCCTCGCCACGCTCGCCCGTCGGATGCGGCTTCCTGTCGTCGCGACGAACAACGTGCACTACGCCACCCCCGCGCAGGCACCGCTCGCCGAGGCCGTGGCCGCGGTCCGTGCGGTACGCAGCATGGATGAGCTCGACGGCTGGCTGCCCGCGCACGGGGGTGCCCACCTGCGCAGCGGCGCCGAGATGGCGGCACGCTTCCAGCGCCACCCCGGAGCGATCGCGTACGGACTCGAGGTGGCAGCGGCATCCGCCTTCCCGTTGCGACTGGCACGACCAGCACTTCCGCAGCAGAAGGTGCCGGAGGGACACACGCCGATGAGCTGGCTGCGTCATCTGGTCTGGGAGGCCGTGCCCTCGAAGTATCCGCGACTGAACGACGACGGCCGCCACCGGATCGCGCGCGAGCTGGACGTGATCGAGGAGAAGGACTTCCCCGGGTACTTCCTGATCGTGCACGGCATCGTCGCCGAGGCACGGCGACGCGGCATCCTCTGCCAGGGACGCGGTTCGGCCGCGGCGAGCGCGGTCTGCTACCTGCTGGGGATCACCGCGGTCGACCCGATCCTCTACCGCCTCCCCTTCGAGCGGTTCCTCGCGACCACGAGGACGGAAGAGCCCGACATCGACGTGGACTTCGACTCCGACCGCCGTGAGGAGATCATCCAGTGGGTCTACGGGGAGTACGGCAGGGAGCGGGCGGCCCAGGTGGCGAACGTCATCCAGTACCGGCCGAAGAACGCGGTGCGCGACATGGCGAGGGCGCTCGGGCACTCACCCGGTCAGCAAGACGCCTGGTCCCGTCAGGTCGACGGCTGGGGAGCCGGGTTGGAGCCGGCCGAAGGGCACGACATCCCGGAGAACGTGCTCGCCTATGCGGGCGAGCTGCTGAAGGCGCCCCGCCATCTCGGCATCCACTCCGGCGGCATGGTGCTCACCGCCCGCCCCGTCGGCGAGGTCGTGCCGGTGGAGCACGCGCGTATGGAGAACCGCACCGTCATCCAGTGGGACAAGGACGATTCCGCCTTCATGGGGCTCGTGAAGTTCGATCTGCTGGGGCTCGGGATGCTCGCCGCCCTCCAGCACTGCTTCGACCTGATCCGCGAGACCACCGGTGAGGAGTGGAGGCTCGAGACCATCCCCAAGGAGGAGCCGGGGGTGTACGACATGCTCTGCCGTGCGGACTCCATCGGTGTCTTCCAGGTGGAGTCGCGTGCGCAGATCGGATTGCTCCCCCGGCTGCAGCCGCGGAGCTTCTATGACCTCGCCATCCAGATCGCTCTCATCCGTCCCGGTCCCATCCAGGGCGGCGCGGTGCATCCGTTCGTGCGGCGCAAGATGGCGAAGGATCGCGTCGACGAGGAGAACCGGGAGCGCGCCCTGCGCGGCGAGGAACCCGTCGAGTTCGCGATCCCCTACCCGCACAGCGATCTGGAAGACATCCTGAAGCGCACGCTGGGCATCCCGATCTTCCAGGAGCAGCTCATCCAGATGGCGACGGCCATCGGCGACTGCACGGCCGACGAGGCCGACCTGCTGCGGCGGGCCATGGGTTCCAAGCGCGGCCTGGAGAAGATCGAGAAGGTCAAGGACAAGCTCTATGCGGGGATGACCAGGCGGGGGCTCGACGCCGACGCCGCCGATCGCATCTACGCGCAGATCCAGGCGTTCTCGAACTTCGGGTTCGCCGAGTCGCATTCGCTGTCGTTCGCGTTGCTGGTCTACGCCAGCTCCTGGTTGAAGCTGCACTATCCCGCCGCGTTCCTCGCCGGCCTGCTGCGTTCGCAGCCGATGGGCTTCTACTCCGCAGCGACCCTCACCGCGGATGCACGGCGGCATGGGGTGGAGGTCCACCGCCCCGATCTGCACGTCTCCGGGGCGACGGAGACGCTGGAGCCGCTCACGGGCACTTCGGGGGGCGGGCCGACCGGCCGGGAGGAATGCCTCGCCGATCCGCAGCCGACGGTACTGCGCTTCGACCGGGAAGCTCCCGACGAGTCCGCTGCGCACCGCAGGGACGGCGGTTTCGCGGTGCGGTTGGGCCTCAGCGGCATCCGCGGGATCGGTGTGCCGTTGGCGGAGAGGATCGTCGCGGAACGCGAGGCCCACGGTCACTACCGGGACCTGCACGATCTGGTGCGGCGAACGGATGCCACCGCCGCGCAGCTGGAGGCTCTCGCCACCGCCGGCGCCTTCGACTGCCTGGGATTGGAGCGTCGAGAGGCGATCTGGCTCGCCGGCGCTGCGGCAGACGACCGGTCGCGCTTCCTCCCGGGGACCACGGTCGCCGTGCAGCCTCCCCTGTTCGCGGATCAGACCAGCTACGAACGCCTCTCCGCCGATCTCTGGGCGACAGGGGTCTCGACCGACGACCATCCGATGGCGCACTTCCGTGAGGCGCTGCGCACGCGTGGGGTGCTCACCGCCGTCGATCTGCAGGACCACGAGGTCGGTCGGCGCATCGAGGTCGCCGGTCTCGTCACCCACCGGCAGCGACCGGCGACGGCCGCAGGGATCACCTTCGTGAACCTCGAGGACGAGAGCGGCCTGGTGAACGTCGTCTGCTCGGCAGGGGTCTGGAACCGCTATCGTCGCGTCGCCCGGGATTCACCGGCGCTCATCATCCGCGGCATCCTGGAGCGGTCGAGCGAGGGCGTGGTCAATGTGCTCGCCGACGGATTCGAGGACCTGCGCACCGGTCTCACCCATCGATCCAGGGACTTCCGCTGAGCGCACGGGATTCAGCCCACCGGGGTGCGTCCTCACCAGAAGCGCTCGTGCTCCTCCGGCGGCGGGCGATCGGTGCCGCCCCAGCGATCGGCCTCGGCTTTCGCGGCATCCGCGGCGGCGTCCGCTCCGCGCAGGGCACGCTTGGCTCCGGTGGGGCCCGGGCCGAGGGGATCGACGAGCAGGGAAGTGTGGGCGCCGGCTCCGCCGAGCGTCACCGTGCACTCCAGCACGCGGCCGATCCACCGGGAGAAGTCCCCGCTCGGATCCTCCGCACGGCGATAGCGGACGCCGGTGTCGAGGTCGACGAGGGCCAGGACCACAGGCTCCTCGGTGAGCGGATCCACCTGCTCGGTCACCTCGACCCGGTGGCCGTGAGCGATGGCGACCTGAGCGGTGAGCACGAGCAATCTGTCCATGAGTCCACCCTAGGGAACCCCGTCAGGAAGACAACAGGGAGTCCGCGCGGGTAACATTCGTAATTTTCTTTGTCCCCCAAATGGCGGACAAGACGATTAAGCGGTACTCTGCTCACGTAGCGGGGGCTACGAGGCTGATGGACTGGGGAATCAGCCGTGAGCGCAGCGAGATCTTCGCCGCCTCCCCAACCGTCCGGGAAGGACGGTGTGCCCTCTCGGCGACACCGTCTGGGGCGGGTCATCGAGAGGGCCAATCTCCCGGTCCGCCGGCGGCCGACGCCCTCAGTCGAGGGGGATGACCTCGAGCGTGTTCGAGCGCACCGGCTCCTGCCCCATCTCGGGCGCATAGGGACTCGGCGTGTACTTGTCGAGGTATTCGGCATCGATCGCCGAGTTGGTCGCCTCATCGGTGACGCGTTCGAAGCGGACCTCCTTCGTGACGCCACCAGCCGAGACTCGGCCACGCAGGCTCGCGAGCGCCGGGGCATACCACTTGCCTTCGAGGCCCGTGTAGGAGCGCACGAACAGGCGTCCGTCCACCGCGACCGCCCAGATGCCGACGGTCTTCGGCGTCGTCCCGTCTTCGAGCTGCGCGGAGAGATCGAACATCTCCGGCGCGGCGATGCGGGCGAGCTCCTCGGGGTTCCAGGTCGTCATGAGTCCTCCTCGGGATCGGTGGATACGGCAGAGTGCATGCTACGTCACATCACGATCGATCTCACGGTCGGTCAGCGGGCGAGGCGCGCACGCAAGGAGTCGATGAGCAGCCCGACGCCGAGCTCGAACGTGCGATCCGATCGCGCGCTCCCCCGCTCCGCACCTTCGATGAGCCGCCCGAGCGTACGCGTCTGCTCCCCGGGCTGCCAGACCTCGTCAGGTGACGCGAGGTCGAGACCGAATCCGATCGCGAAGGCGTCCAACACGGCGATCACGGAGAGCACCTCGTCTTCGGGGAATCCTCCGTCGACGAGCACCGTGGCCAGATCGTCGTACGCCGCGATGACCGCCGGGCTCGTGATCGTCTTGCCGACCAGCAGCGGCACGAGCTGGGGATGATCCGCGTACATGCGACGTTGCGTGCGGAGCATCGCGTGCAAGAACTCGGGCCAGGGTTCGCCATGCCATTCGACGCGGTACTCCTCCACGAGTCGTCCTCGCATGAGTTCGAGGATCCCGTCCATGCCGTCGGCATGGTTGTAGAGCGATGACGGCCGCACCCCCAGCTCACGGGCGATCGCGTTGACCCCGAACGGCTCACCCGCCTTCGCGAGCGCGAGCCCGGCAGCGCCGATGATCTCCGGGGAGAGCAGCGGGGAGGAAGGCCTGGGCATCTCGGGCTCGCTTTCTCCGGAAGACCGGACGTGAGGATTGGGGGTTCCGCAGAAACCCTCTCCTGTGCATAATAATGAACATCATTCGTTTACGAACACCATTCGTTTACGATGCCGTGCCCACCCGACGCACGTCCGCTGTCCTTCCCCTCTCGCGCACAATGCCGTGCCCTCCCCCTGGAGCCCCATGACCACTCTCGATCTCCGCACCAGAGTCCCCCTCCGCTTCCCCACAGCCACCGCGACATTCGCCGTCGGCATCGCGGGATACCTCGGCGTCAATCTGTCGCCCTACATGATCACCGCCGCGCAGACCGGCCTCGGCATCGACATCCTCACCGCGAGCTGGCTCGTCACCGCGACCCTCCTGCTCACCGCGGTGACCGGATTGGCCATATCCCCTCTGTGCGCCGGAGCCCATCGTCGGACCGTCGCGCGCGCAGGGCTCGGCCTCGCCGTCGTCGGCTTCGCGACAGCCGCGTTCGCCCCCGCCGCCATGCTCCCCGGCCTGCTCCTCGGAGGAGCCGGGGCCGGCGGTGCCGTCGCCGCCTCGGGTGCCGCCCTCGCCGCTTTCCGCAACCCGGACCGCGTCGCCGGCTTCAACGGATTGGCCAACCGCGGCGTCATCACCGTGGTCCTCGCCGTCATCCCCCTCATCGGCCTCGCGCCGATCGACGTCTTCGGTGCCCTGGCACTGTTCAACCTGATCGGTCTGATCGCCTCGGTCTGGCTCCCTGCCGCACCGGTCATCGCCCCACAGGCGGGAGCGGCCGTCGCCGAGGCGATGCCGATCGAGATCCCGCCGACCGGAGCGGTCCGCGTCTCGCCCGCCCGGTCGCGGACCGTCACGATCGCCGGCTTCGGACTCCTCATCGTGTTCGCCCTGTGGGCTGCGAGCGAGGACTCGCTGTGGGCCATGGCCGGGGTGATGGGCGCAGAACAGGCCGGGCTGACGCCGGAGGGGCTCGGTATCGCCCTCAGCGGAGCCACCGCCGGCGGGCTGCTCGGATCCTTGCTCCTGATGATCGTCGGCGCCCGCCTCGGCCGCGCCGTTCCGCTCGTCATCCTCCTGGTCGCCGGCGGGGTGCTGAAGATCGTGGAGGGATTCGTGAGCGATCCGACCACCTTCATCGTCGTCTTCATCGCCTGGAACTCCGTGTACGCGATCGCGTTCATGTACTTCGTCTCGACGTCGGCGGCCCTGGACGCCGACGGCCGGTGGTCGGGCCCGCTGTTGGCCGTGTACCTCGTCGGATCGGCGCTCACGCCCGTGATCGGCGCGGCCCTCGTCGGTGCTCTCGGCTACCAGGGTTTCGCCGTCGCTCTCGGCATCGCGAGCTTCGTCCTGGCCGTACCCGCCGGAGCGATCGCACTCGTATCCACCCGCCTCGAACGCATCACCGCACAGGAGAACGACGCATGACCCGCACCCTCTACCGCAACGGCCGCATCTTCACCGGCGACGAATCGCAGTGGGCCGACGCGGTGGTCGTCGACGACGACGTGTTCGTCCACGTGGGATCCGGCTCCGACGCACCGCCCGCAGACGCCGTGGTCGACCTCGGAGGCCGGGTCGTGCTCCCCGGTTTCACCGACGCGCACACCCATCTGCTCATGATGGGCGACGCCCTGGGGCAGGTGGGACTCACCGATGCCACCTCGCTCGAGGAGATCCAGCATCGACTGCGCGACGCTCGCGACGCTCGCGACACCGCCCCCGCGGTGCTGCGCGGGCGTGGCTGGCTGTTCGACGCGATCCCGGGCGGGGAGCCCACCGCTGCGATGATCGATGCGGTCGTCGCCGACGTTCCGGTCTACCTCGACGCGAACGACTACCACTCGTGCTGGGTCAACACCGCGGCGCTCGTCGAGCTGGGGATCACCCGCGACACCCCCGACCCCATCGGCGGACGCATCGCCCGAGACGCATCAGGCGAGGCGACGGGGATGCTGTACGAGACCGCTGCGCAGTTGCACGCCTGGGCCCATCGCGACGCGACCACCACCGATGCCCAGCGTGACGCGGCGATCGGCCGGGTCGTCTCCGCCTACCTCGCCGCCGGCGTGACGGGGGCAGTGGACATGGCCTTCGACGGGCTCGGTCTCGCCGCACTGGAACGGGCGGCCGAGCGCGGGGAGCTCCCCCTGCGCGTCGCCGCGCACTGGTTCGTGGCGAACACCGGCGATGATGCGGCGAACCTCGCACAGGTCGCACAGGCTGCGGCACATGCGAAGGCGCCGTCGGCAGGCGCGCGTGTCCTCGGGATCAAGCTCGTGCTCGACGGCACCATCGACGCGTGCACGGCCGCCATGGGCGCACCGTACGCCGACGGCACGAACGCCGGGCCGATCTGGCCGGCCGAACGGCTGCTGCCGGTCGTCGCGGCAGCGGATGCTGCGGGGCTGCAGATCGCGTTGCACGCCATCGGCGACGCGGCGAGCACTCTCGCCCTCGACGCGATCGAGCACGCGATCGCCCTGAACGGCGAGCGTCCGCGCCGGCACCGCATCGAGCACCTCGAGTACGCCGCGCCGGGAACGGCGGAGCGGATGGCACGGCTCGGAGTGACGGCGTCCATGCAGCCCGTGCATGCTGACCCCGCGATCTTCGCGAACTGGGCGGCGCAGGTCGGGGACGACCGCGCCGACCGTGCATTCGCGTGGTCGGAGTACGAGCAGGCGGGCGCGCTCCTCGCCTTCTCGACCGATGCGCCGACCGCTCCGCATGAGGCGCTGCCGAACATGTTCGTGGCGTCCACGCGTGCGTCTGCACTGACACCCGGCGTGCCGGCCGTGCACCCCGGACAGGCGATTCCTCTCGAACGCGCGATCTCGCATGCCACGCGGGACGCAGCGGAATCGATGGGAGACGGCAGTTGGCGCGGACGGATCACGGCGGGGCACGCGGCCGACTTCGCCGTCATCGACGCCGATCCGTTCGACACGGATCTCGAGACGCTGCTGACCGCTCGCGTGGTGCAGACGGTGATCGCGGGACGCACGGTCTTCGAGGCATAGTCCCCGCCTGCATCTCCAGGATATCCCCGAGGTGGGGGCTTGCCGCAAGGCCCCCACCATGGGGCAGAATCGACCCTCGCTCGTGCGATCCGCCCCCGCGCGAGGAGGAGACTCATGCCCATCGACCCCTTCCACCTGCCCGAGAATCTGGGAGCGAAGGCCACTCCTGCGCTTCTCGATGCCGACCGCGCACACCTTCGCCGCATCGCCGACACCCTGGAGGCTCAGCGAACAGAGGTCGCCCGGAGCCTGGCCGAGGCGCGCAGGCAGGACGCGGAGTTCGGCGATGCCGCCGTCGACCGCGACCTGAGGATCCGCCGCCTGAGCGCACGCCTGCGCGTGCTGGACCGCTTCGGCATCGACGTGTGTCTCGGCAGGATGACTCCCGAGCACGGCGAACCGGTCTACATCGGCCGCACCGGGCTGGCCGCCGCGGACGGCACCCGGCTCCTCGTCGACTGGCGGACACCGGCCGCGGAGCCGTACTTCGCCGCGACCATGGAGGATCCGCGCGGGATCGTGTCGAGGCGCCGCTATCGCTGGACAGCCGGCCGCATCAGCGACTACTGGGATGAGGCCCTCACTTCGGAGGGCTTCGACGGAGCGGCGTCCCTCGACGATCAGTCCGCCTTCATCGCGAGCCTCGGGACCCACCGGACCTCGAGGATGCGCGATGTCCTCGCGACGATCCAGGCGGATCAGGATGCCATCATCCGCACCCCCTCGCCCGGAGCCCTCGTCGTCGACGGCGGCCCCGGCACGGGCAAGACGGTCGTGGCGCTGCACCGCGCCGCGCATCTGCTCTACGCGGAGCCCCGACTCACGCAGAGCGCCGGGGGGATGCTGCTCGTCGGCCCCAACCCGCACTACCTCTCCTACGTGGAGGACGTGCTGCCGAGCCTCGGCGAGGACACCGTGCAGTTGTGCGCCCTCCGCGACCTCGTCCCCGAGGGAGCGGGCGCCGTGGACGAGACGGATCCGCGGGTCGCGCGGCTGAAGGAGTCGCTCGACCCCGCCGGTGTGCTCGATGCGGCGGTGAAGGTCTTCGAGCGTCCTCCACAGCACGCTATGCGCATCGAGTCCCCGTGGGCAGACCTCTGGATCAGCCGCGAGGAGTGGGCGGAGCTGTTCGCCGGCGCCGACCCCGCGGTGGCGCACAACGAGGCGCGAGATGAGGTGTGGGAGGAGGTTCTGGAGCTCCTCATCGATCAGGTCACCGACGAGGAGGTGCCTCCGCACGTCATCCGGCGCTGGCTGCGTCAGGATGACGGGCTCACCGGGACCTTCGTGCGCGCCTGGCCGCTGCTGTCTCCGACGTCCATCGTGAAGCGGCTGTGGAGCTCCCCCGACCTGCTCCGGCAGTGCGCTCCGGAGCTGTCTGCGGCCGATGCCGCGCTGTTGCGGAGAGACGAGGCCTCGCCGTGGACGAGCTCCGACCTCCCCCTGCTCGATGCCGCCCACCGTCTGATCGGCGACCCGGAGGCCGTGCGGGCGGAGCATCGCCGCCAGTCCGTGATCGCCTCTGCCCAGGAGCAGATGTCGCATGTGGTCGATCACCTGATCGAGGGCGACGACAGCGAGATGAAGGTGATGTCGATCCTCCGCGGGCAGGATGCGCAGAACGTACTGCTCGGCGTGGACGCCCCGCCGGCACTCGCCCCCGACGAACTGGCCGGCCCCTTCGGGCACATCGTCATCGACGAGGCGCAGGAGCTCACGGACGCCCAGTGGCGGATGCTCGTCGCGCGCTGCCCCTCTCGAAGCTTCACGATCGTCGGCGACCGTGCGCAGGCTCGGCACGGCTTCATCGAAAGCTGGGAGACGAGGCTCGCCCGGATCGGCCTCCGCGACGTCGGGATCGCCCATCTCGGCGTGAACTATCGGACGCCGGCCGAAGTGATGGAGATGGCCGCTCCTGCTGTGCTCGCGGCGATCCCGGATGCGAACGTCCCCACCTCGGTGCGGGAGAGCGGCGTGCCGGTGCGGTTCGACGACGCAGCGGCGCTGCCGACCGTGCTCACGACCTGGCTCACTGAACATCCGGAGGGCGTGGCCTGTGTCATCGGCGCCCCCGAACTCGCCCCGACACCGCGGGTGCGGTCGTTGACGCCGGAAGGAGCGAAGGGTCTCGAGTTCGACCTGGTCGTCCTGGTGCGGCCGGAGCAGTTCGGCGACGATGTGACCGGCGCCGTCGATCGATATGTGGCGATGACCCGCACGACGCGCGAGCTCGTGGTCCTGCACTGACACCGGCGCGCGCCCCTGTACCTCGACGACGCACGGTTCTACCCTGGACGGATGGAGATCCTCGATCAGAGCCCTCCGCACTGCCCCGAGGACGACGTCGTGATGCGCGAGGTCGCCGGCGGTTGGCGCTGTCCGGAGTGCGGACACCTGCGGCAGGCCCAAGACGTCGAGGCGAGGTGGGCAGCCGGCATCGGGGAGGCGTCGGAGGCTTGACGATCGCGCTCAGCCCGCGAGTACGCGTCCTGTCACGGCTCTCCAGCGCTGATCGCTGCGCTCGATCCGGATCGGGTAGTCGAACGCCGCGGTCACGAGATCGGTCGTGAGCACGTCGCCCGCCGCACCCTGAGTGACGATCCTCCCCTTCGAGACCAGGGCGGCGTGCGTCGTCGACCGCGGCAGTTCCTCCAGGTGGTGGGTCACGAGGACGGTCGCCAGGTCGGGTTGCGAGCCGTGGAGCAGGTCGACGGTCTCGAGGAACTGCTCGCGGGCGGCCACGTCGAGTCCGGTCGACGGTTCATCGAGCAGGAGGAGCGCAGGATCAGGCAGGAGCGAGCGCGCGATGAGTGCTCTGCCGCGTTCCCCTTGAGACATGGTCGGCCAGGTGGCGTCCGAGATCTCGCCGAGCCCCAGCATCTCGATGAGCTCGTCGGCTCGCGCGATCATCGACGGCGATGGCTTCCAGCGGTTCATCATCTCGGTCGTCCCGGTCGCACCGGTCAGCACGACCTGGCGCACGGTCAGCGGCGATCGCAGCGGATGGCGCGGGTTCACATGTCCGATCGACTCGCGAAGCCGACGGATCTCGACACGACCGAGCCGCCGGCCCAGCACGTGGACCGTTCCCCGAGTGGGGTGCGCTTCCGCGCCGCACATGCTCAGGATTGTGCTCTTCCCGGCGCCGTTGGGACCGATGAGCGCCCAATGCTCTCCGGCCCGGACGGTGAGGTCGATGCCGGTGAGGATCTGCCGCGAACTGCGGACGACGTCCACGCCCCGAAGCGCCAGCACCTCGTTCGTCACGTCGTCGTCGGGGCGGTCCGCCACGGTCATGCGAGCGCCTCCTGCAGCGTGCGGAGGTGTGCGCGACTGCGGGCCGAGGCAGCGGCCGCATCGCGGTCGGCGATCGCGTCCGCCTGCTCGGCGTGGGCGTCGTGGTCGGCGTCATCGCCGAACTCTCGCCGGATGCGGAGCATCTCGATCATGGCCTCGCGCAGTCGCGGCGTGAAGCTGTCGAACAGGTCGAGCAGGACCGGGTTGTGTGCGGCGACGACGATGGTCCGGTGGAACGCGGTGTCGGCGTCGACGTGGCTCTCGATCTCGGCGCGGCTCTCCGCGCGATCGGCCAGCGCACGGCGGATGGCACGGAGGTCGGCCGGTGTGCGTCGGTCCGCGGCGAGCGCGGCGGCTTCTGCCTCGATCGCGATGCGCGCCTCGATCACCGCGACGATCCCGGCACGCCGCAGCACGGTGTCCCAGTCTTCGGGGGCGTCGGTCGCCGTGACGAACACGCCGGCCCCCTGTCGCGAGGCCAGCACGCCACGTCCGGCGAGCTGACGGATCGCCTCACGCACCGTGGAGCGGCCGACGCCGAGCTGCGGCGCCAATGTGGTCTCGCCGGGGAGCTTCTCCCCCAGGCCCCACTCGCCGGCCCTGATCCGCTCGAACAGCAGCTCCGCTGCCTGATCCGCCAGGGGCGCACGCTTCACCTGAGCCATTCGCGTCGTCCGATCTCTCGTCTACTTGTCTGAGGAGTCATGCTACAGTCTAGCCATGTTCGCCTCAGAGCACCTTCTTCTTCGCCGCCACGGCGGGGCTTAGCCGGACCGGCTCCCCGTCGTGGGGTCGAACGTGTGCCGGTCGCATCCCCGAAGAAGGAAGCAGTACCGCCATGACCACGACGTCGTTCTCCCGCATCTCCACGCCCGCCGGCTCTCTCCCCGACCACGCTCCCTCCTGGAATCGACAGCGGCACTCCCAGATGCCCTCGCACCGTTACCGTGACGTGTACTCCCGCGTGGAGGTTCCGTTGACCGATCGGGACTGGCCCACGCATCGCCTGACCGCGGCGCCGCTGTGGGTGCCGGTCGATCTGCGGGACGGCAACCAGGCGCTCGCCGAGCCGATGGACTCCGCGCGGAAGCGGCGCTTCTTCGAGCTGATGGTGAGGATGGGGTACAAGGAGATCGAGGTCGGATACCCGTCGGCCTCGCAGACCGACTACGACTTCGTCCGACTGATCGCGGACAGCGACATCGCCCCCGAAGACGTCACGATCGTCGTGTTCACGCCGGCCCGCCGGGACCTGATCGAGCGCACGGTGACCGCGATCCAGGGCATCGCCAATCCGGTCGTGATCCACATGTACACCGCGACCGCCCCGGCCTGGCGGAGCATGGTGCTGGGCTACGAGCCCGACGACCTGAAGCGACTCATCCTCGCCGGAGGCCGCGATGTGCTCGAGTTCGTCGGCGATATGCCGAACGTCCGCTTCGAGTTCTCACCCGAGGTGTTCAACCTGACCGAGCCCGACTACGTGATCGACATCTGCGACGCGATGACCGAGCTCTGGGATGCGACCCCCGAGCGTCCGGTGATCCTCAATCTCCCCGCCACGGTCGAAGTGGCAACACCCAATGTGTACGCCGATCAGATCGAGTACATGCACAAGAACCTCGCTCGCCGTGAGGCGGTGATCCTCTCGGTGCACCCGCACAACGACCGCGGCACCGGGATCGCCTGCGCCGAGCTGGCCGTGCTCGCCGGAGCGCAGCGGGTCGAAGGGTGCATCTTCGGCAATGGCGAGCGCACCGGCAACGTCGACATCGCGACTCTCGCCCTGAACCTGCTCGCCCAGGGCGTCGACCCGATGATCGACTTCTCCGACATCGACGAGATCCGCCGGACGGTCGAGTACTGCAACCGGATCGAGGTGCCCGCACGGCACCCCTACGTGGGCGATCTGGTGCACACGGCGTTCAGCGGCACGCACCAGGATGCGATCAAGAAGGGCTTCGCCGAGCACCGCGCTCGTGCGCTCGCCGAAGGACGCCCGGAAGGCGAGGTCGAGTGGCGGGTTCCCTATCTGCCGATCGACCCCGCCGACATCGGCCGCGACTATGACGCGGTGATCCGCGTGAACTCGCAGTCCGGCAAGGGCGGCATCGCCTATCTGCTGGAGACCGAGTACGGCATCGAGCTGCCCCGGCGGCTGCAGATCGACTTCGCCCGCCAGGTGCAGCAGCACACCGACGCGACCGGCGCAGAGGTCACTGCGGCGGAGCTGTGGGACGTCTTCCAGCGCGCGTACGACCACCCCTCGACGGATACCTCCCGGGTCGCCCTCGTCGCCTACGACACCAGCGAGAGAGCAGGAGGGTCGCACACCCGGATCACTCTGCGTGTCGACGGACTCGAGCACACCAGCACGCATGCCGGGGGCGGCCCCGTCGAGGCGCTCACCGCAGCCCTCGACGCTCACGGGATCCGCATCGAGATCGTGAGCCTGCACCAGACGAGTGTGGGATCCGGCAACGACACCGATGCGCTGACGCTCCTGGAGCACCGCACCGCCGGTGGCAGCGGGTGGTCGGCCGGCCGCGGTCGATCCGTCCTCGCGGCGAGCCTGTCCGGCGTGATCGCGGCTGCGAACCGAGTAGCGCCCGCACGGCGAGCGGAGTCCGTGCGCTGACCGCCGGCACGTCGGCGGCCGGACTACTCCTGGTCGCCGACGTGGCCCGGCGCGGTCACGGACAGCACGCGCTCGACGAACGCCGCGAACTCCTCCATGTAGTGCTGGAGGAACTTCCGTGTGCCGTCGTCCTCGACGGTTCCGTCGGGGCCGAACATCTCCGCCCGGTAGGTCAGGTAGGCCTCGGGCGCGTTGAGCTGAGGAGCGTTGAGGAAGCTCAGCACGCTGCGCATCGACGACTGCATGACGGCGGTGCCGATCGCCCCGGTGGAGGCGCCGATGATGCCGGTGGGCTTGCGCGCGAACGAGTTGTGGCCCCACGGGCGCGAGCCCCAGTCGATGGCATTCTTCAACGCCCCGGGGATCGACCGGTTGTACTCGGGCGACACGATCAGCAGGCCCTCGGCGTGTTCGACCGCGCTCTTGAACTCGGTGACGGCCGCGACCGGATCGAGCTCGTCGTCACGGTTGTACAGCGGGAGGTCGCGGATGGGGATCTCGACCATCTCCAGGCTCGGCGGCGACAGCCGCACGAGCGCGGTCGCGAGGACGCGGTTGATCGAGTCGTGGGCGAGGCTGCCGATGAGGTAGCCGATCCGGTGAGTCATGCGATTCCCCCGTTCGTTTCGCACTCAGGATATCTGCGGAGATCAGGGCCGCAAGCCCGCGTTCACTCCGCGACGCGCAGCGGAACCTTCACATCGCCACCGGCCTCCTCGGTGATCCGGTCCCCCATCTGCACGAACGTCGGTGCCGAGATGAATCCGCCCGCGAACAGCGCCTGTCCCTGCACGAACTTTGCGGATCGTCGGATCGCCTCCTCGGAGGCGAAGCCGAACACGTCGGCGAGCTCGGCGAGATCCCGCGGTGCGTTCACCCGCATCAGCGCGAGGTTGTCGCACTGCGAGAGCACGTTGGGATGGATCTTCGTCGGCCGCTGGGTGGAGAGCAGCAACCACAGTCCGAACTTGCGTCCTTCGGCGGCGATCTGCACCAGCTGCTCCGTGAGAGCCCGTTCGACCGCCGTTTCAGGATGCGGCGAGCACAGGTTGTGCGCCTCGTCGATCACGATCAACAGAGGGCGCCGCTCCTCTCGCCGCGCCCAGAGATGTTCGAGCACGGCGAGAGCCGCGACCTTCGGCTCCGGCCGGTGCTCGAAACCACCGAGGTCGAGGACCGTCGCGCGAGGGCGTTCGTCGATCACGTCCACGACCGACAGCGCACCGCGCGACCACAGCTCCCAATCCAGGACCTGCAGGTTCTCCATCCGATTCGCGAGCCCGACTCGGGCGGGATCCGCTGACGCTCGCAGATCAGGGAGCATGTCGCGCGCATCGAAGCTCTCGGCCTCCTGCTCCACGTGGATCAGCGCGTTGTACTCCTCGGCGTCGGCGATGGGATCCATCTGCAGCACTGCCGCCTTCGAGGAGGGGATCAGATCGACGAAGCGGACATGGAGCCGATCTCCCTCGCTCGCTCCGGAACGGAACACCCGGATGTCGGCCTCGGCGAGCCGCGCGGCATCGGCATCGCTCGCGGTGAGCCGGGTCTCGCGCAACCGGGTGAAATCGCCGTTCGGGTCGAGGATGAGCATCGGCAGCTCGGTCTCCAGCAGCAGCTGCTCCAGGATCACCCCGAGGGCGTAGGTCTTGCCGCTGCCACTCTGCCCGACCCAAAAGGTGTGTCGGTTGAAGCGCCTCGGGTCGAGTTCGGCGCTGGCTTCGGGGGCGCCGAGAACTGTCCCGATCGTGAGGTTCGTCATCGTGCTGGTGCGCCTTTCGTCCACCGGGCCGTCATGATGATCGACATCATCCTCGTTCCCGCGCGTGCGCACCAGTGCAGGCGTCCGCTGCGCTACTCGCTCGCGATCGAGAAGCCCGGCGCCCAGGCCACGACCGCATACGACACGAACGGTGCGATGGCGAGCAGGACCACGCCGACGAGGAGCACGGCTCGCGAGCGACGGAACACCGCGGCGATGAGGATGGTGACGACGTAGACGGCGAGGACGATCACGGTCATGACCAGCGCGCTTCCCTCACGATGTCCGAGGAAGCAGTTGCTCGTGGGTGGGTAGACGGCGGCACAGACCACCGGCCCCACGGGCACGGCCACAAGGCAGATGAGCGCGACGGTTCCGGCGGCCAGAAGTGTGGCGCTCACCAGCAGCGACCACGGCATCGGCGGCAGAGGCACCGATCGCCGGGCGGAGGAGGAGGCGTCCGTCATGACCCCAGCGTAGGGAAGACCGCCCGCTGTGTCGCGGGTCCCGAGGGAATGGAGGTCGCACGAGCGTCTCCCCTACAGTGTCGGTGTGAGCCGACTCCCCGACAGCCGACCATCACACGCCCGCGTCGCCACTTTCCGCGATGCGTGGCACCTGCTCAGGGTCGGCGTCGAGATGCTGGGCCTGGCGATGTGGAAGTTCCCGCTGTGGCGGTGGCTCATGATCGCGGTGTTCGGCGTGCTGCTTCTCGAGGTCATCCTGCTGGCCGTCCTGCTGGGCAGTCCGTTCCCCTTCCTCCTCCTGCTCGTACTCTTGGTCGGCTTGTGGGTTCTCAGCGTCGTCCTCGTCGCGGTCAACACGGTCTGGCGTCTCCTCGACCCGAACCGTCTCGTGCTGCTGGCGCCGGATGGAGGTGCCGTCCTGGATGTGATCTTCAAGAGCCGGCACCGGATCGCGCTCGCCAACCACGGTCGCGCGTTCAGTGCGACCAGCGCTGCCGGGTTGCGGCAGGTCGTGGCCGAATGGGTGACGACGCTCGAGGGCTATGAGCTCGACATCCGGGCGCAGAACAGAGCGGTCGCGGACCACTACATCGAGCAGTTCCCCGCTCTCGAGCGATCGGGGACGGACTGGATGGGGCACACCCGTCTGGCTACGCGGGGCTGAAGGCACGACGTGAGGAAGCCCGTCCGCACGCCAGCCTTCCCGGCCACAGCACGCTGCTTCGTCGCGCAGGGTGTGCGCGACCCGGCTAAGACCGTGCGACCTCAGCCGACTTCGATTTGGCCTTGATCGCGGCGAACGCCGCCGACCAACCACCTGCCAACGCTGCCGCCATCGCGCTGGCCGCTGTCATCTGCGCGCCAGATGCACTGACGGCTCCGAAACCGAACCATACGGCGGCTGCGCTGATACCGATGATCGCAACGACCGTGATCAGCCGCAGAATCAGCCGCAACCGCGGAGTCCGAGGATCCTGCATGCGTCCTCCTCTCAACGTCAAGCTGACGAACGGATGATCCCACTGCACCACGCTCGCGCCGGTCGGGCATCCCCCTCAAGACGGATTCTGGGAGCGGGGTGCGTTCCGGATTCGTCGCGCACCGGCGAAGACGTTCGTCAGCGCTCGGCGGCGAACCAGGCCATTGGGCCATTCGTGAGCGACGGAGCATTCTTCGCCCCGAAACGGGATGCGGCATCCGGCCACGCGACGAAGTTCCTCTCCGCGCGACGTGCGACGCTCTTCGTCATCGGGTCGACGGCGAACACACCCATCCCGCCGGTGCGCATCACACCCATCAGGTCGCGAACGTACTCGGCGGTGCGGCCGTCACCTGCCGGCACGGATGCCCGCAACTCGCCGTTCCGCAAACCGCGATCCTCGGAACGTGACAGCACAAGGCTCGCGAGGCCGGCGCCGACGATCGCGTACACCCAGCCCCGACCGGACGGGTGACTCACCACGTAGTCACGATGGAAAGAGCTCTCGGAGATGATGCTCGTGTCCACGAGGGTGACGTGAGGGCCCGCGCATTCGCTCAGTGACGAGCGAAACGTCGGCGTGGGTGTCTCGGGTTGCTGGGATGCGTCGACGAACCTCACGGAGGGAAGACCGGTTCGCACCGCGTCGCTGAAGTGCGCTTCATCCGCGGGCGTCATGAAGACGCAGAGCCGATGAAGCTTCGACGGTGAGCTCACGACGCCAGCGGGGACGTGATCTTCGTTGCCCGGTAGGACTGCCCCTCCTTCGTGGCACGCCACCGGCGCCAGTGCTTCGCCGACAGACGGACGGGCAGGTGCTTCTGGACGTGAGCGGCAGCATCCTGCAACCGGTCGTCGGCGGGGAACGCGAGCCAGAGCGAGAGAGAGGAGGCTGTCGTGCCGAACGTGGCGCGCACCCCGGACGCGCCGAGGAGGCGTCCGTAACCGTCCACGGCGAAGCGACCGAACGCATCGGCGTCGATTCCCTCGTAAGGCATTCCTGTCACGGGATCGACCAGAGCCACCGGAGCAGTCCAGACCAGGGAGGCGAGCGGATGCCCGTGGGCGGTCACGGCGCCCGAGTCGGCGCCATCCACGGCGTCGAGCGTGGCATCGATGTCATCTGAGCGAACCCGCCACTGGGTGTGCGTGCGCTGCCGACTCTGCGGTCCCCCGAGGTGCGCCGCCGCGAACGCTTCGAATCGGTCTGCCACGTGGGGTGGGCCTCCGGCCCAGAGCCGGAAGGAGATCTCCGGTGCGCCGATCGTGAGCGCGGCGGCGTCGAGGAAAGCCTGCACGCCCTCGAAGGCCGTGCGGGGCTTCTTGGTGCGAAGCGCATGCGCGCCACCCGCCGAGGCCGGCAATCCGTCGTAGGTCACGACCTCCCGATTCGATGTCACCCCACCATTATTGCGACGACCTGCATTCCGTTCGCGACGGATACGAGTACCTGGCGGTGCGAGACGAGGGCGCAGCCGTCCACGGAACGGAGCCGGAGTCTGAGGAAACAGTTGCCGTGTTCTCACTTCGAGGATCTGCCAGCCCCTTCAGTGATGCATCACGAAAACTGCATTGCACGAAGCTGCGGTCGAAACGGGGCTGCCCGATCAACGACCCGGCTGTGGCGAGGGGCCACCCCGCACGGTGCGGAACGTGAGTCGCCCACTCGGCACGCTGTCGTGTTCCGTTCCGACCGGCTCTCGCGGACTTTCACTCGCGGAGGGATCAGCCATCGCGAGGCCCGACCTGGATCGGGTCGGTGGCGCCGTCCGGCGTCACGACTTCCCAACGCAGATCAGGCGTTCCCGTCGGGATGAGCGGGTCGATCCATTCGGCCACGACTTCGACGATGGCATCTTCCAGTTGTTCTCGAGACCAATCCGCGGGTCGGGCCGGAACCGGGGGCTCCCAGCCTTCCTCGCCCCAGATCACGCCGAACAGCTCCCGCTCATCGCCGAGCTGCCGGTCGAGGCTGAAGGAGTCGGCGCCCTCGAAACGCGCCCACACACCGAACGGGCCCTCGGCATCCTGATCGAGGAACACGTCGATCAGCACTCCGTCCGCACCAACAGCCGCCGCGCGATGGAGCACGGAGAGCCGGACGGCCGTGGACTGTGATGCCGGCTCGAGCACGGATCTCAGCGCATCACGATAATCGACGGTGTTCACCGGTGCAGTTTATCGATGGGGTGCGCCAAGGCTAAGGGCCCCTCGAAGGCCGTCACAGGCAGGAAAGAGCACTGCATCCGCCGGGTGACGACCTTCGGGTATGGATCCACTCGCCCGTTCCCATGTTGGACGCGTGTTGGACGGCGGCGAATCACCCCAAATCTTGTCATGAGAAGAGCCCCGGAGATCCGCATTCTTCGGCGGTTCTCCGGGGCTTCATGGTCGGGCTGACAGGATTTGAACCTGCGACCCCTTGACCCCCAGTCAAGTGCGCTACCAAGCTGCGCCACAGCCCGTTGTTCTGCACTCTCGCGCAGGCAACTCCCCTATCTTAGCCGTATCTCGACCGCCTCCGCGAACCGACCCGTTGCGGGTGTCGGACGCCGCGCGTACCGTCACGTGCATGGTGACGATCACGACCGAGGTGGCGACGACCGCCCGTTGGGACGATGTGCAGCACGCGCTCACCGGCGGCGGCGACGGAGCGAGCTGCCAGTGCATCTGGCCGGTGCTGACCAACAAGGACTGGAACGCGACGACGACTCCACAGCGCACCGCGATGTTCCGTGAGGAGATCGAGGAGGGTCCGCCGCCAGGGATCATCGCTTACGTCGACGGCGAGGCCGCCGGGTGGATCAGGATCGGCCCGCGCACGCGGCAGGCCCGAGTCCCCCGCACGCGCATCATCGCGGCGGCGACCACCGAGCCCTTCGATGACGAATCGGTCTGGGCGGTGACCTGCTTCGTCGTCCGGCGTGAGCATCGCGGTGCCGGATTGAACCGCGCGCTGCTAGAGGCCGCCGTCGAGTACGCCCGTGAATCCGGCGCCCGCCTGATCGAGGGGTATCCGGTCGACCCCGGTGGCGAGAAGCAGCGGACGAACGATCTGTTCCACGGCACGCTCGGCACGTTTCTGGCCGCTGGCTTCACCGAGAAGACGCAGCTCAAGCCGGGGCGCACTCTCGTCGCGCTCGACCTCGCCGCATGATGGCGCCAGCCTCGCGAGCCGCTACCGTGAAGGAATGAGCGACGAGCACCCCACGATCGACGATCCCGAACTCGGCACCTTCACCCGCGCGACCTCCGAGCTCAGCGACGGTTCAGTGCTCACGCACGACTGGTTCGTGGGCACGGTCTCGGTCGAGGGCGCAGAGCTCGAGCTCATGTTGGAAGGCACGACTTCCGACGATGTCGCGCCGCTCCTCCCCCGGCTGCGCGAGGTCGTCGCACGAATCGACACGCTGCGTCGGATAGCGACAGATGCCGTGGTCACGAACTTCAGCACGGGTGAGCCCGAGCCGCATGAGCTCGAAGACGCGGC
Source organism: Microbacterium sp. NPDC090218 (assembly GCA_044900255.1). Taxonomy (GTDB): domain Bacteria; phylum Actinomycetota; class Actinomycetes; order Actinomycetales; family Microbacteriaceae; genus Microbacterium. Next base: position 38,175 of record JBJDMS010000003.1, on the reverse strand, counting down.
CTCCGATCTGAAGCTGGAGACGATCGAGGCCGCAGCCGACGGCACTGTCATCCTGCACCTGATCGACGACTGCGGAGAGCACTTCCCCGAAGGCTATTGGCCCGCGGCGCATCTGGATGTCGACGACGCGGTCGTTCAGGTCACCGTCGAATCCTGAGTGCACGAGTGCCGAGCCCGACGTCCGCCGCTGCAGCACGCCGACCCTACGATGGGGAGATGCAGCGGCGCACCCCCTCCTCGCTGATCGCGTGGGCCTTCCTCCCCTATGCCGCGGTCTCGGTGCTCCACGTCGTCCTGCTCGCTGTGGGCAGCCCGCTCGCCGGCCCGACCAAGCTCCTCCTGATGCCGTTGCTGGCTGTTCCGGTGCTGCTGTCCGCCCGTCGCCTGAAGCCCCCGGTGACGCTGGTCCTGCTGCTCGCCGCGGTCGTCTTCTCGTGGCTCGGGGATGGTGCGGGCGCCTTCTTCCCGGCCGCCCCGGAGCTGCCGCTGATGCTGCTGTTCTTCGGTATCGCGCATGTGGCATACATTCTGCTGTTCGCCCGCCATCTCGCTCAGCGGCGGATGCCATGGTGGGCGCTCGTGTACGCGGCGTGGTGGGTCGCGATGATCGCGGTGCTCGGCCCACACACCGGTGGCCTGCTCATCGCGGTCGCCGTCTACGGGCTCGTTCTCGGTGGCACTGCGGCATTCTCGGCGCGCTGCCACCCGCTGATCGCGGTCGGCGGGGCCTTCTTCCTCGCCAGCGACACACTCCTCGCATTCCGACTGTTCCTGCCCGAAGGGCTCCCGGCGTGGAGCAGTCCCGCCGTGATGCTCACCTACGCCCTCGGCCAAGGCCTCATCGTCGCCGGCGCCCTGATCGCGCTGCGGAAGAGGACCCCCTGATGGATGCCGCACGGGTGGACAGCTGGCTCTGGGCGATCCGCGTGTACAAGACGCGATCGGCGGCGACCACCGCATGCCGCGCGGGGCATGTAAGGGTGAACGGCGAGAAGGTGAAGGCGGCGCAGCAGGTCCGCGTGGGTGACGAGCTGCGCATCCGCATCGCGGGGTTCGACCGGATCCTCATCGTCCGCCAGCTCCTCGTCAAGCGCGTCGGAGCCCCTCTCGCGGCACTCGCCTATCAGGACAAGACTCCCGAGCGCGAACCGCAGGCGGCTCTCGGTCTGCGGGATCGAGGGGCGGGCCGTCCGACGAAGCGCGAGCGCCGCGACATCGACAAGCTGCGTGGGCGCAGAGACGACCCGTGGGCTGATATGCCGGAATAGAACCACCTCCGAACCTCGAATCTTTGTTCGATGCGAGATAAAATGAATGCATGGCGCACCGGACCGATATCGACCTCAAACTCGAGGAACGACGCCGCGTCCTGGACGCCTGGGTAGACACGAGGCGACGGATCGCCGCGCTTGAAGCCGAGGCAGCCGAGCTCCTGGTGGAGCAGATCGCGATCCACGACGCCGACGTGTCATCGAGCCCGTTCCACCGCGAAGCCATCTACCGCTCGATGGTGGCCGAGTTCTCCGCGGCCGGGCACCTCCCGAAAGGTTCGGTCGAGTTCGCGTTCGCGGATGCACGGGCGCTCGAGAGCCACCTCCCCGCGGTCCGTGCCAAGTTCGCGAGCGGATCGATCAGCTCCGGTCACGTCCGCGAGATCGCCAGGGCGAGTGCTCTCGTCGCCGAGGCCATCCGCAACAGGAAGGCCGAGCCCGCGGTCATGGATCTGTTCGAGACGGCGGTCCTCGTCGTCGCCGAACAGGACACGGCCGCCCGAACGCGGGCCCACGCGCGCCAGGTAGCCGCCGCCCTCGTCGGCGAGACGCTGGCGGATCGGCATCAGCGTGCGGCAGAAGAGCGGTGCGTCACCGTGAAGTCGCTCGACGACGGCCTGGCACTGCTCACGGCGGTGCTCCCGGAATGGATCGCAACCGCCATCTCAGACCGGCTGAGCCGGATGACGCGCGAAGTCGTGCAGGCCAGGGCCGACCGTGAGGTCGTTCCCGAGCCGTGGTGGTTCGACAGCGGGCACGACGACCTCCGACCCGAGGACTTCGCGCTCGATGACCCGTCGTTCGATCCCTCCGGCGACGGCGTGATCCGCAGTGCCGACGGCGACACCTTCGCGGCCGACCCCGAGGTCGAGCACTTCCCCGCCGACACACGTACTTCGGCGCAGATCCAGGCCGATCTCCTCACCGATCTCCTCCTCACCGCCGACCCCAGCGCCGCCCATGGCGACGGTCTCGACCACATCCAGGCCCGCATCCAGGTCACCATCGCCGCGACCACGCTCACCGGCGCGGACGATCGTCCGGCCGAGCTCGACGGGCACGGCCCGCTCCACCCCGACGTCGCCCGCGACCTCGCCGGGCGCAACACCGGATGGAGCCGGCTGTTCCTCGACCCGACCGGCATGGTGATCGAGACCGACACCTACACTCCGACCGAGGGCATGCGCAGGTTCCTTCGCGCTCGCGACCGGCACTGCCGGTTCCCGGGGTGCCGCATGCCCGCGCACCGCTGCGAGATCGACCACAACCACGATCACGCCAAGGGCGGCAAGACCCGAATCGACAATCTCGGGCACTTCTGCCGGGCACACCACACGCTGAAGCATCCCGACATCCCCGATCCGCATCGGTGGACGGCACGACAGCAGAGAGACGGCAGCGTCACCTGGCATAGTCCACTCGGACGCGTCTACGCCGATCCTCCGCCGCGACGCGTGATGTTCGTCTGAGCCGCGGCCCGAAGTCAGTCGCCCGCGGGGAGCAGGTCCTGCAGCCATCCCGCTGAGTTCACCTGCGCGGCACCGGCACGCTCGACGCGTTCGCGAAGACCGCGGTCGCTGGTGACCGCGACCACCGTCTGCTTCGAGACGACACGACGCTCGACCTCGGCGACGATCGCATCGTCGCCCGCCGCCTCGGCGCGGACGACGGATACCTTGCTGGGCTCCGCATCGATCCCGCGTGCCTGCCCCTCGACCACCATCGACACCTCGGGGAACCAGACATCACCCTCCAGCCCCAGGGCACCCGCGGGCACAGTCAGCTCTTCCAAACGGGAACGCAGACGCGCCGCGGCACCCGCACGGTCCTTCCACCACCCGTCCGGCACCGAGCCGACGACGTTGGCCGCGTCGACCACGACCACGGGTCGAACGTTCAGCAGCGCACGCAGCGCCGGCCAGGCCGCCCCGAACCCCGGGTGCAGCGGTCGATCCGCCACCTCATCGACCGGTACCCACTCCAGCGCCACACTCTCCGGGTCGCTGATCACCGGATCGAACGGCACTTTCACATCGGCGACGACGGTGGTGTACGACCAGATGCCCAGATCGAGCACGCTCGTGAACCGCGGGCGGACGGCGCCGTCCGGCACGCCCGCTTCCTCCTGAGCCTCCCGGATAGCTCCGACGATCGCGCTCTCACCTTCGTGCAGCGCCCCGCCGGGCAGACCCCAGGTGCCGCCGAAGTGGCTCCACGAGACACGGTGCTGCAGCAGGATCCCTCGCGCCGGGTCGACGGCGAGAAGGCCGGCGGCGCCGAAGCGCCCCCAGTACTTCTCCCCCGACTCTGCGATCACCCAGGCATCACCCGGGTTCCGCGGCCCCTCGGGGCGACGCGGCTCACCAGCGGCAGGAGGTACGACAGTCACCCTCTCAGCCTTTCACAGCATCCGGGCAGCGGCACCACGGCGCGACATGCGCCGGAACAGATCAGCGCTGACGCTTCTCGCGCACACGCATGTTGATCACGATCGGCGTGCCCTCGAACGAGTAGAGCTCGCGCAGGCGGCGCTGGATGAACCGTCGGTAGCCCGGGTCGAGGAAACCGGTCGTGAACAGCACGAACGTCGGCGGGCGGGTCGAGGCCTGCGTGCCGAACAGGATGCGCGGCTGCTTGCCGCCACGCAGCGGGTGCGGGTGCTCGGCGACGAGCTCGGCGAGGAACGCGTTGAACTTGCCGGTCGGGATCCGACGATCCCAGTTCTCCAGCGCGGTCTCCAGCGCGGGCACGAGCTTGTCGAGGTGCCGCCCGGTCTTCGCCGAGATGTTCACCCGCGGGGCCCAGGCGACGTGCGCCAGGTCCTGCTCGATCTCGCGCTCGAGGTAGCGACGGCGGTCGGCGTTCTCGAGGTCGTCGTCGTTCAGACGATCCCACTTGTTGAACGCGAGCACGAGCGCACGGCCCGACTCCAGCACGAGGTCGATGATGCGCACGTCCTGCTCGCTGATCGTCTCCGAGACGTCGAGCACGACCACGGCGACCTCGGCCTTCTCCAGCGCGGCCGAGGTGCGCAGCGAGGCGTAGAAGTCCGCACCCTGCGCCATGTGCACGCGGCGACGGATGCCGGCGGTGTCGACCAGACGCCACATCTTCCCGCCGAGCTCCACGACCTCGTCCACCGGGTCGCGAGTGGTGCCCGCCAGGTCGTTGACGACGACGCGCTCCTCGCCGGCGGCCTTGTTCAGCAGCGACGACTTGCCCACGTTCGGGCGGCCGAGGATGGCCACTCGGCGCGGTCCGCCGATCTCCTGCTTCGCGACGGCCGAGACCTCGGGAAGCTTCTTCAGCACGGCATCGAGCAGATCGGCGACACCACGTCCGTGGATGGCCGACACGGGGTGAGGCTCGCCGAGGCCCAGGCTCCACAGGGCTGCGGTCTCCGGCTCCTGGCGAGCGTCATCGATCTTGTTGGCGACGAGGAACACCGGCTTGCCGCTCTTGCGCAGCAGCTTCACGACGTGCTCGTCGGTCGAGGTCGCACCGACCATCGCGTCGACGACGAAGAGCACCATGTCGGCGAGGTCGATCGCGACCTCGGCCTGCATCGCGACCGAGCGGTCGATGCCGCGGGCGTCGGGCTCCCAGCCGCCGGTGTCGACGAGCGAGAAGCGACGGTCGGCCCACTCGGCCTTGTACGTCACGCGGTCGCGGGTCACACCGGGGGTGTCCTCCACGACGGCCTCACGGCGTCCGAGGATGCGGTTGACGAGCGCGGACTTGCCCACGTTCGGTCGGCCGACGATCGCCACCACCGGTAGGGCCGGGCTGTAGTGGATACCGTCCTCACCGAGGGTGATGCCCGCGAGGAGCGCGGCGTCCTCATCGTCCAGCTCGTAGTCGGAGAGGCCGGCGCGCAGGGTCTCCGCGCGCTGCTCGGCGAGATGCTCGTCGAGCTGGTCCATCTTCTCGGCGAGCTGGTCGGGGCCGCCTTCGTATTCGTCGTCAGCCACGGTGTGCTCCTTGGATTCGTTCGATCACCGTGAGCACGGCGTCGATGGTCTGGGGGAAATCGAGTTCCGTCGAGTCGACGACCTCGACGCCTTCTGCGGCGTTCAGGAAGTCGACGACGGCACTGTCCGATGCGTCGCGCTTGTGCAGCGCCGCGGCGACAGCAGCCGCGTTCTCGCCGGCGAGTTCGCCGGCGCGTCGTGCGGCCCGTACCTCGGGGGCCGCAGTGAGCAGGATGCGCACGGGGGCGTCGGGGGCGACGACCGTCGTGATGTCACGCCCTTCGACGACCACGGCAGGATAGTCGGACTCGGCGACGAGCGCGCGGAACAGTTCGTTGACCTGCGCGCGCACCTCGGGGACACGAGCCACGCCGCTCACCGCACCCGACACCCGCGGGTCGCGGATGTCCTCGGTGATCTCGGAGTCGCCGACAAGGACCGTGCGGTCGTCGGGGTCGAGTCCCAGGCGCACGGGGAAGTCGGACGCAGCGGCGAGAACCGCCTCTGCGTCAGCCGTGTCAGCGCCGCGGTCGAGCACGTGCCAGGCGAGCGCGCGGTAGGCGGAGCCGGTGTCGAGGTAGCCGAAGCCGAGCTTGCGCGCCACGGCCTTCGACACGCTGGACTTGCCGGAACCGGCCGGTCCGTCGATCGCGATGAACTTCGTCGCGTCGGCCACGTGCGCGGGCGCCGTGGACGGGCGGGAGGTGTCAGTCATTGGTGTTCCCTGCAATCCGCCAGCCGCGTTCCTGGAGTCCGGTGATCGCCCCGTGCAGCGCGGCCGGGTCGACGCTGATCTCGGCGAGGCCGAACTGGGCCCCCGGCGAGTGCTCGAGTCGCAGGTCCTCGACGTTCACCCCGAGCTCGCCCAGTTCGCCGAAGAGGCGACCGAGCTGACCGGCGGTGTCGTCGACCATGACCACGAGCGATTCGAAGCGCTGGTTCTGACCGTGCTTCCCGGGAAGGCGCTCGACGCCGTCGTTGCCCTGCCGGATCGTCTCGGCGACGATGCGCCGGGCGCCGGGCGCGCTCGGCGCGCGCAAGGCGGCCGCGACCTCCCCGAGGTCGGCGGCGAGGGCATCGAGGATCTCGACGACGGGACCGGCGTTGGCGCCGAGGATCTGCACCCAGAGCTCGGGAGCGGAGGCGGCGATGCGCGTCGTGTCGCGCACCCCTTGCCCTGCGAGGCGGAGCGCCCCCTCCTCGGCTTCCGCGAAGCGGCCGGCGAGCAGGCTCGCGACCACCTGCGGCACGTGCGAGGTGAGCGCGACCGAACGGTCGTGCTCCTCCGGGGTCATCTCGAGCGGCATCGCACCGGCGTCCAGTGCGAGCGCTTCGACCAGAGCGAGGTCGGCGGGCTTCGTGTCCTCATCTCGGCACACGACCCACGGGCGTCCGACGAACAGATCGGCGCGGGCGGAGATCGCACCGCCTCGTTCTCGCCCGGCGAGAGGATGGGACCCGATGTAGCGGGTGAGATCGACGCCGCGCGACTGCAGGGTGCGGAACGGCTCGAGCTTCACGCTGGCGACGTCGGTGACGACGGCCTCGGGGAAGCGTTCGAGCTCGGCCTGGATCACATCGGCGGTGACATCCGGCGGGACGGCGACCACGATGAGCGAAGGCTTGTCGTCGTCTGCGGCGATGCGACCGGCGCCGTAGTCGACGGCGAGGCGCAACTGGGCGGGCGAGGCGTCCGTCAGGACGACGTCGACGCCCTTCGAGCGCAGTGCATGTCCGACGCTCGCCCCGAGCAGACCGGCGCCGACGACGCGGACGGTGCCGGAGAGACGCGGCGCGACGGCGCCTGCTCTCCGCGCCGTGGGCGCACTCGTCGTATCGGTCATTCGTTCTCCTGCTCGCCTGGCGCCTCGGCGACACCGGAATCACGGCGCGACAGGGTCAAAAGCGCGCCGAGTTCGATTTTACTCAGTTCCCGCGTCTTCCCGGCCGGGAGGGTTCCCAGGTGGAGCGGACCGAACTGCCGACGCACCAGCTCGGTGACCGGATGCCCGACCGCGGCGAGCATCCGTCGAACGATCCGATTGCGCCCGGAGTGCAGCGTCAGCTCGACCAGGCTCGACCCGCGCGAGGTGTCGAGCAGGCGAGCCTTGTCGGCGGCGATCGGACCGTCCTCGAGCTCGATGCCCTTGGTGAGCTTCGAGATCGTCTGCGGCAGCACCGTCCCCTCGACCTTCGCGATGTACACCTTGGTCACGCCGAACGACGGGTGTGCGAGGACATGAGCGAGCGCGCCGTCGTTGGTGAGGATCAGCAGACCGCTCGTCTCGGCGTCGAGGCGTCCGACGTTGTAGAGACGTTCTTCGTACTGCTCCGTGAAACGTCGCAGATCGGGTCGCCCGTTCTCGTCCTTCATGCTGCTGACGACGCCCGTGGGCTTGTTGAGCATGACGTAGCGCTTCGAGACGTCGAGCTGCACCGCCGTGCCGTCCACGTCGACGAGGTCTTTCTCGGGGTCGATGCGCCTGCCGAGCTCTGACACGACCACGCCGTTGACGCGGATGCGCCCCTCGGTGATGTACTGCTCGACCACGCGCCGCGAAGCGACGCCCGCGCCGGCGAGCACCTTCTGGAGACGAACGCCCTCGGGGGCGCCCTCGGAATCTGCGGATGCCTCGAAGCCGGTCATCGGATGGTCCCTTCGTCGAAACCGTCTGCACCGTCGTCGAGCAGAGGGGAGATCGGGGGCAGCTCGTCGAGCGAGTTGATGCCCAGGTGCTGCAGGAGTGCGTCGGTCGTGCCGTAGTTGATCGCGCCCGTCTCGGAGTCGGCGAACAGCTCGGTGATCAGGCCGCGGGCGAGGAGGGTACGGACGACGGAGTCGACGTTCACGGCGCGGATGGATGCGACCTGGCTGCGAGTCACGGGCTGCTTGTAGGCGATCACGGCCAGTGTCTCGAGGGCGGCCTGCGAGAGTCGCGCAGGCGCCTGTCCTCCGACGAACTCCGCGACGAGGGCATCAAGGTCCTCGCGGACGTACAGACGCCAACCGCCGCCGACCTCACGCAGCTCGAAACCGCGGCGCGGACCCTTGCCGTTTCCGTCGTAGTCGTCGACGAGGGTCTCGAGCGTCTGGCGCACAGCGGGGACGGGCGAACCGACGGCGGCGGCGAGGGCGACCAGCCCGAGCGGCTCGTCCACGATGAGCAGGATGGCCTCGATGCGCTCGGAGAGTGGGATCTCGGCGGCCACGCCGGTCGCTTCGCTCACCTCGTGCGCACTCCCGGTCTCGACGTCGCTCTCGGTCTCGTTCAGGTCATCGGTCATAGTCGGCCCCCAGGGTCGCGAGTGTCTCGTCCGACCAGGAGTCGGCTGCCCAGCGCAGCGTGAGCTCGCCGAGCGGTTCCAGTTGTTCGAAGGAAAGGGCCGCATGCCGGTACAGCTCCAGCACCGAGATGAAGCGCGCCACGACGATGCCGGGCTCGCTCACCCCCGCCACGAGCTCACGGAAGCTCAACGACTCCGTGCCGCGCAATAGCGTGACGACGATCGCCGCCTGCTCGCGGATGCTGACCAGCGGCGCATGCAGATGATCGAGTCCGACGTGCGGGATCTCCTTGGGCGCGAAGGCCAGGAGCGCGAGGGCCGCGAAGTCGTCGGCGGTGAGCGACCATACGAGCTCGGGCGTCTGACGACGGTGCTTCTCGTCGAGGCGCGCCGCGCGCACGTGCCGACGGTCCTCGCGCTGCAGACAGCGGGAGAACCATGCGGAGACCTCTTTGAAGGCCCGGTACTGCAGCAGGCGCGCGAACAGCAGGTCGCGCGCCTCCAACAGCGCGACGGCCTCGGCGTCCACCAGCTCGCCCTGCGGGAGGAGTCCGGCCACCTTCATGTCGAGCAGGGTCGCCGCGACCACGAGGAACTCGGACGCCTGATCCAGTTCCTCGTCGTTGTCGAGTTCCCCCAGATAGGCGATGAACTCGTTCGTGACCGCGCTCAGGGAGACCTCGGTGATGTCCATCTCGTGCTTCGAGATGAGGTTCAGGAGCAGATCGAACGGACCGTCGAAGTTCGACAGGGAGACCCGGAAGCCCGATTCTGCCGCCTCAGGCTCGACGGGCTGCTCTGGTCCGCTGCTCTCTGCTTCGGCGCGCTCGATGGCCGAAGGGTCGACGGATTCTTCGCTAGGCGACAGCGCCACGGGCGACCAGCTCCCGCGCCAGCCGCAGGTAAGCCTGAGCGGCCGCGTGCTCGGGGGCGAACTCGGTGATGGGCACACCCGACACCGAGGCGTCGGGGAACTTCACGGTGCGGCCGATCACGGTCTCGAGCACGTCGTCCCCGAAGGCCTCCACGACGCGTTCGAGCACCTCACGCGAGTGCAGCGTGCGCGGGTCGTACATCGTGGCCAGCAGACCGTCCATCGTGATGGAGGGGTTCAACCGGTCGCGGACCTTGTCGATCGTCTCGATGAGCAGCGCCACACCGCGCAGCGCGAAGAACTCGCACTCGAGCGGGATGATCACGCCGTGCGCCGCCGTCAGGGCGTTGACGGTGAGGATGCCGAGCGAGGGCTGGCAGTCGATGAGGATGACGTCGTACTCCCCCGCGACCTGGCGCAGCACGCGCGCGAGGATCGTCTCACGGGCGACCTCGTTGACCAGGTGCACCTCGGCCGCCGACAGGTCGATGTTCGCCGGCATGACGTCGAGGCCCTCGACGCTCGAGTGCACGATCGCGTCGTGCGCGTCGCGCTTGGTGTCCAGCAGCAGGTCGTAGATCGTCGGCACATCGTGCGTCGGGATCCCGAGGCCGGCGGACAGCGCACCCTGCGGGTCGAAGTCGACCGCGAGCACCTTGCGGCCGTATTCGGCGAGAGCGGCGGCCAGGTTGATGGAGGTCGTCGTCTTGCCGACGCCGCCCTTCTGGTTGCACAGGGCGATGATGCGCGCGGGGCCGTGGGACTTCAACGGTTCCGGGGTCGGGAACCCGTGATACGGGCGGCCGGTGGGTCCCATGGGGGTCTCGTCGGCCTTCTGCGCCTTCGCCCTGGACTTCGCCACTTTCTCAGCCACCGGTTCTCCTGCTCCTTCGTGCTTGGTCGATTGTACCGGGCGCCTCGTTCCACAGCCGCCTCGGCACGCGGCGAGCGTCCGCGTCAGTCCGCGTCAGGACAACGGCGTCGACGAGGAGGCACGCACGACGAGCTCGGGCGTCAGCATGACATCCTTCGCCTCCGAACGCCCCTCCAGCCGTTCGAGCAGCAGAGCGGCGGCGGTTCTCCCCATCTCGAAGCCGGATTGGTCGACCGAACTCAAACCGACAGTCGGCAGCGCGGCCGTCGGGGTGTTGTCGTACCCGACGAGGGCGGGGCTTCGGTCGTCGCGCCCCGACCACAGCTCGGTCATGAGTCCCAGAGCCGCGATGTCCGCACCACCGTGGACCGCCGTCGGCGGCTCGGCCCGGGTCGCGAGGAGCACGCCGGCACGGCGCCCGCCGTCCAAGGTCCACACGCTCGGCACGACGTCGATAAACTCGTCCAATCCGTGCGCCTTCATGGCCTGGATGTAACCGTGCTCGCGCACGAGCTCCGGGCGTCGAGCATCGTCGGGGTCAGGGCCCGAATGCGTCACATACGAGATGCGGCGATGCCCCTGCTGCACGAGGTGGTCGACGATCAACCGCGAACCGAGGGCGTCGTCCCCGGCGACGGTGTCGAACAACTCCGCCGGACCGTGCCGACCGACGACGACGGTCGGGGTGCGTCGCGCGACGGCGTCGAGCTCGTCCTCGTTCAGGTGCGGGGCGATCAGCACGAGACCGTCCATCTGTCGATCGAGCATCGCCTCCAGCATCTTCGCCTGCGACGACTTGGTCGATCCTCCCGGCCCGACCAGCGGCTCGTATCCGGTATCGGCGACGGCCGACGCGATTCCTTCGAGGAGCACGCCGAAGAACGGGTTCTGGATGTCGGAGACCAGCACTCCGAGCGTGAAGGTCTTGCCGCGCATGCCGCGTGCGGAGGCGAGTGGGCGGTAGTCGAGTTCGCGCATTGCCTGCTCGACCCGCTCCCGCGTCTCATCGCTGACTCCCGGCGCCTTGCGCAGCACCAGTGACGCACTCGCCGTCGACACCCGTGCATGTGCCGCGACGTCGCGGATCGTCGGGCGACGTGCGGTCGGTGTGTTGTCGATCATGAGCCCTCATCGTGGTCGGTTCCGCTGCGGCACTTGACATCGCCCCGGCGGCATCCATAGATTATGCCACTAGAACGGTCTACAAGAACGTTCTAGTTCCCTTTCTCTCTTTCCCGATGGACCCAATGGAGTGACCATGAGATCTCGCGTACTCGTCGCCGGCTGCGCCGCGGCCGGCCTGGTTCTGGCCCTGTCCGGCTGCAGCGACGCCGGCACCCCCTCCGGTGAGGACGTCACGTCCCTGACGATGTGGCACAACTCCGCCGACTCCCCCGCGCTATTGCAGCTCTACAAGGACTTCGAGGCCGAGACGGGGATCGCGATCGAACTCGTCGACATCCCCTCGGACGCCTTCGAGACCACGACGCTCACCAAGTGGGCGACAGGCGATCGGCCGGATCTCCTCGAGTTCCACCCGACGGTGGCGAACCTGCTGACACTGAACCCGGTGCAGAACATGCAGGACCTCTCCGACATGGACTTCGTGACCGCATCCGGTGACATCTACGACTCGATGGCCTCCCTCGACGGCAAGGTCTACGCTGCCGTCACGGGCTTCCCGTCGATCTTCGGCATCTACTACAACAAGGCCGTCTTCGCGGACAACGGGCTCGAGCCCCCGACGAGCTTCGACGACCTGTCGACGCTCTGTGCCGCTCTGGCGCCCACCGGTGTCGCGGCGATCTGGGAATCCGGCGGCAGCGTGTGGCCGACCCAAGTCCTCCCGCTCCTCTACGTTGCGGACCAGAACGAGGGGAACGAGTACGGCGCCCAGGTGGGTGCGAACGAGGCCGCGCTCGACGACACGGGCAGTCCCTTCCTGGAGGGGCTCGACGCCTACGTCGGCCTCCGCGACTCCGGGTGCTTCAACGACGACGCGACATCCGCGACCTTCGAAGACGGACTGAAGGCCGTGGTCGACGGGAGCGCGGCCATGACCGCGCTCCACTCCGACACCTATGCCTCGCTCCTCGCCGATGCGGGTGGCGACGCCGAGAAGCTCTCCGAGACGGTCGGGTTCGTCCCGGTGTCGTCGAGCTCCCCCGTCGCCTCCTGGGCTGGTGGGCCGCTGGGCACCTACTATGCGCCGCTGACCGGAGACGAGGCGAAAGAGCAGGCGGCACGTGACTTCATCGCCTACGCCACCGGTGACGGCTATCAGAAGCTCATCGACGAGGGGAACTCCTTCCCGGTGATCGACACGGCGACGACCCCCGAGGGCTTCTCCGACCTGCAGCTCGCCTATCAGGCCGCGTACGAGTCGAACTCGAGCATCGCGTTCAACTCCAACGTCGCCGGCTTCGGTGCCCTGGCGACCGAGATGTCGAAGCTGCTGGCCGACCAGACCACGCCGGAAGAGGCGGCGCGCACGGTGCAGGCAGCCGTGGAGCAGGCCTCCAAGGCTGCGGGCCTCCCCGGATGGTGAGTTCCGCGACGCTCATCCGTCCTCCCGAGGACGCGGTGCGACCGGAGGCGTCCCGGCGCCCCCGGCGCACCGCGTCCGCGGGATCCCGCGCCCGCCGCACCTGGCTGTGGTTCGCACTGCCGTCGTTCGTCCTGGTGGTGTGCTTCTTCCTCGTCCCGTTCGTGCTCAACGTGCCCTTCGCGTTCTCCTCCTGGAGCGGCTACTCGGAGGAGATCCGCTTCACGGGCATCGACAACTGGACGACGCTGTGGCGGGCGGGCACGCTGCAGAACGCGATCCTCGTCACCACCGTCTACGCCGTGATCGCCATGGTCGTCCAGAACGTCGTGGCGCTGAGCCTGGCGACGGCGCTGCGCGGGACGACGAGGACGAATGCGTTCTACCGATCGCTCTTCTTCCTCCCGGTCCTGATCTCGCCCTTGGCCGCGGGCTACATCTGGCGGGCGATCGTTGCCCCCGGAGGAGTCCTGAACGGGTTCATCGGGGTGTTCGTCCCCGGGTTCGACTTCGCCTGGCTCGGCGACCCGACCTGGGCCCTCGTCACCGTCGCGTTCGTCGACGCCTGGAAGTGGTCCGGCATCGCCACTCTGGTCTACATCGCCGGGTTGAACAGCATCCCGTCGTCGCTCCTGGAGGCCGCCGAGATCGACGGGGCGAGCCCGGCACAGCGATTCTGGCGGATCACCTTCCCGCTGCTGGCACCCGCCTTCACCTTCAACGTCGTCACGACGCTGATCGGCGCCCTGAGCGCCTACGACATCATCGCCTCGACCACCTCGGGCGGACCGGGCGTCGCGACGCAGACGCTCAATGTCGCCGTGCAGCAGCAGTTCGGCCAGTCGTACTTCGGTACAGCGAGCGCGCTGAGCCTGACGGTGACCGTTCTCGTGATCGTCATCGCCGTCCCGCTGGTCGCGTGGCTGCGCAAGAGGGAGACCGCATGAGCATCGCGGACCGCACACACCTGGTCGCCCACGCTCGGCCGGTGCGCAACCTCAGCGCCCGTACCGTCGTCAAGTACCTGGCAGTGACCCTCTTCGCCGTCCCCTGGGTCGTGATCCCCCTGTGGCTCATGATCGTCAACTCGCTGAAGACACCGGGAGAGGCGGCCGATCTGTCGCTCGCCCTGCCGTCGGACTGGGCTGCGGTGGAGAACTACACGGCCGTGTTCGTGAAGGGCGCCTACCTCGTCGGGCTGAAGAACAGCGTCCTCATCGCGGTACCGACCGTGATCGTGGTGCTGCTGCTCGGAGCCATGGCGGCCTGGGCCTATGCCCGAAGCACCCGGCGCTCGTTCCAGTTCTTCTTCTACGTCACCTCGCTGTCGATCCTGCTGCCGCCCGCCGTCATCCCGACGATCTTCGTACTGACCAGCATCGACCTGGACGGCTCGCTCGCCGGCTACGCCCTCATGATGATGGGGACCCGGATGGGCCTGATCGTCTTCCTGACCACCGGCTTCGTCCGCGGGATCCCGGTCGAGCTGGAGGAGGCCGCGGCGATCGACGGGGCGAGCCGTATGCGCATCTTCTTCTCGATCCTGCTCCCTCTCCTGCGCCCCACCCTGTTCGTCGGGGGCGTGCTGCTGGTGATCCAGGTCTGGAACGACTTCTTCTTCGCGTTGCTCCTGCTCAAGACCTCCGCGAACGCGACGCTCCCGCTGACCCTGTTCTCGTTCGCATCGGCGTCCACCACGTCGCTGAACTGGAACCTCGTCTTCGCGCACGTCATCATGACCAGCCTGCCGCTGATCATCGTCTACCTGATCGCACAGCGACGGGTCCTGGCCGGCCTCACAGAGGGCGGGGTCAAGGGATGAGCCATCTGGACCCGTCGGCGCCGTCGCGCGTCCGCTTCGAGCATCTGGGGCCGGATGCGCTGGGCATCGGTGAGCCGCGCCCCCGGCTCTCCTGGCACCCGCCGGAGGAGCCTGCTCAGGGCACGACCGCGACCTCTGCAGAGATCCGCGTGCATGCGCGCGACGGCGTCACCACGATCACGAGGGATGACCCCACCGGCGTCCTCCAGCCCTGGGTCGGGGAACCGCTCTCCTCGGGTGAGCGCCGCACCGTTCAGGTCCGGCTTCGTCACGCGGATGGCAGCGCGTCCCCGTGGAGCGCGCCCTCGTTCGTGGAGGCGGGGCTGCTGGATCCCGCGGAGTGGAGGGGGGAGTTCATCGGAGAGGTCGACGACACCGCACAGCGTCCGACCGCGGTCCGGCGGATCATCCCCCTCGACGGGGAAGTCGTGAGGGCCCGACTCCACGCCACGGCGCACGGGCTGTACGACCCGATCGTCAACGGTCGACGACTCGACGACGCCGTGCTCGAACCGGGGTGGCAGAGCTACCGTCACCGGCTGCGCTACCGCACGTACGACATCACCGCCGATGCCACCGGACGGGTGCTGTCGGTCGGCGCATTGCTGGCGGACGGTTGGTACCGCGGACGACTCGGCTTCCCCCTCATCGCGCAGGAGCAGGTCTACGGATCGGAGCTCGGTCTCCTCGCGCAGATCGAGATCGAGTACGCGGATGGGCGTCGGGACGTCATTCCCACGGACGTCTCCTGGGACGCACGAGGAGGGCCGATCAGCCACGCAGGACTGTACGACGGCGAGGACTACGACGCCCGGCGAGAGGTCGACTGGTGGGGGCAGGGCGATTGGGGCCCCGCACGCGCGCAGGGCGGCGCCGAGGTGCGGCTGGTTCCGCCCTCCGGTCCCCCGGTCCGAGCCACGCAGACGCTCCCCCCTCAGCGCATCTGGCGCTCACCCTCCGGGCGGACGCTGGTCGACTTCGGCCAGAACCTCGTGGGCTGGATACGGATCCACGCGGAAGGTCGTATCGGCGACAGCCTGCACCTCCGACACGCCGAGGTGCTCGAGCGCGGCGAGCTCGCCGTCCGCCCGCTGCGCACCGCCGCCGCCCGCGACACCTACGTGTTCGGCGCCGATGGCCCGGTGACCTGGGAGCCACGGTTCACCTATCACGGGTTCCGCTACGTGGAGGTGGACGGGTGGCCGGACGCGCTGCCGATGGAAGACCGGATCGAAGCCGTCGTCGTGCACACCGACATGACCAGGACCGGATGGTTCTCGTGTTCGGACGACCTCCTGAACCGCTTGCACGACAACGTCGTGTGGTCGATGCGGGGGAACTTCGTCGACATCCCCACGGACTGTCCCCAACGCGACGAGCGCCTCGGATGGACCGGTGATCTCGCCGTGTTCGCGCCGACGGCCACGTACCTGTACGACTGCATCGGCATGCTCGGATCCTGGCTGGAAGACCTCTCCGCCGAGCAGCGCGCCGACGGGACGGTGCCCTTCTTCGTCCCGGAGCTGGAGTTCCCGGACGACGTCCGACACCTCCCCGGACTCGACCCGCAGCCCGCCGCCGTGTGGGGCGATGCCGCGGTGCTCGTCCCGATGGCCCTGTACGGCGAGAGCGCCGATGTGGAGATCCTCCGACGGCAGTATCCCAGCATGACCGCATGGGTCGACCTGGTGGAAAGGCTGGCAGGTCCTCATCGGCTCTGGACGACCGGCTTCCAGTTCGGCGACTGGCTCGACCCGAACGCTCCCGCGCACGATCCCGCGGCCGGACGCACCGAACCAGCGCTGGTCGCGACCGCCTACTTCGCGCAGTCGGCCCGACTCCTCGCCGACGCGGCCGAAGTCCTCGACCGGGCCGACGACGCGACACGGTACCGCGCACTCGCCGACGATGTCGGCCGAGCCTTCCGGGAGCGTTTCGTCGACGGAGCCACCGGACTGATGAGCAGCGATTCTCAGACCGCCTACGCGCTCGCCGTGTGTTTCGACCTCGTCTCCGGGCCCGTGCGCGAGCAGGTCGGGGCGCAGCTCGTGCGACTGGTCCGCGCCGACCGGCACCGGATCGCGACCGGCTTCGTGGGAACGCCACTGGTGCTGCACGCGCTCACCGCTGTCGGCGCGCACGACGACGCCGCCGCCCTCCTGCTCCAGCGCGAGAGTCCGTCCTGGCTTCACACCGTGCTGCAGGGCGCCACGACGATCTGGGAGCGCTGGGACAGTCTGCTCCCCGACGGCAGCGTGAATCCGGGCGAGATGACCTCGTTCAACCACTATGCGTTCGGGGCGGTGGCCGACTGGATGCACCAGCACATCGGCGGGTTGCGCCGCACCGCACCGGGCTGGGCGAGCTTCCTGGTCGCCCCGCGTCCGTGCGGCGGCATCACGCAGGCCGCGACCTCGCACGTGAGCCCGCACGGTCCGATCTCGGTCGCCTGGGAGCTGGACGCCGACCGGCTGACGGTGGAGGTCGACGTGCCGGTCGGGACGATCGCAGAACTCGACCTGCCGGGACGCGACCGGGAGCGACTCGACGCGGGTCGGCATGTGCGCATCACGGTGTTCGATGGAGAAGGTCTCGCTGCGAACGAGACGGTGGGGAGCACGACATGACAGACCGGATGGAACTGACGAGGATGCACAGGATGGCGGAGGATGACCTCATGATCGATGCGGCTGCGACGCGGGAGCTCGACGCGGAGATCGCTCGGATCGTCGCCGAGAGCGGGGCGTCAGCCGCCCAGTACGCGCTCGCCGCCGATGGTCGCGTCCTGCACACCCGTGCTCTCGGCCGCGCGACCACGCAATCGCGGTTCTGCATCTTCTCGGCGAGCAAACCGATCTTCGCCTCCCTCGTGCTGCATCTGGCCGGAACCGGACGACTCGACCTCGAGGCGCCCGTGGTCGCCTACTGGCCGGAGTTCGGCCACGGAGGAAGAGACCGCATCACGGTCGAGCAGTTGCTCCTGTTCACGGCGGGGATCCCCTCCCCGTGGCCGGCACCGCCGACCGTCCTCGACCCGGAACGTCGTGCTCGCGAGATCATCTCCTGGCCTCTCGAGACGGAACCCGGCACGACGTACGCCTACCACTCGGTGTCGGCGCACTGGGTTCTGGCCGAACTCGTCCGACGCACGACCGGACTCGATCACCGGCAGGCTCTGCATGAGCTGATCCTCGCGCCGCTCGGACTCGATCGGCTGCGCCTCGGCGTGCCTGCCGAAGACCAGGCCGACATCGTGCCGGCCGAGCTGATCGGCGAGTACGACCTCCCCCTCTCGGCGGCCATGCTCGGCCTGGATGCCACCGCCGAAGCCCTCGATCGGGCGGCCGGACTCGCGCTGGAGATCGGCTCCTCCCCTGCGCTGATAGAGGCCGGCGTGCCCGGCGGCGGCATCATCTCGGATGCGGCGTCGGTCGCTCTGTTCTACCAGGCGCTCCTGCACGGCGACGAGCGACTCTGGCGCAGCGATCTCCTGCAGCGCGCCACCTCCGAGACGCGGAACGACCTCCCCGATGCCGGAAGAGGGGGCGCCCCTGCGAACCGCACCATCGGCAGCCTCACGGTTGCCGGGGCCGACTCGCCGGAGTTCGCGCTCCCCGCGCTCGGGATCACGCTGCCCGTCCGACACCACGGCGGTCTGACGTCCGCATGCACGTTCGGCCACCCGGGCTTCGGCGGCCAGCTCGCCTTCGCCGATCCCGAGCATGGGTACTCGTTCGCGCTGCTGATCAACGGATCGGAGCGCGACGCCCGCCGTGGAGCCATGCGCGACCGAGCCGTCGCCGATGCGGTCGCGCGGGCCGTCGGGCCGTAGCACCGCTGTCGCACCCTTCGCGGCTCAGCGTGCGCGCGGATGCGAGGTCGCGTAGATGTCACGCAGGGTGTCGACCGAGACATGCGTGTAGATCTGAGTCGTCGCCACCGAGGAGTGTCCGAGGAGCTCCTGGACGACACGGACGTCGGCCCCACCTTGCAGAAGGTGCGTGGCGAAGGAGTGCCGCAGGGTGTGCGGTGACACCTCCGACGTGATCTGAGCCTTCTCTGCGGCCGCACGGATGACGAGCCAGGCGCTCTGCCGAGACAACGGCGCTCCTCTCGCTCCGAGGAACAGCCGAGCCGATGCTCGTCCCTTCTCCGCGAGTGCCGGCCGGACCCTGGTGAGGTAGGCGTCGACGGCCGCGCGGGCGTATGACCCGATCGGCACGATGCGCTCCTTCGAGCCCTTCCCGCGCAGGCGCAGCACGTCGCCGTGGGCGAGATCGTCGACGTCGAGCCCGGTCGCCTCCGACACCCGAGCGCCTGTGGCGTAGAGAAGTTCCAGGAGCGCCCGATCCCGGACGCCGATCGGATCCTCCGGCGAAGGCGCGGCGAGCAGCCGCTCGACCTGGTCGATGGTCAGGGCTTTGGGGAGCCGGCGGGGCGCCTTGGGAGGTCGCAGTCTGCCGCTCGGGTCATCGATCTCGATCCCCTCCCGCGTCAGGAAGCGATGCCAGCCCCGCACGGAGGACTGCAGGCGCGCCAGACTCGTCGAGGCCGGAGCGGGGTCGGCGGAGGCACGTTCCGCGATGAAGCGGTCGATCACCGCGGGAGTCACCTCCGAGGTGTCGACGATCCCCTCCTTCGCCAGCCAATCGCAGTACCCGCCGAGGTCGCGTCGGTAGGCGGCGATCGTGTGCTCGCTCAGCCCACGCTCGATCGTGACATGACGCAGGTAGGCGTCGAGTGCGCGCTCGAGCAGCATCCCTCAGCCCCGATCGCGCAGCCTCTGCGCCGCAGCCAGCACGCCGATCGTGAGGATGCCGTTGTGCATCCGCCCCTCGAGCACCGCGTCGATGGCGTCCGTCAGCGGCACCCACTCGATGCGGATGTCGGCTTCCTCGTCCTCGCGGTCGTGTGCGGAGGGCGCCGGCGCGATGCCGGTGGCGAGGAAGATGTGGATGATCTCGTCGTTGCCGCCCGGCGTCGTCCACGAGGAGACCAGCGGCTCCCAGTGCGCGGCGACGAGGTCTGCCTCCTCGGCGAGTTCGCGGCGGGCGGCTTCGAGCGGCTCCTCGCCCTCCACATCGAGCAGGCCGGCGGGCAGCTCCCAGTCGCGGTGACGGATCGGGTGGCGGTACTGCTGGATCAGCAGGACGCGCCCCTCGTCGTCGAGCGCGAGGATCGCCACCGCACCGGTGTGGTCGACGTACTCACGGACGATCTCGCCGTCGCCGTAGCGCACGCGGTCGGAGCGCACATCCCAGACCCAGCCTTTGTAGACGAGGTCGCTCTGGAGAACCTCCGGCTCGAAGGGCTCGTCCCGGAGGCTCTCCGGCGACTCAGTCATCTGCGCTGACGTCGAACAGCTCGCTCGCGCGGTGACGCTCGATCGCCGCGCCGACGAGCCCGCGGAACAGCGGGTGCGGGGCGGTCGGACGCGAACGCAGCTCGGGGTGCGCCTGCGTGGCGATGTAGTACGGGTGCACGTCGCGCGGCAGCTCGACGTACTCCACCAGGTCGAGTTCCGGGTTGAGGCCGGAGAACACCAGGCCGGCATCCGTGAGGCGGTCGCGGTACGCGTTGTTGACCTCGTAGCGGTGACGGTGGCGCTCGGAGGCCTCCGGCGTGCCGTACAGCTCACGGGCGAGCGATCCCTCGGCGAGGGCGGCCTGGTACAGACCGAGACGCATGGTGCCGCCGAGGTCTCCGCCGTCGAGGATGTCGACCTGCTCCGCCATCGTCGCGATCACGGGCTCTGCGGTCTCGGGGTCGAACTCGCTGGACGAGGCGCCCGCGATGCCGGCGACGTCCCGCGCGTACTCGATCACCATGCACTGCAGGCCGAGGCACAGTCCGAGGGTCGGGATGCCCTGCTCGCGAGCGAACTTCAGCGCGCCGAGCTTGCCCTCGATGCCGCGGATGCCGAAGCCGCCGGGCACGCAGATGCCGTCGAGTTGGGCGAGCTGCTCCTGCGCTCCCTCGGGCGTCTCGCAGAGGTCCGAGGGGATCCAGCGGATGTTGACCTTCGTCTCCTGGGCGAAGCCGCCGGCCTTGAGCGCCTCGGTCACGGAGAGGTACGCGTCCGGGAGGTCGATGTACTTGCCGACCAGGCCGATCGTGACCTCGTGCTTGGGGTTGTGCACCGCGTGGAGCACCTTGTTCCAGCGGGTCCAGTCGACGTCGGCCGCCTTCTGGTCGAGCCCGAGGCGACGCACGATGTACGAGTCGAGTCCCTGCTCGTTCAGTGTCGACGGGATGTCGTAGATGCTCGGCAGGTCGACGGTGTTGATGACGCCCTCGACGTCGACGTCGCACATGAGCGCGATCTTGTTCCGGTTGCTCTCACTCACCGGGCGGTCGCTGCGGAGCACGAGTGCGTCGGGCTGGATGCCCACCTGGCGGAGGGCCGCGACCGAGTGCTGCGTGGGCTTGGTCTTCTGCTCGCCCGAGGCACCCATGAAAGGCACCAGCGACACGTGGACGAAGAACACGCTGTCACGGCCGAGCTCGTGGCGGAGCTGACGCGCGGACTCGAGGAACGGCTGCGACTCGATGTCGCCGACCGTGCCGCCGACCTCGGTGATGATCACGTCGGGGCGCGGGTCTTCGCTCGCCTGCAGACGCATGCGGCGCTTGATCTCATCGGTGATGTGCGGGATGACCTGCACCGTGTCGCCGAGGTACTCGCCGCGCCGCTCGCGCGCGATCACCTGCGAGTAGATCTGACCGGTGGTGACGTTCGCGGCCTCCGACAGGTTGATGTCGAGGAAGCGCTCGTAGTGACCGATGTCGAGGTCGGTCTCCGCACCGTCGTCCGTGACGAAGACCTCGCCGTGCTGGAACGGGTTCATCGTGCCCGGATCGACGTTCAGGTACGGGTCGAGCTTCTGCATCACGACACGCAGACCGCGCGCCGTGAGGAGGTTGCCGAGGCTGGCCGCCGTCAGTCCCTTGCCCAAAGACGAAACGACACCACCAGTCACGAAGATGTGCTTGGTCGTGTCGTTCTTGGGTCCCGCAGAAGAAGAGTTCATCACGGGCTTCGATCCTATCAGGCGGCGGGGACGCGGAGGCTGAGAAGTTCACGCGCGTGGGTCAGAGCAGCATCGGAATCGGCGAGTCCCGAGAGCAGACGGGCCATCTCCGCTTCCCGTTCACCGCCCTCCAGACGCCGCACGCTCGATGCCGTGACCGCGCCATCATTGGCCTTCACGACCGACAGGTGGTTGTTCGCGAAGGCGGCGACCTGCGCGAGATGCGTGACGGCGATGACTTGCGACTTCTCGGCGAGTCGGGCGAGTCGCCGACCGACCTCGATGGCGGCGGCCCCGCCGATGCCCGCATCGACCTCGTCGAAGACGAAAGTCGGAACCGGGTCGGTCGCCGCGATGACGACCTCGATGGCGAGCATGACGCGCGACAGCTCGCCGCCAGAGGCCCCCTTCGAGACCGAGCGGGGCTCGGCGCCAGGATGCGGAGCGAGCAGGATCGCGACGTCGTCGCGTCCGTGGGTGCTCTCGGCACCTTCGGAGACCGCGACCTCGAGGCGCGCATCCGGCATCGCGAGTGCGCGCAGTTCGGCGGTCACCGCTTCGCCGAGACGTACCGCCGCATCGGTGCGCGTCGCCGTCAGCGTCGCAGCGTGCGAGTCGAGTTCGTCCCTGGCGGCGTCGCGTTCGACGATGAGCCGTTCGATGCGGTCCCCGTCGTCGTCGAGTTCCGCGAGACGCGCGGAACCCGTCTGCCAGAGCGACAATGCTTCATCGAGGGATCCGTGCGCGCGGATGAGCGTTCCCAGCGCGGCGCGGCGCTCTTCCACTGCAGCCAGCTCGTGTGGTCCGGATTCGTCGAGATCGGCGAGGTAGGCAGACAGGAGCCCCGCCGTGTCCGCGATCCGGTAGCCGATGTCAGCGAGGCTCTCGCCGATCTCGGTCAGCTTGGCATCGGACGCGCGCTCGAGCACGCGACGAGCCTCCGCGACGAGTGCCGAAGCATCAGGCTCGCCCTCTTCGCTTGAGAGCGCTCCGTGGGCGAGGGAGGCCGCCAGACGAAGCTCCTCGGCATTCGCGAGGCGCTCGGCGCGATCGCTGAGCTCCTGGTCCTCCCCCGGCTCCGGTGCCGTCGCCTCGATCAGCGCGAGCGCCTCGCGGAGACGAGAGGCTTCTTCGGCCCGACGGTCGCGGTTCTCGGTGATCTCGGAGATCTCGGAGTCGAGCGTTCGCCACCGAGCGAAGGAGTCCGCGTACTTCTCGAGTGCTTCGGCGATCGGGGCGCCTCCGAAGCGGTCGAGCGCGTCCCGCTGCGCGGCGGCGGAGCGCAGACGCAGCTGCTCCGACTGCCCGTGCACCACCACGAGTTCCTCAGCCAGTGCGGAGAGCACGCCGGCGGGTGCCGCACGACCGCCCACGCTCGCCCGGCTGCGCCCCTCTGCGCTCAGTGTGCGCGAGACGTAGAGTTCCGCCGTGCCCGAACCCGCAGGCTCGAGCTCGCCCCCGGCGTCTGCCACGATCTCGGCGACGTCGCCGCCTTCGGGGACGATCCACACGCCGGCCACTGAGGCCTGCGCAGCGCCGGCCCGGACGGCGCCCGAATCGGCTCGCTGCCCCAGAAGCAGCCCGAGACCGGTCACGACCATCGTCTTTCCGGCACCCGTCTCGCCGGTGATGGCGGTGAACCCGGGGCCGAGGGGCAGGACGGCGTCGGCGATCACGCCGAGCCCCTGCATTCGCATCTCCTCGATCATGACGGCGTCCCCTGCGCCTGGCCGCGCCATCCTTCGACAGGCAGCTGGAACTTGCGCACGAGCCTGTCGGTGAAGGCCGTGGGGTGCAGGCGCGCGAGTCGAACCGGACGCGAGGACCGGCGGACGACCACGCGCGCACCCGGTGGCAGGTCATGCGAGCGACGTCCGTCGCACCACAGAATGCCGGAACCGTCGGTGCGCTCGAGCATCTCGATCGCGACCGAGGCATCGGGGCTGACGACGAGCGGCTTGGCGAACAGCGCGTGCGCCGACAGGGGCACCACGGCGATCGCTTCGACGCTGGGCCAGATGACCGGTCCCCCGGCAGAGAAGTTGTAGGCGGTGGAGCCGGTGGGAGTGGAGACGACCATGCCGTCGCAGCCGAAGCTCGACAGGGGGCGTCCGTCGATCTCGAGGACGACCTCGATCATCCGCTCGCGGCTGGCCTTCTCGACCGTGGCCTCGTTGAGGGCCCAGGTCTCGTAGACGACCGCGCCGGCCGCGTCTTTCACCCGCACCGACAGCGCGAGCCGCTCCTCGACCTCGTAATCGCGATCGATCACGCGACGCACGGCTTTGTCCATGTCGTCGCGATCGATCTCTGCGAGGAAACCGACGTGGCCCATGTTGATTCCGAGCACGGGCGCTCCCGAGTCGCGGACCAGCTCGGCGGCGCGCAGGATCGTCCCGTCTCCGCCCAGCACGATCGCCAGCTCGAGGTCTGCAGGATCGACCGAGACGCCGAGCACGTCGGCATCGGCGAAGAAGTCGTCCACCGCGACGAGCGCCTCGTGGTCGTCGGCTGCCAGGACAGGGCGCGCTCCCGCTTGCCGCAGGGCGTCTATCACCCGACGCGCCGCGTCGACCGTGTCGACGCGGCCGGCGTGGGCGACGACCAGGATGCTGCGCTCGTTCATCGTCCTCCTGCCAGTCGGTTGATGGTGTCCAACCATTCTGTCGGGTTTCTGCGGGCGCGTGCGCATCCCAGCGATTCCGGGAGTTTCCAGGCCGTCGTGCCCGAGCGTGCCCAAAGTTCCTCGCTCAGGCGTATCACGACTGGACAAGGAGACCGACATGGAACAACCCCGCAAGCTCGCCTCTGGCAGGTACCAGGCCCGGGTGGAGGACGCTAACGGCAAGCGCATCAACCCAACGCCCGGCGTCACCTACAAGACCAAGAAGGAGGCCCAGGACGTCCAGATCGCATGGCACCAGGAGACCGATGGCGGGACGGTGGACACCTCGATCACCTTCGCGGAGTACGCGGAGCTGGTCATCCAGGCTCGCAGAGGCTCGAAGGCGGAAGGCACATTGAAGAACGAGGAGCGCTACATCCGGAAGTGGCTCACGCCGGTCTTCGGAGACAAGCGGCTGGTGAACATCCGCCACACCACGATCCTGATCTGGTTCAACTCCTTGCCCGCGACCAGCTCCCGACGCTCCGCATACATGACGCTGAGCATGGTCCTGGAGCACGCCCTCCGGGACGGCATCATCAAGGTGAAGCCCCGGCTGAAAGACGCCACGGCGTTCGTCGGAGAGAAGAAGCGGGTGTTCAGCTCCGACGAGATATGGGCAGTCTTGGATGAGCTGCCCGACTTCGTCCGGACGTTCTTCCTGATCCAGTGGGGCGGAGCGCTCCGGATCTCCGAGGCTCTGGGTCTGGACTGGGATGCCGTGGACCTGGACCGTGGGATCGTGCACGTTCGACAGCAGCTCCTTGGTGGCCACATCAAGACCGACCTGAAGACGAAGAAGTCGAAGCGCACCGTGGCACTTACGGAGGACGCTGTGGAGGCCCTACGGGCTCTCCGGAAGGCTCACCCGTCCATCGGAGCCACCCCGGTCTTCTTGAACCCGTCCACGGGGCTCAGGCTCCAGCACGGGCGAGCGTACGACCTCTGGAAGCGGGCACGAGTGATGGCCGGTATTCCGGACATCGTTCCCCACGCGCTCAGGAGGAATGACCTCAACAGCTACCGGCTGGCTGTGGGCGGGGACATGGTGCGCACGATGGCCCGGGGAGGCCATGGAGATCACCGAAGCGCCCTGGAGTACCAGAGCAACGAACTGGACCTGGACGTCGCCGCGCTCAGCGCGATGAAGCGGCGGACCTCGTGATGGAGCGGCTCCCTGACTTCGATGAGCTGATCGCGTGGGGCGAGGTGGACGCCAGCCCTGAGGAGCGCAAGCGCGCCGCCCTGCGGGTGCTGTGGCGTGAAGCCGAAGCGGCCATCTCCGCCGATATCGAGTACACCATCGAGATCGCGGCTGCGGCCAGCGCTGTTTTTAGGGGCGAGACTCTACCGGTCCCGGCTGCTGCTCAGGCGCGGCGGGCGAAGAACATCAGTCGCGCACAGCTCGCGAGGCGAGCGCGGGAGGCCCGGGAGGTGCCCAAAGCGACGTAGCGGGCTCAGGAAGGCTCCAGGATCTCGACGGCGTTGCCCCAGACCCAGCATCGGAACACCTCGTTCTCCCCGTGGAACTCGATCCCGGCTGCGAGAGGGGTTGACCGCATGATCTTGGCGTCCACGCGAACGGCCTCCGCTCCGAATCTCACCCATGCGCGCACCCGTCGTTGCAGGGCGTGGGGATACACCGTGACGGGGTGCTCGCGCAGAGCTAGTTCGCGATCCGACAGGGACTGGAGCGGGCCGCGCTTCGCTGCGGCGGTGACGGATGCTCGCGCGCCGCGAACATCGTTCGACGCCTTCAGCCGGTCCCCTGCACCCACACGCCGCACCTCACCTTCCCGGCAACTTCGAGGGTAGCAACATTCGAACATGTGTTCTATGGTCTTAACCCATGAGCACGCCGACAGTCGATCACACCGCAACCCTCTGGATGACGGATGACGTCCCTACTCGGATGGTCTACGCGGGCCGACGCTGGCGCGTCTCAGACACCCCCACCCGGTTGCGTCACTCGTCGTGGTCCGTGGCTCCAGGAGAGGCTCACCACGGCCTGTACGGCTGGCGATTCCAGGGCACGGACGAGGACGGCGTCTCGTTCGTCTTCGACGTCTACAGGGGCGCGGACGGCTGGCACGTTCACAAGACTTACGAGTGAGCTAGGACGCCGCGCTACGCTCGGCGTTATGAGCACTGCTGCCGCGAGCCCGAAGGAATCGGGACGACGTGAGATGTCGAGTTCTCTCAACGTCGCGTTGTGGATTGCGGCAGTCCCCGTTGCATTAGCCGCCGTGCGGCTGCTCATGTTCTCAAAAGGTGATCCGGTGCTGTTGCGGGTGCTCTTCGAGAACTTTCAAATCCTGCCGTTGCTCACGGCAACGACGCTGCTGGTGCTTCCCTGGGTGACTCTGACCACGGCGATTGTCATGCTGCTCAACCGATCAGCCCGGCGGGTGACACTCCGCTGGATTCAGCGATACCCCGCCCTCATCATGGTCGCGTTTCTTGTCGGGTACCTTGTGTTCGTCACGTCGCCTTTTCCCACGGCATTCTGGATCGCGGGCCTGTGGATCGTTGTGCTCGCTGTGTCGATCATCGGTCGCATCGAGCGCCCCTGGGCAGAACGAACGATTCGAGCGATCAACATCGCCGACAACGACACCCCTGGAGCAATGTTCTATTCCGCGCTGATCATTCCGCTTGTCATCTCAATCCTCCCGTCCTGGTCCTCCTTCTGGCTCCCGCTAGAGGAAGTCGCGACCCTGAAGGAAACGCACAGCGCCTACGTACTTGGCGACTCGGACGGCTGGACAACGCTGCTATCAGAGGATCGGGCCGTCCTGCGCGTTCGGTCAGCAGACATCCTTGACCGAATCGTCTGCGATCAGGGGGAGGCCGTGACGCTCCAACTGCTCGCGACCGAAATGGACGCTCCCAAGTGCTCGAACTAGCGCCCGTGCTCGATAGCATCCAGGCATGGACGTAGGTTGGTGGGCGCTGATCGTCTCGGGCGCAAGTCTCCTCATCAGCGGCGGCACATTCTGGCGCAACCGTACGCCAGCTCCGCGCTGGGTCCGGTCCGTCGCCATCAAGACAGATAGCGACGGAGAGATCAGAGTAACTGGCACGGTCACAAACCGCGGACGCGGTGACGGTCGCGACGTGCGCTTCGGCCCTGATGCCGCAGGGATCATATCCGTGTTTGCGACTAGCAAAGCCGAACGGGCGGAGTTCGGAAAGTCGTTCTCCTCCACCGTTATCTACCCACCGGGAACGACCGGCACCGGTGCATTCATTCTCACCTGGAGCCAGGAACCCAACCTGCATCGCCGTCGAACGATTCGGGTCAAATACACACTAGGTAGTGGGCGCGGGGATCTGCCTGAGCCTGAGCGTGACGACGTCGGCATCGTGTTCTGATTCGGTCCCGCCTCTCTGAGTCGCTAGCCTTCGAGAATGGATGAGCAGTGGGTAGTTGAACGCCTGGAATGGTGGATCGAAAACGCTCGCAAGGCGAGAGCGGTGAGTTACTCCCGCGACCGCGGCAACCAGGTATACGGCTTCACCTACGAGGACAACGCCTTATACCCGCAACTTCGAGACGCATCGGCCCAGACGCACGCGATCATCGTGCGCGTGCTGGGCAACAGCGGCGTTCCCGGCCTGATGAGGCGGTCGGAGAAGGCGTACTGGCTGGACGAGGGAATCGAGTTCGCAGAGCACGCTCTCGCGTTGGTGAAGACACGCGCGGAGACTCGGGCCAAGCTCGGCACGGCGGCTCCGACGATGAAGGCCGATGCACTGCATCCGATCATCTGGAAGGCGGCGTCCGGGCGTTGGGAGTCCGGGCACTACTCCGATGCTGTCCAGCGGGCGGCTACGGCTCTGAGTGGCTACGTGAAGGATCTCACGGGGCGCTACGAGCTGGGTGATAGCGAACTCGTCACGCAGGCCTTCGCACTATCGGAGCCTCAGACGGGTAAGCCTCGTCTTCGATGGCCCGGAAACGAAGATGATCTGACGGTGAAAACGATGCGCGTCGGCATCCTCCACCTTGCTCAGGGAGCCTTCGCCGCTATCAGGAACACGGCGACGCACACCACAGAGGACCTACCGAAGCAAGAAGCGCTGGAGCAACTAGCGACGCTGAGCATCCTCGCGCGCTGGATCGACAGGTGCGAGCTGGTCACCGCCTAGCGACTCGAACAATCAGACCGGGATCTCCCGGTAAAGGCTGGCGCGCGAGACGCCCAGTTCCTTGGCGACACGGACGCGGCTCCAGTCGGCGGCGAGGAGCGCGCGCGCCTTCTCGATCTGGTCGGCGGTCATGCTCTTGGGGCGTCCCAGCTGACGGCCACGGGCGCGAGCTGCGTCGCGTGCCGCCTCTGCGCGCTCCAGGATGAGGGCTCGCTCATACTCGGCCAAGCTCGCGAAGATCCCGGCGAGCATCCGTCCCGTGGGCGTAGTGAGGTCGATGCCCTCGCGCAGTGAGCGAAGCTCGATGCCCTCCGAAACGATCCAGTCGAGGAGCTTCACCATTTCGGAGAGTGAGCGCCCCAGACGGTCGAGTGCGACGACGACGAGCGTGTCTCCCGCACGCAGGAGCTTGCGAAGGTCGGACAATCCGTCTCGGTCCCACTTAGCTCCCGAGATGACGTCGCCATAGATGTTGTCGGCGGGCACGCCCGCGGCGAGGAGAGCATCCATCTGCTGATCGACCGTCTGGCGGCGGGTGCTGACGCGGACGTATCCGTAGGTGCGGGAGGTGCTGGAATTGGCCATGCTGTCATTATGTCCGATCCTGGCGCATTGACGCAAGCGGACAGGCAACATTCCGGACATACTTCTGAGACAGATTCCAGCCGCCACACGGGACCAGAGGAGCCTTGCCGCGCGGGTGTCCGATATCAGGACAACGGACACTCAACCGCGAACGGTGTTCGATGGACGGGCGCGCGGGCTGCGCATCTGTGACTGTGACCGGCGAACGAGACCGGCATAGAACCCCCACGCGCCGCCGTTGTGGCGTGCGGCCCTGGCGTAGTCCCCGCACTCTTGCCGGACCGGACACCGGGCGCAGATCGCGCGGAGCACAGCATCGTGCGCGCCGGTCTCGGCAGTGAATCTCTCATCACCCATGCATGCGGGCTCGTGGACGCTCAGAGCATCCTGAAGAGCCGCCCAGGCGGTTGCTGCTGCGGTCACGAGCTACTGCCCGAACGCTGCTCGGCGGAGTTCGGCGCGGAAGGTGTCCAGGAGGCCTACGACTTCGCGGATGCCGTCCGGCTTGTCCGTGAGCACCCAGAAACCGCTGGTGCCGTTCGTGCCAGAGACCACGGCGAACTCGCGCCCGTTGTCGGCGCGCTGGATCGCCACGATGGAGTTCATCGGCACGCGGCACTGGTGCTCGCCCAGTTTGATCCATGAGCCCTTCGTGTCCGGGAAGGTCGGATTCCGGAAATGGAGGCGACGCGCTGCGCGCATGATGCCGTCAGCGGCCTCTGCGAGCGTGCGAGCATCTGCGGGCCGCTGCGGGGCCGCACGGGGCGGAGAAGGCCGCTGCGCTCCGACGACGGGAACGGGCTGCTGTGAGGCTTGTCCAGGCTGCGGTGGGCGGCTGTAGCCGGGGACGTTCACACCCGACGTACGAAACGGATGAATGGTTCGAGCGTGTCGTGATTTCACGGTGTCCTCCAGGGGTGGCGAGAGAGGGTCCGGCCCCCCGCGGGTTGTCCAACGGCCCGTCATTGGTTGGGGCGGAGGGCCGGAGTTGAAGGTCCCGACTCTCGCCGCCTAGACGATGACAGCGAACTACGGCGAGAGTCGGGGTGCCGCTCGTGCTTGACCCACGAGCGGCGGGACCCGTGCAGGCGAAACCAAGGATGGGGCTGACCTGCACGGGGGCTTTGGCTCTACGGCGGCGTGAGATGGTCCCCGCGGACAAGATGGGCGAAGCTTCGGAGATCGAGGACCACGTACGAGTTCTCGATCTCCTTATCGCCGCGCCACTGGACGAATCCGGCCACGGGGGTGCCGTTGATCCTGGCGGCTCGCTGGGAGCTCTCCAAGTCCTCTGAGAGCCTGTACGGGCTGAGGCGACTCGTGACGTCTAGGTGCACGCCGGGGAGGCTGAGATCCGGCTTGATGGCGATCTCATCGCTCAGGGCGTCAGAGAGGCTCGTCGGCGTCCGCTTCGCGGTCGAGGCGATGCCCTCGCCGTCCAGGTAGAAGGCGACGAGATCCACGACGGCTCGGTGGATGCTGCGGGACTTATTGCCCCATGGTGCGCCGGTCATCGCTTCACCCCCGGCTCCTGAGCCTCGTAGCGGTTCACGTGGCGAACGCCGCCCGCATCCAGCGCCGCTCGCTGCTCTGCGGCCCGCTTGATCGAGGGGTCCGGCGTCGTGGAGACGATGGTGCTCGTGACGGGCGGCGGACCGAACTCGCGTGCGACCTCAGCGAGTGCTGCTGCACGACGTTCCGCGTTCGGCTCGGCCCATGCCGCCTTCCGTGCCTGCTCGCGAGCTTCTGCCCAGTCCGGGGTGCCGCGCTCGTATCGGCTCGCCTCTTCAGGGAACGGTCCTGGGGCGAGACGCACGCGACCCCATCGGCGTACCTGCTCGTCGGGATCGTGCACGAGGGTCGGCCAGGTGAGCTGTCCCGATCCATCCCGGCTCGCTTCGATCCAGGAGCGCTGCACCGTGACCGTGTCGCCGCGGAAGAGCTGCATGCCGGGCTCACCGCCGAACACAGACGTTGAGCGCGGGAGGAGGATGCCACCCGGATCGGTGCAGTGGATCTCGTCGCCTGCCTGCACGACGGGCACACCCTCCGTCTCGGGCTCGGCTCGGCGTGCGGCCAGGGCGGCGCGTGCCTCGCGGAGACGACGGACGCCCGCGGGCTCGATCTCGTTGTTCGTGCTCATCACGCGCTAACCTCATTTTCGAAATCGGGGTACTGGTCTCGGATGTCCTCCGCGATAGCTGGCCTGTGCATGCGGTCCAGCTCGGAGGCGATGACTTCTGCCGTGGCAGGGTCTCGGCGCGCTACTCGGATCACTGCTGCGGCCAGATCCTTTGCGGCTGCCCGGAACTGGATCTCCTGTTCGGAGGTCTCGCCCATTGCGGTGAGCATTCCCAGGGCTCGCACCTCGGCGTCACCGGCTCGGAGCACGGTGGCGGAGTTCCCACTCTCCAGGGCTTTGAGGGCCGTCTCGCGTGCACGTTGAGCTGCGTCTACGATGCGGGCCGCGATGGTGCTGGAGTCCAGACCGTACTGGCGCTCCACGGCGTGCTGGATCTGCTGCGGAAGGTGACCGGCTGCGATATGCCCGCGGATGCTGTCACGGCCAGGAGACCAGGGCTGACGGCTAATCCGGGAAATTGACGTGCCCTGAGCGAGCGCGGTCTCCAGAGTCGTGCGGTGCTCGGAGCTGAGCGAGCACACACCGCAGGGTCGGCCCACGCTACGGGGCTGGACGATTGCGGCTGAACTCTTCACATCAGGGATATCGGCCATCGGTCGCTAGATCGATTTCTGCGACTGATGTTCGCCTGACCATTGTGTGCGTTCGCACTAACCGTTCCGGGGTCAGGGGCACTGCTGAAGGGCACTCCACATGCGTTCGGTCGTGCGAAGGGAGCGGCCCAGCTCTTCGGCGCGCGCTCGCATGTTCGGCAGATGCGCCAGATTGCTCAGCCGGTCGAGATCCGCATCCGTCCATGTGGCCGGTCGTTTCGAGATCTTGCCCCCGACGCTGCCCAGCCGCTGCATCTCCCGGATGTAATCCGGGCTCCACGTGTCTAGTGCGTAACGCGCAGAAGAGATGGCGACGCTGCGGATAGCTCCCTGTCCTGAGCGCGACTCATCCAGATACGTCCGGCGCAGACGCTGAGGGGCGCGCTGCTCGCCGTAATCGTGGTGATAGACGAGGTGCCAGCACTGCTCCTGAACGTAGCGTTCCAGGGCCAGCATAAGGAC
Organism: Microbacterium sp. NPDC090218; assembly: GCA_044900255.1. Taxonomy (GTDB): domain Bacteria; phylum Actinomycetota; class Actinomycetes; order Actinomycetales; family Microbacteriaceae; genus Microbacterium. The sequence goes on along the minus strand of JBJDMS010000003.1, from coordinate 5,902 downwards.
GTGAGGCCGGGGAGGCTCCAGTCCGTCGCGGCATCGGTCGTTCAGGACACGACGACACAGACGACGGAGGTGGAGGCGAACGACGTCGAAGAGATCGTTCTGCCCGCGACGGCGGAACGGTCTGCGCATCGCCTTCCGATGGCCACGAGCATCACGAGCTGCGATGAGGTCAGCGACGAGAGCGTCGATGTCCTCATCCCCGTACGCCCTGGACGGGCGTAGGTTATCTGGCGGGGTCGGAGAGGGCGCATACGCGCTAACCTCTGTCCGCTTATCTGGCGGACTCGCGCTAACCATCGACTGCATCTCGGCAAGCGTGAGCTTGCGCGGAGGAGTGATGCGACGTTCGGCGTCGGCGGGTACTGTGGACATCGGAAATCACTCTCAGCCGCTCTCGTCCTCCTACAGACGTGGGCGGCTTTCCATGTGCCAGCCCAGGCGGCGCTCAGCGCTGAGAATACCCTCGCCTTTTCGAGCTGTCTACATAGTGCATATTCGCGCTAACCAGGTCATTTCTGGAAACAGAGATAAAGCGTCCTCTAGAACCTGCGACTAACCAGAGTCCGTGCTAACCCGCGGCGATCTCGCCTTGCGCGATGGGCTGAGTGTCGAACTTCACATTCGCAGATCGGGAACGCCAGTAGGTGCGAGTCGCGGGCGCGACACGGGCCGTCAGGCTCTGCTGCCATTCGAAGGACCCATACCTCCGCCAGTCGCCCTCTGCATCTTCGACCGCAATCAGTGCCGACCCGCGAACGATGACGGGATGAGTCTCGTCCACGTCAGAGTCGCGGGGACCCGAGTAGATGACATCGACCGTGCCGCTAACCGGGTACACCGTGCTCTCGCTGCCCGACGAGATCGGGGTGAGAAGTGAGACCCATTCAGCGGCGCTCTTACGCATCGTGAAGATGAACTCCTTTTCGGTGCCAGGCGGGATCGGCTCCGGAGGGGTCATCACGCTCGTGGACGGGGAGGACTTAAACTTCGGCACCACGGTCCCCGGCCCATCGTTCCGAATCGAGAACGTGTGCCTGCACGTCAACATCATGTCGGCGTCGCGCGGGAGTTTGAAGATCTGCCCCTCTTCAACCTCGGAGATCTCACCCTGCTGGTCCCGCCGCCAGAGCTTGTCGGCCCCCACAAAGAAGGCCGAGGTGACGATGAGGCGCGGGACTCCGTTCTCGACGCGGGCGAGCTGGCTCTCCGTGAGAGCTGCCTGCGCGACATCTACGGCCTTTTCGGAGGCCTGAACGGACCGGCGCGTCTGCCATGCCTGCCAGGCGATCACGACGGCTGAAAGAGCTGTTGCGCCAGCGGCGATCCATTCCAGAGCCGAAGGCTGCGTCTGCACCACAATGTCCGTCACGCTCATGACTTAGACACTGCCACAGGAAGCCGATTTGTGCTGAGTACGCGCTAACCGCGTGCCCGTTCCGTGCCCAAAGTGGAGCCCCGGGAAGACGCTCGCGGTAGTTCTGAATCCAGAAATAGCGCGGATTACCGCCCGTAGGCTACGTTTTCGATGGCGGTCAAATAATCTGTCGGATTGCTGCCACGCCCCGGCGCGAGGTGCACAAGATATTCGGCGTTGCCGTGCGTTCCCAGGATCGGGGAGGGAAGGATGCCGAGCATTCCGAGTCCGACGTCCCACGCGCTCCACACCGTCCGGGCCACGGCGTCTGCGCGCGTGGCCGGGTCGGTGACCAGTCCACCGCGCACAGCGGTGCGCCCGACTTCGAACTGCGGCTTCACGAGCAGGAGGATGTCGGATTCCGGCGCGGCGATCCCGGCGACGGCCGGAAGCACGAGTTCGAGCGAGATGAACGAGAGGTCGCCGACGACGAGGCCCGGCGCCTCCGTGGCGCCGGTCGCCTCCGCGAGATTCTCCGGCGTCATGTACCGCACGTTGTAGCCCTCGACGGCGACGACGCCCTGGTCGGCAGCGATCGACGGAGCCAGCTGGCCGTGCCCGACGTCGACCGCGAGCACGGTGCGGGCGCCCCGCTCGCGCAGCACCTGCGTGAAGCCGCCGGTGGACGCACCCATGTCGAGCGCGAGCCTTCCCTCGACGGGGACGCCGAACCCGTCGAGGGCGGCGATGAGCTTGTGGGCGGCGCGACCGACGTAGTGATCGGTGCCCGCGATCGTGATCTCGGCAGCGTCGCCGACAGCGGTGGACGCCTTCACCACCGGACGGCCGTCGACGCTCACGAGCCCCTCGGAGATGAGTGTGGCTGCGTGGCTGCGCGAACGGGCGAGTCCTCGGGCGGCGAGGGCAGCGTCGAGTCGCGTCATCGGGATCCCGAAGTCTCCCGTTGGTCGAGCTTCGCGCCGCTCTCGAGGCGTCGGGAGAGCTCGTCGTGCAAGGCCGCGTAGGCGTCGGCCCGTACCGGGAGCGGCTGGCCTTCGATCAGGCGCAGGCGGCTCCACAGGCCGTCAGTCGGCGCGCTCGTCGTCTCATCGCTCACGGTTCCACTGTACGCGGCCCCTCCGACAGGCGACGGAGCCACGCGAGATCGCTCAGGGGCGGTGGAACGGATCGTCGTACAGGCGCTCGGGAACGCGGAGCACGAACACCGGCGTGCCCGAAGCCCAGATCGCGGCCGCGCCCGCGCGCAGCAGATCGATCTGGGATCCCGACTCCGCCACGATCTCGACATCGGCACCCGAGACACGCACGGCGGCGCCGTTCACCTGGAAGACGCCGTCCCGCTCCATGATCTCCGGGTACGGCTCATGCAGCTCGCGAAGGTCACCGAGGATGTACGTCGGACGCGAGCCCTCCGGCGCCGCCAGCACGTGCTTCGGACGGTCGATGCCGGTGAGCACGAGCACGGATTCGATGCCGACGCGACTCGCGCCCATGATGTCGGTGTCGAGGCGGTCGCCGATGAACAGGGCCTTCTGCGCCCCGAACCGGGCGAGCGCCTCTTCGAAGATGGGCGCCTCCGGCTTTCCGGCGACCGTCGCCAGCCGACCGATGGCCGTGTGAACGGCGGAGACCAGCGTGCCGTTGCCCGGGGCGACCCCTCGTTCGCGCGGAATCGTCCAGTCCGTGTTCGTCGCGATCCAGGGGATGCCGCCCTCTTCCTCGGGCAGTTTGAGCGCGAATGCGGCCTCAGCGAGGTCGGTCCAGGCCACCTCGGGCGCGAACCCCTGCACCACGGCGCTCGGCGAGTCTTCGGCACTGCGCGTCACCGTGTAGCCGGCCTTCTGCACCTCGTCGACGAGACCGTCTCCCCCGACGACGAGGATCGTCGCCGGGGCGGGCACGATCTGCGCCATCAACCGCATCGCGGCCTGGGGGCTCGTGACCACATCGGATGCCTCGACCCGGAGACCGAGGCTGCTCAGGTGCGCCGCGACGGAGGCGTCGGTTCGAGCGGCGTTGTTGGTGATGTACCCGAGTCGAGCGGACTTCGCCGCCTCGTTCAGACTGTCGACCGCGAACGGCAGCGCCCCGGGGCCGGCGTAGACCACACCATCGAGGTCAGCAAGGATCGTGTCGACACCGTCGAGCGGCGTGCGCGGAGAGCGCTTGCGAGCGAACAGCGCCACTACGCCTCCGGGTACACGTCGTCGGCCTCGTCTTCACCCAGAAGTTCGCGCACCTCGTCTTCGACCGTCGGCTCCGCAGCTTCGGGATCTTCAGACACAGGTTCTTCCGACACGGAGTCTTCAGACGCTTCCTCGTTCTCGGCGTCCTCTGCGTCGTCGGAGTCAGCGACGGGCTCAGCTTCATCGGCTTCGTCCGCCGGTGCGCTGACCTCGTCGTCGAGGAACTCGCCCTCGATCATGCTGTCTTCGATGAAGATCTCTTCGTCGCCGGCCTCGTCGACTCCCAGAGCCTCGGCTGCGACCTCGGCGCGGTGAGCCCAGAACGCGGCCTCCTCGGTGCGACCGAGGTCTTCGAGCACCGCAGCTCGAGCGGCGAACAGAGCGGGGCTCCACTCGAACGCGCGATCCGGGTCGAGCTCGGGGATCTCGAGCTCACCGAGCGCGAGTTCGAGGTCGCCCTGGTCGAGTCGAGCGCCCGACATGGCGATCGCCAGAGCGACGCGCACGGGAGTTTCGAGCGCAGACCGATCCACCGCTCGACCGGTCTCGAGCGCGCGATCGGAGCGTCCGATGCCGCGCTCGCTGTCGACCATCAATGCGATCTGATCGTCCTTGCCCGAGATACGACGGTAGGTGCGCAGCTCACGCAGCGCGAGAGCGAAGTCCTCCGTGGCGTACGCCGTGATACCCAGCGTCTCGCGCACGATCGCGATACGACCGGCGCGACGTGAAGCCGCCAGCGCGTGCTCATGAGCGAGCGCGGGATCCTCATCGATGAGCCGAGACGCCATCGCGAGATGACGTGCGACATGCTCCGCGTTCTCCTTGCTCAGAGTCTTGAGCTCGTTGCGAGCCGAACCATGGAGGTCGCGTGCGGTGACGTCATCGGGGATCTGCGGCTCATCGAACCGCGGGCGCTCGTTCGCCGCCTGTGCGGGACGCTCCCGGCCCGCACCGCCACGCTGCGGGAAGGATCGCGAGCGCTCGCGGTCACCACCCTCGCGGCGCGGAGCTGCACCATCGCGGTTGTACCCGCCACCTTCGCGGCGGGGAGCTGCACCATCGCGGTTGTACCCGCCACCTTCGCGGCGGGGAGCTGCACCATCGCGGTTGTAACCACCCTCGCGACGAGGAGCTGCACCATCGCGGTTGTATCCGCCCTCGCGACGAGGAGCTGCGCCGTCACGGTTGTAGCCGCCCTCGCGGCGCGGGGCGCCAGAGTCGCGGTTGTACCCGCCCTCGCGGCGCGGGGCACCACCGTCACGGTTGTAGCCACCACCTTCGCGGCGCGGGGCGCCGGAGTCGCGGTTGTACCCACCTTCGCGGCGCGGGGCTGCACCGTCACGGTTGTAGCCACCCTCGCGGCGCGGGGCTGCACCGTCACGGTTGTAGCCACCCTCGCGGCGCGGGGCTGCACCGTCACGGTTGTAGCCACCGCCTTCGCGGCGCGGGGCGCCGGAGTCGCGGTTGTATCCGCCCTCGCGGCGCGGGGCACCGGAGTCGCGGTTGTACCCACCCTCACGGCGCGGGGCACCACCGTCACGGTTGTAGCCACCGCCTTCGCGGCGCGGGGCGCCGGAGTCGCGGTTGTATCCGCCCTCGCGGCGCGGGGCACCGGAGTCGCGGTTGA
>JBJDMS010000003.1:0-612 GCA_044900255.1 Microbacterium sp. NPDC090218 | reverse complement strand
TACCCACCCTCACGGCGCGGGGCACCACCATCGCGGTTGTACCCACCTTCGCGGCGCGGGGCACCACCATCACGGCTGTAGCCACCGCCCTCGCGACGCGGGGCGCCGGAATCGCGGTTGAATCCGCCCTCACGGCGCGGAGCGCCACCGTCACGGTTGTACCCACCTTCGCGGCGTGGAGCGCCGGAGTCGCGGTTGTAGCCACCCTCGCGACGCGGGGCACCACCATCACGGTTGTAACCGCCACCCTCGCGACGAGGCGCACCAGCATCACGGTTGTAGCCACCCTCGCGGCGCGGAGCGCCGGAGTCGCGGTTGTACCCACCGCCCTCACGACGGGGGGCGTTGCCGTCGCGGTTACGCTCAGGGCGCCCACCGGAGGGACGATTCCCGCGCGATCCATTGTCGTCGTTGCGACGCGGACGGCGCTCTTCCTCTTCCGGCATGATGATCCCTGTTCTCTGTTCTTTTCGTGTAAACGCAAAATGGCCACCCAACGATGGGTGGCCATTTTGACTAAAAGGAGTCCGGCGGTGTCCTACTCTCCCACAGGGTCCCCCCTGCAGTACCATCGGCGCTGTGAGGCTTAGCTTCCGGGTTCGGAATGTAACC